>NZ_AP028142.1:0-1200000 GCF_030297675.1 Polynucleobacter sp. HIN11
AGAGAAACTCTGTTTACACACAACTTATCCACAGCTTATCCCCTGTACTTTTGCTTGTGGATAACTTTTAACACTGGCTACAATCGATAACTAATTTCGTATGAGCAAACCCGATCTACCCCCCCTTCTTATGCACCCAAATCCCTTAGGTTTTTGGGATTTAGCTCTGGAAACCCTGGCCAAAGAGCTCTCGCCACAACAATTCAAAACCTGGATTCAACCTCTTAAAATAAAGGGTTACGACGAAAGTGAGCGGTTACTATTAATTGGCGCGCCCAACCCCTTTAAGCTTGACTGGATCAAACGGACCTTTTCTATAAGGCTCCATGAAATCGCCTCTTCTTATTTTGGGGGGCCGATTAACCTTCAATTTACGCTCGGTGCCGATCCATCAAAAAACATCACCAAAATACCTGGTCCCGGCTTTCGCCCCGAAGGTTTAACTGAGGGCGCCGCTGGCACCGCCGTATCGACAGGGCCCACATTAATTGCTGAGGGTTTGGGGGCTGAGCCTGATGAGGCTTCGGAAACCAACCTTGGTGCCGCGCTTGCTGACCGCGAACACTCCAAGCTGAATCCTGGTCTAACCTTTGAGAGCTTTGTTACTGGCAAAGCAAATCAACTAGCTCGCGCAGCCTCCATTCAGGTTGCCCACAATCCTGGGGCATCTTATAACCCAATGTTTTTGTATGGCGGCGTTGGTTTAGGAAAAACCCATTTAATCCACGCAATTGGCAACCATCTTCTAAAAGAAAAGCCCGATGCCAAAATTCGGTACATACACGCCGAACAGTATGTGTCAGATGTCGTTAGAGCATATCAACAAAAGGCGTTTGATCGGTTTAAGCGCTATTACCACTCCTTAGACCTTTTGTTAATTGATGACATTCAGTTTTTTGGTGGCAAGTCGCGCACCCAAGAGGAGTTCTTTTATGCCTTTGAAGCCCTCATTAGCAATGGGGCACAGGTCATTATTACTAGCGATACCTATCCAAAAGAAATGGAGGGCATCGATGAGCGGTTGATTTCTCGTTTTGATTCCGGACTAACTGTCGCTATTGAACCCCCAGAACTTGAAATGCGAGTAGCAATTTTGATGAAGAAAGCCGCAGCCGAAGGCATTCCAATGGGTGAGGATGTTGCATTTTTTGTTGCTAAACACCTACGCTCCAACATTCGGGAGCTTGAGGGGGCACTAAGAAAAATTTTGGCTTACGTTCATTTTCATGGCAAAGAAGTCAATATTGAGGTGGCCCGCAGCGCCCTTAAGGATCTTTTATCAATTCAGAACCGTCAAATTTCGGTTGAAAGTATCCAAAAAGTGGTTGCCAGCTTCTATAACATCAAGGTTGCCGACATGTACTCCAAAAAGCGGCCCGCCAATATTGCCCGACCCAGGCAAATCGCGATGTTTATTGCCAAGGAGCTAACCCAAAAAAGTCTGCCTGAAATTGGTGAACTTTTTGGCGGCAGAGACCATACTACGGTTTTGCATGCGGTTCGCAAAATTGCTGAGGAGCGCCAACACGACTCTCACCTTAACCACGAACTGCATGTCCTTGAGCAGAGTTTGAAAAACTAGCCTGTGGATAAGCCTGTGGAAGGCAAATGGGATAACCCTGTTAATAGGTGATTGATAAGTTTGTGAATAAGCAGTTTGTCTTTTTTGAACCAAACCCTGTTCACATTTTATCCATACCTTATACCGAACTTATCCACACCAATTTTTCTCAAAAAGAGCCTGATTTCACTATAAAATTTAACTTATCAACAGAAAAAATCGGTCTTATTATTACTACGATATAAATATAAAAAGGAATTTAAAAACAATGCAACTAATCAACGCTACCCGAGATGAATTGCTAAAACCATTACAGGTGGTTAGTGGTATTGTTGAGCGCCGTCATACCTTAGCAATTTTGGCGAATTTACTTTTTAAAAAGACAGGGTCTTCGGTCTCGTTTGTTTCTACCGATATCGAAATACAAATTACGACTAAGGCAAATTTTGGAGTTGGTGATGATGATGTCACCACAACAGTTGGCGCTCGAAAAATTTTAGATATTTTGCGAGCACTACCAGAGGGCCCTGTAAACCTTAATCTTAAAGATAACAAAATGGTGGTGCAAAGCGGTAAGAGCCGGTTTTCTCTTCAAACCTTAGCCGCCTCCGAATTTCCTGTCATGCAAACCCACTCTGAAGCTCAGGCAAGCTGGGGGATGAGTCAAATAAAATTCCGTCAACTCATCAGTCAAGTGTATTTCGCAATGGCTCAACAAGATATACGCTATTACTTAAACGGTATGCTTTTAGTTGTGGATGGCAAGGATGTGATTGCGGTTGCAACCGATGGTCATCGTCTTGCTTATAGCCACACCGAGCTTGATGCGAGCCCCACAGGAAATGGTCAAAAACAAGAAATTATTATTCCTCGTAAAACGATTTTAGAGTGTCAACATTTGTTGCAGGATACAGACGAGGCGGTTGACATTAGTATTAGCAATAATCAAATCAAATTCACTTTTGGTGATATCGAATTAATCTCGAAGTTGGTCGAGGGTAAGTTTCCAGACTATCAGAGAGTAATTCCAAAGGGGCACAAAAATACACTTTCTGTAAATCGTGAAGTTTTGCAGGCAGCGTTGCAGCGGGCGGCTATTTTGACAACCGAAAAGTTTAAAGGTGTTCGCTTTTCACTAACAACTAACAAAATTACGATACAGTCTACAAACGCGGAGCAAGAAGAGGCCCAAGAGGAAATTGAAACCAATTATGCTGGCGACGCCGTTGAGATTGGGTTTAACGTTAGCTATCTTCTTGATGTCTTAGCTAATATTAAAAACGAAGAAATTCAAATTAGTCTTGGTGATGCTAACAGTAGTGCTGTTATTACATTACCCGGATCAGAGGCGTTTAAATACGTTGTAATGCCAATGCGCATTTAAGTTTTGATGCCCAATAAGTTCAAAGAAGAAAATTCATGTCTTTAGAAAATCAAACTAACGAGCAATATGGCGCCTCTTCGATCCAGATATTAGAGGGCTTGGAGGCGGTTCGTAAGCGTCCGGGGATGTACATTGGTGATACCTCCGATGGTACTGGCTTACATCACCTAGTATTTGAGGTTCTTGACAATTCGATTGATGAAGCTCTAGCAGGGTACTGTACCGAAATTTCGGTTGTGATTCACACCGACAACTCTATTTCAATTATCGACAATGGCCGAGGTGTTCCAACTGGCATTAAGTTTGATGATAAGCATGAGCCAAAACGTAGCGCCGCAGAAATCGTAATGACAGAACTTCATGCGGGCGGCAAATTTGATCAGAATTCCTATAAGGTCTCAGGTGGGCTTCATGGCGTTGGAGTTAGTTGTGTAAACGCCCTTTCAAAATGGCTGCGCTTAACCATTCGACGTGACGGCAAGATTCATCACATGGAGTTTGCACGCGGCGTTGTTCAAAACCGGAACATCCAAACAGAAAACGGGGTTGAGGTTTCCCCAATTTCAATAACAGGTGAAACGGATCTTCGAGGCACAGAGGTTCACTTTCTTGCAGATGAAGAGATTTTTGGCAACATTGAGTATCACTATGAAATTCTTGTAAAACGAATACGCGAACTTTCGTTCTTAAATAACGGCGTTCATATTCGTCTTGTTGATCAGCGTAGCGGCCAAGAAGAGGACTTTGCTTTTTCTGGCGGTGTGCGGGGCTTTGTTGAGTACATCAACCAAACCAAAACTGTTTTGCACCCAAACATTTTCCATGCGCTTGCTGAGCGCCCATCGGATTTGGGTGGCCAAATCACCGTTGAGGTTGCGATGCAGTGGAATGATGGATACAACGAACAAGTTTTATGTTTTACCAACAACATTCCTCAGCGCGATGGCGGCACACATCTAACGGGGCTACGCGCGGCAATGACTCGTGTCATCAATAAATATATCGATGAAAATGAGATTGCGAAAAAAGCAAAGGTCGAGATTTCTGGCGATGATATGCGCGAGGGCCTTACATGCGTTCTTTCAGTGAAGGTTCCGGAACCTAAGTTTTCAAGCCAAACCAAAGATAAGTTGGTGTCAAGTGAGGTCCGGGGTCCTGTCGAGGAGGTAGTAGCCCAGGCACTTGCAGAATATTTAGCCGAAAAACCACAGGATGCAAAAATCCTGTGCGGCAAAATTGTGGATGCCGCAAAGGCGCGCGAGGCTGCACGTAAGGCTCGTGAGATGACCCGTCGCAAAGGGGCGCTCGACGGCATTGGTCTACCGGGCAAGCTTGCCGATTGCCAAGAAAAGGACCCCGCCAAATCGGAGTTGTTTATTGTCGAGGGGGACTCTGCCGGCGGCTCGGCCAAACAGGGGCGCGATCGAAAGTTCCAAGCAATCTTACCGCTAAAGGGCAAGATTCTAAATGTGGAAAAAGCGCGTTTTGACAAGATGCTAGGAAGCCAAGAGGTGGTTACCTTAATTACGGTTTTGGGCACCGGCATTGGTGCCGAAGAATACAAAGCCGATAAATTGCGCTATCACCGCATCATTATCATGACCGACGCCGATGTAGATGGCAGCCATATCCGCACCCTGCTCCTAACTTTCTTTTACCGCCAAATGCCAGAACTAATTGAGCGCGGACATGTTTATATAGCTCAGCCCCCTCTTTATAAAGTGAAGTTTGGTAAGAGCGAGCAGTACATTAAAGATGATGCTGAATTAAATCAATTGTTGTTTAGGGTTGCGCTTGAGCAAGCCTCTATTGAGACCCCAACAGGTGAGAAGATCGTTGGCCAAGAGCTAGAGGATCTTGCAAAACACTATCAAAATATTCAAGCAGTGGTTGACCGATTATCAAGAACGATGGACGAAGATGCCCTCAGAGCGGTTGCCGCGGGCGTAACCCTCAATTTTGATACAGAAGCCCTAGCCAACGATTCAGCCCGTCGCCTACAAGAGGCATTCTCACAAAACGCAAATCTCTTATCGATTCCCACCGATATTGTGGTTCAAAAGGAAGAGAGAACCGAGCGCTATCGACTGCTGTTATCTAAACGAGTCCATGGTAATTTAAAAATCTCGGTGATTAGTTCTGACTTTGTGGCAAGCGATGATTATCAAAGCCTAATGAATGCCGCCCTATCGCTTGCCGGGAAGGTTCCCCCGGGCAGCCGCGTGCGGCGCGGAGATCCCGAGAAATCTAACAAAGAGAGTGTGATTGCTGATTTCCGCGGAGCGTTTGAGTGGCTTCTCTCCGAGGCCGAGCGCTCGATTAGTCGCCAACGGTATAAAGGCTTGGGTGAAATGAATCCCCAGCAGCTCTGGGAAACCACAATGGACGCAAGCACCAGAAGACTGTTGCGCGTACAAATCGAAGACGCCATCATGGCCGATCAGGTGTTTACAACTTTAATGGGTGATGAGGTTGATCCTCGACGTGCTTTTATTGAAAAGAATGCTTTAATCGCACGCAATTTAGATATCTAGCCTCATGAAAAATAACAAAGCCCCGAAAACCGTGGCCAAATCATCCATTGCCGTTAAAAACTCGAAAATCCACGGTCGCGGGGTTTTTGTAAAAAAAGAAATTCCAAAGGGCTCGGCAATTATTGAATACATTGGGGAGCGGATTAGCTGGAAGGAGGCTCTGCGTCGCCATCCACATGATCCAGAACAACCGAACCACACTTTTTATTTTTCTTTGGAAGACGGTCGGGTCATTGATGCGAATGTTGGCGGTAATGCGGCGCGCTGGATTAACCACTCCTGTAAACCAAATTGCAAGGCAGACGAAATCTCGGTCGACGGCGAGGGGCGAGTATTTATTTTTGCAAAACGCAAGCTTCTTCCCGGCGAAGAGCTTTTCTATGACTATTCCTTAAATTTAGACGAAAAGCCAACCAAAAAGTTACTGAAGGAATATGCCTGTTATTGTGGCCATAAAAAGTGCCGAGGCACGATGCTCGACATCGATTGATCGGTTGTCGACATGCTCTTCGTTTCCATTCAAGAGATAGAGGCCGCCATTAATTATTGGCGCTCCCAGTCACCCTCTCGCGGCGATGAACTGATTTTGTCTAAAGAGGCTAGTGCGTTAGCAAAGCCTTATGCACTCATGATTATCCAGGGCGCACAACGAATTCCGCTTGATATGCTCGACGAGCTTAGTAAAGAATCGTTTGCCAAGTTTGTGGCCTGGAAGTCGCAGACTAAATAATTGGCAATTTCTTAAGCCAAGCCATGGAAACCGTAGTTGATTTCAGTTCATATTTATGGCTTTTGCTTTTAGTGGCTGCGTTTGCTTCGGGTTTTGTTGATGCAATTGCTGGTGGTGGAGGATTAATACAGGTGCCAGCTTTATTTGCTGCCTACCCAGACACTCATCCAGCAACGCTTCTGAGCGCCAATAAGGTTTCCTCGATTGGCGGAACTATCAACGCAGCAAGGCGCTATTTGCGTCATGCAAAGTTACCTTGGAATATCTTGGGCCCAGCCATCGTTGCCGGTTTTATCGGGGCGCTTTTGGGCGCTCTGGCGGTAAGTGTATTTCCGCCTGAGCCTCTTCGAAAGGCTTTGCCATTTATGTTGGCGATTTTGTTGGCCTACACCTGGTTTGCCCCGAACATGGGTCTTGAGAATCGCCCCGCCCACAAAATAGGTCGCTACGAGGCTCCTAAGGCGGTGGCGATGGGCTTGGTCATCGGGTTTTATGACGGATTTTTTGGCCCAGCAACCGGAAGTTTTTTTCTGTTCGCTTTTGTCCGAATCTTTTACTTTGACTTTCTGCACGCATCTGCCGCGACCAAATTAGTTAATGTCACCACTAATCTGGCCACGATCATCATGCTTACAAGTCTTGGTTTCATTGATTGGCCCCTCGGCTTGAGCCTCATGGTGGCCAATATTCTTGGCAGTCAGGTGGGAAGCATGTTGGCGATTGCGCATGGCAGCCAATTTGTTCGGAAAATATTCTTAATTGTGGTGTTAGCCCTTATCGCTCGATCGACCTACTCAGCATTTTTTTCCAATTAAATCAACAACTTAAATTTTTTTGTATCCCCGGCCACCGGATTGTTTCACGTGAAACAGTAAAAATGCTATGATCAACGCCCTAATTGGGCAAATCCATGTTTTATTTCAAGAAATTTGATGTGATTGTGGTCGGCGGCGGTCATGCAGGAACCGAAGCCGCACTTGCGTCTGCTCGGAGAGGATCAAACACCTTATTAATTACCCACAGCATCGAAACACTTGGGGCAATGAGCTGTAACCCTTCAATCGGGGGTATTGGCAAGGGTCATCTAGTAAGAGAGATTGATGCCTTGGGCGGAGCCATGGCGGTCGCAACCGATGAGGCTGGCATTCAATTTCGGATCTTGAACTCAAGCAAGGGCCCAGCGGTTCGGGCAACCCGGGCTCAGGGCGATCGAATTCTATATAAGGCTGCGATTCGTCGGCGCCTCGAGAACCAGGCAAACTTGACCCTATTTCAGGCGGCCGTTGATGATTTGATTGTGGTTGGAGATCGGGTTCGTGGGGTTAGAACCCAAAGCGGCCTTGAGTTTGAAGGAAAAAGTGTTGTATTAACCGCGGGCACTTTTCTGGATGGAAAAATTCATATCGGCCTAATGAACCATAGTGGTGGCCGGGCTGGAGATCCTGCTGCAACCACCCTTTCCGCTCGTCTAAAAGAGCTGAAATTACCGCAGGGGCGCTTAAAAACCGGAACTCCACCCCGCATTGATGGTAGGACCATTAATTTCTCAGTAATGCAGGAGCAGGCCGGAGACTTAGATCCTATTCCATGTTTTTCGTTTATGGGCAGACCCGAACAGCACCCGCCCCAGGTGCCCTGTTGGATAACCCATACTAATAGCCAAACGCACGACATTATTCGTTCCGGATTGGACCGTTCGCCGATGTATACGGGGGTCATTGAGGGGGTTGGCCCGCGCTATTGCCCTTCGATTGAAGACAAAATCCATCGCTTTGCTGCTAAAGAGAGCCACCAAATCTTCTTAGAGCCAGAGGGCTTAACAACCAACGAGTTTTATCCGAACGGAATTTCAACGAGCTTGCCATTTGATGTTCAAATGGCTCTGGTTCACAGCATTCGTGGGCTTGAGAGTGCTGATATCGTCCGCCCAGGATATGCCATTGAGTATGACTATTTCGATCCGCGGCAGCTAAAGCATAGCCTAGAAACCAAGGCGATTAATGGCCTATATTTTGCCGGGCAGATTAATGGAACAACTGGGTATGAGGAGGCTGCGGCCCAGGGCCTGCTGGCGGGTATTAATGCAAGCCTTTCAGCACAAGACCAGGAGCCCTGGCTGCCCAAGAGAAGCGAGTCATACATTGGTGTTTTAGTTGACGATTTAATTACAAGGGGCGTGCAAGAGCCCTATCGCATGTTCACTAGCCGCGCCGAATATCGTTTGAGTTTGCGGGAGGATAATGCCGATACGCGGCTTACCGAAATTGGACGAGGCCTTGGTCTGGTGGGTGATGAGCAGTGGGAGTTTTTTCAACGAAAGCAGGAGCATGTTTCACGTGAAACATCGCGCTTACGCTCCTTCCGGGTTGGGCCAAAGCATCACACCGCTCAACAACTGGAGGCATTTCTTGGTCAAGCCTTGGCGCATGAGTGTAGCTTGGCAGAGATCTTAAGACGACCCGAGGTTGATTACCGCTCGTTAATGAAAGTTGATCCGGTTTTTGTGCAGGACTCCCCAAGCCTTGAAGACCCTCATTTGGGGCGCCAGGTTTTTGATCAGGTAGAGGTTTCCATTAAATACGAGGGCTATATTGAGCGCCAACGCGTTGAAATCGAGCGACATGAGCATTACGAAACACTTCGTTTGCCTGGGGACCTGGACTATTCCTTGGTTAAGGGCCTGTCAGTTGAGGTTTGGCAAAAGCTGAATTTGCATCAACCGGAAACCTTAGGCCAGGCATCGCGAATTTCAGGGGTAACGCCGGCCGCCATATCCTTGCTTTTGGTCCACTTAAAAAAGGGTATTGGCAAAACCCAAATAGTGTCATGAGCCCTGAGGTTGGTGAGGGCCTAAAGGCGGCCGGCCTTTCCCCGGAGGAGGCTGCTGCAATGCAATATTTTTTAGGCGAGCTGCTACGCTGGAATCGGGTCCATAACCTCACCGCTATTGATGAGACTGAGGCCGCATTTCATTTGCATCTTATTGATTCAATTGTTGTTTTGCCGATATTGCGGCGATATTTACAGGCTCACTCGCGGACCAGTGGGGCGCCGATTCAAATTGCTGACTTGGGGTCGGGGGGCGGCTTGCCGGGCATTCCGCTGGCAATCCTTCAGCCCACATGGTTTTTTAGTTTGATTGAGTCAAGCAAGAAAAAGGCCGCATTTTTACAGCATGTTCGTGGCGGTTTGGGCCTAGGTCATCTTCAAATTATGGCAAGTCGTGTTGAAAATGTGGCCAAGACCCACCGGGCATTTTTTGATGCCATTACTGCAAGAGCATTTACGCGTCTTCATAAACTGCTAGACCTTTCAGCCCCTTTATTAAAATCATCGGGGTTTGTATTTGCGATGAAGAGTCAACAAAGCGAAGAGGAAATTTCTGAGGTATCGAGCAAAGACTGGACGCTACTTGAGGAGTGTGAATTATCCTTGCCCGGGCAAACTCTTGATCGCCGACTCTTGGTTTTTCAGTACCAACAATAGTTACTATGGCTAAAACTTTTTGCATCGCAAATCAAAAGGGCGGGGTTGGAAAAACAACTACCGCAGTTAATCTGGCTGCCGGACTGGTTGCCCAGAGACAGCGCGTGCTTTTGGTGGATTTGGACCCCCAAGGAAATGCCACCATGGGCTCAGGAATTGATAAGTCGACGATCACAAGCGGCGTTTATCACGTGCTGATCGGAATGGCTTCCGCAAGCGAAGCAATTCAGTTCGCAAAAGAATCTGGTTACAGTGTTTTGCCTGCAAATCGCGAATTGGCCGGAGCCGAGGTTGAATTGGTTGATTTGGAGGGTCGGGAGGCAAGACTAAAAAACGCATTAAATGAGGTTGCTGATCAATACGATTTCATATTGATTGATTGCCCTCCCGCGCTGTCTTTGTTGACCCTAAATGGTTTATGCGCAGCTAATGGCGTAGTGGTCCCCATGCAGTGTGAATACTTTGCTCTAGAGGGACTTTCTGATTTGGTTAATACCATTAAACAAGTTCATGCCAACTTAAACCCAGACTTGAAAATCATTGGGCTTCTAAGGGTTATGTTTGATACCCGGGTTACCTTACAGCAACAGGTTTCAGAGCAGCTCAATTCACATTTTGGCGACAAGGTGTTTAAGACCATTATTCCTCGTAATGTGCGCTTAGCCGAGGCCCCTTCATTTGGCTTGCCGGGCGTAATTTTTGACAAATCATCTCGAGGCGCTCAGGCCTATATTGAGTTTGCGGGTGAAATGGTTCAACGAATTAAAACGATGTAGGTGAACAATGGGTGTGAATAAGAAAAAGGGATTGGGGCGCGGCCTTGACGCGTTATTGAGTGCTAGTAGCAAGGCGGGCGATGCGGACCCTGTTGCCGACAAGGCACTGCAGTCGCTAGTACTGCAGCGTTTGCAGGCGGGTAAATATCAGCCTCGAACCATTATGGCTGATGAGCCACTAAAAGAATTGGCTGACAGTATTCGAGAGCGCGGTGTGATGCAGCCCCTCTTGGTTCGTGAAATTGAAGGTGGTCGCTACGAAATTATTGCGGGTGAACGACGATTTCGAGCTGCAAAACTAGCGGGTCTTAATGAGGTGCCCGTACGAATCTTAGAGGTCGACGACCAGGCCGCAGCTGCGATTGCCCTCATTGAGAACATGCAGCGGGAGGATTTAAATCCCCTAGAAGAGTCGCGAGGACTATCTCGTCTGATTCATGAATTCAGCTTTACTCATGAGCAGGCCGCAAAAGCCGTTGGTAAATCGAGAAGCGCCATTACTAACCTGCTTCGCCTATCGCAACTCTCCGGAGCGGTTCAAGCGATGCTTTTATCTGGTGATTTGGATATGGGCCATGCAAGGGCGCTCTTGTCCCTGCCGGGCGCAAGCCAAGTTGCCTTGGCCCAAAAAATTGTTGCCCAAGGCCTTTCAGTTCGTGAGGCAGAGCGATTGGCGAGTTCGGTGGCTCTGGCTGCGGGCGATTTATCCCGAAATACCCCCACAAAGGGAAAAAAGAAGCACTTAATCAGCCAAGACCAAGATTACAAACGCCTTGCCCAAGCTCTGGCTGATTTAGTTGGGCTAGAGGCTGTTTTTAAGACCAATAAAAGGGGCGGAGAGTTACGCTTTTACTTTAGCCACTTTGATGAGCTTGATTCGCTAATAAAAAAACTGGGAATTAAGGATCATTCTTAATAAAAGTGTCTAAAACAATTGACCTTCACTAGGGTAAATACTAAAATCTTGAGGCTTAATTGATTCCCAAAAAAGATCAATCAATGCAATCCCGGTCTTGGGAAGAGGACGATCAAGAAGTAGATGTGTATCGAACTCTCAGTCGAGACGAGGCAAAAGCCCTTTTTGGCAACAATAAAAAGGCATTTGCAACGATTTCGCCGTGGCTAGTTGTGCGTATTCAGCTGCTAATGACCGGTATTTGCGTCCTTTTTTGGTCAATATTTGCAGATCCGATGGAGGGGCGAACCCTTTATACTTATTCGGCTTTTTGGGGTGGGTTTATCGGATTTTTTCCGGTACTGGTATTTGCTCTGCGCGTTCGAATGTCGCGAAGCATGAAAAACCCAAGCCCTGGAAGAATGTTGTCGGCGATTGTGTCTGGCGAACTGATGAAGATCGCCCTAACAATCGGTTTGTTTTTGGGGGTAGCACTTGTTATTCCCAACCTGCAGTGGTTACCGTTGCTGGTCACATACGTGCTTACGCTAATGAGCTATTGGTTGGCGTGGGTGTTGCGGTGAGCAGCTTTAATTGGCGTAGAGAAGGAATGATCTAGAAATGGCTAGCGCAGCACACGGGGCATCAACAGAGCCTCTAACCCCGACCGCATATATTGCCGAGCATTTACAGAATTTAAACAATATCGGTGGTGCGCAGAGCTCCGTCGTTGACTTTAGTGTTATTAATCTTGACACCTTGTTTTGGTCGATTTTGATGGGCCTGATTGTGGTCACTTTTTTATTGATTGCTGCTCGACGCGCAACCTCTGGTGTTCCAGGGCGCTTTCAGGCATTTGTAGAGATGATGGTCGACATGGTTGAGACGCAATCAAAAACCATTGTTCATGGAGACCGTAGCTATATTGCACCTTTGGCTTTGCTCGTTTTTTGCTGGATTATTTTGTTAAATGCGCTCGATTTGGTGCCGGTGGATTGGGTGGTTGGATTTAACCACTTCTTAGAAAATTTTGGCGTGCACGTGCCGCATCACAAATTAGTACCCACTACGGATTTGAACGCAACCTTGGGAATGTCCTTTGCTGTTATTTTGTTGGTTTTTTTCTACAGTTTTAAGATCAAGGGCGTTGGCGGCTTCCTTCACGAATTGATTTCAGCCCCCTTTGGTGCGAAGTGGTATTTAGCCCCATTTAATCTCGTTCTTAACATGATTGAATTTGTTGCCAAGGGCGTTTCTCTTGGGATGCGACTTTTTGGCAATATGTATGCAGGTGAGCTCCTGTTCTTGTTAATCGCATTGCTCGGTAGCATCTGGACCTTTAGTCTTGACCTCAGTGTTTTTGGCTTGGTTGGGCATGTGATTGCAGGATCTGCTTGGGCCATTTTTCATATTTTGGTCATCCTTTTGCAGGCCTTTATTTTTATGATGTTGACATTGGTCTACATTGGTCAGGCGCATAGCCATCATTAATTTTTATTTTTTACACACTTAAACTTAGGAGTTAGCAACATGCAAGAATTTCTCGCCAACATTCAAGGATTAACCGCCATTGCAATCGGCATCATTATTGGCCTAGGCGCAATCGGAGCCTGTTTGGGTATCGCCCTAATGGGTGGAAAATATATTGAAGCTTGTGCTCGCCAGCCTGAGCTCATGGAGCCATTACAAACCAAAATGTTTTTATTGGCCGGCTTGATCGACGCGGCCTTCCTGATCGGTGTTGGTGTTGCGATGTTGTTCGCATTTGCCAATCCATTGCTTGCTGTTATTAAGTAATTTAGTTGTGGGTCGATGACCCATTACTGCAACAAGTTTTGAAAGGAATATCGTGAATTTAAACGCGACTCTATTCGCGCAAATGATCGTTTTCTTCGTTTTATGGTGGGTCGTGGCTCGTTTTGTGTGGCCCCCATTGGTGAAGGCGCTTGATGAGCGAGCCGCTAAAGTGGCAGAAGGTCTTGCCGCCGCTGAGCGGGGAAAATTAGATCTTGAGAATGCGACGAAAAAGGCAGAAGAGGCTATGAGCTCTGCTCGTCAAGAAAGTATTCAGCGTGTTGCAGAAGCTGAAAAGCGCGCTCAGTTAGCGGCGGAAGAAATTAAGGCGAATGCCCAGGCGGAAGCAGCTAGGATTATTGCCCAGGCTAAGGCTGACGCGGAGCAACAGGTCGGTAAGGCTCGTGACGAGTTACGCAATCAGGTCGCCAGCTTAGCTGTCAGAGGTGCAGAGCAAATTTTACGACGCGAGGTCGATCCTAAAGCGCATGCTGCATTGCTTGACCAACTAAAGGCAGAACTATAAATGGCTGATATTGCCACCATTGCCCGCCCTTACGCTGAGGCCTTGTTTGCAAGCGCCAAGCCAAATGATTTGTCATCATGGGAAAAGCAGCTCAATGAGCTTGCTAGATATTTAGAAAACAACGAGCTTCTAACGCTTGTTAGCAACCCAAAATTAGGTGCTGACGAGCTTGCTAAGCTAGTTTTAGGTTTTCTTAAATCAAAACCCGATGAGTCAATTAGCTCTTTTATTAAGCTTTTAGCGAATAATCATCGCCTCATCGTCTTGCCCGAGATTGCGAAGCAGTTTTCGGCGATGAAGAACAAAAGCGAGGGTGCCGCAGAAGCTCTCATTACCTCGGCCTTTCCTCTCGAGGGCGCCGCACTAAATGATTTGCTCTCTGCCCTAAAAAAACGTTTTGGTGGAAAAGAATTGCGCCCAACGGTGGTAATCAATCCTAATTTAATTGGCGGCGTTCGTGTCCAAGTGGGCGACGAGGTGTTGGATGGCTCCGTGAGAGCGCAGCTTAGCCATATGCACGATCGGTTGATTGCTTAACGCAGGGATTTATTAAGAATATTCGATTTATATCTAGGAGTAATTGATGCAACTAAACCCTTCCGAGATCAGCGAACTGATCAAAAGCCGAATTAACGAATTAGGCGTTGATTCAAAGATTCGTAACGAGGGTACCGTGATTTCGGTAACCGACGGTATTTGCCGTATTTATGGTTTATCTGGAGTCATGCAAGGTGAGATGCTTGAGTTTCCTGGTGGCACCATTGGTTTGGCATTAAACCTAGAGCGCGATTCCGTCGGTGCCGTGGTATTGGGTGAATACACTCATATTAAAGAAGGCGATGCCGTTAAATGTACTGGCCGCATTCTTGAGGTTCCCGTTGGACCAGAGCTCCTCGGTCGAGTTGTTAATGCTCTCGGCCAGCCTATCGACGGCAAGGGCCCCGTCAATACTAAGCTGACTGACTTTATTGAAAAAGTTGCTCCCGGCGTGATTGCACGTCAATCGGTTAGTCAGCCGGTGCAAACTGGCCTAAAGGCGATTGATGCGATGGTGCCAATTGGTCGCGGTCAACGCGAGCTCATTATTGGCGATCGTCAAACTGGTAAAACCGCCGTTGCTGTCGATGCCATCATCAATCAAAAGGGTAAGGGTGTTTTCTGTATTTATGTTGCGATCGGTCAGAAGGCGTCGACAATTGCAAACGTGGTTCGCAAGTTGACCGAGCTTGGTGCGATGGAATACACCATCGTGGTTGCGGCAAGCGCGTCAGAGTCCCCAGCGATGCAGTATTTATCGGCTTATGCCGGCTGCACGATGGGCGAGTATTTCCGTGATCGCGGTGAGGATGCGCTGATTATTTATGACGATTTAACGAAGCAGGCGGTTGCTTATCGTCAAATTTCTCTTTTGTTACGTCGTCCCCCAGGTCGCGAAGCATATCCTGGCGATGTTTTCTATTTACACTCCCGCTTGTTAGAGCGCGCTGCCCGCGTGAACGCAGATTATGTGGAGAAATTCACGAACGGCGCCGTTAAAGGAAAAACGGGATCTTTAACCGCTTTGCCGGTGATTGAGACCCAAGCTGGCGACGTATCGGCTTTCGTGCCAACCAATGTGATTTCGATTACGGACGGTCAGATCTTCCTAGAAACTGATTTGTTTAATGCAGGTATTCGTCCAGCAATTAATGCCGGTATTTCAGTATCGCGCGTAGGTGGTGCGGCACAAACCAAAGTGATTAAAAAATTATCGGGCGGTATTCGTACAGACCTTGCCCAATATCGTGAATTAGCAGCTTTTGCCCAATTTGCATCCGATCTTGACGAAGCAACCCGTAAGCAATTAGAGCGCGGTCGTCGAGTTACTGAATTGCTAAAGCAGCCCCAGTACTTGCCCATGCAAGTATGGCAAATGGCCGCCTCCTTATATGCAGTGAACAATGGCTTTTTTGACGACTTAGAGATTAAACAGGTTCTGCCATTCGAAAAGGGTCTGCACGAGCATTTAAAGTCAAAATACGCTGATTTGGTTGGCCGCATTGAGGACACCAAAGATTTGAGTAAAGACGATGAGGCTGCTCTTCGCTCTGCCATTGAAGACTTTAAACGCGCTGGCACTTTTTAAGATAGGCAATCATGGCCGGCACAAAAGAAATACGCACCAAGATCAAGAGCGTTCAGAATACGCGCAAGATCACTAAAGCGATGGAAATGGTCGCCGCTTCCAAGATGCGGCGTGCTCAAGAGCGCATGCGCTCAGCAAGACCTTACTCTGAAAAAATTCGGGCAATCACCGCCAATCTATCAAAAGCAAATCCAGAATACCGTCCGGTGTATATGGCTGTGCGTGAGATTAAGAAGGTGGGCCTGATTTTAGTAAGCACTGATAAGGGATTGTGTGGCGGTTTAAATACCAACGTCCTTCGTTTGGTCACGAATCAGATGCGGGACTTTGGCGAGAAGAATATTTCTGTTGAGTTCACTGCAATTGGTTCAAAGGGCTTGCAATTTTTAAACCGAACCAAGGCTAAGCTTTTATCTCAATCTATTTTGTTGGGCGACACCCCGCATATGGATAGCTTAATCGGTGCAATCGCTGCACAGCTTGATGCATTTGAGCGCGGCGAGGTGGATGCGGTGTATTTGGCCTATACCCGATTTATCAACACCATGAAACAAGAGCCAGTCTTAGAAAAGCTTTTGCCGCTTGAGTCTGACGACTTAAGCCAAGAAGCAAATACAGGTCATGGTTGGGATTACATCTATGAGCCTGATGCGGAATCAGTATTGAATGGCCTTTTGAAGCGCTACATTGAGGCGTTGATTTATCAGGCGGTCGCAGAGAATATGGCGTCAGAGCAGTCAGCGAGGATGGTGGCCATGAAAGCCGCGTCTGATAACGCAAAGAATGTGATCGGTGAATTGCAGCTGATTTATAACAAAACCCGTCAAGCAGCGATTACCAAGGAGCTTTCCGAGATCGTCGGCGGAGCGGCGGCGGTTTAAGTAAAGATTTTTAAAGATTAAATAGCGGAGAAATGTGATGAGCATCGGAAATATTGTTCAGTGTATTGGTGCGGTGGTGGATATTCAGTTCCCCCGAGATAAGATGCCCAATATCTATGACGCATTAACTTTGGTCGAAAGCGATGAGGCTTCATTTGCCGAAAAAGGATTGACCTTTGAAGTTCAACAGCAAATTGGCGACGGCGTGGTTCGCGCGATTGCGATGGGCGCTAGTGACGGCCTACGTCGGGGCATGGAGGTGAAGGCGACCGGCGCGGGAATTTCTGTACCAGTTGGCCCCGCAACCTTGGGCCGCATCATGGATGTATTAGGTCGTCCGATCGATGACGCCGGTCCAATTGCGACCCAAGAGCGGCGCTCCATTCATCAATCCGCACCAAAGTTTGATGAGTTATCGCCATCGGTGGATTTGCTTGAAACCGGTATTAAGGTGATTGACCTCGTCTGCCCATTTGCTAAAGGTGGTAAGGTCGGACTCTTCGGTGGCGCGGGCGTTGGAAAAACCGTGAACATGATGGAGCTCATCAACAACATTGCAAAACAACACTCCGGTTTGTCGGTGTTTGCGGGAGTCGGTGAGCGCACTCGTGAAGGTAACGACTTCTATCATGAAATGAAAGAGTCAAACGTGATCGATAAGGTGGCCATGGTTTTTGGTCAGATGAACGAGCCCCCAGGCAACCGTTTGCGTGTCGCTTTAACAGGCCTGACAATGGCTGAAGCATTCCGTGACGAAGGCCGTGACATTCTGTTCTTCGTTGACAATATTTACCGCTATACCCTTGCGGGTACCGAAGTATCCGCTCTATTAGGCCGAATGCCATCCGCTGTGGGATATCAGCCCACCTTGGCTGAAGAGATGGGAAAGCTCCAAGAGCGAATCACCTCAACTAAAACAGGCTCGATTACGTCGATTCAGGCCGTTTATGTTCCAGCTGACGACTTAACCGATCCATCGCCAGCCACTACCTTCTTGCACTTGGATTCCACGGTCGTGTTATCCCGTGACATCGCAGCTTTGGGTATTTATCCGGCGGTTGATCCTTTGGACTCAACAAGCCGACAGCTTGACCCGCAGGTGGTGGGAGCTGAGCATTATGAAGTTGCGCGCGGTGTGCAAATGACCTTGCAACGTTATAAAGAATTGCGAGACATCATTGCGATTTTGGGTATGGACGAGCTCTCTCCCGAAGATAAGTTAGCTGTTGCCCGTGCTCGTAAGATTCAGCGTTTCTTGTCCCAGCCTTTCCACGTTGCTGAAGTTTTCACCGGCTCACCTGGAAAATACGTTCCACTAAAAGAGACAATTCGTGGCTTTAAGATGATTGTTAGTGGTGAACTTGACCATTTGCCAGAGCAGGCCTTTTATATGGTTGGTTCAATTGATGAGGCCATTGAGAAAGCGAAGAAACTCTAATGGCAACCATTCATGTTGATGTCGTGAGTGCAGAGCAGTCAATTTTTAGTGGCGAGGCTAAATTTGTAGCCCTTCCAGGCGAATCAGGTGAGCTTGGAATTCTGCATGGCCACACCCCTTTAATTACTCGCATTCGGCCTGGTTCGGTGCGAATTGAAAAGGCGGATGGCGATGAAGAGTTTGTCTTTGTTGCCGGCGGTTATTTAGAGGTTCAGCCAGATTGCGTTACGGTTTTGGCTGATACCGCAATCCGTGGCCATGATCTGGATGAGGCTAAGGCGCTTGAGGCAAAAAGGCGTGCTGAAGAAGCCATGCAAAATCGTGCCGGTGATTTTGATATTGCCTACGCCCAGTCTGAATTTGCAATGGCCGCAGCTCAATTGGCTGCAATTGCGCGCTTGCGTCGTAAGAAGTAAGCTCAATTGTTAGCAAACGATCGCTTCCTTCGGGCCTGTTTGGGTCAAAAAACAGACCGCACCCCTTTGTGGCTCATGCGTCAGGCAGGTCGGTATCTACCTGAATACAATGCAACGCGTGCAAAGGCTGGTAGTTTTTTGGGCCTTGCTAAAAATCCTGCGTATGCAACAGAGGTTACTTTACAGCCATTAGACCGCTATCCCTTAGATGCGGCCATTTTGTTTTCTGATATTTTGACCATCCCTGATGCGATGGGTTTGGGCCTCCAGTTTGCTGCGGGCGAAGGCCCAAGCTTTACTCACCCCTTGCGCACGGAGGAGGCTGTTAAAAATTTAAGGCCTGCAGACCTTCATCAACTGCAATATGTGTTTGATGCGGTGGCCCAAATTAGGAAATCGTTGATCCAAGACGGCAAGCAGCGCGTTCCGCTAATTGGATTCTCGGGCAGTCCATGGACCTTAGCTTGTTACATGATAGATGGCTCAGGTTCGGATGATTTTCGACATGCAAAGACCATGATGTTTAATCGCCCGGATTTGCTCAAGCACATTCTCGACATTAACGTTCAATCGGTAGCTGCATATTTGACGGAACAATTACGCTCAGGCGCTCAGGCGCTCATGATTTTTGATACTTGGGGTGGGTTATTGCCTGATGGTTGGTACCAAGAAATCTCATTGGCAAGTATGCGTAAGGTGATTGACCAGCTTCCTCAGGAATTAAATGGGCAAAAGGTGCCAATCATTATTTTTACTAAGGGCGGCGGTCTGTGGCTCGATGACATGGCAGAATCTGGAGCTGATGTGATTGGGCTCGATTGGACAATGTCGGTCGCCAAGGCAAGAGCTCGCTTAGTCGAAAAAAATAAGTCCATTGCGCTTCAAGGCAATCTTGACCCGCTCGCTTTATTTGCTAACCCGGAACAAATTGAGGCTCAGGCCAAGAAAATCTTGGATGGCCTCAACAAGGCTCCCGCTTTGAAGGCGGACCTCCACCCCCTTGATGCACACATTTTCAATTTGGGGCACGGAATCTCTCAGTTCACAAATCCAGATAGCGTAACTGTACTGGCCAAGACCGTTATCGAGTATTCAGAATATCTACGTAAGGCTTAATTAACCCGTTTTATCCCTTTGCTTCAGTAGGTTTAGGGGTAGACTTATGCACAAATAGTGTCGGTCTATTGGATTTCATGGAGATTATCAATATACCGCAGATCATAGTTTGACTTTATCCTATAAGCTATTGATTTGGTTAAATATTTTTTAATTTTCAATGGATATAAGAAAGTTAGGGCCCGCTATCACTCTTGTTATTTATTAGCCTAAGTAGCGGTTGTCCACAAAGTTATCCACAGACTAATCAATACACTACTTTATTGAATCAATCAGCGCCAATCATCGTTAAAGTTGTTGTCGATCGGCCTCTTCCGGAGGCCTTTGATTACCTATGGGATAAAGAAACGCTTCGCGCCATACCCCAGGTCGGGATGTTGGTTGAGGTTCCCTTTGGACGAACAAATCTACCAGGTATAGTTATTGAAGTAACTACTTACTCTCATTTAAATGATTCAAAATTAAAGAAAGTACTTCAGATTGCGCCCCTAAACCCGATCGATAATCGCTTGATGGAATTAGCGCATTTTGCTTCCCAATATTATCTTCATGGGCTTGGCGAAACAATTGTGTCAGCGATACCGAAATGGTGGCGCACTGCCAGCAACTGGAATAAGCCACTTGATTATTTAAATCTCAAAACAAAGGACGCAACCGAATCAAAAGCCAAGGAGAAAAAACTCTCTCTTGAGGAGCTCAATGATGATCAAAGACAAGCAATTCAGATCCTAAACGGCCATCAGCAGGGGACATTTAATACATTCCTTCTCAACGGGGTGACCGGTAGTGGCAAAACAGCCGTTTACCTTACGTTTATCGAAACTTTGCTCAAGCAAGACCCCGCGGCTCAAGTTTTAATCATGCTGCCCGAAATTAATCTAACTCCGCAATTACAAAGGCGGATTCAAGAATATTTCCCCCAAGAGATTCTGGCCGTTCTTCACAGTGGATTAACGGAGAAGCAGCGTGGCATTGCTTGGTACCTTGCAATGACGGGGCTTGCCCGCATCGTATTGGGTACGCGACTATCGATTATGACCCCCCTACCAAAATTGGTAGGGATTGTGGTCGATGAGGAAAATGACAGCTCCTTTAAGCAGCAAGAAGGTATGGCCTATTCAGCGCGCGACTTAGCCGTGTGGCGTGCTAAAAACGAACGCCTGCCAATTGTTTTAGTTTCAGCAACCCCCTCCTCGCAAACCTGGCAGGCAGTAAAAGAAGGTCGGTATCAGGAAATTCAATTGACCAATCGAGCCGGGGGTTTTCAAATGCCCAATGTCGAGCTGGTAGCCCCTAGTAAGTCCTCGCGTTCAATCACCATCAGTCCTTTAATGATCAGGGCGCTTGAACAGAATCTTCACAAAGGTCGACAGAGTCTAATATTGATCAACCGGCGGGGATTGGCGCCCGTTCTTAGTTGTTCATCGTGTAATTGGTTAAGTGAGTGTGACCAGTGTTCCAGTTATATGGTGATGCATCGACAGTTAGGGCACTTTAAAAAGCCTATGTTGTGCTGCCATCATTGCGGCCTGATGAAAGTTGTTCCACAAGGATGCCCAAGGTGTGGTGATGTTGATTTGCAGCCGCTCGGGAGGGGAACCCAAAAAGTCGAGGATCAATTACAAGCACTGTTCCCACAAGCAACGGTACTACGCGTTGACGCCGATACTGCACGCACGAGCAAAAAGACCGAGGCGCTGTTTCAAGAGATACATGCTGGTTCAGCACAAATTATTGTTGGTACACAAATGCTTGCGAAGGGGCACGATTATCAAAATATCGGCCTAGTTTGTGTTCTGGATGCCGATGCAAGGTTGTATTCCAATGACTATATGGCGCCAGAACATTTATTTGCTCAACTTGTTCAGGTGGCTGGGCGGGCTGGGCGTTTTAGTGGTGAGTCCACCCAGATATTGATTGAAACTCGATATCCCGATGATCCCGTGTATCAATATATAAAAACATTCGATCTAGCTGGATTCATGGAGCATTTAATGGCTGCTCGTCAAGAGGCAGGTCTGCCGCCATTTAGTTATCAAGCGTTAGTGCATGCGGAAGCAAAGCAGAAGAAAGAAGTATTGACATGGCTAAATCATGCAAAACAATTTTTGCAGAAAACCGCTCATTTACAAACCGGAATCACCGTCTTTGATCCAGTTCCGAAATCCATCGCTCGCCTAGGAGGATGGGAGCGTTCACAATTATTAATTGAGTCGCGTCAACGGGCACCGCTCCAAGCCCTGCTTAATGAGCTTGAGCATTATTTGCGGCAACAGTCAGTCGGACGAATTTCAAAAGTGGGCAAAGTGCGCTGGTCAATTGAGCGCGACCCGCTATTTATTTAGCCACTAACGCCAGTCTCGTATTGATCGGGGCTTTGTAATAACGCAAGCTCGTTAACAGACAGCGCCTCATCTTTTGTCTGAATTTTGAAAAGCCAAACATCATAGGGTTGGGTGTTGATGCTTTCTGGTTTTTCTACTGCCGCTACATTAATTTCGCTAATGATCCCACTAATTGGCGCATGAATATCGCTTGCTGCTTTGAGCGATTCAATCGTAGCGCAAGCCTGACCCTGTTTCAATGAAGACCCAGGTTCAGGAAGCTTTAGAAAAAGAATATCCCCCAAGGCCTCTTGAGCATGATTACTAATGCCAACCCAATATTGACCGTCATCACCATGCCTTACCCATTCATGGGTTTGTGCAAACAAAAGATCGTTTGGAATATTCATTAGAATATTTTAACGACACTAACCAAGAATTTGATCATATCGACATGACCTTAAAGCTCTCAATTGTTCCTGTGACCCCATTTGAGCAAAATTGCTCAATCGTGTTTTGTGAGAAAACTAAAGAGGCGGCAGTTGTTGATCCAGGTGGAGATTTAGAAAAAATCGAAGACGCCTTATCGAAGCTGAATGTCAAACTTCGTAAAGTCCTATTAACTCATGGCCATTTGGATCATTGCGCTGGGGCGAAAGAGCTTGCTAAGAAATGGCAGGTTCCCATTGAGGGCCCCCACCCTCTTGAAAAATTTTGGCTTGATCAACTTCCAGAGCAAACCGTCCGTTTTGGTTTTGGGGAGGCCGAACCTTTTGAGCCGGATCGTTGGTTACTCGACGGGGATACGGTTTCTCTTGGAGAGCATGAATTAAAGGTATTTCATTGCCCAGGACACACGCCTGGGCACATCGTGTTCTATGACGAGCCTACTCGCCTTGCTTTTGTTGGCGATGTCTTATTTGCTGGATCGATTGGCCGCACAGATTTTCCAAAAGGTAATCACGCAGACCTAATACACGCCATCAAAACAAAGTTATGGCCTTTAGGCAACGATGTACATTTTGTGCCAGGCCATGGCCCCATGTCGACTTTTGGCCGCGAGAGACAAAATAACCCCTATGTTGGGGATAGGGCTTAGGTTTTAGCTGAACCAGTGCGGTGTGTGCGATTGTAAAGGCAGCTTGCGCAAATCCAACGCTGTTTACGATTGCTCGTAGGGATCCAGGTGCCCCCTTCTAGCCTTTTTTCCCGGCTGCATGAAGAGCAAAACTTAAGGCTAGGAGAAGTATCTTGGGTAGGGGTTGGAGTGGTTGACGTGGTCATAACGGAATCTGATAAATCTTCTCGAAACCATTATTTTACCTTGTTTCCCCATTGTTAGAGGGGGTAAGCAGAACCCGAACGGAGTTCGCGGTTTTATTGCCATCAAAATCGAGCCAGGCTTTCTCATTAAAGTCGTAGAGTTTGCAGGCTTTGGCGGTATCAAAATACCACTTCCAAGAAAACGGCTGAACAATAATTCTCTCTGGTAGAAGGGTTTCCAGGCGATTTTGGGCGGCCGGAAGGTTATACAGGGGAACGCTCATATCAACGTGATGCGCCGTATGTTCCATGATGTGATGCATCAGGGCTCCCCAATAGAAACCAAAGGTCAAGTGAACCGTGGTCGATACAAAAGGCTGTGCCCTTAACCACTCTGATTTATTGTCGTACCAACAAACTGCTGGGTGGGTATGGTGGACATAGACTACAAACCCAATCATCCCGTTCCAGAATAAATAAGGAAGGACAAAGCCGCATAACAATGCGACCAGAACAGATTGCCCCGTGTTGATGGCAAAAAAGCTCAAAAGCCCAATCCAGATCAGGGCAAATGCGCTCACCAGAAGGTTATCTTTTAGAAAAATAGAACGGTCCGCAGGGCGGTATTTTTTATTGGGGAAGAACATTTTGTTCCACCAAATTTCAATCAAATAGTAGGCGATGGGCCCCCAACCACTCCGATAGTGCCGCTCTAGAAATTGACGCCATTTGGGAAGGGCGTCATATTCTGATTTTGAAAGGGGCGCCCAAACGAAATCAAAGCCTTTGAGATTGGTTTGTCCATGATGAACTACGTTGTGCCCGATATCCCAAAGGCTGTACGGGGTAAGGGATGGTAAGAAGGCAATCCGACCAAGCACTTTGTTTAAGGTTCGATGAGGGGTAAAGCTCTGGTGACAGGCATCATGGCCCAAGATAAAGATTCGTCCAGTCACAAAACCGGCGATCACACCAAATAGAATTTTGATCAGAATGTTCTCAAAGTAAACCGTAGCGGCAATACTAAGAACCCACAAGAACGAATCTAGGATCAAAAGAGAAATGGCCCGAACCGTGTTTCCCTCGGTCATTGGGCTCAACCATGAGCGAATAACCTTGCGGTGAGGAAGGGGAAGATCTGGGCTTAGGGGTGCCGGATTAACCAATACTTGATTGGATTGGAGGGCGCTATTTAGCTCTGACACAGTGACTTTCTTAAGATCCTTGAATCATAGTGGTTTTTTGGGATTTCGGTATTACAGAATGATGAAAGTGGCGCGCCCGGCAGGAATCGAACCTGCGACCCTTGGCTTCGGAGGCCAATACTCTATCCACTGAGCTACGGGCGCAATCAAAATAATTCAGTATGTATTGTAAGTGCCTGAAACCAGGTTGCTCTCGGTATAATTCAATGCATTCTTAATTAACCACCCTTTTTTCGAGCCATTATGAGTGAAGAGCACGGTAATTTAATCAAAAATACAAAGCAATTAAGTATTGCGGTAATTGCTAGTTTTTTTGTACCCCTAATCATCATTTTCCTGTTGATTGTTTATGTCAGCAGTGGGAAAAATAAAGAAAATGTGGCCTCAGAGAAGAGTACGGAGACCTTGATCAAGCCAGTTGGTAAATTGAATTTCAAAGATGCAAGCGCTCCTCGCGAAGTTCAAACGGGTGAGGCAGTTTACAAAGCAGTGTGCGCTTCTTGCCATAATTCGGGCGCTGCTGGCGCTCCCAAGTATGGCGATCCATCTACCTGGGGTGGCAGAATCGCCAAGGGCTATGATGCGCTCTATGCATCGGTTATGAAGGGCAAGGGCGCGATGCCCGCTCGTGGCGGCGCAAGTCCTGCAGATGTGAGCGATTATGAAATTGCTCGATCGGTTGTTTATCTAGCGAATTCAGCGGGTGGAAAATTTGCTGAGCCCAAGGCCCCCGCTCCTACGCCAGCAGCAGAGCCAGCGAAGTAATTACTCGCCCCCCTTCTTCACTGCAAGGGCAAGTTCGTAGGCCTCATTTTTTTGTAGGCCATACATCGACTGCAAAACTGCTGAGAGATCTTTGCTGCTCAATTGCTTGCTAAGCAATTGAGCTAAGCGTAAAGGCGCATTGCTTTCAATGACGATTTTGCGATCCCTGCCCTCAAGAACAAAGACAAATTCCCCCTTTAGGTGATTAGGGTTGTCTAGCCAGGCCGAGATTTCGTTGGGCCGTAATAAAAAAAGACTCTCAAATTTTTTACTAAGCTCCCGCCCAATGATTAATCGTCGATCATTACTCAGAAGCTCACTCAATCGAGTTAAGGTCTTGGTTAGGCGATGGGGGCTTTCGTAAAACACAGTTGGAATCGGGCTCTCAATCATTAAACGAAGTGTCTCTTCCACCTCATTTTTTGAGCTAGGCAAAAAACCAAGAAACTGAAATTGCCCATGGGCTGCTTGTAGTACACCCCCGGCAATCGAAAGAACTGCTGTCAGTGCGCTTGCTCCTGGAATGGGAATGGTTCGATAACCGTTCTTTTGAACTTCGGCGACCAAACGAGCCCCAGGATCCGAGACTCCCGGGGTGCCAGCGTCTGATAGATAGGCCCAACGCTCTCCCGCTTTAAGACGATCTATTAGTTTTTTTGATGCCTCAAGTTCGTTGTGCTCATGAATGGCCATCATTGGTTTGCTAATTCCATAATGCTTGAGAAGCAATAGGCTATGACGTTTGTCTTCACAGGCAATGCCGTCGACAAGGTTCAGCACATGTAACGCCCTTAGTGTGATATCCCCTAGATTTCCGATCGGGGTTGCTACGACATACAAACTGGCGATTGGAAAGTCTTGCTTTTGCAATGCATCGAGTGATGGTATTTCCAGCATGAAGAACCCCTTTAGAATTAATTATCCCTGCAAATGTATTGAAATGAAACCATATGGAGCAGCATTTGGGGATGGCAAAACAGAGCATAATATTGTGATGAAAACAAAACCAATCGATGAGCTAAAAGCCAGAGCACAACAGCATTTTGTTGATAGTATTGCGACAAAGCAGTTAGGGGCCAAGGCCCTGCCTTCAGAAATTGCGCGCGCCATTCTTTTGATCACGCAATCGATTGAAGCGGGCGGAAAAATAATGGCCTGCGGAAATGGTGGATCTGCGGCAGACGCACAACATTTTGCAGCCGAACTAATGGGTCGCTTTGAACGTGAGCGCCGCGAGCTTGCTGCGCTTGCACTCACAACCGACTCATCCATATTGACAGCCATCGGAAATGATTACAGCTATGAGGAAGTATTTAGCAAGCAGGTGCGCGGCATCGGGCGCCCGGGCGATGTATTGATTGCTATATCAACATCTGGGAACTCAAAGAATGTCGTCAAAGCGATTGAAGCAGCGAAAAAGATTGGCATTCATATTGTTGCGATGACAGGTAATGGCGGGGGAAAGATTGCTGTGCTACTCAGCGGAGAAGATGTTCATTTATGTGTTCCAGCGACCCGTACTGCACGCATCCAAGAAACCCATCTACTTTTATTGCACTGCCTTTGCGATGGCGTTGATCACGTTTTGTTTAACGAGGATTGAAATGATGCGACTCATCAAAATAGTTTGTACCGCCTTAATTGCCCTGCAACTATCTGCTTGCGGCGTGTTAGTGGTTGGCGGCATGGTCGGTGGCGTAACAATACTGGCTGATCGCAGAACGCCCGCAGTTCAGGCAATTGATTTGGGAATTGAGATTGAGGCCAATAGTCAGCTCTCCAGAAAGTTCGGGGACTCTGCGCACATTGTCGTTGTTTCTTTTAACCAAAAAGTTCTCCTAATCGGCGAGGCGAAAGACGAGACCATCAAAGCTCAGGCAGGTAACGATGTGAAGGCGATGAAGAACGTTCGCTCTTTATTTAATGAAATTGTGATCGGGCCCAATAGCTCATTGGGTCAACGGGCAAGCGATGCTTATTTAGCCTCAAACATTAAAACCCAACTTATTTTTAGCCCTGATGTTCCCTCAAATTCTATGAACATTTCGGTTGAGAGTGGCAGGGTTTACCTAATGGGCATATTGACTCAGCAAGAAGCTGACAAAGCCAAGCAAATTGTCAGCAAGGTAAGCGGCGTGAAGCAGGTGTTTGCCTTCTTTGACATTATTTCGGAGGCTGAGAAGCAGCGCCTTGAGCAAGAAGGCAAGGCAAGAACCTCGCAACCAGATACGAATCCTGCCCCAAATTAAATTCGGATGCTTTTTGATCCCAATTAATTAGTATTTACCCTAATATCTAGAGCTAGCGCCTTATATGAGTTTAAAGAATTGGCCTAGGGGGCTTTCTAAGCCATTGATTTTATTGTAGCCCAAATTGATGGGGCTAATTTGGGGGTCCGGCGGCATAAAAATATTTGTAAGAAGGTGTTGACATCCTTCTAAGGGTATGTCATAGTTATGGACTTCGCTGAATTCCCATGAATTGTCTCTGGGGACAGCCTTCTTTAAAAATTAGTCAACCGATAATTGTGGGTACTGAGTAGAGGCATCCAGTCCTTCGGGACAGATGTAAATAAACAGTACTCATAGACAGTAAAAATGATTTGGTTTTTTACCAAGTCAATTTCTTAAATGAGTGCGACGAACCGCAAGGTTCACAGGAATTGAACTGAAGAGTTTGATCCTGGCTCAGATTGAACGCTGGCGGCATGCCTTACACATGCAAGTCGAACGGCAGCACGGGTGCTTGCACCTGGTGGCGAGTGGCGAACGGGTGAGTAATACATCGGAACGTACCTTATCGTGGGGGATAACGCAGCGAAAGTTGCGCTAATACCGCATACGCCCTGAGGGGGAAAGCGGGGGACCGTAAGGCCTCGCGCGATTAGAGCGGCCGATGTCTGATTAGCTTGTTGGTGAGGTAAAAGCTCACCAAGGCGATGATCAGTAGCTGGTCTGAGAGGACGATCAGCCACACTGGGACTGAGACACGGCCCAGACTCCTACGGGAGGCAGCAGTGGGGAATTTTGGACAATGGGGGCAACCCTGATCCAGCAATGCCGCGTGAGTGAAGAAGGCCTTCGGGTTGTAAAGCTCTTTTGTCAGGGAAGAAACAGCAGCTCTAACACAGTTTGCGAATGACGGTACCTGAAGAATAAGCACCGGCTAACTACGTGCCAGCAGCCGCGGTAATACGTAGGGTGCAAGCGTTAATCGGAATTACTGGGCGTAAAGCGTGCGCAGGCGGTTATACAAGACAGGCGTGAAATCCCCGGGCTTAACCTGGGAATGGCGTCTGTGACTGTATAGCTAGAGTGTGTCAGAGGGGGGTGGAATTCCACGTG
This sequence comes from Polynucleobacter sp. HIN11, assembly GCF_030297675.1. Classification (NCBI taxonomy): domain Bacteria; kingdom Pseudomonadati; phylum Pseudomonadota; class Betaproteobacteria; order Burkholderiales; family Burkholderiaceae; genus Polynucleobacter; species Polynucleobacter sp. HIN11. The sequence goes on from NZ_AP028142.1 coordinate 28,564, forward strand.
TAGCAGTGAAATGCGTAGATATGTGGAGGAACACCAATGGCGAAGGCAGCCCCCTGGGATAACACTGACGCTCATGCACGAAAGCGTGGGGAGCAAACAGGATTAGATACCCTGGTAGTCCACGCCCTAAACGATGCTGACTAGTTGTTGGGAATTTACATTCTCAGTAACGTAGCTAACGCGTGAAGTCAGCCGCCTGGGGAGTACGGTCGCAAGATTAAAACTCAAAGGAATTGACGGGGACCCGCACAAGCGGTGGATGATGTGGATTAATTCGATGCAACGCGAAAAACCTTACCTACCCTTGACATGTCACTAACGAAGTAGAGATACATTAGGTGCCCGTAAGGGAAAGTGAACACAGGTGCTGCATGGCTGTCGTCAGCTCGTGTCGTGAGATGTTGGGTTAAGTCCCGCAACGAGCGCAACCCTTGTCTTTAGTTGCTACGCAAGAGCACTCTAAAGAGACTGCCGGTGACAAACCGGAGGAAGGTGGGGATGACGTCAAGTCCTCATGGCCCTTATGGGTAGGGCTTCACACGTCATACAATGGTGCGTACAGAGGGTTGCCAACCCGCGAGGGGGAGCTAATCTCTTAAAACGCATCGTAGTCCGGATCGTAGTCTGCAACTCGACTACGTGAAGCTGGAATCGCTAGTAATCGCGGATCAGCATGTCGCGGTGAATACGTTCCCGGGTCTTGTACACACCGCCCGTCACACCATGGGAGTGGGTTTTGCCAGAAGCAGTTAGCCTAACCGCAAGGAGGGCGATTGCCACGGCAGGGTTCATGACTGGGGTGAAGTCGTAACAAGGTAGCCGTATCGGAAGGTGCGGCTGGATCACCTCCTTTCTAGAGAATGATGCTAAAACTTTAGTACCCACACTTATCGGTTGACGAAAAACGCCACGGGTCTGTAGCTCAGCTGGTTAGAGCACCGTCTTGATAAGGCGGGGGTCGTAGGTTCAAGTCCTACCAGACCCACCATCAAGCGGCGGTACAGACTGCGGTCGATGGGGGATTAGCTCAGCTGGGAGAGCACCTGCTTTGCAAGCAGGGGGTCGTCGGTTCGATCCCGTCATCCTCCACCATCATTAAATGTCAAAACAAAGCATTGATGCAGTGTTTTGTTTTGCCATTTATGGCTGTTCTTTAACAATTTGAGTAAGCAATGCGTTTGATGCATCTTTGAGAGTGCATCAAACAACAAGTAGTATGGGTAGTGATTGAATCATCAGTAATACAAATGAGTTTTATCAAGTTTGGATTACGGCAAACATGTCAGAAGTAAAACCTGTAACAGGTATCAGTAATGGTGCTCGTTATAGGATCAAGTGAATAAGTGCATGTGATGGATGCCTTGGCGATTACAGGCGATGAAGGACGTTGTAGCCTGCGATAAGCTTCGGGGAGCTGGCAAACAAGCTTTGATCCGAAGATTTCCGAATGGGGAAACCCGCCGCTTTTGCGGCACCCACATCTGAATACATAGGGTGTGTGGAGCGAACCTCGTGAACTGAAACATCTAAGTAGCGAGAGGAAAAGACATCAACCGAGATTCCCAAAGTAGTGGCGAGCGAAATGGGAGCAGCCTTCTAGTGATAACACAACATTTAGCAGAACGGAATGGAAAGTCCGGCAATAAAGGGTGATAGCCCCGTATGCGAAAGGTGATGTGTGGTACTAGGCTAGAGACAAGTAGGGCGGGACACGTGAAATCCTGTCTGAATATGGGGGGACCATCCTCCAAGGCTAAATACTCGTAATCGACCGATAGTGAACAAGTACCGTGAGGGAAAGGCGAAAAGAACCCCGGGAGGGGAGTGAAATAGATCCTGAAATCGCATGCATACAAACAGTAGGAGCCCCGCAAGGGGTGACTGCGTACCTTTTGTATAATGGGTCAGCGACTTACATTCAGTAGCAAGCTTAACCGCATAGGGAAGGCGTAGCGAAAGCGAGTCCGAATAGGGCGTTAGTTGCTGGGTGTAGACCCGAAACCAGTTGATCTATCCATGGCCAGGTTGAAGGTGCGGTAACACGTACTGGAGGACCGAACCCACTAACGTTGAAAAGTTAGGGGATGAGCTGTGGATAGGGGTGAAAGGCTAAACAAAACTGGAAATAGCTGGTTCTCTCCGAAAACTATTTAGGTAGTGCCTCGTGTATCACCAAAGGGGGTAGAGCACTGTAATGGTTGTGGGGTCCATTGCGGATTACCGCGCCATAGCAAACTCCGAATACCTTTGAGTGTCAGCACGGGAGACAGACATCGGGTGCTAACGTCCGGTGTCAAGAGGGAAACAACCCAGATCGCCAGCTAAGGTCCCTAAAATTGGCTAAGTGGGAAACGAAGTGGGAAGGCTAAAACAGTCAGGAGGTTGGCTTAGAAGCAGCCACCCTTTAAAGAAAGCGTAATAGCTCACTGATCGAGTCGTCCCGCGCGGAAGATGTAACGGGGCTAAGCCAGTTACCGAAGCTGCGAATCACGTAAGTGATGGTAGGAGAGCGTTCTGTAAGCCTGCGAAGGTGTGTTGTAAAGCATGCTGGAGGTATCAGAAGTGCGAATGCTGACATGAGTAGCGATAAAGGGGGTGAAAAGCCCCCTCGCCGTAAGCCCAAGGTTTCCTACGCAACGTTCATCGGCGTAGGGTGAGTCGGCCCCTAAGGCGAGGCAGAGATGCGTAGCTGATGGGAACAAGGTTAATATTCCTTGACCGTCGTTAGATGCGATGGGGGGACGGATCGCGGAGAGTTGTCCGGGTGTTGGATGTCCCGGTTCCTGCATTGGAGATGGCTATTAGGTAAATCCGGTAGCGTAAATCAAGGGTGTGGGACGAGTGAGCTTGCTCACGAAGCAATTGGAAGTGGTTCCAAGAAAAGCCTCTAAGCTTCAGTCTAACGAGACCGTACCGCAAACCGACACAGGTGGGCGAGATGAGTATTCTAAGGCGCTTGAGAGAACTCAGGAGAAGGAACTCGGCAAATTGGTACCGTAACTTCGGGATAAGGTACGCCCAAGTAGCTTGACTGTGAACAACAGAAGGGCAAAAGGGTTGCAATAAAATGGTGGCTGCGACTGTTTAATAAAAACACAGCACTCTGCAAACACGAAAGTGGACGTATAGGGTGTGACGCCTGCCCGGTGCTGGAAGATTAAATGATGGGGTGCAAGCTCTTGATTGAAGTCCCAGTAAACGGCGGCCGTAACTATAACGGTCCTAAGGTAGCGAAATTCCTTGTCGGGTAAGTTCCGACCTGCACGAATGGCGTAACGATGGCCACACTGTCTCCTCCTGAGACTCAGCGAAGTTGAAATGTTTGTGATGATGCAATCTACCCGCGGCTAGACGGAAAGACCCCATGAACCTTTACTGTAGCTTTGCATTGGACTTTGAATCGGTCTGTGTAGGATAGGTGGGAGGCTTTGAAACCAGGATGCTAGTTCTGGTGGAGCCAACCTTGAAATACCACCCTGATTTATTTGAGGTTCTAACCTTGGCCCGTTATCCGGGTCGGGAACAGTGCATGGTAGGCAGTTTGACTGGGGCGGTCTCCTCCCAAAGTGTAACGGAGGAGTACGAAGGTACGCTTGGCACGGTCGGACATCGTGCCTAAAGTGCAATGGCAAAAGCGTGCTTAACTGCGAGACCGACAAGTCGAGCAGGTGCGAAAGCAGGTCATAGTGATCCGGTGGTTCTGTATGGAAGGGCCATCGCTCAACGGATAAAAGGTACTCTGGGGATAACAGGCTGATACCGCCCAAGAGTTCATATCGACGGCGGTGTTTGGCACCTCGATGTCGGCTCATCTCATCCTGGGGCTGTAGCCGGTCCCAAGGGTATGGCTGTTCGCCATTTAAAGAGGTACGTGAGCTGGGTTTAAAACGTCGTGAGACAGTTTGGTCCCTATCTGCCGTGGGCGTTGGAGATTTGACGGGGGCTGCTCCTAGTACGAGAGGACCGGAGTGGACGTACCGCTGGTGTACCTGTTGTTTCGCCAGAAGCATCGCAGGGTAGCTATGTACGGAAGAGATAACCGCTGAAAGCATCTAAGCGGGAAACTTGCCTGAAGATAAGATCTCCCGGAGGTTTAACCTCCATAAAGGGTCGTTGAAGACCACAACGTTGATAGGTCAGGTGTGGAAGCGCAGTAATGCGTTAAGCTAACTGATACTAATTGCCCGTTAGGCTTGATCCTATAACCAGCACCATTGTGCTGAAGTTTGCGTGATTCAAGTCACTATCGATATTAAGTAATACATTGCTTGCTCAAATTGGGTTGTTTCTTTTGAAACAGCCTATCCTCTACGCCCGGTGACCATAGCGAGTTGGAACCACCCCTTCCCATCCCGAACAGGACCGTGAAACGACTCAACGCCGATGATAGTGCGGATTACCCGTGTGAAAGTAGGTAATTGCCGGGCACCAATGTGTGACGCCCAGACCCCTACGGTCTGGGCGTTTTCACTTGTGGAAGAAGGACTTGCAGATTGACAGCAGTGACCGAACAAGAGAAAATGTAAGGTTCTCGGAGAGATGCCCGAGCGGCTAAAGGGGGCAGACTGTAAATCTGTTGGCTTACGCCTACGTTGGTTCGAATCCAACTCTCTCCACCAGATGAATTGGTAGCAAAAGAAGTAAGAGCGGAATAAGTGAAGTATGAGTGGATGTAATTAAGCAGTATTTACTGCGGGTGTAGCTCAATGGTAGAGCTGAAGCCTTCCAAGCTTATGACGAGGGTTCGATTCCCTTCACCCGCTCCAGCTTTTGTAGTTCATGTGCAGTATTGACGCAGTGTGATGTAAGAGCGCTGCCCATGTGGCTCAGTGGTAGAGCACTCCCTTGGTAAGGGAGAGGTCGGCAGTTCGATCCTGCCCATGGGCACCAGTTTTTGTGGTTAATTTTTTAGTGTGACTCAATTTGATTTAAGTAGATTACAAGGCACCCAAAATGGCAAAAGAAAAATTTGAACGGACTAAACCCCATGTGAACGTTGGCACCATTGGTCACGTCGACCACGGTAAGACCACGCTAACCGCGGCAATCACCACCGTGCTCTCCAAGCTCTTTGGTGGCGAAGCAAAAGCCTACGATCAGATCGATGCGGCCCCTGAAGAGAAGGCCCGTGGTATTACGATTAATACCGCCCACGTCGAGTACGAGACCAAGAACCGTCACTACGCGCACGTCGATTGCCCAGGTCACGCCGACTATGTGAAGAACATGATTACTGGTGCTGCCCAGATGGACGGCGCTATTTTGGTGGTCTCGGCAGCCGATGGCCCCATGCCCCAAACCCGTGAGCACATCCTCTTGGCCCGCCAAGTAGGCGTGCCTTACATCATCGTGTTTATGAACAAATGCGATATGGTCGACGACGCTGAACTCTTAGAGCTCGTGGAGATGGAAGTGCGTGAGCTGCTCTCCAAGTATGAGTTCCCAGGCGACGATACCCCCATTGTCAAGGGCTCTGCCAAGCTCGCCTTAGAAGGCGACAAGGGTGAGTTGGGCGAAGGCGCCATCATGAAGCTTGCTGAAGCTTTAGATAGCTATATCCCCAATCCTGAGCGTGCGATTGATGGCGCATTCTTGATGCCAGTCGAAGACGTGTTCTCGATCTCTGGTCGTGGCACGGTGGTGACCGGTCGTGTTGAGCGCGGCATTATTAAAGTCGGTGAAGAGATTGAGATCGTCGGTATTAAGCCCACCCTCAAAACCACCTGCACTGGCGTAGAGATGTTCCGTAAACTGCTCGATCAAGGTCAAGCAGGTGATAACGTCGGTATCCTCTTGCGCGGCACCAAGCGCGAGGAAGTCGAGCGTGGCCAAGTATTAGCTAAGCCCGGCTCGATTACCCCCCACACCCACTTTACTGCTGAGGTTTATGTGTTGTCCAAAGATGAGGGCGGTCGTCACACCCCCTTCTTTAACAACTACCGCCCTCAGTTTTACTTCCGTACCACCGATGTCACCGGCTCAATTGAGTTGCCTAAGGACAAAGAGATGGTGATGCCTGGCGATAACGTCACCATCACCGTAAAGCTTATTGCCCCCATCGCGATGGAAGAGGGCTTGCGCTTTGCAATCCGTGAAGGCGGTCGTACCGTCGGTGCGGGTGTAGTTGCGAAGATTTTGGCTTAAGAAGGAATTAGGGGCGTAGCTCAATTGGCAGAGCGTTGGTCTCCAAAACCAAAGGTTGGGGGTTCGATGCCCTCCGCCCCTGCCAGCATTATTTTGTAAGTGGATTTGTAAATGTCACAACAAACGATAGATAGCTCGGAGCAGAAATCAGGTTGGGTCAGCCTTGTAGCGGTTGCTATTGTGATCGCTGCGCTGGTTCTTTATTACACCCTGATTGACCAAGGCTATTGGGTTCGTCTTGCTGCGTTATTGGGCGGAATTGCTCTCGCGGTTATTTTGATGGCATTTTCAGCCGATGGTAAGCGTTTTATAGCTTATAGCAAAGACTCTTGGCTAGAGGTAAAAAAAGTAGTTTGGCCGACCCGCCAAGAATCAACTCGCATGACTCTCGTTGTATTCGGCTTTGTTCTAATCATGGCGCTTTTTTTATGGTTAATTGATAAATTGGTCGAATGGCTCGTGTTCTCAATCTTTTTAGGCTGGAAGTGAGGCAATATGGTTGATACTGATATGGTTTCCAACCCTCAGGCAACTGGCAATATGCGCTGGTATGTAATCCACGCCTATTCTGGTATGGAAAAGAGTGTAAAGAAGGGGCTCGAAGAGCGCATTGCGCGCTCCGGAATGGCTGAAAAGTTTGGCCGTATATTGGTTCCATCCGAGGAAGTGGTAGAAGTTAAATCAGGCCAAAAGGCTGTTTCTGAGCGTCGTTTTTTCCCCGGTTATGTATTAATTGAGATGGAAATGACCGATGAAACCTGGCATTTAGTCAAAAATACGCCCAAGGTTACCGGTTTCGTGGGCGGTGTTCGCAATCGCCCATCCCCAATTTCGACTGCAGAAGTCAGCAAAATCATGGATCAAATGCAGGCCGGGGTAGATAAGCCTAAGCCTAAGACCCTATTTGAGGTGGGTGAGATGGTTCGTGTCAAAGAAGGCCCATTTACCGATTTCAATGGAAATGTGGAAGAAGTGAACTATGAGAAGTCAAAACTCCGCGTTTCTGTTACAATTTTTGGTCGTGGTACTCCCGTTGAGCTTGAATTCGGCCAAGTGGAGAAGATGTAATTTGTAGAAGTATCAAGTAGTTAGCGAGGAGCGGATCCAGAACACGCCAATTCTGGTGAAGCGTTTACTCAACAGCGGTTAACACAATTGGTTAGCGCGCTTTTTTGGAGCAAGTATGGCAAAGAAAATTATTGGCTTTATCAAGTTGCAGATTCCTGCTGGTAAAGCAAATCCATCCCCACCCGTTGGTCCCGCTCTGGGTCAGCGCGGCCTCAATATCATGGAGTTCTGTAAGGCGTTTAATGCTCAAACTCAGAGCATGGAGCCCGGCTTACCAATTCCAGTTGTAATTACTGCTTTTGCGGACAAGAGCTTCTCATTTGTGATGAAGACTCCCCCCGCAACCATTTTGATTAAGAAGGCAGCGAAAATTGAGAAGGGTTCACCCCGGCCTCATACCGATAAGGTTGGCAAGATTACTCGTTCACAAGCAGAAGAGATTGCCAAGTTAAAAATGCCTGACTTAACAGCCGCTGATTTAGATGCTGCTGTTCGCACTGTGGCAGGCAGCGCCCGTTCGATGGGCATTACTGTGGAAGGAGTCTAAACATGCCTAAATTATCAAAGCGCGTGAAAGCGATTCAGTCCAAGGTTGATCGTAATAAATTTTATCCATTAGATGATGCTTTAGCATTGGTGAAAGAGTGTGCAACGGCAAAGTTTGATGAGTCAATCGATGTTGCTGTTCAGCTAGGCATTGATGCAAAGAAATCTGACCAGGTTGTTCGTGGCGCAGTTGTGCTGCCAGCGGGTACCGGTAAGCATGTGCGTGTTGCCGTATTTGCTCAAGGTGAAAAAGCCGAGCAAGCAAAAGCGGCTGGAGCCGAAATCGTAGGCATGGAAGATTTGGCAGAACAGATCAAGGGTGGCAACATCAACTTTGATGTGCTGATTGCATCCCCAGACACGATGAAGATTGTTGGTACCTTAGGACAGGTGTTAGGCCCACGTGGTTTGATGCCCAATCCAAAGGTGGGCACTGTGACCCCTGATGTGGTTACTGCCATTAAGAACGCCAAGGCTGGCCAGGTCCAGTTCCGAGTTGATAAAGCCGGAATTGTGCATGCTTCGATTGGCCGTCGTTCTTTTGAGCCAACCGCACTCAAGACCAATTTGCTAGCCTTGCTTGATGCCTTAAATAAGGCCAAGCCAAGCGCATCAAAGGGGATTTATTTAAGAAAGATCGCACTGAGCAGCACGATGGGTGCTGGTGTGCGTGTCGATCAAGCTTCACTGCAGGCCGCATAAGTCTGTAGTAAACAAACTTTGGGTCGAGTGCCTTGGCACTCGAACATCAAAGACCGTTGGTGAACAAAGTGTCGTTTACGAGTTCTTAATTGTTGCGAGAGCGATAACCAACCTAGATGGCGACCCTGTAAGGATATTTCGGGCACACCCCGTGATAGACAAATCAGACGCTGGTGTGTAACCCCGATTGGAAACAGTCGGAATGAGAAGGAGTTAAACCGTGCCTTTGAATGTAGAAGACAAAAAAGCGATTGTGGCTGATGTCGGCGCTCAATTGGCTGCGGCTCAAACAGTGGTGCTTGCCGAGTATCGCGGGATTCCCGTGGGCGAGTTAACCACCTTGCGTGCGAACGCACGATCCCAAGGTGTTTATCTTCGTGTATTGAAGAACACCTTGGCGCGTCGTGCTGCGCAGGGAACACCGTTTGAGCAACTTGGCGACTCAATGGTTGGACCTTTGATTTATGGAATCTCTGCAGATCCTGTTGCTCCGGCAAAGGTACTGCATCAGTTTTCCAAAGGCCAAGACCAGTTGGTCATCAAGGCAGGCTTTTATAACGGCAAAGTACTAGATGTAAACGGTGTTAAAGAACTAGCGACAATTCCGTCACGCGAAGAATTGCTCTCGAAGTTATTGGGAGTGATGAAGGCGCCTGTATCGGCAATGGCTCGTGTTCTTGGTGCTGTGGCAGAGCAAAAAGCAAGTGGAGCGCCGGCTGCGGCCGCTGCACCGGTTGCCGAAGCCACCGCAGAGCCAGCGCCTGAGGTCAGTGCTGCACCCGAGCAAGACAACCCAACTCCTGCTGCTTAATGCGCAGGATTAACCAATACAGTTTAGGAGCTAAAAATGGCAATTACTAAAGAAGAAATTATTGAAGCAGTTGGCAATATGTCCGTAATGGATTTGAATGACTTGGTCAAAGCATTCGAAGAGAAGTTTGGTGTTTCTGCAGCAGCAATGGCTGTAGCAGGACCTGCTGGCGGCGGCGGTGGTGCAGCTGCTGCTGAAGAAAAAACTGAGTTCACTGTAAATCTCCTCGAGGCTGGTGCCAACAAGGTTGGTGTCATTAAGGCGGTTCGTGAGATCACCGGCCTTGGCTTGAAAGAAGCCAAAGACTTGGTCGATGGTGCACCAAAACCAATTAAAGAAGGTGTTGATAAGAAAACAGCGGAAGAGGCTAAGAAAAAGCTCGAAGACGCTGGCGCAAAAGCCGAACTCAAGTAATTTTGAGATTGCCGGAGGGCTCACGGGCTCTCCGCGGTTTGATCCTCAGTGGTCAAACCAGATCTCATATTTACAAATGTAAGTCTGAAATCTGGTTTGCCTTCTGATACGACTGCAGAAGACAAGTTTGGTCGGGCATAACAATTTATATTGTTTTGCTGTCCGCCAGAGGCTGGTAGAGGCCAGCCGCCAAATCTTTGCTCAGTCGCTGCCATCGGAGATGAAATGAACTATAGCTTCACCGAACGCAAGCGCATCCGTAAGAGTTTTGCTAAGCGACCCAATAATCACCAGGTTCCATACCTGCTTACAACCCAGCTCGAGTCCTATGCCAAATTTTTGCAGGCTGATAAACCTGCAACTGCAAGAGCGAACGAAGGACTTCAGTCTGCATTTACGTCAATATTCCCGATCGTATCTAACAATGGATATGCGCGCATGGAATATGTTTCGTATCAATTATCGCCACCACCATTTGACGTCAAAGAGTGTCAACAGCGTGGCTTGACCTATCACTCCGCCTTGCGCGCCAAAGTTCGCTTAATCATTAATGACCGTGAAGCGCCGCACAAGGTAAAAGAGGTTAAAGAGCAAGAAGTCTACATGGGTGAAATCCCTTTGATGACCGATACCGGCTCATTTGTGATCAACGGCACCGAGCGCGTGATCGTTTCTCAGTTGCATCGTTCACCCGGTGTATTTTTTGAACATGACAAAGGCAAAACTCATAGCTCAGGGAAGCTTTTGTTCTCCGCGCGCATTATTCCTTATCGTGGATCGTGGTTGGATTTTGAGTTCGACCCTAAAGATATTTTGTACTTCCGGGTAGACCGTCGGCGTAAGATGCCGGTCACCATTTTGCTCAAAGCGATTGGCTTAAACAATGAGCAAATTTTGGCGAACTTCTTTAATTTTGACCACTTCACACTCTCGCAATCCGGCGCATCGATGGAATTTGTCCCAGAGCGTTTGCGTGGTGAAGTTGCTCGATTTGATATTGTGGACAAGAACGGCGTTGTAGTTGTTCAAAAAGACAAGCGCATCAATGCAAAGCATATTCGTGAGCTTGAGGCTGCTAAAACCAAAATTATTACCGTCCCGGATGATTCTTTAATTGGTCGTGTGGTCGCTAAAAATATTGTCGATCCGGATTCTGGCGAAGTATTAGCAAGCGCGAATGACGAGATTACCGAAGACCTGTTGGCCAAACTTCGTGAAAGTGGCATCAAGCAATTTGAGACCATTTATACCAATGACTTAGATTGCGGTGCTTATATCTCGCAGACCTTGCGCATGGATGAGACAGTTGATCAAACCGCTGCTCGCATTGCCATTTACCGCATGATGCGTCCTGGTGAGCCGCCCACCGAAGATGCTGTTGAGGCTTTGTTCCAACGCTTGTTCTACAGCGAAGACTCTTATGACCTCTCGCGAGTTGGTCGCATGAAGGTCAATAGTCGTTTGGGTCGCAGCGATATGGAAGGCCCCATGGTGCTCTCGAATGAAGACATCATGGATACCATCAAGATTTTGGTTGATCTGCGTAATGGTAAGGGCGAGGTTGACGATATCGATCACCTTGGTAATCGTCGTGTCCGCTGTGTTGGTGAATTGGCAGAAAATCAGTTTCGTGCCGGTTTATCGCGTGTTGAGCGCGCTGTTAAAGAGCGCCTTGGTCAGGCCGAGACCGAGAATTTGATGCCTCATGATTTAATCAACAGCAAACCAATTTCCTCGGCAATTCGTGAATTCTTTGGCTCATCGCAGCTATCGCAATTTATGGATCAAACTAATCCATTGTCTGAGATTACCCATAAGCGCCGTATCTCAGCATTGGGACCGGGTGGATTAACACGTGAGCGTGCCGGCTTTGAGGTACGCGACGTGCATCCAACTCATTATGGCCGTGTTTGCCCAATTGAAACCCCAGAGGGACCAAACATTGGGTTGATTAACTCACTCGCTCTATTTGCTCGATTAAATGAGCATGGTTTTCTTGAGACGCCATACCGTAAGGTAAGCAATGGCAAGGTAACCGATCAAGTGGAATATTTGTCGGCGATTGAAGAAGCGAAGTACACGATTGCTCAGGCGAATGCGACCATCGATAAAAACGGTAAGTTAGCGGATGAATTGGTTTCTGCACGCCAAGCGGGCGAGACCATGATGGTTGGACCAGAGCGTATTGATTACATTGATGTCGCACCAAGCCAAATCGTTTCTGCGGCAGCTTCCCTCGTGCCATTCTTGGAGCATGACGATGCAAACCGCGCATTGATGGGTGCAAACATGCAGCGTCAAGCGGTTCCTTGTTTGCGTCCTGATAAGCCACTGGTTGGAACGGGCCTCGAGCGCATTGTGGCTTTGGACTCAGGCACTGTTGTGATGGCAACGCGTGGTGGTGTGGTTGATTATGTGGATGCAAACCGCATCGTGATTCGCGTGAATGATGATGAGACCGCAGCCGGTGAAGTGGGTGTGGATATTTATAACCTCACTAAATACACTCGCTCGAATCAAAATACCAACATTAATCAACGTCCAATCGTACAAGTGGGCGATCATGTCAAACGTGGTGATGTGGTTGCGGACGGTGCCTCAACCGATTTAGGTGAATTGGCTTTGGGTCAAAATATGACCGTCGCCTTTATGCCTTGGAACGGTTATAACTTCGAAGACTCTATTTTGATTTCTGAGAAGGTTGTGGCGGATGATCGCTATACCTCGATTCATATTGAGGAGCTATCGGTTGTAGCGCGAGATACCAAGCTGGGCTCGGAAGAGATTTCAAGAGATATTTCCAATTTGGCCGAATCGCAATTGGCGCGCCTCGATGAAAGCGGTATTGTCTACATCGGTGCTGAAGTTGAGGCTGGCGACGTATTGGTCGGTAAGGTAACGCCAAAAGGCGAGACCACCTTAACTCCAGAAGAGAAGCTATTACGCGCAATCTTTGGTGAAAAAGCCTCTGACGTTAAAGATACTTCCCTGCGTGTACCATCGGGCATGAGCGGAACTGTTATCGACGTTCAGGTATTTACCCGCGAGGGTATCGAGCGTGATGCACGTGCTCAATCGATTATTGCTGAAGAGCTCCAACGCTATCGTTTAGATCTGAATGATCAGTTGCGTATTGTTGAGGGCGATGCGTTTGATCGTTTGCAAAAATTACTCTTAAACAAAACTGCGAATGGCGGCCCTAAGAAATTGGCCAAAGGTAGCAAGATTACGAAAGAGTATTTGTCGGAATTGGATCGTTATCACTGGTTTGATATTCGTCCAGCTGATGAGGAGGTAGCAACCCAAATCGAAGCCATTAAAGCCTCGATTGAGGCAAAGCGTAAGCAGTTTGATGCAGCGTTTGAGGAAAAGCGGAAGAAGCTGACCCAAGGCGATGAATTGCCTCCAGGCGTTACCAAGATGGTTAAGGTGTATTTGGCGGTTAAGCGCCGCTTGCAGCCTGGCGACAAGATGGCAGGACGTCATGGCAATAAGGGTGTTGTATCCAAGATTGTTCCAGTCGAAGATATGCCATATATGGCCGATGGTCGTTCGGTTGATATCGTGCTGAATCCCTTGGGCGTCCCATCACGGATGAACGTTGGTCAGATTTTGGAAACTCACTTGGGTTGGGCTGCGCAGGGAATTGGTAAGCGCATTGATGCCATGCTCAAAGAGCAAGCCAAGGTAGCCGATCTCAGGAAGTTCTTTAAGACTCTCTATAACGAGACTGGTCGTCAAGAAAACATTGATGAGTTTAGTGATGAGCAGATTCTGGAGCTTGCGAGCAATCTGAAGAATGGCTTGCCATTTGCAACCCCTGTTTTTGATGGGGCTACAGAAAACGAGATTGGCAAGATGCTGGAGTTTGCTTATCCCGATGATCAAGCTAAGAGCTTGCACATGACTCCCTCGCGTCAGCAAATCACCTTGTATGACGGGCGAACTGGTGATGCTTTTGAGCGCCCAGTCACCGTTGGTGTGATGCATGTCTTGAAATTGCACCATTTAGTGGATGACAAGATGCATGCTCGCTCAACTGGTCCGTACTCCTTGGTCACCCAGCAACCTCTGGGCGGAAAAGCCCAGTTTGGTGGACAGCGCTTTGGTGAGATGGAAGTTTGGGCCCTAGAAGCGTATGGCGCCTCCTATGTCTTGCAAGAGATGCTCACTGTGAAGTCTGACGACGTCACTGGCCGAACCAAAGTTTATGAAAACATCGTCAAGGGTGAGCACACGATTGATGCTGGCATGCCCGAATCGTTCAACGTTCTGGTGAAGGAAATCCGATCGTTGGGTATTGACATTGACATGGAGCGTAACTGATATGAAAGCATTGCTCGATCTATTTAAGCAAACCTCTGGCGAGGAGCAATTTGATGCTATCAAAATTGGCTTAGCCTCTCCCGAGAAGATTCGTTCGTGGTCTTTCGGAGAAGTTCGTAAGCCTGAGACGATTAATTACCGTACCTTCAAACCAGAGAGAGACGGCCTTTTTTGTGCCAAGATCTTTGGACCCATTAAAGACTATGAGTGCTTGTGTGGTAAGTACAAGCGTCTCAAATTCCGCGGTGTTATTTGTGAAAAGTGCGGCGTCGAGGTCACACTGGCCAAGGTGCGCCGTGAGCGCATGGGGCATATTGAACTCGCTGCCCCGGTTGCGCATATTTGGTTTTTGAAGTCCTTGCCATCCCGTTTGGGAATGGTATTAGACATGACCTTGCGTGATATTGAGCGCGTTCTGTACTTTGAAGCATATGTCGTTGTTGATCCAGGCTTAACGCCTGAGGGCGCGATGAAGCGCGGTCAAATTATGTCCGAGGATGAGTACAACGCTAAGGTCGAAGAATTTGGCGAGGGCGCCTTTACTGCCATTATGGGGGCCGAAGGTATTCGGGAGCTATTGCGCACCATCAATATTGATCGTGAGGTTGAATCGATTCGTTCAGAGTTGAAGGCAACCGGCAGCGACGCTAAGATTAAAAAGTACGCCAAGCGTCTCAAGGTACTAGAGGCCTTCCAAAGTTCGGGCATCAAGCCTGATTGGATGATCATGGAGGTCTTGCCAGTATTGCCTCCTGAGTTGCGTCCATTGGTGCCATTGGATGGCGGTCGTTTTGCAACCTCCGATTTGAACGATCTGTATCGTCGCGTTATTAATCGTAATAATCGTCTACGCCGCCTTTTGGAGTTGCGCGCCCCCGAGATTATCGTTCGTAACGAAAAACGCATGTTGCAAGAAGCGGTTGACTCCTTATTGGATAACGGTCGTCGCGGTAAGGCAATGACGGGTGCGAATAAGCGTCCGTTGAAGTCGCTTGCTGAGATGATTAAAGGTAAGAGCGGTCGTTTCCGTCAAAACTTATTAGGTAAGCGTGTTGACTACTCCGGTCGTTCGGTGATCGTAGTGGGCCCAACGCTGAAATTGCATCAGTGCGGTCTGCCAAAATTGATGGCATTGGAGTTATTCAAGCCATTTATTTTTAATAAGCTTGAGACACTCGGCATTGCAACCACCATTAAGGCCGCCAAGAAAGAGGTCGAAAGCCAAACCCCAATCGTTTGGGATATTTTGGAAGAGGTCATTCGGGAACATCCGATTCTGTTAAATCGTGCGCCGACCTTGCATCGTCTTGGTATTCAAGCGTTTGAACCGATGTTAATTGAGGGCAAAGCAATTCAGTTGCACCCCCTGGTATGCGCTGCGTTCAATGCTGACTTTGACGGCGACCAAATGGCTGTTCACGTCCCGCTCTCTCTCGAGGCGCAAATGGAGGCCCGCACCTTAATGTTGGCCTCTAACAATGTGCTTTTCCCTGCGAACGGCGAGCCATCCATTGTTCCGTCCCAAGACGTAGTGCTAGGTTTATATTACGCGACGCGCGATAAGATTAACGGTAAGGGCGAAGGCATGGTATTTGCCAATATTCCAGAAGTGATTCGGGCGTATGAGGCTGGAACTGTTGAGCTTGCATCGCGGATTGCGGTACGCGTCACTGAGTATGAAGTAGTGAACAAAAATGCCGAGGGCGATGAGCGCTTTGTTGCCAAGACATCGGTTCAGCATACGTCGGTAGGCCGGGCAATTTTGTCTGAGATTTTGCCAAAAGGTATGGCATTTGCAGAAATTAATAAGCCGCTGAAGAAAAAAGAAATCTCACGGCTGATTAATACTTCCTTCCGGAAGTGCGGCTTGCGTGAAACCGTTATTTTTGCCGACCGTTTGTTGCAGGCAGGTTTCCGTTTGGCAACCAAGGCAGGTATTTCGATTGCGATCGATGACATGCTGATTCCAAGCTCGAAAGACGGAATCATTAACGAAGCTGCCGGCAAAGTGAAAGAGTATGACAAGCAATTTATGTCAGGCTTGGTAACCAATCAAGAGCGTTACAACAACGTGGTTGATATTTGGGGTGCCGCTGGTGATCAGGTTGGCAAGGCGATGATGGACGAGTTGTCGCATGTTGATGTAACTGATCGCAACGGCAAGCCGGTACGCCAGGAGTCCTTCAACTCCATTTACATGATGGCTGATTCTGGAGCGCGTGGTTCAGCAGCACAGATTCGTCAGCTTGCTGGTATGCGAGGCTTGATGGCGAAGCCCGATGGCTCAATCATTGAAACACCGATTACAGCGAACTTCCGTGAAGGCTTGAATGTGTTGCAGTACTTCATTTCCACCCACGGTGCTCGTAAGGGCCTCGCAGATACTGCGTTGAAGACTGCAAACTCTGGCTACTTGACGCGTCGTTTGTGCGATGTGACGCAAGATCTGGTTGTGGTTGAAGAAGATTGTGGCGCAAGTAATGGTGTAACGATGCGTGCCCTAGTGGAAGGTGGCGAAATTATTGAAGCCCTGCGCGATCGCATTTTAGGCCGCGTATGCATTGGCGATATCTTGCATCCAGACACTCAAGAGGTCATTGTTCCCCACGATACCTTGCTAGAAGAAGATCATGTCGATCAAATCGTTGATTTAGGTATTGATGAAGTCAAGGTTCGTACTGTTCTAACCTGTGAGACGCGCTATGGACTATGTGCTAAGTGCTATGGACGTGATCTAGGTCGTGGCGGTCTCGTTAACGTGGGTGAGGCAGTTGGAGTAATCGCGGCTCAGTCGATTGGTGAGCCCGGTACCCAGTTAACGATGCGTACTTTCCACATTGGTGGAGCCGCATCACGTGCATTGGTTGCAAGTAATGTTGAGGTGAAGTCAAACGGTTCATTGAAGTTCTCCTCCACTATGCGATTTGTAACGAATGCGAAGGGCGAGCCAGTGGTGATATCTCGTTCAGGCGAGGCCTTGGTCTTGGATGACAACGGTCGCGAGCGCGAGCGTCACAAGATTCCGTACGGAGCGACCTTGCTCGTGAAGGAAGGCGCAAGCGTAAAAGCCGGTACCAGTATTGCAACCTGGGATCCTTTAACTCGCCCAATTATTTCTGAGTATGCAGGCATTGCACGCTTTGAGAATGTTGAAGAGGGCGTCACCGTTGCCAAGCAAGTTGATGAAGTCACCGGCTTATCAACCTTGGTGGTGATCGATGGTAAGCGCCGTTCAGCAGCAAGCAAAGGTTTGCGTCCTGTAATCCAGTTACTCGATGAGCAGGGAAATCAAACCAAGATTGCTGGTACTGATCATCCCGTAACGATCGGTCTTCAGGTCGGCGCATTGATCACCGTAAAAGATGGTCAGAAGATCGAAGTTGGTGAGGTGTTGGCGCGTATTCCAATTGAGTCGCAGAAGACTCGCGACATTACCGGTGGCTTGCCACGAGTTGCTGAATTATTTGAAGCCCGTTCACCCAAAGATGCGGCGATTTTGGCCAAGGTAACTGGAACAGTTTCGTTCGGTAAGGAAACCAAAGGTAAGCAGCGTTTGGTGATTACTGATATGGATGGTGAAAGCAGCGAGTTCCTCATTCCAAAAGAGAAGCAGGTTCTGGTTCATGACGGCCAAGTCGTGAACAAGGGCGAGATGATTGTGGAGGGTCCAGCAGATCCACACGATATTTTGCATCTCAAGGGAATCGAAGAGTTAGCGATCTACATCGTTGATGAGGTGCAAGACGTTTATCGACTGCAAGGCGTAAAGATTAATGACAAGCACATTGAAGTAATCGTGCGTCAAATGTTGCGTCGTGTTCAGATCACCAATCCTGGCGACACCAACTTCATTACTGGTGAGCAAGTGGAGCGTTCCAAGCTTTATGACGAAAACGATCGTGTGATTGCTGAAGGCAAGCAACCTGCTCAGTTCGAAAACATTCTGCTCGGAATTACCAAGGCATCCTTGTCAACTGACAGCTTTATTTCAGCGGCATCCTTCCAAGAAACCACTCGTGTATTAACAGAAGCTGCCATTATGGGCAAAGTTGATACCTTGAGAGGCCTCAAGGAAAACGTCATTATTGGGCGTTTGATTCCTGCCGGAACTGGCTTGGCCTATCGTCGTGCTAGAAAAGTACGTGAGCAATTTGAGCGCGATCGTGCTCAGATGATTGCAGCCGAGGAGGCTTTAGCGTTGGAGGCTGGCGCCGTAGCGGAGCAAGTTGAGGCTGCAGCAACGCCTGAAGGTGAGGCCGAACAAAGTTAGGGGTTGTAATTCAACACATTGACCAGTCTTTCTCCTGGAAGTTGACGGGAAGGGCTGGTCAAGTTAGAATGCTGAGTTCTACTAATTCATAAGAAAATCAATTACTTAAGAAAATAGCAGGTTAATTTTATAAGTTATTGATTTTAAAGATAAAAGTAATAAGCGAGTATAAATTTATGCCAACAATTAATCAGCTGCTGCGAAAGCCGCGCTCACGTCTAGTGGTTAAGAGCAAAAGCCCAGCGTTGCAGAATAGCCCCCAGCGCCGCGGTGTTTGCACCCGTGTTTACACGACGACGCCAAAAAAGCCAAATTCGGCATTGCGTAAAGTGGCAAAGGTGCGCTTAACCAATGGTTTTGAGGTGATCTCATATATCGGCGGTGAAGGCCATAACCTTCAGGAGCACTCGGTTGTGCTGATTCGTGGTGGTCGTGTGAAGGATTTGCCTGGTGTGCGCTATCACATTGTTCGCGGATCTCTTGACTTGCAGGGCGTTAAAGATCGTAAGCAAGCTCGTTCTAAGTATGGCGCAAAGCGTGCTAAGAAAGCGTAATTTGAAGTAGTAGTTTTGTAGTAAAGGCCATTTTGGCAAGTAAGTGGTTACTTCGCTTTGTTTGCAAAGTTGTTAGGTAACCAAGGGAATGTTCCCTAACTGAATAGATAGGAGTTGTTATGCCGCGTCGTCGCGAAGTCCCGAAACGGGAAATTCTTCCTGACCCAAAATTTGGGAATGTGGAAGTAGCTAAGTTCATGAACGTCTTAATGCTTGACGGTAAAAAGTCCGTTGCAGAGCGCATCGTCTATGGTGCCTTTGAACACATTGAGAAAAAAGCCAATAAAGAGCCCCTCGAGATTTTCTCGACCGCGATGGGAAATGTAAAACCCATGGTTGAGGTCAAAAGTCGCCGGGTTGGTGGCGCTAACTATCAGGTGCCCGTTGAAGTTCGTCCATCGCGTCGATCTGCCTTGGCAATGCGCTGGCTAAGAGAGGCTGCCAAGAAGCGTGGTGAAAAGTCTATGGCACAGCGTTTGGCAAACGAATTACTAGAAGCCGCTGAAGGTCGTGGCGGCGCAATGAAGAAGCGTGAAGAGGTTCATCGTATGGCTGAAGCCAACAAAGCCTTCTCGCATTTCCGTTTCTAACGCTCTAACCGAAAGAGGAAAAAGTGGCACGTAAAACCCCCATTGAGCGCTATCGAAATATTGGTATCTCTGCACACATCGATGCTGGCAAAACAACCACAACCGAGCGCGTGTTGTTTTATACCGGCGTAAATCACAAAATCGGCGAAGTTCATGATGGCGCTGCCACGATGGACTGGATGGAGCAAGAGCAAGAGCGAGGGATTACCATCACCTCAGCTGCTACCACCGCTTTCTGGAAAGGTATGGCTGGTAATTATCCAGAGCATCGCATCAACATCATTGATACACCAGGACACGTTGACTTCACGATTGAAGTGGAGCGCTCAATGCGTGTATTGGATGGTGCTTGCATGGTTTACTGTGCGGTGGGCGGTGTTCAGCCACAGTCTGAGACCGTTTGGCGCCAAGCAAATAAATACAAAGTGCCACGTTTAGCCTTTGTGAACAAAATGGATCGTACCGGTGCTAACTTCTTTAAGGTCTACGACCAGATGAGATCGCGCCTAAAGGCAAACCCGATTCCAATTCAGGTTCCAATTGGTGCCGAGGAAAACTTCCAGGGCGTGATTGACTTAATCAAGATGAAAGCCATCATTTGGGATGATGCTTCTCAGGGAACTAAGTTTGAGTACGGTGATATCCCTGCTGAATTGAAAGAAATCGCTGAAGAGTGGCGCGAGAAAATGCTTGAGGCTGCGGCTGAGAGCTCTGAGGAAATGATGGACAAGTACCTTGGCGGCGAAACTCTGACAGAGGAAGACATCAAGAAGGCACTCCGTCAACGGACCATCGCTGGTGAAATCGTTCCCATGCTTTGTGGCAGCGCTTTCAAAAATAAAGGCGTCCAAGCAATGTTGGATGCGGTTGTTGATTTCTTGCCCTCACCCGTTGATATTCCTCCGGTCAAAGGCGAAAAAGAAGACGGTAGTGAAACCAGTCGTAAAGCCAGTGATGATGAAAAGTTCTCGGCACTTGCATTTAAGATCATGACTGATCCCTTTGTGGGCCAGTTGATTTTCTTCCGCGTCTACTCTGGCGTTGTGAATTCTGGTGACACGATTTATAACCCCATCAAGGGCAAAAAAGAGCGTATCGGTCGTCTACTGCAGATGCATGCCAATCAGCGCGAAGAAATTAAAGAAGTTCGTGCTGGCGACATTGCCGCAGCGGTTGGTTTAAAAGAAGCCACCACTGGTGAAACTCTTTGCGACCCAGATAATATTTTGATCTTAGAGCGCATGGTGTTCCCAGAGCCCGTGATCTCTCAGGCCGTTGAGCCAAAAACGAAGGCTGACCAAGAGAAGATGGGCTTAGCGCTCAATCGCCTTGCACAAGAAGATCCATCATTCCGCGTCAAGACCGATGAAGAATCTGGTCAGACGATTATTTCTGGAATGGGCGAGCTACACCTTGAGATTATTGTTGATCGCATGAAGCGCGAGTTCGGCGTTGAGGCAACGGTTGGTAAACCACAAGTTGCTTATCGTGAAACCATTCGTAAGGTTTGCGACGAAATCGAAGGCAAATTTGTTAAGCAATCTGGTGGCCGTGGTCAATATGGTCATGTGGTATTGAAACTTGAGCCACAAGACCCAGGTAAGGGCTTTGAGTTTGTTGATGCGATCAAGGGTGGAGTTGTTCCTCGTGAATACATTCCTGCGGTTGAAAAGGGTATCGTGGAGACGCTCAATGCCGGAGTCCTTGCTGGCTACCCAGTGGTTGACGTAAAGGCAACCCTGTTCTTTGGTTCCTATCACGATGTTGACTCGAATGAGAATGCATTCAAAATGGCGGCGTCGATGGCATTCAAAGACGGTATGCGTAAAGCAAGCCCAGTTCTGCTTGAGCCAATGATGGCGGTAGAAGTTGAAACGCCAGAAGATTTCATGGGTAATGTGATGGGTGATTTATCTTCTCGTCGCGGCATCATGCAAGGTATGGATGATATCCCTGGTGGCGGCAAGATTGTGCGCGCTGAGGTTCCCCTTGCAGAAATGTTTGGATATTCAACCGGCTTGCGCTCACTAACCCAAGGTCGCGCGACCTACACCATGGAATTTAAGCATTATTCAGAAGCACCGAAGAACGTGGCTGATGCTGTGATTGCAGCAAAAGCAAAGTAAATTTTTGAACATTGATTAGCTAAATAAAAGGCACCCAAAATGGCAAAAGAAAAATTTGAACGGACTAAACCCCATGTGAACGTTGGCACCATTGGTCACGTCGACCACGGTAAGACCACGCTAACCGCGGCAATCACCACCGTGCTCTCCAAGCTCTTTGGTGGCGAAGCAAAAGCCTACGATCAGATCGATGCGGCCCCTGAAGAGAAGGCCCGTGGTATTACGATTAATACCGCCCACGTCGAGTACGAGACCAAGAACCGTCACTACGCGCACGTCGATTGCCCAGGTCACGCCGACTATGTGAAGAACATGATTACTGGTGCTGCCCAGATGGACGGCGCTATTTTGGTGGTCTCGGCAGCCGATGGCCCCATGCCCCAAACCCGTGAGCACATCCTCTTGGCCCGCCAAGTAGGCGTGCCTTACATCATCGTGTTTATGAACAAATGCGATATGGTCGACGACGCTGAACTCTTAGAGCTCGTGGAGATGGAAGTGCGTGAGCTGCTCTCCAAGTATGAGTTCCCAGGCGACGATACCCCCATTGTCAAGGGCTCTGCCAAGCTCGCCTTAGAAGGCGACAAGGGTGAGT
Source organism: Polynucleobacter sp. HIN11 (assembly GCF_030297675.1). NCBI lineage: Bacteria > Pseudomonadati > Pseudomonadota > Betaproteobacteria > Burkholderiales > Burkholderiaceae > Polynucleobacter > Polynucleobacter sp. HIN11. Next base: position 50,710 of record NZ_AP028142.1, read on the forward strand.
TGGGCGAAGGCGCCATCATGAAGCTTGCTGAAGCTTTAGATAGCTATATCCCCAATCCTGAGCGTGCGATTGATGGCGCATTCTTGATGCCAGTCGAAGACGTGTTCTCGATCTCTGGTCGTGGCACGGTGGTGACCGGTCGTGTTGAGCGCGGCATTATTAAAGTCGGTGAAGAGATTGAGATCGTCGGTATTAAGCCCACCCTCAAAACCACCTGCACTGGCGTAGAGATGTTCCGTAAACTGCTCGATCAAGGTCAAGCAGGTGATAACGTCGGTATCCTCTTGCGCGGCACCAAGCGCGAGGAAGTCGAGCGTGGCCAAGTATTAGCTAAGCCCGGCTCGATTACCCCCCACACCCACTTTACTGCTGAGGTTTATGTGTTGTCCAAAGATGAGGGCGGTCGTCACACCCCCTTCTTTAACAACTACCGCCCTCAGTTTTACTTCCGTACCACCGATGTCACCGGCTCAATTGAGTTGCCTAAGGACAAAGAGATGGTGATGCCTGGCGATAACGTCACCATCACCGTAAAGCTTATTGCCCCCATCGCGATGGAAGAGGGCTTGCGCTTTGCAATCCGTGAAGGCGGTCGTACCGTCGGTGCGGGTGTAGTTGCGAAGATTTTGGCTTAATTGTTTTGCACGATTGGGAATATTTGTGCTGCAGATATTCCCTTGTTCTTTAGTTGGATGATTAACGCGGCAGCACCGCACTGCTCTTTGGAATAAATATGCAAAACCAGAAAATTAGAATTCGTTTGAAAGCGTTTGATTATCGATTGATCGATCAATCTGCTGCTGAGATTGTAGATACTGCAAAGCGCACTGGCGCTGTTGTCAAGGGCCCAATTCCTTTGCCAACCCGTATTGAGCGTTTTGATTTGTTGCGCTCGCCCCATGTGAACAAGACTTCACGCGATCAAATGGAGATCCGCACCCATTTACGTTTGATGGACATTGTGGATCCAACTGAGAAAACGGTGGACGCCCTGATGAAGTTGGATTTGCCTGCCGGCGTGGATGTTGAAATCAAGTTGCAGTAAGGTAGATTGCGCAAAAGTTTGTTAGTTTTGCCTTTTTAGGCTAGAATTGAAGGCTTTTCGTAGTTTTGAAAAGCTAGGTTTGTAGTACATAAATTGTAAGTGCTTGTTTTATATAAACATTTTTATTTAAAACAGGTTAAATTAAATTTCCGCTGACCAATCGAAGTCAGCATTGGAGTAAGAATATGAGCTTAGGCTTGATCGGCCGTAAGGTCGGCATGACCCGTCTGTTTACGGATGAAGGGGAAGCTATCCCTGTCACCGTGATTGATGTGAGCGATAACCGGGTTGCTCAAGTGAAAACCCAGGCAACGGATGGCTATGATGCTGTTCAGTTAGCTCACGGAACACGCCGCGCTAGCCGCGTAACCAAGGCGATGGCTGGACACTTTGCAAAAGCAGGTGTGATGGCTGGCAATGCCTTAAATGAATTCCATGTTGATGCTGAAAAATTGGCCGAGATGAAGCCTGGTCAAGTCGTTGGCGTTGATGTTTTTGCTGCCGGTCAAAAGGTGGATGTGCAAGGTGTAACGATTGGTAAGGGTTACGCTGGAACGATTAAGCGCTACCACTTTGCGTCTGGTCGCGCGAGTCATGGTAACTCCCGTTCACACAATGTTCCAGGCTCTATTGGTATGGCGCAAGATCCAGGCCGTGTTTTTCCTGGTAAGCGCATGACCGGTCATTTGGGTGATGTAACTCGTACCGTTCAAAATCTGGTGATTGCTCGCATTGATGCGGAGCGCAATCTCATTATGGTCAAGGGCGCTATTCCCGGCGCTCCTGGTGGAAAAGTACTTGTTACTCCAGCTGTTAAAGCTGTAGCTAAGAAATAAGGAGAGGACATGGAACTGAAACTTCTCCAAGACAACGGCCAGCTAGGTGCTGGTGTACAAGCTTCACCCGAAGTATTTGAGCGTGAGTACAACGAAGCACTTGTTCATCAGATCGTAGTTGCTTATCAAGCAAATGCACGTAGTGGTAATCGCGCACAAAAAGATCGTGAGCAAGTAAAGCACAGCACAAAAAAACCATGGCGCCAAAAAGGTACCGGCCGTGCCCGTGCTGGTATGAGCTCTTCGCCATTGTGGCGTGGAGGCGGTCGGATATTCCCGAACTCTCCAGAAGAAAATTTTTCGCACAAGGTCAACAAGAAAATGTATCGCGCTGGTATGCGCTCGATCCTTTCTCAGTTGGCGCGCGAAGGTCGTTTAAATGTGGTCGACCAATTTAATTTGGATGCGCCCAAGACCAAGTTGTTGGCTGAGAAAGTCAAGGGTATGGGTCTTGAGTCGGTATTAATTATTTTGGATGAGGTTAGCGAGAATCTTTATCTTGCATCGCGCAATTTGCACAAAGTTGCTGTGGTTGAACCTCAGCATGCAGACCCCTTGTCATTAGTTCAGTTTCAAAAAGTATTGGTGAGCAAAGCAGCGATCGCCAAGATGGAGGAGTTGCTGAAATGAGCCAAACACGTAAAAACGATCATCGTCTCATGCAAATTTTGCTTGGACCCATTGTTTCTGAAAAAGCAACGATGGTAGCCGAAAAGAATGAGCAAGTGATTTTCCAAGTTGCGCGTGACGCAAACAAGCTTGATGTGAAGCAAGCCGTTGAATTGCTTTTCAAAGTTCAAGTCGAGTCTGTGCAAATCGTCAACCAAAAAGGTAAACCAAAGCGCTTTGGCCGATTTGAGGGTCGACGCGATCACGCTAAGAAGGCTTATGTCAATCTGAAGCCTGGCCAAGAAATTAACTTTGAAGCGGAGGCAAATTAATTATGCCGCTCATGAAAACTAAACCGACCTCACCAGGTCGTCGTTCAATGGTCAAGGTGGTTAATCCTGATCTGCATAAAGGCAAACCTTTTGCAGGATTGGTTGAGCCACAGTTCCAAAAAGCTGGTCGTAACAATAATGGTCACATTACGACACGTCACAAGGGAGGTGGTCATAAGCATCACTACCGCGTGGTTGACTTCAAGCGCAACGATAAAGATGGCATTGCCGCTAAGGTTGAGCGCCTAGAATACGATCCAAATCGTAGTGCAAATATTGCCCTTCTCGTTTTTGCTGATGGTGAACGTCGCTACATCATTGCTTCTAAGGGAATGACAGTTGGACAGCAAGTGATGAATGGTGCCGAGGCTCCCATCAAAGCAGGAAATAATTTACCGATTCGCAATATTCCAATTGGCAGCACGATCCATTGTGTTGAGATGTTGCCTGGAAAGGGTGCGCAGATCGCTCGCTCTGCTGGTAGCTCAGCAGTATTGTTGGCCCGCGAAGGTGTGTATGGCCAGGTTCGTTTGCGCTCGGGTGAGGTACGTCGTATTTTGATCGATTGCCGTGCCACCATTGGCGAAGTTGGCAATGAAGAGCATAGCTTGCGTCAGATTGGTAAAGCAGGTGCAACCCGTTGGCGCGGTATTCGTCCAACAGTTCGCGGTGTAGCCATGAACCCAATCGACCACCCACATGGTGGTGGCGAAGGACGAACTGGCGAGGGCCGTGTGCCTGTCTCTCCATGGGGAACCCCAACGAAGGGCTATCGTACCCGTCGCAATAAACGTACAACGACCATGATTGTTCAGCGTCGTCAAAAGCGTTAATGGATAAGGAATAGATAAATGACTCGTTCTGCGAAAAAAGGCCCTTTCTGCGATGCCAGCCTTGTGAAAAAGGTTGAGACTGCTCAGGCCAATAAAGATAAGAAGCCAATTAAGACATGGTCACGTCGTTCGACCATTCTTCCTGACTTCATTGGATTAACAATTGCTGTTCACAACGGTAAGCAGCACGTTCCAGTCTATGTTTCTGAAAACATGGTTGGACACAAGCTTGGTGAGTTTGCTTTGACGCGTACGTTCAAGGGACACTCTGCCGACAAGAAAGTAGTGAAGAAGTAAGGGGATGATGATGGAAGTTAAAGCTATTCACCGCGGCGCACGAATTTCTGCACAAAAAACACGTTTAGTGGCAGATCAAATTCGTGGCTTGCCGATTTCTCGTGCTATGAACATTTTGAATTTCAGCCCCAAAAAAGCTGCTTTCATCATGAAGAAGGTGGTTGAATCCGCCATCGCCAATGCCGAACACAATAAAGGTGCCGACATTGATGAGCTCAAAGTGTCCGCTGTGATTGTTGATAAAGCAACATCATTAAAGCGTTTTACTGCTCGGGCCAAGGGCCGCGGTAATCGTATCGAGAAACAAAGTTGTCACATTAGCGTGACCCTGAGTAATTAAGGAAAGACATGGGCCAAAAAATTAATCCAAATGGATTTCGTCTATCGGTAAGCCGTAACTGGACATCCCGTTGGTATGCCAATAGCAATGATTTTGCCAACATGCTCAAAGAGGATGTTGAGGTTCGCAATTATTTGAAGAAGAAGCTGAAGAATGCTTCTGTTAGCAAGGTTTTAATTGAGCGCCCTGCTAAGAACGCACGAATTACCATTTTTAGTTCGCGTCCTGGCGTTGTAATTGGTAAGAAGGGTGAGGACATTGAAGTTCTCCGTAAAGAATTACAAAAGCGGATGGGCGTACCTGTTCATGTCAATATTGAAGAGATTCGCAAGCCCGAAGTGGATGCCCAGTTGATTGCAGACTCAATCACTCAACAGCTTGAAAAGCGCATTATGTTCCGTCGTGCCATGAAGCGTGCAATGCAAAGTGCAATGCGTCTTGGAGCTCAAGGCATCAAGATTATGTCCTCTGGCCGTTTGAACGGTGCTGAAATTGCGCGCCGCGAATGGTATCGCGAGGGTCGCGTTCCACTCCATACTTTGAAGGCGGATATTGATTACGCTACATCTGAGGCGGAAACAACTTATGGAATCATTGGCGTTAAAGTTTGGGTTTATAAGGGCGACACCTTAGGTCGTGGCGCAGACGCCCAATTGACCCAAAATGCGGCACCAGAAGCCCCAGTTGCTGAAGAGAAAAAACCACGTCGTGCACCAGCAAAGACTGTGCGACGTGCAGCCGGCGCTGATGTCTCAGCGAAGCCCGGTGAAGAGAAGCCAGCGGTGAAGCCCACTGTAAAGCGGGTTCGTAAAGCTGCAGCTAGCACAGAAACGAAGAAGGCAGGAGAGTAAGCATGCTGCAACCAAAGCGTCGCAAATATCGTAAAGAACAAAAGGGTCGCAACACCGGTGTTGCAACACGTGGCAGTTCGGTTGCCTTCGGAGACTTTGGATTGAAGGCGGTTGGCCGCGGTCGTTTAACGGCCCGTCAAATTGAATCTGCACGTCGCGCCATGACGCGTCATATTAAGCGTGGCGGACGAATTTGGATTCGTATTTTCCCAGACAAGCCCATTTCTCAAAAGCCTGCTGAAGTTCGTATGGGTAACGGAAAAGGTAACCCAGAATATTATGTAGCCGAGATTCAGCCAGGCAAAGTTTTGTATGAGATGGACGGTGTTGATGAAACTCTGGCAAGAGAGGCATTCCGTCTAGCCGCATCCAAGTTGCCTATTCAAACCACGTTTGTGATTCGTCAAATCGGCGCTTAATCAGGAATCCATCATGAAAAGCAAAGAACTGCAAAGTAAAGATTTAGGTGCTCTTAATCAAGAGCTATCTGAATTGCTAAAAACCCATTTCAAGCTGCGTATGCAAAAAGCAACTCAGCAACTCCAAAATACCAGTCAATTGGGACAGGTCAAGCGTGATATTGCTCGCGTTAAAACCTTTATCACCCAAAAGACTATTCAGAAATAATTAGGATCGAGATATGACAGAAATCTCCAAACCCTTGCGCCGCACCTTGGTTGGTCGTGTTGTTAGCGACAAAATGCAAAAAACTGTGACTGTTCAAGTTGAGCGCCAAGTGAAGCACCCTGTAATTGGTAAATACGTTGGTAAATCAAAAAAGTATCACGCACATGATGAGACCAATCAATACAAGATGGGCGACACCGTGGAAATTACGGAAGGCAAGCCAATGGCCAAAACAAAGGCCTGGGTGGTGACCCGCTTGGTTGAGGCCTCCAAGGGAATTTAACTTGAAATTTTGACAAGAGATTGTCAAAACAGAGTTTTTCGTAGTAGAATCAAAGGCTTTCCGTGATTAAAAATACTAAATGACGGAAATATAAAGTTTTATTAAGTTGTTGATTTATAAGTAATTTTTATTAAATCCGAGCTATTTTGCAGCAATGCAAAAGGCTCATAGACGGAACCAAGACTGACGCCATTGGCGTACAAGTTGGGGATTAGACAAAATGATTCAGACTGAAAGCAGGTTGCAAGTCGCCGATAACACTGGCGCGAGCGAAGTTTTGTGCATCAAGGTATTGGGCGGCTCAAAGCGCCGTTATGCCAATATTGGTGACGTGATTAAGGTTAGCGTGAAAGCTGCCGCTCCTCGTGGTCGTGTAAAAAAGGGTGACATTTACAACGCCGTGGTTGTTCGTACCGCAAAAGGCGTTCGCCGTCCCGACGGGTCCTTAATTAAATTTGATGAAAACGCCGCTGTTTTGCTAAATGCAAAGCTTGAGCCAATTGGCACCCGTATTTTTGGACCAGTTACGCGTGAGCTCCGTACAGAGCGTTTCATGAAAATCGTTTCGCTTGCCCCAGAAGTTATTTAAAGAGGTCACTATGAAAAAGATTCGTAAAGGCGACTCCGTGATTGTTATTACTGGGCGTGATAAAGGTAAAAAAGGAACGGTCACCGGAATTCTTGAAAACAAATTTGTGGTTGAGGGCGTCAATATTTACAAAAAGAATGTAAAGCCCAATCCTAATGATGGAACTACTGGTGGAACTGTTGATAAGACGATGCCAATCGCTGCTTCTAATATTGCATTGGTTGATGCGAACGGCAAACCATCGCGTGTTGGCATTAAGTTAGTTGATGGCAAAAAAGTGCGTTACTTAAAAACCACTGGCGCGACGCTTAGCGCTTAAGGTTCGGAGAAATTATGAGCACCCGTTTACAAGAACATTACAAAAATACAGTCATTGCAAACTTGATGCAGCAGTTTGGCTATAAGTCTGTGATGGAAGTTCCACGCATTACCAAAATTACCCTTAATATGGGTTTAGGTGAAGCTGTCAGTGATAAAAAAGTGATTGAGCATGCTGTTGGTGATTTAACCAAAGTTGCTGGTCAAAAGCCCGTTGTTACCAAGGCACGCAAAGCGATTGCTGGATTTAAGATTCGTCAAGGCTATCCTATCGGTGCGATGGTAACGCTGCGCGGCACTCGCATGTATGAGTTCTTAGATCGTTTTATTACGGTTTCTTTGCCACGCGTGCGCGATTTCCGTGGAATCTCCGGTAAAGCGTTTGATGGCCGTGGCAACTACAACATTGGCGTTAAAGAACAAATTATTTTCCCTGAAATTGAGTACGACAAGATTGATGCATTACGTGGTCTCAATATCAGCATTACGACCACCGCTAAAACCGATGAGGAAGCCAAAGCATTGTTAGCGGCGTTTAAATTTCCATTTCGCAATTAAGAGGCAAACGTGGCAAAACTATCTTTAATTGAGCGTGAGAAAAAACGCGCTAAGTTGGTTGCAAAATTCACGCATAAGCGCGCTGAGCTCAAGTCGATCATTAACGACACAAGCCGCAGTGACGAGGAGCGTTATGAGGCCCGTTTGAAGCTGCAGTCATTGCCGCGCAATGCGAGCCCTATTCGCCAACGTAATCGTTGTTCATTAACCGGTCGTCCACGTGGCACCTTCCGCAAATTTGGTTTGGCGCGCGGCAAGATCCGTGAGATTGCTTTCCGTGGCGAGATCCCCGGTTTAACCAAGGCCAGCTGGTAAGCGGCGAACGAATTTAGGAGAACCCATGAGTATTAGTGATCCAATCGCCGATATGTTGACCAGAATTCGCAACGCGCAAGCGGTGCAGAAAACTTTGGTTACCATGCCGTCGTCAAAATTAAAAGTAGCGATTGCCAAGGTCTTGAAAGACGAAGGCTATATCGATAGTTTTGAAATCACCGGTGAAGCAGCTAAGCCAGTATTGAAGATTGATCTGAAATACTACGCTGGCCGTCCTGTGATTGAACGAATTGAGCGAGTTTCAACCCCTAGCTTGCGTATCTACAAAGGACGCCATGACATTCCTGAGGTCATGAATGGCTTGGGCGTTGCCATTATTTCAACACCGCAAGGTTTGATGACCGATCGCAAAGCGCGCGCATCTGGCGTTGGCGGTGAAGTCATTTGCTACGTGGCTTAAGGAGAGAACAATGTCTCGAGTTGGTAAATCTCCCATTACGGTGCCAAAAGGTGCTGAGATCAGTATTGCAAACGCGTTATTAACCGTGAAAGGCCCATTGGGGACTCTCACACATACCTTACATCCTAGTGTTGGCCTTGAGCATAAAGATGGTGTTATCACGGTTGCCATTAAAGATAATTCCCCAGAAGCTAATGCATTGTCTGGAACGACTCGTGCATTAGTTAACAACATGGTCGTTGGTGTGACCCAGGGATTTGAGCGCAAGCTGAGCCTTGTTGGAGTGGGCTATCGTGCACAGGCACAAGGCAATTCCTTGAAATTGCAATTGGGCTTTTCGCATGAAATCAACTATCCACTACCCACTGGCGTGAAAGCGGAAACCCCTTCGCAAACCGAAATCATTATTAAGGGTGCCAATAAGCAACAAGTTGGTCAAGTTGCTGCGGAAGTTCGTGCCTATCGTTCCCCAGAACCATATAAGGGTAAAGGCGTGCGCTATGTTGACGAAGTGGTTCACCTCAAAGAAACCAAGAAGAAGTAATTAAGTACAGCTGAGATTCGATATGAATAAAAACGAAACAAGACAACGACGTGCGCGTCAAACCCGTATCAAGATTGCTGAGTTATTGGCTCATCGCTTGACAGTGATTCGAAGCAATTGCCACATCTCTGCTCAGATCTATAGCCCATGCGGTAGCAAGGTGGTTGCCGCGGCCTCGACCATGGAAAAGGATTTGCGTACTTCGGTAAAAAATGGCGGCAATAGCCAAGCAGCACAAGCGATTGGCAAATTAATCGCCGAACGTGCAAAAAGGGCTGGCGTTGAGGCCGTCGCATTTGATCGTGCTGGACATCGTTATCACGGCCGTATTAAGGCCCTTGCTGAAGCTGCGCGTGAAGCCGGCTTGAAGTTCTAAGAAACGGTTTAGGAAAAAATTATGGCAAAAATGCAAACCAAAATTCAGTCAGAAGAGCGCGATGACGGTCTACGCGAGAAGATGATTGCTGTTAATCGCGTAACCAAAGTAGTGAAGGGCGGCCGTATTCTTGGCTTTGCTGCATTGACGGTCGTTGGTGATGGTGATGGACGAATTGGAATGGGCAAAGGTAAATCGAAGGAAGTTCCAGTTGCCGTTCAAAAAGCAATGGACGAAGCACGTCGCAAAATGATTAAGGTCCCTCTTCGTAAGGGCACATTGCAGCATTCTGTGATTGGTCAGCATGGCGCGTCGCGCGTTCTGATTTCTCCTGCAAAAGAAGGTACCGGCGTGATCGCGGGTGGTCCAATGCGCGCGATCTTTGATGTGATGGGCGTAACCAACGTAGTTGCTAAATCGATTGGTTCAACCAATCCTTACAACATGGTACGTGCCACTTTGGACGGTTTGAGCAAGATGAGTACGCCAGCAGAAATTGCTGCAAAGCGCGGAAAGTCGGTTGAAGAAATTTTGGGTTAATCGCCTGTAATCGAAAGTAAAAGATGGCAAATACACAATCAAATTCAAAGGTCAAACTTCAGCTCGTGCGCAGCTTGATCGGTACGCGCGAGAGTCACCGTGCGACGGTTCGTGGTTTGGGCCTTGGTCGCCTCAACTCAGTTTCAGAGTTACAAGATACCCCGGCGGTCCGGGGAATGATTAATAAGGTTTCATACCTTGTGAAAGTGATCGGGTGAAGCAATGCAATTAAATACGATTAAACCCGCTGAAGGTGCTAAGCGCCCACGTCGCCGTGTCGGCCGCGGGATTGGTTCCGGTCTTGGTAAGACCGCTGGTCGTGGTCACAAAGGCCAAAAGTCGCGTTCCGGCGGTTTTCATAAAGTTGGTTTTGAAGGCGGTCAAATGCCCATGTATCGTCGCCTACCCAAGCGCGGCTTTATCTCTTTAACACGTCGTTTTATTGGTCAAGTAACTCTTGCTGATTTAGAGCGCATTGGTTTAGCTGAAGTTGATCTGGTTGCCTTGAAACAGCACGGTCTTGCTGGTGAGCAAACCAATGCTGTCAAAGTCATTAAGACCGGTGAAATCAAGCGCGCAGTTACCTTAAAAGGATTGACTGCAAGTGCTGGTGCAAAAGCTGCCATTGAGGCTGCTGGTGGCAAGGTGCTCGCTGAGGTTTAAAGCAATCTATGGCGCTCGGTTCCTCTAACGTCTCTAGTTTGACACCATCTGGAAACAAGTATGGCGACTTACGTCGCCGCTTGATTTTCTTGGTATTGGCGTTGGTTGTCTTCCGTATTGGCGCTCATATTCCAGTCCCTGGTATTGATCCTGATCAGTTATCAAAACTGTTTAGTGAACAAAAGGACGGTATTTTGGGAATGTTCAATTTGTTTTCAGGCGGTGCTTTGTCTCGCTTCACGGTGTTTGCTTTGGGTATCATGCCCTATATCTCGGCATCGATCATCATGCAGTTGATGACCATTGTGATTCCTTCGCTCGAGGCGATGAAGAAGGAAGGTCAAGCTGGTCAACGCAAGATTACCCAATACACCCGCTATGCAACGGTCTTTTTGGCAACTTTCCAAGCGATTGGAATTTCCGTTGCGCTTGAGTCTCAGCCAGGCCTTGTTGTTGATCCTGGCTTGATGTTTCAGTTCAATACCGTTGTAACGCTTGTTACGGGCACGATGTTTTTAATGTGGCTCGGTGAGCAAATTACTGAACGCGGCTTGGGTAATGGTATTTCCATCATTATTTTTGCCGGGATTGTTTCTGGCCTGCCAAGCGCATTGGCTAGTCTTTTAGAGTTGGTTCGCACTGGCTCCATGAGCATTCTTTCAGCAATTTTTATCGTAGTGATTGTTATTGCAGTTACTTACTTTGTTGTCTTCGTAGAGCGTGGTCAGCGCCGTATTCTGGTGAACTACGCCAAACGTCAGGTGGGTAATAAGATTTACGGCGGTCAGTCTTCTCATCTGCCTTTAAAGCTCAATATGGCTGGTGTGATTCCTCCCATTTTTGCTTCATCGATTATTTTATTCCCGGCCACTATTGCCGGCTGGTTTACAGCAGGCGAACCAACCAATATGGTGAGTCGTATTGTGAAAGATTTGGCGGCAACTTTAGCTCCTGGGCAGCCGGTTTACATCATTTTGTACGCCACTGCCATTATTTTCTTCTGCTTTTTCTATACCGCTTTGGTTTTTAACAGCCGCGATACGGCCGACAACTTGAAAAAGAGCGGTGCATTTGTTCCAGGTATTCGTCCGGGCGATCAGACGGCTCGCTACATCGACAAAATTCTTGTCCGTTTAACTTTGGCCGGCGCAATTTACATGGTATTGGTGTGCCTATTGCCCGAGTTTTTAGTTTTGAAATACAACGTACCTTTCTACTTTGGTGGAACATCGTTGTTAATTATTGTGGTGGTTGCGATGGACTTTATGGCTCAAGTGCAATCATTTGTGATGCAACAGCAGTACGGCTCTCTGATGAAGAAGGCCAACTTTAAGATGGGACCCACTCTCTAAGATGCCTAAAGACGATGTAATTCAGATGGCAGGGGAAATTGTTGAAAACCTCCCCAATGCCATGTTTAGGGTGAAGTTAGAGAATGGGCATGTAGTTTTAGGTCATATTTCTGGGAAGATGCGGATGCATTACATCCGAATCCTGCCAGGAGACAAGGTAACTGTGGAAATGACCCCATACGATTTAACGCGCGCAAGAATTATCTTCCGTGCGAAGTAAGGATTATTAAAGAGGTGAATGATGAAAGTATTGGCATCCGTTAAATGTATTTGCCGCAATTGCAAAATCATCAAGCGTAAGCGCGTGGTGCGTGTGATCTGCTCGTCCGATCCACGTCATAAGCAGCGTCAAGGTTAATTCGGTTAAGTAGAGGAATTTATATGGCACGTATCGCTGGGGTAAATATCCCAAATCATCAACATACTGTGATTGGTTTAACCGCCATTTACGGTATTGGCAAAGCACAAGCTCTTAAGATCTGTGAGAACACGGGTGTTGCAATCGATAAGAAAGTGAAAGATCTTACCGATGCTGAGCTCGAGAAGCTGCGTGATGAAGTGGGTAAGCGCACCACAGAGGGTGATTTGCGTCGTGAAGTCACCATGAACATTAAACGTTTAATGGACTTGGCTTGCTATCGCGGTATTCGTCATCGCAAGGGTTTACCGGTGCGTGGCCAGAGAACGAAGACCAATGCCCGTACCCGTAAAGGCCCCCGTAAGGCCGGCGTTGCACTAAAGAAATAATTAGGAACTGATATGGCAAAAGCACAACAAACCGCCGCAAATGCAAGTGCACAACGCGCTCGTAAGAAGGTTAAAAAGAACGTCGCCGATGGTATCGCACACGTGCATGCATCGTTTAATAACACCATTGTGACCATTACCGACCGTCAAGGAAACGCCTTGTCGTGGGCAACATCAGGCGGTCAAGGATTTAAGGGTTCACGTAAGTCAACGCCATTTGCAGCTCAGGTTGCTGCTGAAGTGGCTGGTAAGGCAGCAATTGAGTGTGGGATTAAGAATTTAGAAGTTCAGATTAAGGGCCCGGGTCCTGGTCGCGAGTCTGCGGTTCGTGCATTGAACTCGTTAGGGATCAAGATTGTTGAGATCCAGGACGTGACTCCGGTTCCTCACAATGGTTGCCGCCCTCCAAAGCGTCGCCGTATCTAATTTTTGCAGTACCAAGCCGCTGGCTTTGCCAGCAATTGTTTAATAAGCCCACCGTTCGTTGGTAGTTACAGCGAACTCACCTCGGTAACCATCGAGGCATAGAAAGGAAGAAATCGTGGCACGTTATTTAGGCCCCAAAGCCAAACTATCTCGTCGGGAAGGTACCGACTTATTTTTAAAGAGCGCACGCCGTGCTTTATCGGACAAGTGCAAACTAGACAGCAAACCAGGACAGCACGGTCGCACCTCAGGTGCTCGTACTTCTGACTTCGGTAATCAGTTGCGTGAAAAGCAAAAGGTGAAGCGGATTTATGGCGTGCTCGAGCGCCAATTCCGTCGCTATTTTGCTGAAGCTGAGCGCCGTAAAGGCAATACTGGTGAGACCTTATTGCAACTGCTTGAGTCCCGTTTAGATAATGTGGTTTATCGCATGGGTTTTGGCTCAACTCGCGCTGAAGCGCGTCAGTTGGTATCGCATGCAGCAATTACGGTAAATGGCCAAGTGGTCAATATTCCGTCCATGCAGGTTCGTCCCGGCGATGTCATTGCAATTCGTGAGAAGGCAAAGAAGCAAACTCGTATTCAAGAAGCACTAAATCTTGCTTCGCAAGTTGGTTCAATTAACTGGGTCAGCGTTGATGCAAGCAAGCTCGAGGGAACGTTTAAACAAGTACCAGATCGCGATGAAATCAGCGGTGATATCAACGAAAGTTTGATCGTCGAATTGTATTCACGCTAATACTGCACCTCTTAAGGAAAAGATATCTATGCAAACAAATTTGCTTAAACCAAAAATCATTTCTGTTGAAGCACTTGGTGCAAACCAGGCTAAGGTTGTGATGGAGCCATTTGAGCGTGGCTATGGCCACACGCTTGGTAATGCATTACGTCGTGTTTTGTTGTCTTCCATGGTTGGCTTTGCTCCAACCGAAGTAGCGATTGCAGGCGTTGTTCACGAGTATTCCACCTTGGATGGCGTTCAGGAAGATGTTGTTAACCTGCTCCTCAACCTAAAGGGCGTTGTCTTTAAATTGCAATCTCGTGATGAGGTGACGATCAATTTGCGTAAAGAAGGTCCTGGCGTTGTTTACGCTAAGGACATTGATCTTCCCCATGATGTTGAAATCATTAATCCAGAGCATGTCATTGCACATTTAGCAGCTGGCGGTAAGCTCGATATGCAGATCAAGGTTGAAAAGGGTCGTGGATACGTACCAGGCAATATGCGTCAGTATCAAGATGAAGCGACTAAGCTAATCGGCCGTATTGTGTTGGATGCATCATTTAGCCCAATTAATCGTGTTAGCTATGCGGTTGAGTCTGCTCGTGTTGAGCAACGTACTGATTTAGATCGTTTAGTGATGACCATTGAAACCAATGGCGTGATCTCTCCTGAAGAGTCGATTCGTCAAGCGGCGAGTATTTTGGTTGACCAGTTGGTCGTGTTTGCCGCCTTAGAGAGCAGCCAAGTGAGCGGTGAGTTGGCTCCAAGTCGCTCAACCATGGTTGATCCGTTGTTGATGAGACCGGTTGATGATTTAGAGTTGACCGTTCGTTCTGCAAACTGCCTAAAGGCTGAGAACATTTACTACATCGGTGATTTGATTCAGCGTACTGAAAATGAATTACTCAAGACGCCTAATTTGGGCCGTAAGTCTTTGAATGAAATCAAGGACGTATTGGCAGCCCGCGGTTTAAGTCTTGGGATGAAGCTCGACAGCTGGCCTCCAGCGACTCTCGGGCAATAATTAGAAAGGAAGCATCATGCGTCATGGTAATGGCTTACGCAAACTAAATCGCACCTCATCGCATCGTTTGGCGATGTTGCGCAATATGTCCAACTCACTGATCGAGCACGAAGTTATTAAGACAACCCTGCCAAAGGCAAAAGAATTGCGGATGGTGGTTGAGCCTTTGATTACTTTGGGTAAGAAAGATAATTTAGCGAACCGCCGTTTGGCATTCAATCGTCTGCGCGATCGTGAAATGGTAAGCAAATTATTTACTGAGCTCGGCCCACGTTATGCAACTCGACCAGGTGGTTATCTCCGTATTCTGAAATTTGGTTTTCGGCACGGTGACAATGCCCCAATGGCGCTGGTTGAGTTGGTTGACCGCCCTGAAGTTGAAGAGGCGCCTCAACAAGAACCTGCAGCAGCATAAATTAGCATCGGGTATAGTTAAAGCCAGGCTTCGGTCTGGCTTTTTCATTTAACCCACTGCTTGAGCCATCTTTTGTATGGATTCGATACTGATCGTAACCACGACTTTGCCCACGATGGATGCGGCTAGATTACTAGGTCAGCAATTAATCGATGAGCGTTTTGCAGCCTGTGTACAAATTCAGGAGGGCGTGCAATCGATCTATCGATGGGATGGAAAGGTTTGCAATGACACGGAAGTTCTATTAAGTGCTAAAACAGCAACAACTCAATGGAAAGGCATTGAGGCATTTATTAGGGCCAACCACCCTTATCAGTTGCCAGAGATCATTGCTTTAAAACCAGCTGAATATTCCCAGGCATATGGGCGCTGGGTAAATGAGGAGACAAAGTCATGAAGAGAATTCAGTATGGCTTGGTTCAACTCTTACTGTTTCTACTATCGAGTGTCGCATTCCTTGGTTCAGTAGATGCCAAGGAATTTCTACCTCCCGAAAGGGCATTTATTGTGGAGGCGACATGGCTTGCCAATACCAATGAAATTGCCATTGAGTACCGACCGGTTTCGGGTTACTACATTTACCAGGAGTCTTTACAGTATCGGTTGTTGATCAATGACAAGCCAAGCGCTCCCAAGAGCATTCAAATTCCTAAAGGGGTTGAAAAGTTTGATGAGACCTTTGGGAAAAAAATGGAGATTTTTCCAAAACCATTCGAAGTTCTTATTAGGTTGCCAGAATCTCCACAAAGCGGTATTCGCCTAGAGATTGATTTGCAGGGTTGTGCTGACGGTGGCATTTGTTATCCACCCATGACCTATCAATACTTCATAGCAGCTCCAGGCGTTCGAGTGGCACCCATCCCTGAAGGTGATGCAGCGCCAATCCGTACTATCGCCACAAACTCAACACCATTTAGCTTCACGGATTTATGGAGTGGGCGCGATGATGTCACATCAATTAAAAGCTATTTAGAGAATGCCAAACCGTTTTATCTATTGATCGGATTTTTTATTCTTGGGATTGCGCTTGCCTTTACGCCTTGCGTATTACCCATGCTCCCGATTTTGAGCAGCATTGTTTTGGGTCGCCAAGATGGCAGCCCAATTAGCAAGACCCGATCGGCTTATCTTGCTTTGGCCTACATTTTGGGCATGGCCTTGTTATATGCGCTAGCGGGGGTTTTAACAGCGGCATTAGGAAGCGGCGTACAGCGCGCCTTACAAAGTCCTATCGCCCTCATTTTGTTTGCTCTCCTTTTATTATTTTTGGCTGGCAGCTTATTTGGTTTATACGAGCTAAAGATGCCCCAAGGATGGCAAACCAAAGTCGATCAATTGGCCGGGCGACAAAAGGGCGGAAGTATTGTCGGGGCTTTTAGCCTTGGCGCAATTTCAACGCTGGTTGCAAGCCCTTGTATTACAGCACCCTTAGCCAGTGTTTTAGGCTTTGTGGCACAAACCGGATCGATGGCGCTTGGTGGGGGCTTACTATTTGTGATGGCCTTAGGGATGGGATTGCCCTTATTGCTCATCGCATTGGGCGCTAGAAGTTTTTTGCCGCAAACGGGCGCTTGGATGATGTGGTTACAGCGCGCTCTTGGGTTAGTGTTGGTTGCTTTAGCTATTTGGATTGTGTGGCCAGCAATTTCCGTCGTAACTGGTAACCAAACTCAAACAAGTACTCGTACTGAAAAACGAATTCCTCCAGATTTGGTATTTCAGGTTGTGCGATCGAGTGAAGAGCTCGAGCGTATTATGCAAAAGGCTAAGGCTGACAATAAACCCGTCATGCTCGATTACTACGCCGATTGGTGTATTTCTTGTAAAGAGATGGAAGCCATTACCTTTACTAATGCAGAGGTTGGAAAAGTCATGAGTCGTTTCGTACTAATACAAGCCGATGTCACTATCAACAATCCACAAACGCAAGCGCTTCTGAAACAATTTGGTTTGTATGGCCCCCCCGCAATTTTGTTCTTCAATGGTGCTGGTGAAGAACAAAAATCGTTACGGGTGGTGGGTTTTATGACTCCCAGTCGTTTTCTAGAGCGCCTGCAAGAGTTAGGAGCAAAATAATCTTAGCGCTTGAGATAGCGAGCGGCCTCAAGCGCAAAATAGGTCAAGATACCATCTGCTCCAGCACGTTTAAATCCGAGCAGTGACTCCATCATGACCGCATCATGATCAAGCCAGCCATTTTGGGCAGCAGCTTTGATCATGGCGTATTCGCCGCTGACCTGATAGGCATAGGTTGGGTAACCGAAGGCTTCTTTGATGCGATAGACGATATCGAGGTAGGGCATGCCGGGCTTTACCATCACCAAGTCAGCACCCTCGCTAATATCTAAGCCAACTTCGCGGATGGCTTCATCGCCGTTAGCAGGATCCATTTGGTAGGTCTTTTTATCCGCCTTGCCAAGATTGCTCGCTGATCCAACGGCATCCCGAAAGGGGCCATAAAACGACGAGGCGTATTTGGCCGCATAAGCCATGATGCGCGTATGAATTAATCCTTGATTTTCAAGGGCAGAACGAATCGCTCCAATTCGGCCATCCATCATGTCGGATGGGGCAACTATGTCTACACCTGCTTGGGCATGGCAGAGCGCCTGCTTAATGAGGATCGTGACAGTTTCATCATTCAAAATCCGATGCTGTTCATCGAGCACACCATCTTGACCATGACTGGTATAGGGATCAAGCGCAATATCGGTCATGATGCCAAGGGTGGGAAAGCGTTTTTTGAGCTCCATCACTGCGCTTGGAACAAGGCCCTTTGGATTAAATGCTTCAGCACCGTCGTTGCTCTTTAGTGATGCATCGATTACAGGAAAGAGTGCCATTACTGGGATGCCAAGGGCTACGCATTCTTCAGCCACATGAAACAGGCGATCAAGCGACATGCGCTCAATACCCGGCATTGAGTTGACCGCTTGGGTTTGATTACTTCCAGGTAGTAAGAAAACGGGATAGATTAGATCGTCAACCCTTAGATGATTTTCTTGAACGAGACGACGTGACCAATCATCACGGCGCATCCGACGGGGGCGATAGGCAGGATATTGAGACATGCAAATACTCTCTAATCAGGATAGGGTTAGGCGATGTTGCGCTCTGGAAAAAGCCATTGTTGAATAAGTGTATCGCTTTCCGAAAGACCGACCCGTTTTGTGCTGGAGAACAGTTGAGCTGTAATCTCTGCAGGGGCAAATTGCTTAATTTGTTCTGAGATGGCTTGCAACAGGGCGCGGTTTTCGGAGAAAGTTTGTTTGTCTGACTTGCTTAACAAAATGTGGATAGGTTTTTGGGTCACACTAAACCAGGCAATCATTTGTTCATCAAGTTCTGTTAAACCCCGTCGTGCATCCACAATTAAGATCAAACCAACCAAATTTTTACGGGTTTGCAAGTAGCGGCTTAAGATCTCGTTCCAGTGGGAGCGGGTTGCCTCACCAACTGCGGCATAGCCATAGCCTGGCAAGTCGACTAAATAGGCTAGTAGCTCATCCTTGGCATAGATCCCAAAATAGTTGATGTGCTGGGTTCGACCCGGAGTTTTGCTCGCAAAAGCCAGGCGCTTTTGATTGCATAAGATATTGATTGCACTGGATTTTCCGGCATTGGAGCGACCCGCAAAGGCGATCTCAGGAAGCTCACCCTGGGGAAGCGTTTGGAGCTCATTGACCGTGGTAAAAAAGCGGGCTTGGTGCAGTTTAGACATGAATGGAAGCTATTGTAAAATCACATGAATTTCGTTTGAACATTTCAAAGTAGGCTAGGTACCCATAATGCGCTATAGCAGCAAATTCTCCAAATTAAATATCTCTGCCCTGATGGCTGTTTTAGTTGGTGGTTTTATATCGTTCGCTCATGCAGCTGAGCCTGCAAAAGCTGACGCTCCAACAATGACTACTAGTGCACCAACTCCAGCAGTGATCAAGGCAGATGCTGCTGCAGGAGATGTTCTTTATAACAATGGCGACCCTAAGCGTGGAATCGTTTCTTGTGTCGGTTGCCATGGCCCAAATGGAAATAGTGGGGTTGCGTCATGGCCTAAATTGGCTGCCCAGCATACGGCTTACACAGTGAAGCAACTTAAGAATTACAAAGATGGCACCCGGATGAATCCTGTCATGATGGGAATGGTCGCAACTTTGACCGATCAAGATATGCTCAACTTGGCTGCGTATCTCAATAAACAAGAGCTGAAGTTGGGTACTGCGCAAAACAAAGACACCATTGCATTGGGACAACGGATTTATCGTGCAGGTATTGCTGAGAAAGGTATTCCAGCATGCTCAGGCTGCCATAGTCCGAATGGCGCTGGTATTCCTGCTCAGTACCCTCGTTTAAGTGGTCAATGGGCAGATTACTCGATCTCACAATTGATTGCATTTAGAGAGGGTACGCGCAAGAACAGTGTGCAAATGAGCACGATTGCTACCAAGATGTCTGACGCTGAAATGAAAGCCGTCTCGGATTACATGGCTGGGTTGCGTTAATCGAATATTTCGATTAATTAGCTCGGCCCAATCGTTCGTTCATTCGCAAAGAGGCTATTTACAGACTCCCGCTCTCTGACCAAGTAAGCCTGGTCGCCGTCGACCATGACCTCTGCGGGCCGTCCCCGGGTGTTGTAGTTTGAAGCCATTACAAAGCCGTAGGCACCGGCTGACAAAATAGCCAGCACATCGCCTTCTTGAACAGCAAGGGCGCGATCCTTGCCTAACCAATCGCCTGACTCACAAACAGGACCAACTACATCATAAGTGATTGCTTTACCAATTCCACTTTTGATAGGAACGATCGCATGATAGGCATCGTATAGAGCTGGTCGCATTAAATCATTCATGGCGGCGTTCACAATGCAGAAGTTTTTATCTGCACCAGTTTTAAGATATTCAACTTGCGTTAATAGCACTCCCGCATTTCCGACTAAGGAGCGACCCGGTTCCAAAATGACATCCAAGTGCCCAAAGCCACGCTCATCCACACGATTGAGTAGGGTGTTCGTAAACTCGGTGATATCGGGTGGTGCGTCCGAGCCGTAGTCGATCCCAAGGCCACCA
This sequence comes from Polynucleobacter sp. HIN11, assembly GCF_030297675.1. Classification (NCBI taxonomy): domain Bacteria; kingdom Pseudomonadati; phylum Pseudomonadota; class Betaproteobacteria; order Burkholderiales; family Burkholderiaceae; genus Polynucleobacter; species Polynucleobacter sp. HIN11. The sequence goes on from NZ_AP028142.1 coordinate 70,844, forward strand.
CCAAGATCGAGATGATGAATGACAATGCCATCACGTTTGAGTTGATCGATGAGATCAAGGACTTTATCAAGAGCATCGAGGTATGGCGATGTGCTAGTAATTTGGGAACCAATATGGCAATCAATGCCAACAATATCAATGTGGGGCAGTAGCGCCGCCTCTCGATACGTTTTTAGAACCTCAAAATAGGCAATCCCAAATTTATTATCTTTGAGACCCGTGGAAATATACGGATGGGTTTGCGCATCTACATCAGGGTTCACGCGCAATGAAACTGGGGCGCGAAGACCCAAACTCTTAGCAATGGAATTAATACGCTGCAGTTCAGGGATGGATTCGACGTTGATGCATTTGACGCCAACCGAGAGGGCAAATTTAATTTCATCAGCGGATTTGCCGACTCCAGCAAAAACCATACTTTTTGGATCGGCTCCAACGTGAAGGGCTCGAGCGAGTTCGCCGCCGCTCACCAGATCAAATCCAGCACCTAATTGTTTGAGCTCATCTAAAACAGCGAGATTACTATTAGCCTTGACGGCGTAATGAATTCTGGCGCGGCGACTGCCGTTTGCACGGATACAGGCAACATCATAGGCGCGGTATGCCGTACAAATTGCATGCTTACTGTAAACATATAGAGGGGTGCCATATTGATTCGCTAAGGCAGATAGCGAAACACCTTCAGCAAACCACTCTCCATGGTGTTCAGTAAAGCCAGTTAATGATGGAATGGAATGCGTCATTACTTTGGCGAGCTCGTATTAGTGGGGGTCGATAAACCTGATTCTTTAGGAGGGTACAGAGTACCTTTGGGCTCCGGTTGGGTGGGCGCTGGTGGAACGGGCGGTGGATTGGGTAAAAACAAAGGTCCTCTAACCCCACATCCAAGTAGGGACAGCAACGCAACGTAAACTGGAATCTTAACTACAATCAATATCATCTGTTTAATCACCGGAATTTGAATATAGCATGCAGAACACCCCTTCATCCCAGATTGACAAAATTGACGATAAGCAATTTCATCAACTGGCTAGCCATCTATTGCAATCGATTGAACTATCGCTGGAAAATGCCGATGAGCGTTTAGATCTCGACCTTGATATTGCTCGTCAAGGGGGCAATGTGATTAATATTGTTTTTCGGGATCGTAGTGTGGTTGTGGTGAATACCCAGCCACCTCTCCATGAAATTTGGGTGGCCTGTAAAGCCGGAGGATTTCATTACCGTTGGGCCGGAATGATGAACCAGCCACTCTGGCTGGATACAAAAACTGGTAATGAGTTGCTTGCCGATTTATCCCGTTTTGTAAGTGACCAGGCTGGGCAGACAGTTGAGATTAATTTACTTGGTTAGTCGTTAAGACCTGTTCAACAATTGCATCATCAACCGCTTCAATTTTTGCTTTGCCAATTCTCTCAAGGGTGATGTAGCGAATTTCCCCACCCTCGGATTTTTTATCGATGCGCATTAAATCAAAGAAACGGCTGTTTCCAAGTTTGGGTGCGCAATCCGGCAGACCCATTGCCATAACGAGTTTTTTGATACGACTTACTTCCTCGGTTTTTAAATAACCCAGACGAGAAGATAAATCAGCCGCCATCACCATTCCACATCCCACGGCCTCACCATGCAGCCATTCTCCATAGCCTAAGCCAGATTCAATGGCATGGCCAAAAGTATGACCAAAATTTAAGATGGCACGAATCCCAGATTCCTTCTCGTCGGCGGCCACTACTGCCGATTTAATTTCGCAAGAACGCTCGACCGCATGACTCATGGCGCCACTATCGCAATTTAATAGTTCTTGACGGTGCGCTTCAATCCAATTAAAAAATTCAGTGTCTGCAATTGCGCCGTGTTTGATGACCTCCGCCAAGCCAGCTGATAGTTCTCTTGGCGGGAGTGATTTGAGGGTATCAAGGTCAGCAATAACCGCAACCGGCTGATGAAAGGCGCCAATCATATTTTTACCAAGCGGGTGATTAATCCCAGTCTTACCGCCTACCGAAGAATCAACCTGAGCCAATAAAGTCGTGGGTACTTGAACAAATTGAATGCCGCGCATAAAGCTAGCCGCTGCAAACCCCACCATATCACCAATCACGCCACCACCGAGAGCAATTAGTACTGATTTTCGATCAGCGCCATGCGTTAATAAAGCATCAAAGATTTTCTGTAGGGTAACCCAGTCTTTATACGACTCCCCATCGGGCAGGACAATTTCATGAACTGACTTCGCGTCGCCTGAAATGGTTTGGATCAACGTCTTACTATAGAGGGGCCCTACGGTCGTGTTGGTCACCACGAATACCGATTTGCCGGTAATCCAAGGTTTAAAGAGTTCCGGCTTTTTGAGAAGTCCCGAGCCAATGTAAATAGGGTAGCTGCGCTCACCGAGCGATACATTCAGAGTTTTCATGGGGCTAATTCAAGTTGCATGAGTAAAGAGCTTACGAGTTGATTGACGCTTGGTTTACCAGTTTCAATAATAAAGTCCGCGATTTTGCGATATAGTGGATCGCGAATGGCGTATAAGTTTTCTAAGATTGCTTTTGAGTCCCCATGTTGCAACAGGGGGCGACCTTCACCACCTTTAGTACGATGCCAAAGTTCAATTGGGTTGGCATGTAGATAAATGACCGTACCACGTTCAGCTAGTACCTTGCGGTTCTCTGGGAGTAATACTGCACCACCGCCGGTGGCGAGCACAATCGATTGCTCGCGGGTTAGCTCATCAATAATTTGTGCCTCGCGTTTACGAAAACCTGCCTCACCTTCCATCTCAAAAATAGTTGGTATTTTGACCCCGCAGCGCTCTTCAAGTGCGTGGTCAGAGTCAATAAAGCGCCGCTCAAGCTTGCGGGCAATTAATTTCCCCACCGTTGATTTGCCAGCCCCCATCAGCCCAATCAGAAAGATATTGGAATTTTTAATGTCCATTTCATCATTCTATTCGGGTTTATCTAAGATAGTAGGCGTTAAAAAGACGAGAAGTTCTGTTTTATCTCGCAAAGTTGATTGATGTTTGAACAGATGCCCAATCAAGGGAATATCACCTAAAAGCGGGATTTTGATAGTGTCATCACGTTCTGTAGTTTGATAAATACCGCCTAAGATGACGGTACCGCCATTCTCAACACTGACTTCGGAGCTCAGATTCTTGGTATCGATAGCGTAACCTTGTTCGGTCTTCATGCCCACGCTATCTTTATTAATGGCAACCAATAAAGAGACTTTGCCGTCATGATGAATCTTGGGAATCACCTCGAGACGCAAGTTCGCTTTACGGAATTGAATTTTGTTACCTCCATTTGAAGAGGAGGTTTGGTACGGTAGTTCAGTACCTTGTTCAATAGTTGCTTTCACCATATCGGCGGTCATGATGCGGGGATTGGACAATATCTTGCCCTGTCCATCGCTCTCAAGAGCACTTAATTCCACATCGAGAAGACGTGTGGCATTTTTACTAAGAAGGGTCGCCGCGGCAGTCACTGGCTCAAATCCACTAAGGCCGCCAGCCCCAAGTGGTGATCCTAGTGCAAACGAACCCTGAACCCGATCGCCCCCTTCGGGGAGATTCTTTGCTTGCGAGCGCAAGCCAAGCTTGGCGCCAAGATTACGTGCAAAGCGATGGTCAGCTTCAACAATCCGCGCCTCAATCAAAATTTGCCGGGGTGTGCCATGATGCTCGCCCCCAAAGGGGAGTGCTGAGTCATCCCGACGTTGTTTTTGGAAAGCGTTGATTTCTTGATGCGGTGCAATCCAATAGACCCCCTGATTGCGTATGAACCGCAAGCCTCGGCTTGCCAAGATCGTTGATAACGCAGTTTGCCATGGAACATCGACAAGCTGAACATCAATACTTCCTTGAATACTAGGACTTAATACAAAATGCGTATTGCCAAGTTGCCCCAATACATGGAGCAAATCCACTAGTGGCATCTCTTTTGCTGAAATACTAATTGGAGTATTCAGTGCAGCATTACCACTGGCCGCGTGGTATGCAAATGTGTTTTGTGGGCCAAGTAAAAGCCAAATCCAACAGTATCGAAATATCACATGCTTCATGGCGAAATCAGCACCACTTGCTTTCCTCCGGGACCCTGTAAGGTGACCTGGGACTGGTCAAAGTGGGTTATCTGCCAGGAAGGTTTAGCAAACCCATGTTTTGCAAAGAGTCGACTTTGTTGGCCATCATGAAGCATCACGAAGGCGCCATCCTTATTCTTGCTAATACCCAAATGACGCCATTTCTTTAAATCGACCTCATCGGGATCGGGGATAACTGATCGCTTCGTTTCTTTGACAGAAATGTATCGCTTTGCTTGGATCTCCTCCAGAAACTCCATCATCTGCTCTAGATTTTCGTCAGCCTGGCTATGAAGTTCGTCAATTTGGCTTTGAATTGTCAACAACTCTTTCTTCATAGCTGTTTGGTTTGGTTCACCCTGGCCAAGTTCAGCAATTTCCCGAACCTGGATGGTCAAATAGACTAAAGTCACAAGAATCGCTATAAAACTAATTCCAGCAATGAGCATTCCTGGGTGAAGCGATGCTAGGGGCAATTCTTTGAAGGCGTTAAGGCCTGGCCAGGATTGGCTCATTTGATTGTGCCTTGGTGCCTGGTGCTTGCTTTGTAAATGATCAGCCTGGGTTTCATGCTCCAAAATAGCAGGATCGTTGCCCAGACTTTGCAAGGTTTCGTCAAAATCCTCTCGTTTGATATTGCGATAGACCATGCCCTATTGTGTTGGTGGGCGCTAGTGATTGAAATCAGCAAAACCGGATTGATTGATCGGCCATTCTTGCAAATGCTGTAGGACCATATAATTTGGGGATGGCTAATCCACCGAGCAAAAAACCGCCTTTCCAACGGGGCTCGGGCACTCGTTTTTCTGAGAAGTCAGGTGCCAGCCCACTAATTAAAGCCTTATTGATTTTGATGGTGGTGCTTGGCTTGTTATTTACCATGTTAGTCGCCTACGCATTCATTATTGCGAAGCCAAACTTACCGAACATTTCAGCGCTAGTGGATTACAACCCCAAAGAGCCATTACGGATCTATACCGCCGATAAGGTATTAATAGGTGAGTTTGGAGAGGAACGGCGAAGCGTTGTCCCTCTCAATGAAATCCCTGTCTATTTGAAGTATGCAGTGATCGCGATTGAAGATGATCGTTTCTATAGTCATGGCGGCGTTGATTACTGGGGCGTATTGCGAGCAACTTTAGCCAATTTAAGAGGAAGCCTCTCCCAAGGGGCGTCGACCATCACCATGCAGGTGGCACGTAATTTTTTCTTAAGCAATGAGAAAACCTTCAGTCGCAAGCTTTATGAAGTGCTACTTGCCTGGGAGATCGAGGCCCAATTAACCAAGGACAAGATTCTTGAGATTTACATGAATCAAATTTATTTGGGGCAACGCGCCTATGGATTTGCGAGCGCTTCCAAAATATATTTTGGTAAGGAACTCAAGGATATTAGCATTGCAGAGGCGGCGATGCTAGCAGGCCTCCCAAAGGCACCCTCTGCCTATAACCCGGTTAGTAACTATAAGCGCGCCAAGATTCGTCAAGAATATATTTTGCAGCGCATGCGCGATCTCTCATACATTACGCCAGCCGATTATGAAAAGGCGATGGCTGAGACCATTAAGATTCGAGGCCTAGGAAAAGAATTTGATACTCGCGCTGATTTTGTTGCTGAGATGGCCAGACAACTCCTTTTTTCTCAGTACGGTGACATTATTTATTCGCAAGGTATCAATGTTTACACCACGGTCTTAAAGGCAGACCAAGATGCTGCCTATGCTGCAGTTCGCAAGGGTATTTTTGACTATGATTTGCGACATGCGTATCGCGGCCCAGAGGGGTTTATTGAGTTACCCGAAGACCCTGTAAAGCGCCAGCGAACGATTGATGACGCCTTGCTTGATTACCCGGCGCTTGATGAATTGCAATCCGGGGTTGTATTGGAGGCAAGCCCCAAAGAATTAAAAGTCATGATTGCAACTGGTGAGCAAATCACCATTAAAGGCGATGCATTAAGACTTGCAAGTGCTTCATTATCCGAATCCGCACAGCCCAAGCGACGCATTCGTCCGGGCGCAGTGGTTCGACTGCTCAACGATGACGGGGTTTGGAAGCTGGCTCAATTACCTCAAGTCGAGGCTGCTTTTGTGGCTCTTGACCCTAACGATGGAGCAATCTTGGCCTTGGTTGGTGGATTTGATTTTCGTCGTAATAAATTTAATCACGTAACCCAGGCGTTTCGTCAACCAGGCTCGGCATTTAAACCCTTTGTTTACGCAGCTGCTCTCGAGCGGGGTTTAAGTCCTTCAACCATGGTGAATGACGCACCATTATCGATTGGGGCATTGGAGACTGGCAGTCAAGTGTGGCAACCCAAGAACTACGATGGCAAGTTCGATGGGATGATGCGGTTGCGAGCTGCATTGGCGAAGTCTAAAAATTTAGTATCGGTTCGGGTAATTCGCAAAATAGGCCCTTCGTATACCCAAGAATTTATTCAGCGCTTTGGTTTTGAGCCTGAGAAGCATCCGCCATATCTTACGATGGCCCTTGGCGCAGGTTCAGTCACACCTTTGCAAATGGCGAGTGCTTATAGCGTCTTTGCAAATGGCGGCTATTTCGTGAATCCCTATTTGATTGATAAGGTCACGGATGCAAAAGGTCAAACCTTGTTTGAGGCTAATCCGGTGCGTGTTGGAAAAAATGCGATTCGTGTATTGGATGAGCGAACGACCTTTGTGATGGATAGTATGTTGCAAGAAATTACAAAGACTGGAACCGCAGCGCGTGCCAGGCCTGCTTTAGGTCGTAACGATATCGCTGGAAAAACCGGTACAACGAATGATTCACACGACGCATGGTTTGCTGGTTACAACCCTCGGGTTGCGGCAGTGGCTTGGATTGGTTTTGATAACCCAAGAAGCCTCGGCGACCGTGAGACGGGTGGCGGCTTAGCATTGCCTGTCTGGATTAACTTTATGTCGGTCGCTCTACGAGGCGTCCCCGAGATAAACCGCACCCCTCCACCGGGAGTTTCTGAGTACGACGGCGATTGGATTATTCCTGAGTTCGCTCCCTTGGGCGGCGTTCGCCAAATTAACTAAGTAAAGATGGCCCGTAAAGCACGCTTGGTTATTGTTGGACAAGCGATGCATCTTTTGGTTCGTGGTCACAATCGTCAAATCATATTTAGCCATGATGCGGATTGCCGAATTTATCTTGACTGGTTACGTGATGCTGCTAAAGAGTTTGGATGTGCCGTTCATGCTTATGCCTTGATGCCAAACCATGCACACGTATTAGCCACCCCCCGTTTTGAATATTCCTTATCAAAAACGATGCAATCCTTGGGTCGCCGCTACGCGCAATACATCAATCGACAACAAGGGACTTCGGGCACGATTTGGGAAGGTCGCTTTTGTTCTTCCCTGATTGATCCAATGTATGCCTTACGAGTCCAGCGCTACATTGAACTTAACCCTGTGCGCGCCGGACTGGAATCTCGTGCTGAGGACTGTAAAAACACTAGCTACCAAAGCCATATTGGGGGCAAGGGTGAGACTTGGCTAACCGATCACCCAAGCTTCTGGGGTTTAGGCAACACCCCTTTTGAGAGGCAGCTAGCCTGGGTGGCTTTTGTGAGGGAGGGGGCGCCGCATCATGAGGATCGGGCAATTACTGAGCATTTAATCCGCTCAAGACCCTGGGTAAGTCCTGAATTTATCAAGCAAAATCCTAAGATGAGCCTGAATCAATGGCAGGTCAAGCCGCGTGGAAGACCAAAAAAACTTTAAGTCTGTCCCTATTTAATTTAATTTCTATTCTTCCGCCATTAGATAAATGGGACAGAGTCATTAAATTTCTATTGCATCCCTTAGTGGATTCCCCTATATTTACCCTCCCGGCCTCTATTTGAAGCAATCCATGGGGATTGCCGGCCGCATGACCAATTTGGATTAAATATGAATCATCTCGAGTTACGTCCGTCCGCTCAAGGTCTCTACGACCCTCAAAATGAACACGATGCCTGTGGCGTTGGTTTTGTGGCGCACATCAAGGGCAAGAAATCCCATGACATCATCACTCAAGGATTAAAGATCCTCGAGAACCTCGATCATCGAGGAGCCGTAGGTGCTGACCCACTGATGGGTGACGGCGCCGGAATACTGATTCAAATTCCTGATGAGCTGTATCGCAGCGAGATGAAAAAGCAGGGGGTCGAGTTGCCGCCCGTTGGCGAATATGGCGTTGGCATGATCTTTTTGCCTAAAGAGAACGCGTCACGTTTAGCGTGCGAGCAAGAGTTAGAGCGCACAGTACGTCAAGAAGGACAAATTGTATTGGGTTGGCGCGATGTGCCGATCGATCGTGCTATGCCGATGTCGCCCACCGTGAAAAAAACCGAACCAATCATTCGCCAAATTTTTATCGGGCGTGGTCGCGACATCATGACCACCGACGCACTCGAGCGTAAGCTCTATGTGATTCGTAAAACAGCAAGTCATGCGATTCAAGATTTGCACCTCAAGCACGGCAAAGAATATTTTGTGGCATCAATGTCTGCGAGAACCGTCGTATATAAAGGCCTCTTATTGGCTAGTCAAGTGGGCGCCTATTATTGCGATCTTAAAGATCCCAAAGCAGTGTCAGCTCTAGCATTGGTGCATCAGCGCTTCTCAACCAATACCTTCCCAGCGTGGGAACTAGCTCACCCATACCGTTTGCTTGCTCACAATGGTGAGATTAATACGGTGAAGGGGAACGTGAACTGGATTAATGCGCGCACGGGCGCGATTAGCTCGCCTGTACTAGGCGATGATTTACAAAAGCTATGGCCATTGATTTATCCAGGCCAATCGGATACCGCCTCCTTTGATAACTGCCTTGAGCTTTTGGTGATGGCTGGTTATCCGCTTGCGCAAGCCATGATGATGATGATTCCAGAGGCATGGGAGCAGCACACCCTCATGGATGAGAACCGCCGCGCCTTTTATGAGTACCACGCTGCCATGATGGAGCCATGGGATGGCCCCGCGGCGATGGCATTTACTGATGGGCGTCAGATTGGCGCCACCTTGGATCGCAACGGCTTACGACCAGCACGCTATTACGTGACCGATGATGATTTGGTCATCATGGCTTCTGAAGCTGGTGTGTTGCCGATTCCAGAAAATAAGATTGTGCAAAAGTGGCGCTTACAGCCTGGCAAGATGTTCATGATCGACATGGATCAAGGCCGCATCATTGATGATGTGGAGTTAAAGAACTCGGTCTCTAAAGCCAAGCCATACAAGAGCTGGATTGATGCGGTGCGCGTGAAGCTCGATGAGTTGGATGTGAGCAAAAAAGACACTCAGGATGATGCGAAACACATTCGCCCCGCAGCAAAATTACTCGATCGTCAGCAAGCATTTGGTTATAGCCAGGAAGATCTCAAATATCTGATGGCACCGATGGCACAGAATGCAGAAGAAGCAATTGGGTCGATGGGCAACGACAGTCCACTTGCGGTTTTATCCGATCGCAGCAAGTCGCTCTACAACTACTTTAAGCAATTGTTTGCTCAAGTTACTAATCCTCCAATCGATCCGATTCGTGAGAATCTGGTGATGTCTTTGGTGTCCTTTGTTGGACCAAAGCCCAACCTATTAGATACCAACAATATCAATCCCCCGATGCGTTTGGAGATCAGTCAGCCGGTCTTGGACTTGGATGACATGACCAAGGTGCGTCATATTGAACATTACACCGGTGGTAAGTTCCGTTCGTATGAATTAGATATTTGTTATCCAGTTGCCTGGGGCAAGGAGGGCATTGAGGCGCGTTTAGCCTCCTTGTGCGCTGAGGCAACCGATGCAGTGCGCAGCGGTTTCAATATTTTAATTGTGAGCGATCGCCAAGTGGATCGCGAGCATATGGCGATTCCTGCACTCTTGGCAACCTCGGCGATTCATCAGCATTTGGTGGAGCGCGGTTTACGAACCAGCACTGGCTTAGTGGTGGAGACTGGTAGTGCCCGCGAGGTTCATCACTTTGCCTTACTTGCAGGGTATGGCGCGGAAGCGATTCATCCCTATTTGGCGATGGAGACCTTGGCTGAGATGGCCAAAGGCCTCTCAGGCGACTTATCGTCTGAGAAAGCGATTAAGAACTTTGTCAAGGCGATTGGTAAGGGCTTGCAAAAGGTGATGTCGAAAATGGGTATTTCGACTTATATGTCCTATACCGGATCGCAAATCTTTGAAGCGATTGGCCTTAATCATGAGCTCATTGATAAGTATTTCAAAGGGACCTCTTCGAACGTAGGCGGAATTGGTGTGTTCGAAGTTGCTGAAGAAGCCTTACGGATGCACCATGCCGCGTTTGGTGATGATCCTGTATTGGCTGATATGTTGGATGCGGGTGGAGAGTACGCGTATCGGGTACGTGGTGAGAAACATATGTGGACACCCGACTCGATTGCAAAGTTACAGCATGCGACTCGCACCGGGCCAGAGAAAGGCTATCAAACCTATAAAGAGTATGCCAATCTGATTAATGATCAGAGTAAGCGTTTGATGACCTTACGCGGTTTATTTGAGTTCAAGATTGATCCGAACAAAGCCATTCCCCTTGATGAGGTCGAGCCCGCCAAAGAGATTGTGAAGCGCTTTGCAACCGGCGCTATGTCCTTAGGTTCAATTTCGACCGAGGCTCATGCAACTTTGGCAATCGCAATGAATCGTATTGGCGGTAAATCCAACACGGGTGAGGGCGGCGAAGATCCAAATCGCTATGTCAATGAACTCAAAGGGATTCCGATTAAGAAGGGTGAGACCCTCGCTAGTATTTTGGGCAAGGATGTCGTTGAGGCAGATATTCCATTGCAAGACGGCGACTCATTGCGTTCGAAAATTAAGCAAGTTGCCTCTGGGCGTTTTGGTGTGACCACTGAGTATTTGCGTTCAGCCGATCAGATTCAAATTAAGATGGCCCAAGGCGCAAAGCCAGGCGAGGGCGGTCAATTACCAGGTGGCAAGGTCTCGGACTATATTGGACGTCTGCGATTCTCAGTACCAGGCGTAGGTCTGATCTCGCCACCACCGCATCACGACATTTATTCGATTGAGGATTTGGCGCAACTCATTCATGACTTAAAGAACGTCAATCCACAAGCCGATGTTTCAGTAAAGCTTGTCTCAGAGGTGGGTGTTGGCACGGTGGCAGCAGGCGTGGCCAAAGCAAAGTCCGATCACGTCGTGATTGCTGGTCATGATGGTGGTACAGGCGCATCTCCTTTGTCATCGATTAAGCATGCTGGTACACCATGGGAGTTAGGTCTTGCAGAGACCCAGCAAACATTGGTACTCAATCAGTTGCGTAGTCGTATTCGTGTACAAGCCGATGGTCAAATGAAAACCGGCCGTGATGTTGTGATTGGTGCATTACTAGGCGCTGATGAATTTGGTTTTGCTACAGCGCCTTTAGTAGTTGAGGGTTGCATCATGATGCGTAAATGCCATCTCAATACTTGTCCAGTAGGTGTTGCGACTCAAGACCCCGAGTTGCGTAAGAAGTTTTCAGGCAAACCCGAGCATGTCGTGAATTTCTTTTTCTTCATTGCTGAAGAAGTGCGCGAGATTATGGCGCAGTTGGGAATTCGGACGTTTGATGAACTGATTGGTCGTGTTGATCTATTGGATACGCGCAAGGGCGTTGATCATTGGAAGGCGCAGGGCTTGGATTTCAGTAAAGTCTTTGCTCTGCCCAATGTGTCACATGACGAGCCTCGTCACCAAACGCTCACTCAAGATCATGGTTTAGGTGCTGCGCTTGACCATACCTTGATCGAGAAGAGTGAGCCAGCCTTAGAGCGTGGCGAGAAGGTCTCTTTCATTGTACCGATCCGCAACGTCAATCGTACGGTGGGGGCGATGCTCTCTGGTGAGTTAGCAAAACGCTATGGGCATTTGGGTTTGCCTGATGACACGATCCATATTCAGTTAAACGGTACGGCTGGACAAAGTTTTGCAGCATTCTTGGCGCGCGGAATCACCTTAGATCTCGTGGGCGATGCGAACGACTATGTCGGCAAGGGATTGTCGGGTGGGCGCGTTGTGGTGCGTGCGCCCCATGAGTTCCGGGGCGACGCGTCCCAAAACATTATTGTGGGTAACACGGTGTTGTATGGCGCGATTGAAGGCGAGGCATTTTTCAATGGCGTGGCGGGTGAGCGTTTTGCAGTGCGTAACTCCGGATCGATTGCAGTTGTCGAGGGCACCGGTGACCATGGTTGCGAGTACATGACGGGTGGCACAGTTGTCGTTCTTGGAAAGACCGGCCGTAACTTTGCCGCAGGCATGAGCGGTGGTATTGCCTATGTCTTTGATGAAGACGGACTCTTTGAGAAGCGTTGTAATACCACGATGGCAACCTTGGAGAAAGTACTGCCATCGTCGGAGCAGATTGCGAATATGCCTAAATCCACATGGCATGCACCAGTCAATGTCAAAGAGGGCGGCGAGCGTCAAACCGATGAGCAAATTCTAAAGACACTGATTGAGCGCCATTTCCGGTACACCGGATCAGAGCGTGCCAAGGCATTGCTAGCCGATTGGGACAAGTCGCGTGCGCGTTTTGTGAAGGTATTGCCTACTGAATATAAGCGGGCTCTCGGTGAATTGTGGGAGCGTGCTCAAGGGCAAGATCAAACCAAGCCTGTGATGGCTTGATCACGTGAATTGATTAATGAAGAATCTTTGGAGTAGGTATGGGTAAAGTCACTGGATTTATGGAATTTGAGCGGGTCGAAGAGACCTATGAAGCGCCGGTCAAACGAATTCATCATTACAAAGAATTTGTAGCTGCGCTATCGGATGCGGATGCAAAAGTACAAAGTGCACGTTGTATGGATTGTGGGATTCCGTTTTGCAACAACGGCTGCCCCGTGAACAACATCATTCCTGACTTTAATGATTTGGTTTATCACAACGATTGGAAAAATGCGATTGAGGTTTTGCATTCAACGAATAACTTTCCAGAGTTCACGGGCCGTATTTGCCCAGCACCATGTGAGGCAGCGTGCACTCTTGGGATCAACAAGCTACCAGTAGGTATCAAGTCGATTGAGCATGCCATTATTGATAAGGCCTGGGCTAACGATTGGGTAAAGCCACAGCCACCTAAAACCAAGACTGGTAAGAAAGTTGCCGTGGTTGGTTCTGGTCCCGCAGGAATGGCAGCAGCTCAACAGTTAGCGCGAGTTGGTCATGATGTGACCGTTTATGAAAAGAATGATCGGGTCGGTGGTTTACTGCGTTATGGCATTCCCGACTTCAAGATGGAGAAGTGGTTGATTGACCGACGGGTTGAGCAAATGCAAGCCGAAGGTGTTACTTTTGTAACCGGGGTTTTTGTCGGTAAAGAGACGCTAGGCAAAGAAGTAAAGAACTATGCTCAAAAAACGGTAAGCCCGCATGAATTACTCAAGAGCTTTGATGCGGTCATTATCAGTGGTGGTGCTGAGCAACCCCGCGATTTGCCAGTCCCCGGTCGTGAGTTAAGTGGAATTCATTTTGCTCTGGAGTTTTTAATTCCACAAAACAAGGAAGTGGCTGGCGATCTCAAAAATGAGATTCGGGCAACAGATAAGCATGTGGTTGTGATCGGTGGTGGTGACACCGGTTCGGATTGCGTAGGCACATCCAATCGGCATGGTGCAAAGCATGTTACGCAGTTTGAGTTATTGCCTCAGCCGCCTGAAGAAGAGAATAAGCCTTTAGTTTGGCCCTATTGGCCCACTAAACTTCGCACCTCGTCTTCGCATGAAGAAGGTTGCGAGCGCGACTGGTCGGTTGCCACCAAGCGGTTTGAAGGCAAAAACGGCAAAGTAGAAAAACTCATTGGGGTGCGTTTAGAGTGGAAAGACGGCAAGATGAGTGAGGTCCCAAATTCAGAGTTTGAAATCAAGGCCGATTTAGTTTTACTCGCCATGGGTTTTGTTTCCCCAGCACAGCAAATCTTAAATGCTTTTGGTGTAGAAAAAGATGCGCGCGGTAATGCAAAGGCTACGACGGATGGTCATCATGCCTATCACACCAATATACCCAAGGTGTTTGCGGCAGGCGATATGCGGCGCGGCCAATCCTTAGTGGTTTGGGCAATCCGGGAGGGTCGCCAATGCGCCCGTGCGGTCGATGAGTATTTAATGGGGTCGTCGGTATTGCCCCGATAATCAAGTCATGCCCACTAATCTGACCTTAGGTGCGATTGATTTGCCAGTTGTCTCCATTCGGGGGGTGGATTTTTCATATGCCCCGGGTGAGCGTCAAATTTTGGGTGGGCTTCATATGGAGTTTCGCCGCGGCCAAGTGGTTGCGGTGATGGGTGGTTCGGGTTGCGGTAAGACTACAGTATTGCGATTGATCGGCGGACAGGTGACAGCTCAAACGGGTTCGGTGGAGTTTGAGGGTCGTGAGATTTCTGCGATGAATAGTGATGAGCTGATGCAGGCTCGCCGTCGTATGGGCATGCTATTTCAGTTCGGTGCCTTGTTTACTGATTTGAGTGTGTTTGAGAATGTTGCTTTTCCATTGCGCGAGCACACGAACCTAAGCGAAGAGCTGATTCGTGATTTGGTCCTGATGAAATTAAACGCAGTGGGTTTACGCGGCGCTCGCGATTTAATGCCATCGCAGATTTCAGGGGGGATGGCGAGACGCGTTGCGCTAGCGCGGGCGATTATTTTAGACCCACCTCTCATTATGTACGATGAGCCATTTGCGGGACTTGATCCAATTGGTTTAGGGATTACAGCGCGATTAATCCGCAATCTCAATGATGCCTTGGGTGCAACCAGTATTCTGGTGACACACGATGTCGAAGAGACCTTCGAGATTGCAGACTACGTGTACTTTATTGCCAATGGCAAGATTGGGGCGCAAGGTACGCCCGATGAACTCAATCGCTCAACCGATCCCTTTGTTCGCCAGTTTTTAGATGCCTCACCAGAAGGTCCGGTGCCGTTTAATTATCCAGGCCCGGATTTAGCTAGTGATTTTGGATTGCACCGTTAATGAATCTCGAACCAAGCTCTAAGTCAAATCCAATCACGAACACACTGGGCGATCTCGGATTTTTTATTCGTAAGAATATTACTGGCCTTGGGTATGCCGCTCGGATGTTTGTCTTAGTGCTGATGCGTTCTGGTGCGCTATTTAGGCGACCCCGTCTGGTATCGGATCAAATTTTGTTCGTTGGTAATTATTCGTTTGTGATCATTACCGTATCAGGTTTATTTGTTGGTTTTGTATTAGGGTTGCAAGGCTATTACACCTTAACGCGTTATGGTTCCGAGCAGGCTCTGGGATTGTTGGTGGCTTTGTCATTGACACGTGAACTAGGTCCCGTGATTACTGCTCTATTGTTTGCGGGTCGTGCTGGCACTTCGCTCACAGCGGAGATTGGTCTTATGAAAGCCGGAGAGCAGTTATCCGCCATGGAGATGATGGCAGTAGATCCATTACGTCGGGTAATCGCTCCGCGTTTATGGGCCGGGATTATTGCGATGCCAATTTTGGCCACCATCTTTACTGCGGTTGGTGTTTTGGGCGGCTATCTAGTGGGCGTACCCCTGATTGGGGTCGATAGCGGTGCATTTTGGTCCCAAATGCAAGGTGGTGTTGATTTATTTGATGACATTGCCAATGGCTTTATCAAAAGCATTGTCTTTGGGGTGGCCGTGACATTTATTGCCCTTTATCAGGGGTATGAGTCAAAGCCTACTCCGGAGGGAGTGTCGCAAGCGACTACGAGGACTGTGGTGCTCTCGTCTTTAGCAGTGTTGGCATTGGACTTTTTATTGACCGCGATGATGTTCTCCAATTAAAGCGTAGGACAAGATCGGAATAAACTAGGATTCTTATGAAAAAAAGTGCAATTGATATTTGGGTCGGGTTATTCGTAACGATCGGCATGTTAGCCATGCTTTTTCTGGCACTTAAGGTGGGCAATATGAGTGCTGTGTCATTTGCGCCAACGTATACGGTCTCGGCCCGCTTTGACAATATTGGTGGCTTAAAGCCGCGTGCACCGGTAAAAAGTGCTGGCGTTGTGGTCGGCCGTATTTCAACGATTCAGTTTGATGACTCGACCTATCAGGCCACAGTGACGATGACGATTGAAAAGGCCTATCAGTTTCCCAAAGATTCCTCGGCAAAGATCTTAACGTCAGGATTGTTAGGCGAGCAATACATTGGTCTTGAAGCGGGTGGTGATGAGCAAATGCTCGCCGATGGGGGCAAGATTACTCAAACCCAATCAGCCATTGTTCTAGAAAATCTCATTAGCCAATTTCTATACAACAAGGCAGCGGATACTGGCCAGGACAAAGGCGATACCAAGTCGGGCACCAAATAATCTCATTATTTAAGAACTAAAACCATTGTGATTTTTCTAAAGCGCCTGTGCGTTACTCTTCTGAGCCTTTGCATCATCGGATGTGCGAGTATCCCGGCAGGCAGCGAGCCATCGCCGCACGATCCTTGGGAGTCCTTTAATCGCTCAGTTTTCTCTTTCAATGAAGGATTGGATGAGTATTTGTTAAAGCCAATCACCAAAGGCTATCGATTTATTCTGCCAAAGCCAGCGCAGCAAGGCATTGATAACTTTTTTGGTAACTACCGCGACATCTACACTTCCGTGAATAATTTATTGCAAGGCAATGTCAGTATGGCCTTTAGTGATCTAATGCGGGTGGTCGTTAATACCATTTTTGGATTAGGTGGGTTTATTGATATGGCCACACCGGGTGGCTTAGAAAAACACAAAGCGGATTTTGGGCAGACCTTTGGTGTTTGGGGTGTTCCGCCAGGACCCTATGTGGTCTTGCCGTTTTTTGGGCCAAGCAATGTACGCGATACCTTTGGTACCGCAGTCGATTTAGAAACCGATTATCTTTTCCGTCTCTTGCCGGACGTAGCCTTGCGTAATAGTTTGACGGGATTGCGGATTGTTAATGCCCGTAATAACTACTATGAGGCAGGCGATCTTTTGGAAGGTGCGGCGATTGATAAGTACACCTTTACACGTGATGCCTATATTCAGAGGCGTCAGTATCAAATTGATCAGGCTAAAGAGGGTAAGGAGCCTCCTGCCCCAGTCTATGAGAACCCCTACGAGTAAATGGTTCAAAGAGACTAAAATTGTTTCTTTACCTTTTTGATCGGTTTATCGTGAAAACAGCCTTTCTAACATTTTTTGCCTTTTTGCTTTCAGGCGCGCTTGGGATTGCCAACGCCCAAAATGCACCAGACTCTAATACACCTGATGGTCTTATCAAAATGATCGTGGCTGATGTGATGGCCTCCGTGAAAGCCGACCCTGAAATCCAGAAAGGCAATATTCCTCGCGTCGTGGATTTAGTCGAAAAGAAAATTGTTCCCTACACGGATATGCGCAGAACCACGCAATTGGCCATGGGAAGAAATTGGAGTAAGGCAACCCCAGAGCAGCAAAATCAATTGATTGCCGAGTTCAAGTCTTTATTGATTCGCACTTATTCAGGAGCCTTAAGTCAGTTGCGTGATCAAACGGTTCAATACAAACCCTTTCGTGCAAATCCGAGTGACACCGATGTGATCGTTCGCACCGTGGTGATTGGTAAATCGGATCCCATTCCCTTGGACTATCGCCTTGAGAAAACCAATGATGGCTGGAAAGTTTATGACATCAACATTATGGGGGCTTGGTTAATTGAGGCTTACCGAAATCAATTTACCAATCAAATTAGCCAAAACGGTGTCGAAGGCTTGATCAAGTTTTTGCAAGAGCGCAATGCGATGTTGGCAGGTAAGAAGTAAATATGAGTTTTGCTTTACCTCACCAAGTTAACCAGACGAATGCCGAGAAGATTACAAAGCAGGGTAGTGAGGCATTTACTAAGGATTATCAAGTCGATTGTTCTGCCCTGTCTGACTTTGATTCAAGTGTACTGGCGGTTTTGCTCGCATGGCGTCGTCAGCTCCAAAAGCGCAATCAATCCTTGGTGGTATTAAATCCTCCTGCGAAGTTAAAAGTGCTCGCTGGTGTCTACGGAGTGACTGATCTTTTAGGACTTCAATAATTTATGCAGTCCGCAGTTTTAGTCGAGCATTTAAGTAAATCGTATGGTTCATTGCAAGCCCTCAAGGATGTTTCTTTAGATATCAAAGAGGGCGAGTTTTTTGGATTGCTTGGCCCCAACGGCGCTGGTAAGACCACTCTCATTTCTATTTTGGCTGGTTTGTGCCGCCCTGATTCTGGTCGTGCATTCATTATGGGCACGAATGTGCAAACTAATTTTATTGAGGCGCGTCGTTTACTCGGTGTGGTTCCTCAAGAGCTGGTGTTTGATCCCTTTTTTACAGTGCGCGAGACCTTGCGGTTTCAATCGGGTTACTTTGGGATTCGGAACAATGACGATTGGATCGATGAGATCATGACGCATCTCGACTTAACCAGTAAAGCCAACAGTAATATGCGTTCGCTCTCTGGGGGTATGAAGCGGCGCGTTCTGGTCGCGCAAGCCCTGGTTCACCGTCCTCCAGTGATTGTGTTGGATGAGCCAACTGCTGGGGTGGATGTCGAGCTACGTCAGTCCCTCTGGAAATTTATTAGTCGGCTTAATCAAGATGGCCATACCATTTTGCTCACCACGCACTATTTAGAAGAGGCTGAATGTTTATGTGGTCGGATTGCGATGCTCAAGTCTGGTCAAGTGGTGGCATTGGATACTACTCAAAATTTGCTCGCACGCTACGGATCCCATAAGGCGCAAGCAGGTCAAGAGGTCGATCTTGAGGATGTATTCATTCAGATCATGGCGGGAGAGTAGTCGCAATGCCAATTCCATTTGAATACGGTAGTGGTTTTCCAACTTTGCTTCGCAAAGAGATTAAGCGTTTTTATAAGGTTGCCTTTCAAACGGTTGCTGCCCCTGTCTTGACCGCAGTGCTATACCTAATGATTTTTGGGCATGTTTTAGAAGGTCGTTTGGTGGTGTATGACAAGTTAACCTACACGGCATTTTTAATTCCGGGGTTGGTCATGATGAGCGTGTTACAAAATGCATTTGCCAATACCTCTTCCTCATTAATTCAATCCAAAATTACCGGTAACTTAGTGTTTGTTTTGTTGGCACCTCTAACGCATTTGGAGTTTTATTCAGCCTATGTGCTGGCTGCAGTATTTCGGGGAGTTGTGGTGGGTCTGGGTGTTTTAATCATTACTCTCTTATTTGATGTGCCGGCAATGCATAACCCTGTTTGGATTGTGTTGTTTGCATTCATGGGGGCCGCGATCTTGGGTGGCTTGGGATTGATTGCGGGTATTTGGGCCGATAAGTTTGATCAGTTAGCTGCCTTTCAGAACTTTTTGATCATGCCCGCCACCATGCTCTCAGGTGTGTTTTATTCGATTCATTCCTTACCAGAGATTTGGCAATTCATTTCACACCTGAACCCATTTTTTTACATGATTGATGGCTTTCGCTATGGATTTTTTGGGGTCTCGGATGTCTCCCCTTGGCTAAGCCTTGCGATCGTTAGCACTTTTTTCTTGGTCGTCTCAGGGTTGGCTCTGCGTTTACTACAATCGGGTTATAAATTACGCCATTAATGAAGGATTGCGATGTTTCCTACCCCTGAGCAAGTGAAAAGCTATATCAGCGAGAAGCTCCCTTGTACGCATTTAGAGGTCGAGGGTGATGGGCAACATTTTTATGCCACCATCGTGAGCCCCGAGTTTGCAGGCAAGCGCTTGGTGCAGCGCCATCAGTTGGTCTACGCAGCCTTGGGTGATCGAATGAAGGCCGAGATTCATGCGCTCTCGATTAAAGCCTTTACGCCTGATGAGTTTACGGCTCAATAAATTATCTGAGATCAGCGTATGGATAAATTAGTGATGACAGGGGGAGCCCCCCTTAAGGGCGAGATCAATATTGCGGGTGCTAAGAATGCCGCTCTACCCATTTTGTGTGCCAGCTTATTAACGGCTGACCCGGTCGAGCTCTTTAATGTGCCTGATTTGCAAGATGTGCGCACGATGTTAAAGCTCTTGCAACAAATGGGCGTCACTTTAGAGTTTCCGAATCCCAATGATCGCAGCCATTTGATTTTGCAAGCCGGAACGATTTCAAGCCCTGAGGCACCCTATGAGTTAGTAAAAACCATGCGGGCATCGATTTTGGTTTTGGGCCCTCTTTTGGCGCGGATGGGACGTGCAACCGTATCGCTACCCGGGGGCTGTGCAATTGGCGCACGACCGGTAGATCAGCACATCAAAGGTTTGAAGGCGATGGGGGCGAGCATCCAAATTCGTAAGGGCTTTATCGTTGCGAAGATTGCAGAGCCCAATACTCGCTTACAGGGTAATGCGATCCTGACCGACATGATTACCGTGACCGGTACAGAAAATCTTTTAATGGCGGCTTGCCTTGCAGAAGGAACGACAATTTTAGAAAACGCGGCGCGTGAACCCGAGGTCGGTGATTTGGCAGAACTTTTGGTCAAGATGGGTGCAAAGATCAGTGGCATTGGTAGTGATCGCCTCGTGATCGAGGGGGTTCCCGCCTTACACGGAGCAAGTCATCATGTGATTGCAGATCGTATTGAGACCGGCACCTTCTTATGTGCAGTAGCAGCCACCGGTGGTGAGATTGTTCTGAAGAACTGCCGACCAGATACCTTAGATGCTGTCTTAGTAAAGCTTAAAGAGGCGGGTCTCAAAATGAAAAAGGGTGCCGATTGGATTTCTGCATCGATGAATGGTCGTCCAAAGCCAGTGAGCTTTCGGACCTCCGAGTACCCGGCTTTTCCAACCGATATGCAAGCGCAGTTTATGGCGCTCAATGCCATTGCCGGGGGTAGCTCACGCATCACCGAGACCATTTTTGAGAACCGTTTTATGCATGTGCAAGAGCTCAATCGCTTAGGGGCCGATATTTCAATCGAGGGCAATACCGCGATTGTGGAGGGTGTTGATAAGCTCTCGGGTGCAACGGTGATGGCGACCGATTTGCGTGCCTCCGCAAGCCTTGTGATTGCTGGCTTAGCGGCTCAAGGTGAGACCCAAGTGGATCGGATTTATCACCTTGATCGTGGTTACGATCGTATGGAGCAGAAATTGACCCAACTTGGCGCAAACATCCGCCGCATGAAATAATGGGTCATTATGTTGACTTTAGCCTTGTCCAAAGGACGCATCTTTGAAGAAACCGCCCCTGTTTTAGCAAAGGTGGGTATTCGTCCGCTTGAAGATCCTGAGCAATCCCGTAAGTTAATTATTCCGACCTCTAATCCAGAGGTGCAAATCATCATTGTCCGTGCATCGGACGTACCCACCTATGTGCAATTTGGTGCAGCGGATTTTGGCGTTGCGGGTCAAGACGTTCTGTTAGAAAAAGGCAGCGACGGTTTATACATCCCGATTGATTTAGGAATCGCGCGTTGTCGGATGGCAGTGGCTGTCAAAAATGGCTTTGATTATGCAGCGGCGGTACGCCAGGGATCGCGTTTGCGGGTGGCCACCAAGTATGTCAACTGCGCCCGTGAGCACTTTGCTAATAAGGGCGTGCATATCGATACGATTCATTTATATGGATCGATGGAGTTAGCTCCCTTAGTGGGCTTAGCCGATGCGATTGTGGATTTGGTATCCACCGGCAACACCTTGCGTGCCAATAACCTAGTCGAGGTCGAGTCCATTACCGATATCAGTGCACGCTTAATCGTGAATCAAGCATCATTTAAGCGTAAGCGCGCTCAATTACAAAAGATCCTGAGTATTTGGCAGCCATGAGTGTCAAGATTCGACGCCTGACCAGCCGTGATGCTGGCTTTGAAAAGACCTTGCTGTCTAGCTTGTCCATTCCATCAGCCGACGATCAAGCCATTGATCAGATTGTGCTTGGGATTCTGGAGCGCATTGAGCGCGAGGGCGATGCGGCACTGTTGCAATACACCCAGCAATTTGATCGCTTAGCAGTCAATCAGGTTGGCGATCTTGAGATTACCTCTGCTGATCTTGCCGCGGCTTATCAATCTCTTGCGCAAGAGCAAGCAAGTGCCTTGCGCGCTGCGGCCGAGCGAGTGCGCGCCTATCACGAGCGACAGAAGATAGAAACTGGTTGCCACTCGTGGGAGTACACCGAGAGCAATGGTACGCGCTTAGGTCAAAAAATTACGCCCTTGGATCGTGTTGGTATTTATGTGCCTGGTGGTAAGGCGGCTTATCCATCTTCTGTGCTGATGAATGCCATTCCTGCCAAGGTTGCTGGGGTTGGTGAGGTTGTGATGGTGGTGCCCACACCCGATGGTGCGCGCAATCCTTTGGTGCTAGCAGCCGCTCATCTATCAGGAGTAGATCGGGTCTTTACGATTGGCGGAGCACAGGCAGTTGGCGCACTGGCGTATGGAACCCAAACCGTGCCGGCAGTCGACAAGATCGTAGGCCCTGGTAATGCGTATGTAGCAGCGGCAAAGCGCAGAGTATTTGGTCGAGTGGGGATCGATATGATTGCAGGCCCCTCCGAGATCTTGGTGTTGTGTGATGGGTCTACCGATCCAGACTGGATTGCGATGGATTTGTTTTCGCAGGCCGAGCACGATGAGCTCGCCCAATCGATTTTGCTCTGTCCTGACAAAGAGTTCATTGATCGAGTCGATGCGAGTATTCAGAAGCTATTGCCGCAGATGCCTAGAGAGAAAGTGATTCGCGCATCCTTGCAAAATCGGGCGCTCTTGATTGAGGTGGACGATATGACACAAGCTTGTCAGATCGCTAATTTGATTGCGGCTGAGCACCTAGAGATTTGCGCAAACAATGCCGATCAATGGGCAGCGCAGATTCGGCATGCAGGCGCTATTTTTATGGGCTCTTATACCAGTGAGTCATTGGGTGATTATTGTGCTGGACCCAATCACGTTTTACCTACCGCGCGTACCGCACGTTTTTCTTCACCTTTAGGTGTTTATGACTTTATTAAGCGCTCGAGCCTCATTGAGGTGAGTGAGGCGGGTGCACAAACCTTAGGTCCTATCGCCAGTACCTTAGCGCATGGTGAAGGTTTACAGGCGCATGCGCGCGCAGCCGAGATGCGGCTCACGAAAAAATAATTAACTGAGCCCCACTACAGAAAATTACGAGACGATGTCGCGCAAGGCATCGATGAGGATGTTCATTTGCTCATTCGTGCCAATCGTAATGCGAAGGTAATTCTTAATCCGTGGTGTTTTGAAGTGGCGCACGATGATGCCGCGCTCTCTTAAGGCTAAATACAATTTCTCGCCATCGTGTTTTGGATGCTGGGTAAAGACAAAGTTAGCACTTGATGGAAGCGTCTCAAAGCCCAGATTATTTAGGCTTTCAATGAAGACTTCTCGGGTCTTAATGACCTTTTGAGTAATCGCATCAAGATGCGCCTGATCTTCAATCGCGGCAATCGCACCGGCTTGCGCTAATTGACCTAAGGGGTAGGAGTTAAAACTATTCTTCACGCGTTCTAGTCCCGTAATTAAGTCGGGGTGACCTAAAGCGTAACCAACCCGCAGTCCTGCCAAGGCCCTCGATTTTGAGAGCGTATGGGTGATCAGAAGATTGGGATAGTGTTTGCGTAAGAGTGGTACACACGATTCGGTGCCGTAATCCACGTAGGCCTCATCAACCACCACCATGCTTTGGGTATTGATTTTTAGAAACCCTTCAATTGCTGCGCGCGGTAGAGCGCGACCGGTGGGCGCATTTGGGTTCGGAAAGATGACCCCACCATTTCCGCCTAACTGATTTGTTTTCTGAATGTAGTCATCCAAGTGAATGGCAAATTGACTATCGAGCGCAATCGTTTGGTAGTCAATCCCAAACAGTTGGCAATAGACGGGGTAAAAGCTGTAGGTGATATCGGGAAAGAGAAGGGGCTTTGGGTGTTTGAGAAGTCCCAAGAACACATGGGCGAGTACTTCATCCGAGCCATTGCCCACAAATACCTGATTGGGTTCTAAGCCATAGTGTCTTGCGATGGCTTCTTTGAGAGCCTTGGCATCCGGATCGGGATAAAGCCGCAAGCCCTCGTGATTACTTGCAGCAATTGCTGCTAAGGCTTTGGGCGAGGGCCCATAGGGGCTCTCATTGGTATTGAGTTTGACAAGTCTCTGGTGTTTGGGCTGCTCCCCAGGAACGTAAGGGCTTAAGTTCTGCAGATCGGGGTTCCAAAAGAGGCTCATCGCAATGGGGTCCAAAGAGTAACAATGAAAAACTGGTGAAGTGATTGATTTTGAATGACAAATGATATTATGAACGCTTAAGACTTATTATTTTTATTCACACACCATGCGCCAAGCAGATGTCAGTCGTAATACCTCAGAGACCAAGATCCAAATTACGTTGAACTTGGATGGTACCGGCAAAGCGGATTTAAACTCCGGGGTGCCGTTTTTAGATCATATGCTCGATCAAATTGCCCGTCACGGCATGATCGATCTCAAGGTGCATGCCCAGGGTGATACTCATATTGACGATCACCACACCGTGGAGGATGTCGGTATTACTTTGGGCCAAGCGATTGCGAAAGCGGTTGGCGATAAAGCGGGTATTACACGTTATGGCCACTCATATGTACCGCTCGATGAGACCTTGTCGCGCGTTGTGATAGATTTCTCCGGTCGGCCAGGCTTAGAGTTCAACGTACCCTTTACCCGTGCGCGGGTGGGTGACTTTGATGTGGATTTAAGCATCGAGTTCTTCCGAGGTTTTGTAAACCACGCCGGCGTAACCTTGCACATCGATAACATTCGCGGTGTGAATGCGCATCACCAGATTGAGACCGTATTTAAGGCTTTTGGGCGTGCACTGCGTATGGCCTTGAGTATCGATCCACGTTCACCCCATGCGGTGCCATCCACTAAGGGAAGTTTGTAGACACACTTCTTTTACCAACAAATTATTGAGATCGCGATGCACATCGCTATTGTTGATTATGGAATGGGTAATTTGCGCTCGGTCTCGCAGGCTCTGCAGCATGTGGCCCCAGAGTGCAAGATTACAATTGCGAGCGATCCTGCCGAAATTTTGCGTTCAGACCGTGTGGTGTTGCCTGGACAGGGCGCCATGCCCGATTGCATGAAGCAACTCCGTTCTTCAGGTCTCATGGATGCAGTGATGCAGTCGGTGCGTGAGAAGCCACTTTTTGGTATCTGTGTGGGCGAGCAAATGCTTTTTGAAGAGAGTGAAGAGCGCAAACCCGGAGTAACAACCAATACGGCGTGCCTTGCGCTGATGCCAGGGAAGGTTAAGCGTTTTCATTTGTCTGGCACGCAAGAAGATGGTTCGGAGTTTAAGATCCCGCATATGGGATGGAATCAGGTTCGCCAAGACCGTGATCACCCGATGTGGCATGGCATCCCTGACATGACGAGTTTTTACTTCGTGCACAGTTATTATGTGGAGGTGGGTAACCCAGAAGATACTGTAGGATCAACGAATTACGGCGGGTGGTTTACATCGGCCGTGGCTCGCGATACTATTTTTGCTACGCAGTTCCATCCCGAGAAAAGTGCTCAATACGGACTTAAGCTCTATCAAAACTTTGTCGCTTGGCGACCCTGATTGATTTCAACAAGATGATCTTATGTTGTTAATACCTGCCATTGATATTAAAGACGGACACTGTGTGCGTCTTGAGCAAGGTGATATGAACCGTAGCACCGTGTTCTCCGAAGATCCTGCGGCGATGGCCAAGCATTGGTTGAGTAAAGGCGCGCGCCGTTTGCATTTGGTTGACCTCAACGGCGCCTTCGCGGGCAAGCCCAAGAATGAGGCTGCAATCAAATCGATTCTGAAAGCAGTGGGCGATGACATTCCCGTGCAATTAGGTGGCGGTATCCGCGATCTAGAAACGATTGAGCGCTTACTCGATGATGGCATTAGCACCATCATCATTGGTACAGCTGCGGTGAAGAACCCCGGATTTTTACAAGATGCGTGTACTGCATTTGCTGGTCACATCATGGTGGGCTTAGATGCTAAAGATGGCAAGGTCGCCACCGACGGTTGGAGTAAGTTAACCGGTCATGAAGTGATCGATCTTGCAAAGAAGTTTGAGGACTACGGCGCTGAGGCTATTATCTACACCGATATCGGGCGTGACGGCATGCTCAAGGGTATTAATTTAGAGGCGACGGTGAAGCTTGCACAATCGGTTCGTATTCCGGTGATCGCGAGTGGTGGTCTCTCGAGTAAAAAAGATATTGAAGCTTTATGTGCGGTCGAAGATGAGGGCGTCATGGGCGTGATTGCAGGGCGTTCCATTTACACCGGCGATATTGATCTAACCGAGGCACAACAGTACGCTGATCAACTCAGCAAAGCCAAGTAGGCAAACGATGCTGACCAAACGTATTATTCCTTGCCTCGATGTCACTGCAGGCAGGGTTGTTAAGGGAATTAATTTTGTTGGCTTGCAAGACGCTGGAGATCCGGTGGAGGTTGCAGAGCGTTATAACGAGCAAGGTGCTGATGAACTCACATTCCTAGATATCACTGCAACATCGGATGGCCGTGATCTGATTTTGCCCATCATTGAAGCGGTGGCATCGAAGGTATTTATTCCTTTGACGGTGGGCGGTGGAGTGCGCGCCACTCAGGACGTGCGTCGCTTACTGAATGCTGGCGCTGATAAGGTGAGCATGAACTCCTCAGCAGTTGCCAATCCAGATTTGGTCTCGGATGCGTCCGCGCATTATGGCTCGCAATGCATCGTGGTAGCAATTGATGCCAAGCAAACCGCCCCCAAGCGTTGGGAGGTGTTCACGCATGGTGGACGCAAGGGTACGGGTATCGATGCCATCGAGTGGGCCAAGGAAGTTGCAAAGCGCGGCGCCGGTGAGATCCTGCTCACCAGCATGGATCGCGATGGCACCAAGGATGGGTTTGATCTGGAACTCACTGCTGCGGTAAGTAAAGCAGTACCTGTGCCTGTGATTGCGTCTGGTGGTGTGGGCGGCTTGCAAGATCTAGTCGATGGCATCCAAATTGGGAGAGCCGATGCGGTACTGGCAGCAAGTATCTTTCATTATGGACAGCACAGCGTGCAAGAGGCTAAGCACTATATGGCAGAGCAAGGAATTGCGATTAGACTCTAATCATCATGACCAAGGCTAAATTTACAAAGATATCGGGTTTGCAAGCTGGTCCATGGCTTGATCGCATTGCTTGGAACGAGCAAGGTTTGGTGCCCGTGATTGCTCAAGAGGCTTCATCGGGTGATGTATTGATGATGGCTTGGATGAATCAAGCGTCTCTACTGCAAACCTTGCAAAAGGGTGAGGCAGTGTATTGGTCGCGCTCGCGTAACAAGTTGTGGCATAAGGGCGAAGAGTCGGGTCATACGCAAACCGTGCGAGAGATTCGGTTAGATTGCGATGGCGATACGCTTTTACTAATCGTGGATCAAAAAGACGGAATTGCTTGCCATACCGGCAGACACAGTTGCTTTTTTAACGAGTGGGACTCTGTGGCGAGCAATTGGGTCGATACAATGAAGCCATGAGTAGCCCGAATCAATTCAACCAAAACCTCAACCTCGATTCCATCTTGGCGCATCTGGCCGATGTGGTCGATAGCCGTCGTGCTGATTTAGCGAGTGGCAAGATCGATGCCGGAAGTTCATATATTGCTCAGTTGTTTACCAAGGGTGACGATGCGATTTTGAAGAAGATTGGGGAAGAGGCGACCGAGACCGTGATGGCGGCCAAGGATTCTCGCCAGAATCAGCTTGACCCCAAATACCAACAGTTATTGGTGGGCGAGATGGCTGACTTGTGGTTTCACTGCCTGGTGGCGCTCTCAAAGTTCAATTTGCGTCCCGAAGATGTACTAGCCGAACTCAAGCGTCGCGAGGGCACTTCGGGTATTACTGAGAAGGCCAGTCGCAAAACGTAGTGCTTACCCCCAATTTGCCCGTTTTTGGGCTTAATTCAGGTAAGATGCCTGCCTATGAAACACCCAAGCTATGACCCAAACTGCATTTTTTGCAAGATTGTTGCAGGGGAAATTCCTTGCCAAAAGGTCTACGAGGATGATGAAATCCTGGCGTTTAAGGACATTAATCCGGCCGCCCCAGTGCATTTATTGCTGATTCCTAAGAAACACATACCAATGTTGGAGTCAGCGACTGCCCACGACGCGCCATTGCTGGGTAGAATGTTGGAATTAGCCCCGCGTTTAGCTTCCCAAGAAGGATGTCGCCCTGGTAAGGAGGGGGGATTTCGGGTGATGGTGAACAATGGCGCGGATGGGGGTCAGGAGGTTTATCACTTGCATTTGCATGTGATGGGCGGGCCGCGCCCCTGGAAAAAATAATCCGAGGAGAAATTAAGATGGGCTCATTTAGTATTTGGCACTGGTTAATCGTACTGGTCATTATTTTGTTGGTCTTTGGTACCAAGAAACTCCGTAATATTGGTTCTGATCTAGGCGGTGCCGTAAAAGGCTTCAAAGATGGTATGAAAAATGGTGATGAAGCCAAGACCGAACAGATTCAGTCGCAGACCCCTGCTGGTGAAAAGACTGTTGATGTGCAAGCCAAGGACGTGAACAAGTCGTAAGACCTGATCAAACCAAACACACAAACTAAATACCAGCGATGCATCGATGATTGATCTTGGTGTATCAAAGCTCGC
This sequence comes from Polynucleobacter sp. HIN11, assembly GCF_030297675.1. Taxonomy (NCBI): domain Bacteria; kingdom Pseudomonadati; phylum Pseudomonadota; class Betaproteobacteria; order Burkholderiales; family Burkholderiaceae; genus Polynucleobacter; species Polynucleobacter sp. HIN11. Next base: position 99,564 of record NZ_AP028142.1, read on the forward strand.
CCTGATTGCAGTGGTGGCTTTGATTGTGGTGGGCCCCGAACGTTTACCCAAAGTTGCTCGCATGGCGGGCAATTTATTTGGGCGCGCGCAGCGTTATATGGCCGAAGTTCGTACTGAGGTCAACCGCCAAATTGAGCTCGATGAGTTCAAGAAGCTTCGTGAGGCCAGCGCCGACGCCATGCGGGAGATGGAAAGTACCCTTAATGCCACAGTCCAAGAGGCGAATGTAAACCTGAGCGATCAGGCCGAGCCTACGACCAATGAGTTTTCCAGTTCGCTCTTAGATTCTGCGCCGGATGTGACTAAGGTCTATCGAGATGCTCTGCGTCAGGGTAGGGATAGTTGGGGCGTCAAGCGCACCGCCAGACCCCTTTGGTATAAACACTCAGCGGGTGTGCGCACTCGAGTGCAATCGGGTGCAGCAAGGGTTAAGCGATTTAAACGTCCGGTATTGAGTAAGTAAAAAATCAAGAACAAAGAACAAATCACGATGTCCGATACCAAACCAGGTCAGAGCGAAGAGACTGCAAAAGAGGGCGAGGGTTTTCAAGAAACCTTCATGTCGCATCTCTTTGAGTTGCGCGATCGGGTGATCAAAGCCGCCATAGCAGTGATCATTGTTTTTCTGTCGCTTGTTTATTGGGCGCCCGATATCTTTCATTTGTTTGCCAAGCCACTTTTAGATGCCCTTCCAGCTGGGGGCAAGATGATCGTGACCGATGTAACCGGATCCTTTTTTGTGCCGATGAAGGTCACGATGCTGGTTGCATTTTTGATTGCGCTACCGATTGTTCTCTATCAAATGTGGGCCTTTATTGCCCCAGGCCTCTATACCCATGAGAGAAAACTAATCCTTCCATTAGTAGTAAGCAGTTACTCACTATTTTTGGTTGGTATGTCCTTTGCCTATTTCCTGGTTTTCCCAACCGTCTTCCAGTTCATGGCGAGCTATAACGCACCCCTGGGTGCCGATATGTCGACTGATATTGATAAATACCTAAGCTTTGCGATGTCGACCTTTTTGGCCTTTGGGATCACCTTTGAGGTCCCGGTGGTGGTGGTTGTTTTAGTCAAGATGGGGATTGTGAGCCTAGAAAAGTTAAAAGAGATTCGACCTTATGTGATTGTTGGGGCCTTTGTGATTGCCGCGATTGTGACCCCACCGGACGTCTTATCCCAGCTCTTTTTGGCCATTCCCATGTGCCTTCTCTACGAGCTGGGGCTATTTATTGCTCGTTTCTACTTACCCAAAACCGAATCTGAAGAAGAAAAATCAGAATAATTCTGTAACTCATTGATTTATATTGATTAAATCAAACAAAAATCTCTGTTGCACCAATACAACGAATAGCCATAAAAAAGCCTCAAAAGGCTGTATTTACATACAAAAACGGGATAATTCAATGGTCTCGAAGGAATTCGGGCATTTCTTAATTTATGGAGATTTAAACAATGAAAAAATCACTATTTGCACTCGCCGCAGTCGGTGCGTTTGCTGGTGCTGCTCAAGCTCAGTCAAGCGTAACCGTATACGGTATTTTGGATGTGGGATATGTGGGTGGTAATGCCAAGGCATCTACAGTTAACTCATCAGCTAATCAAGTTAATGTTGCTGAAACAGTAAGTCTGCTTGGCCAATCTGCTCAGACTACCAGCCGTTTAGGCTTCCGTGGTACGGAAGACTTGGGTGGTGGTACAACCGCATTCTTTACCTTTGAAACTGGCCTTCAGCCAAATCAAAGCAGCCTATCGCCATTTAATAACCGTCAAGCATTTATTGGTTTGGGTCAAAAAGGAATGGGTAACGCACGTATTGGTACCCAGTACACCCCAATCCATGAGGCAGTTGGTGCAACTGGTGCTAACCAATTGAACAACTTGGTTGGTGACGTGATTTATCCTCAGAACACTGGTTTGACCAACCAAGACGGTAGTGCAAGCAACGCCAACGCTGGTTACACTGTTCGTGCCAACAACATGATCCGTTTTGAGTCTGAGAGCTTCTCTGGCTTCAAAGGCAAGGCCTTTTACGTGCAAAATTCTCGTGATGAGAACCAAACAACCTATCGTGGCACGGCCGCAACTACTGCAACAGCCAACTACACCAACGGCGTTGGTTATACAGGTGGCAATACCAACAGCACAGGCTGGGGCCTCGGATTGGATTTCGCAATTCAAAAATTCTTGATCTCCGCTAACTATCAGTCATTTAAGCAAGAAAACGCTTGGACTGAGCAAACAAACGCAGTAGCAATTGGTGCTAATAACGGTGGGGCGGCAACAACCGTTACTCAAAACGTTCAATCAGGCGTTCTGACCAACCTTAATGACAATCAATGGTACGTAGGTGCTACATATGACTTTGGTATTGTCAAGGCTTATGCTCAGTATATTAATCGCAAGATTGAATCTGGTCTCGACTCAAATGCCTACGCAAAACGTACTGCTCAGCAAATTGGTTTGCGTGGAAACGTAACCAAGACTGTTGAGCTCTGGGGCTCGGCTGGTATGGGTCGTACCAGCGCCTTTGGTGTAAGCAACCCAACTGCTAACTTCACTGGCTATCAGATTGGTTCCAACTACTGGTTGAGCAAGCGTACCAACTTGTATGCAATCTTTGGTGCAAGCAACACATCTTCTACCTCTGGTAACTATGTGATTCGTGCAACTGACGCAAATGCTTACGGTCCACGTAATTTGAGCGCCAATGCCAACAACTACGCTGTTGGTGTACGTCACACGTTCTAATTTGATGCTAGCTTCGGCTAGTTGAAGATTAGTTGTAGCAAATAAACCCACTGTGGAAACACAGTGGGTTTTTAATTAAGTCAATTCTATTTTTATAAAAAACCAAATCAATCTTCGTCTCGACAGGACAATCAGATGATTAATCCGTATTCAGAAAATTTAAAAACAGATTTAATAATTAAGACAATCAAAACATATGAATCAAACATATAATAAGTTTGATTCATATGTTATCAGCATAGTAACTGATTAAAAAACGAATACTTAATGAATAAAAATATGATCCGGCTGTAAATTTAGCTGATAACGCTCATACATTTTCAGATAAATTGATTCAAGATTTTTAGTAAATACGGAAGTTTTAAATAAGGGCGTATTCTGAAGGTTAGTAGCTAATTTAAGCTTTATTGTTTCTAATTTCCTCGGTGTGGTAGCCAAATCAATAGCCATCATTTCGTATTCTTCTGAGCTATGAGTAATGAGCTCTGGTAGTCCAATGGCATTTAATAAACTTGCAGCTACGCGACTTGCAAACGACTGGCCTATGAGTGTCAGCACAGGAACTCCTGACTTAAGAGAGTCGACAGCAGTTGTGTGGGCACCGTACGGGTGAGTATCTAAAAATAAGTCAGCCAAGGCATATCTAGCTAAGTAGTCACCCATGGAATCGAGACGGCTAGCAAAAATAATTCTTGATGGATTAATCTTTCGCTTTTCGAATTCACTTTTTATGTTCATATTGAATTCATTGTTGTTTTCTGAAATCCACAATACGCTATTCTTTGCTGCAAGTAAAATTCTTGACCAACGATCCAATACATAAGGATTAAATTTAAAGTCATTATTAAAACAACAGAAGATAAAATTATCTTGTGGCAATCCACATTCTTCCTTCGAGAATATTTTTCCTGATGGAATTCGGTTGGAGTCATCCACCATATAGCTATTCGGAAGATATGCTACCTTTTCAGAATAAAAACGCTCATGAGACCTCGGAATAACCGTTTGGTCGGCAATTATGTAGTCGATAAAATTTGAACCAGAAGACCCTGGATACCCTAACCAGTTAACTTGTATAGGTGCGGCTCGAAAGGAAAATATTCCAGTTCTCGAGTGTTGGGTAAAACCTGCTAGATCAATGGCAATATCAACTCCAAGGTTTCGCGCTAACAGAGCGGTTTCGCGGTCGGAAAGATCATCAACTTCGATAAATTCATCAAAAGCTCTTTTAAGGCGGGCTCTCATTGGGTCGTCGGGAGGGGCTTTTTGTAAAGAAAATGCAAATACCTCAAACCGATTGCGGTTATGTTTTTCAAACAGCTCAGCAGTTAAATAAGAAACAGGGTGGCCACGAAAATCAGGAGAAAAATAGGCAATTCTAATTTTTTCATTTTTTTTATTGTGGTGAGAAATTGCCCCTAAAGAAAAATTTTCAGGAAATTTATGTTCTGAAAAAATTTTGCTAGTTTGCTTATGTAGCTGGGGATCATCACTCAGAGAGAGTAATACAAAAGGGCTAATTACTTTTTCATCCGAAATAATTTTTTGAGCAATATATTTAAGAGAGTCAGAGTAATCAAACCAGTTACCAATTTTCATTTTTGCATGAATAAGATATCCATACACCCAATAAATATCGGGTCTTAAATTCAATGCCTTGCTATAGCAATCAATTGCCTCCCGATAACGCTTAAGCTCATTTAGAGCTACACCCTTGTTGAGCCAAGCTGCAGCATTATGAGGGTTAAGATCCAAAGACTTGTTGTGATGGGCTATTGCATCATCAATTTGATTAAGCTCAAGTAAAGTATTTCCTATGCAAGAATATACTTCAGCATAATTAGGACTAAGTTTAAGGGCTTGGTGGTAATGTGCGATGGCTTCATCAAAGCGCTTTAACTCATTGAGCACATTTCCCTTGTTTGCATATCCCTTTGCGTAATCCGGCTTCAGATTAAGTGCCTTATCGTAATGAGTGATCGCTTCTTCAAATCGCTTGAGTTCCTGTAGGGCATTACCTTTATTAGACCAAGCTTCTGCGTAGTCTGGTTTTAAACTAAGGGCCTTATCGTAATGAGTGATCGCTTCTTCAAATCGCTTGAGTTCCTGTAGGGCATTACCTTTATTAGACCAAGCTTCTGCGTAGTCTGGTTTTAAACTAAGGGCCTTATCGTAATGAGTGATCGCTTCTTCAAATCGCTTGAGTTCCTGTAGGGCATTACCTGCATTAGACCAAGCCTCAAAGAAATTGGGTTCAAATTTAATTGCTCTTTTATACGCATCAAGAGCATTCTCATAATCTTTAAGTCCAAGATATGTATTGCCGAGACTACTCAGAGTTAAGGGATTTTTTGGCAGGATTCGTAGAGAATCATTTAGGAATTTGAGTGCATCTGGATAGTTGCCGCGCTGTGCATAAACGATGCCCAAGAGTCCTAAAACATGTGGATTATGAGCTTGTAATTTTGATGCTTGTTTTAAATAAAGCTCAGCAGAATCCAAATTTGAATTTCCAAGTGACTCAAGCGCTTTGTTTAAAAGGAAGTGAACTTGAGGATTCATTATGAAAATTTATAGTAGATATTCTGATAAGAATTTAACAAGGGAAACTCACTATTTAATGGATTACTTGACACTAAGAGAATGGTTAATCATGAAAGCCTCAAACGCTTTAATTGGCTCAATATCCTCATAGAGAGTTGACTTTCGTTCAATTATTTTATCTTTAACATTTTTACGGAACGAATAATCTTGGCACAGCCTTACTGCTAACTGAATATATTCTGCTGAATCTTTTGCTACCAGTTCTGTAAGTCCAATGCGTTTCAATATCCCACTCCCAAGCCTGCCGCGCAAGAAATTACCATCATGGCTAACTACTGGCAGATTGCATCCGATAGCTTGGATAGCAGTATTAAATCCAGAGAAATGAAGGGTATCAAGCATCGCCGTCGAAGACTTCAATAAACCATGAAACTCACGCGCGTCTAGCCATGGCATGAATGAAATAAACCCTTTTGAATCAAGACCATGTTTGCTGAATTCATTTTCAAGACGATTGCTCAAAACACTGGCCAGCGGGTCTTCAAGGTTAAAAAACACAAATTTACAAGCACCCAACCGTTTAGCTATATCAGCAAAAATCCAATCGCTATCTGGTTGATATTTATAGGGCGTTCCTGGGCAGATGAGGACTGGGATATCGGAGGGAAATTGGGACAGAGGCTGAGCCTTTGTAGATTGAATATTAACTGGGTCAACGTAGTACGAGCCAAGATTCGGTAATTGAACTAGCTTTTCAGAATAATAATTAGTGGCATTTGGGGGCTCAAAAAGCTCAGAGGACACATAGTAGTCAATTGTGGGCAAGCCACTTGACTCCGGATGTCCCCATCCAACCAGCTGTGTAGGAGAGAGCCTCAAACTTGCAAGTTGAGTGGTTAGTTGATCCATGCCAATTTCGGGGTAGAACAAAAAATCAATTTTTTTGTTAACAATTTCTTGGGCAAAAGCATTTATGTCGTGAGAATAAATGGTGAAAGAATCCGAATTTTCTTTAGCAAAATCTGTTTCCTTATCACAATAGGGGTTGGTGCTAAAAAGATGAATCTCAAAGGCCTCCCTATTTAAATTTTTAATCATTCCCTTAGTGAGTGCATGCCAAACAGAATGATTTCTGAAATGACCGCTGACGATTCCAAGCCTAATTTTTAACCTGGGAGTGTTTTGTTCGGGGCTTGACTGAATAGAAACTGCTTTACCCATCAATTTTGAGCAGAGATCTCCATATTCAGACAGGATATTCTTGTTATTGAAATTGTGATAAGCGAGGTAAAAAGGTTGAGTTGACGCAACAATCTCAATGATTTCATTTGACTTAAGATTTACGTCACTTAACAAGCTGTTTTTGAGTTTTATAAATTCAGTGGTGAAAATTTCTCTAATTGAATTGACATCATTTTTCGCACCCAAAATAGAGGGAATGATGGCAAATACTTTTGACCACTGCGCCAACCTAAAATTCGGATCGTGCCTTAGGGCAAGATCAAAAAATAATTGAGCCTTATCATTTTGTGCTAAGCCAACGTGCGCAGCACCCTTGCCGTAGTAAGCTTTCGAAGAGGTGTCATCAATCAATAAAGCTGCATCAAAACCACTAATTGCGTTTGCAAATTTTTTTATTTTATTAAGAGTGAATGCTTTTGCTAATAATGCCTCAAAATAATCAGGATCAATGAGTAGGGCGTTATCAAATTCACGGATTGCATGTTCATCCTTATCTAAGCCAGTGAATGCAATACCTTTGCCAAAGAAAGCAACAGCAGACCGAGAGTCAATTTTTAATGTGTCATCAAACGATAAGATTGCTGACTCATATTTTTTTAGCTCATTTAGTGCGATGCCTTTATTTAATAGAGCATCAAAATTAGGTTGTATTTGAATTGACTGTTCGCATGCATTAATCGCTTCAGAGTGCCGCTTAAGCTTGATTAGAGAATTCGATTTGTTGGCGTAAGCCTCGCTATATAAAGGATTTAGTTTTATTGCTTTATCAAAAGCTATCAATGCTTCTAAATATCGCTCTAAATGATTGAGGGCAATTCCTTTGTTTGACCATGCCTCAGGAAAGCTGGGATCAATGCTTATTGCTTCGTCAAGGGATTTATTCGCCTCATCGAACTTTTTTAATTGGATGAGTAATTGACTTTTGTTGATAATACTTGCTGCATCATTCGGTTTTATTTGAATTGCTGAGTCATAACAAGCGATTGCGGTATGAAGTTTGCTTTGAAGTGAATATAAAAGTCCCAAGTTATAAAAAATTCTTTCATCATTCTTTATTTCGGTTTTTAAAGACTCGAAAATAAGCAATGCATCATTTATTTTTCCATTATTTGCACAAAGGAGGCCTAATTCAAAAACATAAGATAGCCCCTCTTTTTTTGAGATTCCCTCCAATAAAAGCTTTTGATTATTAGCAAGCTTATTTGATTTAACTAGCTCAAAGAGTTGAATAACAAATGGAGGTGGGTTTTGATTCACAAGTTTGTGCTAATTTTCTTAAAAATACTAAGCGAAGTTACTCTGCTTGCATATCGGAAATGAGTCGTTATTAGACTCACTTCTTTAAACTATCTCTAATTTCTCTTAACAGCACAATATCTTCGGGTGTTGGGGGTGCCTCTTTTGGTTCTTCTGCTCTTATTTTGTTGATGATTTTGACCATCTGGAAGATCACAAATGCGAGCAAGATGAAATTAATCAGGATGGTGATGAAGTTGCCGTAGGCAAAGATAGGGATGCCAGCCTTTTTGAGTGCATCAAAGGTTCTTGGTACGTTATCCGGTACTGTGCCAAGAACTATAAACAGGTTGGTAAAGTCAATCCTGCCCCCTAGTAGGGTAGAAATGAGGGGCATGACAATGTCATTGACCAGGGAATCGACGATTTTTCCGAAGGCGCCGCCAATGATGATACCGACCGCCAGGTCAACGACGTTGCCGCGGACCGCAAAGGCCCGGAATTCTTTCATCATCTTGGATGCCACAACTCTCTCCCTAAAAATCATGGGTTTGCTGGAAATTGACCCAAATTAAGCGGTCATTTGGCTTTTTACCTTAAAATTGGAGGTTTATGCAATTCACCCTTTAGAACCCCTTATTTGACTTAGGCACAAGGATAGATCGTACATGAGTGATACCCCAAAAATGGATAAAGACCGCCGTACTTGGCTGATTGCTACGACTGCTGTTGGTGGTTGCGGAGCCGCTGCTGTTGCATACCCATTTCTAGATAGTTTCCAACCATCCGAGCGTGCTAAGGCTGCTGGTGCCCCGGTTGAGGTCGATATCTCCGGCATGAAGCCCGATGAGATTCGGACGGTTGAGTGGCGCGGAAAGCCAGTTTGGGTCTTGCGCCGCACCCCAGAGCAAGTAGCTGAACTTCCTAAATTAGATGGCGAGCTGGCCGATCCCAAATCCTTGCGTGATCCCGCAGCTTTAACACCTCCTTATGCCCGCAATGACCACCGCTCGATTAAGCCTGAGTATTTTGTGGCAGTTGGTATTTGTTCACATTTAGGTTGCTCGCCAACAGCGAAGTTGCAAGCAGGCCCACAACCATCTTTGCCAAACGATTGGCCGGGCGGTTTCTTGTGCCCATGCCATGGTTCCACCTTTGACTTGGCTGGCCGTGTGTATAAGAACAAGCCTGCTCCAGATAACCTAGAAGTGCCTCCCCATATGTATTTGAGCGACACCAAGATTTTGATTGGTGAGGACAAGAAGTCGTAATTTATTTATCTAATTATTAGTTACTGATTTAGGAAACTAACCATGGCATTTCAAGAAATTAAAGTCCCAGAAAACGCCTCTGTTGCCCAAAAGGGCCTGGCCTGGGTGGATTCTCGCTTTCCATTGACTAAGCTCTTTAAAGAGCATATGAGCGAGTACTATGCTCCAAAGAACTTTAACTTCTGGTACTTCTTTGGCTCCTTAGCCATTGTGGTGTTGGTGATTCAGATTGTGACCGGTATTTTCCTCGTCATGAACTACAAACCCGATGCCATGAAAGCATTTGATTCGGTTGAGTACATCATGCGCGAGGTTCCCTGGGGTTGGCTGATTCGTTACATGCACTCGACTGGCGCTTCGATGTTCTTCGTAGTGGTCTACCTGCATATGTTCCGTGGCTTGATCTATGGTTCTTATCAAAAACCGCGTGAACTCATTTGGATCTTTGGTTGCACCATTTTCTTATTGCTCATGGCTGAGGCTTTCTTGGGATATCTCTTACCCTGGGGCCAAATGTCCTACTGGGGCGCTCAGGTGATTATTAATCTCTTTGCTGCTATTCCCTTAATTGGTCCAGACTTGGCTTTGTGGCTACGCGGTGATTATGTGGTGGGCGACGCAACTTTGAATCGCTTCTTCTCTTTGCACGTGATCGCTTTGCCATTAGTTCTAGTTGGCTTAGTTGCAGCTCATATCATTGCGCTACATGAAGTGGGCTCTAACAACCCTGACGGCATTGATATTAAGAACAACTTAGATGCCTCTGGTAAGCCAGTGGACGGCATTCCATTTCATCCTTACTACTCAGTGCATGACATTATGGGTCTCGGTGTGTTCCTCATGATCTTCGCCGCCATTGTGTTCTTTGCACCTGAGATGGGTGGTTACTTCTTAGAGGCGAACAATTTCATTCCGGCTGATCCTTTGCAAACGCCTTCGCACATTGCCCCGGTCTGGTATTTCACGCCGTTCTATTCAATGCTACGTGCCACCACCACACCATTCCTAATTCCTCTGTGGATTCTGTGTGCAGTGATTTTGGGGATGGTCATTAAGAACAACAAAGACATCCGGGTGAAAGCCGTTTGCGTTGGCATTTTGGCTGCTCTTGCGGTTGGTTTTTATGTGTTTGATGCGAAGTTCTGGGGCGTGGTCATCATGGGCGGTACGGTCGTGATCCTGTTCTTCTTGCCTTGGCTCGATAAATCCCCAGTGCGATCGATCCGTTATCGCCCAGATTTTCATAAATACATTTACGGCATTTTCATTGTGAGCTTTGTGATCTTGGGTTATCTCGGCATCAAGCCACCTTCACCACTTTTTGAGAAGATCTCGCAGGTATGTACGATTTACTATCTGGCATTTTTCTTTGCCATGCCTTGGTGGAGCAAGATGGGTAAATTTAAGCCTGTGCCCGATCGCGTGACCTTTGAGGCGCACTAATCCATAAGAACAATAGAAGATATTAGGAATCCAGATGAACCATTCTCTTTATATGATCGGTGCGCTTAAGAAGTTTGTTGTAGTGGGCTTAGGTAGCTTCATGGTGAGCGCTGCATTTGCGGCTGGCAGCGACTTTCCTCTTGATAGCGCTCCTAACCGTGTAAATAACAATGCCTCTTTGCAAAATGGTGCTAAGATTTTTGTGAACTACTGCTTAGGTTGCCATTCTGCAGTGAACTTACGTTACAACCGTTTGCGTGATATTGGTTTGAGTGATCAGCAGATTAAAGACAACTTGATCTTGGGCGATCAAAAGGTAGGCGATCTGATGACTATCTCGATGACCCCTAAGGATGCTAAGGCTTGGTTTGGTAAGGTTCCACCTGATTTATCGGTTGAAGCTCGTGCCCGCGGTACCGATTGGCTCTATACCTACTTCCGTACTTATTACAAGGATGAGGAGAGTCCAACGGGTTGGAATAACATGGTCTATCCCAATGTTGGTATGCCCCATGTATTGTGGGAACTCCAGGGTGAGCGTATTGCTAAGTTTGAAGAGGTAAAAGATCCCAAGAATCCTGCCAAGACAACTAAAGTCTTCAAAGGATTTGAGCAAACCACCCCAGGATTAATGAAGCCCCAAGAATATGATGATAATATTGCGGACCTCGTTTCATTTATGTCTTGGATGGCTGAGCCTACTCAGTTACAACGTAAGCGGATCGGTGTCGTCGTCCTTCTATTCCTTGCAATCTTTACCTTGCTTGCATGGCGTCTGAACAAGGCGTACTGGAAAGACATTCGCTAAGAACTAACTTAGCGTATTTTGATTATTTGATTTGAAGGATATTTGCTTATGATGGTGTTGTACTCGGGTACCAATTGCCCATTCTCACAACGCTGCCGCCTAGTTCTCTTTGAGAAGGGTATGGATTTTGAGATTCGTGATGTAGATCTCTTCAATAAACCAGAAGATATCTCGGTCATGAACCCCTATGGCCAAGTTCCTATTTTGGTTGAGCGTGATCTGATTTTGTATGAGTCCAACATCATTAATGAGTACATTGATGAGCGCTTTCCTCATCCACAGTTAATGCCGCCCGATCCAGTGGCTCGTGCCCGTGCCCGCTTATTTCTGTTTAATTTTGAGAAAGAACTCTTTGTGCATGTGAGTGCGCTTGAGAACGAAAAGGGCAAGAGTGCTGAGAAGTTGCATGAGAAGGCCCGAATAGCAATTCGGGATCGGTTGACTCAATTAGCACCGGTATTTGTAAAGAACAAGTATATGTTGGGGGATGAGTTCTCGATGTTGGATGTGGCAATTGCTCCTCTGTTGTGGCGCCTAGAGCACTATGGTATTGATCTTTCCAGAAATGCTGCCCCACTCCTGAAATATGCTGAGCGCATTTTCAGTCGTCCTGCTTACATTGAGGCCTTGACCCCTTCTGAAAAGGTCATGCGTCGTTAATCGAAGCGTCTATGTCGCTAGCTTAAAATAGTAATATGGCTAGCGAAACTCCAAGTACCAAACCCTATCTCATCCGTGCACTGCATCAGTGGTGTACGGATTTTGGTTTTACACCGTTCTTAGCCGTTTTTGTTGATGATCGGGTTGAAGTGCCCATGGAGTTTGTCAAAAATAACGAGATTGTTCTCAACATCTCTTCAGAGGCTTGCCATCAGCTGCATATTGAGAACGATTGGATCAGTTTTCAGGCAAGGTTTGGTGGTGTACCGAAGAAAGTATTAGTGCCGGTCACGCACGTATTAGCAATCTACGCCCGAGAAAACGGCCAAGGGATGTCCTTCCCCTTTGATCCCGAGACCAAGGGTCCAGTAGATAAGGGACTTGGTAACCAAGAAGCCACCAAGACCAAGAGCGAGCGCCCTGTTTTGAAGATTGTGAAGTAAGTTAAAATCCAGTTCTAGTAGGTCAATGCCCCATTAGCTCATCTGGTAGAGCAACTGATTTGTAATCAGTAGGTGGTCTGTTCGAGTCGGACATGGGGCACCAATCACCCTCTTGATCCTATCTTCATTGATTTAGATCTACTTTCCTTGTCTCTGGCAGATACAGTATTGCCAAAGTTGCTGCAATCGCTAGGAAAAGAGTTGGATACCAAAGCCCTGCAAGTTGACTCGCAAACTCTTTATTGAGCCAGGTCACAATCAACGGGAGCAATCCCCCGATCCAGCCGGCTGCTAGGTTGTGTGGCAAAGTTGCTGCGCTATTGCGTGTTCTCGCTGGAAACAGCTCCGCTAGAAGAGCCGTTTGAGGCCCCACAACTAATGAAAGCGGTATTGCCAGTGCAATTAAGGTTGCGCTCATTAGAAAATAATCAGGGGCACTTTGCATTGATAGGCTTTGCAGAAATTGATAGGCAGGCTGAATCAGGATTGTTCCAAGTAATAAGCCGCTAATCACGACTGGACGTCGACCAATTTTGTCGGAGAGCGCTCCCGCAATAATCACCATCGGAAAGAGAACGAGCGTTGCGGTGATAGTGAGGGTATCCACAATTTGCGAACTCATTTGCAAGGCGGATTTCATGAAGATACCGGTATAGACCTGCACACAGAAAAAGAGGACAGATCCGCCCGCTGAGATGCAGAAGAACAACAGAAACATTTGCTTACGCGTTTCTTTGTCTTTAAAGTTATCGCGCAGTGGTGATTTGGCTAGCTCGCCCTTAGCGAGCATCGCTTTAAAGATTGGCGTTTCCTCAAGGGTCATCCGAACCTTGAGGGCAACTAGCAGAAGAACAATGGAGAACCAGAAGGGCACCCGCCAGCCCCATTCTTTAAAACTCTCCGGATCTAAATAGTGATGGAGTAAGACCAATTGCAGGATGGAGGCCAGCATTCCAAGCGGACCCATGAGTTGTAAAACACTTGTCTTCAATCCCCGGTTGGTGCTTCCTGCATGCTCAGTTAAGTAGACCGCACTCCCGCCAATTTCTCCACCGGCAGATAGGCCTTGAAGAAGTCTTAGGGTTACCAAGCAAATGGGTGCCCAAATCCCAATTTGCTCATAGGTGGGTAAAAATCCCACGGCGAAAGTAGCTCCGCCCATTAAGGTGATCGTGATTAGAAAGACTGGCCGACGCCCAATCCGATCACCGAGAGAGCCAAAGAATGCTGCACCCAAGGGTCTAACCACCATCCCTGCCCCAAAGGTTGCAAGACTGGCTAAGAGGCCCGTCATGGGGTCGGAGCTTGGAAAAAAGAGTGGGGCAAAGGCCACTGCCAGGGTGGCAAAGGTGAGGAAGTCGTACCACTCTAGAAAGGTGCCAAAACAGGCAGCAGTGGCAATTTTGGGGTAAGAATGGTTGGTATTTGGGGGATTTTGCACAGTAGATTTATTATAAATAATTGATTTAATTGACTATTTTATTCAATACCCGAGTATTTTGTTGCATTGCACACATATTTATTGCGCAGCAGCAAATAATTGGGTATAGTTTCATGGTGCAGTGCAATATCAAACGAATTAATTAATTGGAGAGTACACCATGAATCAAGATCAAGTCGCAGCAAAATTGTCGCAAATCCAGAGCAAGAACCTCGAGACCGTATTTTCTTTGAGCGAAGCTGCTCTTGAGAATGCTCAGAAACTCGTTGAATTGAACTACGACGCTTCTAAAGCTGCGTTGTTAAATGCTCAAGAGAACATTCAGCAAGTATTGAGTGCAAAAGATCCAAAGCAAGTAACCGAACTTTTGCAAGCCGATACTTTGCAAGACGTTGGTAATCAAGCCATTGCTCATCAGCGCAAAGTAACCAAAGTATTGCGTGAGAGCGGTAAAGAGTTTGCTGATGTCGTAGAAGCTAGCATTGAGCAAGCTCAAGCTGGCATGCAAGACTGGGTAAATACCTTGGCTGCAAATGCACCCGCTGGTTCGGATGTTTTTGTATCTGCATTCAAAACCTCGATGAACTCAGTGATGCAAGGTATTGAGCAGTTCCGTGAAGCTAGCAAAGATGCATTGGCTACTGTTGAGAAATCAGCTGATCAAGCATTTGAAGCATTCCAAGGCCAATTGGCACAAGTTAAAAAAGCCGCCGCTCCTGCAAAGGCTCGTAAGGTTGCTTAATTAGCAATTCGTTGTTCTTGAAGACCCGCTCCGAGTGAGCGGGTTTTTATTTATGCTGAGTCATCATCTTGCGTGAGTAGATTGCTCGCAATCATCTTATTGGGCTTCACACCCAATTCTTTGACCTTCTCAGCAGCTTTAATTAGATTGCCTTTACCCGTTTTAAGTTTATTGAAAGCATCGTGATAACTCGATTGCGCTTGCTCTAGGCGCTTGCCGATTTGTTCAAGGTCCTCTACAAAGCCCACGAACTTGTCATAGAGGCTGGCGCACTGACGGGCAATCTCCATGGCATTTTTGTTCTGTTGATCCTGCCTCCACAAGTGGGCGACAGTCCGTAAAGTAGCCATTAGGGTGCTGGGGCATACCAAGACGATATTTTTACTAAGCGCCTCTTGGTAGAGATTAGGGGCAGACTTGAGAGCACTTAAAAAAGCCGGCTCAATGGGAATAAACATCAATACAAAATCCACGCTGGCGATATCCGCAATCCCAGCATAGTTCTTCCCAGACAAACCTTGAATATGTTGCCGAATTGATTGAATGTGGGCGAGTAGTTCCTTATCGGCTTCATCTGGACTGGCTGCCTCAGTATGTCTGGCATAGGCCGTAATTGATACTTTACTATCGATTACGAGGTGGCGACCCTCAGGTAACTTAATAATCACATCAGGCTGTAAGCGACTGCCATCCGCCTGCATATGGCTATCCTGAACCAGATACTCTTCTCCTTTACGTAAGCCCGAGGACTCCAGGATGGATTCCAGAACGAGCTCTCCCCAGTTCCCTTGAATCTTAGAGTCGCCCTTTAGTGCATTGGTAAGCGAGCGTGCCTCATCCGACATCTTGAGGTTGAGATTGGCTAGACGCTCAATTTCGTGCTTAAGTGCAAAGCGTTCCCTAGATTCTTTTTCGTAAGAGTTGCTCACTTGTTCCTTGAACTCGGTGAGCTTGGTTTGTAGGGGCTTTAGCAAAATATCGAGCTGCTGGGCATTTTGCTCCGTGAACTTCTTGGTTTTATCTTCCAAAATCTCATTGGCGAGATTCTTAAACTGATTGGTGAGCGCCTCTTTGGCCTCGTTTAATGAATCAATCCGATGTTGAACTTGCTTACGCTCTGAATCCAACTCAGCCTCTAGGCGAATGGCGCGCTGGAGGACTTGGTCACGCTCAACCCTAATTTGCTCTAACTGGGCAGTTACCTCAGTAATAGTAGCCTGTTGTTGATTCTGATTGGATCGAAGAATGGCAACATACATTCCAAGCCCGATGGAAATGCCAAGGGCAACAATGGTAATCAGGGTAGGAAGGTCTGTCATGGGCTTAGTCTACTGCAGACCAAGCCCACCGAGTGAGCTTTTGAGGAGGGGGCTTGCGATCAAAGACCGAGGAGTTTTTTGAGTTCGCCGCTTTGGTACATCTCGGTCATGATGTCTGAACCACCAATGAACTCGCCATTGACATAAAGCTGAGGAATGGTTGGCCAGTTTGCATACTCTTTAATACCTTGGCGAATGGCTTCATCATCAAAGACATTGACGGTATGCAAGGTCTCTAGGCCACAGGCACGCAAGATATTCACGGCGTTACCCGAGAAGCCGCATTGTGGGAACTGTGCGGTACCCTTCATAAATAGAACCACGGGATGGCTGGTCACAATTTCTTTGATCTTGGTTTGGGTATCACTCATGGTGATGAAATCCTTTCATAAACGAACTGGGTTTGCTTCAATTTTTACTTGATAGCTATTTTATGACCGATTAAAAAGTAGGGTCTTATTTTCTGGCCTGCGTGACTCGTAAATGCCCCGCTAGATCAGTAATGGTAGCAATTTCATGAAATGCACGCTTCTCTAGGAGCGTAGCAACCGCAGCCGCCTGATCATAGCCATGCTCGATGGCAATCAGGCCACCAGGCTTTAAGTAATGCTGGGCGTGATTCACAATCTCCCGAATGCACGACAGGCCATCGCCATCATCGGTGAGAGCTGCTTTGGGCTCAAAGCATAGATCGCCCTCTTGCAAATGGGGGTCGTCCTTTTGAATGTAGGGAGGATTACTGACGATCACATCAAATGCGGTTTGGTATCGATCGGGTATCGCGTCATACCAATTGCTTTGCAAAAACTCGACCATATGATTAAGCCCTAAGGTTTTGGCATTCTCGCGCGCGAGTTCAATCGCATCACTCGATTGATCAATCCCCAGAATGCTTAGATTGATCGGCGTTTTGCTGATAGCGCATTCATGGGCAATCGCTAGAGCAATCGCTCCGGAGCCTGTCCCCAAATCCAGAATCTGAATGGTTTGATTGGGGTGGTTCGCATGAATATGCTTTATTTCTTCTAGAGCAAGATCGACCAAGAGTTCGGTCTCGGGGCGGGGGATCAATACCGACTCATTGACCTTGAGCTCAATTCCATGAAAACCCTTCACTCCTGTGAGATAGGCCACGGGCACCCCAGACGCGCGCTGGGCTTCTAGCGATTTCCAGGCGATGAGAAGTTCATTTGGGAGGGGTTCTTGATCTTTAGAAATCAGAGCCGAACGTGGCCAACCCAGATGCCTATCCAGTAAATGCCCCAGCAAGGACTTGGCATCGGTTTTATTAAGTGGGGTACTCTTGAGGAGAGTAGCAATCGTGTTGGCCATGATGCGGATTACGCATCGCCCATGGCGGCTAAGAGTTCAGCTTGATGTTCTGCTGCCAGGGCATTTAATAGATCGCCAATATCGCCATCCATCATGGCATCAATTTTGTAGAGGGTTAGGTTGATACGGTGATCGGTAATTCGACCTTGGGGAAAGTTGTAGG
This sequence comes from Polynucleobacter sp. HIN11, assembly GCF_030297675.1. Lineage (NCBI taxonomy): Bacteria > Pseudomonadati > Pseudomonadota > Betaproteobacteria > Burkholderiales > Burkholderiaceae > Polynucleobacter > Polynucleobacter sp. HIN11. Next base: position 116,956 of record NZ_AP028142.1, read on the forward strand.
TGCGAATCCGGTCACTGCGATCGCCACTACCCACTAAGGATTTACGGGTTTGGGCTTGTTCTTGCTGCTGCGCATATCGTTGGGCATCCATGATGCGTGAGACTAAGACCTTCATGGCTTGATCTTTATTGCGATGTTGGCTGCGATCGTCTTGGCACTCCACCACTATTCCAGTAGGAAGGTGAGTGATCCGCACTGCAGAGTCGGTTTTATTGATGTGTTGTCCACCAGCACCCGAGGCCCGAAAGGTGTCGATGCGGATCTCTGCTGGATTAATTTTGACGCTCTCGATTTCATCGACTTCGGGCATCACTGCAACCGTACAAGCCGATGTATGAATCCGTCCTTGAGTCTCAGTTTGCGGGACGCGCTGTACCCGATGACCACCAGACTCAAACTTCATCTTGGCGTAGACATCATTGCCCGCTAAGCGCACGATCACCTCTTTATAGCCCCCGAGATCCGACTCGGCTTGACTAACAATCTCAGTTTTCCAGCCCTGACGCTCGGCGTAGCGGGTATACATGCGTAGTAGATCAGCTGCAAACAAAGCACTTTCATCACCGCCAGTGCCCGCTCGGATCTCTAAAAAGATATTGCGCCCATCGTCTTCATCTTTGGGTAGTAAAAGGGTTTGTAGGCTTTTCTCAAGATCGGCCATCCGTGCTTGTGCATCTTTTTCTTCTTCGTCGGCAAAGTCCTTCATTTCTGGGTCAAGGCGCATTTCGCTAGCAGCCTTTGCATCCGCCTCTGCTTTTTTGTAAAGCCCAAACTGCTCCACCACCGTTGAAATATCAGCATGCTCACGCGTGAGTTTGCGATAGACATCCATATCCTTGGCGGAGTCTTCTTGCATCAAAATGGTATTGAGTTCAGCCAAACGGGCATCCAGATGCTCCAGCTTGGCACGCATGCTGGGTTTCATCTAATGGCTATCGGAAGAATTATTTTTATCGCTGGAGTGAGTGGCAAATAACTTGGGTAGTAATTTCAGTAAAGCGTCACGCTCCGAACCACTAGCGTGTTGTAGGGCGTGTAAGGAGCCATGCAAGAACTTATTAGTAAGACCCTGGGCCATGGCATTGAGAACCTCTTGCGGGTCCTCGCCGCGAACTAAGCGTTTAAGTGCGCGCTCTAGCTCAATTTGTCGTAGGCGATCACCTTGTAGTTGAAGATCTTGGATTAACGGTACGGCATTACGGCCTTGTAGCCAGTGCATGAAATTACTCACACGCTCTTCAATAATGATCTCGGCCTGGCTTACTGCGGCTTGACGTAAATTGGCACCGGCTTGGGCCATAGTGCCTAAGTCATCCACCGTATAGAGATACACATCATTTAATCGGGCGATCTCGGGCTCAAAGTCGCGTGGTACGGCCAGATCAATCATCACCATGGGCTTGCGTCGTCTAAGCTTTAGGGCACTTTCCACCATCCCCAAGCCAATAATGGGTAGCGGGCTAGCGGTCGACGAGACAATGATGTCAAACTCATGAAGACGTGTGGGAAGGTCATTGAGACGAAAGGACTCCGCTTCGATGTTTTGGGCTGAGATTGAGTCCGCCAGTTCTTGTCCACGCTCTACAGTACGATTTGCAATCGCTGCACCACGGGGCTTGCGAGCCACGAAGTGGGTAGCACAGAGGGTGATCATTTCACCGGCACCAATGAAGAGAATTTTCTGTTCGCCAATCGATGCAAAGATGCGTTCGGCTAAGCGAACCGATGCAGCAGCCATCGAAATGGAATGGGCACCGATTTCAGTTGAGCCACGAACCTCCTTCGCAACGGAAAAGGTTTTCTGAAAGAGTTGATTGAGATAGGTTCCTAAAGCGCCAGCCTCATTGGCGGTGCGAACCGCATCTTTCATTTGACCCAAGATTTGAGTCTCACCAATCACCATTGAATCCAAACCACAAGCGACCCGAAATGCATGACGCACGGCATCGGATTGCGGCAGGGTATAGATATGAGGTTGTAAAACGCTGGGTGCTAAATTTTGGCTTTTGGCTAACCAATCAAACGTTGCCTCATGAAACTCACCCTCAGAGGCAGGATCATTGGCCGCGCAATAGAGTTCGGTACGATTACAGGTCGACAGAATGGTTGCCTCAGGCATGCCGCCACGATTAACGCCACCCAAATGGGAGCGTAGGTCGGATAATGCGTCAAGCAGACCCTCGGGATCAAAAGCCACTTTTTCCCGAACGGCAACTGGCGCTGTGTGATGGTTAATACCCAAAGTCAACAGCTTCATATTGATAATTATAGGTTTCTTGGGGCTAATAGGGGCGTTTTGAATGGGGTTTTTGGCTTATTTACTACTCGGAAGCTTGATGGGCTGGGCTTCTGCCTATTATTTTCCTGGGTTTTCCCCTAGAAATAAGGGTGCTAAACGAGCCAAGCGGACTAAAGCAACCTACCTCTGGAGTATGTTTCTTGGGATTCTTGGGACTGCCTTTGCAAGTTTTGGAGGCCAAGCTGCGGGGCTATTTACTGCTGGGCAAATGCTCGAGTGGGGCAGTGCGATTGTGGGGGGATTTTTATTGCCCCAAGTCTACCTATTGTCCGTGCGAGCTTAATTTGAACTCTTGTTGACCGAACTTTGTCCAGGCAATTAGACTTTTCTGATGAGTTATTAAATACGCATTTGCCTTCGTAAAGTGCCCGCAACTTTTTTGGTCACCTGGGTAAATAAATGGTTGTGCCGTTTTATACACCCCAAGGCCTGAGGGGTGGGAAGATTTCAGGATGAGGTGTTCGTTGGGATTGTGAATATATTCCTCCATAGACTGCGCATGGCCACCCCAAAGCATCCAAACGAGATTAGGTTGTTGCGAGAGTTTTTGAATGATCTCAATCACAAAAGGTTTCCACCCTAATTGCGCATGCGAGTTTGCTTCACTGAGACGAACTGAGAGGGCGGTGTTTAATAACAATACCCCTTGCTTTGCCCAGTGGGTTAAATCGCCATTGCTGAGAGATCCCAATCCCTCAAGCATTAATGCTTTATTGATATTGCGCAGTGAGCTAGGAAATTGTTTGGATTGCAGCTGAATATCCTTGGGGACTGAGAATGCTAAGCCTTGCGCCAGTCCCGGTGAGTGATAGGGGTCTTGTCCCAAAATGACAACCTTTACTTGATTGACCGGTGTGAGATGCAAAGCATTGAAGATCTGCTCTCGATCGGGACGAATCGCATCGCCGTGTTGTTGGTATTCGATAGCAAACTTTTTAGATAGGGAGTGCCAATCACTTGATTGCAGATAGTCATTTAATAGCAGCCGCCAATCATCAGGGATGAACTGCTTTAGATCCATGCTGATGGAGCAATACTATTTTTTAGGCTGCTTGAGCTCATATTGAGCTGGACAGTCGAGCTTTAAGGCAACGCTAGTTTGATGCTCTTGATCTTGTCGGAAGTAATGGAAAGCGATTTTCTTGCTGCTCACAAGACTTCCGAGTACTTGATCGATCCTCGCGCTGGTGATGCGTTGCTGATTAATGCTACCAATCAGATCGTTTGGGGCCAGCCCTGCCTGCTGGGCAATGCCACCATCAAGCACATGCGTTACCTTGATCCAGCCGTTGCTATCGGTATAGCGCATCCCAAGGGCTAGTTTGATGGATTCAGTAAAGTTCGCTTGCTTTTGTGCCACTTCGATATTAGCAATCTGAGGTAACCAAATTTGCAAGGGTAGATCTTCTGTGCCATCAATGAAGTCGCGCTTAAAGCGTTGCCAAGTTTTATTAAAGCCAATCCCAATCGTTGAGCTAATGGCTAGATCTAGAGCATATTGATTAATTCCAATCCCAGTTTTGCCATGTTCTTTCCATAAAAAGCGCATGACATCATCCAGTGAGTGTTGATGGATTGAGTGCTGCCGAATTAAAAGATCCAGACCTAGGGCAATGAGTGATCCTTTGGCGTAGTAACTCACTACTGAATTAGGCGTATTCTCATCCATCTGGTAATACTTGGTCCAAGCATCAAAGGAGCTATCGGCAACGCTTTGTTTGGTTCTGCCAGGATTTCGCAATACCCCGTTCCAATTGTTAGCCACTAGCTCCAAGTAGCGCTCCATGTTGATGCACCCACTACGTATGAGTTGGAGATCGTCGTAGTAACTGGTAAATCCTTCAAAGAGCCACAACAGTCGGGTGTGGTTGCGTTCATTTAAGCGATAGGGTTGAAAGGCTTTCGCCTGAATTCGTTTGACGAGCCAGGCATGAAAATACTCATGACTACAGAGTCCTAAAAACTCTTCATACGATTTTTTAGGCCTTTGAGTGCTGTGATCACCGTAAGGTAATTGATCGCGTTTACACAATAGCGCCGTGCTGTCGCGATGCTCGAGCCCACCATAGCCATCGAGAGCAGCATTAACAATAAATAGATATTGTTTAAATGGTGCCTTGGGCTTGCGAGGCTCAAATAAACGAATCGTGGCATCACAGATTCCTTGGAGATCATTTGCAAGTTGATTTCGATCGAGTAATTGTGATTGCTCGCTCGTTAATCCCTGAATGACCATGCGGTGAGGAGTGCCAAAGGATTGCCACTCAATCGTCTCAAACTGTCCGAGCGCGACCGGATGATCAATCAAATCTGCATAATCTTTGGCCATATAAAAGCCAAAACTGCTTGCATCGGTCTTCACCTGGCGAAGCGTCGTTTGTACTTGCCATTGCTTGTTAGTCTGATTATGTGACGGGGCAATAGCCAGTGAACAGGGTAAATGGGCCTGACCTTCGACGGCGAGACAGAGACTGGTGGGATTAAAGAAGCCACGATCCTGATCTAAATAAGCCGTGCGTACCGATTGATCAAAGGCATATACCGTAGTAACAATCTCGCAAGACCCAGTTCCTTTGGGGATACGCCAGCGATCATTATCGAGACGCTCTAGGGCAATCTTTTTCTTTACTTCGGTTTGATTTCTGGGGAGAGTAAAGGCGGCGATCGACTCAATATGCTTACTAAAGTCCCGAATTAAATAACTACCTGGAATCCATGCGGGCATATGCACAACTTGCCCTTGAGGATTTGGATGGTGAATCACGAGCGAAACGGTAAAGCGATGACCATGTAGATCATCAGGCCATACCGTGTATTGAACTACAGGTGTGGAATCCAAAGCCATCATGAATTATTTCAAAGAGGCGAGCTTCTTCTCGATATCAGAGAGCTGCACAGCTCCTGGGAAGCGACTGCCATCGGTAAAGAAAATGGTGGGCGTGCCATTGATTCCATAGGTCTTGGCAATGGCCATATTTTTATCAATTGGATTGGTGCAATCCGATTTGCCACTTGGGGTGATGTTGCTCAGCATCCAATCGTTCCAAGCCTTTTGTTGATCGGCTGCGCACCAAATTTGTTTTGATTTGAGTGCCGAGTCCGCCGAGAGAATTGGAATCAAATAGTTGTAGATAGTGACATTATCGAGTTGTTGCAAGCTTCGCTCTAGCCGTTTGCAGTAACCACAGTTGGGATCCGAGAACACGGCAATTTGACGGCTACCATTACCACGTACGATTTTGATCGCGTTAGCCTGGGGAAGCTCTGACCATTTGATTCGATTGATATCCTCTTGACGCTTGGCGGTTAAGTTGGCGCCCGATGCGAGCTCAATCATTTCCCCCTGAATCAAATACTTGGCACTGCTATCGGTATAGAAAATCTCTTGATTGATCTGGACCTCAAATAAACCTGGAATAGGCGATGGCGTAATGTTGCGAACGTTTGCTGAGGTGCCTAAGCGCTTTTGCAACTCGGCGCGAACTTGTCTTTCTGACATGGCATCGACTGAGCCAAAAAAGCCGACCAAGACGATCACCAGACCTAAATGCTGAATCAATTTACCCATGCAACTGTTCTCCTAGTGCGCGCTCAATCAGTTGGCGCTTGATGATATGACTTCGATTAACCATTCCTAAGCCCCAGTTTCGTAATCCCTTTTCGATTGGGCTTTGTGCTGCAAACAGTTTCTTTAAGCGATCCGTCAGCCATAAAAGTGAGGTGGTATCTCCTTCGCGCTCGCGCTCATAGCGACGCAGCAAAATGCGATCATCTACTTCCCGATAGGACTCTTTGTGCTTCATGATGTGAAGCAGGCTTGCCACATCCCGTAAGCCTAGATTGAGGCCTTGACCAGCCAATGGGTGCATGACGTGTGCAGAATCACCAACCAAGATTAATTTAGGATCGTAGTCTGGGCCAATCAGGCGATGCGCTTTGATGCGTCGCAGAGGAAAGCTTGCTGGTGTGGATTGCAGTTGCAGCTCACCGAGTTGATCATGAACTTCCACACCAAATTGGTTTGACCATGTCTGGCTATCCAGTTGTAATAAATAGTCGGCATGCTCATTTTGTGTTGACCATACCATTGAAACCTGTTGCTGGGGTAATGGCAGCATGGCTAAGATATCGCCATTGGGCAAGAACCATTGGTAGGCGGTCTCGCGATGGGCAATCGAGCAGGTAAAGTTGGCAACCACTGCGTGCTGATCATAGGGGTGTTGATCGATTTCAATTCCAACTGACTGGCGTAGAGGGGAGTTCGCACCATCGGCTGCGATCACCAGTTTGGCTTGGATGGTTTGACCATTGCTCAATGAAAGCGTTGGAGAAGTATTGGGCTCAAACCGAACCTCGTCAACACTGGCCTCAATGCTTTGTAGATTCTTACTGAACCGCATCGCTTGGGTTAGCGTGGCTTCAATCAAATCAGATTCAGCAATCCAGGCAAGTTCCGGTCGACCAGCCTCAAAGGCCGAGAAATGCAGTTGATCATGCTTTTGCCCACGATCGCCATAGATTCGCATATCGCGCACTACTTGAATGCGATTCTGGTCTAAGCCATCCCAAATGTTTAGTTCGGATAAAAGATGTTTGGTACTCGGTGAGAGCGCATAGATTCGCTGCCCAAAGGAAGGCTCAAGCGCAATTGTCTGATGCAAATCGGGTGCAATTTGAATCACCGAGTAGCCCAGTTGAGCCATGGCAAGTGCACTTGCCTTACCCACAATACCACCCCCAACGACCGCAAAGTCGGATTGGGTATTGGTGTGTTGGGCAGAATTGGATGTACTTTGGGAACGCATACCAAGATGATAGCGAATCAAGCGCATTTACAATGGGAGCATGTCACTCAAATGCGGAATCGTTGGCCTGCCGAATGTAGGCAAATCCACCCTGTTTAATGCCCTCACCAAGGCAGGTATTGCAGCCGAAAATTATCCCTTTTGCACGATTGAGCCCAATGTGGGCATGGTCGAGGTCCCAGATCCCCGTTTGGCTGCCTTAGCGCAGATTGTGACTCCTGAGCGAATCGTGCCCGCCACGGTCGAGTTTGTCGATATTGCTGGATTGGTAGCTGGCGCCTCCAAAGGAGAGGGGCTTGGAAATCAATTTTTGGCCAATATTCGGGAGACCGATGCGATTACCCACGTTGTGCGTTGCTTTGAGGATGCCAATGTGGTTCATGTGAGTGGCAAAGTCGACCCGATTGCAGACATTGGAGTGATTGATACCGAATTAGCTCTGGCAGATTTGGGTACGGTTGAGAAAGCCCTGCAGCGTTACTCGAAGGCAGCTAAATCGGGTAACGATAAAGAGGCCGCAGCCTTGGTTGCGGTACTCACCAAGGTTCAAGCACAGTTAGATCAAGCCTTGCCGGTAAGGGCCATGAGCCTTAGTAAGGAAGAGTTAGTTCTTCTTAAACCTTTTTGCTTAATTACAGCAAAACCGGCGATGTATGTCGCGAATGTGAAAGAAGATGGGTTTGAGAACAATCCCCATCTTGAGGCGGTTAAGGAGCATGCTGCTAAAGAGAATGCGCCAGTCGTTGCGGTATGCGCAGCCATTGAAGCTGAGATTGCTGATTTAGAGGATGCTGACAAGGCCGAGTTCTTGGCTGATCTGGGGATGAGCGAACCAGGTCTTAATCGAGTAATTCGGGCGGGCTATAGCTTATTGGGTTTACAAACTTACTTCACAGCGGGCGTGAAAGAGGTGCGTGCTTGGACCATACATATTGGCGATACGGCGCCTCAGGCTGCTGGCGTGATTCATACGGATTTCGAACGCGGCTTTATTCGAGCACAAACGATTGCGTATGACGATTACATTCAATACAAAGGTGAGCAGGGCGCAAAGGAAGCGGGTAAGATGCGCGCCGAAGGTAAGGAATACATCGTCAAGGATGGCGATGTCTTGAACTTTTTATTTAACGTCTAAGTCAAGCAAATAATGCTGCAAGTGCCTTGCCTGGATGCTCAGCGCGCATAAAGGCTTCGCCAATTAAAAATGCATTAACCCCGGCCCCTTGCATCCGCTTGACATCGTTGGCATTGAGAATCCCGGACTCCGTGATGACGAGTTTGTCTTTGGGAATGGCTGGCAATAGATCGAGGGTGGTTTGTAAGCTAACCTCAAAGGTTTTGAGATTGCGGTTATTGATACCCAGTAGCGGCGTTTGCAGTTCAAGAGCCGCTTCTAATTCCACCCCATCATGAACTTCGACTAATACATCAAGCTGGTTCTCGATCGCACATGCTTCGAGCTCTTGCATTTGCGATAACTCAAGTGCCGCGACAATTAAAAGGATTGCATCAGCACCCATCGCGCGCGCCTCATAGACCTGATAAGGGTCAATGATGAAGTCCTTGCGAATTACTGGCAAAGAGCATGCAGCTCGGGCTTCTTTGAGATACTGGGGCGAGCCCAAGAAGTAATCCCGATCGGTGAGGACCGATAAGCAGGTCGCGCCATGCGCGGCATAACTTTGCGCAATGTCATGTGGCATAAAGTGCTCACGCAGCACCCCTTTGCTCGGACTTGCTTTTTTGATTTCTGCAATGATGCCGGGTTTGTGATTATTGACGGAGTCTATCAGTGCTTTAGCAAAGCCACGCACCTTTCTATTTGGATCAGAATTAGCACTCAATGCCTCTTTTAAGATTTCACCACTAGAGATCAATCGTTGTGCAGCCACAATCTCATGTCGCTTAGTCTCCAGAATACGACTCAGAATATCGCTCATGAGGCAAGACTTTGCGTTAACGCAACAAACGCTTCGAGTTTCTGTTTGGCTTTGCCAGAAGCAATTGTGCTGTCAGCCAGCTCGATACCATCGGCAATCGATGGAGAGACATTAGCAGCATAGAGGGTGGCGCCTGCATTGAGGCACACAATATTGCGTGCAGGCCCTGATTGATTGTTCATGATATTCAAAATGATGGCTTTGGATTCTTGCGCATCAGCAACCTTTAGAGTGTCCATTGAAGCGTGAGGGATTCCAAAATCACTGGGCTTAATTTCATACTGATTGATTTGCCCCTTGCGCAGTTCAGCGACCATGGTGGGGCCCGAGAGCGTGATCTCATCTAAGCCGTCATTGCCATGAACCACTAAAGCGTGCTCGGCCCCCATTAGCTGTAAGACTTTTGCTTGAGTAGCCACTAGCTCTGGATGAAATACGCCCATCACAATATTGGGCGCTTTTGCGGGATTGGTGAGGGGTCCCAAAATATTAAAGATGGTGCGTACCCCTAGGTCCTTGCGGACCGGAACCACGTTTTTCATGGCGGGGTGATGATTGGGGGCGAACATAAAGCCAATACCAAGTTGCTCAATGCATTGACTTACTGCAGCGGCGCTCAGGTTTAGTTTGACCCCGAGCGCTTCCAAAACATCGGCGCTGCCTGACTTGCTACTAACACTTCGATTGCCATGCTTCGCAATCTTGGCGCCTGCCGCGGACGCAACAAACATGGATGCTGTCGAAATATTAAAGGTATGGGCACCATCGCCACCGGTACCCACTACATCGACTAGATGGGTCTTATCCTTAACATCCACAGCAGTAGCAAAGTCCCGCATCACGGTCGCCGCCGCAGCAATTTCGGTGGGCGTTTCTTTTTTGCTGCGAAGGGCAACCAAAAGGGCGGCCACCATCGGCCCTGGCAGTTCACCACCCATAATGGCGCGCATGATCTGTACCATTTCGGCTTCGAGTAACTCTTTGCCGTCAATCAAGTGTTGCAGGGTTTGGGATGGGGTCATGGCCATTTCTTACTTCATCGCTAAAAAGTTTTTCAGGAGAGCGTGACCGTGCTCAGAGAGAATCGACTCTGGATGAAATTGGACACCCTCCACGCATAACTCTTTATGACGCACGCCCATGATTTCGCCATCGTCAGTTTGTGCGGTGATGGTTAAGCAACTGGGTAAGTTCTCTCGATTAATAGCGAGCGAGTGATAGCGCGTCACCCGAAATGATTTTGGGAGATGTTTAAATACACCTTCGTCGATATGGGTGATCTCATCGGTTTTGCCGTGCATCACTTTCTTCGCGCGGATCACCTCGCCTCCAAAAGCCTCACCAATCGCTTGATGCCCAAGGCAGACGCCCAGAATCGGAATCTTGCCCGCATAGGTCTTGATGGTATTAACCGAGATCCCTGCTTCCTTTGGGCTGCAAGGTCCCGGGGAGATACAAATACGATCCGGATTGATTTTGGCAATATCCGCAACGCTGATTTCATCATTACGTACAACTTTCACGTCTTCGCCAAGCTCGGCAAAGTATTGCACCAAGTTATAAGTAAAGGAGTCGTAGTTATCGATCATTAAGAGCATCGTTATGCTCCTTTAGAGGATTCGGTTAATTCAGCAGCTGCTAATACTGCTTTCGCTTTCACTTCGGTCTCTTTCCATTCGGAGGTGGGATCCGAATCGGCCACGACACCTGCGCCCGCTTGAGAGTGCAGCATGCCGTCTTTAATCACGCCGGTGCGGATCACAATCGCCACATCCATATCGCCTGAGAACGAGAGATAACCGGCAGCACCGCCATAGATACCACGTTTGGTAATTTCCATTTCATCAATAATTTCCATCGCCCGAATTTTGGGGGCACCAGATAGGGTGCCGGCAGGGAAGGTGGCGCGTAAGACATCCATATTGCTCATATTGTCCTTAAGTTCACCTTCGACTGAGCTAACGATATGTTGCACGTGGGAGTACTTTTCAATCACCATCGAATCGGTGACCTTGACACTTGCGGTCTTGGCAATACGCCCGACATCATTGCGGGCGAGATCAATCAGCATTACATGCTCAGCAATTTCTTTGGGATCAGCCAGTAACTCTTTAGCAAGTTGTGCATCCTCTTCAGGGGTCGCACCGCGGCGACGAGTTCCGGCTAAGGGCCGAATCGTGACCATTTTGCGTCCCTCACGTTTTTCTTGGCGCACTAAGATTTCAGGGGATGAGCCCACAATTTGCAAATCCCCAAAGTCATAGAAATACATGTAAGGGGAGGGGTTGAGTGAGCGTAATGCGCGGTAGAGTTGCAATGGTGGTTCAGTGAAGGTTCGGCTGATGCGCTGGCCAATGACCACCTGCATACAATCGCCTGCGAGGATATAGTCCTTGGTACGACGCACTGCATCTTCAAAATCGCTTGCCTTGAATTTGCGAATAAGTTCGGGGCGTGGCTTGGATGCTTGTTCTTCGGGTATCTGGATCGGGACTGTAAGCATGGCTTGCAAGTTTTGCAGCCGTTTAGTGCCGCTCTCATAAGCGTTAGAGTCATTGGGATCTACATACACAATGAAATAGATCTTGCCTGCGACATTGTCAACAACAGCCAATTCCTCAGTGAGCATCAGTTGAATGTCAGGTACACCGATTTCATCGGGTAAGGAGTGAACCGCAAGTCGCTTTTCAATATAGCGAACCGTGTCGTAGGCAAAGTAACCGGCTAAGCCACCACAAAAGCGCGGCAGATTTGCCTGAGGGGCGACCTTAAAGCGTTTGAGATACTGATCAATGAAGTCAAGCGGGTTCTCGTGATTGCGCTCAATGACCGTATCGTCGTGCATGATCTCATTGGTTGGGTTACTGGGGGTACCAACGGTTCTAAAAATAGTTCGTGCCGGTAGGCCAATAATGGAATAGCGCCCAAAGCGCTCGCCGCCATAAACGGATTCCAACAAAAAGGTATTTTTTTGGCCAGACTTTTGGGTCAGCTTCAAGTAGAGCGATAGGGGAGTCTCGAGATCGGCAAGTGACTCCGCAACCAGCGCCACACGGTTATACCCTTGCTTCGCAAATTTGTGTAAGTCAATTGTATTCATCATGCCCAGGTCGTCTTTAATGATTTAAGACCCAATCGCGTCACGCATGGCATGAATGACCTCAGCATAATTTGGCTTACCAAAAATCGCCGAGCCTGCTACAAAGGTATCGGCTCCAGCCTCGGCAACACTAGCAATATTGTCAATTTTGATTCCCCCATCGACCTCAAGGCGAATGGCTCGACCACTGGTTTCTTGATAGCGATTGAGCATCTTACGTACCTGTTCGATCTTAGTAAGAGTGCTGGGAATAAAAGATTGACCTCCAAAGCCTGGGTTGACTGACATCAGAAGTACCAGATCAATTTGATCTAAGGCGTGGTCTAGGTGATGGATCGGGGTAGCGGGATTAAGGACTAGCCCAGCTTGGCAGCCATGATCTTTAATGAGTGAGAGGGTGCGATGCACATGCGCACTGGCCTCGGGGTGAAAGCTGATCAGATTGGCTCCTGCTTTGGCAAAGTCAGGGACAATCCGATCAACCGGCTCAATCATGAGGTGGACATCGATCATCGCCGGTTTACCGTTTTTGATGGCATGGGGACGTATTGCCTCACAAACCAAGGGCCCAACCGTTAAATTGGGCACATAGTGGTTATCCATTACGTCAAAGTGAATCCAATCGGCTCCGGCATTCAAGACAGCCTTCACCTCTTCGCCCAGTTTGGCGAAGTCGGCTGACAGAATCGAGGGGGCAATGATGGCGGAATTAGGGCTCATTTGAGTGGTTTTTGTCATATATACCTAGATTCTATCTTGCGAACGGGGTTGGGATAGCGCAGAATGCAGGTCATGAATCCACCCGAAATTACCGTAAACGTCCGCCCCCAGTACCTTCCCGAGCAATCGGATCCCGATAATCAGCAATACGCGTTTGCTTATACCGTGACCATTCGCAATACCGGAACGGCCAGTGTTCAGCTAATTGCCCGCCATTGGTTGATTACCGATGGCGAAGGGGAGGTTCAGGAGGTGAAGGGTTTGGGGGTAGTTGGTCAACAGCCACTTTTACGCTCCGGCGAGCATTTTGAGTACACCAGTTGGGCTACTTTGCCCACACCAGCCGGCACGATGCGCGGGGAGTATTTTTGCGTCACCGAGGATGCTCAGTTTTTTCAGGCAACAATTCCAGAGTTTGCCCTGGTGATGCCAAGAACCTTGCACTGAATAGGGCTATTTAAGATTTTTGGCAAGGATTCTCGTTAAGATGGAAATGCATTCACTAAAACAAACCTATTGATCAAAGGATTCAATATGAAGCAACTTTCGTGGTCCAGCGCATTAGGCAGCATCACTTTGCTTGCCAGTAGTTTATTGATTTCGCCAGTAGCAATCGCTCAGCAAAGCACCCTCGATAAGATGAAGTCTACCGGTGTAGTAACTATGGGTGTGCGTGAGTCATCTGGCGCCCTCTCCTATACCTTGGGTGATGGTAAATACGCAGGCTTTCATGTGGAAATCTGCAATACCGTATTGCGTGATATTCAAAAGCAATTGAATTTGAAGACACTGGATATCAAATATACCCCCGTCACTTCACAGAATCGCATTCCGTTGTTACAGAATGGAACGGTTGACATTGAGTGTGGTTCAACGACCAATAATGCAACCCGGCAAAAGGATGTGGCTTTTGCTGTAACAACATACGTTGAGGAAATTCGGATTGCGGTGAAGGCCAATTCCGGAATTACCTCCTTAAATCAGCTCAATGGTAAAAAGGTAGCAACCACTACAGGCACTACCTCAGTGCAGCTCTTGCGTAAGCATGAGAAGGCTACCGGAGTGAACTTTGAAGAAGTCTTTGGTAAAGACCACGCTGATAGCTTCCTGTTGTTGGAATCGGGGCGCGCTGATGCATTTGTGATGGATGGCTCCATTTTGGCCGGCAATATCGCGAATGCAAAAAATCCTGGCGATTACCGCATTGTGGGTGAAGTAATTGCAGTTGAGCCGATTGCCATCATGATGCGTAAAGATGATCCTGGCTTTAAGAAAGCAGTGGACGATAACCTCAGGCGCATGATGAAGGATGGCACCCTCACCAAGCTCTGGGACAAGTGGTTCTTACAACCCATTCCTCCCAAGAATGCACGAGTCGGTTTGGCTTTATCTGAAAGTACCAAACAAGCATGGGCCAATCCAAACGATAAGCCTGCAGAGGATTATCAGAAGAAGTAATTTAGGCCCTTTCAGTTTGATATGAACTTAGATTGGAGTGTCTTTTGTAAAGACACTTTGACTGGAGAAGTAGCCCCACGCTGCTTCTCCTTTTTATTTGGGATGGATCCCAACGCTGATCCCACTTATTTGGATTGGTTAATCTCTGCATGGGGCTGGACGATTGCTGTCGCTGGGCTTAGTCTAGTGTTAGCAATGGTGATGGGGGTCGTCATCGGTACGATGCGCACCTTACCGTCTAAGCATCTTGTCAATCGACTATGCATCGCAGGGGCAACGGCGTGGGTTGAGCTCTTCCGAAATATCCCATTACTCGTTCAAGTTTTTCTTTGGTATCACGTAGTGCCGGCGTTTTTCCCCATCATGAAAGACTTCCCATCCTATTTATTGGTGAGTATTGCCTTGGGTTTATTTACATCGGCGCGGATTGCGGAACAGGTCCGCGCAGGGATTCAGTCGCTACCATCAGGACAGCGAAATGCAGCGATTGCCTTGGGTATGACCACCACACAAAGTTATCGCTACGTGCTCTTACCGATGGGTATGCGAATCATCATTCCGCCACTTACATCAGAGTGTATGAATATCGTGAAGAACTCATCCGTTGCGTTTGCGGTATCCGTACCGGAGCTCACCTTATTTGCTTTACAGGCTCAGGAGGAAACCTCCCGTGGTATTGAAATTTATTTAGCCGTTACGGGGCTATATATGGTGAGCGCATTTACAGTCAATCGAATCATGGTGTGGATTGAGAAAAAAACGCGCGTTCCTGGTTTTATTGCGGCCAATCCATCCTCAGCGCATTAAGGTAAGCGATAAATCATGAACCTGGATCTGAGCTTTTATAACTGGGAGCTATTCACTAGTTATATTCAAAAGGGATTGATCTTTAGTGTTCAGTTAACCATTATTGCGACGATTGGCGGGATTCTGTTGGGGACGGTACTGGCTTTAATGCGTCTTTCAGGAAAACCGTGGCTTGCGTTACCTGCAACTGCGTATGTCAATACGATGCGTTCCATTCCGCTGGTCATGGTCATTTTGTGGTTTTTCTTATTGATTCCGCTGATCATTGGCAAACCAATTGGCGTTAATTTATCGGCCATCATTACCTTTATTGCATTTGAGGCGGCTTACTTTTCGGAGATTGTGCGAGCCGGAATTCAGTCGATTCCGAAGGGGCAGGTTTATGCGGCTCAAGCCTTAGGAATGACCTACTCCCAAAATATGCGTTTGGTGGTTTTACCGCAAGCCTTTCGAAATATGATCCCTGTTTTTATGACCCAAACTATTATCTTGTTCCAGGATACCTCTTTGGTCTATGCGATTGGTGCTTATGATCTTTTAAAGGGATTTGAGATTGCCGGTAAAAATTTTGGACGACCAATTGAGACCTATTTGTTAGCAGCCCTGACGTATTTTTTAATCTGTTTTACCTTATCCCGAATTGTTAAGCGAATTCAGGAAAAAGTTGCAATTGTTCGTTAAGAAATGAGATTGCCATGATTGAGCTTCGACATATTTCAAAATGGTATGGCCAGTTTCAAGTGCTCACCAATTGCTCGACGGTGATTCACAAGGGTGAGGTGGTTGTCATTTGTGGACCGTCGGGGTCAGGAAAGTCGACGCTGATTAAGACAATCAATGCGCTAGAGCCCTTTCAAGAGGGTGAGTTGACGGTTGATGGAATTAACTTACATGATCCCAATACGAATTTGCCGCAGCTGCGTGCACGCGTTGGTATGGTATTTCAGCACTTTGAGCTATTTCCCCATTTATCGGTTATGGAGAATTTAACTATTGCTCAGGTGAAAGTACTCAATCGCAGTCTAGATGAGGCTAAACAACAAGGTCTTAAATATTTAGAGCGCGTGGGCTTATTAGAGCAACAAGATAAGTTCCCGGGCCAGCTATCTGGTGGTCAGCAGCAGCGTGTGGCGATTGCCCGTGCCTTATGTATGGACCCAATTGTGATGTTGTTCGATGAACCAACCTCCGCTCTTGACCCTGAAATGGTGGGCGAGGTTTTGGATGTGATGGTCAAATTAGCGCAGGAAGGGATGACCATGTGCGTGGTCACCCATGAAATGGGCTTTGCCAAGAAGGTGAGTGATCGTGTGATCTTTATGGATCGGGGAAAAATCGTGGAGGATTGCACGCGCAATGAGTTTTTCGCTAATCCCGATGCGCGCTCACCTCGGGCCAAAGAATTTCTCTCGAAAATATTAGCTGACTAATTTTTCTAGTCTCTACGGCCTTTGCCGGTCCAAAATACAATTGCTAATAGAATAGCCAAGGCTAGGAATGCCTCTAGCACGAATAAGAGCATGGGATATTCATCAAATAACTGAGCGAGCATGATGATCTTCTGGAATTCGAGTAACCCCATTGTAGTTTGTAAGTCTGCATTCTGCGTCGTCATGGCCAGTCTCTTTCTTGCATCTTGTGCGGCACCGCCAACTAAACCAATTTCTCAGTCGCCTAAAGCAAGTAGTTCAAGCAACTTGCCTCGTACCCCAAGAGTTACCGAAACCGTTATTACGGATGACAGTAGCTCATCGGCCGCATTAACGCCTGTGGCATTCTCTGAGATACCCGGCTGGGATGAGGATAATTTGAGTGAGGCGTGGCAAGCGTGGTTGCAAAGTTGCAATACCTTACGAAAGCGTAAACCGGGACCTGTTAATTGGGCTGCAGTCTGCGATCGGGCTAATGCTCAAAAGCCAAGAGACGCGAAGGCATTTTTTGAGAACAACTTTAGGGCCTATGCAGTTCGCAATCAAATCACTGGAAAGTCGGAAGGTTTGGTCACCGGCTACTACGAACCCATTATTGCGGGTTCGCGGGTTCGTACCGATCGGTACACCGTGCCTCTGTATGCCTATCCCAAAGCATGGGTTCGTACGAAACCATCGCCTGCGCCAACACGAGCTGAGCTGATGAACTCAAACCTGCTTAAGGGTTCAGAAATTGCCTGGGTTGAAGATCCGGTAGCGGCTGCATCGATGCAGATTCAGGGATCTGGAAAAATCCGTTTGGACAATGGCCAAATCATGCGATTGGGGTTTGCGGGATCGAATGATTTACCGTTTAAATCGAGTGCCCAGTGGTTATTGGATCGTAAAGAAATTACCCGTGCGCAGGCAACCATGCAGGGGATTTCGGAGTGGGCTAAGCGCAATCCCAGCAAAGTGCAAGAGATGCTTAATGCCAATCCACGCTTTGTGTTCTTTCGAGAACTACCAGCTTCAGCGAACCAGGATCTTGGGCCGATTGGTGCTCTCGGAGTTCCACTAACACCTGAGCGCAGTGTTGCGATTGATCCGCGGGCGATTCCGCTCGGTGCCCCCGTGTTTTTAGAAACCACACGACCGCTCAGTAATCAGCCGATTCGACGCTTGGTGATGGCCCAAGATACGGGTAAGGCAATTGTGGGCCCAGTCCGAGTTGACTATTTTTGGGGCACTGGGGACGAAGCTGGAGAATTGGCTGGCAGAATGAAGCAAAATGGCCGTGTTTGGTTAATGCTACCGAAGAGGGACTGAAATGTCATACAACACGATATTGACCCAGACCGAGGGAAAGGTTGCCCTTATTACCTTAAATCGTCCTCAAGTACTTAATGCTTTAAATGACGAGTTAATGGATGATTTAGGCGATGCATTACTACGCTTCGATGCCGATGATGCAATTGCATGCATTGTGATTACTGGAAGTGAAAAAGCATTTGCTGCGGGTGCGGATATCAGCAAGATGGCGCAGTATGATTTTCAGGATACGTATCGCAATAATTTCATTACGCGTAATTGGGAAACCATTTGTAAGGTTCGTAAACCCGTGATTGCTGCGGTATCAGGCTTTGCCTTGGGCGGTGGCTGTGAGCTCGCCATGATGTGTGACATGATCATTGCGGCCGATAACGCTAAATTTGCGCAACCTGAAATCAAGTTGGGAATTATTCCCGGCTCGGGTGGTACGCAGCGGCTAACGCGAGCAGTATCCAAGTCAAAAGCGATGGATTTATGTTTGACTGGCCGGATGATGGATGCGGCTGAAGCCGAACGAAGCGGATTAGTTGCCCGGGTTTATCCCGTCGCGCAATTAATGAGCGAAACGATGGCAATTGCACAGACGATTGCCGCTATGCCACTCCTTACTCTCATGATGGTGAAGGAAAGCGTGAATGCTGCTTATGAAACCACGCTCACTGAGGGCGTTCGTTTTGAGCGCCGTTTGTTTCATGCCTGCTTTGCCACCGAGGATCAAAAAGAGGGAATGGCTGCTTTTTTAGAAAAGCGGCCCGCGCAGTTTAAGAACCGTTAACGCAAGAAAGTTTGGGCTAAACGGACCCAGTAGTTCACCCCAACCGGAATGATTTGATCATTGAAATCATAGGAGGGGTTATGCAAATGGCAAGGTCCCATGCCATGGCCAGTTGCGCGGTGATCGCCATCCCCGTTACCTAAAAATACATAGCAGCCCGGTTTTTTTAACAGCATGAAGGCAAAGTCCTCGGCGCCCATGGTTGGATCGATTCGGGTGTTTACCCGTTCGTTACCCACGAGCTCTTTCATGACCTGAGCGGCAAACTCAGTTTGCTGTTCATCGTTAATCAGGGGTGGGTAATTGCGTTTGAAGGTCAGATTGGCTTTGCAATCAAAGGCGCTGGCCACTTGATTGGCAATCTCATGCATACGCTGTTCGATTAAATCTAAAACTTCTAATGTAAACGTCCGAACTGTTCCGCCTAGCATCGCAGTATCGGGAATAACGTTGCTGGTTTCTCCGGCATGAAATTGCGTAATTGAAATTACCGCCGCATCAACCGGGCGCTTATTGCGAGTAATAATGGTTTGGAGAGCTTGCGCGATCTGAACGCCTGCCATGATGGGATCCGCACTGTTGTGTGGCAGGGCCGCATGCCCGCCTTTGCCCTGAATGTCGATTACGAACTCATTACTCGATGCCATCATGGGGCCGCTCACAACCCCAAAATGACCCTCTTCTAAACCTGGCCAATTGTGCATCCCGAATACTGCATCGCAAGGGAATTGTTCAAACAGACCATCTTCAATCATTTCTTGGGCGCCAGCACCACCTTCCTCAGCAGGTTGGAAGATAAATATCACACTTCCTTTGAAATCGCGATGATTAGCCAGATATTGCGCCGCACCCAAGAGCATTGCTGTGTGACCATCATGACCGCAAGCGTGCATCTTGCCTGGATTTTGCGAGGCGTGAGCAAAAGTATTTTTTTCTTGTAGGGGCAGGGCGTCCATATCGGCGCGCAAGCCAATCATCTTTCCTGGGCCCAACTCACCGTCTAAGCGACCCACTACTCCCGTTTTGCCCAGGCCTTGATAGACCGCAATACCCCAACTGGATAGTGCTTGGGCAACCAGCTCAGCGGTACGCTTTTCTTCAAAGCGTAGCTCCGGGTGTGCATGTATATTGCGCCGGATTTCAGCGATGCTAGGAGTTGCTTCCAGGATCTCAGGGAGAATTCGCATAGGTCAATATTAGCCCAAAGCGATACACTTGGCGTGGAGACAATGTGCAGCTTTAAAAAAGTGTAATAAATACCAATGATTACAAATAAACCTTGGTTTTCATCCTACCCAAAAGGCGTTCCCCACCATCTGAGTTATGACCAGTATGGTTCACTCTTGGATTTACTCGATGAGTCATTTAAAACGCATCGGGAGCGACCCGCGTATTGGTGTATGGGCAAGCACTTTTCCTATGAAGCCATTGATATGGCTTCTATGCAATTAGCCAGTTATTTGCAAAGCCTTGGTCTTTCGAAGGGCGCTCGGGTTGCAATCATGCTGCCCAATATTCCGCAATATCCGATGGCTTTGTATGGCGTACTGCGAGCAGGTTTTATTGTGGTGAGTATCAATCCCTTGTACACCCCGCGTGAGTTAGCAGCCCAACTAAGCGATTGTGGGGCGGAGGCTATTTTGCTTTTGGAGCATTTTGGAAAAACCCTTGAAGATGCCTTTGCAATTGAGGGTCAAGCAATAGCAATAAAACACGCAGTGATCACGAGTATTGCGCAGATGCTGGGTTGGAAGGGCCCCTGGTTAGATCGTTTTATACGAACCTTTAAGCGCAAAGTCATTCCTTATTCCTTGCCAACGCAAGTTAGCACGATTCAATTTACTGCTGCCTTAGAGTTGGGTGCGCAACGAGTGTATGAACGTCCACATCGTTCTCACGATGACATTGCACTATTGCAATATACCGGTGGAACCACAGGAATTTCCAAGGGTGCGATATTGACCCATCGCAATTTAATTGCCAATGTATTGCAAATCGAAGCCTGGTTAAAACCGATTGAACAACGCAAAACGATTACCGCATGGCATTTTCTGTGTGCACTTCCCATGTATCACATCTTTGCACTTACAGGCTGTGGATTATTGGGCATGCGCCTTGGCGCACGAATTCTATTGGTTCCAAATGCACGCGATTTACAAAACTTAATTGGGATTTTGAAAGAGTTTCCGGAGATTAATATGTTTCCGGGAGTAAACACTCTATTTGCTGCTCTTTTGAACAATCCAAAATTCGCTCAATTGGATTTCTCGCAATGGGCACTCACGATTGGCGGCGGCATGGCAGTACAACGCTCCGTTGCACAACGCTGGCAAGAATTAACCGGTACGGTCATTACCGAGGGATACGGCCTTTCTGAAACCTCCCCAGTTGCATCGTGCAACACGCCATTAGCCACTGAGTTCACCGGTTCAATCGGCTTACCCTTACCCGATACTGAGATGTGCATTCGGGATGAAGAGGGTAAGGATTTGGCTATTGGTGAGATTGGCGAGATCTATATTCGGGGTCCACAGGTCATGCGTGGCTATTGGCAACAAGAAGCTGAAACACAGAACGTGCTGGGTGCCGATGGATTCTTTCGAACGGGTGATATCGGCGTGATGGATGAGGCTGGTTATTTCCGAATTGTGGATCGCAAGAAAGACATGATTTTGGTAGCTGGTTTTAATGTCTTTCCAAATGAGGTCGAAGATGTCGTTGCTTCTATTCCTGGGGTCCTTGAATGTGCAGTGGTTGGCATTCGTCAAGGCGCGATGGGTGAGGCAGTTAAGTTATTCGTAGTACGAGAAGACCCTTCGATTACTGAAGAACAAATTATAGAAGTTTGCAATCGCGAGTTGACGCACTACAAACGCCCAACGCAAATTGAGTTTCGAGAGAGCCTGCCGAAGAATAATGTGGGCAAGATTCTGCGTCGTGTCTTACGCGATGAAAGTCAATCAGGGTAGTGCGATTGCATTGGCAGCAAATTCAATTGCCTCAATTGAATAGGGCGCATTCGCTTTTTTCTGTAAGTTCGGGGGGAAATGCGCAATGCCTCCCAATAGCGGCGCCTTGATTCGATTCTGAAGCGTCGTAATGTTTTCGTTTAAGTAGAGCATCTTAGGATCGATGCAATTGGCGACCCAACCGGCCAGCTTGAGGCCGCGTTGCTCAATGGCTTCTACCGTTAGTAATGTGTGATTGATGCAGCCCAAACGCATCCCCACAGTAAGAATCACTGGTACTTGAATGCGTACAGAAAATGTAGATAGATCATAGCGATCATCAATGGGGGTTAAAAATCCCCCCGCACCCTCAGCAATGACATGGGCGATTTGTGTTTGTAGTGTTTGATAAGCTTGCACCATGCGATCGAGTTCTAAGTGCTTGCCATGTTTGGCAGCGACCAGATGAGGTGCGGCTGGAGTATCTAATACATAAGGGCAAATCACACTTTGGGGAATTGCCGGATCTTGCACTAGTGCATAGGTTTCTAAATCCTCATTGCAAAGCATGCCCTCACTATTGCGGTAAGTTCCTGCAACCACTGGCTTATAGGCGCACGCTGAACCTGAGTTGAGCACATTTAATTTATAAACCAATGCAGCGGTAACTAAGGTTTTGCCAATTTCAGTATCTGTGCCGGTGACAAAGTAGGAGTGGCTCATCATTTTGGTAAAGAAGTTTCGAGATCCGATAGCACCTTGCAGAGCCCCTGGATCTGCTCTTTAGTATGTGCGGCCGATAAGGTCATCCGTAGGCGCGCCATTTCCTTGGGAACGGTGGGTGGACGAATTGCAGGTATCCAATACCCCAATTGATCTAGGGCTCTTGCAAGCTGTAAGGCAGTCGCGTTGCTACCAACCACAATGGGCTGAATCGCGGTATCTGATTTCAATCGGTTCCAACGGATAAAAATAGAACCTTCTTTCCAAAGTGCGATATTGCTATGTAAGCGAGCTCGTAATTCTTGCCCAAGCTCTCCTTCGATTAGAGAAACACTGCGCAGCACAGCAAAGGCTAATGCAGGTGAGCTGGCTGTGCTGTAGATATAGGGCCTTGCTTTCTGAATGAGCCATGCGATGATTTTTTCATGGGCGCAAACAAAGGCACCATTTAGACCAGCGGCTTTGCCCAGCGTGCCCATATAGATAATGCGGTCTGAGCAGACTTCTTGATCTTCCAAAATGCCATACCCATGCTTGCCAAGCACACCAAACCCATGCGCATCATCAATCATGAGGAGCGCGTCGTATTGATTGGCTAGGTGTAAGAGCTCTTGAACTGGAGCGAGATCGCCATCCATACTGAAGACCCCATCGGTCACAATTAACTTAAATGGTGTCAAGTCATTGCGTAGCTTATCTTCAAGGCCTGCTAAATGATGGTGATCAAAGATGTGAAGGTCGACCGATCCCTGGCCGCGGGCTAGACGAACTCCATCAATCAGAGATGCGTGATTAAGGGCAGCAGAATAAATACTTGTTTTTTCCCCGATCAAGCTCAGGGCAGTAATGGCGCTGATGTTAGCCAGGTAGCCGGTGGAGAAAAATAAAGCACGGGCATTTGGAATGGCACTGGCTTGAGTCGATGCTAATTTTGCTTCGAGCTCATCATGAATCGTATGATGACCGCTGATTAAATGGGAGGCACCACTGCCGGTACCAAAACGCGCAGCCCCTTCGGAGAGGGCTGCAATCAATTCAGGGTGATTGGCAAGTCCTAAATAATCATTGCTACAAAATGCCAGCAATGCCTTACCTCCAATTTGAATCTCAGTACCACATGGGGTATCGACTGAGCGAATCGAGCGACGCAGTAATTCACGATCGAGCGTTGCTAGTTCCGCATCAATTTGATTGAGAGCAAAGGGCATATGCAATATGAAATCAGGATTTTTGCAAAACAGTATGCAAGCTTCGTTCAATTGCACGACCCATCTGTTGGATTTCATCGGCAGAAATAATATAAGGCGGCATGACATAGACTGTGCGACCAATCGGTCGAATCAATACACCTTCTCGTAAGCCCTCCTGAAACATCATTTTTGAGAATGAACCTGGCTTTGAAATCGCAGATGCGTTGATATCAAACGCAAAGATCATTCCTTGTTGACGAATATGTTCAATCGACGCGTGATCACGCGCCCATAAGAACGCTTCTTGAATCGATTGGCTTCGGACCTTGTTTTTTTCAAGCACAGCATCCTCTTGAAAAATATCCAAGCCTGCTAATGCGGCTCGACACGCTAATGGGTTGCCAGTGTATGAGTGGGAATGTAAAAAAGTAGCTGACATGTCGTCACTATAAAAGGCAGAGTAAATCGTATCAGTACTCAAACAAATGGAAAGGGGTAAATAGCCTGCGCTGATTCCTTTCGATAAGGTCATGAGATCCGGCCAAATACCGGCTTGTTCACAAGCAAAGAATGTGCCTGTTCGACCACAACCAACAGCAATTTCATCAGCAATTAAATGAACGTCATACTGCTCGCACAGTTGCTTCGCACCTTTTACATACCGCGGCGCATACATTGCCATTTGGCCTGCACATTGCACCAGGGGCTCAATAATCAAGGCCGCAATGGTTTGATGGTGTTGAGCTAAACACTCTTCGAGATTCTTCAGCGCCAAATCAATGATTTCCTCGCTCGAGACCTGGTCGGTTGCAGCCCGTGAATCGGGTGACATGACGATATGAACGGGATTGAGGAGTGATCCATAGGCATCACGAAATACCGATACATCGGTGACGCCAAGGGCGCCCAAGGTTTCTCCATGGTAGCTATTCGCTAAACAAATAAACTCTTTTTTATTGGGTTTCCCCTGAATCTTCCAAAAGTGATGACTCATCTTGAGCGCAATTTCAACGGCAGATGCACCGTCACTGGCATAAAACGCATGGCCTAATTGACCATTTGTTAATGCACTTAAACGTTCTGATAGTTCTACCACTGGCTGATGTGTAAATCCAGCAAGCATGACATGCTCAATGCGCTTGAGTTGCTCAGAGATTGCTTGATTGATACGCGGATTGGCGTGACCAAATAAATTAGTCCACCACGAACTAATTGCATCAATGAAGCGCCGTCCTTGATCGTCTTGTAGCCAGGCCCCCTGTCCCGAGGTAATCGCAATTAAGGGATAGGCCTCGTGATCTTTCATTTGGGTGCAGGGGTGCCAAACCGAAGCAAGGCTCCGACTGACCCAGTCTAAGGAATGACCTGGTTTATTCATTGGCGCAGGTGTGGATTATTTCAAAATCAAGCAGCATATCTGGTATGTTATTGGTTTTAGAGTCTAATCCCGATAAAACCATGTCAGCATCACCAACGATCTCTCCATTGGTTCAGGTTAAGCCAAGTGCACCCAATGCCTATCCAATCTGGACACTGGAGCAGGTTGCGGCATTGTTTGAGCTCCCATTTCATGAGTTGATGTTTCGGGCTCAGGAAACCCATCGTCAATATTTTCCTGAGGGTGATGTGGAATTGGCCACCTTGTTATCCATTAAGACCGGGGGTTGTCCGGAGGATTGTGGGTATTGCCCCCAAGCGGCCCGCTATCACACCGATGTGAAGGCAACTAAACTCCTAGATTTAGATGAAGTACTAGAGGCTGCCAAAGCAGCCAAAGCAGCTGGCTCCAACCGTTTTTGTATGGGCGCTGCATGGCGAGAGCCCAAGGATCGTGATGTTGAAAAAGTAGCCGCTATGATTCGGGGTGTTAAGGAGTTAGGGCTTGAGACTTGCGCTACGCTTGGAATGCTAGAAGCCAATCAGGCTAAGGCTTTGCGGGATGCGGGCCTGGATTTTTATAACCATAATTTAGATACCAGCGAGGATTTTTATCCGAATGTGATTCAGACCCGCAACTATCAGGATCGTTTGGATACTTTGCAGCATGTTCGTGATGCTGGAATGTCGGTATGTTGCGGCGGGATTGTGGGGATGGGGGAGTCGAGGGAGCAGCGCGTCGCATTCATTGCACGCTTGGCGAATCTAAATCCTTACCCAGAATCCGTGCCGATCAATCATTTAGTGCCGGTTGCTGGCACCCCGTTGGCCGATCAGCCCAGATTAGACCCCTTGGAATTTGTGCGAACCATTGCTGTTGCCCGGATTACCATGCCTCAGGCCCGAGTTCGATTATCAGCGGGTCGTCAAGAGCTTGGAAAAGCTGTGCAAGCCATGTGTTTTCAGGCGGGCGCAAACTCCATCTTCTATGGCGACCAGTTGCTCACCACCGGCAATCCAGAGGCACTGGCCGATCGCCAATTGCTCGCAGAGCTTGGTCTAAAAACCAAGGAAAGCTGCAAGGCTGAAGTGCAAGTATGAGTCGTTCAAACCCCATCAATTTGAGCCCAATCGATCATTTGATTGGTGAGTTTGATACTGCATTGCGCGCTATTGCTGGCGGTGCCAATTATAGTCGGCCAGTCCCTAAGGCCAATATTCAAGAAGGATTAAATGAAGAGCAAGTGCTCACTTCAGATCTTGATTTAAGCCCGAAAGACCGCACCCATGTGGCTGGTTTAATGCGTGTCAATCATGTTGGTGAGGTGTGTGCCCAGGCGCTCTACCAATCTCAAAAATTACTAGCTAAGACACCTGAAACCCGCGCCTTATTGGATCAGGCAGCCAAAGAAGAGATGGATCACATGGCATGGTGCGAGGAGCGCCTCAAAGAGCTGGACTCTCGCCCCAGTCTCTTGAATCCATTGTGGTATGCGGGGGCATTTGGAATCGGGTTGGTCGCGGGGTTAGCAGGTGATCGCTGGAGTTTAGGATTTGTAGCAGAAACGGAGAAGCAGGTGGAGCGGCATTTGAATGATCACCTTGAGAAGCTCCCTGAAGCTGACCTTCGTTCTCGAGCCATTGTGGAGCAGATGCGGATTGATGAAATTGAGCATGGTGCAAGCGCAATCGCTGCTGGTGGGCAAGAATTACCCCAACCCATTCAGACGCTCATGGCGGGTATTTCTAAAATCATGACAACGACCGCTTATAAAATCTAGTATTACTGTTCTTTTATACAGGCTTTTCAGGGCACTCCCCCTATATACCTAAAGACGTATCTTAGCTATAGATTACAAGTACTTGTTTTAGGTCATAATTTTAATTTACGATTATTTTGCAAAGCTTCTCTAAGTATTTGTAATCACTAGAGAATTTGCTAAAAATTTACCCAAAAATACTTGACCCTGTAGGAAGCTTCCTCTAAAGTGGGAGGAAGTGTGAAAAAGTGGGGTAAATTTTGTTTCAAGGCGCTTCAGCTCTCAATATCGATGCAAAAGGTCGCATGTCGGTGCCAGCAAGGCATCGCGATGCCTTATTGCTGCAGGGCGAGGGTCGCGTCACCCTAACCAAGCACCCCGACGGATGTTTGTTGCTATTTCCCAGGCCCGAATGGGAAGCATTTCGGGCTCGGGTTGCGCAATTGCCAATGGACGCGCATTGGTGGCGCCGAATCTTCTTAGGTAACGCCGCGGAAATTGATTTAGATGGCGCTGGGCGAGTTCTGATTACACCTGAGTTACGCACCGCTGCAAACATTGAACGTGAAATTATGTTGTTGGGAATGGGTTCGCATCTAGAGATCTGGGATGCAAACACGTATGCAGCAAAAGAGCAGGCAGCAATTGCGCAGGGCATGCCAGACGCATTAAAACAATTTACCTTTTGATGATCGGGCGCCATGAACAATATCCATCGCCCAGTATTACTGGCCGAGGCAGTCACCGCCATGATCAGCGGACCATCTTTTCAGCCCAACTCTGCCGTATTCATCGATGGAACTTTTGGTCGAGGGGGTCATACGCAAGCGCTCTTGGATGTGATTGGCCAGGAGAGCAAGCTTATCGCATTCGACAAGGATCCAGAAGCCATTGCCAAAGCCCAATCGCTTTGCGATCCACGTCTGCAAATCATTCATTCCAGTTTTGCCAACATCGAGCAGCATATTCAGGGGGCATCAGTCGATGCGGTGTTACTCGACTTAGGCATCAGCTCACCACAAATCGATACACCGGAACGGGGATTCTCATTTCGGTTCGAGGGCCCGCTTGATATGCGCATGGATACGACACGCGGAATCTCAGCGCGGGAATGGCTCGCCAGCGCAGCAGTCAAAGAGATTACTCAGGTGATTAAAACCTTTGGTGAGGAGCGATTCGCAACGTCCATCGCGCGTGCCATAGTAAAGCAACGTGAAGAGGGGCATTCTGTTCAAACCACTAAAGCCTTGGCAGATTTGATTGCAAGCGTAGTGAAAACGCGTGAGCCAGGACAGGATCCAGCAACTCGAACATTTCAGGCGATTCGGATTTTTATTAATCAAGAATTAACCGATCTTGAGAAGGGTCTAGCAGCTGCACTTAAAGTATTAAAAGCCGGCGGTCGATTGGTAGTAATTAGTTTTCATTCACTCGAGGACCGCATTGTGAAGCAGTTCATGCAAGCGCATGCGCAAGTGAACATCCCTCGAGAATTGCCGATACGAGCAAAAGATTTACCGCAGAGCGATTTAGAAATCATTGCTCGGGTTAAGCCAAGCGATAGTGAGATTAATGAAAATCCTCGGGCCCGTTCGGCGGTGATGCGCGTTGCGCAGAAAAGAGGTGCTCTCGTATGAATCGCGCCACGCTAAGCCTACTTGTATTACTACTAATTTGTGCATTGTCGCTGGTTACTTCTCAACAAAAAACGAGAAAGTTATTTGTGTCCTTGGAGCGCGCCCAAGCACAAGAGCGTCGACTCAATCAAGAATGGTTACGGTTGGAGTTTGAGCAGCGTAATCTTTCCAAATCAGCTCGTATTCGTGATGTGGCTCGCAATCAATTGCGGATGAGCCCGATTACTCCAGATCGCACTCTCTACTTTAAGGAAGGTCTATGAAACCGGTAGGTTTCTCGACCTCTCCAAATGTTGTGTTGCGACTGCCAATGTGGCGTTCGCGACTGATGCTGTTCCTCTTGTTTATCGCATTCGCAGCCTTGGTCATTCGTGCATTTTGGATTCAGGGCCCAGGCAATGGATTTTATGAAGCCAAAGCGGTCAAGGGTGTGCAGCGCGAGATTGAGATGCGCGCTACGCGTGGAAAAATTTTGGATCGCAATGGTCAGTTAATTGCAACAAGCCTTGAAGCAAAGGCTGTGATTGCTTACACGGATAATATTCCAGCCGATCTTGCGCCTGAGAAAATTACGCAGCTTGCCAAGCTCTTGGAGATGAGTGAGGCAGAGATAAAGAAGCGTTTTGCCGATGAGCGCAATCAAGTATTTTTAAAGCGTCAGGTTGATCCTGAGGTTGCTCAACAAATCCGTCGTTTAGAAATTCCAGGAATTGGATTGAATAATGAGTATCGTCGCCATTACCCAGAAGGGGAGGCGATGGCTCACGTAGTTGGCTTTACGAATGTGGAGGACCGCGGTCAAGAAGGAATTGAGCTGGCGCGCGATAAAGACTTGGCGGCTCAGCCAGGGAAACGACGGGTTGTAGTCGATCGCTTGGGCCGGATAGTGAATGACATTGCGATCTTGCAATTTCCACAAGATGGCCAAGATCTCCAACTCTCGATTGATAGCAAGATTCAGTACATTGCATATAACGCGTTAAAGAGTGCCGTTGAAAAGCATCGTGCCAAGGCCGGTGGCGCGGTAGTGCTGGATGTGCGCACTGGAGAAATTTTGGCATTGGCTAATTGGCCAAGCTATAACCCCAACTCGCGTAAAGCACTGACTGGTGAGCAGCTACGTAATCGAGTATTGACCGATACCTTTGAGCCAGGCTCCACGATGAAGCCTTTCCCCGTTGCGCTTGCGCTTGAGCAAGGTAAGGTGCAGCCTGAAACCAATATGACCATTGGTCAAAAGTTATTAGTAGGCCCCAAACCGATTACGGATACGCATCCCTATGGAATGTTGACGGTATCCCAAGTGATTCAGAAATCGAGCAATATCGGCACTGCAAAATTAGCGCTGCAGCTTGAACCTCGTGAGATGTGGGATTTATTTGCGGCCGTTGGTTTTGGCCAGGCCCCGAACATTGGATTCCCTGGCGCAGTGGCAGGGCGCTTGCATCCATATCAAAAATGGGGCCAAAGTGATCAAGCTCGTATGTCCTTTGGATATGGAATATCCACATCATTATTTCAATTGGCACGCGCTTACACGATTTTTGCTCGCGATGGCGAGTTGGTACCTACCACCATTTTGCGTAGCCCAGATTACAAACCGGGCACTCGAGTGATTACGGCTAAGTCCGCGATTGAGATGCGCAATATGTTAGAAACCGTTACCGAGCAAGGCGGCACAGCATTGACTGCGCGCGCAGAGGGATTTCGGGTTGGTGGAAAAACCGGTACCTCACATAAGGTTGAAGGTAAAGGCTACGCTTCCAATAAGTATCGAGCATTCTTTGTTGGCTTGGCACCGATTAGCGCCCCGCGCATTGTGGTTGCGGTGATGGTTGATGAACCCACCGTTGGTGGTTATTACGGTGGCCAGGTTGCTGCACCCGTGTTCTCAACGATTGTGAGCGAGACTTTGCGTAGCTTGAACGTCACTCCCGATATGAATGAACGCACGGTGGTACAGGCGCCGGATGCACAACCGGTAACTAGTGCGTTACAAAAAGTGGCGCTGAAGCAATGATGGCCAATACTCAAATGACCCATCGAGATATATTGCCTTATTTAAGGCAAAGCCTTGCACCCAGCGCCAAATTAGTTGCCGATACTCGCCTAATTACAAAAGGCGATGTATTTCTGGCTTACTCGGTTGGGCACGGGAAGGCCCTCCGAGATGGACGAATCTATATCGCTCAGGCACTCTCCCGAGGGGCTGCTTACGTGTTGTATCAACCGCAGACCGATGAAGGCCAAAGTGTCGCTTGGGAAACGGATTTAGATGAGCGTTGTATTGCGGTTCCCGAGCTTGCTCAATATGCTGGGTGGTTAAGCTCAGAGTGGTATGGCAAACCCAGCGAAGTGATGCCGGTGATTGGCGTGACTGGCACGAATGGTAAGACCAGTGTGACCCAATGGCTTGCACAATGTTTATCCGATAGAGCTGCCGTGATCGGTACACTCGGTAGTGGCTTTCCAAACCAATTACAAGGACTGGGGTACACCACCCCAGATGCGCCCCGCTTACAAATGGAGCTTGCTAGCTTAAAAGCAAAAGGGGCTGAATATATTGCACTCGAGGTATCTTCACATGCCCTAGAGCAAGGACGTGTGAATGGCACTCACTTTGCTTGCGCCGTCTTTACGAATCTTAGCCGTGATCACTTGGATTATCACGGCAGCATGGCAGAGTATGGTGCCGCAAAAGCCCGACTTTTTCTTGATTTTCATCCAAAGAATGTCGTTATCAATATTGATGATTCTTTTGGACGCGAGCTACTAATGAGAATGGCGACGCGCGAGGGTGTGGAGATTTGGGCATACGGTATGTCTCAAAGCTCATTTCAGGGATTAGAAAAATTACAAAGCCGGTTCAAAGCTATATATTTTCAGGAGCACATCTTTGGAACGAATGCCTATCAATGTCAGTTGAGTATTGATGGGGTCAATCATTTAGCCACTATTCCCGTATTGGGCATATTTAATTTAAGTAATGCCTTGGCCGTGATTTCAACCTTGATGGTTTTTGGAATTCCAGATGCCCTAAAACGTCTCTCTAACCTAAAACCTGTTTTAGGTCGTATGGAAGTGATTCATAGTGATCGCGCAGACACTCCATTGTTGGTAGTTGATTACGCCCATACCCCCGACGCATTGCAAAAAGTTTTAGAAACATTAAAACCAATTGCACAAGGACGCGGAGGAAAACTGGTGTGCGTATTTGGCTGTGGTGGAGACAGGGATCAAGAAAAGCGCCCCATGATGGGAGCAGTTGCGCAATCGATTGCTGATCATGTGATCGTTACGAGTGATAACCCACGCTCCGAAGATCCGCAGGTCATAATGGACATGATTGTGGCTGGGATGGGTGACCATCACACCTCATCCGTTGAGCTCATTGCAGATCGTGCTGCAGCGATCATGACTGCCGTTAGACAAGCTCAAGCTCAAGATGTTGTTCTGGTTGCCGGTAAGGGCCATGAGACTACCCAAGAAATTCAGGGGAAACGCTTTGACTTTTCAGATCAAGCGCATTTGCGTTTAGTGAGCGGAGGGTCGGTTTGATGCAAGCCATTCCAACCATGACCAATCTTGCTCATATCCATGCCTTACTTCCAAATAGTCAATTGCACAACATTGGCATAGTTGAAGCACGTGATCAACTAATTAGTCAGGTCGGAACTGATAGTCGTAACCTTTCCGCTGGAGAACTCTTTGTAGCACTTAAAGGCGATCGCTTTGATGCGCACAACTTTTTAAGTGCTGTGGCCGAGCAGGGTGCTTCTGCTGCCTTGATTAGTGAGAAAACAACGTGCCCAACAAGTTTGCCAGCAGTTTATGTAGAAGATACCCGCAAGGGGCTTGGTGAGCTAGCCGCCGCATGGAGAGCCCAGTTTGGATTGCCTCTAGCGGTAGTGACCGGAAGTAATGGCAAAACAACCGTAAAGGAAATGATTGCAGCAATCTTTAGAGAAGCGGTTGATCCTACTGAATTACTTGTGACCGAAGGTAATCTCAATAACGATATTGGTTTGCCGCTCACATTATTGAAGCTACGCCCTTCGCATCGGTTGGCCGTGATAGAACTGGGCATGAATCATCCAGGAGAGACCGCCGAGCTAGCAGCGATCGCTCGGCCAACCATTGCATTAATTAATAATGCGCAGCGGGAACATCAAGAGTTCATGGAAACCGTTGATGCTGTGGCGCGTGAACATGCAGATGCTTTACGCGCACTCCGGTCTGATGGCGTGGGCGTATTTCCGGCAGATACCCTATATAGCGGGCTTTGGAAAGATGCTTGCGCCTCCAAACGGTATGTAGAGTTTCGCTGGTTAGATCAGATACCTAATGCAAATTTAGTATCAGCTTCCGTGGTTGATGGTTATTTACTTGCGGATGGTCAGATCGAAGTGCGAACATCGACTGGCTCAATTCAGGTGAAACTTAATACGCTGGGCGAGCATAACTACCGTAATGCCATAGCCGCCAGCGCAGTCGCGATTGCCGCACAAATTCCGTTAGTGCAAATTAAAGCGGGCTTAGAGAAATTCATGCCTGTATCGGGTCGGATGCAGCGCATCACGATTTCCCAGAATATCGAACTCATCAACGATACCTATAACGCCAATCCAGATTCGGTCGTAGCCGCCGTTAAGTCATTGGCCGCTCTTCGTGGTGAGCGTTATTTGGTTTTGGGTGATATGGGAGAAGTGGGTTCGCAGGGTCCCGCTTTTCATCAGGAACTTGGGAAGTACGCTGCGCAATGCGGTATTGAGCATTTCATGTCGATTGGTTCTCTAACGAAAGAAAGTCATGCAGCATATTTACGTGAGAGACCTACTGGGGATTCACGTCATTTTGATGACATTGATTTATTGAATCGCGAGTTGCTTCAGAATCTGCGGCAATCTGACCAACGTAATGTTTGTATCTTAGTTAAAGGATCCCGATTTATGCGGATGGAGCGGGTAGTGCAAGCTCTCATTGAGGGAGTGAAACCATGCTCTTGATCTTGGCCCAATGGTTACAAGACGATTATGGATTTTTCCGGGTCTTCTCTTACATCACCTTTCGTGCCGTGATGGCAACCATGACCGCACTTCTGATTGGTCTTGTCTTTGGCCCTTGGGTGATTCGGAAGTTGACTTCGATGAAAGTGGATCAAGCGGTTCGTACCAATGGACCCCAAACGCATTTAGCCAAAGTAGGCACCCCCACGATGGGTGGCGTATTGATCCTCATTGCTATTTTTATCTCCTGCGTGTTGTGGGCCGATTTGAGTAATCGCTTTATTTGGATCGTCATGCTAGTGACCTTTGGTTTTGGTGCGATTGGTTGGGTCGATGACTATCGCAAGGTAGTCCACAAGGATCCCAAAGGAATGTCTTCAAGAGAAAAATTCTTTTGGCAAACCTTGATTGGTTTATTTGCAGCGATTTATCTAGCGTTCTCGGTTTCAGAAGTCAATAACCTGAAGGTTCTACAGTTATTCATGAGTTGGGTCGAGAGCGGCTTCTCCTTAGATCTGCCAGCCAAGTCAAACTTAACCGTCCCCTTCATGAAAGAAGTGAGTTATCCCTTGGGGGTTATGGGCTTCATCATTTTGAGTTACTTGGTCATTGTTGGTAGTAGTAATGCCGTGAACTTAACGGATGGTCTAGATGGATTAGTCATCATGCCCGTGATTTTGGTGGGCGCTGCACTAGGAGCCTTTGCCTATGTTATGGGTAACGCAATCTACGCGAAGTATTTGCTATTTCCTCATATTCCGGGTGCCGGTGAGTTATTGATCTTTTGTGGTGCGATGGGTGGCGCAGGCCTAGCGTTTCTTTGGTACAACGCGCATCCCGCCCAAGTTTTTATGGGTGACGTAGGCGCTCTCGCTCTGGGCGGCGCCCTAGGAACCATCGCAGTCATTGTTCGTCAAGAGATTGTTCTCTTTGTGATGGGCGGGATTTTCGTTGCTGAAACAGTCTCTGTGATGATGCAAGTTCTATGGTTCAAGTTCACCAAAAAATATTATGGTGAAGGACGACGTATTTTCCGGATGGCGCCTTTGCATCATCATTTTGAACTTGGCGGATGGCGCGAGACGCAAGTAGTTGTGCGTTTTTGGATCATTACGATTTTGTTGGTGCTCGTTGGCTTGTCAAGCCTTAAGTTACGGTGAGAAACGATTAATACGATGAACCAGCGCTTACTTTACCCATTTAGTTCCAGTCATGGCGATGAGTTCGCCAGACTAACTTCACCACAAATCCTAATTGTGGGTTTAGGTGAATCTGGCTATGCCATGGCGAAGTGGTGCTTAAGCCAGGGTGCACAAGTACAACTTGCTGATACACGCCCTCTCTCGAAGCTAAATTCACAACAACAAACTTGGCTTAGTGAGCTTAAGGATGGGGGACTCAAGTCCTTTACCCCTGAAGTAAGCGATTGGAAGGGATTGCTCGAGCAAGCTGATATTTTAGGAATCAGCCCTGGCTTATCGCCACTGCAAGAGCCGGCTAATTCATTTTTAGCCATCTGCGAGGAGCGCAAGATCCCTGTTTGGAGCGAAATCGAATTTTTTGCACGTGCACTAGCAGCTTTGAATCGAATGGCTTTAGAGACTCATACAAAGTATCAGCCTAACATTCTGGCGATTACTGGCACTAATGGCAAAACAACCACCAGTGCGCTAACTGCACAAATTTGTGAGAGAGCTGGTCGTCATGTTGCCTTGGCTGGCAATATCAGTCCGGCCGCACTTGAAAAATTGAGTACCGTATTGAATGAGGCGGAGAGTTTTGCTGATTTGCCGCACATCTGGGTATTGGAGTTGTCGAGTTTTCAGTTGCACTTTACCCATACACTCAATCCAACCGCAGCAACCGTTCTCAATCTCTCGCAAGATCACTTAGATTGGCATGGCGATATGCAAGCGTATGCAGCTGCGAAGGCCCGGATTTTGGGAAGGGATTCAGTCTTGGTTCTCAATCGCGACGATTCCTTGGTAAATGAAATATTTAGTGATGTCGTCGATCATAAGATCATTTCGTTTGGAAGTGATGTGCCAAGGGAGAGTGACTCATTTGGCATTGAGCGTGACTTAAATGGCGGTGGAATCGATTGGTTGGTTTGGGCAGAGCCTGATGAAGCGACCCAAGCGCTGGAGCAGGAGGAAGCGCAAGAGGGATTCATTAAGCGTCGCCGTCGCAGGAAAAATAATGCGTATGAGGAAGCTGAAAGCTTACGACTCAAGCGACTAATTCCGGCAGATGCGCTCCGTATTCGTGGTCGGCATAACGCTCTGAATGCACTCGCTGCACTTGCACTTGCTCGTGCCGCAGGCTTAGGTATCGGCTTGCTCTTACATGGCTTACGTGAGTATCAGGGCGAACCGCATCGGGTTCAAACCGTCGCCGTGATTCGGGATGTGGAATACATTGACGATAGCAAGGGTACTAATGTGGGGGCAACCGTTGCTGCATTAATGGGTTTAGGGACTGCTTCAAGCCAAAAAAATATATGGCTCATTGCAGGCGGTGATGGAAAAGGCCAAGACTTTACCCCCTTATCTGAACCGATCAATCGATTTGTAAAAGGCCTCATCCTGATAGGTCGTGATGGCCCAGCGATTAAGGCAGTGTGCTCAAGCCCAATCAGCCAAGGTAGTTTACAAGTGATAGAAGCAAAGGACTTGGAGTCGGCTGTTCAGTCAGTAGCCCAACATGCAGCAGCTGGTGACCTTGTTTTGTTATCCCCGGCTTGTGCGAGCTTTGATATGTTTAAAAACTATCAACACCGAGCACAGGTTTTTGTGGATGCTGTTCATGAGCTCACGAATCAATGGAGCGATAGTCCCAATGAACATCTAGGGGCGTCGGTATGAATATTCGTCAGAACCGTTTTTGGAATATCTCGCGCGAGGGCTTTGATGGATTTCGTTCGGGGCTGCGCGATGCGGTATCCGGTGTTGAGCAAACGCGTTCGCGCATGATGGAGTATGACCAATTGCTGGTTTGGGCGGTGTTGTCTTTAAGCCTAATTGGCCTTGTGATGGTTTATTCAGCTTCGATTACCTTGGCTGATGGCCCCAAATATGCCAACTACAGCAGTAATCACTTTTTGATTCGGCATTTGATCTCGCTCGGGATCGCGGTATTTGTTGGGTTTTGGGTCTTTAAGATTCCAGTGAAAACGTGGGATAAGTTAGCTCCCTATATTTTTGCGTTCACGATTTTGCTCCTAATTGCTGTATTGATTCCTGGAATCGGTAAGGGCGTGAATGGCGCACGGCGTTGGATTTCCTTAGGAGTGATGAATTTCCAACCATCCGAGCTGATGAAATTCGCTGTGATTATCTTTGCAGCCAGTTACACCGTCAAACGCCAGGAGCATCTGCATTCCTTTGTGAAGGGCTTTGTCCCCATGGGGCTAGCAGTTGCCTTAGTTGGACTATTGCTGATGCTTGAGCCCGATATGGGAGCCTTCATGGTGATCGCCATCATTGCCATGGGCATTTTGTTCTTAGGCGGAATCAATGCCAAATTGTTTGCTGGCTTAACGATTGTTGGTGTAGTGATTGTGGCAACCGTCATCGCCTTATCCGAGTTTAGACGTCAGCGAATTTTTGCATTTTTAGATCCTTGGCAAGCCGAGCATGCTGCACGCAAGGGCTATCAATTAGTTCACTCCTTGATGGCCTTTGGACGTGGCGAGTGGTTTGGTGTTGGTTTAGGTGGGAGTGTTGAGAAATTGCATTACTTACCGGAAGCGCACACCGACTTCATCTTGGCGGTGATTGGTGAAGAACTTGGTTTTGTGGGTGTGTTTGTAGTGATCCTACTTTTTTATTGGATCGTACGTCGTGCATTTCTCATTGGTCGTACTGCCTTGCAATTGGATCGAAGTTTTGCGGGACTCTGCGCCAAAGGCATCGGTATTTGGGTCGGCTGGCAAGCCTTTATCAATATGGGTGTGAACCTAGGTCTTCTGCCGACGAAGGGCTTGACTCTGCCGCTCGTGAGTTACGGCGGCTCAGCTATTTTGATGAATATGGTGGCTTTCGCAGTCTTATTAAAGATTGATTATGAGAACCGAATCTTGATGCGCGGAGGCAAGCTATGACCATGGCTGGGCGCTCTATCTTGGTCATGGCTGGCGGTACTGGCGGTCATATCTTCCCAGGCTTGGCCGTTGCAGAATGTCTGCGCAAACAGGGTTGGTCTGTATCGTGGATGGGAAATCCCAGCGGTATGGAATATCGCTTAGTGCCGGCAAAAGGATTTATTTTTGAGGGCGTGCAATTTGGTGGCTTACGGGGCAAGGGAATACTGACAAAGTTACTAATGCCATTTCGGTTAGTTCGCGCCATGATGCAAAGCTGGAAAATTTTGCGTCGTTTGAAGCCAAGCGTGGTGTTAGGTATGGGAGGTTACATCACCTTCCCAGGGGGCTTAGTGAGCTACCTGATGGGCCGGCCTTTGGTGCTACATGAGGCGAACTCGGTTGCTGGAAGTGCTAATCGAGTATTGGCGCGTTTTGCGACGCGAGTCCTTACTGGATTTCCGCACACACTCGAACATGGCCAGTGGGTGGGTAATCCGATTCGTGAGAGCGTTGAGGGGCTGGGCGATTGCAAGACACGCTATGCAATGCGTCAGGGCCCGCTGCATTTACTGGTAGTTGGTGGAAGTTTGGGGGCTGCTGCACTCAATACAGAGGTTCCAGAGGCTTTAGCTTTATTACCAGCCGATCAGCGCCCAAACGTGATGCATCAGACTGGTGAGCAGCATTTGGAGGCAGTGACAAAAAAATATCAACAATTGGACGTTCATGCTGAGCTAAAGCCATTCATTGAGGACATGGCCGCAGCGTATGCTCATGCTGATTTAGTGATTTGCCGTGCTGGAGCAATGACCGTGTCTGAGATCTCGGCCGCTGGGGTTGCTGCTTGTTTTGTACCATTTCCATACGCAATTGATGATCACCAGACCGCTAATGCGCGTTTTCTGTCCGATGCAAAGGCTGCAATATTGATGCCTCAAGCGGAGTTGGATGCAGCTGCGTTGGCAAACTTAATTTTAGGATTGCGGCGCGAGGATTTAGCCGAAATCGCTGTGAAAGCGCAGGCGCTTGCAAAGTTTCGTGCGACCGAGGAAGTTGCCTCAATTTGTAAGGAGTGCGCGCGATGAAGCATATCGTACAGCACATTCATTTTGTAGGAATTGGTGGCGCCGGCATGTGCGGCATTGCTGAAGTACTCCTCAATTTAGGCTATCGCGTTTCGGGATCAGATTTAGCGGAGTCTACAGTTACGAAGCGACTAATAGCCTTAGGGGCACAAATTGCAATTGGGCACGATGCGAAGAATATCGGTGATGCCGAAGCAGTGGTAATTTCGTCGGCGGTCACTGGAAATAATCCGGAAGTACTTGCTGCCAGAGCCAATCGCATTCCAGTAATCCAGCGTGCCGTCATGCTTGGTGAGTTAATGCGCTTAAAGCAGGGAATCGCAATTGCTGGCACGCACGGCAAAACGACGACGACAAGTTTAGTTGCCTCGGTGCTTGCAGAGGGTGGTTTGGATCCAACCTTCGTGATTGGTGGAAAGCTCAATTCAGCCGGTGTGAATGCACGCTTAGGGCAAGGCGAATTTATTGTGGTTGAGGCTGACGAATCAGATGCTTCGTTCTTGCAGCTCTATCCGGCCATGGAAGTAATCACCAATATTGATGCGGATCACATGGATACCTATCAGCATGATATGGCCCGCTTAAAGCAAACGTTTGTGCAATTTACGCAGCGCATGCCATTCTATGGAATTGCAGTCCTTTGTATTGAAGACAGCAATGTTCGGGATATTCTGCCGTTTGTTTCGCAACCAATCTTACGCTATGGATTTTCTGAAGATGCTGAGATTCGCGCAACCGATATCAAAGCTGTTGGCACGCAAATGCACTTTACGGTTCATCGTCGAGCAATTCGCAGGCATGGTTCTAGACCTGGCCCATTAAAAATTATTCTTAATTTGCCTGGTCAGCACAATGTACTGAATGCATTAGCAGCGATTGGAATTGCAACTGAACTGGGCGTTAGCGACGATGCAATTACGCATGCCTTATTGCAATTTAGTGGTGTCGGACGTCGTTTCCAACATTATGGCGATATTGCCTTAGCGGGTGGTGGAACATTTACCTTGATTGATGATTATGGTCATCATCCCGTTGAAATGAATGCAACCTTAGCGGCTGCACGTGGCGCGTATCCAGATCGGCGTTTAGTTTTGGCATTCCAGCCTCACCGATTTACTCGTACTCGCGATTGCTTTGGTGAATTTGTCAATGTATTACGCCAGTTTGATACCGTAGTCCTCACTAATGTGTATCCGGCCGGTGAGGCGCGCATTGCAGGCGCCGATAGTAAAAGCTTGATGAAAGCCTTAGGTAAATCGACCCCAGTCCAAGTGGTTGAGGATCTTCAGGAGATCCCTACCGCATTAAGTGGACTTCTCCAAGACGGTGATGTCTTGATTACGATGGGCGCTGGCTCTATTTCCAAGTTACCCCAGATGCTCGTGGAGAATAGCCATGGCTAATCTTCAAACGATCCATCCCTGGGGTCAGCAGGTTGCTGCGCAACTCGCTCAGTTGAGCCCCAAACAATTTGGGCGCGTTGGTGTATTAATGGGTGGACGTTCTGCCGAACGTGAGATCTCGCTCTTGTCGGGTCAAGGAGTGCTGAGTGCGCTTTTAGAAAAGGGTATTGATGCACACGCCTTTGATCCAGGCGTGCGCAGTCCAGTTGAGATTGCTAAGGAACAATTTGATCGTGTCTTTATTACACTGCATGGCCGTTATGGTGAAGATGGAACGATCCAAGGTCTTCTTGAGTTACTTAATATTCCGTATACGGGTAGTGGTGTTTTGGCCTCGGCCTTATCGATTGATAAGGTGGTGACTAAGCAAGTCTGGCAGAGTCATCACTTATCAACACCACGCTATGAGGTCTTAACGGACGATAGCAATTGGGATCGTGTTGCACATCATTTAGGACTGCCTTTGGTTGTGAAGCCAGCACATGAAGGATCCTCATTGGGTTTAAGTAAGGTGCGACGCATTGAGGAACTTCCAACCGCTTATAAGTTGGCAGCCAAATTAGATCGACGGGTTTTGGCAGAAGCCTGCATCGTTGGTCCAGAGCTCACCTGTCCGATTGTAGGTCAGGGCGCTACTGCCCAAGCACTGCCACTCATCCAAATCATTCCTCCAGAAGCTGGTTATGACTTTCATCACAAATACTTTTCAGATGAGACTCAATATCGCTGTCCTCCAGGACTTGATCCAGAGCTTGAGCACCAGATTCAGGAGCTTGCAGTATCAGCCTATCGAGCGCTGGGTTGCCGAATGTGGGGTCGCGCGGACGTCATGCTCGATGCGGCCAGTCAGAATAAGCCCTATTTACTGGAGATGAACACATCTCCAGGAATGACCTCGCATTCATTGGTACCAATGGCTGCTAAAGCAGCCGGCGTCCCCTATGCTGATCTGGTGATGTGGATCCTAAGCCAGACCTTGGAAGGTACGTTTTCTTCACCAGAGGTTCACCAGTCATGACAGCGATACAACGGATCTCGGACGCAATCAATTTTGCGATCGCACCGGTTTGGAATCATGCGCAGCGCATGCAAGAAATTACGCGTTGGTTGATGCGCTTTTTTATTTTGGCTGTTGTCTTATCCATCTTTATTTGGCTCAGTCATCAACCGGTATTTACCTTAAAGCATTTACAGATTGAGTCTGCTGGTCATCAGGACTTAAAGCATGTGCATCTTCCTGCGGTTCGAGCTCAGGTTTTGGATAAAGTTCAGGGTAATTTTTTCAGTGTTCGTTTGCAAGATGTGAAGGATGCCTTCGAAGCACTACCTTGGGTGCGCCATGCGAGTGTGCGTCGCGCCTGGCCCAATGGATTGATTGTGAGCATTGAAGAGCAAAAACCCCTAGGAGTTTGGGGCAAGGCTGATCAACAAAAGTTACTCAATGTTTATGGCGAAGTATTTGATGGCTCAGTTGCGGAGCTTGATGAAAACAGCCCCCTGATTGAATTTAGTGGACCAGATGGATCAAGCAAAGAAGTACTGCGTCTTTATCAAAAAGCCAGTACTTGGTTTAAACCGTGGGATGCTGAGGTTAAATCACTCACGCTATCGGATCGTTATGCGTGGCATATCAAGTTGAGCAATGGTGTGCGTATTGAGTTTGGGCGCGAAGAGGAGCAGGCCAAAGGCGCTCTAGATCAACGCGTTGCACAGCTTTTGCAATATTGGCCACAGGTTCAACAAAAATGGCCCAATCGGGTTGACGCAGTCGATCTGCGCTATCCCAATGGGTTTGCTGTGCATATTGTGGGAGCGCCAACTAAAACAAGTGCACCCGCTATCAAAGTTGAAATACCGAAGGCGTATCAAATCGCTATTTTGAGTCATGACGAGCAACGCATCGAGGAATGGAAATGAGTAAAGACAGCCGCGATTTATTGGTTGGATTAGATATTGGTACATCAAAAGTGGTGGCTTTGGTCGCAGAGCTTAACCCTGATGGCCAATTTAATGTCTTGGGTTTAGGGCAAACCTCCTCGAAAGGTTTAAAGAAAGGCGTAGTAGTCAATATTGAAGCAACTGTCCAGTCGATTCAGAAGGCGCTCGAGGAAGCCGAGTTAATGTCGGATCGTCGCATCGCTCAGGTTTACACCGGTATCGCTGGTAATCATATTGTGAGTTTTAACTCGAGCGGTATGGTGGCGATTCGGGACAAAGAGGTTGGCGCCGGAGATGTTGAGCGTGTTCTAGAAACGGCCAAAGCAATCAATATTCCCACCGATCAACAAATTCTTCATATTTTGATTCAGGAATTCATCATCGATGGTCAAGAGGATGTGCGTGAGCCGATTGGGATGAGCGGTATTCGTTTAGAGGTCAAGGTGCATATCGTGACTGGAGCAGTAAGTGCGGCACAAAATATTGTGAAGTGTGTCCGACGCTGTGGGCTAGAAGTGAATGATTTAATTTTGCAACCACTCGCTTCAAGTCTAGCGGTTCTAACCGAAGACGAGAGGGAGTTAGGCGTTGTATTAATTGATATTGGTGGCGGCACAACCGATATTGCCATTTATAGCCAAGGATCGATTCGTCATACCGCAGTGATTCCTATTGCTGGTGATCAGATCACCAATGACATCGCGATGGCCTTACGAACCCCAACGGTTGAGGCAGAGGATTTGAAGATTCATCATGGGGTTGCCAAACAGGATATGGCCGACCCCAATGCCATGATCGATGTTCCTGGCGTGGGGGATCGTGAGCCCCGCCCAATGTCCAAACAAGCGCTTGCGGCAGTGATTGAGCCACGGGTTGAGGAACTCTTTACTTTAGTTCGCAACATTGTCCGTGAGTCGGGCTATGAAGACATGGTCTCTTCTGGAATCGTGTTGACTGGTGGCACCGCCATGATGCCGGGCATGGTTGAGTTGGCAGAGCAGGTTTTCTTAAAGCCTGCGCGCATTGGCACGCCTGAGTATCGCGGTCACTTACATGAAGTATTGAGAAGTCCACGGTACTCCACCGGTCTTGGTTTGCTCATGGAAGGGCAGGCACAAATGATGCGTGGTCGCAGAGCAATTCAGGGCGGCAGTTTACAAGGCGTGGTTGCACGCATGAAGGAATGGTTTACAGGAAATTTTTGATTTTTTTCGTCGTCGTCAATCGGTGATCCATGGTGGAAAGCCGATCTTATTAAGGAGGGTGTTATGGAATTTGAAATGGTAGAACAAGAAACAGCTGGCAAGACCATCATTAAGGTGGTGGGTGTCGGAGGCGCTGGCGGCAACGCTGTCCAGCATATGATTCGTCGCAATGTCAACGGCGTGGAGTTTATTTGCATGAATACCGATGCAGGTGCCTTGCAGCGGTCGCAAGCAAGCTTAAACCTACAACTGGGCGAAACTGGCTTGGGCGCTGGCGCGAAGCCAGAGGTGGGCGCGGCATCTGCCGAGCAAGCTCGCTCGCGTATTGCTGATGCATTGCAAGGCGCACATATGGTGTTCATTACCGCGGGGATGGGCGGCGGTACCGGAACTGGGGCGGCCCCAGTGGTTGCTCAAGTTGCTAAAGAAATGGGCATCTTAACGGTTGGCGTGATTAGTAAGCCGTTTGACTTTGAGGGCGTGAAGCGCTTAAAAGTGGCAGAGATGGGTGCGCAAGAGTTGGAAAAGCATGTTGACTCATTAATCGTCGTTTTAAATGAAAAGCTCTTTGAGGTGATGGGTGAAGATGCAGAATTTGATAAAGCCTTTGCTTGTGCAGACGATGTATTGCATAACGCAGTATCTGGTATTGCCGAAATCATTAATGAGCAGGGCTTAATCAACGTCGACTTTGAAGATGTCAAGACTGTCATGAGTGAGCAGGGTAAAGCCATGATGGGAACGGCGACAGTTTCTGGAATGGATCGGGCGCGTTTGGCGGCAGAGGCAGCCGTTGCATCGCCACTGCTGGAGGGCGTTGATTTATCAGGCGCACGCGGTGTATTGGTCAATATCACTGCCAGTCGTTCATTGAAGTTATCCGAGACCCGTGAGGTGATGGCTGCGATTCGTGGGTATGCCGCTGAAGATGCTACGGTCATTTTTGGAACGGTGTATGACGATAGCTTGGGCGATGCCCTACGAGTAACCGTAGTAGCCACTGGACTCAATGGTTCCCAATCCCTGCAAAAGGATCAACCCCAGTTAATCTGGCGAGCTGCAACCGGTACGAATGATGCAAGTCCAACCATGACCACCTTGGGTGATTTTGCTCCAACCAGCCCAGCTGCTGCGATGAGCCGCAATGTGACCCAAGCATCTAGTGCTATGGGCTCAGCCACGGCTGCCCCAGTGAATCCTGCGGTCGATTATGGTCAGTTTGATGTTCCAAAGGTATTTCGTAATTCTCGAGAGTCTGTACCTCCAAGCCTTGGTGCCGATAGTTCGCCACAAGCGAAGGCCATGCTCGAGAAAGGGGCGGATTACTATGAGATACCTGCCTTTTTAAGGAAGCAAGCAGACTAATAAATAAACCATACAATAGTGGGTTCGAGGATTGCTAATTCAGTCGCCCCTCCGGACGACGAATCCAGCGCCTGCGTTAGCACCCCAAACCACTATTGATATGGAGATCACATGATTGCTGTAGGACAAAAATTACCAAACGCTACCCTCTACGAGTTTTTTGATGAAGAGCGCGATGGCTGTTCCTTGGGCCCAAATGCATTTGAAGTTGACAAATTAACCGCTGGCAAAAAAATTGTTATTTTTGCTTTGCCTGGCGCATTTACACCAACCTGCTCAGCCAAGCATGTTCCAGGATTTGTGGAGCATTTTGATGCGATTAAAGCAAAAGGTGTTGATGAGATTTGGTGTGTTTCTGTCAATGACCCATTTGTGATGGGCGCATGGGGCCGGGATTTAAAGGTTGGCAAGAAAGTACGTATGTTGGGTGACGGTAGTGCTGAGTTCACCAAAAAGTTAGGCATGGAATTTGATCTAACCGCGCGTGGTCTTGGTGTTCGCTCAC
The DNA here is from genome assembly GCF_030297675.1 of Polynucleobacter sp. HIN11. Lineage (NCBI taxonomy): Bacteria > Pseudomonadati > Pseudomonadota > Betaproteobacteria > Burkholderiales > Burkholderiaceae > Polynucleobacter > Polynucleobacter sp. HIN11. Next base: position 161,827 of record NZ_AP028142.1, read on the forward strand.
AACGCTATGCCATGATCGTGGATAACGGCGTTGTGAAGCATTTAGCACTCGAGGCACCTGGTAAGTTTGAAGTCAGTGATGCCGCAAATACCTTAAAGCATCTTTAATTGATATTGTGTAGGCCATGGTGCTTAAGCAAAAAACTTTAGCGCAGCCGATCAAAACGGTCGGCATTGGCCTGCATTCTGGTCGTAAATCAACGCTAACCATTAAACCCGCACCGATTGATTTTGGTATTCAGTTCGTGCGGGTTGATATGCCTAACGCAGTTCCTATCCCAGCTCATGCATTGGCTGTCTGTGATACCCGCTTAGCCTCGGTGATTCAGAGTCAAGGGGTCAAGGTTTCTACGGTTGAGCATTTACTATCAGCCTGTTCGGGTTTGGGATTGGATAATTTATTGATTGAGGTCGATGCGGAAGAAGTGCCGATCATGGACGGTAGTGCGGCCTCTTTTCTTTTTCTGATTGAGTCAGCTGGTACCGTTGAACAAGAGGCCCCACGCAAATTTATGGTGATTCAAAAGGCGGTGGAAGTGCGTGAAGGCAATAAATTAGCACGCCTAGAGCCACATTTTGGATTCAAGTTGGATTTCACGATTGACTTTAAGCACCCAGCAGTTGATAAAACGGGGCAGCGTTTTGTGGTCGATTTTGCTGAGCACGCTTATCGTAGTGAGATTGGTCGTGCTCGCACCTTTGGATTTGCGCATGAGGTGGAAGCCTTGCGTGAGATTGGTTTAGCTCGTGGTGGCAGTTTAGATAATGCGATTGTGCTTGATGAGCATCGCATCTTAAATAACGAAGAGTTACGTTATGACGATGAGTTTGTGCGTCATAAAATTTTGGACGCGATCGGAGATCTTTATTTGGCCGGTCACCCTATTGTCGGAGCGTACACCGCAGAAAAGTCAGGCCATGCACTTAATAACGCACTATTACGAAAGCTCTTAGACGACCCAAGTTCGTATTCGATCGAAACCTTTGATAAGGCTAGTGCCCCTGCGGCCTATCTGCAAACCCCCGAAAGCATCAACGCCTAGATTTTCTGTTTCTCAATAATCGTTCGATTGATTGCCGCAGAGAAGACTGTGGAGATAGTTGTTGATAAAGCCCTTCCCAAGCACTTTGAGCTGCTGGGGTAAATTCAGGTGGATTTTCATTTACTCGATTACTTCTTACCGTTAATGGTTTCGGTTTTACCTTCACCCGAACTTGATGAATCACCCATTGATATTGCCCAAGTTCTTTGGCAATACTGGGAGCAATTTGTTGTAAGCGGGTGCCAATCGTGGCATTCGGTACCACCAAAACTAGCTCACTAGGGCGATCGGGACGCCATTCAACCTGTAGGGATTGGCCAATAGATGCAAAACCCAGTGAATACACAGCGTTTTGAACGGCATGGGTTAGGGCGTCATGCTTTTTAGCCCGCTCTAGAAGCGGTTTAAAGCCTTGCTCATGGGCTAGGCAATCCTGCCATGGCTGGGCTAACTTAACTAGGGGCTTATTCATCAAAGAGGGGCTCGCGGGTGATAAACTCAATAGCTAAAATTTTTTCTAGATTCCTATGGTACTTGGTCTTATTAAAACACTGGTTGGTAGCAGCAATGACCGCCTTCTCAAGCAATACCGCAAGGTCGTTTCTAAGGTAAATGCCCTTGAGGCCAATCTCCAGGCTTTGGACGATTTTGCCTTACAAGCGAAAACTGCCGAATTTAAGCAACGGATTGCCGCCGGTGAGGCTTTGGATGACCTTGCCGCTGAAGCATTTGCAGTGGTCCGTGAGGCCAGCGTACGGGTCATGAAAATGCGTCATTTTGACGTTCAAATCATGGGAGCCTTGGCCCTTCATCAGGGAAAAATCGCTGAAATGGGTACAGGTGAAGGTAAAACCCTAACCGCAACCTTGGCGGTTTACTTAAATGCGCTCTCAGGTAAGGGTGTTCATGTGGTGACTGTGAATGATTACTTGGCAGAACGGGATGCCGAGTGGATGTCTAAGCTCTACACTTTTTTGGGACTGACCGTTGGTATTAATTTGTCGCAAATGAATCATGAGGCCAAGCAAAAAGCCTATGCCGCTGATATCACGTATGGAACTAATAATGAGTTTGGCTTTGATTATTTGCGTGACAACATGGTTCAGGATGTGGCGCAGCGGGTACAGCGCGGCCTCTCCTATGCAATTGTTGACGAGGTTGATTCGATTCTGATTGACGAAGCTCGGACCCCACTTATTATTTCGGGGCAGGCTGAAGACCATACTGATTTATATATCAAGATGAATGCGTTGCCTGCGCATCTTGATCCGCAGGTGGGAGAAGAAAAATCCGATGGTTCGGGCGTGATTAAACCAGGTGATTACTGGGTCGATGAGAAATCCCATCAGGTCTATTTGACTGAGCGTGGCCATGAAAAAGCAGAACAAATCCTGACCCAAATTGGTTTATTGAAAGAGGGCGACTCCCTTTATGCCCCGCAGAATATTAATTTGATGCATCACCTCTACGCAGCCTTACGCGCACACTCTTTGTATCACCGCGATCAACACTACGTGGTTCAGGGTGGTGAGGTCATCATCGTGGATGAGTTCACGGGCCGCTTAATGCAGGGTAGACGTTGGTCGGACGGCTTGCATCAAGCGGTTGAGGCGAAAGAGAAGGTGGGGATTCAGAACGAGAACCAAACGCTTGCCACCATTACCTTCCAGAACTACTTCCGGATGTATCAAAAATTGGCTGGCATGACCGGAACGGCAGATACCGAAGCCTACGAGTTCAAAGAGATCTACGGACTTGAAACGGTGGTGATTCCCCCCAATCGACCCAGCCGTCGACTGGATCGGCAAGATCAAATTTATAAGACCTCGCCCGAGCGCTACGCAGCAGTCACGAAAGACATTAAAGAATGTTATGAACGAGGTCAGCCAGTTCTAGTAGGCACTACTTCCATTGAGAACTCGGAGCTGATTTCTAAATTACTCGATAAAGAAAAGCTTTCTCATCAGGTTCTCAATGCAAAGCAACATGCGCGTGAGGCAGAAATTATTGCTCAAGCGGGTCGACCCAAGATGATTACCATTGCCACCAATATGGCTGGTCGTGGAACCGATATTGTTTTAGGTGGAAATGTCGAGCGGCAATCACTCCTCATTGAAGCCGATGAGTCCCTTAGTGATGCTGAAAAAGCAAAACGGATTCAGCAGTTAAAGGACGAATGGCAGGGACTGCATGATGCAGTCGTCAATGCTGGTGGTCTGCATATTATTGGTACTGAACGACATGAAAGTCGCCGCATCGATAATCAGCTGCGTGGACGTGCCGGACGTCAAGGCGATCCTGGTTCATCGCGTTTCTATCTCTCGTTAGACGATCCTTTATTGCGTATTTTTGCAGGTGATCGTTTACGTGCTGTAATGGATCGCTTAAAGATGCCCGAAGGCGAGCCGATTGAGGCGGGAATGGTAACGCGCTCAATTGAATCTGCTCAGCGCAAAGTAGAAGGACGTAACTTTGATATTCGTAAACAACTGCTCGAATACGATGATGTCGCTAACGATCAACGCAAAGAGACCTATCGACTTCGCAATCAGATTCTTGAAAGTAAAGATATTGGTGACCTGATTGCCAATTTATGCGAAGACGTTTTTACAGCAATTGTCCGCAATTACGTCCCAGTGGAATCGATGGAAGAGCAGTGGGATATCCCCGCTCTTGAGCACCTCTTGGCAAATGAATGGGGAATTACCGTTGATCTTCAAGGGTGGATTGCCAATGCTGATACGGTCGATGACGAAGAAATCGTAACCCGGGTGATTGAAGCGGCAAAGAAGAATTACAAGGCTAAAGAGGAGCTCACGGGCCGTGAGTCGTTTGCTAGCTTTGAGCGTTCGGTGATGCTATATAGCTTAGATATTCACTGGCGAGAGCATTTGGCTGCCTTAGATCGACTGCGCCAAGGAATTCATTTGCGCGGCTATGCCCAAAAAGATCCAAAGCAAGAGTATCGCCGTGAGGCATTTGAGCTCTACGCAGAACTTTTGGATGTGGTGAAAAATGATGTGATTAAGACCGTGTTTACGGTTCAGATTAAAAATGCCTCAGAGCTTGATGAAGCTGCAGAAACCATCGCTGATGATAGCCAAGTAAAAGAGATGCAATTTAAGCATAACCAGTTTGCTGAGGGGGAAAGTATCCCTGTTGAGCAGGTTGAGCATGCAATTGCACCAGCCCCAGTTCGTGATGGCCCAAAAATTGGTCGAAATGATCCTTGCCATTGCGGTAGTGGTAAGAAATACAAGCACTGCCACGGAAAAATTGCTTAATTTGAGGTTTGCCTTTCTAATTTAACGATGGCTGTTAATTTTCCAATCCTTGATCCCAAATCCCTAAGCCCTATTTCTGGGCTTGCCCTTGGGTTTGCGCAGGCTGGTATTAAGCGGGCAAATCGCAAAGATGTTTTGGTAATGCGCCTAGTTCCCGGTTCGGCAGTAGCAGGCGTATTTACCCAAAATCGGTTTTGTGCCGCTCCCGTACAGTTATGTAAACAGCATCTATTGGAGGCTAATCCAATTGAGGCATTGATCGTGAACACCGGTAATGCCAATGCAGGGACTGGTGAAGAGGGTCTGCGTCGAGCCTTTCAGACCTGTGAGGTGCTAGCAAACTCGTTTGGGCTGAGTCCAGAGCAAGTATTGCCCTTTTCAACAGGGGTGATCATGGAGCAACTACCAGCTGACAAAATTGTGGCTGCGATACCTCAAGCCGTAGCGCAATTATCTGAAGATAATTGGTTTGCAGCAGCCCAAGCGATCATGACCACCGATACCCTGCCGAAGGCGGCTTCGCAGACGATCAATACCGAGCAGGGACCTATTGTCATCACGGGTATTTCAAAAGGGGCCGGCATGATTCAGCCAAATATGGCGACTATGCTGGGTTTTGTGGGGACGAATGTTCAAGTTGATCGAGGTTTACTGCAAGAGCTCACCGCAGAGGCTGCGAACCTGTCATTTAACGCAATCACGATTGATGGCGATACATCAACTAATGATTCTTTCATCGTGATGGCCACCGGCCAATCCCTAATCCGCATTCAGAGTCGCTCTGATCCGCTCTATAGTTTATTTCGAAAGGGTTTAATTGCTATCTCTCAACAGTTAGCGCAGCTGATTGTGCGCGATGGCGAGGGTGCCACTAAATTTATAACAATTTGTGTAAAAGGCGGCAAGAATAGCCTTGAGTGCAAGCAGGTAGCCAAAGCAATTGCACATTCGCCTTTGGTTAAAACTGCGTTTTTTGCAAGCGATCCCAATTTAGGTCGGATCTTGGCTGCGGTGGGCTATGCTGGAATCGATGATCTTGATAGTGGCAAGGTCCAACTCTGGTTGGATGATGTTTGGGTTGCAAAGGATGGTGGTCGACATCCAAACTATCAAGAAGAGCAAGGTCAAGCCGTGATGAAACAATCAGAAATAACCGTCACGGTTGATTTAGGAAGAGGCGATGCGATGGAGACGGTTTGGACCTGCGATTTATCGCATGAGTATGTCTCAATTAACGCTGATTACCGCTCATAAGCAAGTTTTATCATTACGAGAACGTGAACTGTGAATGACAAACTCGATCGCCTTCTAGATCATCTCGAAACATTTTTACCGAAGCCATTGACCGATGCTGAGTGGCAAACCGCTAAGGCGTTTCGTTGGCAGCGTCGCGATAGTATTTTTGGACGAATTGGATTTCTAAAGCCAGTCAAGCACTTATCCCCAATCTCGTTTCAAGATTTAAAACATATTGATCGCCAGCGCGATGCGATTATTGACAATACCCGGCATTTTGTTGAAAAGAAGCCCGCCAATAATATTTTGTTAACAGGTGCGCGTGGTACTGGTAAGTCCTCATTGATCAAGGCCTGCCTCAATCAATTTGCTTCTCAGGGCTTGCGCTTAGTGGAGGTCGATAAGGATCACTTGGCTGATTTACCAGATATCACCGAGATTCTCGCGGCTCGTCCGGAGCGATTTATCGTGTTTTGTGATGATCTGTCCTTTGAGGATGGCGAGTCTGGATATAAGGCTATGAAGTCTGCCCTAGATGGCTCAATTTCTGCGCAAGTAGACAACATTTTGATTTATGCAACCTCCAATCGCCGTCATTTGTTACCCGAGTACATGAAGGATAACGAGTCTTATGTTCATACCGACGATGGTGAGATTCATCCAGGCGAGGTTGTTGAAGAGAAAATCTCTTTATCAGAACGTTTTGGTTTGTGGCTTTCTTTTTATCCACCAAGGCAAGAGGAATATCTTGCGATCGTTGCACATTGGTTAGCGCACTTTGGTCTATCGGATAAAGCGATTGAGGCTGCCCGGCCCGAAGCCTTAGTCTGGGCTCTAGAGCGTGGCTCACGTTCAGGACGTGTGGCTTGGCAGTTTGCCAAGCACTGGGCCGGATCCCAATCCGGCAAAAAGTAGTCCATGATAAATCAATCCCGGCCGATCGTTGAGGTCGCTGTCGGAATCCTTTTAAAAGATCAATCATTTGTTTTGATGGGTAAACGACCCAGTGGCAAACCCTATGCAGGCTATTGGGAGTTTCCGGGTGGTAAGCTGGAGGTCAATGAATCCATCACAACTGCCTTAGAGCGTGAGTTATATGAAGAGCTTGGCGTTCGGATTGATTTGGATAAAAACCATTGTCAGGAAATCATGATGCTCGAACATGATTACCCGCACGCCTATGTTCGTCTGCATGTGTGCTTGGTTGATCGCTGGGAGGGGGAGCCAGTTGGCCTAGAAAATCAAGAGCTATCTTGGCAAAATATATTTAATTCGGAGTTAACGATTAAACCATTATTGCCAGCTGCTTGGCCGATGATTGAAAAAGTTCGTTGGTATTTGAGAAGTACGTAAGCAGTAATCTGCCTAGGTCAAAATTGGCAGAACGTTAACTTAAAGGGAATGTCTTGATTGATGAGGGTAGGCTTAAGATCTTGCTCACACTTAAGCAGCCGAATTGATACCAAATATTTGTTAGCACTAATTTCAGCAAAGAGCGATGGATCCTCTAAGGTAATGCGCATTAATTGATAAACCTTGCCAGAGGGCGCTTGCTGAAACGAGCCCTGATGAGCTAAAACTTCTTTGCTTTCCCCCGACTCGCGTAGCAGTCGTAAAAATAAATGGCAGGCCTCTTGCCAAGGAAGCATAGGGTAAATGAACTTTTGTAAGAGCTCGCGTCTTGAAGAGGCGGGACTATGACGCCAAGCATAAAAACCTGGTAAATCAATTGGACTAGTGCCGCCCGGTGTATGTAAGCGTGTCCGAATTGCATTAAGCCATTCGTTCTCGCCAATGAGCGCATTGGGTTTAATTGCAGACGCATTCACTTGTGCGCTGGCATGCTCTAACTCGGCCATGGTAGATGCCAGCTTTTCTTGATCTACTTCTTTAGAATTCTTGAGTTGGTTGAGCGCAAACTTCTGGCGTTCTAATTCTTTAAGGAGTAGTGACTTGATATCACCCCGGGCGCTAATGTCGCCTAGCTCAAACAAAGTCGTTAAAGCATTATGGTGCAGTTCGGCGTCGTCCGAGCGTGCAAAGTGATTAAACCGGTCGAACAAATACTCCAGTCGGAGCATGCTTCGGACTAGTTCATTAAAGGGGTATTCGTAAATAATCACAGGGTTTTATTTTATGCTGACCCTTGGCAAAAAAACTACAAATCCAGCATTTTTTGATGAAGACGGTCGACTTCCACCTCAAGGCTAGCGAGATCCCCTTGGTTATGAATCACGGTATCCGCAATTGCCAAGCGCTCAGCCCGGCTTGCCTGATGAGCCATGATGCCCAGCACTTCCTGGCGGTCTAGCTGGCTACGCTCCATCACCCGCCGAATTTGGATCTCTTCCTCACAATCAACCACCGCAATATGATCTAGGTTCTCGGTCCAGGTGCCTGACTCTAGGAGCAGGGGGACTACAAATACCAAGTAGGGAGCATGATTTTCTAAGCCATTTTTAGCCTGGAGTATGGTTTCCTGGCGAATTAGGGGGTGTGTAATGGCTTCCAGTTTTCGTTTGGACTCGGTATCCTTAAATACGTACTCACGCATTTTTGCTCGGTTGAGCGATCCATCCGGAAGGATGAACTCAGGCCCAAATTGGCTTTTAATAGGATCCACTGCTATCCCCCCGGCGGCGCTTATTTGGTGGGCTATTTGATCGGCGTCGATCACCCAGGCCCCGCGCTTTGCCAAAAATGAGGCAACACTCGACTTGCCCGACCCAATACCCCCGGTCAGGCCTAAAAATGGAACTTTTCCTTTTAAATCAAGGAGTGAGCGAGTGGACTTATCCATAGTATTTCTATGATGCCAGCAAATGCTAGAAAGGGGCCAAAGGGAAAGGGGTGAGTAGACGGTAATTTTTGATACTTGAGCCAAAGGAGGCCCCCAATAATCCCGCAAAAGGCAGCTAGAACCAATATCCATAACGCACTATGGATTCCAAGCCAAGCTCCTAGGCCTGCTAAAAGTTTGGCGTCCCCCATGCCAAGACCATGGCGTGCGCGAACTTTTTTGTAGAGTTGATTAATGATCCACAGGAGTGAATACCCCAATATGGCACCGGTCCATGCTAAGTATGGCTCGCACCATGGGAATGGCGAGAGGGAATTAAAGACAAGACCTAAGGCAATCATTGGGTAAGTGAATCGATTGGGGATTAAAAACCGCTGAATATCAATCCATGCCACATAAACGAGGATTAGGATGAGACCGACTCGAAGGATGAAATCAAGCCACATCAAATGATTCTGCCTAATGAAAAAATAGGTAAGTAGAGCGTCAAGAGTAATCCTGCTACCAGAAGACCAAGAAAAATAATAAACACGGGCTCTAGGCTTTGACTAAGAATGGCTAACCGATGCTCTAGCTGATTTTCAAACGAGCGAGACCGATTGATTAGCATGGTATTGAGCATACCGGTTCGAGCGCCTATTTCAAGCAATTGCACGGTTTCAGAATCAAAGAATCGACCATTAGGATCAATGCGCTTCATGGCAAGCCCAAGATCCCAACCTAAGGAAAGTTGCTTAAATAACTTAGCACTCAAATCATGACTGAGCCAATGATTGGATGATTGTGCACAAATACGGATCGACTCTAAGAGACTTAAGCCGGATTGCAGTAAATGCGCAATATTTTGGCACCACGTGATTTGATGTGATAGTCGGATCAAATCCCCAAATATCGGAATCTGAAAGCAATGACGATCACACCACTTTTGAAACCAGATTGATTTTCTCCAAAGAATTAGCACGGCGACGCCTGTCATAAACATTACACCCATAATCACTAGCGCATGCTCATTCAAACCTCTCGAAAGACCAATCAACAACTGAGTACTCATGGGTAATTCAGCGTGAAAGTGATGAAAGATCTCCTCAAAGCTGGGTATAACCCACAACAACATGGTGATGACCATTAGCATTGCAGTAGCAAAGGTAATTGCAGGGTAGGTCAGCGCTTGCTTCATTTGCTGCACAAGTGATTCCTTAGCAAGCAATTGTTGATGAATTAAAAAAAGCGATTGCTCTAATGCCCCCGTTTTCTCACCAATTGATATTAAGCCAATACAAATCGGACTAAACCATTTACCCTTTGCAGAAAGGCTGGTCGCCAAACTGTGGCCACTTTTGAGTCCTTGAATCGTATGTGACAGAAATGCTCTCCAATGCTTGGGGGAGCACTGCTCTAGCAGATTGAGAGCTTCAAGGAGCGGCACCCCTGCTTGCAAAATACTATGAAGCCGGTATGTAAAGTTGATTTGATCGCGAAGAGAAAGAGAGCGTCCAATCATCATGGAAGTTCATGAAGTAAAACCGACTGGTCAATTAACCCTTGATGGAATAAGGCATCAGCTTGATGTCGCATTGAGCGAAACCCATCCGTAATAGCAACTTCTTCAAGTTCCGTTGCGGTCACTTCTAATTCGATCGCGGCAATGAGCTTGGGAGAGAAGGGCAGTACCTCATGAATTGCAAACCGCCCCTGCTGTGAGTTCTGATACCGAACTAAGCGCTGGGAACTTACAAATAATAGATTTTGTGCGATCGAGTGGGGCTCTACCCCAAAATTTCGTAGCCGTTCGATGCACGACAAAGCTTCGCGGGTATGAATGGTACTCAGTACCAAGTGACCCGTTTGCGCTGCACTCACAGCAAGTTTGGCTGTTTCTGAATCACGGATTTCACCAATCATCATGACATCAGGATCTTGTCGTAGGAGGGCGCGAATGATGGCGTCGAAATGGAGCCCAGCCTTTGGGTGATATGCAATTTGATTTACCCCTTGTAGGCGGATTTCAATTGGGTCCTCGATGCTACAAAGATTGAGATGGGGTTGATTTAGATAATGAAGAAAGCTATACAGCGTTCGTGTTTTGCCGCTACCCGTTGGGCCGCATACCAAAATCAAGCCGTGCCGCCGATTTAAGCATCGTTTGACAATATCCAGCTGGGAGTCAGTCAAGCCAATATGGTCAATATCTAATTCAGAATTAGTTGTTCTGAGAAGTCGAATGACCGCCTTTTCACCAAACAAAGTTGGCATTGTGGAGACCCGGCAATCAATTTCATGACTCATTACGTCGCCACTGCTAATTGTTAGTCGACCATCTTGCGGTAGGCGCTGTTCAGCAATATCCAGCTTCGCTAGAATTTTGATGCGCGTAATCAATCGAATATGATCTGTTTTTGGGTAAGACCTAAAAAGATATAAATCACCATGAATACGAAAGCGAACGACACACGCATTTTGCTGTGCTTCGATATGGATATCGCTCGCATCTTCATTAACAGCAGATAAAGCAATTTCTTGCCACAGACGAATGATATGGTGATCAGATTCTTCGAGTGGCTTGCGGGATGGATTCTGGGTATTTGAGACAGTTTGAATCAAGGCGCCGATAGACTTGGCTCTTCGGGTGACGGTTTGTGTAGTTTCACCGTTTTAATCCCTTGATCATCAAATTGAATTATTTCCATCACCACCCCCCCAACTTTGACACTGAGGTCATGATCCGGAATTTCTTCAAGCTCTTCCAGAATGAGTCCATTGAGTGTTCGGGGCCCATCGACGGGGAGCTGTAATCCTAATAAACGATTGAGGTCGCGCAAATTTGCGCTTCCATTGGCTAAATAAGAGCCATCATCAGACCATTCGTCTTGGGAAACCACTCCCGGAAAGGAGGTCGTGAACTCGCCGATGAGCTCCTCCACAATATCTTCAAATGTTAATAAGCCCTGAACACTGCCGTATTCATCCACCACCAGACTCAAGCGCTGCCGATTTTCTTGAAAAAACTGCATCTGTTGCATGACTGGGGTACCCTCGGGAATGAAGTAGGGTTCGCTTAAGAGTTCTCGAAAGTCGCTGTGGCTTAGCTCGTCGTTACCGAGTAAAGAAAGCGCTTTTTTAACCGAAAGGATACCGATAATTTTTTCGGGATCCCCCTCGCATACGGGTAATTTGTTGTGGTAGCAAGTTTCCAGTTGTCCAATGACCTCGTCGATGGGTCGCGATAAATCCAATATCTCCATCTTGGCTCGGGGTGTCATTACATCATCGACCGAGATATTTTCAAGATTAAATAGATTGAGCAAGATACTGCGATGCTGATTTGAAATAAAGTGACTTGATTCCAGAACAAGACTTCTGAGTTCTTCAGTACTCATCGTTTGCAATGCTGCCTCTTTTCGGTTTAAACCCATGAGGCCCATTAACCCTGAAACAAAAGAGTTCACAACCCATAGCAGGGGTTTCAATAAGATTGTCAGAGGGTAAATTACCCAACCAATATTGGCCGATATCTTTTCTGCAAATGCGGCACCAATGACCTTAGGAGTAATTTCACTAAAGATGATGATTAAAAACGCGACGGTTAGAGTAGCGATTGAAATCACTAGTCCATTAGTGCCAAATAAATGCAACGCAATACCAGTGACCAAAATTGGCAAAATGGTATTGATTAGATTGTTGACAATCAACAAAACAGACAAGAGGGTATCAATGCGCTTCAGTAGTTTTTGGGTTAAAGCAGCGCCAGCATGACCACTGTTTGCCATCGCGCGTAAGCGATGCCGGTTGCTTGCCACCATACTGGTCTCAGCCATCGAGAAAAATCCAGAGAGGGCGAGCAAAAAGACAACCAGCGCAGCTTGTGCCCAAAGGGGCCAAGAATCAAAAAACGAATCCATCTACACTTTCAAGAAAAGCACAGATAAGCAATATAGCAAATACTGAATATTTAGACTATCAAGATCAATTGATTTTGATGTCAGAAAGGACCTTTTCTTGGTAAAGTCAAGCTTGACAGGGCATGTTCAGTACTGCGTGATGCGTGCCCCATTTGGCGGATTGCGAATTCGTACCGAAATCGTTGATTCATCCCTAATGATTAGCTACGTTCAATACCTCAGTCATTTAGACAAAGTTAGTCGACCCCTCAATGAGTTAGCAAGAGATGCCAAAGAGCAAATAGAGGCTTATTTCGACGATCCTTATTTTCTCTTTGATTTGCCAATCAAAACTCAGGGCAGCGTTTTTCAACAACGTGTTTGGTCCGCCATCCAATCTATTCCGAATGGACAAACTATGACTTATGGCGAACTCGCCACTCAGGTTAAATCAGGCCCTAGAGCAGTTGGTGGCGCTTGCGCCGCGAATTACTATCCGCTAATTATTCCCTGCCATCGCGTCCTATCAAAAGCAGGTATTGGTGGGTTTGTGGGTGAGGCTAACGGACCCTATTTAAGAATTAAAGAATGGCTATTAGGCCATGAAAATGCCATCAGGGATTAAGCCTTTAGGGATCTAGCTTGGATTCTGAAAAAGATGTCCATCAGCCAGTCACTGTGAACGGCAAGTTTGGTAAAGACATAAAAGCGACTCACTTGCGACCGAGTTAATTTTGCTTCGATTGATATATGGCCGTGATGACGCAGTGCAATTTGTTTAAGGGTTAGCACAGCTAGGCCAAAGGCAAGAAAGCAAAAGCGCCGAATTCCGAGCTCTGACTTTGGAATGCAATGAATGTAATGAAGAGCATCTTCAAGTTTTTGGTGAGCGATCACCAGTAAATCCGTCTCACTGATCCCAATTGGCTTCCATGAAACACCGCGCGCTCGGTCTTCCGGAGAGTCTTTGAGAATATTGGTCATTTGCAGGGCTTGACCAAACGAAATTGCTAAGTGTTCTTTATGTGAAATCGCTTTTGCAAAAGCTGGCGAATGTAAGGCAAATACGGTGGTTAGCATTTCACCAACGACCCCAGCAACTACATAACAATACTTTTCAAACTCAGATAAGCTCTCCAAGCCGCGAGGATTTTGACGGGTATGAAAATAGCTCATTCCATCTGACATGATTTGAATACAACGAGCAACCGCTTGGCGTTGTTGTATGTCGCAACTATCGAGTACCCGTAATACCCGAGGAATATTTTGAATTAGATCTTTTTCATCTAGATTGCTATGCTCTGCTAGAGCGATTACGCATTGATCGGTAAATTGTTTAGGATTTTGTTCGCCCAGAACCGTTTTAACAAAACTGGCTGACAAATCTTGTTTGGTCATTGCATCCATGCAGGATGCATCTTCAATCGTATCGATAATGCGACAGAGTAAATAGGTATTGCCAACCACCTTTTCTAGATTTGGGGGTAATAACGGAATGGTCAGCGCAAACGTTCTAGATACTGATTCAAGAATCGAGCGTTGGTAAAGTTCATCAGCAGATAAAGCGGACATGCGGGGTTTGGCTTTCGAATGGAAGTCGGTAATTAATGCTGACCTTTACTTAGTTGATTTGTAGCGCTCGCTGGCGAACGCGGGGCAATTGAACTTCCTAGAATCATGCCAATCAGACTGGCTAGTAGGCCGATTAACTGCGGCTCAACCGGCTCCTCAATACCCATGATTTCCAGTAAGAGCCACATGCTTAAGCCAAAGGTAATCGCAAGCAAGGCACCGAGATCGCTCGCTTTCTTCCAGAATAGGCCAGCAACCAGTGGTACAAATGCGCCCGCTAGCGTAATACGGTAAGCATTTTCAACCATGGTGTGGATTTTGGCCTCAGTCGCAATCGCGTAAAAGGTCACAATGCTCGCAAATACAAATACGGTCAAGCGCGTTGCCCAAAGGAATTGCTTATCCGTCATGTGATGATAAAAACCCTTCAGGATATTTTCTGTAAAGGTCACTGATGGTGCAAGTAAGGTTCCAGACGCGGTACTCATGATGACCGAGATCAGCGCCCCAAAGAAAACCACCTGCATAAAAAAAGGCATATGGCTGAGGATCAGGGTGGGTAAAATCATTTGAGAGTCGCTCGCTAGAAATTTCTCGACCATTTGTGGATCGATGATATTGGCGGTGTAAGCCAAGAAAAGTGGCACACTAGCAAAAAAGAAATAGGCCACACCGCCTAAGGTAGTAGCCCATACTGCGATTGACTCATTTTTGGCTGCATTGACTCGTTGAAAAACGTCTTGTTGTGGAATGGAGCCTAGTGCAATAGTTAGCAATGCCGCGATCCAGCCAAGCATATCGATTGGGTCTAGTGTCGGCAAGAAATTAAATTTACCCTCTGCGCTAGCCTTAGCAATCACAGTAGCAACTCCACCAGCTTGATCAGCAGCATTACTGGCAACCAATAAAAGCCCGATCACAATCACAATCATTTGAACAAAGGTTGTGAGTGCCACTGACCACATCCCACCAAACAAGGTATAGACCAAAACAACGCCAGCACCAATGAGCATGCCATCGCTGATTGAAATTAAATCGTTCGACAAAACATTAAAGGTTAGCCCTAAGGCCGAAATTTGAGCGGATACCCAGCCAAGATAGGAAACGATGATGCAAATGGAGATTAGCAACTCGGTCTGGCGGTTGTAGCGAAATCGGAAATAGTCGCCAAGGGTGATGAGATTTAGTCGATACAAGGGTTTTGCAAAGACCAGTCCGAACAGAATTAAGCAGAGCGAGGCCCCAAGAGGGTCGGAAATAAGTCCTCGAAATCCCTCTTCTAAAAAGGTTGCCGAAATGCCAAGAACGGTCTCGGCGCCAAACCAAGTAGCAAAGACCATCGCCAGAACAAAAGCCATGGGTAAATTTCGGCCAGCTGTGATGTAGTCTCTGGCATTGTGAACTTTGGTGGCGGCGTACAAACCAATCGCAATTGAAATGCCGAGATAAGCAATTACGAACCAAAGCAGCATCGCACCGTCCTCTTTCGACAAAATAGATTGATCATTGGATGGTCTTTAGACCACCCCATTAGGGCCCATTCACTAGCAAGCCCTGATTATAGGTGGGGATTATCTCGCCTTCCTGAATCAGGAAAATACGGCCTAAGGTATTGAAACCTATCAAGATCTGCGCTTATTTAAAGATCAAATTTGATTGGCGATTCATTAAAAGTACCAGTGGCGTCTAAGTCTTATAAAAGAGTTGATCTTTTTTGAGGATGGTCGCTACAAAGTGAGTGGTATTTTTGGATAAATTTGGCAAGAGGAACATTAAAGGAAATCCTAATAGCCCTAAAAAATATCGTACTATTACCAATCATCATATTTAAATTGGAGTGTTCATGAAAATCTGTGTCATTGGTGGTGGCGGCGCAATTGGCGGCTATTTAGCGGTTATGTTGGCAAATTCTGGTAACGACGTAACGGTGATGGCGCGTGGCGCTACATTGCGAGCGATTGAAGAACGAGGACTTGCCTTAATTACCGATGAGCATCCTGAACCCATCATTGCGAAGGTAAAGGCTGTTGAAAATCTACGCGGTTTACCAAAACAGGATGTCATTATTTTGGCAGTGAAAGCCCATCAAGTGGAACCTGTCATTGATGATCTAGTATCGGTTCTAGGGCCCGACACTATATTAATTCCAATGCAAAACGGAATTCCATGGTGGTATTTTCAGAAACTCAGTAGCAAGTACAAGGATCATCCCGTCGATACCGTTGATCCAGGCGGTGTTGTCATGCGGGCGATTAATCCCGACAATATTATTGGTTGCGTTGTATATCCTGCGACTATTACACAAGGTCCTGGTGTTATTCGACATGTCGAGGGTGTGCGTTTCCCGCTCGGCGAGTTGGATGGCAAGTCCACGGAACGTATTCAGAAAATTTCAGATGTGATGGGGGCTGCAGGGTTTAAATCACCCATCTTGGATGATATTCGTGCTGAAATTTGGTTAAAGCTTTGGGGTAACCTCACATTCAATCCAATTAGCGCTTTAACTCACGGTACTTTGGAAGGCATTTGCCGCTTCCCTCTGACGAAAGAGCTAGCGCGCAATATGATGGCCGAAGCGCAAGCGATTGCTGAAAAGCTTGGCGTTACTTTCCGTGTCGATATTGAGCGACGTATCGCTGGTGCTGAAAAAGTCGGCAAACACAAAACTTCGATGTTGCAAGATTTGGAGGCTGGTCGTTCATTGGAAATCGACGCTTTGTTGGGCTCTGTAATTGAGTTAGGTGAGATTACAGGAACCCCGACACCCTGCTTGAATACCGTTTATGCTCTGACGAAGTATCTAGATCAAAACGTGCAGGATGCCAAGGGAAATCTTATATTACCAGTAGCCGCTGGATATTAATTATTCAAAGCGATTATCAAGGCGCCCAACGCCATCGATCACGATACTGACCTGACTGCCTGGCTTCATGGAGCCGACGCCTACGGAGGTTCCACAGGCAATCACGTCGCCTGGCATGAGGGTCATGTCTTGTGAAATAAGGCTGACTAATTGAGCGGGCGTAAAAACGATATCGCTCATTGGATAGTTCTGACGTTCTTGATCGTTAAGGATTGTTTTAATCGATAAGCCCATGGGATCCACATCGGTTGTGATGGTCGGTCCAAATACGCCAAAAGTATCAAAGCTCTTTGAACGGCTCCATTGAGCGTAACCAGGGTTGCGATTCAAAATCTCGATGGCGGTGACATCATTGACACAGGTATAGCCAAAAATAAATTGAGCGGCATCGGCAACGCTCACCCCATGGCATTTTGTCCCAATCACAATCCCAAGTTCACCTTCATAAATAACCTTTCCTGCATAGGATTTCGGCACTTGGATGGTTTGTCCCGCCGCTAGAAAGGAATTACTTGCTTTTAAGAAATACAAAGGCTCATCTGGAACGGTGTGCTCAAGCTTGGTGACCAAGGCATGAAAGTTATCCACTAGGGCAATAAATTTACTTGGAACGCAGGGTATCTCAAGTGTCACATCCGCAACCTTGAGGAATTCACCAGTTGCTTTGGGGTTAGCAAATAAATCGCCGACATAAACAGCAATTTGATCGCCTTGTAACTGTCCAAATCCAACATTGCCTTGATGCGTGTAGCGTAACCACTGTGCCATAGTACCGTTCTCCTTTGTATATGATTACCATGATCTTATCAATTACCACCGAGTCACTCTAAAAAATGCCAGAACTGTCTTTTGCCCCCGAGTTCGACAGCGCAATTCCATATATTCAACGTACACGCTCATACTATCTGGCACTTGGTTATGACAATCCCTATGTTTGGGCGCATTACAGCAATGTGCCATTTACCCCCTTAAAAAAGTCATTAAAAGCCTCGACATTGGCTTTAATTACAACCGCAGTTCCGTATGATCCTTCAAAGGGAGATCAGGGGCCTGGTGCTCCATACAACGCACAGGCAAAGTTTTATGAGCCCTATGCAATGCCAAGCACAGTCAACCCTGATTTACGGATTGCGCATGTGGGTATAGATCGAAAGCATGCGAATTTATCCGAGATGGCCTGCTGGTTTCCGTTGAATGCCGCTAGACAAGCAGTGGCTGAGCAACGAATTGGAAACTTAGCAGATCGATTCTATGGCCTGCCAACTAACCGAAGTCAACGTCACACTTTAGAAAGCGATGCGCCCCGCATTCTGCAAATGTGCCAAGTCGATGGAGTGGACGTCGCTATCTTGGTTCCTAATTGCCCCATTTGTCATCAAAGTATTTCATTGTTAGCACGCTTTCTTGAGGAGGCAGGCATTCCAACGATCATTATTGGAGCTGCTAAAGATATTGTGGAGTTCTGTGGTGTCCCGCGCTTCGTGTTTAATGATTTTCCCTTGGGCAATGCAGTAGCAAGACCTCAAGACCCACAATCACAGCACATTATTTTTAATTTAGTCCTCGATGTGCTTGAGGTTGCTCCAGGACCGCGAACCACTGTGCAAAGTGCCTTGCGCTGGAGTGAGGATCCTCGTTGGAAATTAGACTACATGAATATCGAGCGTTTAACAAAGCAGGAAATTGAATCTTTGCGCTCTGAGGCCGAAGCAGCAAGGCTAGCGGCAAAAGAGATTCGGCAAAAGACAACTGGGCGATAGTGGTCGGAATGAGAGGATTCGAACCTCCGACCCCCTCGTCCCGAACGAGGTGCGCTACCAGACTGCGCTACATTCCGTATTGACTATTTTATCCCTGACGAATTAGCGAGTACTCGCATAAAGCGCGCAAGGATTCGCTGGCTGCATTTTGTGGGAAATCCTTAATCGTATTGAGGGCTAAATCAACCTCGCGCCTCGCCGCGTCTTGGGTGTACTCTAAGGCGCCAGAGCAGTAGATGCCTTGCAGGATTTGATCAAACACATCATCTGGTAGCTCCTCGTTTTGTGAGATTGCTTCCCGAGCCAGTAGTTGTTGATCGGTGCTACCTTTTTCCATGAGATAAATCAGTGGGAGGGTTGGTTTACCTTCACGTAAATCATCGCCCACATTCTTACCCATTTCATTGGGATCTGCGGTGTAGTCCAGTAGATCATCCATCAGCTGGAAGGCGGTGCCAATATGGCGCCCAAATGCGGCTGCGAGTTCGCGCTCGATATCGCTTGCTTGTGCAATTAGAGCGCCGAGTTCAGCCGATGCCTCAAATAATTTTGCGGTCTTATAACGAATCACCTGAAGATAGCTAGACTCATCGACCTCAGGGTCATTCATATTGAGAAGCTGTAAGACTTCACCTTCGGCAATTGTGTTGGTAGCGTCCGAGAGAATTTGCATCACTCGAATGTCATTGGGGGCGACCATCATTTGGAAAGCTCGCGAGTATAGGAAATCACCCACCAGCACACTCGCAGCATTTCCGAAGGCGGCGTTAGCGGTTTGTTTACCGCGGCGCATGGTGGATTCATCCACAACGTCATCGTGGAGCAGGGTGGCGGTATGAATAAATTCAACCACCGCGGCTAGCTCCAAAGCATGGGGAATTTCCTTGCCGTTGGCTAGAGCTTTAGCCATTAATAAGAGAAGAGCGGGGCGGACCCGCTTTCCCCCCGATTGAATGATGTAAGACGAGATTTGATCAATTAGAACCACTTCCGAGGCAAGTCGACGGCGAATGACCTCGTCCAAAGCCTGTAAATCAGGGCTGATGGGGGCCAAAATTTGCCCTAAGTGATTGTTTTTGACAGTATTATTCATCCAAGATATAATACTTGGCTCAGCTCAAAGTGGCAGATTTTCTGTAAGTCACCGACTTTTAAAGGAATCATGCTTCGAATTAAGTTGATTTGTAATTATTTGCAGTATTTTTTGAGAGGTTTAACCATGTACGCGGTCATAAAAACCGGTGGCAAACAGTATAAAGTTGCTGCTGGCGAAAAATTGAAAATAGAACAGATACCAGCGGACATCGGCAGCGACATTACTCTTGACCAAGTTCTCGCCGTAGGCGAGGGCTCATCGCTCAAAGTTGGCGATCCCTTGGTTAATGGTGCCGCTGTGATGGCTACTGTAGTCTCCCAGGGACGTCACGATAAAGTGAAAATCTTTAAGATGCGTCGTCGTAAGCATTATCAAAAACATCAGGGCCATCGTCAGAATTACACAGAGATTCTGATTAAGTCGATTAAGGCCTGAGTTAGGAGAGAAAGATGGCACAGAAAAAAGGCGGCGGCTCAACACGCAACGGTCGTGACTCAGAATCAAAACGCTTAGGCGTGAAAGTCTATGGCGGTCAAGCAATCAATGCTGGCGGAATTATTATTCGTCAGCGTGGCACCAAAGTTCATCCCGGCGTCAATGTTGGAATGGGCAAAGACCACACCTTATTTGCTTTGATTGATGGACAAGTAGAGTTTGGAGTTAAAGGCGCAATGAAGAAAGCGCAAGTTTCAGTATTGCCTCGTTCATCAGCGGCCTGACTGAGATTTAATTAATCAACAGAAACAGGCCTCGCAGATTGCGAGGCCTTTTTATTTATGAAATTCATAGACGAAGCCAAAATTGAAGTGATTGCTGGTAATGGTGGTGCCGGCAGCGCCTCAATGCGCCGCGAGAAATTCATCGAGTTTGGTGGCCCAGATGGTGGCGATGGCGGTCGCGGGGGCAGTGTTTATGCGATTGCGGATCGTAACATCAATACCTTAATTGATTACCGGTATTCCAAAACGCATACGGCTAAAAATGGTGAGCCTGGGCGTGGATCGGATTGCTATGGCCGTGCTGGTGACGATATTGAGTTACGAATGCCAGTTGGAACCATTATTTCGGATTCAGAAACCAACGAAGTAGTTGCTGACTTGACTAAGCATGGGGAGCGAATTTGCCTTGCCCAAGGAGGTGTTGGTGGCTGGGGCAATATTCACTTTAAAAGTAGTACCAACCGTGCCCCACGTCAGAAGACTAATGGCAAACCAGGTGAGCGCCGCAAATTAAAGTTGGAATTAAAAGTGTTGGCCGATGTGGGTTTATTGGGGATGCCCAATGCTGGTAAATCTACTTTGATTACCGCTGTATCTAATGCGCGCCCCAAGATTGCAGATTACCCGTTCACCACTTTACATCCTAATTTGGGAGTGGTGCGGGTTGGTAATGAACGCAGCTTTGTGATTGCGGATATTCCAGGACTCATCGAGGGTGCTGCTGAGGGCGCTGGTCTTGGTCACCGATTCTTAAGGCATCTACAGCGCACCGGTGTGCTCCTGCACCTGGTTGATATCGCCCCCTTTGATGAGAATGTCGACGTGGTCGCTGATGCCAAGGCGATTGTTAATGAGCTGCGCAAATACGATGAAGCCTTATATCAAAAGCCACGTTGGCTTGTATTGAATAAGGTCGATATGCTGCAGCCTGAGGATCGAGAGCAAACCATCGCAGATTTTTTAAAACGTTTTGAATGGCAGGGTCCCGTATTTGAGGTCTCTGCCCTTACTGGCGAAGGTTGTGATCGCCTTTGTTATGCGATTCAAGATTATTTGGACGGACTTCGCAAAGATCGCGACC
This sequence comes from Polynucleobacter sp. HIN11, assembly GCF_030297675.1. NCBI lineage: Bacteria > Pseudomonadati > Pseudomonadota > Betaproteobacteria > Burkholderiales > Burkholderiaceae > Polynucleobacter > Polynucleobacter sp. HIN11. Next base: position 183,158 of record NZ_AP028142.1, read on the forward strand.
TAGAGGAAGAGCGTGCTGAAGACCCCCGTTTTTTAGACGAGTAATAACGATGAAAAAAACGATTTCAGAAGCAAAACGAATTGTTGTGAAGGTTGGATCTACCTTGGTGACCAATAATGGCGAAGGGCTAGATCGAACTGCGATTGCTACTTGGGCTGAGCAAGTATCTAATTTACTCAAGCAGGGCTGCCAGGTGTTGATGGTGAGTTCAGGTGCCATCGCCGAGGGCATGCAGCGCTTATCCTGGGCTGTCCGCCCTCAAGAAATTCATCAGCTGCAAGCAGCTGCCGCAGTTGGGCAAATGGGTTTGGTGCAAGTTTACGAATCATGCTTTGCAAAATTTGGCGTACATACTGCACAGGTTCTATTAACGAATGCTGACTTGGCTAATGCGCAGCGTCATGCAAATGCAAAGGCAACCTTGCAAACACTACTGTCTTTAGGTGTTGTGCCGATCATTAATGAGAACGATACGGTAGTTACCGATGAAATTAAATTTGGTGATAACGATAGTTTGGCGGCACTCGTCGTTAATTTGGTACACGCCGACGCCCTAGTCATTTTGACGGATCAGGGTGGGCTATACACCGCCGATCCTCGTAAAGATGCCACTGCCACGATGGTTGATTTTGCAATCGCAGGCGACCCTTCATTAGAGCGGATGGCTGGAGGTGCTGGTAGTGATTTGGGTAAAGGCGGAATGCTTACAAAAGTGTTGGCAGCCAAAACAGCGGTAGAAACCGGGGCGAGTACGGTGATTGCCTCTGGCCGTGAGCCAAATGTATTAGTACGCCTGTATCAGGGCGAGTCGATTGGAACCTTGCTGAGTAAGGCCTAATTAGCGCAGAGTCGGTAGCTCTGCTTCGGATCCGACGGGAGCAGTGATCCCCAAAAAGTTATTGGGGTCGAGAGACTTCACAACCTTGGCGTAACTTTTTTCTTGGGTCGCTAGATTGCAAAAAGCACCCTGAGCCAAAGCTGCCTGATAGCGATTTGGAACATTGTCCTTAATGGCTAACCAGCTACCTAAAGGATTGGCACGCCATTGCTGATTGGCTTCAAGAGTGCCATATAACCGCCACTGAAACGTATCGCACCGTATTCCTTCAAAGTAAGCATTTTGACCACCACTGGGATTGGTAATCACCACAATGTAGCGGGTAACGCCGTCGTTTCCAATCTTGATGGATTCGGTATCAACGGCAAACTTGAAAATAGTGGTTTGCGATACTGAGAAAGGTATCAAATATTTTTTATTAGGCGGATTTAAGGGCATGGGTGTTTCCCCTTCCTTAAATACTGTTGGTGCAAACGGATCAGTCCCGTCGGCCAAGGGATCCGAAAAACAGGCACTCAGTACCGTAACTGATGATGCAAGCAAGAGAAACTGAAGTTTATTCATGAAGGGTGCGAGGCGTGTAATGGTGCCCCCCAGACTAATTGTTGCATTTGGTTGGTGGTGACAATAAACCGGGCGAGTTCAGAGAGTGCAAGTTGATAGACCTCGCGCTTGAAATCAATCACAGTGTCGAGCTCAATCCAATATGGATGCCAGCGCCAGGCATCAAACTCAGGATGCCCTGTGGCTCGTAGTTGAATCTCATGGTCTTGGCCTAGCATTCGCAGTAAGAACCAAATTTGTTTTTGACCCTTATAAGCGACACGCTGATGACGGTGATTCATTTGGCGGCGTAAGAACTCCTCGGGCACATCGTAGCGAATCCAATCACGGGTGCGCCCAATGATCTCGACATGGTGAGGAAAAAGACCCACCTCTTCATGGAGTTCGCGATACATTGCTTCTTCTGGACTTTCTCCGTGCGCAATTCCTCCTTGTGGAAATTGCCAAGAATGTTGTCCAATTCGTTTACCCCAAAATACTTCGTTGCGAGCATTGAGAAGCACAATGCCAACATTAGGTCGATAGCCTTCACGGTCAAGCATAATCGTACCTTTTAGTCCCTAATCTTTAATCCTTTAAAATCAACGATTTGATTATAGTCACTCATGAAAGCTTCACAAACCTTTCTTGCAACCCTAAAAGAGGCTCCAGCAGATGCGGAGATTGTGTCTCACCAACTGATGGTGCGCGCTGGGCTAATCCGTAAATTAAGTGCTGGAATTTATAACTATCTCCCTCTCGGGCTCAAGGTAATTCGGAAGGTCGAGAACATTATTCGGGAAGAAATGAATCGCGCCGGAGCCATCGAGCTTCTGATGCCGATCGTTCAACCTGCTGAGTTATGGCAAGAGACGGGTCGTTGGGAAAAAATGGGTCCCGAGTTGTTGCGCATTCAAGATCGCCATGAGCGCGATTATCTGATTCAGCCAACCTCCGAAGAGGTGATCACTGATCTTGCGCGCTCGGAGATTAGGAGCTACAAGCAGTTGCCCGTTAACTTTTATCAAATCCAGACGAAGTTTCGTGATGAGCGTCGCCCCCGTTTTGGGATCATGCGGGGTCGTGAGTTCAGCATGAAGGATGCTTATTCATTTGATCGTGATCAGGCAGGCTTGAAAAAGTCTTACGCGCTCATGTTTGATGCCTACGTCCGAATCTTTCAACGCATGGGTTTACAGTTTCGAGCCGTCGCTGCTGATAATGGTGCGATCGGAGGGTCGGGCAGCCAAGAATTTCATGTGATTGCCGATACAGGCGAAGATGCGATTGTTTATTGCCCTAATTCAGATTACGCTGCCAATTTAGAAGCTGCTGAATCGGTTGCTCTTATCGCACACCGATCCGCTCCAAAAGAAAGTATGCAAAAAGTGGCAACGCCAGATCAAAAGCGTTGCGAAGATGTTGCGCAGTTTCTCAAGATCGATCTGTCTAATACTATTAAATCCTTAGTGTTGGCAGTTGATCAGGACGCTGGACCCGCCAAATTATTCATAGTGTTGCTCAGGGGTGATCATGAGCTCAATGAAATCAAGGTTAATAAGGTCCCTGGTTTAAGTGCCTTCCGGTTTGCCACCGATGCTGAAATCCTGGCGGCATGCGGTTCTCCAGTGGGTTACTTAGGTCCGGTTGGTCTGCCAGCTTCAGTTCAAGTGATTGCTGATCGCACTGTGGCAAATATGAGCGACTTTGTCTGTGGTGCCAATGCCGAAGGCTATCACTTGACTGGTGTCAATTGGGGGCGCGACGTTCCTGAGCCTTTGGTAGCCGATGTGCGTAATGCAGTGGCCGGAGATCCTTCGCCAGATGGAAAAGGAACTCTTGAGATTTGTCGTGGCATTGAAGTGGGCCATGTCTTTCAATTGGGTACCCGATATTCCGAAGCGATGAAGTGCACCTATCTTGATGAAAATGGTAAAGCTCAGCCAATGGTGATGGGCTGTTACGGAATAGGCGTAACCCGTTTATTAGGCGCTGCGATTGAGCAGGGTCACGACGAGCGTGGAATTGTTTGGCCGATTTCCATGGCCCCATTTGAGGTTGTGATTTGTCCTGTGGGCTACGATAAATCCGATGCAGTGCGTGAATCTGCTAATCATCTTCATCAAGAGCTTCTTGCTGCTGGCGTGGATGTTGTTTTAGATGATCGCGGTGAACGTCCAGGTGCGATGTTTGCAGACTGGGAGTTGATTGGTGTGCCTTATCGTGTCGTGATTGGCGAGCGCGGCCTGAAAGAGGGTCAAGTGGAGTTTCAGGGGCGACGTGAAAGTGCCGCTCAATTAATACCGTTCCAGTCGATTGCGCAAACGATTATTGCTGCGATCAATACCGCAAAAAATAATTTGATTTAAGCTCTATTTTTTGAACAGCCCGCCGAGTCCTTTGGCGGCGCCACGGGCAGCAAGCGAGCTCATCATCTTGGCCATCTTGCCGCCTTTCATTTGCTTCATCATGCCTTGCATTTGTTCAAATTGCGCCAAGAGTCGATTGACCTCTTGAACTTGAACTCCTGCGCCGGCGGCAATGCGACGCTTACGACTCGCCTTGAGTAGCTCCGGTTTGGCACGTTCTTGCGGGGTCATGCTATCAATGATCCCTTGCATATGCTTCATTTGCTTATCAGCCATTCCTAAGTTCGCTTTACTAGCCTGTTGCGCAATTTGGCTGGGTAGTTTATCGAGCAGATTGGCCATGCCCCCCATGTTTTGCATTTGCTTAATTTGCTCTCGGAAGTCACTAAGATCAAAACCACCTTTTTGTATTTTGTTAGCAATCTTTTGGGCTTGCGCAACATCAACAGTTTGCTGGGCTTGCTCGACCAAGGCCAAGATATCGCCCATACCAAGGATGCGGTTGGTCATGCGCTGCGCATCAAAGGCCTCCAGCCCATCCATTTTTTCTGCAACGCCGATAAATTTGATGGGCACGCCGGTAATATGACGAACCGATAGCGCTGCACCCCCGCGGGAATCACCATCCAGTTTGGTCAGAATGACGCCGCTCAGGGGTAATGCCTCATGAAAAGATCGCGCGGTATTAACAGCGTCTTGACCAAGCATGGCATCGACCACAAAAAGAGTTTCAATCGGTTTGAGACTCGCATGCAAAGACTTAATCTCTTGCATCATTTGTTCGTCAATTCCTAAACGACCTGCCGTGTCAACAATTAAAACATCGTGATAATGGCGTTTAGCCCAATCGAGCGCCGCATTGGCAATCTCAATGGGCTTTTGGTCAGGTGAGCTTGGAAAGAAATCCGCTCCAACTTGAGCGCTAACCGTTTTTAACTGCTCGATCGCGGCCGGACGATACACGTCGCACGAAACAGTCAAAACCTTTTTCTTTAACTTTTCTTGCAAGAACTTAGCAAGTTTGGCTGCCGAGGTTGTTTTACCAGCACCTTGCAAACCAGCCATCAAGATGACCGCAGGAGGTTGGGTGGCTAGATTTAATTTCCCAGACTCTTCTTCAGTCCCACCCATGATGAGAGCTAGCTCGCGTTGCACAACCCCCACCAAGGCTTGACCAGGGGTGAGACTGCCCACCACATCCTCACCAAGTGCCTTGAACTTGATTTGCTCCATGAGACTCTTTACCACCGGCAGGGCAACGTCAGCCTCTAGTAAGGCGAGACGAATCTCGCGCAGCATGTCGGCCGTATTGTTTTCTGTCAGGCGAGCTTGACCCCGCATGGTTTTAACCACACGACTTAGGCGGTCGGTCAGATTCTCAAGCATTTATCGATTAGACTTTCGAAATGACTATTTTAGGTTACTCAGGATTTGGCTGGTTGCCATCCTTACTTTATCTCTTGCTGATTATTGTTTTGGGTTATCGCGACCAAAGGCGCCCTGAGACCCCATTTTTTATTGGCTTGGTCCAAATTTTGATTCTGATCGTGTTGATCATTCACGGAATCCTGTTGTACGAGTCGATTTTTAATGGTGAGCGCTTTGTATTTGGCTTTGCGCAAGATCTCTCCCTGATGGCTTGGGTGGGACTCAGTTTTTACTGGATTCAGAGCTTTTTCTTGCCCATTTCCAGCTTGCGGCTGATGACCATCAGCATGGCGATGTTTTGTGCGATCCTGCCCGATCTCTTTCCAGGGTCGGTCATTTCTCAGCGTGCCGTCGCTGATCCTTGGTTTAAGGCGCACTTTATCGTTGCAACCTTTGCGGTAGGATTTTTTAGCCTATCAGCGATGCTTGCGGTATTAATGAACTTACAAGATCGGGCTTTGCGCAAGGGTATGGCCAATGGTATGGGCGGTGCGCCGACCTGGATTGAAAGTCTGCCGCCATTATTGACGATGGAGAGTTTCTTGTTCCGTTTGCTCTACGTCGGTTATGCGCTATTAAGTATGACCGTCTTCTCTGGTTTATTTTTCTCACAAGAGCTGTTTGGTAAACCACTAGTCTTTGACCATAAAACGGTATTTGCACTCTTATCGTGGCTCTTGTTTAGCGGTTTAGTGGTTGCGCGCCTACGGGTTGGTTTACGAGGTCCAACAGCAGTGCGCTGGGTTTTAGGTGGATTTGTGGCCCTGTTGTTGACCTATGTAGGCACTCGCTTTGTTGCCGAAGTGATTTTGCAGAGAACTTAATTTTGCTGAAATGGATTTTGCTTGGCTTGGGCTTGGCCTTTGCCTATTGGTGGTTGGTGCTTAAGAAAAAGCACGATCAAGAAAAGGCTTTGGAGCCGAGGTCAGCACCGCCCTCTCAGTTAAAGCCCAAGCGTATGGTTTCTTGTTCGTATTGCGACCTTCACTTGCCTGAAGATGATGCGATTGCATGGGATGGGCGCTATTACTGTTGCGCCGATCATCGCGATAGCTTAAGTCAAAAGGGTTGGTGGGGTAGGGCGCAGTGGCGAGCTTCTCCTAACTTTGATGAACGACCCGCTTCAATTAAACCGGATTTGGTGGTCATTCATCATATTAGTTTGCCCCCCGGTCAATTTGGTCGTGATCGCATTATTGATTTTTTTCAAAACAAGTTAGATGCGCGCACCCATCCTTATTTTGAGCAAATTGCGCATCAGAAGGTTTCAAGCCATTTCTTGATTGATCGTGATGGACAGGTCATTCAGCTGGTATCGGTTCATAAACGGGCTTGGCATGCAGGCGCGTCTCAATTTTTTGAGCGGGAGCGTTGCAACGACTTTTCTATTGGTATTGAGTTAATAGGGGATGGCGAATCAGCCTTTACCAATGAACAATACACAGCCCTTGCCCAGCTGATTGACTTCTTAGCAAAGAATTTTTCCAACTTGCAGTTTGCGGGACATAGCGATATTGCGCCCGACCGCAAGACCGACCCAGGCAAATCATTTGATTGGGTGCGAATACAACGATTGGCAAACCTAAGTAAGGAACAATTGCCCTTCGGGGTTGAAGTCCGCTAGCTATTTCTCCATCAGGTAAGCGGTCGCTTACATCGCTTTTTTGAAGATTTCATTTCTATCAAAAATAGGGAAATTACTAATAAATTCTGAAAAAAAGAGCTTACCTAATTTAAAATATTTACCTATACTTAGTATCCAGAACGATTCAAAACCACTATATCTAGTGTTTTTGTTACAAATTTGTCTTTTTTCCAATAAATACATATATATAGCAGGAGCAATATGACCTTCGCCGATCCTCAAGCAGCTGGCCAAGCAGGTACCACGAGTCATGGAGGCGTTAGCCCCGTCGGTAATTTGACTCAAACCCCATCCGCCAACTATGTGGCCGGTGGTGTAGGTCTTGCTCAAACCACCCAGCTTTCAGACTACAAAATCATTCGTCGTAATGGTTCGGTAGTTGCTTTTGAGCCCTCGAAAATTGCCATTGCTGTGACCAAAGCATTTTTGGCGGTCAATGGTGGTCAGGGCGCAGCTTCAGCACGGATTCGTGAGCAAGTTGAGCAATTGACCCAAAACGTGGTTCGTGCGCTATTGCGCAGCCGTCCCAATGGCGGAACCTTTCATATTGAAGATATTCAGGATCAGGTTGAATTGGCCTTGATGCGTAGTGGTGAGCATAACGTTGCTCGGGCTTACGTGCTTTATCGCGAAAAGCGCAACCAGGAACGTGCTGCGCAGCAAAGCGCGGCCCAAGAGCAGGTTGCCGACCCAAGTCTGCCTTCTGTTCAAGTGAACGATAACGGTGTTACTAAGCCCCTAAACGTGGCTGCTTTGCGCAGTGTGATTGAGGCGGCATGCGAGGGATTGGGTAACCACATTGATGCTAACCCCATCATGACCGAGACCATCAAGAATCTCTATGACGGTGTTCCCATGGCTCAAGTCTATGACTCGGCTATTTTGGCATCGCGTACCCTGATCGAAAAAGACCCTGCGTATAGCCAGGTGACCGCTCGTATTTTGATGCATGTGATTCGGAAAGAAATTCTGGGGCGTGAGGTCTTGCAAGGCGATATGCAGTCTGAGTATCCGAATTATTTCCCCCAATTTATTCGTAAGGGAATTGAGGCGGAGCTACTGGACCCCCGCCTTTTAGAGTTTGACCTGAGCAAAATCTCGGCAGCACTCAATGCCGATCGGGATTTGCAATTCAATTATTTGGGTCTCCAAACCCTCTATGACCGTTACTTCTTGCATATTGAAGACCATCGGATTGAGATGCCGCAGGCATTTTTCATGCGCGTGGCAATGGGCTTGGCTTTAAATGAGCCAGAGCGTGAGCGTCGTGCGATTGAGTTTTATGAGGTTCTTTCGACTTTTGACTTCATGTCGAGCACCCCAACCCTGTTTAACTCAGCAACTCTGCGCTCGCAGCTATCGAGTTGCTACCTCACCACGGTCGATGATGACTTGGATGGCATTTACGAGGCCTTGAAAGAGAATGCCTTGTTATCGAAGTTTGCTGGTGGTTTGGGTAATGACTGGACCAATGTGCGCGCCTTGGGCAGCCACATTAAGGGCACCAATGGTAAGTCGCAGGGTGTTGTTCCATTCCTAAAAGTTGTGAACGATACCGCTGTAGCCGTAAACCAAGGCGGCAAGCGCAAGGGTGCGGTTTGCGCCTACTTGGAGACCTGGCACTTGGATATCGAGGAGTTTTTGGAGCTTCGTAAGAATACCGGTGACGATCGCCGCCGCACCCACGATATGAATACTTCCAACTGGATCCCAGATTTATTTATGAAGCGGGTGATGGAAAACGGTGAGTGGACTTTATTTTCTCCATCAAGCACCCCCGATTTGCACGACAAGTATGGCAAAGCCTTTGAGCAGGCTTATATCGCCTATGAAAAGCGTGCTGAGGCCGGCGAAATTAAGCCATCGAAGAAGATCCCTGCAGTTCAGTTATGGCGCAAGATGTTGGCCATGCTATTTGAGACCGGCCATCCTTGGATTACCTACAAAGATCCTTGCAATATTCGTAGCCCTCAACAGCATGTAGGCGTGGTGCATTCATCCAATTTGTGCACTGAAATCACCCTCAACACCAATGAGACTGAAATTGCCGTCTGTAATCTAGGCTCAGTCAATCTCACCGCTCATATGACCACTGATGCCGACGGTCAAATGGTGCTTGACCATGCCAAACTCAAGAAGACCATCCAGACCGCGATGCGCATGCTCGATAACGTGATCGATATCAATTACTATGCGGTTGCGAAGGCCCGTAACTCCAATATGAAGCATCGACCAGTTGGTCTTGGGATTATGGGCTTCCAAGATTGCTTGCACATGCAACGCATCCCCTACGCGAGTGAGGCGGCGGTCAAGTTTGCTGATACCTCGATGGAAGCGGTTTGCTATTACGCCTATCAGGCATCGAGTGAGCTTGCTAAGGAGCGTGGCACCTACAGCAGTTATCAAGGATCGCTGTGGGATCGCGGCATTTTGCCCCAAGATACCCTTAAGATGCTCCAAGAGGAGCGCGGTGGTTATGTTGAGGTAGATCAGTCAAGCACCATGGATTGGAATGCACTCCGTGCTCAAATTAAGCAATACGGTATGCGTAACTCCAATTGCGTCGCAATTGCCCCAACTGCAACGATCTCGAATATTATTGGTGTCTCGGCCTGCATTGAGCCCACATTCCAGAATTTGTTTGTGAAATCCAATCTTTCTGGTGAGTTCACCGTGGTGAATGATTACTTGGTGCGGGATTTGAAAGATCGCGGTCTATGGGATGAGGTCATGATTGCCGATTTGAAGTATTTTGACGGTACTCTGTCTAAAATTGATCGCGTTCCCCAAGATCTGCGCGATTTGTATGCGACTGCCTTTGAGGTTGAGCCAAGCTGGTTGGTTGAGGCTGCTTCACGTCGCCAAAAGTGGATCGATCAAGCTCAATCGCTCAATATCTATATGGCCGGCGCATCCGGTAAGAAGTTGGACGACACCTATAAGTTGGCCTGGATTCGGGGATTAAAAACCACCTATTACTTGCGGACCATGGCAGCGACCCATGTTGAGAAATCAACGGTCGCCACAGGTCAACTCAATGCAGTCTCTAGTGGGGCAGCAAGTACCGCAGGGGCAGTTGCTGCGGATGGCCCGGTTTGCACGATGCGTCCTGGCGATCCGGGGTTTGAGGAATGTGAAGCTTGTCAATAAGCTCGATGAGAACATTAGAACAAATAGGAATTAGGAGAATAGTATGTTGAACTGGGATGAAGAAGTCGCTCCAGCCCTTGCTAAGGCAGGGTTTGTGCCGCCACCCTCGCCAATGGCCGTTCCGCCAGTGCAAGTTGCCCCTGTAGCCGACCAGGTTGCGGTTGCTCCTCCGGTGCAAGCGGCAGCAAAACCAGTAGCCGATGCCACTGAGCGTCGGGTTAATGTGGCAGATAAGCGAGTCATTAACGGTACGACAGACGTTAATCAGCTAGTTCCCTTCAAGTACAAATGGGCTTGGGAGAAGTACCTAGCCGGCTGCGCTAACCACTGGATGCCCCAAGAAATCAATATGAATCGCGATATTGCGCTTTGGAAAGACCCTAATGGCCTGACCGAAGATGAGCGTCGCATTATTAAGCGTAATTTAGGTTTCTTTGTAACCGCGGACTCCTTGGCAGCGAATAACATCGTATTAGGAACCTATCGCCAGATTACCGCTCCAGAGTGCCGTCAGTATTTATTGCGCCAGGCTTTTGAAGAGGCCATCCACACCCATGCCTACCAGTACATTGTTGAGTCCTTGGGTCTGGATCAAGCCGAAATCTTCAATGCTTACCATGAGGTTCCCTCGATTCGGGACAAAGACGAGTTCTTGATTCCGTTTATTGATGTACTCACCGATCCCGCTTTTAAGACCGGTACTCTTGAAAACGATCAAAAGCTATTGCGCTCCCTGATTGTTTTTGCCTGCGTGATGGAAGGTTTATTCTTTTATGTTGGTTTTACGCAAATCCTTGCGATGGGCCGTCAAAACAAAATGATGGGGGCAGCGGAGCAGTATCAATACATCTTGCGTGATGAGTCGATGCATTGCAATTTTGGTATCGATTTGATCAACCAAATCAAGCTGGAGAACCCGCAGTTATGGACTTCCGCGTTCAAAGAAGAGATTCGCGGCATCTTCGAAAAAGCGGTTGAATTAGAGTATCGCTACGCTGAAGATACGATGCCAAGAGGGGTGCTTGGATTGAATGCTCCCATGTTCAAAAGCTACCTGCGCTTCATCTGCAATCGTCGTTGTATGCAAATAGGACTTGACGCGATGTATCCAAATGAAGAGAATCCATTTCCATGGATGTCAGAAATGATAGATCTGAAAAAAGAGAGAAACTTTTTTGAGACCAGAGTGATTGAGTATCAAACCGGTGGTGCGCTGAGTTGGGAGTAACAAAAAGCTAGACCAGCGCTTCCTCCGGCAATATAGGAGATAGTTCGGTTGATTAGTATTAGTAGTCGCTTGAAACTGGCAAAAATGCGAAAACCCTTGAAACAGGGTGACCGGGCTTTCTTCCCAATTTTTTCTACCCTCTTTGAAAAGCTGCTTCCCGCAAGGGCTGCAGCTTTTTTTCCAGGATTCATTAGCGTGCAGCACCATGCAGTAAGCCGCGCGCCGATGAATAGCTCGCTCGTTTCCCATGGTGCACCGCAAGGCGTAACGTGGAGTCATGGTCGGGTTTTCTTAATCAGTAGTTTGTTCTAATCCTCACACGTGAAGGAGAATCACTATGGCAATCGCCAAAAAGAAGTCTGCTGCAAAGAAACCAGCTGCTAAGAAAAAAGTAGCTGCTAAGAAACCAGCTGCTAAGAAAGCTGCTGCGAAGAAGCGCCCAGCTGCTAAGAAAGCTGCCGCTAAGAAGCCAGCTGCTAAAAAAGCAGCGAAGAAGCCTGCCGCTAAAAAAGCTGCTAAGAAAAAAGTAGCTAAAAAGCGTCCTGCTGCTAAAAAGAAAAAAGCTGCCAAGAAAAAGCCTGCTAAAAAAGCAGCCAAGAAAAGGCCTGCTGCCAAGAAAGGTGCTTCTGTAAAAAAGCCCGCGGCTAAGCCCGCCGTTGCTGCTCCAGCGCAAACTGCGCTGAATCCGGCTGCGGCTTGGCCATTTCCTACAGGCAGCCGTCCCTAAGCCTAGGCTTAGTGGATAGTTGAAGTAGTCTGGATGGGGTCCTTCGGGACCCCATTTTTATTTAGAGAGCGATAGCAGTACCAAAAGCTGCTTTGAAGCGATCGCTAATTTCCTTGCGAGTGGGTTGATGGTTTTGAGGCCCTTGATGCGCAATTTTGATCGATCCCATGAGGCTGGCTAAGCGTCCGGTTGTCTCCCAATCCAAACCTTTTTCAAGGCCATACAGCAGACCTCCCCGGAATGCATCACCACAACCGGTTGGATCCGCAATCTTCTCAGCGGGAACTGCGGGGATATCAATGACTTTGCCTTGTGCATGAATCTGCGCTCCTTGAGCTCCTTTCGTCACGATTAAGGCGTCGAGGCGACTTGCCAGCTCGTTTAGGGATAAGCCGGTACGCTGGCACAGCATTTCACCCTCATAGTCGTTTACAGCCACATAGGCGGCTAAATCGACGAGCTCAAGCAGTTCTTGGCCGTTAAACATTGGCAACCCTTGGCCTGGATCAAAAATAAATGGAATCTTCGCCTCCGCAAATTGATGGCACTGCTCCCACATGCCAATTCGGCCATCGGGGGCAACGATACCGATGTGTTGATCCTTTTGATCTAGACTAGCCACACAGTCATCGACACGATTTAAGTGGGAGTCATTCATGGCTCCAGGATGAAAGGCGGTGATCTGGTTATTGGCAAGATCGGTAGTAATCATCGCTTGAGCCGTAAAGGCTTGATCGAGTTTTTTAATGAACTGGCGGCTCATCCCAATTCTCTCGAGATGGGTGAGGTAGGGATCTGCATCTGCCCCCACGGTCGCCATGATCATTGGTTTGCCGCCAAGCAGTTGGAGGTTATAGCCAATATTGCCAGCGCATCCGCCAAATTCTCGGCGCATGCTAGGAACTAAGAAGGCGACGTTCAGAATATGGATTTGTTCTGGAAGAATTTGATCCTGGAAGCGACCCTCAAAGGTCATGATGGTGTCATACGCAATGGAACCACAAATAATACTTGCCATAAAGTTCTCTATAGGGATGGGGGTTGGGTGGAGGATGGATATGCTACACGTAAGCGATAACCCGCAGCATTCGCTGGAAGCTGCAAGGGTAGCGATAGGTTAAATAGTTCTTTAGGTGGCGCTCCCGTTAGTAAAAAGCTGGGATGGGCGCTTTGCCAGGTTTTGGGGAGCCACTCCTCAGGGCTCATCAGAATACGAGCAATAGTTTTTTCATCGGCGTCGCTAAGCGTTAGCTCCAAATGGGGGATTGCAACTGGGACCAATAAACGATTTTGTAGCTCGATTTGCAAAATGGATTGAACCTCAATGCCGCGCTTACTGTCATCCATTCCGAGATTGGCAAGTAGAAAGCGCCAGGCCGTGAAATCAATTACAGCCCTCTGGTCACAGGGCAAGACTTCGCAAATTCCCCGATCAACAGTTTGTAGCAATTCAAAGCTACGTAAGGCAATTAGGTTGGGGTTTTTATCTAGGTTGGGTGCAAAAAAATGCAAAATTGGCACACGCCAAAGGCTCATTGCGACTAGGAAGCCGATCATCATTAATATGCCAACAGTGATCAAAAGTTTGCGTAGATGAAACCCCCCATGTTTTGTCATGGGAGCGCTAACAATTGAGCGATTGGGCTTTGAGACATCCTCAATCGAACGCAGATTCGGAACCCGATCTTGCTTAGAGACCGGCTTTTGGCCATGTAGGCAAACCCAGCCCTCCGTGGACCTCCAGATCGACAGCGGAATATGGAGCTGATAGCAATCGATGACCTCTTGCGCTTGGCGCTCTAGGATGCCCGAAAGGATTAATTGCCCACCATCCTTTACGCGTGCGATGAGAGCAGGCGCTAAAACTTGTAAGGGGTTGGCTAAAATATTGGCAATCACGACATCAAAAGGGCGGGACCCAATCGTGGCATCAATATCGTCGGGTAACTGAAACTCAATAGAGGTTTCGTTTTGTTGCGCATTCGTACGCGCCGATTCAATGGCCTGTGGGTCAATATCGGTTCCAAATACGGTCTGAAAGCCCAGTTTTTTGGCAGCGATGGCCAAGATGCCAGAGCCACAGCCATAATCCAGCACACTTTGACTTTTGCAAACAGGGTTCTTGCTGTATTGCTCAAGCCATTCAAGGCATAGTCGAGTGGTGGGGTGACTGCCGGTACCGAATGCAAGGCCAGGGTCAACTGCCAGGCAGATTGCGTCTGGTTCAGACGGTTTTTGATGCCACGAAGGGACAATCCAAATACGTTTACCAATATGAATCGGGTCGAATTGATTTTGTGTCATCGACACCCAATCTTGGTCAGCCACAAGCGATTCAATAGGTGTTTGAACCGCAAATCCAGCCTCTAAAAGAATGCTGGCTAATTCTTCCTTGCTGGTTTCGAAGCCTTGATCAAAGAGTGCTTTAACAACGGATAAATCCCAAGCTTGCACTTCGGGCGATAGTCCTGGCTCGCCATACAGGGGGTTTTCGTCATAGCCGCCCGCTGTAGCATCCTCGACCGAAACCGAGAGCGCCCCAAGTTCCATGAGCGCATCGCCCAAGGGTTCAGCAATTTCAGCAACGACCGTAAATTGGAACTCGCGGTACGACATTGGCTTAAGAAAGCCTACTTTTCACCACGAGTCGCAGATTGCTCCTCAAGGCGTTGTTCAAGGTAATGAATGCTCGTGCCGCCCTCTACAAATTTTGAGTCGAGCATCAGCTCGCGATGCAGGGGCACGTTAGTGAGAATGCCATCGATCACCATTTCGGAGAGGGCAATCCGCATGCGACGAATTGCTTGCTCACGTGTAGCCCCATAGGCAATTAACTTACCGATCATCGAATCATAGTTCGGGGGCACTAGATACCCGCTATAGGCATGCGAGTCAACGCGAATGCCCGGGCCGCCAGGCATATGCCATGACTGAATTCGACCTGGGCTGGGAGTGAACTTAAAGGGATCCTCCGCATTTAAGCGACATTCAATCGCATGGCCCTTAAAGACGATATCGCGTTGCCGAAAACCTAGTTTTTGACCGGCTGCAATCTTGATTTGCTCTTGAACAATATCAATCCCAGTGATCATTTCGGTTACCGGGTGCTCCACTTGCACGCGGGTGTTCATCTCAATGAAAAAGAACTCACCCTTTTCATAGAGAAATTCAAAGGTACCAGCACCGCGATAGCCTATCTTTTTACAGGCATCAGCACAGCGCTCTCCAATCTTGGCAATTAGTTTGCGATCGATTCCTGGAGCCGGTGCCTCTTCAATCACTTTTTGGTGGCGACGCTGCATCGAGCAGTCTCGCTCACCCAGCCAAACCGCATTTCCATGGGTATCGGCTAAGACTTGAATTTCCACGTGCCGTGGGCGCTCTAAAAACTTCTCCATATAGACTTCGGGATTGCCAAAGGCGCGACCCGCTTCCTCACGGGTCATGTTCACGGCACTAATCAGGGCTGCTTCGGTGTGAACCACACGCATACCGCGCCCTCCGCCACCACCTGCAGCTTTGATGATGACCGGGTAGCCTACACGCTTGGCGGTCGCCAGAATTTCTTTTGGATTGTCAGTGGGTAAAGCGCCGGCTGATCCGGGAACGCAGGGAACCCCTGCCTTAATCATGGCATTTTTCGCTGAGACCTTGTCGCCCATCAAGCGGATCGACTCCGGTCTCGGGCCGATAAACGCAAACCCAGACTTTTCAACCCGCTCAGCAAAATCCGCATTCTCTGAGAGAAATCCATAGCCTGGATGAATGGCTTCGGCATCGGTGACTTCAGCGGCAGAAATAATTGCTGGCATGTTCAGATAGCTTTGGGTCGAGGGTGCCGGTCCAATGCAAACTGCCTCATCAGCAAGCTTTACGTATTTCGCATCTTTATCTGCCGTGGAATACACCACGACCGTTTTAATGCCCAATTCTCGGCAGGCTCGTTGAATTCGCAGCGCAATTTCGCCACGATTGGCGATCAGTATTTTGTCAAACATGGCGATTAGGCGATGACGAATAGCGGTTGGTCAAATTCAACGCCTTGACCGTTCTCGCACAGGATTTGTTTGATTACCCCTGCTTTCTCCGATTCAATTTCATTGAGAAGCTTCATGGCTTCAATAATGCATAAGGTTTGACCAACAGTTACGGTATCGCCCACATTCACGAAAGCAGGTGCCTCAGGATTGGGGGAGCGATAAAAGGTTCCTACCATCGGGGACTTCTGTACGAACCCCTCTGGCGCGGCACTTGCTTGTGGGGTAGCAACAACCGAGGCAGTTGGAACTTCGGGTTGGATCGGTGCTGGTACGACCATGGTACCCATGGGCGTCGCTGCGGGAGCATTTGCAACGGAGCCAGAATGGCGAGCATTCACAATCTTGACTTTGTCTTCACCTTCGCTCACCTCTAGTTCGGAGATTCCAGATTCAGAAACTAAGTCGATCAGGGTTTTGAGTTTTCGTAAGTCCATGCCAAACCTCGTTGTAATGATTTTTAATGAGAAGCCAGTTTGTTCTGAATTGCTGCCAATGCCAGTTCATAACCCTGGGCGCCTAGACCGCAAATCACGCCCATGGCTAGGTCTGAAAAATAAGAATGTTTGCGAAATTCTTCACGCTGGTGAATATTCGAGAGGTGCACTTCAATAAAAGGGATCGCTACACCAGCTAAAGCATCGCGCAGGGCAACGCTGGTGTGAGTAAATCCACCTGGATTAATGATGATGAAACCAATACCATCCTTTTTTGCCTTCTGAACTCGATCAATTAGTTCACCCTCATGATTGCTTTGAAAGCTTTCCAGCGAAATTCCGGCATTTTTAGCAAGCTCGGCCATGCGCTTCGTAATGTCTTCAAGGGTTGTTTTGCCATAAACCTCAGGCTCTCTAGTGCCGAGAAGGTTTAAATTAGGACCATTTAGAAGCAAAACAGAGGAATTTGAATGGTTAGTAGGCATAGATCGCTACAGTTATTGAAAAATATCGATTAATTTGGCGATAAATCCAGAAAATTAACGTAAGAAGCAGTATACCCCCAAGAGCTTGGAATACCTAGAAATTGACCGTTTTTTTAAGAATTGAACGAAAAATGGCCGTCTAAGCCATTTTCAATATTGGTCTAAAAGTAGCTAATTTTAATTAAATTGCGTCTTTAATAAGCTTTCTAAGCTCATCTTCGCTGATCTTGCCTAATTTTCTACCTGTGATATCCCCTTTGGCATTGATCACTACCGTGAAGGGTAGGGCTCCCGATGGGTTTCCTAGCATTTTGTTGATGTCGTTGCCACCAAGTCCACCTAAAACAATGGGATAAGAAATAATGGTAGTTTCAATAAATTGACGAATATTCGAGGGTGAATCGATACCGATACCGACAATTAGCATCTTTTTAGGATCATATTCCCCTTGAACTTTGTCTAAGGCGGGCATTTCTTCAACGCATGGCGGGCACCAGGAGGCCCAAAAATTGATGACCAAAACCTTATTTCTCCAATCTTGGGTTGAAATGGGCTTTTGGTCTGGAGAGAACCACTCACGGTCAAAAAGAGCTTTGACTGCCTCTTGGGAGGCAGATTGGAGGGCAGTTCTGCGATTGGCAATAAAAGCGCCTGCTACTGCGGCAACAATTGCGACCACACTTCCAATTAGAAAATGACGACGGTTCATGACTCTCCTTAGCTAAAATCCACGCATGCATATTCATATCTTGGGCATTTGTGGCACCTTCATGGGTGGAATCGCGGCAATTGCCAGGCAGGCCGGTCATGAGGTAACCGGATGTGATGCAAATGTTTATCCACCAATGAGTACCCAGCTCGAAGCCCAAGGTATTCAATTAATCGAAGGATACTCCCCCGATCAACTACGTGAATTTAAATCGAAACCCGATTTATTTCTGATTGGGAACGTGGTCTCTAGGGGAAACCCCCTGCTCGAGGAGATTTTGAATCAGGGCTTGCCATATACCTCGGCCCCTCAGTGGCTTGGCGAGCAAGTTTTATCAGGTAGGCATGTCTTGGCTGTTGCTGGAACGCATGGCAAAACTACAACGACGGCCATGCTCACCTGGATTTTGGAGCGTAATCACCGTAAACCCGGATATTTAATTGGTGGTGTGCCATTGAACTTTTCAGTATCAGCGCGCTTAGGTGATGGGAACTATTTTGTGATCGAGGCGGATGAGTACGACACCGCTTTTTTTGATAAGCGCAGTAAGTTTGTGCACTATCGGCCCCGAACTGCGATTCTCAATAACCTCGAGTTTGATCATGCGGATATCTTTAGCGATTTGGCTGCGATTGAAACCCAATTTCATCATTTAGTCCGAACCATTCCGCAAACCGGTTTGGTGCTTGCCAATGGTTCACAACAGTCATTGGATCGCGTACTCGAACGTGGTGTGTGGTCTCCCGTCGAACGGTTTGGTTACGGTGACTGCGATTGGGCGTTAGAAGATATTGAGAATGCGGCTGGTAAACGCGGCGCTGATTTTGCAGTCTTTTATCAGGGCAAGAAATGCACAGAGGTTCATTGGGCTGAAGGCTCTGGAGTGATGGGCGTTCATAATCAACTCAATGCGCTAGCAGCGATTGCGGCTGCCCATCATATCGGCATCACCCCAGAAGAATCTGCTTTTGCTTTGGCAGAGTTCAAAAATGTCAAACGACGCCTAGAGCTCATTGGTGAGCAACATCAGATTCGTGTATACGATGATTTTGCCCATCATCCAACGGCAATTGCTACCACTATTGATGGATTACGTAAACAAGTGGGTGAGGCACGAATTCTGGCGGTGCTTGAGCCGCGCTCCAACACCATGAAGCTTGGAGTTATGAAGTCTCAGCTTCCGGATAGCTTGAGAGAAGCCGATTTGGTATTTGCCTATGGAGCAATTAGTGGCAAAGATGCCCTAGGTTGGGATTTGCAAGAATCGATCGCGCCATTGGGGTCTAAGGCGAAAAGCTTTCATGATCTTGGGCGCTTAGTTGAAGCGGTATGTGGTGAAGCTAAACCCCATGATCATATTTTGGTGATGAGCAATGGTGGCTTTGGCGGTGATCATCAAAAAATTCTGGCTCGCTTAGAGCGCCTGAGTCCCTAATTAGAGGAATTGGTATGCGTTTACGAAACAAAGTGGCACTCATTACTGGAGCAGCCAAAGGAATTGGTTTTGCAACTACTAAACGGTTTGCCGAGGAGGGAGCCAAGGTCATGTTGGCCGATCTAAATGAAGCTGCGGTAATGGACGCTGTCGGCCAACTCAAGCATGCGGAGCCCTATGTGTTGGATGTCACCGATCGAGCCAGTATTCAGCGTGCGGTTGACGACATCATCGCCAAACATCATCGCATTGATATATTGATTAACAACGCAGGAATTACTCAAGATGCCCGCTTGGTGAAAATGACCGAAGAGCAATTTGATGCAGTGATCGATGTTAATCTCAAAGGCGTTTTTAATTGCACCCAATTGGTGGTTCCCCATATGCTAGAAGCAAAAAAGGGTGCGATCGTCAATGCCTCGAGTGTGGTCGGTATCTACGGTAATTTTGGTCAAACCAATTACTCAGCAACTAAATTTGGCGTGATTGGATTTACCAAAACCTGGGCCCGTGAGTTCGGGCAAAAAGGGATTCGGGTGAATGCTGTGTGTCCTGGATTTATTGCAACCGAGATGGTCAAGGCGATGCCCGAGAACATTTTGCAAAGTATTGAGCAGCGTTCGTGGATGGCGCGCTTAGGCACTCCCGAGGAAATGGCGAATGTGTATCTATTTCTAGCGAGCGATGAAGCCAGTTATGTCAATGGTGTAACCATCGAGGCTAGTGGCGGGATTTCGCTTTAATGCATTTGCTATATGAAGAAGGCGGTGAGCTGCGAATCGCGACCGTCTTGTCATCCTCAGGGTCTGGAGAGACTCAGTCATGGCAGGCAAGCGCTTTATCAGGCAAGCATCTCAAGCTAAAGGCTAAAGAGGTATGGCTGCAATTTGATCTTGCGAATCCTCAAGAAGTTCTTGAAGAAGCGCATGGTATTGCTGCAACAATTGATTTACAACTTCTATGGGATTGCGCGCCCGACCAAGAATTTTTTTTCCAGACAATTGCCAAAGAGTATTTTGGGGACACCATAAGTACGCCCCAATTAATTGGTTTAGCGATTGCATTGCAAGGAGCCCCTGTTTACTTTCGACGCAAGGGGCGAGGCGTCTTTATGCGGGCACTACTCGAGCAACTGCAGGCGGGATTAGCGGCAATTGAGCGCAGGCAAAGAGAGCTTCTACAACAACAAGCATGGCAGGAAGAACTGATTGAAGGAAGGCTGCCAGATGCTTTGCATTCGCAGGTAAATAGCTTGCTGTTCCGTCCAGATAAAAATAGCTTGGCATACAAAGCTTTTCATGGGGCTTGTGAACAGACAGGAGAACATCCGGCGCGTTTGCTGATGCGCTGTGGTGCTTTGGATTCCCCGCAGTCTTACCATCATGGCCAATTTGTGCAAGCGCATTTTCCGAAAGGGACAGGCTTCGCAAGCGATTTTCAATTTACACCAGAAGAATTTGAAAAGGCCATTGCCGGCTTGCCGACTGCCCAAGTGAAAGCCTTTTCAATTGATGATGCAAGCACAACAGAAATCGATGATGCCTTGTCATTAACGCCTATCGGTAATGGTCTATATCGATTGGGTATTCATATTGCAGCACCTGGTTTGCTGATTCAAAAGGGCGATCGTTTTGATCAAGTTGCGCGTCAACGAATGTCAACGGTTTATTTCCCGGGTGACAAAATTACCATGTTGCCAAAGCAGTTTGTTCAGTATTTCTCTTTAGATGCAGGCTCAGCCCATCCTGCCATTTCTTTATATCTTGAGATAGATGCCTCTGGCCAACGAACCCAGACGCCTGTGCAAAGTGCTCTCGAGTTAGTGCCGATTGAAACTAATCTTCGCTTAGACGATTGGGAACCACTAGTTGACGAAGCCTTCTTGGCCCAAGAGAACTCATCGTTGCCGCATCACGAAGCGCTGACTCGATTGTGGGCTTTGGCTCAAAATGAGCATCAAAAACGTCAAGAGCAGCGTGTCAAAGACGGCTTGCGAGCGGAGGTCTTGGGTCAAGCTGATCCAAATGCTTTAATCCGTGATTTCAATTTCAAGATCACTTCGTCAAGCAATGAAATCGTGATTGAGCCTCGTGTTCGAGGTTCGATTTTGGATACCATCGTGGCCGAATGCATGATCTTATGTAATCAGATTTGGGGACAAGCGCTAGCTGAACATGGTTTACCGGCGCTATTCCGCACCCAAAAAGGTTGGGGTCCTCAGCGTACACGGATGCAAACCACTCCTGGCCCTCATGAGGGCTTGGGTGTTGATTGTTATGCGTGGTGTACCTCGCCATTACGTCGGTATGCAGATCTTGTAAATCAATGGCAATTGATTGCCATGATTCGAAATGGCGTAACAGCGAAGATGACAGCTCCCTTTCCGCCAAAAGACTCGGAGATCATGGGAATTGCCGCTGATTTCGATACGGTATATCTTCAGTACGGGGAATATCAGTCACGCATGGAGCGCTATTGGTGCTTGCGTTGGTTGGCGCAGGCTGGATTGCCCCATTCAATCTACGCACGTCATCTGAAAGAGGGTATGTCGCGGCTTGAGCCTATTCCACTGCATTTACCCATCCCTGAATTGGCGAGTCATCCTCGTCTCACCCGCGCTAAGATCGAAGTTATGGATATAGATCTTTTAGACCTATCTGCTAAGGCCCGTGTGCTTGAGCTGGAAACCAGCCCGAGTGAAGTTAGTGCTGAGGTAGAAGGGGATTTACCAGAATGAGACTGGCTCTGCATTCATTTGAGGTGAGTCGGTCTATTAAGCCGCTATGGATCGCATTAGCCATATCTCTGCTGGTTCACCTTGCCCTATTGAGTCAGCGCTGGTTCAATCCGCCAGAAACCGAGAGGCGTTTCAATACACCATTGAGTATTGTGCTCGTGAATGCATCAAGCCCCGCGCCTCCTCAAAAAGCACAGAAATTAGCACAGGCTAATTTGGATGGTGGGGGCCTAACTATTCGGGAGGATGCGAGTGCATTGCACCGCGCCCACTTGGGTGCCGATGCTAAGTTAGAGGCACTTGAGAAGCGCCAAAAGCAATTGTTATCCAAATTAGATACCGATAAAAAACAGGCCAGTGGAATGCGATCGGGCGAAGAATCTAAACAGCTCTCTCAGACCAATGCGTTGGAAGCCGAGCTTGCTAGACGACTTAGCCCTGAGGGTCGTCTTCCACGTCGCGCGGTCCTTAGTGCAAGCAGTACCAAAACGGTTGCGTTTGCCTATTACTATGATGGTATGCGTCAAAAGATTGAAGCCTATGGCAATACTTTTTTTCCTCGCGTCCAGGGTCGGCCGTTGTATGGTAGCTTGGTGTTAACTGTTAGTGTTGATGCAGAGGGTCGAATTACTAATAACGTCAAAGGGCGTGAGGGTATTGAAGTAAGTCGCTCATCCGGTATTCCAGAGCTTGATCGTCAAGCAGTGGCGATTGTGCGCGCCGCCGCTCCGTTCGGAGCGTTTCCAAGTGAGATGCGTCAGCAGATCGATGTTTTGGATTGGGTTTCAACGTTTGAGTTCACACGCGATTTGAAAGATCAATCTGGCAATCGACTGGAATTAAGGGGTGCCAAACCATGAGTCACTATCCCTTTTTGACTGAGCTGAAGCCAAATCGTTTTGTTAGCAAAAATATTTATGCGGTATTTGGTAATCCGATTGGGCATAGCAAGTCCCCCTTAATTCATGAGCGGTTTGCGATACAAACCCAGCAAGAAATGGATTATTTAAGGATTCAGCCGTCAGTGGATGGATTTGCAGCAATGCTCACCCAATTTTTTGTCCTTGGTGGTAAGGGTGCGAGCGTCACCATTCCGTTTAAATTGGAAGCCTATCAGTTATGCAAACAATTGACTACCCGTGCTCGCTTAGCAGGTGCTGTGAATACCGTCTGGCAAAAAGACGGAGTACTCTGGGGCGATAACACCGATGGTGCTGGGTTAGTGGCTGATCTGCTTTCTCAAGGGGTTGCCATTTGTGAAGCAGATGTCCTGATTGTGGGGGCCGGTGGTGCAAGTCGCGGGATCGTTGAGCCACTGCTAAACCAAAAGCCCAAACGGATTTGGATTGCCAATCGCACAGCTCAAAAAGCTCACGAGCTCGTGTCGATATTTCAGTCTTTAGCAACAGAGCTTGACGTGGAGTTAATGGCAAGCAGCATCGCTCAATTGGAGGATCAAACGACCCCTGCATTCTCACTTGTGATTAATTCGAGCTCAGCTGGACTCGAGGACCAAAGTCCTTTAAGCACATTAGCGGCAGATCACGTGTTTTGCCCTGGTTGCTTTGCGTATGATTTGGTATACGGTAAAACCACGGTATTTATGGAGCAAGCCTTGCAGCGCGGCTGTCGGATCAGTGACGGCTTGGGAATGTTGGTAGAGCAAGCTGCCGTTGCCTTTAGTCAGTGGCATCAAGTGGACATCAAATGTTTAGATACTCGGGCTGTTATTGCACAGCTTCGGTACGCTTAAATCATGTCATGGGTCATATATTTCCTCAAATGCATGGCTTGGGGACTGATCGGTTTGCAGTTTTACTTTGTGATCCAAATTGGTCTATGGGCATTCATGAATCCAAGCAGTACAGCATTTCAGAGGGCGGAACGTTGGCGTCTTTGTCACTGGAATCTGAGCTGCCCGATCCAGCATCGTTGGGTTTCGTACGAGCAGATCAGCAATGATTTAAAGCGGGCGATTCTGGTAAGTGAAGACGATATCTTTTTTAAACATAGCGGGGTTCGTGTTGAGGATATGCAAAAAGCCTGGGAGCGAAACCAAAAAGGCGGCAGCAAGGTGGTGCGCGGCGGCTCCACAATCACACAGCAATTGGCCAAGAATTTATTTCTTTCCTCTGAAAAAAACTACCTACGTAAAGTACAGGAGCTAGTCATTACCGGACTTTTAGAGTTGATGCTTTCCAAACAGCGGATGTTTGAGATTTATATGAATTCCGTTGAATGGGGTGAGGGGATTTTTGGGATTGGTGCAGCGACTTCTCACTACTATGTGACTAATCCAAAAAATATTAGTCGCGAACAGGCAGCCGCATTAGCATCTGCTTTACCAGCGCCAAAATGTTTTGATAAAAGTAAGTACTGCAAACGCGGGAGTATTGATTTTGGCCTACGCCAACAATTTATTTTAGAGAATATGGATCGTGTAGCTTTGCCTAAAAACCGCTAGTAATACCAAGCATCTTTTTATTTGGCTTGCGCAGATCGAATCGCATCACGGGTTGCTATTGCTACTTTTCTGGCGGCGTCTGCAAAGTCCTTTCCGTTGCTCGCATACAAAATGGCGCGCGATGAGTTAATCATCATTCCCGTTCCGAGTTTATTCGCTACTTGCCCCGCAGCAACCGTCGCTTCAATATCCCCGCCTTGCGCCCCGATTCCAGGGATGAGTAAGGGCATGGCGCCGACGATGGCTCGAACTCGGGCGATTTCTTGGGGAAAGGTGGCTCCCACCACAAGTGCAATTTGACCCGCTTGATCCCACTCTTTGGCAAGGTGTGCAACGCGTTCAAACACTGCTTGGTTGCTGTTGATGGGAAGGTTTTGTATATCGGACCCGCCTGGATTGGAGGTACGGCACAAGATGATGACCCCTTTGCCCGAGTGCTGAAGATAGGGTTCGATCGAGTCTTTACCCATGTATGGATTGACCGTCACGGCATCGGCCCCATAACGCTCAAACGCTTCTAATGCGTAATGTTCGGCGGTACTCCCAATATCACCCCGTTTGGCATCCAAAATAATAGGGATCTGTGGGTAGGATCTTTTGAGGTGGGCGATCAGGTCTTCCAGTTGGTCCTCTGCTCGTTGGGAGGCAAAGTACGCAAACTGTGGTTTAAATGCACACACCAGGTCAGCACATGAATCCGCAATTTCTTTACAAAAATTGAGGATGGCTTTGGGGCCTTTGCCTATGCTGGGCGGGAAGCGCTGGGGATCGGGGTCTAGACCTAGGCAGAGCATGCTGCCCTGGGATGCCCAGGCAGCCTCGATCTGATCCCGAAAGGACCCCGAATTTTTTACCAAATGTAATGAACGATTCATAGTGCATAGGATAAACTAGCGCATTCGTCGGGAGTTCACCATGATCAACTTGTTCGTCCTACAAAACGGCCGTCTATCGCAAGAGCAAGTCGAAGATCGCAATGAACTGCTCCAACACCACAATCCAATTTGGATTGATGTGATTGACCCTGAAGAGGAAGAGCTGCTTTGGATTAAAGAGGCTTTTGCCGTTCAACTCCCTGAGTTGGACGATCTTGGGGACCTGGAGGCGTCTGCACGCTATTTTGAGGCAGACGATGGGCATCTGCATATTCGCACCGACTTTTTGCTTGACGAAGAAGATACATCACGCAACGTGAGGGTGGCGTTCGTCCTGACCAATCAGGTGTTGTTCTCGATCCACGATGAAGATTTACCAGTGTTCCGTTTGGTACGCTTGCGGGCGCGTTTGCGTCCGGGTTCGGTCAGTAATGCGAAGGATGTACTCCTTGATCTGTACTCCACCGATGCCGAGTACTCCGCCGATGCACTTGAGGAGGTTTATGAAAATCTTGAGCGCGCGGGTAAACGTGTTTTGTCGGAAACGATCACCGACGCCGACGCAGCAGAAGTTCTTGAGACGATTGCCACTGAAGAAGATACCAACGGCCGAATTCGTCGCAATGTCATGGATACGCGGCGCGCACTGTCATTTCTGATGCGAAGCAAATTATTGTCCGACGAACAGCAAGAAGAAGCGCGTCAAATTTTGCGAGACATTGATTCTCTAGAGAATCACACAGCATTCTTATTTGACAAGATTAACTTCTTGATGGATGCGACGGTTGGCTTTATTAGTCTGAATCAAAGCAAAATCATTAAGATCTTCTCGGTGGTCTCGGTCGCCTTAATGCCCCCAACCTTATTGGCAAGCATTTGGGGTATGAACTTTGAGTACATGCCTGAACTCAAAGAGACTTGGGGCTACCCACTGGCAATCATTACCATGATCATCTCGGCAATGATTCCTTTGGGCTACTTCCGCCACAAAGGCTGGTTGAAGTCAAATTAGTGGGACTCGCTTGCAGTGAGTTGCCCAAGGAGTGACTCGATCGCGTAAACGCAGGCCTGCTCCCGAATACTTTGACGATCACCGCTAAAGTGTTTTGTTTGTGCACGGGTTTGGATTTGATCATCCACTCGCACTCCCCAGGCAAAGCAAATCATTCCGACGGGTTTATTCGCACTTCCTCCGCCTGGCCCAGCAATTCCAGTAATAGCAACACTAACTTGGGCTAGGCTATGGTTGAGAGCGCCTTTGGCCATAGCCTTTGCAACCTCTTCACTCACGGCCCCATATTGTTCGATCAACTCCTTTGATACGCCAATACTCTCTTCTTTCGCTTGATTGCTGTAGGTGATAAAGCCCCGCTCAAACCAGTCGCTGGATCCAGCAAGGCTGGTGAGGTGTGCAGCCAATAAACCTCCAGTGCATGACTCGGCTGAGGCAATCTTGAGACCTTTAGCTAACAAAGTTTGAGCTAATTGTTGAACCAGTGGGGTGATGGATGAGTTCATATTAGCCAGTGTATTCCAAGCATCACGATCAAAATAGTAAAGAAAGCGGCAATGAGATCGTCAATCATGATTCCAAAACCATGTTTGATGATCTGCGATGGGTTGATACGTTCTTGATGGACCCAGTTTTTCTTAAAGTATTGATCGACGCGATTGATGGGCCAAGGTTTGGCGGCATCAAAAAATCGAAAGATTAAAAATGCGATTGCTTGTACCCATAGATTATTGGATCCAATCAACAATAGGATCCAAGCAAAGGCGATGATTTCATCCCAAACAATCGAGCCATCATCGGGGCGCTCTAGATCGTGGCTGCATTGACCGCAAGCCCATAGTCCATAAAGCGTTCCAAGGCTAAGTAAAACAAACATAGCCGTTGTTGAAAGAACTGCGTTTAGGATCAAAAACAAAGCCCAGGCAAGCAGGGTGCCAGCCGTGCCTGGAGCAATTGGAGCAAGGCCGATCCCAAAGCCGATACCAAATACCCGATGCACGGATCCCAGCATCCAATTTAATGATGGGTGGCGAGTTGCTTTCATCAATCTCTAATCTCGAAAGTGATCAAAAGATCTCAGCAGCGCTTGGGATTTCTCGGGGCTTAGTGGCATGCCCTCACTATCCTCGAGTATCAGCAAACTTTCATTCTGGACTTCGGTAATTTGGCCGATACAAGTCAGAGGGAGTCCGAGTTCTCGTGAGAGACTCGCAATCTTGTCATGTTGATCTGGGTTTGCAGTAAAGCAAAGCTCATAGTCATCGCCACCAGAGGCTGCGCATTGATACTGAATTGCCTGATCTTGCCGACGCAACACCGGTGAGCGAGGCAAGGCGTCCACGTTAATTTTGGCGCTCACATGGGATGATTCCAAAATGTGTCGCAAATCGCCTAATAATCCATCTGACACATCTAAGGCTGCCGTTGCGATTTCACGTAGAGCAATTCCGAGTGCCACTCGGGGCAGCGGTGAATGAAGGCGTTGATTGATCTGATTGAGTTCTTCGGCGCCTAGATCCAAAGACCATTCTTTACGAATGCATCCGAGTGCTAGACGAGCATCGCCCAGTGCACCAGAGACCCAAATGAAGTCGCCCACCTGAGCGCCCGATCGTTTAATCGCTTGTCCATTTGGAACCACACCAAAAGCCGTGATGCTAATCGTTAATGGCCCTTGACAGGTATCGCCGCCAATTAGGTGGCAATTAAATAGATCGGCTAAGTCAAAAAGACCATTTGCAAATCCATGTAGCCATGCTTGCTTTTGTTTCGGTAAGGCGAGCGCCAGAGTAAATCCGGTCGGCTTAGCACCCATTGCGGCAAGATCCGATAAGTTCACTGCTAGGGATTTTTTCCCGACGAGGTAAGGGTCGGTATCCGCATAGAAGTGCCGATCAGCTACCAACATATCGGTTGTGATGACCACTTCCTCGTTTGGATGACAGGCAATCAATGCCCCATCATCACCAATGCCAAGAAGCGGAGCATGTTGCGGTTTAGCTCTCATCATTTGCAAAGCGCGCGTCTTGAAAATATCGCGAATTAACTCAAATTCCCCGAGTTGGTGGGTATCAGATGGCGGGTTTTGAAGGAATTGCTTCGTCATCCTTATATTGTAGGCGGGCTTTAAAGCCCCATTCTTACAAGACCTGCCATTCAAGAGGGCATTCAAAGGGACAGTCTTTAGAGGAATAGAATAGAGCTTTTAGCATTCCTGTTTAAGGCTCCAAGCCCTTTTATTTCATTACCCGTGGAACCCTATGAGTCAATCTGGCAATAAACCTAATCAAAATAAAGAAGAGCAAATTAAGGCTTTGCGTGAGGCTGCCCTTAAGTACCACGAGTTTCCGGTCCCCGGCAAAATATCAATTGCCCCCACCAAGCAATTAACCAATCAACGTGACCTTTCTTTGGCTTACACGCCAGGTGTAGCAGCGGCTTGTGAAGAAATCAAACGAGACCCTGCCACTGCATTTCGCTATACCGCTCGTGGTAATTTAGTTGGGGTGGTCACCAACGGTACGGCCGTGTTGGGTTTGGGTGATATTGGCGCACTCGCCAGTAAGCCGGTGATGGAAGGCAAGGCGGTACTTTTTAAAAAGTTTGCTGGGATTGATGTGTTTGATATCGAGGTCAACGAAAGCGATCCCGATAAATTAGTTGAAGTAATTGCTGCCCTAGAGCCGACCTTTGGCGGAATTAACCTCGAGGATATTAAGGCCCCGGATTGCTTCTTGGTTGAGCGCAAACTCCGTGAGCGCATGAAGATTCCAGTCTTTCATGATGATCAACATGGCACAGCCATTGTGGTGGCAGCAGCGATTCTCAATGGTCTAAAAGTTGTTGGTAAAGATATTACGAAGGTTAAGTTAGTGACATCCGGTGCCGGCGCGGCCGCGCTGGCCTGTTTGGAGTTATTGGTTCATCTTGGCTTACCTAAGAGCAATATCTGGGTAACCGATATTATCGGTGTGGTTTATGAGGGCCGCACTGAGCTCATGGATCCGCAGAAAACACCATTTGCGCAAAAGACCGACAAGCGCACCTTAGGCGATGTGATTGAAGGGGCTGATGTATTTTTGGGCTTATCGGCTGGTGGAGTTTTAAAGTCCGAGATGGTTGCCAAAATGGCAGATAAGCCACTTGTGTTTGCCTTAGCAAATCCAACCCCTGAGATCTTGCCGGAGGAGGTCAAGCTGGTTCGTCCCGATGCCGTAATGGCAACTGGGCGAACGGATTACCCCAATCAAGTGAACAACGTCCTGTGCTTCCCATTCATCTTTCGCGGGGCTTTGGATGTTGGGGCAACCACCATTACCACTGAGATGGAAATCGCGGCAGTGAAGGCAATTGCTGAATTAGCTCAAGCAGAACAAAGTGATGTGGTGGCGGCGGTTTACAGTAGCGAGAACTTGGCTTTTGGCCCCGATTATTTAATTCCGAAACCGTTTGATCCGCGCCTAATTACGGTAATTGCACCAGCCGTTGCGAAGGCCGCCATGGACTGCGGAGTTGCAAGTCGACCCATCAAAGATTTTGCTCTTTACAAAGATCAATTGCAGCAGTTTGTGTATCACTCGGGCACAGTCATGAAACCCTTGTTTGGGATTGCGAAGAAGATTCCGATGGAGCAAAAACGGATTGTCTTTTGTGAGGGTGAGGATGAACGTGTGATGCGTGCCGTGCAAATCATGCTCGACGAAAGTTTGGTGAACCCCATCCTCATTGGGCGTCCATCGGTGATTGAGCATCGCATCGAGAAATACGGCCTGCGCATGAAATCAGGCGTGGATATCGAGATCGTCAATCCGGAAAGTGATGTGCGCTATCGTGATTTTTGGCAAACTTATTTGCAACTCACTGAGCGTAAGGGGGTGACCGAGTCCTTCGCGAAGCTCGAGATGCGCCGCCGCAATACTTTAATTGGCTCTATTCTCCTCAAAAAAGGGCAGGCCGATGGCATGATTTGCGGCACGATCAGCAACACTGCCATGCACTTGAAATACATTGATGAGGTCATTGGTCATGAACCGGGTGCAACAGTGTATGGAGCAATGTCGGGGCTGATACTGCCGAATCGCCAAGTCTTCTTGGTAGATACCCATGTCAATATTGATCCAAGCGCTGCCGAGTTAGCTGAAATCACACTCTTAGCTGCGAGCGAGATGCGCAAGTTGGGTATGACCCCGAAAGTTGCCTTACTTTCGCATTCGAACTTTGGTTCCAGTGATGCGCCATCGGCTGCAAAAATGCGTGAGGTATTGGCGATTTTGCAAAAAGCTGCTCCTGAGCTTGAGGTGGATGGTGAAATGCACGGTGATTGTGCGCTGGACCCGGAAATTCGGGCTGGTGCGATTACAAACTCAAGCTTGCGTGGAGAGGCCAATTTATTGGTCTTGCCCAATATTGATGCCGCCAATATTTCCTATAACTTATTGAAAACTGCCGCTGGTAATGGTGTTGCAATCGGACCACTTTTGCTCGGGGTTGCAAAACCGATTCATATTTTGACTCCGGCAGCCACGGTGCGTCGGATTGTCAATGTGAGCACACTTGCGGTTGTAGAGGCTGCTACCCAATCCAAGGGCTTATTTTAAAAGGGAAATATACTTAGTAAGTAGTCGCTCACTTTTAAATTATTGATAAAAATCAATAACTTATCAAATTAGTTCTTGGATTAGGCTTGATTTAGGGGCGGGATAAGGGTAATCTACTATCCATCATGAATATTCTTCCTGAAAACATTACTTCAGCAAGCGTCGAAGATCACAGCCGCGCAGAAAATTGGGACAGAAATGATCAAGCCGATCGCGAGATCTCGGCGGCGAGCATTTATGCCCAAGGTGGTCTGTCGCGTCTCCAGACCTATGCTGCCAATCAAGACCTAGGAAAAAAAGTGACAGCTTCTTGGCGTGCTGCTTTGGCTATGAGGGATGCCGGTCCCCCAGCAATGTTGCGCAGTGTGCGCCCCAATATCGTGCAATCGATTCGTGCATTCAGAACTAGTGACCTAGCTGAGGCTGCCACTGAACTTGGACAGCACTTTGTGTATGCAAGCTGCACCAATGCCAATACCAAGGGTGAGGTGCTCGAAGCAATCGCGAACGCCTATATGTTTACCAAGCAGCAGGCTAAAAACTTTGATCCCCTGTTAGATGCTCTGACAACCTTGGTTGACAAAGCTGGTCCTCAGCCAGGTTTTGTGGTGGTCCTCGAGGGTTTGCCTTGCACTCAAAAGTTTGACAAAGAAGCCAGGGAGACTCTCCTAGATGTGTTCCGCGATGCCGTTGAGTTTTGGTCAGAGCGCCGCGTCCCATATCGAGTCTTTTACTCGTTCGCTTAACTCGTCTTTAAGCTCCAAATACTCTCTACGGCTGAGATCGTAACGATCCCAGCCGTTTCCGTTCGTAGAATGCGTGGACCAAGTGATAAGGCGGTAAAACCAGCCTGTTTGGCATATTCCTCTTCCTCAGGGCAAAATCCTCCCTCTGGACCAATCGCAAGTGCAATGCTTTGGGGTGGATGCCGATTTAGAAATTGATGCAGCGAATCGGTGGTCGTTGTGCTCAAAAGGATTTTTAACCCAGCCACACTTTGTTTGAATGCATCCCGAGGATGTTGGATTGCATTAACTTCTGGAATGACGCTGCGATCGCATTGCTCACACGCCGCTTGCGCGATTGCCTGCCAATGAAGCAGACGTTTTTCTAGTCGCTTTGAGTCATGTTTGAGTTTGACCACCGAGCGCTCACACTCAATGGGGGTGATGCTTGTCGCCCCCGTTTCAACAGCTTTCTCGATGACCCAATCCATTTTGTCACCGCTGGCAAGTCCCTGAATTAGATCTATGCGATAAGGGAGCTCGCGCTGGCGATCTTCTTGGATTTGTTCAATTTCAATCTGGGAATAGGTTTCGTTCGTTCTGGAGACTCTTCCTACCGCGGTATGGCCTTTACCATCAAACACAGTGAATACATCATCTGCTCCGATACGACGAACGCGTAAGTGATGGGCTAAATCATTATCAACTGGTAGAAGTTGTTTTGGTAGATTAGATTGGGCCCAATCACCTGCTAGGTAGAACTGTGGCATACAAGCTCAGTGAGTAATTGGATCAATTACTTTTTCTTATTGCGACAGTTCTTTTTCTGGCAATGACCATACATCGCCAGAGAATGCTCTTGGAGCTTAAACCCGAGGGATTTGGCAATTTCGTTTTGGCGTTTTTCAATGGCCGAATCCACAAACTCCTCGACATGACCACAGTCAAGGCACACAAGATGGTCGTGATGATTTCCTTCATTAAGCTCATAAATGGCTCGGCTATCCCCCTTACTCGACTCAAAATGGCTTCTTAGCAGGATTCCGGCTTGCTCAAATTGGGTTAAAACGCGATAGACCGTGGCTAAGCCGATATCGGAGTTATCCTTCACAAGTGCCATGTAGACCTCTTCGGCACTAAAGTGCGAATCCGCGTTTTCCTGAAAAAACTCAAGGACTTTCATCCGTGGCGCCGTGACTTTTAGACCGATTTCACGGAGGTCGGTGGGGGTGGCGTTTTGGCTCATACGATTTGGCTCGATTGGCAGGTTTGGGCGCTAAAATCAGATACTTAATGATACGTTGAACTGTTGACCCATGCAGATTAGCATTTTTACTTGCCGCAAGCCAAATCGAGCTTTTGCATCACGGATGTTGATCGTGTTGTGCGCCTGTCTTGGTTTGGGTGCGTGTACCTCGGCGGTTGACAATACTCAGCGAGCTTGGATGAATACTATTTTCCAGCCGTATGTCCCCGATGTGGTTCAAGGCAACTTTATTTCCAGTGAGCAATATGCTCAATTAAAAGTAGGTATGAGTCGAGAGCAGGTGCGCCAAATTATGGGTACCCCATTATTAGCGAGTTATTTTCATGCCAATCGCTGGGACTATGTATTTGAGTTTAAGCGCGAGGGTCAGACCATCGGTAAGGAGAGACGCGTCACATTATTTTTTGAAGGCGATAAGCTCGTGAAGTTTGATGGCGATGCCTTACCTACTGAAGTAGAGCTTGTGGCCGAGATTGACAACTATGCGCGGGAGAAGCGCAGTTTTTGGGAAGTGCTAACGGGTAAAAATAAACCACCCAAGCCAGTAAAGAGGCCACCCCCTGAAGTGATGGTGACTAGCCAGCCTAATAATTTGCCGGTCCCAACACCGCAGCCTGATGTGGTGATCACCCCTGTTAAAAATTAATTAGAGAGCTAGCGATGCCAATGAAATTTGCAGTTGCGGGCGCAACCGGAAAAATGGGCAAAATGCTCATCGACACGATTTTGAGATCATCCAATGCGCAATTAACCGGTGCCCTTGAGCATCCTAGTTGCCCCTTATTAGGAACGGATGCGGGAGCATTTTTAGGTCAACAAACCAATGTCTTGATTACGTCTGATTTGGCCAAAGGATTAGCGGGTGCCGAGTATTTAATTGATTTCACAAGGCCCGAAGGAACTCTATTGCATCTTGAAGCTGCAAAGCTGGCAGGTGTCAAAATGATTATTGGCACGACTGGTTTTACTGCTGAGCAACTGCAACAGCTTCGCGGTGCGACCGACACTATTGCTATCGTATTTGCGCCTAATATGAGCGTGGGTGTAAATGCCACCCTCAAAATTTTGCAAGTCGCCGCCCAGTTGCTTAACCAGGGGTATGACATCGAAATTGTGGAAGCGCATCATCGGCACAAAGTGGATGCACCTTCAGGAACGGCCATCAAAATGGGTGAGGTGATTGCGAAGGCCCAAGGTCATTCCCTAGCTGATCTGGCGGTGTATGCCCGTGAGGGTCACACTGGTGAGCGGAAGCCAGGCACCATTGGTTTTGCAACGATACGGGGTGGTGATATCGTGGGTGATCACACCGTGATCTTTGCCGGTGAGGGTGAGCGCATCGAAATTAGCCATCGCTCCACAAGCCGTCAATCGTATGCCGAGGGCGCCTTACGAGCCGCTGCTTTTTTGCAAAACCAACCTAAGGGCTGGTTTGATATGCAAGACGTCTTAGGCCTCAAATAATTTAATCCCTAACAACAAGAACAATTAATGGATAAACATCAGGCTAAAGATTACGATTTTCGGAGTATTGAAGCGCGTGCACATCATGAGTGGCAAGCTAAGGATGTCTATCGTGTTAGTGAAGATGCAAAGACATCCACTGGTCAATTAAAGCCGAAGTTCTATGCCTGTTCGATGCTGCCTTATCCCTCCGGTAAGTTGCATATGGGTCATGTGCGCAACTACACCATCAATGATGTGATGGCGCGCCAACTGCGGATGCAAGGCTACAACGTCTTAATGCCGATGGGTTGGGACGCATTTGGTATGCCGGCCGAGAATGCCGCACTTCAGAATAATGTGCCACCCGCACAATGGACCTATCAAAATATTGATTACATGCGTGGTCAGATGGCAGCGATGGGGTTAGCAATTGATTGGTCACGGGAGATTGCAACGTGCAAGCCTGATTACTACCGTTGGAACCAGTGGCTATTTTTGAAGATGCTTGAAAAAGGCATTGCCTATCGCAAAACCCAAACCGTCAACTGGGATCCAGTAGATCAAACCGTTTTAGCGAATGAGCAAGTGATCGATGGCCGTGGTTGGCGCTCGGGCGCCTTGGTTGAAAAGCGGGAGATCCCTGGGTACTACCTCAATATTACTGCGTATGCTGAAGAGTTATTAACGGGACTCGATGATCTAGCATGGCCTGAGCGCGTCAAGATCATGCAACAAAACTGGATTGGTAAAAGCCATGGAGTACGCTTTGCATTTACTCATCAAGTTCAGGATGATGCCGGCCGTTTCATTAACGATGGCAAGATGTATGTGTTCACCACACGCGCGGATACCATCATGGGCGTCACGTTTTGTGCGGTTGCTGCCGAGCATCCCTTGGCTGCCAAGGCGGCACAAACCAATCCAGCATTAGCGCAATTCATTGAACGTTGCAAAACCGGGAGTGTGATTGAAGCCGATCTGGCGACCCAAGAAAAAGAGGGCATGCCAACCGGTTTGTATGTGACCCATCCCTTAACCAATGAGCCAATTCCGCTATGGGTTGGTAATTACGTACTGATGTCGTATGGCGATGGTGCGGTGATGGGGGTTCCCGCCCACGATGAGCGCGACTTTGCCTTTGCTAATAAATACCATTTACCTATTAAGCAGGTAATCGCGGTTAAAGGGGTAACCGATCTTTTTAATACCTCGCACTGGCAAGAGTGGTATGCACAAAAAGAGAACACCGAGTGTATTTACAGCGGGCCCTATGACCGCTTATCGTACCCAGATGCTGTGCAAGCCGTTGCCAGAGATCTGAAAGAGCGAGGCCTTGGTGAGCTAAAAACAACCTATCGCTTGCGCGATTGGGGCATTTCTCGACAGCGCTATTGGGGGACTCCAATCCCCATGATTCACTGCACTGATTGTGGCGAAGTGCCAGTTCCTGAGTCGGATTTACCTGTGGTCTTGCCCGAAGACTGCGTGCCAGATGGTTCTGGTAATCCTCTCAATAAACGTCAAGATTTTTTAAAAGTCGATTGTCCGAAGTGCGGTAAGCCTGCACGGCGTGAGACCGACACCATGGATACCTTTGTAGATTCCTCATGGTATTTCATGCGCTATACCGGTCCCGATGCAAAAAGTATGGTGGACTCTCGTAATGACTATTGGATGCCAATGGATCAATACATTGGCGGAATTGAGCATGCGATCTTGCATCTGCTGTACGCTCGGTTTTGGACCAAGGTAATGCGCGATTTAGGTTTGGTGCGTTTTGATGAGCCTTTTCTAAATCTCCTCACGCAGGGGATGGTTCTTAACGAAACCTTCTATAAAGAAGATTCGAGTGGCAAAAAGCAATGGGTTAATCCTGCTGATGTCGAGCTTGATCTTGATGAGAAGGGACGACCCATTGCAGCTAAGCTCATCAAGGATGGCTCACCAGTCAATATCGGTGGTGTCGAGAAGATGGCCAAAAGCAAAAATAATGGCGTTGATCCGCAAGCCCTGATTGATCAGTATGGCGCTGATACGGCACGGCTATTTACGATGTTTGCCGCTCCACCTGAGCAGCAACTCGAGTGGTCGGGTGCTGGTGTAGAGGGTGCTTCTCGGTTCCTGCGTCGTTTATGGAGCTATGCGAGTTCGCAAGCGGAATCTTTACAAGCAGTACATTCGTCCCTTCCAAGCGATCTCAATGCTAACGAAAAAGAGCTGCGCTTTGAAGTGCATACGATTTTGAAGCAGGCTAATTTTGATTATCAACGTCGCCAGTACAACACCGTGGTCTCGGCTGCCATGAAGATGTTGAATGTGTTAGAGCCCTTTAAGTTAAATCAGGATGTAAATTCGATTCGTCCTGAAGTGCTTTCGGAATCACTCGGAATTTTGCTACGCATTTTGTATCCCGTTGTTCCACACTGCACCTATGCGTTGTGGGAAGACCTTGGATTTGCCAAGCACTTTGGCTCTTTATTGGATGCACCTTGGCCGCAAGTGGATGAGTCTGCTTTGATTCGGTCGGAGATTGAGTTGGTGTTGCAAATTAATGGCAAACACCGAGGCCAAATCAAGGTACCAGCCGATGCCTCAAAAGATACGATTGAGGCTATTAGCTTACAGTCAGAGCCTGTTTTGCGACTCTTAAACGGTGCGGCGCCCAAGAAGATCGTTGTGGTTCCGGGCCGCTTAGTGAATGTGGTTGCATAAGCAGATGAGCGTACCTCATAATTTCAATCGTCGCCTGCTGCTAAGAAGTAGCCTTTTTGGCTTCATAACAGTTTTTGGATTGTCTGCATGTGGTTTTCGTTTACGTGGCTCTGTCACTATTCCCTATAAATCGATTTTGATTTCAGGGCGACCATCGCCCCAATTACGTTTTGACCTCGAGCGCATTATTTCGACAGGAACAAATGCAAAGGTAGTCACCTCGGGTAAGGATGCCGATTTGATTCTGGATATTGTGAGCGAAGATAGTACTCGGCAAATTTTGACCTATACCTCGACGGGTCAGATTTCTGCGTATCGACTCAATAATCGGGTCGTGTTCCGCGCTTTTGATAATACGGGTGCCGAAGTCATTCCAGAATCCGATATCTATGTGATACGGGATCTCGATTTCACTGTGGCAACTGTATTGTCTGCCGATATCCAGCAACAACAATTTTTAGAGAGCATGCGTTCTGATTTGGCGCTGCAGATCTTGCGTCGCATTGCCACCCTAGGTCGGGTGAGTAAATAAATTTTCTATTTGATCGATTTCAATGATCAAAAGTGATGCCTTTCAGATTCATTTGGCTGGTTTAGCGAAGGGTTCCCAGAGCCTTCATCCCTTATATGTTTTTTCGGGGGATGAGCCACTTCTGATGATGGAGGCTGTGGACAGCCTCAGGGCATTTGCCAAAACCCAAGGATTTACTGAGCGCGATGTGATGGTTCAGGATCGCTACTTTGATTGGCCATCGTTATTAAGTGTCGGGCAATCCATGTCCCTGTTTGGCGATAAGCGCTTTGTGGAACTGCGTATGCCCACTGGCAAACCTGGTCGCGAGGGGGCGGATGTACTGAAAAACTTTGCCACTTCTTTAGGATCAGCCGGCTCAGTGCCTGACGTGATTGTGTGCATTCAGCTTCCGCGTCTTGATCTGAAAACTAAGGGCTCTGCTTGGTTTATGGCCCTCGATGAAGCTGGTATGGCGGTCCAGATTGATTCGATTGAACGAAGTCAATTACCCCAATGGATTGCTAAGCGAATGTCACTGCAGTCGCAATCCGTTGAACCTGGGGAAGCGGGGCTGCGCAGTTTGCAATGGATGGCCGATCAGGTTGAAGGTAACTTGATCGCTGCCCATCAAGAAATTCAGAAGCTGGGACTTTTGTATCCCAGCGGAGTGATTACCGATGAGCAAATTCGTGCTGCGGTTCTCAAAGTTGCTCGCTATGATCTATTTGAGCTGACAGAGGCACTACTGTCTGGTGATGCGGCACGTCTGAATCGAATGGTAGATGGCCTACAAGGTGAGGGTGAGCCCTTGCCTCTAATTCTGTGGGGAATTAGCGATGAGCTAAGAACGCTTAATCGGGCCCAGACTGCGCTTACTGCAGGAGAGAGTTTGCCAACCATCATGCGCAATTACCGCATCTGGGGAAAGCGTCAGAAGCTTTACCCTATGGCCCTCAAGCGCATTCAACCTAAGAAATTAAAGCAAGCTCTCGTACTCGCTGCCAACTTGGATAAGCAGGCAAAGGGTCTATGGGTTCGAGATCTTCCAGCCAATCCTTGGGATGGTTTGCGACTTGTTGGGAGTTTATTGCGTTAGAGTATCAACTATGGCAAATGAGATGAACCAAACGATTGAGCAAATGATGCTGACCATTGGTCAGCAAGCTCGCCTCGCTTCAAGGGCGATGGCCAGAGCCAGTTCTGAGCAAAAGAATCAGGCATTAAGCAAT
This sequence comes from Polynucleobacter sp. HIN11, assembly GCF_030297675.1. NCBI lineage: Bacteria > Pseudomonadati > Pseudomonadota > Betaproteobacteria > Burkholderiales > Burkholderiaceae > Polynucleobacter > Polynucleobacter sp. HIN11. The sequence continues at coordinate 221,768 of NZ_AP028142.1, forward strand.
ATTGCGAAGGCTATTCGTAGGGATGTCGCAAAGATTCTGGCGGCCAATGCCCGTGATGTGGAGCGGGCTAAGGCCGCTGGTCATGACGCTGCATTTGTGGATCGTTTGACCATGACCGAGAAATCAATTGAGACCATGGCCTTGGGTCTTGAGCAAATCGTCACCCTGGAGGATCCAATCGGTCAGATTACCCCCTTTAAACAGCAACCCTCAGGTATTTTGATTGGGCAAATGCGTGTACCCCTTGGTGTGATTGGCATTATTTACGAGTCCCGTCCCAATGTCACGATTGATGCGGCAGCTCTATGCTTAAAGTCAGGAAATGCTGTCATTTTGCGAGGTGGATCGGAGGCAATTGACTCCAATACATTTTTAGCTGGATTAATTCAGGAGGGCCTGGCTGCCGCTCAGTTGCCAGCCAATGCCGTGCAAGTGATCCAAACAACTGATAGGGCTGCCGTCGGAAAAATGATCACTATGACCGAGCACATTGATGTGATTGTGCCTCGCGGCGGGAAGAGTTTGATTGCGCGCCTGATGCAAGATGGCCGAGTGCCCATGATCAAACACCTCGATGGAATTTGCCATACCTTTATAGATGAGGCTGCGGATATCGATTTAGCGATTAAAGTATGTGATAACGCCAAGACCCAGCGCTATGCTCCTTGCAATGCGATGGAAACTCTACTCGTTCATGGCAAGATCGCACCTCAGGTTTTACCCAAGCTTTGCCGAATTTATCAAGACAAAGGCGTGGAATTGCGTGTGGATCCAAAGACCCGCTCCTTGCTTGAATCGAATCAATTTGCTAACTTGGTCGATGCGACTGAGGAAGATTGGCGCACAGAGTATCTGGCGCCGATCTTATCGATTAAGACTGTTGAGAGTCTTGATGAGGCAATGGATCATATTGAGCATTATGGTAGTAAGCACACGGATGCGATCATTACCCAAAATCAAGAGCATGCCAATCGTTTCTTGCGAGAAGTCGATAGTGCGAGTGTGATGGTCAATACCAGCACCCGATTTGCAGATGGCTTTGAGTATGGCTTGGGTGCCGAGATTGGGATCTCCAACGATAAGTTGCATGCGCGTGGCCCCGTTGGTCTTGAGGGGCTGACCTCGTTGAAGTACGTGGTGATGGGCCACGGTGAAATACGTCAGTAATTTTGATAAAGAGACTCTATGTTTGATGGTTACCTTTGGGCTAAAACCCTGCACATCGTTTTAATTGCCTCATGGTTTGCTGGGCTTTTTTATTTACCCCGTATCTTTGTAAATCTGGCACAAGAAACCAACGATATCGCCTATGAACGTTTAATCGGTATGGCACAACGACTCTACCGTTTTATGACCATCCTGATGATGCCAGCGGTCGCTTTGGGACTCATTTTGTGGCTGTATTACGGAGTTGGCCGCGGCTCGATCTGGATGCATGTGAAGGTGTTATTAGTGCTGATTGTGATTGGCTACCATTTGCAATGTAAGCGTCTCCTTAAGCAATTTGTTCAAAAGCAAAATACCAAAAGCCACGTGTGGTTTAGATGGTTTAATGAGGCTCCAGTTTTGCTGATGTTGGTAGTCACTGCTCTCGTAGTCATTAAGCCGAGCTGATCCCTATTGTGAAATTTTTTATTGTTTGTCCGGGCGGACTTGAGGCAGTTTTAGCCCAAGAGCTCGAGGAGATTGTTGCTCGACCTGAGATAAAAGCATTGGGGCGATCATCGGTTGACCCAGCCCCGTCAAGCTTAACCGGCGGAATGGGGGTTGAGGGACCGCTTGCCTTAGCAATGGCAATGAATCTGCATTCACGGATTGCCAGTCGTGTTTTGCTAAAGATGACCGACGGACCCTATAAATCCGAGGATGATCTTTATCATCAAGTAAAAGCGATTGGTTGGGAAGATTGGTTTTCCTCGAATCAAACGCTTCGGGTCGATATCACCGCACAACGATCGCCTCTAAAGAGTTTGAACTTTGCTACTTTGCGAATCAAAGATGCGATTGTTGATCGTTTGCGCGAGCAAACGGGTGGGCGCCCGAATATTGATACAGTGAATCCCGATGTGCGGATTCAGGTTCATTTGACGCAACAACATGCCACCATCTATTTGGATACCTCGGGTGAGCCTTTGTTCAAGCGCGGCTGGCGGGAGGAAAAGGGTGAAGCGCCTCTTAAAGAGAATCTCGCTGCTGGGATTTTGCGATTGACCAACTGGCAAGCTGCAATACCGCTTTATGACCCCATGTGCGGAAGCGGCACCTTTTTGATTGAGGCTGCCCAGATAGCTTTTCATATTCCAGCGGGGGCGCTGCGAGCGCGCATACTTGGCTCATCCAATCAAAATATAGCCGTATCGTGGAAGCCATCGGTTATGCAAAGTGGCTTTGGCTTTTTGCGACTCAAGCCCTTTTTGAGCTCCCTGGAAAAAAAGAACTGGCAAACACTTTGCGATGCTGCGAAGACAGAAATGCATCGGCATCAGAAAGACACTATTGCAATTAGTGGCAGCGATATCAACGAGAAAATGATTGCGATGTGTAAGGCCAATTGGCAACGTGCGCAGTTGCCTGGATTGCCTGTGGTTCGACAATTGGATGCTATCGCGATTAGGCCGAATATTGATTTAAGCGAAGGGCAAAAAGGGGTGATGGTATTTAATCCACCTTATGGAGAGCGCCTAGCTATGAAGGGTGGCGACTCTGATCGACCCCATGTCTTTGGTGATAGCAAGGCTGCATACATGCAAAAACGACGTACGAGCCGAGAGCCTTTATTAAAAGAGCCGATCGATCCGAAGTTTGCAATGTTACTCGATCAGTTTAGCAAGCAACTGAAAGACCATTTTGCGGGTTGGGAGATCTTTGTTCTCACTGCGGACATGGGCTTACCGGGCCATTTACGCATGAAAGAGTCCAAGCGCACCCCATTATTTAATGGCCCCCTGGAATGCAGACTTTTCAAGTTTGAGATTCGGGGGCGAAGCGATGCCCAGAAATCGTAAAATAAGATTTCAATCTGAAAGAAATAACAAATGGAATATAAAACCTATATGTGCCTGATCTGCGGCTGGATCTACGATGAAGCCAAAGGTTGTCCGGATGATGGCATTGCGCCTGGAACCTTGTGGAAAGATGTTCCCATGAACTGGTCGTGCCCCGAGTGTGGTGCGCGCAAAGATGATTTTGAGATGTGCGTCATTTAATGAATTAGACTTTTTAATGAATGCCATGAGCCAAAACGATCAACTCTTCACACGCGCCCAGAAAACGATTCCAGGTGGCGTGAACTCTCCAGTGAGGGCATTTCGGCAAGTGGGGGGTACCCCGCGATTTATCAAGCGTGCAGAAGGCCCTTATTTTTGGGACGCCGACGATAAGCGCTATGTTGATCTCATCATGTCATGGGGGCCCATGATTGTTGGGCATGCGAACCCAGAAGTAGTGGAAGCAGTGCAGAGTGCCGCAACTCAGAGTTTTAGCTATGGTGCCCCGACCGCAGGGGAGATTGATCTTGCTGAGCGTATTTGTGAGCTAATGCCAGCAATCGAACAAATTCGTTTAGTGTCGAGCGGCACTGAAGCGACCATGAGTGCCTTGCGTTTAGCCCGCGGCTATACCAATCGTGATTTGATTATTAAGTTTGAGGGCTGTTACCACGGCCATGCGGATAGCCTGTTGGTCAAAGCCGGTTCTGGTTTGCTCACTTTTGCCGATTCCACAAAGAATGCACCTTCATCGGGTGGTGTACCTCAGGATTTAGTGAGGCATACCTTAGTGCTGCCCTATAACGACGTTGGTGCTCTAGAAGAGGCCTTCAAGCGCCATGGTGATCAGGTCGCTGCATTAATTTTGGAACCGATTGCTGGCAATATGAACTTAATTCGTGCGACTCCCGAGTTTGTCAAGGCGGTTCGTTCGCTCACCCAGCAGTATGGCGCCGTATTGATTTACGACGAGGTGATGACGGGATTTCGGGTGGCCTTGGGCGGCACCCAATCCTTGCATGGCATTCGGCCGGATTTAACTTGTCTGGGCAAAGTCATGGGTGGCGGTATGCCCATGGCAGCATTTGGAGGTAAGCGGGAGATTATGGCGAAGCTCGCTCCCTTGGGTAATGTTTATCAGGCAGGCACCTTATCTGGCAATCCCGTTGCAGTAGCTGCAGGGGCGAAGACATTGGAGATCATCTCGCGACCCGGGTTTTTTGAATGCCTGACCGAACAAACAAAAAAATTAATGGCGGGATTGCAGCAAGAAGCCAATCGAGCCAAGATTCCATTCTCGGTCGACAGTGTTGGTGGAATGTTTGGCTTCTATTTTTCACAGACGGTACCAACTTCATACGAAGCAGTGACCAAAACCGATATTGAAGCTTTCAAACGCTTCTTTCATGCGATGTTGGACGAAGGTGTTTACCTTGCTCCATCCGCCTATGAGGCTGGATTTACATCGATTGCACACGATAACGCAGTGGTTGATGAGATTATTCGTGCAGCTCAGCAATCGTTTCAGAAGATTTAATACGCTCACATCCGTAGCGGGTGATCATAGCCCGCCACACTGACTGTCTTAATCGAAAGCGATTTGGAATCCTCAGCTAAAGCCTTGGAGTTCATCCTTTCCAAGTGGTCAAGATCGATTGCAGTTAGAGTACCGCCCCATACGCAGCCAGTATCAATTCCGATCACCCCTTGGCGATTGAGTAAGCCAAGCGTTGACCAGTGACCAAAGACAATAGGGATCGATTTTGTTTTACGATCAGGCGCTTCAAACCATGGGATATATCCAGCTGGACCACTTTCTAATCCCTCTTTGCTTTTGAACTCCATTTCGCCCTGAGGAGTACAAAACCGAATCCGGGTTAGGGTATTGGTGATTAAACGCAAACGATCAAATCCAGATAATTTTGGATTCCAGCGATTTGGGGTATTGCCATACATTTGGGATAAAAAATCTCGATAGTTTTTATGGCGTAGTGCAATCTCCACCTCATGAGCCAAAGATAAAGTTTTCTTAATGCTCCATTGGGGTAGCACCCCTGCGTGCACCAGTAAGACCTTGCCATTACTCAGTGCCATGGGACGGCATCTCAACCAATCGATGAGCTCACGACGATCAGGTGCAGCCAAAATATCATCGATCGTATCAAGAGGCTTGGTATCTCGAAGTCCTGCATCACACGCCAATAAGTTCAGATCATGATTACCCAAAATACACTCGGCAACCCCCTCTTCCTGAAGTTGCTTGAGTCGCCGCAAGGTACCCAGCGAATCTGGGCCACGGTTGACGAGATCCCCCAGAAAAATGAATTTAGAGCCATGGGGGAGTTTCTTGATGAGTTGATTAAGGGGCCTTAAGCAACCCTGTACATCACCAATCGCAAAGACGCGCGTCATTACTCAAGCCACTTTTTTCACAACGTTATAGCGAATCAAGGTCGCCTTGCGGGCTTCATCATGATCGACGATTGGGCTTGGGTAGTCTTTACCCAATACGATGCCAGCAGCCTCGAGCTCAAGTTGCCCTGCAAGCCAGGGCGCATGGATTGATTTATTGGATAGCTTTTCAAGAGCAGGAATGTAGCGGCGGATAAATTTTCCTTCAGCATCAAAGCGCTCAGACTGGGTGATGGGGTTAAAGATCCGGAAGTAGGGCTGAGCATCACATCCAGAAGACGAGGCCCATTGCCAACCACCATTATTAGAGGCAAACTCAAAATCGTTCAGATGCTCGGCAAAATACTGCTCCCCCCAGCGCCAATCGATGCCGAGGTCTTTGCATAAGAAACTAGCCACGACCATGCGCAAGCGATTATGCATATAGCCTGATTGATTGAGTTGATGCATGGCTGCGTCGACTAGTGGGTAACCAGTTTGGCCATCGCACCAGGCCTTAAATAATTTTTGTGCTTTGGGACCGTGCTCCCAAACAATCTTGTCATAGTCGGGCTTAAATGATTGGCCATCGGCAAGGCGTGGGTGATTGGCCAAAATCATGAAATAGAAGTCCCGCCATATGAGCTCACTCAGCCATGTGCTTGCACCAAGACTGCCTGCAAACATTCGACGATGAGCCTCGCGAACCAAGCCCCGGATTGATAGAAGACCAAAGCGCAAGTATGTAGAGAGGTAGCTGACGCCTTTGGTTGCTGGGAAGTCTCGGCCAATGTTGTATTGATCAATTCGTTTTAGAAAGTCACTCAAAAAGAGCTCAGCACCCTTCTGACTTGGGGGTAGATACTTTTCTATGCCTGTCGGTCTAAATCCCATGGATTCCAGCGAAGGGATGCCGGTATCAATGCTCTTGGGAATGGGGGCATATCGACCCTGTAAGCCAGCATTAGGGAGATCGCAGACAAAGGGCTCAAGGTCTGAGGGGTTTAGTTTCTTAAGCCATGCATTCTTATACGGAGTAAAGACCGAGAATACGGTTTCAGAGTTAGTTAAGACTTCAGTCTTCTCAAAAATAACCTGATCCTTAAAATGCTGGAACGCAACGCTATTCTTCGCAAGCGTTTGTGCGATGGCCTCATCGCGTGAAATTGCCGAGGGTTCATAGTCATAGTTGGTAAAGACTGCTTGTGCACCAAGTTGTCTAGCTAAGGTGGGGATGAGTTCTATTGGGTTACCATGACGGCAAATGATTCCGCTTTCTTGAGCTCTTAGGGTTTTATCTAGATCTTCAATCGTTTGCCAAATGAAATCCACCCTGCGATCAAAACCCTGACCTATAGAGAGTAAGGGGTTAAGAATCGAAGTGTCAAAGATAAAACAGACCCAGACCTGTTGATACTGTTTTAGGGCGTGATGAAGAGCCGCCTGATCATATAGGCGTAAATCACGTCGAAGCCATACCAATGCACTTGTCATAGGCTCTATCTTATTCGGGAATGCGATTTTGATTATGATGCCCTCATGGATAGCCTATTTTTTATTACTTCGAAGATTGTTCAATTCCTAATTGAGCCTTTAAACCTGATTTTCTTGGCTACCCTTCTGGCATGGTTTTTTCTTACCATTCGCAAGCCTGTCTTCACCAATCGTCTTTTGGCACTTGCAGTCATTGGCTTCCTAGGCGTGGGGTATATGCCTATTCCTGAGTCTTTGATCCGTATTCTGGAAAATGCCGTTCCCAAACCATCGATTCAGAATCTCAATCCTGACCAATTTGCAGGGATCATTATTTTGGGTGGGGCTATAGAGGGCGAAGATGTTGCCGTTGATCGTGGTGAGATATCTCTTAAATCATCGGCCGAGCGTGTTACGAAGGGACTAGAGCTCATTCGAAAGTATCCTGATAAGCCATTTATCTTTAGCGGTTTTTCGGGAAGAGTAAATCCAAGAGGGATGTCAGAGGCCGATGCCTTTAAGCAATTGATTCAAGAGCAAGGGCTTGCCGATAGAACAAACACCACTGCCTTTTACGAGAATCAATCTCGCAATACTTATGAAAATGCGGTTTATTCCAAAAAGATTATCGATGCCATTTATCCACAATCCCCAGACCAACTGTTAAAACCATGGCTTTTGGTCACCTCCGCGAGTCATATGTATCGCTCTGTAAAAATCTTTGAAAAGCAAGGCATTGCGGTGATTGCTGTACCAGTGGATTACCAAACAGCGAATACCTTGCAATGGCGCGAATTTGATTTAACGGAGGGTGCATTTCTGTGGAATAAGCTACTGCATGAATATATTGGGATTGCAGCATATCAATTGACTGGAAAAATATCACTTTTCTGAATTCCTGAGGCTTGCTAGAATGAGTTGTGAGCCAAGCCAATGCCTTCCCCTCATTCAGTTCCTTTGCTAACCAGTTCTTGTTAGCCATGCCGGGTATGCTAGACGAAAATTTTTCAGGTTCCTTGGTGTATCTTTTAGAACATAGCGACAAAGGTGCTATGGGACTGGTGGTCAATCGTCCGACCGATATTGTGCTCTCAACCCTGTTTGAGAAAATCGAGCTGAAGCTTGAAATCGCACCATTACTTGACCAGCCGGTTTATTTTGGTGGACCCGTTCAGGTCGAACGAGGATTTGTGCTGCATCCCACTGATCTTGCGGAGAAGTACTCATCTTCATTAATCATTGCAGATGGTCTCACTATGACCACATCTAAAGATGTTCTTGAGGCGGTAGCGAATGGCTCTGGACCTGAGAAGTTTCTGATGACACTAGGGTATGCGGGGTGGGGTGCAGGACAGCTCGAAGAGGAGATTTCGCTCAATGGGTGGATCAATATCGCCATCCCAAATGATCAAATGCAAACGATTATTTTTGATACGCCATATACCGATCGTTATCAAAGGGCAATGCAGGTTTTGGGCTTTGATCTAGCAAGCCTTTCTGGAGAAGCGGGGCATGCCTAATGATGCTTCAAATCCAGTAACCATTGTTCTAGGTTTTGATTACGGCACTAAGCGGATTGGGGTGGCGGTTGGCAATTCGCTGACCGGAAGTGCTCAAGCTTTGGATGTAATCCAAAATATCAAGCCCAATCAAACATATCAAAAAATTCAAGAGTTAATTCATGAGTGGCAGCCGAGTTGCCTAGTGGTAGGTTTACCATTGCATCCAGATGGTGCTGAACATGCAATAACCAAACGCTCGCGCTCGTTCGGTAAACAGCTTGCCAAGCAATCTGGTAAGCCCATCCATTATGTGGATGAGCGCTATTCCTCAGTGTTATTAGAACAAGACACCCAGTATCAGGGGGCTCTAGATTCGCATGCAGCTGGATTGCTCATAGAGCAGTTCTTTCGCGAGCGCAGTTAACTCCTGATTAATCACTAGCGCAGTAATGCATTAATTGCAATCAAATCCTCATCGGATAAATTAGCGGCCTGAGCTTTCAAGCGCAATGCGTTCATAATCGTGTCATAGCGGGCTTTGTAGAGTGAGGCGCGTGTGGTGAAGAGCGTATCTAAGGCAATTAAGACATCGATGTTAATGAGGGTGCCAACGTTGTAACCTAACTTACTGGATTCCACTGCGGTAGCCGAGGATTTCTCAGCCGCTTCTAATGCCCTGACTGTAGCTAAGCCACCATAGAATCCAGTAAAGGCTTGGCGGGTTGCCTGGGCAGCGGTACGTCGTAGATTGTCGTAATCTGCCTTCGACTTATCAAAAAGCGCTGCGTTTTGGCGGATGACGGACATATTAAATCCGCCCGACACGATAGGTAGTGTCATTTGTAACGCTAACGTGTTGTTATAAATATTTTGTGTTGGGAGTGGGTTAAAGTTCAGAGCAGAACCATTCGATTGATTAAAACCCGCAGTCCCAACAAAGTTAACGCTTGGATAGTTTGCGGCGAGAGAGCCTTTATATACACTCTCGGCTAATTGCACACTGAGTTGACCAGCCAGCACTCCATAGTTGGCGTTTTCGGATTGGGTAATCCAGTCCTCCAATGCTTGGCCTGGGGGTAGTTTGGGGCTGACACTTTCTGCAATTGGTACTCCTTTGATATCCTTATTGCGGGCCCTTGGATCAGCCACCACCCCAGCAATCGAAACATCCTTTGCCATTGGTTTAATGTGCTTGACCGGGTGGCCAATCAGCTGTTCGAGAACTCCGCGTTTAACGACTAGGTCTGCATGTGCAGCAATCTCTTGAGCATTTGCGACATCAAAGCGTGCCTGGGCATCATTGGCATCGACGATCGTAGCCGAGCCAATCTCAAACTTGGCTTTTGCAGCCTGAAGTTGTTGACGGATTAACTCTTTTTTGCTCTTGAAAAGCTCAACATTGTCTTGAGCTGTTAATACATCAAAGTAGGCTTGCGATACTCGAATGACCAAATCTTGCTGAGCTTGATAAAACTGAAGATCAGAGATTTTGCTATTAAGCTCTCCTTGTTTAAATAGCTGCACCCCACTTAAGTTAAAGACCGGTTGGGTTAGCGTAAGGGTATAGCTACGCTGATCATAAACTCGGTTATTGCCCTCTCCGTGCTGGAAAAACCGAGTAGCAGTTGGATTAGCTGAAACCTGTGGTAGCAATACGGATAACCCCTGCCAGTAGAGCTCTTTTCGGGCTGCTAAATTAAAGCGTGCACTATTAATCACTGGATCATTAAATGCAGCCTCTTGATACAGGGTAAGGAGATCCAAAGTACGGCCATCGAGCGCCTTACGGTTTTGGGGATCCGTTAGGTTCGATGAAATCGGTGGGATTGGAATAGCTGTTTGTGGTGGTGCTTCGAGCCTTAGAAGGTCTTGAGGACTTAAGGTCTTGGGTAATGCATTATTTGCCGGTGTTACGGTGACGGAGCCTTGATTAGAGGTTGGCTGCTGATTCGATTGTGAAAGTACCTGGCTAGATACTATCCATCCAGCCAGTCCAATGAGGGTAATTAATGGGAACCGTTTCATTGAATGCATGATCCGAAGTTTAAGCCCAAACGCCAAATTGATGAGTTTAGGGATTTAAGGCTTTAGTATTGATACTTATGGAACCATTACTTTTATTCAAAGCTCTCATTCTCGGGGTTGTTGAGGGCTTAACCGAGTTTTTACCTATTTCGAGTACTGGGCATTTAATCTTGGTGGGGGATCTCTTAAATTTTAATGATGAGCGTGGTAAGGCTTTTGAAATCATCATTCAGTTCGGTGCCATTTTGGCGGTGTGCTGGGAGTACCGTGAGCGCTTATTCAAGGTGACCAATACCTTTTTTTCTAGTAAACAATCACAAAAGTTTGTTTTGCATGTGGTGATTGCCTGTATCCCGGCCATGGGGCTTGGTCTGATTTTTGGTAAGTTCATTAAGACTCATCTGTTTTCACCAGTCCCTGTGGCAAGCGCATTCATTGCGGGGGCCTTTGTGATCTTCTGGGCGGAGTATCGCCAAACTAAAGCATCAACCATAAGGAAAATCGATAGCATTGATCAGTTGACTGCACTCGATGCTTTAAAGGTTGGACTGGCACAATGCGCGGCTCTGGTACCAGGCACCTCACGTTCAGGAGCAACAATTATTGGTGGGATGCTCTTTGGATTGCCGCGAGCCGTTGCAACTGAATTCTCCTTCTTTTTAGCAATCCCGGTCATTGGTGGGGCAACTGCGTATGAGTTACTCAAGATTGCAAACTCGCCCCAAGTATTTGGTTTTGCTGATTTTGCGCCTACCCTTTTAGTTGGTTTTGTCGCAGCCTTTATCTCAGCATTCATTTGTGTGCGCTGGCTGATTCATTATGTTGCGCATCACAACTTTATCCCCTTTGCTTGGTATCGTATTATTTTTGGCGTTTTAGTTTTGGTGACCTCGTACACCGGTCTTGTCGCTTGGTCTAATTGATAGTTGCAGAGTAAAAATATGAACCTTTCAATTGATGCTATACAGGCCAATATTCAGCTGGCCTTAGCACCTGTCTTTCTCCTAACAGCCGTCGCTACCTTAGTTGCTGCGATCACAGCGAGGCTGGCTCGTAATGTAGATCGGATGCGTTTTATCCAGAACCAGCTATATGGCGATCAGCAGCTTAGTCAAAAGCTGAAGACGCATTATGAGAAAGAAATTGATGAGTTCAAGACCAGAGGAAGGTTATGCACTCTGGCCATTTTTTTTGATGTCTTGGCGGGTGTTTTAATTTCTCTGACGGTTCTTGAGCTATTTTTAGTGCAAACCGGTGCAGGAAAATTGGTCAACGTAGGTTATGTTTTGATCACATTTGTTGCAGGCTTAGTCTCATTTGTGGTTTCTCTAACGCTGATCTTGGTTGAGGTTATATTTGCCTATCGCTCGACAAGTTGGGATATGCCTGCGCAAGAACTATCTCAAAAGCCTAAAAGGCCCTAGGAATAAAATTCGCAGTAACCTAAAATTTCTGAAAGATATCTATGTCAATCAATCAAAGCAAAATCCTCATCACTGGCGGCGCAGGCTTTTTAGGCTCTCATCTGACTGAGCGTTTACTACGTGAGGGTAATGATGTTTTGGTAGTGGATAACTTTTTTACCGGCAACAAACAGAACCTTGCGCACTTGATGGGTAACCCTAATTTGGAGATCATGCGCCATGATGTGACCTTTCCTTTGTATGTCGAGGTCAATCAGATCTATAACTTGGCGTGTCCCGCCTCTCCAGTGCATTACCAATACGATCCCGTGCAAACGACTAAAACCAGTGTGCACGGTGCGATTAATATGCTAGGTCTCGCTAAGCGGACGCGTGCCCGAATTTTGCAAGCCTCTACGAGTGAGGTCTATGGTGATCCAGAGGTGCATCCTCAACCCGAGGGCTATTGGGGTAGGGTGAATCCGATTGGCATTCGGTCCTGTTATGACGAGGGTAAGCGCTGTGCTGAAACCCTATTTTTTGACTACTTTCGCCAACACCAAACCGATATCAAAGTGGTCCGTATCTTCAACACCTATGGACCAAGGATGCATCCTAATGATGGCCGGGTCGTGAGTAACTTTATCGTACAGGCCTTGCAAGGTAAAGACATCACGATTTATGGAGACGGTTCTCAGACCCGAAGTTTTTGCTATGTCGATGACCTAATCGACGCCATGGTCAGAATGATGAACTCAGAGAAGGGTTTTACTGGCCCCGTTAATATTGGCAACCCCGGAGAGTTCACCATGCTCGAGCTTGCCGAGATGGTTCTCAAGCTTTCTGGCAGTAAATCCAAGATTATTCATCAACCATTGCCATCGGATGATCCGAAGCAGCGTCAGCCCAATATTGATTTAGCTAAAGCCAAATTAGGGTGGGAGCCCAAGGTATCCCTTGAGGATGGCCTGAAAGAAACGATTGCTTATTTTCGAGTTCTATTGAAATAAAAAGGCATGGATAAATTCCTGCCATCAAATCATCCTCATAGAAAAATTCGCTCCTTTGTTCGTAGAGCAGGACGCACTACAAGTGCCCAAGAGCATGCGATCGCAACTTTAGGTGGTCAATTTTTACTACCGTTTCAAGATGCATTATTTGATTGGTCAGTATTTGGTCCGTCGTATCAGAATGCTCTGCGCATTGTCGAGATCGGCTTTGGCATGGGTGAGTCCACCGCTCAGATTGCGCAAGCTCGTCCCAACGATATATTTTTAGGTCTTGAAGTTCATGAGCCCGGGGTTGGCGCACTTCTTAAACGCATTGGTGAGTTGGATCTTCACAATCTTCGCTTAATTTCCCATGATGCTGTTGAGATACTCGAGCGGATGATTGCACCCAATTCTTTGGATGGGGTTCACATTTTCTTTCCAGATCCATGGCATAAAACGCGTCATCATAAACGTCGCTTAATTCAAAAAGAATTTGTAGAACTACTCGTTTCCCGATTGAAGCCTAATGGCTATCTTCACCTGGCAACGGATTGGCAGCATTACGCGGAGCAAATGCTCTTAGTTCTCAATCACCATCCTCTGTTACGAAATCAATCCACTCAAAAAGTTCGCTTAGGAGCCATTCTCGGCATCGATCAGGATCAAACTATTGGTGGTATTGATTGGACGGCGGAGCAGTTACAGGGGATGCATGAGGGTTTTGTCGATAAGCCCTCGTATCGCCCGCAGACCAAATTTGAGAATCGTGGTCTCAAATTAGGCCACGGGGTTTGGGATTTGCTCTATCGTAAGCGTGAGACTTAAAGCCCCATGCATACGTATTTCATTTCAAGGTACTCGTCGACTCCCCAAGAGCTACCCTCGCGGCCTAAGCCAGATTGCTTGACTCCCCCAAATGGGGCTACCTCATTTGAGATCAGTCCGGTATTGACTCCCACCATGCCAAATTCGAGCGCTTCAGCGACCTTCCAAACCCGACCAATATCCCGACTGTAAAAGTAAGACGCTAGACCAAATTGACTGCTATTGGCCAGTCGAATCACTTCATCATCATTCTCAAATGGTATGACCGGTGCAACTGGACCAAAGGTTTCTTCATGGGTAATGAGCATGCTATTGGTTACATTGGTAAGAACCGTTGGTTCATAAAACGTTCCACCCAAACTTGCACGTTTACCGCCAATTACAAGTCGCGCCCCTTTGCTAATTGCATCCGCTACATGTCGCTCCACCTTTTCAATGGCCGCTTGGTCGATGAGAGGCCCTTGAGAAACGCCTTGCTCTAGACCGTTTCCAATTTTGATTGCTTTGGTTGCAAGGGCTAACTTTTCTACAAACGCATCGTGCACTTTTTTATGTACATAAAACCGGTTGGCGCAAACACAAGTTTGCCCGGCATTTCGGTATTTGGAGCTCATTGCGCCCGATACGGCAGCATCAATATCGGCATCGTCAAACACAATGAAAGGCGCATGACCACCAAGCTCTAAGGAGAGCTTCTTGATCGTTGGAGCACATTGCGCCATAAGAATACGACCCACCTCTGTAGAGCCGGTAAAGGATAAATGGCGAACGGTTGGGGATTCGCAGAGGACCTTACCAACCGCAATGGATTGCTCAGCATCGGCGGTCACGATATTAATGACCCCTTGCGGGACCCCTGCTTGATTCGCTAGTTCCGCAATTGCGAGCGCTGACAGCGGCGTTTGTTCTGCAGGCTTAATCACGATAGTACATCCGGCTGCCATTGCCGGAGCGATTTTGCGAGTAATCATGGCAATCGGAAAGTTCCATGGGGTAATGGCAACACAGACCCCAATGGCTTGCTTTAAAACAATGGTGCGCTTATCACTCCAAGTGGTTGCTGGAATGGCGCCCATGACTCGTTTGGCTTCTTCGGCAAACCATTCCACAAAGGAGGCGCCGTAGACCACTTCCCCCTTAGCTTCGGCAAGGGGTTTGCCTTGTTCAAGTGTCATGAGGGTGGCGAGATCATCCGCATTCGCCAAAATTAACTCAAACCACTTGCGCATGACCTGGGCACGCTCTTTGGCCAGCTTCCCCTTCCAGGCATTGAGAGCTAGCTCGGCAGCAGAGATCGCTTCTTGGGCATCGGAGACGTTCAAATTGGCAACCTCAGCAATAATTGCGCCATTGGCGGGATTGGAAACGGCAAATCGAGCGTTCCCTGACGCTTTCACCCACTGGCCGTTGATAAAAGCATCTTCATGAAAAAGACTGGGGTTTTTGAGGAGTTTGCGGATATCAATCGTTGAATTGGGGGCGTTCATGATGTTCTTCTTTTAAGTGGGTGGTATCTCGATGGCTTAGTGTAATCCCAACCGTAGTGGAAGATTATTGGCAATGATTGGCTCCAGAAGGAGGGGTGCTTGACTCTAGACATACAAAAATAGATCCGCCAATCGTATTGCCTATGGAGCGAATGCTGATTTCTAAAAACTACTACCAATAGTGGATATGACTCAGTTGACAGCCTATAGGTAGTTAGAGTGGTATGTGTTTTTTTCCAAAATATGAAAATATGCCCCGAATAAATGTTTTTTTCATGATGAGGAATGAGTGTTGACTAACTTAATTAAATCATTGTTTTAATTGATCTTTTTATATTCAGTAGCGCATCATATTAGGGTTTAAACCGATAATATGAATTAATTGATATATAAAATCATTTCTTTATTCTTGACAGGTTATATAGGGGTTTCTAAGATTCGGCATGTTTAACAGTTGTTGCACTGCAATATAAATTGAGTCTAGTTATTTAGATTCTTTGTATTGTGTGTGACCCAAGCAATGAAACCATTTAATTTGCCAAAGACAATTGGGATTGAACAGCACTTGGCCTCTGCATCCTTAGCTAGGCTCATACAACGCCTTTTTGCATTTATGGTTGCCGCTATTCTTGCTGTTTGGTTGCTTGGCCCCCGCACCGGTGCTGGAATATTTGATCTTGCCCACTACTTAGTTCCTGCAGAGGCCCGTGCACTGATTCTTGGGGCGGATAGCGCTGAAATCTTAACGGCTGATGAGTCGTCTAATCAGCTCAAATTTTGGAGCTCAAATCCTCAGAGCATCCCTTCTATTGCGGGACCCGCATCGCAAATCCCAGGACATTTGGTCGACTTAAGTGCAATTGATCGCTCTATATTGCGATCTGAGAATGAGCGTCGCGCGGTGGCGGAGCATTTAGCTAAAAAGTTTCGGATTTCTTTAGAAGACACTCTTTTCTATGTCAATCAAGCCATGATGGTGAGTAAAGAGGTCAACTTAGACCCCACCCTCATCTTGGCGGTGATGGCGACGGAATCTAGCCTAAACCCGCGCGCTGAGAGCCGTGCGGGTGCACAAGGATTAATGCAGGTTCGAACCCATGTCCATCAAGAGAAATTTGAGCCCTATGGCGGCCCCTTAGCGGCCTTTATCCCTGAGGCAAACATTCGGGTGGGGGCTCTGATTTTGAAGGCTTGTATCGCTCGCGCTGGATCGCTTGAGGATGGTTTAAAGAGTTATTTGGGCGCCCCCAATGCAGCTAGCGGGATTGGTACCTATACCCATAAGGTATTCACAGAGCGCGAAGAGTTGCGTAACGTTGCGCGCCGCTTAGGCGGTAACGTTTAATCTGCTGCGATTTCAGCTTGCCGCAGTTTTTGGGCAAGCTGATCCAAAACCCCATTGACGTATTTATGGCCATCGGTGCCACCAAAGGTTTTTGCTAACTCCACAGCTTCATTAATTGCAACCTTGTAGGGTACCGATAGATCAGCAGCTAACTCATAGGTACCGATCAGCATGGCAGCATGCTCTACTGGTGATAGTTCAGCCAAGGGTCGATCCAACTCCGGAATAATGAGTGCATCAAGTTCTTGGTGCTGGCCGACCACCCCCTTGAAGATGCTGGAAAATAAATCACCCTGACATTTTTTAAATGCCGGATCTTCGCCAAGTTGTTTTGTGATCGCACTGATTGTTAAGGGGGCATCGCTTAGCTCGCCCGCCTTTTGAATCACCAAATACTGATAGATGCCCTGCAAGGCATACTCGCGGGCACGCCTTCGCGGCGTGAGCGAGCGCTTTGGGTTTTGGGTCGATCCAGCCGTCATGTAATTACGCTGACTCAATATCGAGATCAGGATTGATTGCTAGGGCGAGATTAGCCATTTCAACCGCGGCGCGGGCACAATCACGACCCTTTTCAAGGGTGCGTGCAAATGCTTGATCATCGGTATCGCACGTTAGCACCCCATTGGCAATCGGAATGTCGTGATCCAAACTAATGCGAGTAATGGCGCTCGCAGATTCATTAGAGACTAATTCAAAGTGGTAGGTTTCTCCCCGAATCACAGCGCCCAGGGCAATCATGGCATCAAACTCGTGGGTCTTCGCAAGTTGGGAGAGGGCAAAGCCAATCTCTAAGGCACCAGGTACTGTAACAAGTTGAATGTCTTGATGAGCAACACCTAAATTGAGTAACTCAGTAATGCAGGCTTCCGATAGCGCTTTGCAGTGCTCTTCATTAAAACGAGCTTGCACAATTGCCACCCTTAGGTCTTGACCATTTAAGTCAGCCTCAAAGACATCGATGTCGTTCATGCGCTATTCCTCAAGATGAGATTGGTGTGTAGGGGATGTGATCAATAATTTCTAACTGATAGCCAGACAAACTCGGTACTCTAGAGGAGTTGGCTAGTAAACGCATTTTGCGCACACCCAAGTCTTTAAGTATTTGTGCCCCAATTCCGTAACTACGGAAATCGGTTTTTCGCTCCGTACCGGATTGACCGGGTGGTTTTGAAGTTTTGTGATTGGAACCTTGGTCCAATTGAGTTAACTTCTCAAACTGTGAGAGCCATTTGAGCTCGTTGGGAGCAGCAACTCCTGCAGCATTAAGTAAAACAGCAACGCCGCAGGGTGAATTGGTGATCACTTGTAGGGCTTTACTTAAAGGCCAGGAATGCGTGGATTGATCAATATCCAAAAGATCCAAAACAGTAACCGGTTCATGAACCCGCACAATCGATTCTTCAGCAGACTGCGGGTCTCCTTGAACCAGTGCAAGGTGTAAGCAGTTACTCGGCGTATCTCGATACACTACACCCGTAAATCGACCCCAAGGGCTGGCAAACTCGCGCACGCCTTCGCGCAACACAATACTCTCTGTTTGACTGCGATACTGAATCAGATCCGCAATCGTTCCAATCTTGAGTTGATGCTCTTTAGCAAATTCGATGAGATCGGGCAAGCGTGCCATACTGCCATCGTCTTTCATAATTTCGCAAATCACGGCAGTGGGCGAGCAACCAGCAAGACTTGCTAAATCACAACCGGCTTCCGTGTGGCCAGAGCGAATTAAGACACCTCCAGGTTGAGCCATTAAAGGAAAGACGTGACCTGGCTGAACCAAGTCGGCTGGTTTGGCATTTGGGGCAACTGCGGCCTGGATGGTGCGTGCTCGATCAGCTGCTGAGATCCCAGTCGTTACGCCACTGGCGGCTTCAATCGAAACCGTGAAGTTTGTACCTAGGGCAGTGCCATTGTCTCGAACCATCAGAGGCAGGTTTAATTGCTGGCAACGCTCTTTCGTGAGGGTGAGGCAAATGAGACCGCGACCATGCTTGGCCATGAAGTTAATGGCCTCAGCACTGACGTGATCAGCGGCAAGAACTAAATCACCTTCATTTTCACGGTCTTCTTCATCAACCAAGATGATCATCTTGCCAGCACGAAGGTCGGCCACGATCTCATGAACGGGGCTAATGGCTGGTAATAGTGAGTTTGGCATGGTTGTGGAATTTGCAAATAGAGCGTCATTTTAAGCCTTCTTGCTCTTTGTAGGGCTCTACAACAGGATTTTCAGAAGAGGCTGATGGTGAAGCCCTGTGGATTTATGAACAATCTTGGGGATCAGCCACTTCAGGAGAATCCTAATGAACGATGACCATTTACCCGAATCTGGAATGGTCTTATTTGAGCTTTTGATTGCGATGGCCCTTATCGTGGGCAGTATTAGGGTCGCCCACACGGTTTATTCAAAACTCGTCATGAAGTCTATTCAATTAGAGAAGTCCCATGCCGCATGGATTCATCGGAAGAACCAGCATGAGATTGCAATTTATTTGAATCGATTCAAAAGCCAGCAACCAAAAAATTCGCCTCGATCAAAACAATGAGCCTACTAGCGTGCTTAACAGCACTCACACTCAGCGCTATTTTGCTTTTGCCATCTGCATGGTTAGTTCATCAAGTACTTACTCATCACGCTCAGCTCGAGGATCGAGTTTTGCTACAACAGAATATGGATCGCTCACTGGAGTTAATCAGTCGAGCGATTCAAGGTGCGGGGTATCAATCTAGCTCAATGCAGAATTCATTGACAGCAAACCCAATCACCATCCAAAAAGGCGGCTCTTCTCGCGGTTCTGATGCCATTGTGCTTACCCAAGATATTCCGGACAAATTAGGGTATGACTGCATGGGTAATCCTTTAGCACTCGAACGCACTATCAAACAACAGGCCTATCAGCGGTTTTATGTAGAACCCAGTCGGCATGATTCTCGAACCCAGACGCTGATGTGTCAGAGCGTCGATCGTCAAGGTCGGTTACATCAGGGTGAAATTCTGAGTAAGGTTCAGTCCTTGCAGATTAACTGGGTAAGAGCACATTCACTGAGCCAAGCGCCTACTGTCTCTCGGACCCCAAGCGGCCTGGTTGGCATTACTCTGCGCGTACAACCCCATGGAGGGTCAAATAACCCAACGCGGGTCATCGAGCAGACGCGCTACATTAGTCAGCGCCATGGCATTTATAACCCATGATATTGCTTTGGGTGATGAGTCTTTTACTTTATCTGGCATGGGCGGTAGCCCAGTTAGAGTCGGTGATCGCCCTTGAGATTCAATCGCATGCGACCCAGGTCCAATATCTGTCCCAGTTTGAGAGAGCGGAAGCGCTCTCAACCCAGTGTGAAGATCAGCTTAGAAGATCATTGATTCATGAGCCTAATTCGTCGCAGGAGGACCTCGATGTATTAGGTTCGGAGGGCTGTCGACTAAAGCTCATGAGTGCAACACAAATGGTCCATCAACAGAAACATCCAATGAAAAACACGCTACCAGTCGAGATGGAAGTTGGTCAAGGAATTCGGCTTCGTAGCATGCTTCGTTATCAAATCTCCAGCCAACACCTCAGCCGCATCAATTGGCAGCTAATCTATGAGTAGAGGACAAGAATATTATTCATTTCACTCGCGAGGGTATGGGGAGCAGGGGTATACCTTATTGGAGTTGATGGTGGTCATCGCGCTCATCAGTTTGCTGCTGATGTTTGGGGTTCCTCAAATCCAAAATCAGTTCTATGAGCGCGAGCTCGAGCATGCGGCGCGCCAGTTCATTTACCACGCACAGTTTGCAAGACAGCGCGCTCTCTATCGGGGTCGCGATATGCTCTTAAAGCCAAGAGCAAGGAATGATGATGAAGCGAATTGGAATTCAGGTTGGCAGCTTGAGGGCCTTGATATAAATGGCTCGCCAGAAAAGATTGTTCGACATTCCTTACCTGCTAATATTGCGATTCATTCCAAGGGGTTTGTGGATCCACATTCTGGCCAAAGTCAGATTCGATTTAATCCTGCGGGCGGGGCGAAATCAAAACATGGCGGCTTTGTCGCTAATCGCTTGATTTTTGCTCACACCAAGAACACATCCCTGCAGCGTCATGTCATCTTGGCAGCAAGTGGCCGCTGGCGTATATGTAACCCAAATTCTGCAACGAATCCTAAAGGGCTGGGTTGTTAGTGTATTTAGTCAGATCAATAAATCGGGTTTAATAGCACTATGACCCAATTTAGTTCACTTGATCAGCAGATGATGGCCTTCGCACTTGATGAGGCTAAGAAAGCCCTATACCTCTCTAACCCAAATCCACGGGTGGGTTGCGTGATCACCAAGGGTGAGCAGATTTTGGGTAAAGGATTTACCCAGCAAGTGGGGTCTCAGCACGCTGAGATTGAGGCGATCGCTAATGCACGACGGTTGGGAGCAGGTGACGCTGATTTTGCTGCCAGTACGTTTTATGTCACGTTGGAACCTTGTTCGCATACTGGTCGCACACCCCCGTGTTGTGATGCGCTGATAAAACTTTCTCCACAGCGCGTGGTCATTGCCATGCAAGATCCCAATCCCAAGGTCTCGGGGCAGGGTATCGCAAGCTTACAAAAGCATGGCATTCAGGTGGATCTTGGTTTAATGGCGCATGAAGCGGCCTTACTAAATCCTGGATTTATCAAACGCATGACCCAGGGTCTTTCATATATGCGCATGAAGATTGCATCGAGTTTGGATGGTCGTACTGCGCTACTCAATGGTAAGAGTCAGTGGATTACAGGACCAGCTGCGCGTGCCGATGGTCATCATTGGCGGGCCCAAGCATGCGCCATTCTTTCGGGGGTGGGTACGGTCAGGGAAGATGATCCAGCTCTCACGGTACGTGAGGTGAGCACTCAGCGTCAGCCATTACGAGTGATTGTGGATTCGCAATTGGAGATTCCGCTAGGAGCTAAGGTGCTGAGTGATGCGAATGCCATCATCGTTTGCGCTAATCCAGAGTCAGGCCACTTACAGAAAACCCAAAAAGAGTTGGCAGGGCGCGGTATTGAAGTAGTGCAACTTGCGAATGCAAAGGGTAAGGTGGACTTACCTAAACTCCTTGCGTATTTGGCTAAAGAGCGTGAGATTAATGAAGTGCATGTTGAAGCAGGTTACAAATTAAATGGTTCACTCATTCGTGAGAGCTGTGTCGATGAGCTACTCATCTATCAGGCGCCCTGCTTTTTGGGTGAGGGCCTGGGAATGGCCAATATTGGATCACTTCAAGAGCT
Source organism: Polynucleobacter sp. HIN11 (assembly GCF_030297675.1). Classification (NCBI taxonomy): domain Bacteria; kingdom Pseudomonadati; phylum Pseudomonadota; class Betaproteobacteria; order Burkholderiales; family Burkholderiaceae; genus Polynucleobacter; species Polynucleobacter sp. HIN11. The sequence continues at coordinate 243,454 of NZ_AP028142.1, forward strand.
TTCTGAGCGCAGTGCTTGGAAGATTATGGAGCACACTTTGATCGGAGATGACCTGCGCATTCGTGCTGTACGCCCATAGTATTTATTGCTCTCCAAACTGATATAGTGCATTCATGTTTACTGGAATCATTACCGCGATTGGTGAAATTACCCATCTCGCTCCCAAAGGGGATGGCCTCCATTTAACCGTCACAACCCCTGCTAACTATCTTGATGATGTGGCGATCGGGGATAGCATCGCCCTTAATGGCGCCTGCATGACGGTTACGACTATGCAAGCCAACGCCTTTGAAGTGGATGTTTCTAAGGAGTCGATCTCAAAAACAACAGGACTCGACAAACTTGGTTCTGTGAATCTAGAAAAGGCTCTACGATTTAATGATCGTCTCGGAGGCCACTTGGTCAGTGGCCATGTCGATGGAATAGGTACGGTTCAATCATTTACCCCCGTTCAAGGCGATGCCTATGGCTCATGGAAATTAGTAATCGATGCCCCGCAATCATTGGCCCCTTATCTGGCCTACAAAGGATCGATAGTAGTCAATGGCGTATCGCTAACGGTCAATCAAGCGGGGCCCAAAGATCAATCTCAATGCCCCATTGAAATTAACATCATTCCTCATACCCTGGATCACACCACCCTTGGCCAACTCAAGGTAGGCGATCACGTTAACTTGGAAGTGGATCTGATCGCGCGTTATGTGGCGCGCATGCTCAGTAAAGACTCAACTTAATACTGATATCTCGTTGGATCGGCTACCCCAGCCTCTTTAAATCCTACTTTACGAAGTTGACACGATTCACAAACGCCGCAGGCTTGACCTTCTTGATTGGCTTGATAGCACGAAACGGTTTGGCTGTAGTCGATTCCTAAGGACTGACCCAGTTGAATGATCTGGGCCTTACTCATGGAAATGATGGGCGCGTGGATCCGAAATCGGTGCTGCTCATTAGTAGATTCGACCCCAGCTTTTGTGGCTAAGTTCGCCATGGTTTCGAAGGACTTCACATACTCAGGCCGACAATCTGGATACCCAGAGTAATCCACTGCATTAGCACCATAGAACACATCAATACTGCCTAGAGACTCGGCCCAGGCTAGGGCCATCGAGAGCATGATGGTGTTGCGAGCGGGTACATAGGTAATCGGGATGTCTGTTGTCTTTGGATCGCCCTCGGTTGGAACACGCAGCATCTCGTCAGTGAGGGCGGACCCACCAAAGCGGGCAAGATCCAGGTGGATAACTTCATGGCGCTCAACACCGAACGACTGGGCAATCCGTTTTGCAGCATCTAACTCAGACGAATGCTTTTGGCCGTAATGAACTGAGAGGGCATAACAGCGATAGCCGAGTTGTTTGGCAAGCGCCAGAATAGTCGTGGAGTCCAAACCGCCAGAGAACAGAATGACTGCAGGGCTATTGGGAGAGCGTGCCTGTGCTGGAGTAAACGAATGCCGGAGAGCAGAAAAGTCCAAAATTAGAAATCCAGGATTTACTTACTTGATATTGGCAACAATCGACTTTGCTTCTTTGGCAGCCTCAGAGTCTGGGTATTTGGCAATTAGATCGCTTAGGACCTTTTTGGCCACCGCTTTCTTCCCCGACTCAAGATTGGCATTGCCAAGCGTGAGCATTGCTGGGGGAACCCGTTGATGGCCTGGGAAGCGGGTAATCAAAGTTTGTAATTGATTGATGGAGCCGTTGTAATCCTTCAGTGCGTACTTGGTATTACCGGACCAAAAGAGTGCAAGGGGTAAATAAGGGCTAGATGGGTATTTCCGGATAAACGCATTGAGATCGGTATCGGCTTTTTTGAGCTGATTGTTCTGAAATGCATTGAGCGCTTCTTCATATGCAGACCGCTCACCAGGTTGAACCACACCAGTCACACCTTCCACCTCGACGGTTTGAGGTTCAAATCGAGTCAGGCGATTATCTAAATCTTGATAGTAGGTTTTTTGATTCTTGGTGAGATCTTCCGTTTGCTTTTGCAAGGTCTCGATTTGGCCGCGTAGTTGGGCGTTTTCTGTACGCAGTTTCTCGATTTGATTTTGTAAATCCAGAATCGCGCCTTGCGAGGCTTGAACCGATTTGCGCATCTCTAGGATTGCTTTGCGAGCCTCGTCATCCGAGAAGATCGCCCACGCATTACTTGAAAGTAATGCCCCCAATGCAATCGTAAGAGCGGTATGAATAAATCTGGAGATAGCGGTCAAGCGATTTGCTCTTATTTGGTGATGTAAATGATGTCAGCGCGACGGTTCTCAGCCCATGCAGCTTCGGTGTTACCTTCTGCTTTGGGTTTTTCTTTACCAAGACTCACGGCTTCCATTTGGCTATCGGGTACGCCCAGCGCTGCGAGGGCTTTACGAACGGCATCTGAGCGTCGTTGACCAAGAGCGAGGTTATATTCGGCGGTACCACGATCATCGGTATTGCCCTGAATCATGATCTTTTGTTGGGGGTTTTGTTTTAAGAAAGCAGCTCCGGCTTGTAGCATATTTTGATATTGGGGTTTGATGGTGTATTCATCAAAGTCAAAATAGATGCTGCGCTGAAAGAGCGGGCTCTTAGGGTCATTCCATGGCTGAGAAGCAATATTGCTACTCTTGGCCTCTTGGGTTTTCATGGTACTGACATCATCTAATTTAACGCCCGACGAGCACGCACTGAGTAAGCCAATGCCTCCCAAAATGCTGGTTAGTACTAAGCGACGCTGGGGTGATGTGGTTTTCATGCGCTCTCCCTCGAATAAATTGATGGTCTTCGTAAACCGATGAATTACATACTGACCACTATTATGCCTCGGATCATGCATCACTAAAACCGATTAGCGATCCATAAATGGTCCCCAGGATGGTTGACGTACATCGGATCCTGGAACACTTAATATTTGTTTGACATAGCCATCAACCGAAACCGCTGCCAATACTTTTTTACCCCCGACTTGGGTTGAGTACAGAATGTAGCGACCGTTGGCCGCAAAACTTGGGGACTCATCAAAGCTGGTATCGGTCATGGGAGTGCTATCACCCGTGAGGAGATTCATTAAAAAGAGCTTGAAGCCGCCGCCTGCACCGCCGATGTAAGCCAAGTACTTACCATCGGGTGAGATACGCGCTGAGGTTGCATAGGGTTGCTTAAAGGTGATTCGTCTAGCTGGTTCGCCGCGCTCTCCATCGGCACTCATCCGATAAATTTGTGGATTGCCGCCACGATCGCTCGTGAAATAAATAAATTTACCGTCGGGAGAAAACTGTGGCTCGGTATCAATCGTATTGCCTTGTGTGAGGCGCCTTAGATTACTGCCATCGGCATTGACTCGATAGATTTGCGTATTGCCATCTTTGGAGAGTGAGATTGCTAGGCTTTTGCCGTCGGGAGCCCAGGATGGGGCGCTGTTGTTGCCGCGCTCATTGGAGAGAACAATGCGACGGCCTGTCGCCAGCTCATGCACATAAACGATGGGCTTGCGATCTTCAAAGGATACATAAGCGATCTTTTGACCATCGGGCGACCACGCTACAGAAATGATGGGCTCACTACTATTGAGCGCGTTGCGCATATTCTGACCATCGGCGTCCGAGATGACTAAGCGATAGCGCTTACCCTCTTTCATGACATATGACAGACGGGTGGAGAATACGCCGCGCTCACCCAAGAGTTTGAAGATGATGTCATCTGAAATTTTGTGGGCTGCCAGGCGCAAGTTATCTTCACTGGCTGAAACAATTAATCCATTAAGACTCTCGCCCTTACGAATGTCGTATAAGCGGTAACGAACCTCATACTGCCCTGGGGATTTTTGGGTGACCGACCCAACTGCCAAGGCATCAGCGCCGCGCGCCGCCCACGTTTTGAAGTTAGGAACAACTTGATCGTCTTCGACTCCATTGCCAAGCTCGACATTTCGGAAGTAACCACTACGTGTGAGATTTTGGCGAATCACATCAGAAATCTTGACCGGTAATTTGTCCTCATCTTTAAATCGGGAAACCGCAATCGGATAGAGGGTTTGGCCAACACCCTTGATCTCAATATTCATTTGAGCATGCGCGGGGTTGATGAAAAGCCCCATGATGATGCCAAGTGCCAGTAGGGGAATGGTGCATAAGCGCTGGAATATCATGATCAATATTCTAGACGCTTGTTATGAACCCTGAATTAATCTTTTGGTTTAAAGGTTAATTTGATTTGACGCATCGGGATTTTGCCGTTTTCGTCACGCGGTAGGCTCTCGGCACGATCAATCGCAATTAGGACCGCACGATCCCAGGCTGGATCGGTGCTGGGCGAGGTCACGGTCCGTTTCAAAATCATGCCATCGGGAGCGAGATCAACCAATACCACCACCGTTGGATTACCGCTGGTGGACTCCGTATTAAAGACGATGAGGGGTTTAATTTTTTTGCGTACCCGATCGGCGTAGCCGGGTGGGGCATTACCGCCCGCACCGACGCCATCACCCACTTTGCCGCCACTACCGCCTTCAGCACCTGCAGCTGCTTTTAAACGGGCCAATTGATCCAGGCGTGCTTTCTCCGCAGCAGCGGCAGCTTTTTTAGCAGCCGCATCTTCTTTAGTGTCCACTTTTTTCTCGGGTGGCTTGGATTCTGCTTTTTTCTCAGGCTTGGGCTCGGGTTTTCTTACTGCCTCTTTGGGTGGCTCAGGCGGTGGTTTGGTTTTCTTAATAACGATTTCAGCCGCTTCGGGCTTTACATCCATTATGGGGGCGGGTGTAACACTTGGGGGTGGAACGCTTGCATCCCAGAGCTCCACCTCAACACCAGCAGGGCTGGAACTCGTTTTCCAATGAATCCCCAAAGTCAGTAAAGTAATCAGAAAAAGATGGGCCCCTAATGAGAGTACAAGCGCTTTGGTGGTTCCTGGTTCGCGATCCGCATGAAACTGCCAGGAGGCATTGATAGTTGCACTTGGCATGATTACTGACTGCGAACCGCCAATCCCACGCGTTTGACGCCATTTTCTTTTAAGCGTGACATCACATCCATCACCACTTCGTATTTGATGGATTTATCGGCCGCTAGAACAACCGGTTGCTCGGCAGATTTCTCGGCTTGGGAGCGCGCAAAGGCACCGAGCTCTAATTTAGAAATAGTTTGTGCGCTTTCACCCTCTTTACGAATCGTAATGGCCTCATCAGCGCCAATCGTAATAAAGACTGGGGGTAGGGCTTGAACCTTGGCGCCTCCCACCGTTGGAAGATTGACCACTCCGGGGTTAACGAGTGGGGCGGTCACCATAAAGATGACTAAGAGCACCAACATCACATCGATGTAGGGGACCACATTAATGTCCGCAATCGCTTTCCGACGAGAGGAGCGAAAGGATGAGCGGCTAGCCATGATGATTAGAGGCGAGCGCCTTGACGTTGCAAAATATTCGTGAACTCTTCGATAAAGGATTCAAAATGAATCGAGAGGCGATCAATATCGGTGGAGTAACGGTTATAAGCCACGACCGCAGGGATGGCTGCAAATAATCCGATCGCAGTAGCTACCAGCGCTTCTGCAATGCCTGGGGCCACAGACGCAAGAGTCGCTTGTTGCACATTGGCCAAACCGCGAAAGGCGTGCATGATCCCCCAGACTGTTCCGAGGAGTCCAATGTAAGGAGATACTGAGCCAACGGATGCTAGAAAGGGCAAATTGGCTTCAAGGCGATCCATCTCGCGTTGATAGGCGGCTTTCATCGCGCGCCGTGCCGCATCGATTTCTTTGGCCTTTAAAAACTCCTGCATCCCGGCAGCGAAGATGCGCTCTAAAACTGCTGCATTGACTTGGGTACCAGCGCTACTCATTTTGCGCTGGGCAGCCTCAAATAAGGTTTGTAAGTCGCCACCCGCCCAAAAATCACGCTCAAAGCGCTCCGTCTCACGGCGCGCTGCGCGTAAGTTTGAGCCCTTTCGAAAAATGATGGTCCACGAGGCCACAGAGAGGCTCAAGAGCAATACCATCACCGCTTGAACCAAGATGCTGGCGTTGAGAACCAGGGTCAGAATAGAAAGGTCTTCAGTAGGGTTCATAAGGACTTTGTATTATGGAGGGTAATTTTAGCCAATCCTCACTGGATTGCCGCAATTTAATTGTCGTATTTTGGTATTGATTTGTGATTAATTAGGAAGCCACTATGTTTGATCGTCAGCACACTTTAGCGCACATTGACCCTGAGTTATGGACTAGCATCCAAAACGAGAACCGTCGTCAAGAGGAGCATATTGAGCTCATCGCCTCTGAAAACTATACCTCACCCGCAGTGATGGCCGCTCAGGGCTCACAATTAACCAACAAATATGCCGAGGGTTATCCCGGCAAGCGCTATTACGGTGGCTGTGAGTTTGTCGATGTGGCTGAGCAATTGGCGATCGATCGAGTCAAGAAATTGTTTGGAGCCGACGCCGCCAATGTGCAACCCCATTGCGGAGCATCGGCTAATCAAGCGGTTTTCTTGGCCTTTCTGAAGCCTGGCGATACCTTTATGGGCATGAGCCTTGCTGAGGGCGGACATTTATCGCATGGTATGGCCCTTAATATGAGCGGTAAATGGTTTAACGCGATCTCCTATGGACTCGATCAAAACGAAGCGATTGATTACGAGCAAATGGAGCGCTTAGCGCGTGAGAAAAAACCAAAACTCATCATTGCTGGTGCGTCCGCTTATTCTTTGCAGATTGATTTTGAGCGCTTTGCAAAAGTAGCCAAAGAGATCGGCGCTATTTTTATGGTCGATATGGCGCACTACGCAGGATTGATCGCTGCAGGTGTGTACCCCAATCCAGTGCCTTATGCCGACGTGGTGACCTCAACGACGCACAAGAGTCTACGTGGTCCACGCGGTGGCATCATTCTCATGAAAGCTGAGCATGAGAAAGCCATTAACTCTGCGGTATTTCCAGGTATGCAAGGTGGGCCGCTAATGCACGTGATTGCGGCAAAGGCGGTGGCGTTTAAAGAAGCCTTGGAGCCCAGCTTTAAAGACTATCAAAAGCAGGTAATTGCCAATGCGCAAGCCTTAGCAAATTCGTTGATTGAGCGGGGCCTACGGATTGTCTCGGGTAGAACGGAGTCGCACGTGATGCTCGTCGATCTACGTGCGAAGAAAATTACCGGTAAGGAAGCTGAGGCCGCATTAGGCGCTGCTCACATTACCGTGAACAAAAATGCGATTCCCAACGATCCTGAGAAACCGATGGTGACGAGTGGGATTCGCTTGGGCTCACCCGCCATGACCACGCGTGGCTTTAAAGAGGCCGAAGCCAAGCAAGTGGGGCAACTAATTGCGGATGTGCTCGATCATCCGAATGATGCCAATCATTTGGCAAAGGTGCGCGAGCAAGTGAATGCGCTTACTAAACGTTTCCCCGTCTACGGAAATTAAGCCCCATGCGTTGCCCGTTTTGCCATAGTGACGATACCCAGGTGATGGATACCCGGGTATCGGATGAGGGCGATTCGGTCAGACGCCGCAGGCGCTGTGCATCGTGCGATAAGCGCTTCACCACTTACGAGCGGGCTGAATTAAGTCTGCCGGCCATTGTGAAAAAAAATGGCAGTCGCGTGGAGTACAGCCATGAGAAGTTAGTAAGTTCAATTCGTTTGGCATTGCGCAAACGCCCGGTTTCCTCGGATGCAGTTGATGATGCGATCGGACGCATCGAAGAAAAACTGATGGCTTTTGGTGAAAAAGAAATTCCTAGCGAGCGCGTTGGTGAACTAGTCATGCGTGAGCTCAAACGCCTAGATAAAGTCGCCTACATTCGCTTTGCATCGGTCTATCGCAGCTTTGCCGATCTTGAGTCGTTCGAAAGTGCTCTCAAAGAGCTAAAGTAGAAAACTTACTGCAGCGCTGCAAAGATTGCTTTGGTGATATCGTCCACCGAACCTGTTCCAGATACCTTGCGATAGGCAGGCGCCTTCACCCCAGCGCTTGCTGGCTCACTCGCCCACTTTGAGTAGTAGTCCACCAGAGGGCGCGTTTGATCAGTGTAGACCTGCAAACGTTTCTTAACGGTTGCCTCTTGATCGTCATCACGCTGAATAAGCGGCTCACCCGTCACATCATCTTTGCCCTCGACTTTCGGTGGATTAAATTTGATGTGATAGGAGCGACCGGAAGCGGGGTGAACACGGCGACCACTCATGCGCTCAATAATGGCATCAAAGGGCACATCAATCTCAAGCACGTAGTCAATCGGTACCGCCGCATCTTTCATGGCTTGCGCTTGTGGAATGGTTCTGGGAAAGCCATCAAAGAGATAACCTTTATGGCAATCCGGTTGGGTTAAGCGATCTTTAACAAGGCCAATGATGATCTCATCAGACACCAAGCCACCCCCATCCATAATTTTCTTGGCAGCGATTCCGAGAGGAGTACCCGCTTTAACGGCGGCGCGTAGCATATCGCCAGTGGAGATTTGCGGAATCCCAAACTTTTCACAAATAAATTGGGCTTGCGTTCCCTTGCCCGCACCTGGAGCACCTAGCAAAATTAAGCGCATGTCATCCCCTGTCTTGTTCTTTCATTCCCTATAGTCTAATTGATTGCACCGACTTAGAGCAGATTTATTGGGACCTGCTTCTTAGCGAAATCCCTTAAAAGAATTTACGAACGCGCTCCAGATCTTCGAGGGTGTCTACGCCGGCTGGTGGGAGTTCAGTGGCGAGATGCACTGCGATGCGGTAGCCGTGCCAGAGCACACGCAACTGCTCTAAAGACTCTGCAACCTCTAATGGCGAGGTTGCAAGTTGGGCATACTTTTTTAGAAAACCCACGCGGTAGGCATAGATACCGATATGGCGATAGTAAGTGGGTGACGATTGAGTGCGATCGTAGGGCACAGCTGCTCGAGAGAAGTACAAGGCCTCGTGTTGTTGATTGAGGACCACTTTTACCGCATTAGGATTCGTAATTTCTTCAACATTTTGAATGGCTACAGCGGCTGTACTCATCACGCACTCTGAATTCGCTGCCAGAGTGTCGGCCACTTGATTGATGAGCTCCACTGGAATTAAAGGCTCATCCCCTTGTACGTTCACAATCAGTGCCTCGTCATCTAGCTCTAAACGAGAGGCAACCTCCGCAATCCGATCAGTACCGCTTGGATGATCAGCGCGAGTCATGAGGACATTGAATCCCGCCGCATGGCAGGCAGCTTCAATCTCAACGGCATCGGTGGCAACCAAAATTTGTTTTGCTTTCGATTGTTGAGCACGTTCGGCTACGCGTACTACCATCGGCTTACCACCCAGATCCGCAAGCGCTTTGCGCTCAAGCCGTGTCGATGCTAAACGTGCCGGGATTACAACGGTAAATACGGTCATCGCAAGTAATTATTTAGAGAGAGCAGCAGCTTCTTCAGAACTGAGACTGCGCGCTTCATCAACTAGCATGACCGGAATGTCATCCCGAATGGGATAGGCGAGCTTATCCACTTTACAAATCAGTTCGTGTTTCTCTTCATCCAAATGCAGCGAACTCTTACAAATGGGACACACCACAATATCGAGTAAATTTTTGTTCATCATCTCAGCACCTCAATTATTGCCATGTACTCATCATAGCCCAATAGGACTGCCTATTTGCGATAGGGATTGGGCCGCGTGATGACCTCTTGCACCCAATCACTAAACATGGGTGGGATCTCTAGGCGCATGGGAACGACCCAAATACGAGAATCCTCAATATCAGCACATTTCACGGCATCTTTCTCGGTGATTAGGATGAGATCCACGCTAAGGGCTTTGAGATCATTGTGGTGAACTTGCGTGTGATCGGACAGGGCTAGAGTTTGATCAATATGCACCCCCAGTTTGGTAAGCGCATCAAAAAACTTCTTGGGATTACCAATGGCTGCAAGTGCTCCCACTTTTAATCCAATCAAGCGACTAAGCATGTGTGTAAAGCTGACTGGCTCATTGGGCCGATGTAGGGGATACACACTATCGATTATTGGGCTGAGATGCAGTTCGCGAGAACTAGGAAAAGGCTCTCTCTGGGGAGGGAATTCGCTAATAGTGATGGTTGCATCGCGCTCACGCTTAGCACTCTCGCGTAATGGGCCAGCAGGCAAGAGTCTGCCATTGCCATCCCCGCGCTCATCCTCAACGACCAACTCTAAATCACGTCCGCCTTCGCGCGCAGGCCAGCGCAATAAGGCCACATGCTGTAAACCATCATCACTGATGATCACATTGACCTCGGGATGGGATTGTAAAAGTGCGTCTATACAGGCCTTGCGTTTGCGATAGACCCATATCGGCACGGAGTCGTGAATGCGTTGTGCCATGAGTACTGGCTCATCGCCAACTTGATTGGGCTTACTATGACGATCAACACGTGTGGGTTGTGTGAGTGATGAACGCGTATTGGGTAGATAGCCACGGCTAATCACGCCAGGCCTAAAACCTCGTTCGATCAATTCATTGGCAAGCGCAATCACGAGTGGTGTCTTACCCGTACCCCCCACCCGAATGTTGCCCACGATGATGATGGGAACTGGCGCAGCCCGATAGATCCTAAGGGTGTGCAATAGCCCAGAGTCCACGATCAACTGCTTGATCCAAACCACGAGGCCATAGAGCCATGCCAAGGGCAGTAAAACAAGACTGATGAAGCGATCGATAAGTGCTCTAATGGGCGATTGAGTAAAAGAAGATTTTTCCCAAAAGCGCGGCGCGGTCCTAAACAGCATTATTTTTTGGCCTGACTACTAAAGGCGATATTGGGAAGACCCGCATCACGCGCCAGTTCCAATACCGTCATGACCGCTTGATGTGGTGCGCGAGCATCGGCATCAATACTAATGCGTAGGTTTTGCTCGGATGAAGCATTCATTTGCTTGAGAGCGCTACCTAATTGAGCGCGATTCATAACCTTGCCGTTGAGAGCAAAGCGGCCATCGCTACTCACCGCAATATTGATCTCACGCGCTGAATCGACAGTCTCGACGCCTGAAGCCGTTGGCAAGGTAATCGCAATTTCTTGAAACTTGGTAAAGGTAGTAGAGATCATCAAAAAGATCAGGATGACCAAAAGAACATCAATAAATGCAATCAGATTGATTTCAGGTTCGGCATAGGAAAACGAGCGGGATGAGCGACCCAAATTCATGCCAAAGCGAGAGGAGCTTTTGTGTGAAGTGTCGAGCCAGCTCATGAAGATGAAGAAGATTGTGGGTACAACTTCTTAAACAACTGTCGGGTACATTCCTCGCACTCACGTTGGCGTTGATCGGCCACTGCACGTAAGATCCGCCATCCAGCCAATGCTGGGATTGCGATTAAAAGACCAAACGCGGTGTTGTAGAGTGCAATCGAGATACCGTGCGCCAATTGCTGAGGATTAGTCGCCCCAACGCTGGCAGCATTGACCGCACTACCAATCGTGCCACCTTGACTACCAAAGATCTCAATCATGCCAACCACAGTGCCAAAGAGACCTAGAAGGGGGGCAACAGTGGCGATTGTTGCGAGCGCACCTAGATAGCGATCTAATTTGGTCCATAGGTTTTGTGCAAGGATCTGGATCTCTTCGATGGCAACCTCGGCCGAGTGCCCCAGGGCATGCTCACGTAAGACACCGGCCAATAGTCCGCCAATCGGGGAGGAACTCGTGAGGTGATTGATGAAGTTGGGATCATTAGCTAAGGTCGGGGTGGCAGCAAAGGCCTCTTCAATCGACTGTTTGCGAACAATGTGGGTTTTGCGCAAATACCAGCTGCGTTCGAGCAAAATGGCAAGGCCTAGGATGGATATAGCAAGAAGTGGCCAGATCGGCCAGCCAGCAGCGATTAAGATGGAATACATGAACGGTATTTTCATGCAAATTCAGAAAAGCCCAAAAAAGCGGATAACTGTATTCCATCCAGTAAACCGGTTTTATCAAATCACGGGCTTTCCCGCCGGCTTGTGGATAACTCTGTGCAAAACTTTGAGCAAAGTCCACCCTAAGTCCTTGATGGGTGGTGTAAGTCCTTGATTTATGCCTAAAGATCGGTCAATTCCAATGATAAAAATATGCATTTAAATCAATTACTTGCAAATTTACTGTTGGATGAAAGCGACATTGATAAAGAGCGAGTATTCACTAACTTTCTTACTATTTCGATCAGCCAAGGCTTGTGGATATGTCGCGACCCGCAAGGCCATATAGTTACTGGAAAGTGACAAATCAATGACGGAAAAATCAAGCCCGATCCTGAGCGTTGGCGATCTAAACCGCGCCATTGCTGAGTCCTTGACCGAACAATTTGAGTTTGTCATGGTTAGCGGGGAGGTATCGAACTTCAAAGCCTATGACAGCGGGCATTGGTATTTCTCACTCAAGGATGAAGAAGGTCAAATTCGGTGTGTGATGTTTCGGGGAAAAAATCTGCAAGTTGGATTTATGCCCCAATCTGGGGATCAAGTGGAGGTCAGTGCCTCGGTCAGCATGTATGTGCCCCGCGGTGATGTGCAGCTAACGATTCATGCTTTACGCAAAGCAGGCCTTGGCGGTCTCTATGAAGCGTTTCTGAAACTCAAAGATAAGTTAGCGAAGGCGGGTTTATTTGATGAGGAACGCAAGCGCGTAATTCCATCTCATCCAAAGGCAATTGCGATTGTGACCTCAACGCAAGCTGCGGCCTTGAAAGATGTGCTCACCACCTTAGCGCGTCGGGCCTCGCACATTCCCATCTACATTTATCCAACGTTGGTTCAGGGTGAGGATGCTCCTGTTGGGATCGTCAACGCCATTCAAAAGGCTAATGATGATGGCTTGGCTGAGGTGATTCTTCTGGTGCGTGGCGGTGGCAGCATTGAGGATTTATGGGCGTTTAATGACGAGCAGTTGGCACACGCTATTGCCAGTTCGGATATACCAATCATCAGCGGGGTGGGCCACGAAACCGATTTCACGATTGCCGATTTTGTGGCGGACCTACGAGCCCCGACACCAACCGGTGCTGCTGAATTAGCCACCCCAAAACGAGAGCAACTCTTACAAGAACTGAAGAGCTATCAAGACACGATCACTCAGCGTCTGGAGCAACGCCTCGAGCGCGAAGCTCAAACACTCGATCAAATCAGCCTAAGACTCAAGCACGCTTTACCAAACCCGGAGCGCATGCGCGAGCAAATTGAGCAATGGCGGCAACGTTTGTCTCAAGGTGTACGCATGTATCTAGAGAGCCTGAAACGCAATCAGGCACATTGGCTTACTCAGCTTGAAACCCTCAATCCGCAACGCACGCTCGAGCGGGGTTACGCAGTGATTTTGGATCAAAACCAAAAAGCTGCACGTCAACCCAGTGATATTCGAGAGGATGAGCGGTATCAGCTTTGGCTTGCAGAAGGCAAGATACAAGTTGCCTTTAAAAAATAGATAACTAATCCATTTTCTGTTGGGCTGGAGGGTGGACCCTTGATTGTTCCAATATGGAGTCTGTCAAATTAAAGAGAACTTTAATTTGAAAGTTGAAATTTAAAGCTTTCTTTAATATGGACTTCAATCAAAATCAGGAACCTGCCAAAAGCCAGTCTCTTATTCATCTTTTGGCGAATAATGGCGAAAAATGGCATTTGTCGGCTCAAGATTTTAAGAAGATGCAGATTTATCCTTAAACCTTCAACTTTTGTTTGCTCGCCACTCTTATCGATATCGTAGATTTTTTGATGGGCTGCTCAATCAAAACATTAGGCGAAATACCGAAGCGCTTCGAAATCGCTTTAACTTGACGAAGGTTTAGTTTTCTCGCTCCAGATAGAATCTGGGATATAACGCTTTGGTTACCAATTTCAGGTAGATCCGACTGTCGAAGCCCGTGTTGATCCATCAAAAACTTAAGAATTTCTTGAGGTTTAGCTTGATCGATTGGGAAATGTTCTCTTTCATACGAGCGAATCAATTCACATACGATCTCAAAAAGGTTTAGTAGGGAATGCTTTTTTGAGCAGCCAATCGCATCCGATAGATGGTCGGCGAGCAATACCATACGCTCATAGTCTTTTCGGTTATGAATGGGAGAAAGGGCAACAGTTTTGCTAAGTTGTTGCCAAGCATTTTCTAATTCGAGCATGTTCATTTCTTCCACCGTCCCTTATCGTAAATGGCATGGGTAAGAATCTGCTTAATGTAACAAATTTGTTTTAGAAAACTTATAAAAGTAATTAATCGATAGCGATTTCCGCAAATATCAAAAACAATTAAATCTTCAACTTTATCCATTGAGCCAAAAATAGACTTTAGTTGAGAGTAATTGTCGAATGACTGGGATTCAATAATTCTTCTCCAACTTTGTAAGGGTTTAAGGGCATCTGGGTGGTTTGCTGAAAACTCAATGATTCGTTTATTGGAAATGACGCGCATCACCCATTTTATTGCAAAATGCAATAAAAGAAAGAAGAATATTTAGCCCATGAAAAAAGAATCGGATTAATTAAAAAAGATTGGTTCAGGAATCAGGTCGACTCCGAAGGTCTCTTTCACCTTTTTCTGAATCTGCTCCGCAAGACCAAGCAGTTCCCCTGCATTCCCGCCACCCCGATGGGTAAGAACCAGGGCCTGTTTGTTGTGAACCCCCACATTACCCAGTTGCATCCCTTTGAAGCCGCATTGATCGATGAGCCAACCGGCTGCTAACTTGCTATGCGTAGCCGATTCTGGATAACTCACAATCTGTGGAAATTGTTCTTTAAGGAATTGCAATTGCTGGTTGGAAATCACAGGATTTTGAAAAAAACTACCCACATTACCAATCACCTTAGGGTCCGGTAATTTTTGAGCGCGGATGGCACACACCGCATCAAAGATTTCATAGGCAGCAATTGAATCAACTGCGCGATTAGCAAAATGGTTGGTGAGATCGGCATATGACACGCGCGGTTGCCATACCTTGGGCAGATCAAAAATTACTGCTGTGATCACAAAGCGATTGGGCTCATCTTTAAAAAGACTATGCCGATACGAAAATTGGCAATCAGCCTTCGATAAAGCCACCCACTGATTGGTTTGGCAATCGTAGGCCTCCACCGCCTCGATGTACTCTTTGACTTCAACCCCATAGGCGCCAATATTTTGGATGGGGGCTGCTCCAACCGTGCCAGGAATCAAGGCAAGGTTTTCAAGGCCGCGATAGTTTTGATCCAAGGTCCAACGAACGAAGGCATGCCAGCTCACCCCGGCTCCTACCCGCAATCGTGTATTTGAATCACGATTCTCTAGAACCTCGATGAAATCGATGTCCATCAGGAGGGTGACTCCTTGTAATTGGTCGGGTAAAACAACGTTACTACCTCCTCCAAGAACGCGATGGGATAACCCAGCATTTCTAGCCCAGCGAATCGCAGCGGGGATTTGCTCAGCTTGGGTAATCGGCAAAACCCACTCGGCCACCACATCAAAGCCTAAGGTATTACGATCCTCTAAGGAGTAATTGGCGAGTGGCTTGCAATCAAAGTTCATGCCACAATCTTATTCGGGTTTTGCAGGAAGAACGAAATTGGTCTAAAAATAGCAAAACCGTCATGATTACAACATTCGTTTGGAGAGGTAAATGCCGTCATTTGATACTGTGTGTGAACCCAATGTCGTGGAGCTCAAAAATGCCGTGGAGCAAGCCAATAAAGAAATTGCGAACCGCTTTGACTTTAAAGGTTCAGACGCGCGCGTCGAGCAAAAAGATAACGAACTCATTTTGTTTGCAGACGATGACTTCAAGTTAGGACAAGTGCGCGATGTACTCTTTAGCAAAATGGCTAAACGCAATGTGGACGTACGGTTTTTAAAAGACGATAAGACCGAAACGATGTCAGGCGATAAGCGTAAGCAAACCATGAAACTCTTAAAAGGCATCGAGCAAGAACTTGCCAAAAAGATCGTGCGCATCATTAAAGACAGCAAGATTAAAGTGCAAGCGAGTATTCAAGGTGATGCGGTGCGCGTGACTGGTGCCAAGCGCGATGATTTGCAGACTGCGATGGCGTTGCTGCGAAAAGAAGCAAGCGAAGCCCCTCTGGCGTTTAACAATTTTCGCGACTAATTTGTGGTTTTGGCATCTCAAAATGCGATCGATCAGTTTTGTGATGCCTGTTGGCTTGAAGATGGACTTTCAAAAAATACGCTAAGTGCCTATCGGCGAGATCTCACTTTATTTGCCGCCTGGTTGGGTGAGCAAAAAAATACCAGCGATCTTTATCACGTCCAGGAGGCAGATCTCACGGCCTACATGGCAGCTAAGCGAAGCGATAAAGCCACGACAGCTAATCGGCGCCTAACCGTCTTTAAGCGCTTTTATCGCCATGCACTGCGTCTTGGCTATGTCAAAGAAGATCCGTGTGCGAAATTACGAGCAGCTAAGCAAGCACAGCGTTTCCCCAAGGTCTTGAGTGAAGATCAGGTCATTGCGCTACTCAATGCCCCCAATATTGAGGAACCCCTGGGATTACGTGATCGCACCATGCTCGAGCTGATGTACGCGAGCGGCTTACGAGTCTCGGAAATTGTGTCTCTCAAAACCGTCGCTCTGGGGCTCAATGAAGGGGTGGTGCGCGTGGTCAATGGTAAGGGCGGCAAGGAGCGGATCGTTCCTTTTGGCGGTGAAGCGGGGCAGTGGTTGCATCAATACCTAAAAGAAGCGCGACCCATTCTTTTGGAGGGAAAAAATTGCCAAGAGGTTTTTGTGGGGCGCCGCACGGGGACTGGATTAACCCGTCAAGCGTTTTGGTTCATTATTAAACGCTATGCGAGTCAGGCTGGCATTCAAGTGGCGCTCTCACCCCATACTCTGCGGCATGCGTTTGCCACTCATCTCTTAAACCATGGTGCGGATTTGCGCGTGGTGCAACTTCTATTGGGACACGCGGATATCTCAACCACCCAGATCTACACGCATGTGGCGCGTGAGCGCCTCAAATCCTTACACGCCACCCACCATCCTCGTGGTTCTTAATCAAATCCGCTAGTATTGATTTATGGATGAGTTGATAAAGTATTTCTGGTTAATCCCAGTGGCGTACTTGCTGGGATCGATCTCGTTTGCGGTGGTCGTGAGCCGTGCGATGGGTTTACCAGACCCCTACACGCATGGTTCTAAAAATCCAGGGGCGACCAATGTCTTGCGCACTGGCAATAAAGTCGCTGCTGCCCTCACCTTGATTGGCGATGCTGCCAAAGGCTGGCTGGCAGTGACACTCGCGCGCGCAGTTTTAGGTGACCCCAGCCAAGCGAGCGTCAATATTCTCCTAGGACTAGTGGCGATTGCCGTCTTTATCGGACACCTCTATCCGATTTTTCATCGCTTTAAAGGGGGTAAGGGTGTGGCTACAGCCGCAGGGATCTTATTTGCGATTAATTGGGTCTTGGGCTTGGCCACCTTAGGAACCTGGCTCATTGTGGCAGTCTTTATGCGCTATTCGTCGCTAGCAGCCCTGTGTGCCGCAGTCTTTGCACCGATTTATTTCACCTTTTTATTTGGAATGCAGCCTATGGGTTTGGCCATCTTGGTGATGAGTGCACTTCTCATTCATCGCCATCGCAGTAATATCCGAAATCTTCTCAATGGCACGGAAACGCGCCTGAGTAAAAAATAGTGAATTAAAAATAACCGAACAAAGAACAATCAATCATGACTATCGCTATTATCTGCGTCATCCTTGCCGGTTTTTTACCCATCATTGCAGCGGGTATTGCGAAGTTTGGTCCCACCGAGAACTCTGCAAGCGATCCCTATGACAACAATCAACCGCGCGAGTGGCTTGCCAAGCAAACGGGAATACGTGCACGTGCGAATGCAGCGCAAGCCAATACCTTTGAGTCCTTACCCTTTTTCTATGCTGGGATTGCAATCGCCATGATCTTGCAAGCACCCCAAGCGCGCATCGATGTGTTGGCGATTGCTTATCTTTTAGCTCGCGTGGCCTATATTGCGTGCTATGTGATGGACTGGGCGAACTTGCGCACCTTCGTGTGGCTCATCGGATTTGCGTGTACAGTAGCTCTATTCTTCCAAATTTAGGTCAGCACCCAAGATGCTGAGATTTTTATGCCTAGCGCAATAAAACAAACCCCATCCAAAGCGAGTACTACATCAGTGACTCGCAAAAGTCGCAAAAGTGAAGAGGGCGTGCCACTCTCGCAAGTCATCCGTAAACGTATTCAAGCAAAGAAAGCCCGCTTTCATGCGAATGACAATATTGCGCAGTTCATTGAACCCGGTGAGATCGATGGCTTGATTGATGAAGTGGCGGGTAAGCTCCAAGGGGTCCTTGAGAGTTTAGTAATTGATACCGAGAGTGATCACAACACGCGTGGTACCGCCTATCGCGTCGCGAAGATGTATGTCAATGAAGTGTTCACTGGGCGCTATACACCGCAACCGAGTCTTACACGTTTTCCGAATGTCAGTCGCTTAAATGAACTCATGATCATCGGACCGATTGCGGTGAAGAGCGCCTGCTCACACCATTTGTGCCCGATTATGGGACGCGTGTGGATTGGGGTGTTGCCTGACAAACAAACAGCTCTCATTGGTTTGTCTAAATACGCTCGCATCACCGAATGGGTCATGTGTCGGCCACAGATTCAGGAGGAGGCCGTGGTGGAACTTGCCAACATCCTCGAAGAGAAGATGAAGCCCACTGGATTGGCACTTGTCATGGAAGCCGATCACTTTTGCATGCAATGGCGCGGTGTGAAGGATCTCAATTCCAAGATGGTCAATAGTGTGATGCGCGGTTCATTTCTAAAGGATGCGAATTTGCGCCGAGAGTTCTTAGCGCTCATGGATAAGCAGCAAGGCAAGCAGTAGAGCTTCATCTTATTGATTTGAGAATCATTCTCAGTTAAAAAATCAATTAAATCAGTAGCTTATAAAACACTACAACGAGTGTTGATTTGTGTTTTAAGATCGCATCTGCAGTTTTTTTGAACACGGAGAATCCATGAAAAACACACGTCGTCAATTTTTGATCATGTCTGCTGCTGGTGCAGCCACTTTGTCACTCAATAACTTGGCTCAAGCACAAGCCATGGTTGCTGAGACCGATCCACAAGCACAAGCCTTGGGTTACAAAGCCGACACCACTAAGGTCGATACCAAGAAGTATCCAAAGCACGCTAATACGCAGCGTTGCGATAACTGCGCCTTGTATCAAGGTAAGGCAGGCAGTGCAGCCGGTGGTTGCAGCCTGTTTGCTGGTAAACAAGTGGCTGGAGCTGGCTGGTGCTCAGCATGGGCTAAGAAAGCAGGTTAATTCGAAGTAAGCCTTTCAACATCCTTGCGATGTTGAACCAAACAAAAATGGCGCTCAATTGAGCGCCATTTTCTTTTCCTAAAAAAACTACAAATTAGGAATTTGCCAAGTGTGCCTCTAAGGTCTTGGTGAACTTGTTAGCGTGGCTGCGTTCAGCCTTTGCTAAGGTCTCAAACCAATCAGCAATCTCGTCAAAACCTTCTTCACGAGCGGTTTTAGCCATACCTGGGTACATATCGGTGTACTCATGGGTCTCACCAGCAATCGCTGCTTGGAGAGCCTCGGCAACGGTCTTAGCAGGCATACCAGTACCTGGCTCGCCAGCGCCACCATTGATCAAATACTCCATATGACCGTGAGCGTGCCCGGTCTCACCTTCGGCGGTGGAGCGGAAAACAGCTGCTACGTCGTTTGCACCAGCAATGTCAGCTTGGTTTGCGAAGTACAAATAACGACGGTTGGCTTGGGACTCACCAGCAAATGCTTCTTTCAACGACTGTTCAGTCTTGGTACCTTTTACCGACTTAGCCATATAAATCTCCTTTAGAATGAATGGGTTATAAATTTAGAGGCAGTGAAGGGAGAGGCTCTCCCGGCACTAGTCCACTTAGTAATTATCAGAAATTTTGATGACCGTTTCATCGTATTTTTGTATAGATCCAATAGGAAAAAACTAGTGATTTTCTTAATGGATAGTTAAAGTTAATCAATCTTTAGGGGTATTTGTAAGCATTTGAATTCTTTGAGGGATGCACGCAACACCCTGAAAATAGAAGCGGCTCTTGGATTTAGGTCGGTTTCATCCCAACCTCTGTTTTGAAGCAATACAATAGCGTGCATTGGGATTGGGTCAAGCGCAGTACAAAATTGGCTCAAAACCAACGGTGAGTCAGTCCAAATCAACCGATTAAACAATATGGATGCTGAGCTTCTCTATCAAAAATTACTAAATCATCTGCGGGAGAAGCTCCAAGGTAAACCAACCCTTCAGATCGCCGGACTTGCCATTGGCGGTGCCTGGGTTGCTAAGCGCCTCGCCAACGATTTAAGCTTGGCACAATACGGCGTGATTAATGTGGCGTTTCATCGCGACGATTATGCGGAGAAAGGGTTGGCAGCGATTCGATCGGCCGACACCATGGCAACGCATCTCCCCTTTGATGTGACAGGCGCTCAAATCGTACTCATCGATGATGTGCTCTTTACTGGAAGAACCGTGCGCGCTGCGCTCAATGAACTCTTTGATTTTGGTAGGCCCGCTGCAGTAGAGCTCATGGTGCTAGCCGATCGTGGTCAACGTGAGTTACCGATCGCTGCTGATTTTGTCGGCGAGCATATCCAATTACCAGACACTCAAATCCTGGCTTTAGAAAAGGGAACCGAGGATACTCGGGAAATCTTTCGCTTCGTTCTCGAGGAGCGCGCATGACTATGCAAACGAATTCCGCAGGCGAGCTCACTCATTTACTCACGCTCGAGGGTATGCCCAAAGAGCAGATCGTCCACATTTTGGATACTGCGCAGCAATTTGTGAGCGTGACCGACCCTGCCCGTGAAGTAAAAAAAGTACCGCTACTGCGGGGCAAGAGCGTCTTCAATCTCTTTTTTGAAAACTCCACCCGTACCCGCACGACCTTTGAGATTGCTGCCAAGCGCCTCTCGGCGGATGTGATTAATCTCGATATCTCGACCTCATCAACCGCTAAGGGCGAGAGTCTCATGGATACCATCGACAATCTGATTGCGATGCAAGCCGATATTTTTGTGGTGCGTCATAGTGTCTCGCGCGCTCCGATTGAGATTGCGAATCACGTACCACCTTATGTGCATGTGATTAACGCCGGCGATGGAAGCCATCAGCATCCCACGCAGGGCTTACTCGACATGTACACCATGCGCCACTTTAAGAAGGATTTCACCAAACTTAAGGTAGCGATTGTGGGCGATATTGTGCACAGCCGCGTGGCGAAATCGAATATTCATGCGCTCACCGCTTTGGGTTGCACTGACATTCGCGCCATTGGTCCTGAGAGTTTGCTCCCCAATGATTTGGATTTGCTGGGTGTGAAAGTATTTCATAGCATGGAGGAGGGTCTGCGCGGCGTTGATGTGGTGATGACGCTACGCATTCAAAAAGAGCGCATGGAAGCCGGTAAGGTTCCCGAAGGCGCTGCGTTTTTTGCTCAGTTTGGACTCACCCCTGCACGTTTAGCACTCGCCAAACCCGATGCGATTGTGATGCATCCCGGCCCCATGAATCGGGGAGTTGAGATCGATTCAGCGGTTGCCGATGGTGCTCAATCGGTCATCCTCAAACAAGTCACTTTTGGAATAGCCGTACGGATGGCGGTGATGTCAATCGTGGCGGGCAACTAAAGCTGCGATTGCGGCTGCGATACTCTCATCAAAATAGACGTGACTGTCAAGAATTGCCTCATCTTGGGTTGCAGCTGAGGATGGTTTGAGGCGCTGACCGATAATCACTTGAAAATCCACCAGTGAACTAAGCCCAAACATCTGTGCCCAGGAGTTATTGCGATGTGGATTAATTTCGAGCACGCGAACATCGCGATCAAGAAACAATAGATTAAAGACTCCGGCACCCACCATGTAAGTAAAGGTTTTAGCCGAAGCCAAGGTTTGCAAATAGTCTTTAAAGCTGAGTTTTGATAAGTAGACAAGCTCAATGTGGTGATCGTTTAAAAACTTGGGATCAATATTGAGTAAATTTTTGCGACTGAGTTCATTGCGACCGTAGAGCAGATTTTTAGTGCGGTGTTCAGTAATGCCATTGCGCGCAAAACAAATCGCTTTAATCTCCTCGCAGATCGAGAGGTAGTCGGGATAGATTTTGAGATCTCGACCTTCCGGAGTGAGAATCAGATCGGAAAATTGGTAAACGCGAGAGCGATCGAGAAAAACCAAATAGTCTTTACCAATCACCGATTCAAGAAACTCTTGTTGAAAGCGATCGCCATCAATCGAGACACAAATTCGTTTTTTGTTGGTGCGCCAGACATAGTAGAGCGGAAAGAAGACGTCATGAAAAAAGTGCGCGATGTTATCAACGTGAATTAGGAGTAAATAAAACGATTCGCCTTGTAGGTCAACGACCTGGAGTTCGGGGCTTTTACGAAATGCTTTGCGAACAAAGCGAATCCGATCGTGTTTGATATTAATGGGTACTTTGGTATAGAGCCGATGATCATGCAGAACATAGGGTGCCGAAATCCGTTCGCGCGGACGAAAAAAGTCAAGGAGTCGGTGAAGATTAGGCATCTCGTTGATTGAAGAATTGACTAGCGAGTAAGCCTACTATAATCGAGTCGTTCGCTCGTATTCAAAGTCCTCGCTAGGACTTCATCAAGAACAATTGGTATTAGGGGATCTTTTTAGAGAGTTCATTGAAAAAAATATCCGTTCCACCCACGCAACGCCGTTGGCTACTGCTCACCCATGCATTTAATATGGACGGCCGGGCGGCGAGCCTGACCATCACCGATAAGATCCCTTATTTTTTAGAGGCCGGTGTGCAGCCGATTGTGCTAAGCGCCATTACCGGTATTCACGATACGCGCTTTCCTCATCAGCAGTTCTTGGCCTGGGGCCCGTCAGCCTTTCGCTTTGACTTTCGCCATTGGATTGCCAATCAATACGGACGGGGGTGGTTTTATAAACTGACAACTCGAACGGTTTCGGTGCTCCTAGCCCCCTTCATTGCGATTGAAAAACTCCTCTTGGGTTACTCGAGTCAATGGTCCTGGGCGATCCCTGCATTTCTTCGTGGTTATTGGCTTATCAAATCGGGCAAAGTCGATGTGATTTATTCGATTGGCAGTGCATGGTCAGCTCACTTAGCAGGCGTGTGGTTAAAACGCGCTACGGGCTTGCCACTGATTTCCGAGGTACATGATCCCTTGGTGATTCGTAAAGGTCCCAATGATCTTGGGATGGAAAAACCCAGAAATCGCGATGCGCGCTTTCGCCATTATCTAGAGCAACAATTGTGCAAGTATTCCGATGATGTTTGGTGGTTTACCGATGGGGCGCTTCATTACGCCAAGATTCGTAATCCAAATTTAAATACCCCAGGCAATGCTCGTGGTTTTGTGGTGATGCCAGGGGCCAATCCACCGATTGCTGCAGAGCGCACCCCTCACCACTATGGCAACTACTTGAATCTATGCCACTTTGGTTCTTTGGCCAATGATCGCTCGCTCTCCATGATTTTGCGGGCGGTGCATACCTTAGTCGCTAAATACCCAGAGGCCCGAGAGCTTATCAAAGTGCATGCTTATGGCGCACCCTTGGATTCATTAACCGTCGAAGCAATCAAGCAATACGATTACTCCGATCTCTTAGTGGCGCACGGTCGCCTTGAGCGCGATCCGGTAACCGGTCAATCGGGGCGCGAACGCGTAGCGCAAAAGATGCAAGAAGCTGATGTCCTTCTTCTCTTGCATGGGAACGATGAGTGGTGTGCGGAATATATCCCATCGAAGTTTTATGACTACCTCTGGGCGGGCCGCCCCATTTGGGGCATCACGCACCGCAATCCGCAGCTCGATCAGATGCTCACGGAGCGTGGATCCTATCTGAGCGCGGATGGCGATGCGGCGGGTATTGCCATGACGCTCGAGCGCATTTGGCTTGATTGGAAGAGTCAGCAACTCATTACCCCGATTTACAATCCAATTGGGGTGGATCAAGCGGTTCACACCATTTTGAGTCACCTTTACAGCTAAGCGGGCGCGCCTTTGAAAGACATTGTTTTGTATTGTAAGTCCTACTCCAAGGACTTTTTGCGTCTGCGCAATTTATTGGCATCGATTGAGCAATACAACAAAGACCAGCTCGATTTTTACATTTCCACCTCGGAGAGCGAGCGCGCTGAGCTCGAACGTCAAATTGGCGTTCAGGGCTATCAATGGGTCTCCGACGAATCGATTGTGCGCGCTAACCCACGAGCGCCATTGGGTATTGATAAGACGAAGTCGGGGGGCCTTGCGCAGCAGGTCATCAAATCCGAATTTTGGCGCTTGGGTCTGGCAAAGAATTACGTGTGCTTGGACTCGGATTGCATTTTTATTCAAGACTTTCAAAAAAGCGACTTTATCGCGAGCGACGGTAATCCCTATACGGTGATCTACCAAAATAAGGAATACCACCAGCTAGCGATCAACCGAAACTACGCCAAAGCGCCGCGACACTTGCAAAGCGAAGCCGAGCGTGTCAAGGCTATTTTTGGACGCACGGGCCCCAACTACTATTGCCCCTGCCCACCCTTTATTTGGTCGGCTGCCGTGTGGCAATCGCTCGATACCCAGTATTTAGAACCCCGAGGACAAACCTTGTGGGATCTGTGCACGCGCGAGCACCCCGAGACCTTAATTTACCTCGAAGCGCTTTTGAACTTTCGGGCGATTCCTCTTCACCCCATTGAGCAATTATTTCGGGTGTATTACTACGATTGGCATTACTTTATCTTGCGCCGCTTGGGCGAGTCTATCCCGAAGCTCAAGGAAAACTACCTAGGTGTCATCTACCAATCGAGTTGGGATTTGAGCCTCGATCTTGGTCCGAGCAACAAATCGATCTTCTCGCGCGCCTTGAAAAAAATCAAGCGCGTGGGGCGCTATTTGCAAAGCTTCATCTAATGAGCACGCAAGCTGCCATGACCACGCCGCTCGTAAGCGTCATCATGCCGGCCTTTAAGAGTGAGAAATACATTGGTCAAGCGATTGAGAGCATCCTCGCGCAAACCCATACGCATCTGGAACTCCTGATTTTTGAGGATGGCTCCCCCGATCAAACCCGATCGGTCATTAATCGCTATACCGATCCACGCATCATCAAAGTGCTCTCGGACCAAAATCACGGCGTGGTTTATGCCCGTAATGCCCTCATTGATTTAGCCAAGGGTAAATACATTGCGCTGATGGACGCGGACGATATTGCAGACCCTATGCGACTTGAAGCGCAGCTGCGCGTGTTAGAAAATAACGCGTGCGATGTGTGCGGGAGTGCCCAGTGGGTCTTGGATGATGCAACGCAACAGGTTAAAAAATCCAAAGACAAATTTACGGACGCAGATTTGCGCGCGCTTCTGGCCATCTACTGCACCCTCTGCAACTCTGCGGTGACGGGGCGGGCTGAACTTTTTAAACGCTTCAAATACGACACCACGATTTTGACCTCCGAAGACTATTATTTATGGGTGCAAATGGCCGCCGCCGGTGCTCGCTTTTTGAATTTGCGAGAGCGCCTGGTGACCTATCGGCAATACCCTGCGCAAACGAGCTCGGTGCATCTGGAAAAATTTAAGCGCTCCACGATTGAAGTGCAAAAGCGCTACTTAACACTCTTGGGAATTGATGCAAGTCTGCGCCCTGAGCCGCTGCCGTGGCGAGAGCGTTGGCCGGTAGCGCTCACCTTGCTTTGCGCCTTAAAAGGGCACTTTCCAGAGATCTCGTATCGGGCCTGTGGTGAAATTTATGCGCGATTTCAGTATCGCCGTTCAGGGCTTTGGACACCCTTGACCCGTTTAGAGCGTGCGTTCGCGGCCTGGTGGGTTAAGCGCTAAGAACTCGGTAATCGCCTCTTCACTCGTTCTATCAATCGCATCGGGAACTTCGAAGAGTTGCTGCGCACCGCGATACGAGTGCCACAGTTTTGGTACGAGTTTGACAGCACTACCCAGCATCCCAGCTAAGTGCGACATCCCGCTTTTGGAACCAATGAAGAGATCGGCATAAAGTAGATGGTGAAAGGTCTCTAAAAAGGGCGTATCGATGTGCTCGGTCACAGAGTGACCACGATGGGCAAAGTATTGGGCCCAAGAAAAGGGCTCTCCCTTCTCCGACTGGTAAACACCCTGTTTGCCTTCACTAAAGATGTGGATCGCAAGGGGGCGATGCGTGGTTCTCACAATGAGATCCAAAATAGTGAGGTACCAGGAGTCGGGCAGCATGCGCGTGGCGAGATCAGAGAACTGCCGACCCGGTAATAAATCACCGCGGCGAATGTGGAGAGCAATATTAAAGTGCTCGGGCTGGTAGGAGAGCGCAATCGGGTCGGCTTGACGTGCCTTGTCATAGAGTTCACGAAACCACTCCCGCGTATTTGCGTACTCGTAATCGCCAAAGCGATTGGTGCTCACCCGAAACACGGTATTGGGTTCTGGGTGAGCTTGAATAAACTCATCGACTGGGCGATAGACTTCATCATCGATTTGCGCATTTGATGGAATGTGCATTTCAAACGGGGGAAGATCGATTACCTTGAGTTCACCCTGGCGAATACGCTCCTCAATCGCGCTGCGACTTGGAAGAATGCTTGCTAGACCTAGCATGCGATTGAGATCATCGCCAAGATTGTGGGTTTCATGGGCGCGGGCGCCTCGCAGTCGGCGCAGCCCTTGCCGTAGACGCCAGCGCCAATCGGTATTGGACGATTTACGCAGCTGCTCCTTAGCATAGGCAAATTGCAATTGATGGCGCGTGGCAATTTTGATGCCGCGGTTAATAAACCCGAGTGAGTGACCAATCCCTGCATCGGGATTGTCGTAGTCAATGAAGTAGCGCTGATTCATTGTCCGAGATCACTCAAAATGCGAGTGCGAATGATCGATACGTAGCGCGTGGTGTCAAAGGCCATGGCGGCTGGGCTTTTTAAAAAGTCGGCAATGTGCTCTTGGTAGCGCGCGTAGGTTTTGGCATCGATGGATTTTAAGTAACGATGCACATCGGCGGTGTTCGCAAACTGCCGGCGATCAATAAAGCACTCACTTGGTATGCGCTCACCAATGGTCTGCGACCCCCAGTACACGGGTACGCAACCCGCAAAAAAGCAATCAAAGATTTTTTCAGTAATGTAATCGGGTAAATCCGCGACATTCTCATAGCAATACGCGAATTTAGTTTTACGGTAGACCACCGATTTATCTTCGATCTCACCGGCGTAGCTGGGAAAGGGTTTGTAGCCATAGAGTTGGGAAGCGATGCGCTGCGCACGGCGCTTGATTTTTCCCATGCGATCAAAGGCAGGGCTGGGTTTACTCCAGCCTAAGCCATAGAGCGCAAAATCAGCCCGCGCATGCGTTTCGTACCAGCGAATCACTGCCACGCGCTCGCGGTAGAGGTCCCCGGGGATGCCAGGTGGAAAGGCTTTATTGGCATTAATGATGCAACTAAAGATGGGGCGCTCGTCAAAGTGGGGAGTTGCCTCATAGCGAATTTGATTGGGAATCAGAAGCGGCACGGCATTGGGTAGGTGCAAAAGATCGCGATTCCAGGTAAAGAAGGCATTAAATTGGGCCAAGTAGGCAGGATCGCGATTGAAGGGGCAAATGATCGGATTTTCAGTGGCAATGAGATATTTGGGAGCAGGTAGATTGGCAATGGCTTGTCCGTCATGCAGCAGGTGAAAGGCAATGGCTCGCCCCAGGTTCACATCGGGGTTATTGAGTTCCACCCCGTGCGCCAAAAACTCGGAGCGCAAAAGCCGATTGGTATAGGTCGGGTTATAGGTATGATGTTGATCAATCACCTCAAACGAGGCGTTTTTTACCCGATCCGGTTGATAATAATTCGCAAATTTCATTATTGATGACACTATACCGCTCACGAGACTCTCGCCACCAGCCTATCTCCGAGTCTTCCATTTTATTGGCAGGCCCCGTGCGCAATGTCGCCGCCACCATTGAGCGCGAAGTTAAGACCCTGATGGCGAGTTTGGCGAACTTTAAAACGAGTGCGTGCCTGGTGATTGAAAGTGACTCGAGCGATGCGACCGTTCAGCAATTAGAGCAATTGTCCAAGACCATGCCCCAGTTTTCGTACGTCAGTATGGGGCAGCTCAGTAAGCAATATCCCAGACGAACTGATCGGATTGCCCTGTGTCGTAATGCGATTATCGATGCGGTAGCGCAAAACCCAGAGTACGCGCAGATTGATTACATTGCCATGGCGGATATGGATGGCATGAATCACCTCATCACTTCGGAAAAAATTGCCCAGTGCTGGAGCGTGCCTGAGAACTGGGATGTGATCACCGCCAATCAATTGGGACCGTACTATGACATTTGGGCGCTACGCCATCGCGATTGGTGCCCGACCGACTGCTGGCAGCAAAAAACCGCGCTTGAATCCGTGATTGGCGATCGACCGGCTGAACATTTAGCGGTGACCGCGCGGCAAGTGACTCTGGATCCGCGCGCGGGGTTGATTGAAGTCGATTCCGCCTTTGGAGGTTTAGCTATTTATCGCCGCGAGGCATTTCTCGCGGGGCGCTATGCCGGCACTGATCGCCAAGGTGGCTTTGATGTGGCGGACCACATCCCCTTTCATGAAGACTTACGCCAAAAAGGTTATAAAATTTATATCAATTGTGCGCTGATTAATTGCGCGCAATACCCCGATGCCGTCGAACCGCCGCTACCCCAAGCACCCAAAGGGGTGCTTAAACTGGTTCAGCGCTTGGGGCAGATGCTCTTTGGCAAAAAACGTTTTAACAAATACCTAGACCTCATGAAGTCACCCTAGGTTTGCAACTTTTGAACAATAGAAACAAGCGATGATTCTGATTACTGGCGGCGCAGGTTTTATTGGTGGCAACTTTGTGCTCGATTGGCTCAAAGACCCCCGTGCGGAAGCCATCATTAATCTCGATAAATTAACGTATGCCGGCAATTTAGCGACCCTCGCTTCGTTAAAGAACGATTCGCGTCATGTTTTTGTGCAAGGGGATATTGGCGATCGCGCTCTGGTCGCGCAACTATTAAAAGAGCATCAACCGCGCGCGATTGTGAACTTTGCGGCCGAGAGTCATGTGGATCGCTCAATTCATGGGCCAGCCGATTTTATTGAGACCAATATCGTAGGTACCTTTAATCTCCTCGAGTGCGCGCGCGAGTACTGGAGTGGCTTACCAGACGATGCAAAACGAACGTTTCGCTTTCATCATGTCTCCACCGACGAGGTCTATGGCTCACTTGCGCCTACCGCACGAGCGTTTACAGAGACCCATCCTTATGAGCCCAACAGTCCGTATTCGGCTTCTAAAGCCGCGTCCGACCATCTGGTAAGAGCCTGGTTTCATACCTATGGCTTGCCAGTGGTGACCACCAATTGCTCGAACAACTATGGCCCCTTCCATTTCCCCGAAAAACTCATTCCCTTGGTCATTCTCAATGCGATTAATGGCAAGCCCCTACCGATTTACGGCGATGGTCAGCAAGTGCGCGATTGGCTCTATGTCGGCGATCATTGCTCGGCGATTCGCACGGTGCTCGCTCACGGTACGCTTGGAGAAACCTACAATATCGGCGGCTGGAATGAGAAAACCAATCTCAGTGTCGTGCAAACCATTTGCCAGATTTTGGATGAGTTAAGACCGAGAGTTGATGGAGAGTCTTATGCCAAGCAAATTACCTTTGTGAAAGACCGCCCTGGTCACGATCGGCGCTATGCGATTGACGCACGCAAAATTGAGCGCGAGCTTGCTTGGCGACCCGCGGAAACCTTTGATACGGGGATTCGTAAAACGGTCCAGTGGTATCTCGAGAATCCATCCTGGGTGGAAGGGGTGGTAAGTGGCGCCTATCGCGATTGGCTGCAAAAGCAATACAACTAACATTCATCAACACTTGAACCGATGAACATTATCGTTTTTGGTAAAGATGGCCAATTAGGTAAAGCCTTTCAAAGAGTCTTTACAGCTCAGAAACTTGGCGAGTTGCATCGTATTCACTACGTGGGTCGTGCGCAATGTGACCTTAGCAACGCCGATGCCATAAGCAATCTTTTGCGAGAAACGAAACCAAACCTGATCATCAATGCCGCGGCGTATACAGCAGTGGATCAAGCTGAACAAGAAATCGATTTAGCCTATGCCGTCAATGCCAATGCCCCAGCCATCATGGCGCAATACGCAGTGAAGGAGGGCGCAACCTTGTTGCACTACTCCACCGATTACGTCTTTGATGGAACGAAAACCACTCCTTACTTTGAGAGTGATGCGCGCAATCCCTTGGGGGTCTACGGTAAAAGCAAGGCGGCCGGTGAAGAGGCAATAGAAAAATTATTTGCAGCCCATCCAAACCCCCAGGCGCAATTTGCGATTTTGCGAACCAGCTGGGTCTATGGCGACGGGGGGAACTTTATTCGTACGATCTTACGGCTCGCTAAAGAGCGCGAGAGCCTCAAAGTCATTGCCAATCAATTTGGCGTGCCCACTAACGCACCTTGGTTGGCAAGTATTAGTCTAGCGATGGTGCTTGATGAGAACCGGCAACTGCGATCTTTTCCGTCGGGGATTTACCACGCCATCCCTCAAGGCGAAACCACCTGGTACGAATTGGCCTGTTTTTCAGTACAAATTGCCTTAGATGTCGGTGCGGATCTAAAACTGCGTTCCGATCAGATCATTGCCATTCCTGCATCGGAGTACCCCTTACCAGCGCCGCGACCGATGAACTCACGTCTGGCGCGACCGGCCTTAGATACGCTTTTGAATCAGATCTCTAAAGGCACTGATGTGACAAAATGGCAGCAATGGCAACAATCATGGCAAGAGCCAGTCGCTGACTATGTTCAAGATTTAGTGCTTCACAAACACAGCTAAGGGCTTCCTAAAGGCATTTCCCGATGACAGTAAATTCGATGAATTCAAAAAATCGCAAGGGCATTATCTTGGCTGGTGGCTCGGGCACGCGTTTGTATCCCGTCACGCAAGCGGTCTCAAAGCAATTGATGCCCGTCTATGACAAGCCGATGGTCTATTACCCGCTAACAACCCTCATGCTCGCTGGTATTCGCGATATTTTGTTAATTTCCACCCCGCACGACACCCCACGCTTTACCGAGTTATTAGGCGATGGTTCACAGTGGGGGCTCAACATCAGTTACTGCGTGCAGCCTTCACCCGATGGTTTAGCCCAAGCCTTTATTTTGGGTAAATCCTTTGTCGGTCATCAGCCGAGTGCCTTGGTGCTGGGTGACAATATTTTTTATGGACATGAGCTCGTGGACCAGCTCCAACGTGCGAGTGCCCAAACCGATGGTGCCACGGTATTTGCCTATCACGTGAATGATCCTGAGCGCTATGGCGTCGTGGAGTTTGACAAAGATTACAAAGCCATCTCGATTGAAGAAAAACCAACAAAGCCCCGCAGTAGTTATGCGGTAACCGGCCTTTATTTTTACGATCATCAGGTGTGTGATATTGCCGCCTCGATTAAACCGAGTGCCAGGGGTGAGCTTGAGATTACCGATGTCAATCGTGCCTATCTCAATCACAACGCATTAAGTGTTGAGATCATGGGGCGCGGCTATGCTTGGCTTGATACGGGCACGCACGATTCGCTTTTGGATGCCGCAGGGTTTATTGCTACTTTGCAAAAACGTCAGGGTTTGATGGTCGCCTGTCCCGAAGAGATCGCATACCGATACGGTTGGATTAACCAAGAGGCCGTGGAGAAGGTAGCTAATCAACTCAGTAAAAGCAGTTATGGTCAGTATCTATCCAAAATGCTACATGAGTTAAATACCAGTGCACAACCGATTGGTTTGTCTGCGAAGGTAAAGTTATGACTATCGATACCAATCCGAAATTGCAGGTCAAGCCCACCGCGATCCCGGAGGTATTGATAGTCGAGCCCAAGGTCTTTGGCGATCAGCGCGGTTGGTTCACTGAATCCTTTAATGCCAAGGATTTTGCCAACGCGACTGGACTTCAGGTCGAGTTTGTGCAAGATAACCATTCTTTCTCACGCCAGTGGACACTGCGAGGGATGCATTACCAACTCAAACACACGCAAGGCAAACTGGTGCGAGTGGTAGCGGGTTCGGTCTTTGATGTGGCTGTGGACTTACGCAAAAACTCGGCGACCTATGGTCAGTGGGCGGGGGAGGTATTAAGTGCTGACAACCATCGCCAACTGTGGATCCCTCCCGGCTTTGCGCATGGCTTTTTGGTCTTATCCGACACCGCAGAGTTTTTATACAAAACCACCGATTACTACGATCCAAAAAGTGAAGTGTGTTTGTCATGGTGCGACCCCACCACCGCGATCCAATGGCCCATTCCAGCGGGCGTAGAAGTTTCGCTCAATGCCAAGGATGCGACAGGGCTATCGTGGGAGCAGGCCCCCAAGTTTTAGTGGTATCCATCGAGTCGCTCTGAAAGTCAAAGGAAATGAGCGAAGCCCATGACTAAACCATACGATAATCGAGCCATGGCTAGTTCATCGCAGACACAAGGGTCACAGCACACATCTGTCGATCAGGCTGATCAGACAGGGTTGATCATTCAGGGAGGGGATGCCCCCAAAATCTTGATCGTCAAGCTCTCGTCCTTAGGCGATGTGCTCCATACCCTGCCCATCGTTTGGGATTTGCGCAAGCGCCTACCCCATGCGCAAATCGATTGGATTGTGGAGGAGGCCTACGTCCCATTACTCAAACCCTTAGAAACCACGAGCACATTTAGAGGGATTGATCGAATTATTCCGCTCGCGTTTCGGCGCTGGCGCAAAAGCCTTTGGAGTCGAAGTACCTGGCATGAGTTTTTAGCGATGCGCCAAATACTCCAAGCCACCAGCTACGATGTGATTCTTGAAACGCAAGGCTTAATCAAATCCGCCTTGGTGTGCGCACTTGCAAAAAAATCCGCTCATGCAGTGGTTGCGGGCCTGGGGAATGCCACGGAGTACTCAGGCTATGAACCACTGGCCCGCTTTTTTTATACCCAAGCAGTGCAGGTGCCTAAACAGTGCCACGCGGTTGATCGCGCGCGTTGGGTGATGTGTTCGGCAATGGACTGGCCACTCATTAAACGCGAGGCCGAACCACCGCAGTTTTATCCCCCTGATTTTGTAAAGCATCTTCCACTCCTATCCCTCGAGAGTCTTTCGAGCGCGGCTAATGACTCCATCGCGAAGTATGTGCTGTGTTTTCATTGCACGGCGCGGGCCGCCAAGCGCTGGGCCAATGAGTCCTGGATTGATTTAGGAAAATCATTGGCTAAAGAGGGCTACCGATTAGTACTGCCTTGGGGGAACACGAGCGAAAGGCAGGTGAGTGAATTCATCGCAAGTCACATCCCCGGGGCAATCGTTCCCAGAGCCATCTCGATTGAGGAGGCCTATTCGCTCATTGCCCACGCCACACTCATCGTGGGTGTGGACACCGGTTTAACCCATGTGGCGGCTGTTTTGGGTAAACCCACGGTCGAGATTTATTGCGACTCCCCGAGGTGGAAAACTGAAGGCTATTGGTCAGAGCGTATTTCCAATCACGGCGATGTGGGGCATCCGCCTGAAGTGGCTGAGGTGCTTGCGGCTTGTCAGCGATTAATGACGCAGTCATCGATTTGATTCATCGGAGTAAAACGAGAGTCTACTGTCTACTAAGCGTACCAAGCGTGCTAAGCAAGCTTTTGCGCTTGAGCAGCGCACATACGCTCAATCACTCCATCAATATCGGTAGGTTTTTTCCACTTCAGTTGTTGAATGGCCCGCTCGGGATTGCCCACACTGTATTGAATTTCATTGGGTCGGAAAAATGCTGGGTTGATTTCTACGTGTTGTTGCCAATCCAAATCAAAATACTCAAAGGCTTTAGCGACAAAGTAGGTGAGGGACTCCATGCGGCCCGTCGCGATTACAAAATCATCAGGCTTATCCTGCTGCATCATGAGCCACATGGCTTCTACATACTCCGGGGCCCAGCCCCAATCGCGGCAGATCTCTAAATTCCCCAGTTGGATCTTTTGAAGTAGCCCCGCTTTAATTTTGCTAGCCCCCACAATGATTTTTTGGGTGACAAAGCGCTCTGGACGCAAGGGCGATTCATGATTAAACAAGATCCCTGTACAAGCGTAAAGGCCATAAGACTCGCGGTAGCTGTTAATCAGCCACTTGGCGGTTGACTTCGCAACTGCATAGGGACTACGGGGTGCAAAGGGTGTGGATTCATTGGCGGGGGTCGTGCCAGTATCACCAAAACACTCGCTGGAGCCCGCATTGTAAAAACGCACAGACTTCCCTAATACCCGAATGACTTCTAGGATATTGAGCGTGCCAATGGCGATGCTCTCGATCGCTTCGACCGGCTGTTCAAACGAGAGTCCCACCGAGGTTTGTCCAGCAAGGTTGTAGATCTCATCAGGATCGCACGCTTGTATGGCATTAAATACGCTACGAAAATCATTAATGGAGACCGAGAGAAGTTTGACTTGTTCGCGAATTCCCAGAATATTCAAATTATGAAAAGAGGAGGCCATTACATCGCGCGATGAACCAGCCACGGTATAGCCTTTGCCTAAGAGGTATTGGGCGAGGTAGGCACCGTCTTGGCCGGTGATGCCAATAATGAGGGCTTTTTTGCTCATACGCTAATGATACGAACTTTTCGAAGGCGCGAGCAGTACTGGGTTTTCATGAGGATCCATGCAGAGTTCGGAGTCAGGGGCAGAGGACCTCAGCTTAGATCCCTTGTGGGAGCCTTTGCTTCTCCCCTTCCCCCTTTACAATACGATTATTCTGAAAAATGATACGAATTGTGCCCAATCCTAATTTAAGCTCTAAAGTGATCCCTGTCATTCTTTGTGGCGGCTCGGGCACGCGTTTGTGGCCCTTATCGCGCTCGGGATTCCCGAAGCAATTTCTGGTTCTCTCAAGTAATGAAGACCAGCATAGTCTTTTTCAGCAAGCCCTAAGCCGTGCTCAAAAAGCCATTGGGTCGCATGCCAAACCAGAGCCAGCCTTAATAGTCACCAATGAAGAGCATCGGTTTTTAGTGCTCGATCAATTGCGTGAGTTAAAGGATGCAAAGGCAACGTTGCTACTCGAGCCGGTAGCACGTAACACTGCCCCGGCGCTTACGCTGGCAGCATTGTGTGCACAGGCGCAAGGCGATGATCCCATTTTGCTCATTACCCCAGCCGACCAAACGATTGCCAATCAACCCGCCTTTGAAGAGGCGATGCACTCCGCGCTCCACATTGCGCAATCCGGGGCAATCGCCATCCTGGGCGTGACCCCCACTGGCCCAGAGACTGGCTACGGGTACATCAAGGCCAAGGTCAATGCTCAGGTCAATATTCAGGGAGCGGGCGATATTGGCATGACCGTTGAGCGTTTTGTTGAAAAGCCCGATGTGGCAACTGCGACCCAGTATTTAAAGGAGGGTAGCTACTATTGGAATGGTGGGATGTTTGTACTCAAGGCCAGCGTATGGCTTGCAGCCCTCCAGGCATTTCGCCCGGATATCTTGGAAGCAAGCACTCAAGCATGGGGTGGTAAAACCAGCGACGCGCACGATGGCACCGTATTTATTCGTCCGGACAAGGCCCTGTTTGAAGCGATTCCGAGTGAGTCGATTGATTATGCGGTGATTGAGCAATGCCCGGGTAGTAGATTTCCCATTCAAATGGTGCCATTGGATGCAGGTTGGAATGACCTGGGTGCTTGGGATGCGGTCTGGCAAGTCGGCGCTGCAGATAATGCAGGGAATGTGACACGGGGCGATACCGTTTTGGATCAAACCACCAATAGCCTGGTGTATTCAAGCACGCGCTTAGTAAGCGCAGTGGGCGTGAACGACCTCGTGATTGTGGAGACTGCCGATGCGGTCTTAGTAGCGAATCGAGCCAATAGCCAAGAGGTCAAGGCGATTGTGAGTCGCTTAGAGAAAGCAGGGCGCGAAGAGAAAAACCTGCATCGCAAAGTTAATCGCCCCTGGGGTTGGTATGACAGTGTTGATGAGGGCGAGCGCTTTAAAGTCAAGCGCATTCAAGTTAAACCCGGAGCGAGTTTATCGCTGCAAATGCATCATCACCGCGCTGAGCATTGGATTGTGGTCAAAGGTATTGCTGAGATTACTAATGGTGATCAGGTGCTCACTTTGCATGAAAATCAGAGCACCTTTATCCCCCAAGGGCAAACCCATCGCTTAGCCAACCCCGGCACAGAGCCCTTGGAAATTATTGAGGTTCAATCCGGCTCTTACTTGGGTGAGGATGATATTGTGCGCTTTGAAGACACCTATGGGCGACAATAAGCTCAATAGCGAATAATGGAGTTAAGAGGGAAGCCATGAGTAAAAATCAAGCCAAAGTTGCTTTAATTACCGGAATCACTGGTCAAGACGGCTCTTACCTTGCAGAATTTCTATTAGAGAAGGGCTATGTGGTGCATGGCATTAAGCGCCGCGCTTCACTCTTTAATACCGAGCGTATTGATCACCTCTATGAAGACCCACATGTCAATCATCCTCATTTGATTCTCCACTATGGGGATTTAACGGACACCAGTAATTTGGTGCGCATTATTCAGCAAACCCAACCCGATGAAATTTATAACCTAGGTGCGCAAAGCCATGTGGCGGTCTCCTTTGAGTCCCCCGAATACACGGCCGATGTGGATGCGATTGGGGCGCTTCGCATGCTCGAAGCAATTCGTATTTTGGGCTTAGAGAAGAAAACCCGCTTTTATCAAGCATCGACTTCTGAGCTCTATGGTTTGGTACAAGAGATTCCCCAAAAGGAAACGACCCCTTTTTATCCCAGAAGCCCGTATGCAGTCGCGAAACTCTATGCCTACTGGATTACCGTGAACTATCGTGAAGCCTATGGCATGTATGCGTGTAACGGCATTCTCTTTAACCATGAATCCAAACGCCGCGGCGAGACCTTTGTAACACGCAAAGTCACCCGGGGCCTTGCGAATATCGCCCAAGGCTTAGAGAAATGCCTCTACATGGGTAATATCGATGCGCTTCGCGATTGGGGTCACGCCAAAGACTACGTACGCATGCAGTGGTTGATGCTCCAACAAGATAAGCCAGAGGATTTTGTAATTGCGACTGGCGTGCAATATACGGTTCGTGAGTTCATTCAAAAGAGCGCCAACGAGTTAGGAATCACACTCAGATTTGAAGGTAAAGCGGAGGCCGAGAAGGCGATTGTGGCAAAGATTGAGGGAGATAGGGCGCCTGCGCTCAAAGTGGGTGATGTGATTGTGCAAATCGATCCCCATTACTACCGTCCTACCGAAGTCGAGACTCTCCTGGGTGATCCCACCAAGGCCAAAGAGAAGCTCGGTTGGGTCCCTGAAATTACTTTGGATCAAATGATTTCTGAGATGGTGGCTTACGATCTTGAAAAAGCCAAGCAGCATGCGCTATTAAAAAAGCATGGCTATGCGGTGGCAGTGGGCAAGGAAAAGTAAGTGAAAAGCAAGCGAAAAGTAAGTAAAAGTAACCGATCAGCAAAACACGCTTAACTCTCTCGAAACGAATTTAGGACTCTTCTTGGCAAACGATCTTCAGCAAAAAATCTACATCGCGGGCCACCGGGGTATGGTCGGATCAGCCATTGCGCGCGAGTTAGAGCGCCAAGGGTATACCAATCTGATTTATCGCACACACCAAGAATTGGACCTTACCAATCAAGCCGCGGTTCGTCATTTTTTTGAGACCGAAAAACCCGATCAGGTGTATTTAGCCGCAGCCAAGGTAGGCGGGATTTATGCCAATAACACCTATCCTGCGCAATTTATTTATGAGAACCTGATGGTGCAAAACAACGTAATTCATCAGGCGTTTGTGAGCGGCGTTAAAAAACTCTTGTTTTTAGGCTCAAGCTGTATTTATCCCAAGTTAGCCCCGCAACCCATGGCGGAGGATGTACTCTTGACTGGGAAGCTCGAGCCCACTAATGAACCCTATGCGATTGCCAAAATTGCAGGAATCAAAATGTGCGAAAGTTATAACCGCCAATACGGCAAAAGTCATGGGGTGGACTATCGCTCGGTGATGCCAACCAATCTGTATGGCCCAGGGGATAATTACCATCCCGAAAATAGCCACGTGATTCCGGCACTCATTCGGCGTTTTCATGAGGCGAAGATCAATCGCTCACCCGAGGTCACGATTTGGGGAACTGGTACTCCTAAGCGTGAATTTTTATATGTCGATGATATGGCTGCTGCCAGCGTGTTTGTCATGCAGCTCGATCCACTAGCCTATGAGGCGCAAACTGAAACCATGCAAAGCCATATCAATGTGGGTTTTGGTAGCGATATCACCATTGCACAATTAGCCGATGCGATTGCCAAAGCAACTGGCTATCAAGGTCAGATTACCTTTGATCCGACAAAACCGGATGGATCGCCGCGCAAACTCATGGACTCTAAACGATTAAACCGTCTAGGGTGGAGCCCTAAGGTTGGGTTGGAAGAGGGTCTGGCCACTGCTTATGACGAGTACGTGAAGCTGGATTTACGAAAATAGCCCCAAAAGCACCCTTTGCGACGCATCGAGCCACTAAGGGTCATCCGATCACTTCGTGGTTTTAAAATTTAGAATGATTTTGAAATTGATCCATTAAGACATAATGAAGAGCGCGTTTCGCACCGACCACATCCTATTGCGGATTCTCTTTGGCCGACGCTGGAGAGAAAAAGTGTGGGCATCCAAAGCGGATGTAGCTCAATTACATGCTCACATCACGGCGACCACGACTCCATTTTTAATCAATCTGGATAGGGTAAAACGCATCAAGCTTTCCTTAAATACCCCAAACCCAGCGTATAACCCCAGTTTATTAAAAATACCCAATGGCTATTTGATGATCGCACGATCGAGTGCAGTCCATGTATTTAATGACCGCGTCTGCGTGACGAATCCCGATGCTCCCAAAGATGTCAATTATGTGATGTGGCTAGATGCGCAACTGAATATCATCAAATACGACGTTCTGGATGAATCATTGTTGAGTAAGGATGAATCGGGTTGGACCTCTGCTCTTGAAGATATTCGACTATTTGACTGGAAGGGTGGGGTGTGGGGCATTGCCGCCATTGGTAATCGTGCGGCGGGCGCCATTGGGCAGGTTATGGTTCAGCTTGATGGACATCGGATTACTCAGTATCAGGTCTTGCCGTCGCCACGAGGGCAGAAAGTAGAAAAGAACTGGATTCCAGTTGCCCATGCATCGCAGTTAAAGTTGATTTATAGCGTAGAGCCTTTGCAGATTCTCTCGATGCACTCTCCCATGGAGCCAATCCACTTGCCAGATAACTTTGATTCGGTAGCGGCTGAAGTACCCTATCCGTACCGCGGGGGATCAAATTTAGTGCCATATGCCGAAGGGTATTTGGCACTGGTGCATTCAGCCCCAATCGCTTATCAAGGCGCTCGGATGTACACCCATCATTTTGTGCTCTTTAGCCCCGATCTTCAGATCATTGAAATTAGTAGACCTTTTTTCATCGAACATATCGGAATTGAGATTGTGGTGAGTATGGTCTTGCATGATGATGGTGTCATCATTTCCTATGGTGTTGGGGATCGACTCTGCCGCCTACTCAAGATTCCCCATGACGTGATCGAAAAATTTATTTCAAATGAATAAATTTCTAACTCTTGATCGATTAGGCTTATATCTGATCGTTTTAAGCAGTGCTCTTCTGGGAATCTGGGCTGTTAAAGATACAATTGCGTTACGCAATATCTTGCTCGTGAGTGGAACTTTAATTTCTATTTATTACATCGCTCAAAAATGGCGGGAAAGAAGGCTCAAAGAACAATACACCCTTTTTAGTGTATTGCCTATTATGTTTGTAGCGCTTACCTTCGTCTGGGTAATTGTTCATTATCTATTTTTTTCACTTGATCCTATTGAGCAGTTTAAGGAAATGAAAAGTACATGGTTACGCGCTTTCATGGCATCGATTGTTGGTCTAGCAACCGGACTTACACTAAGAAATCGTCCCAGTCGACTTAATCTATTGTGGCTAGGTATTTTGATTGCTTTTTTAGCACTTTTTTCACAATATATCCCAAGAGCCCTAGCGCAAAACAAACTACTCGTGCCTGATTATGATCATTACTTGTTTCATTTGAAGATCAATACCGTGCTCATGGGGATGATATTGATTGCAGGTATTGATGGAGCACTACTAGATCATCTAAGGGCAATCCAATATCGCTGGAAAGAGTTAAGGATTATGTATCTTGTTTATTGGCTACTTGGTACCGCCTTGGCATTGTGGGCATTTGTTTACATCGTCGATGCTCGTAACGGTATTGGCTTATCAACGATTTTGTATGGCTTCTGGTTTCTTTGTGCACTCGTTTTTTTTATTCGTAGTCAGCAACGTTCTCTAAACTTAAAAAGTTTATTAGCACTCTTGATTGCAAGCCTTGGCTTAAGCGTAGTTTTGTACTTTGCGTATCTACAAATGACTGTCAACAAGGGTTGGCATACTTTATTTGCGGATGCCAAAGTGGCAGTGCAAATTGATCGATATCCCAATTGGCAAAACCCTACCCAAATGGGTTACCCTAAACGCGAGGACGGAAAATCAGTCGCTGCCAATACTTATGAGCGAGTCGCGTGGGCAACAGCGGGAACCAGGGCCATCATGTCTTATCCACAGGGCGTTGGTACGCTAAGCTACCCGTTTGCAAAACATCCAAATGCCCCACCAAAAATGGAAATAGGCCCAAACTCCCCGGGGATTGCAACACACAGTGGTTGGGTGGAGCTGGGGCTTGCTTTTGGTGTTCCCATGCTTGGCTTGATTTTCACTGCCCTGTTGATGGTATTCATTCGGGCGGCGCGTCATGCGTACCCCGCCCGAATGACCGTGTTGGGTTTTGTGGTACTTATTTTTTGTCTATATACTGTAGGAGAAGTTACAGTTCAACACGGTATTGAAATTCTTTATTATTTTTTGGCACTCCTTCCCGCATTGCTTTTTACTAAACAAAGAAATTCTTATTAATAAATCGTTAGTTAAATAATCAGTAATATTTTATTTACGAAATATTTTTAAACCGAGGTTCGTGAGTGAGTAATCTTTCAAAAGTAAATGAAACTGATTTATCCGAGTCGGAGATTTCTCTTCTCGACATCATTGAGTTCATCCAAGAGTCCTGGAAAACCATTGTCGGCTTCATAATCCTCGGTATCGCTGGTGCCGCCCTTTTCTTTTGGGTGGTCCCTAAGCAGTACGAAGCTAGCGCTCAAATCAAGATGGCGCAGATCGCAAACGTCAACAACAACAACAACAACATTAACCCCCTGGGCATCAATGTCGAGGAGCCCCAGGCGTTGATTGCCCGCATGGCGCTGCCGACCTCCTACCCTAAGGAGACCATCGCGCTCTGCGGCCTGACAGACGAAAAGGACGCCGACGCCCAACTTGCAAAAAAAGTGAAGCTCAGCATCCCCAGGGGGGTGGGCGGGACCGTGGACCTTAAGGTTCGTGACGCCTCCAAAGAGATCACGCAGACCTGCGCAAATGCCGTCTACCAGCTCATCAAGACGAGCCAGGCCCAGCTAGTCGCCCCCTACATCGACGAGGCCAGCAAAAAATTGAAGATCGAGGAGGAGCGCCTAGCCCGCGCCACCCAGGTGATCGCCAAGGCTGATAAATCAGGCGCGGCCGTGAGTGCTGCCTACCTCGCCACCCGCGACGAGATCCGCTACCTGCTCGATCAGATCTCGAACCTGCAAAGCATCATTACCGGCAACGAAAGCCGCGCCGCCCACCTCACCGCACCGATCTACCTAAAGGATGGGCCGGTCTTCCCCCAAAAGCGCAATAGCCTATTAATTGGCCTGCTGCTCGGGGGCTTTCTAGGTCTGATGTTGGCCCTAGCACGCAAGTGGTACCGATCGAACCGCGCGGTCCTTAATTGACACAGCGTCAAAAGGGTTAAAACCCCTGAGCCCCTTAAGAGCTCGCATTCCATTACATCTGAGGTACCCGGGGTTGTCTGTCGCCACCCAAATATATTCCCTAAATCCCTTTGGCTGCGCGATTAAAGTAATCAACATCGCTCAAAATCAATTGACTCACCAAAAAAAGTAGAGCCTGAAAAAGTTGTTCATCACATGAACAAATGGTTATAATAATTTTAATCATTAACCCAACCCAGCACCCTTAACGGCACCAAGCCAAATAACAGAGCCCCATGACCGCAGCCGCCACCAATTATTCCCAAGAAGTACCTGTGCAGCCTACACAACAGTTGCCGGCGGAGGAGTCATTGCATTCAACCACGGGCTCCGAAGTCCAACTCAGGCTCCTTAGCCTCCTCGAGCAAAACCCTGCCTGGACCCAACGCCAATTGGCTGACGCCCTAGGGGTGAGCCTCGGTAAGACCAACTACTGCCTGCGCGCCTTAAGGGAAAAGGGCCTCGTCAAGTGGGGTAACTTCTCGCAAAATCCCGATAAGCTCCAGTACATTTACCTTCTAACCCCCAAGGGCGTCATTCAAAAGCTGCAGCTGACCACCCACTTTTTGCAGCGCAAGGAGCGCGAGTTCGAAGAGCTGCGTAGCGAGATCGCTCGCCTGCGTGCGCAGTTGGTCAACAGTAATTCAGACCACGTTGCCTTAGCACTGCCAGTCGAAAGTCCTCTGCTTAGCGCGAGTACTCCAGTGGGGCAAGCCACATGAGGTGTCATGCGAATGGATTGCAGAGCATAACCGCCCGGGTGAGCGACGGTCTCTTAGGCGGATGGGAAGATGAGCTTGCCGCAACAGAATTTAGTGCAGCGGTTTTGCCGGCAGTATTATGCGGCACGAGAGCATACGCGCGGGATCGGGCATTAGCGAGCTTGAGGTTCCAATGAAGCCTTCAATAAATCAAAAGATAGCTTTAGCGCTTATTAACAGAGCTCTTTATGAAGAATATAGTAGTTGGTATAGGTTATCGCCGCCCAAATTTAATTTTGCTTTCTCGGCACCATGCACATCTCTAGATTTCGCTCTTGAAAGGGTTTATTCTCTGAACCACCCAGGGCCTCCGATTGCTAATATTCATATCAAATAATGCCTTCAAGTCATGAGTCGTAATTATCAAAGCAACTCTGAATGAAGAGGGGTTAATCGCATATGAACCCCTCCTGGGTCAGAAAGAATTCTTTGATTCAGAAGTGCGGGTTAATTTAAAACGCTCATCGACTTAATCATTTTTAATTATTAAGTGAATTAGCTCAATAACGTGAGGGCTAAGTTATATATGTGATTTATTTGGCGGTGATTCTTCGTTGCTTAATATGGGTAAATATGGGTAAATTTCGGTTTCATATAAAAAGATATTCTCAATTCAGCGTGTTGCTGCGTAAAATTTTTAAAGAGGCTGATGTTGTGCTGCCAATAATGCACAATAGTGCTTGGCTTTTTTTGGACAAGTTTCTTCGGTTGGGCTTGGGGACCATAATAGGCGCATGGATCGCCCGATATCTAGGGCCAGCCCAGTAT
This sequence comes from Polynucleobacter sp. HIN11, assembly GCF_030297675.1. Classification (NCBI taxonomy): domain Bacteria; kingdom Pseudomonadati; phylum Pseudomonadota; class Betaproteobacteria; order Burkholderiales; family Burkholderiaceae; genus Polynucleobacter; species Polynucleobacter sp. HIN11. Next base: position 286,984 of record NZ_AP028142.1, read on the forward strand.
GGAGAATTAGCATTTGTAATTGCTTATATAACAATATTCCAGGCAATTGCTAATTTAGGTTTGGATGGCATAGTGGTTCGGGATATTAGTCAATATAAAAGCAGGGCTAATATCTTGCTTGGAACTACCTTCGTCTTGCGTCTTTGGGCTGGCATTCTTTGTTGGATTGGGGCGGTTATTGCCATGGCTTGGGCAAATGGTTTTTATGACCTAAGTGTGAAGTTGACCATTTTGATTGGTGGTGCTTTGGTTTTTCAGGCTGCCGATACTGTTGACTTGTGGTTCCAAAGCCAAAGCCAAAGTAAGAGAACTGTGATTGCCAAGTTTTTGGCTTATCTGGTTTCAAATGGTGTCAAAGTTGTACTTATTCTAATTAAAGCTCCAATCGAAGCTTTTGCAGTAGTTATAGTACTAGAGGGAATAATTGCTGCAATTGGATTATCGGTCGCATACAAAAAATTTCCTTGCGAAAAAAAATGGGAAGAAGTAAGAAGTCTTGGGTTTAAATTGATTCAAGAGAGCTGGCCATTTATTATTGGCGGGATTTCGATAATGGTTTACATGCGCGTAGATCAAATTATGATTAAAGAAATGCTCGGCGCTCGTCAGTTGGGTATTTATGCTGCAGTACTACCGCTTGCCACACTGTGGCAAGTTTTCCCAGTAATCTTGAATTTGAGCTTGGCGCCGTATGTTGCTCGAAAAAAGGCTGAAAGTGAAGCTGCTTATTGGGGTGCTTTGGAGGGAATTTTTAAACTATATAGTTTTATTGGTTGGTTGGCATGTATCGTAACTTTGCTCTTTGGCGGTTCGGTTATTCAACTCCTTTACGGAGTAGATTACCAAGAAGGGGTTATTGTTTTAGCTATATATGTCTTCACAAATCTTTTTATTAATATGGGTATGGCTCAAGTTCTTTGGATGCTTAATGAACAAAAGTCGCTAATCAGTCTTTTGAATACTTTAGTAGGTGCTATAGTGTGTATTGCAGGAAACTATTTCGTTATTCCACTCTTTGGAATATCGGGAGTTGCATTTGTAGCCGTATTATCTACTTTAAGTTCAGCGGTACTGACAAATTTAATGTTTTCCAGACGCATATTCTTTGTTCAAATTAATAGTTTGATAACTCCACGTTTAAAATTTTAAATAAGACTGGAGTGAACAAAATCCTCATCACTGGTGGCGCTGGCTTTTTGGGCTCTCACCTGACTGAGCGCTTACTACGTGAGGGTAATGATGTTTTGGTAGTGGATAACTTTTTTACTGGCAACAAACAGAACCTTGCGCACTTGATGGGTAACCCTAATTTGGAGATCATGCGCCATGATGTGACCTTTCCTTTGTATGTCGAGGTCAATCAGATCTATAACTTGGCGTGTCCCGCCTCTCCAGTGCATTACCAATACGATCCCGTGCAAACCACCAAAACTAGCGTACATGGCGCCATTAATATGCTGGGTTTGGCGAAGCGCACGAGAGCACGTATTTTGCAAGCCTCTACGAGTGAGGTCTATGGTGATCCAGAGGTGCATCCTCAACCCGAGGGCTATTGGGGTAGGGTGAATCCGATTGGCATTCGGTCCTGTTATGACGAGGGTAAGCGCTGTGCTGAAACCCTATTTTTTGACTACTTTCGCCAACACCAAACCGATATCAAAGTGGTCCGTATCTTCAACACCTATGGACCAAGGATGCATCCTAATGATGGCCGGGTCGTGAGTAACTTTATCGTACAGGCCTTGCAAGGTAAAGACATCACGATTTATGGAGACGGTTCTCAGACCCGAAGTTTTTGCTATGTCGATGACCTAATCGACGCCATGGTCAGAATGATGAACTCAGAGAAGGGTTTTACTGGCCCCGTTAATATTGGCAACCCCGGAGAGTTCACCATGCTCGAGCTTGCCGAGATGGTTCTCAAGCTTTCTGGCAGTAAATCCAAGATTATTCATCAACCATTGCCATCGGATGATCCGAAGCAGCGTCAGCCCAATATTGATTTAGCTAAAGCCAAATTAGGGTGGGAGCCCAAGGTATCCCTTGAGGATGGCCTGAAAGAAACGATTGCTTATTTTAAGAAGGTTGTTAATTGATCATAATAGATGTCGTCGCACTGTTTTAATTTTGAGCAGATTGGACTCTGCTGTCAGGATATTTTTGCAATATGCTCAGAAAGTATGCACCACTCTATATGGGACATGGTAACCTAAGAAAAACCAAATAGAGAGGATACGGTCATCTGAAGAACTACTGATTTAGTTTAGATGTAAATGTCATTTGCTGTATGAACGCAGCGTCTTGGTGCTGCTTTACATCTTTCCTTAATCAAATCAATATCTTTAACGTAAATCGTATTGCCGCCATTTTTATTGTAGCTATTTAAAATGTGTATTGTGCGACTGAGTGGTTCGTATTCTATTGGCGTAAAGTTGAGGCTAATTATTTTATTGTGTATATCTTGATTGCTATGTCCAAACTCATCGCCGCTACCATTCAACTCTATTATCATTGCGATAGTGTTTTGAGATGAAAGAATATTTTTCCCACCTTGAATAACATTGTATTCAAAACCTTCTACATCAATCTTGAAAAAATACTTTGCATTGTTATCAAGTTCTTCATCTAATGTAGTTACTTCTACCTTCGTTGTATTTTCAACATTGCCGGCCAGACTTACTTTGTTTATTGTGTCATTATTATTTGTGAAAAACAAAGCACCAGTTTTGTCTCCAACCCCTTTGTTTCTCACGCTGACGACATTATTTATACGATTTATTTGTATTTGATCTTTTAATCTATCAACGGTATCTGGTAAAGGCTCAAAGGATATACTTTTTGCCTTTACAACTTTTGAAGCAAGTATTGTAAATGCTCCAATGTTAGCGCCGACATCAACAAATATCTCATCTGGGCGAAGTGCATGAAGCAAGAAGAGCATATCTTCATACTCCATAAAGCCAGTGTATAAGTTTCCAGTTAGTCCAGTTTCGCCGATTGCTGTAATAAAGCTCGCATCTTCAACCCACGGCACTATTACTTTTTTTCTTAATAATCTTGCTGCTATTTGCCAGCGCAAAAAACCTATCAATGCTCTCCGCTTGTTCTGTTTTGTTAGTGGATGGTTGAGAATGAATCTTGTGATTTCGTGAAGTTGCTTTAGCATTTTCATTGTCTTTAATGTGTAGCTTCGCATTTTACGTGTGCGTAGTAGGAGTGGAAAGCGCTTTTGCATTTTATTGCACAAAGTGTAACCACAATTATGTAAAATCCAATAAACCCAATGGGTTACGTTAGCATATGCTGCTACAAAACGAACAAAAAAACACACAAAACCTACACATAGTAGAGTTGGCGTGTTGGGCCGCTTAAGTGCCGGGTTTTTTACCTATATTACTATTAAGTGGGTGTACTAAATTAAATAATTTAAAGGAAATGTATGTTTGAGTATCGCGAAAACCCTCGAGAGATTATTTTAAGTAGAGTTAGGGAATTTTTGTACAAAAAAATTACAGTCAATAGCTCCACTCTTTTTCTAAAGGGTGGAGACATTATTTCTATCCGGCCACAGATTGATGGTCTACACGAACCTATCCTTACAAAACTAATTGAAACTTTTTCTAAATCTGGTTACGGAGATTTTTTGGTTGATATAGGTGCAAATATTGGTCTAATTTCATGTCAAACGGGGAAATTTTTTAAGGAGGTGCACATGTTTGAGCCAAATCCCATATTATGCAAGATATTGGAGGCAAATACTGCAATTACTCTCTCAAAAAAACTGGCTGTAATTTACCCTATCGGCCTTGGGGAGTCCGACAGAACTGTCAAGTTGACGGTTCCCAAGAAAAATTGGGGAGGAGCCTTTATAAAAGACTCAATAAATTCCTATGAATTAAGTTTGTTATCGAGTAAGGACGGCTTTGCAAAATTAGATGAGGAAAATTATTTTGAGGTGGATATAGTTATAAAAAATACTGCAGAATTTTTAAAAGAGTTATTCAATCGTATGAGGACAAAAGGGCTTAAACATGGAGTAATAAAAATAGATGTAGAGGGTTACGAGACAGTTGTATTAAATGGTATTGCAAGTGCTTTGCCAGAAGATATGCGAGCTTATATAATTTTTGAATCTTGGAGTAATAAATTAAATATAGAAAAAATCTTGCAAGCTTTTGAGGGTAGGGCGCTAGCTTACAAAGTAATAAGACGAACTCCTTAGAGTAATAATTGGCCGAAGATAGCAAAACTAAGTTCATTAATATTAAATAGAAAGATAATTACACATATTAAAGAGCTATCACAGGAAAGTGTGAATGGAGACATTATTTTAGCGATAAATTAATAAATATTTATCAATATTTTCAATTTTTTATTGAATAAATTAAATTTGACGGTTTAGATATAAAAAAATCAGAACTTTTTTTAAAGAATATTAATTTCAGCGTTAATTTATCTATTAATAGTTTTATAAAGCGAAAATTAAGTTTGAAGGCATATATTAATTGCTATTTTGCATGAAGTAGTATTTATCATTTGCAGTTTTAGAAAATTAAGAAAATTAGAATAATCTTAATAATCATGCGGCATAAATTAATTGGATTAGTGAATGTTAAATTCACTAAATTATTTATTATATGAATTTATTTGTATTTGGCGCAGCATATATTACAGCCTTTGCTCAAGAAAAATATGTTTATATTAAAGAATTTAATAAAGATATTAATATCAGGATATTTACACCTAAATTTATAAAAGGATCATTTGGCTATATTGAAAGGCAAAGAAATAAAAAACTTGCCAAAGAGGAAATTGTTGAGATAAAAAGTTACTTTAATTCGAGCCATATGAAGTACTTATTGGATCCATTTAAAATTATATTTTTACTTATAAAATACAGGCCAGAACGAATTCATATTGAAGAGGATCCATATTCAATTATCGCGTTTGAAGTTATATTATTAAAGCTTTTATTTAGCAAAAAAACTAAAATAAGCTTTTTTTTATGGGATAACTTAGACAGAACACCTACTTTTCCGAAAAATATTTGGAAGAGGTTTTCTAATCGATATTTTTTAAGCTTAGCGGATTTTGTAGTTGTAGGCAACATTGATGGCGAAAAAATATTAAGATTCAATAAAAAATACAATGGTAAAATTTACGTATTGCCTCAACTGGGATTGAATGAAAAAAAATACATTTATGGGGATAAAACAAAAAGAGAGACTATAAATATTGGTTATGCAGGAAGGCTTGTAGAAGAGAAAGGACTTAGAGATTTATATAATGCATTTCTCAAATTAAACTGTCCCAATAAAAAGTTAATAATTTTGGGATCCGGTCCATTGCTAAAAGAAATTACTGAATGGATGAAAATTTTAGGCGATATGATGGAATATCACCCAGCAATTCCCCATAATGAAATGCCTAACTTTTTCAAATTCATAGATATTTTTGTATTGCCATCCGTATCAACTAAAAGATGGAAGGAGCAGTTTGGATTAGTTCTTGCGGAGGCGATGATGTCAGGAGTCCCATGCGTAGGATCTTCTTCCGGAGCAATACCAGAAGTTATAGGGCCAGGCGGGCTAATTTATACTGAACAAGACGTAAAGTCATTAACTTTATGTTTACAAACTTTGGTTGACAATAATGACTTAAGGCTAAGTTATGGAAAAAGGGGGCAGCAATTCGCTAAAGAAAGATACTCACTTAAATCTCTTTCAAAAAAATATATAGATATATTTAATGAAAGAGCATAGTTTAAAGGTAGCAGTATTGCTACTGCTAACAATAGCAAATATATTACTATTAATTAATCCAGGAAATATTGACGTATTTAACTTTTCTAATTTGATAGGTGCAGTAACCTACATACTAATATTATTCATAATTTATAAGAAAATAATAAAAATAAGTTACTATTCAGTAATGTTAATAATGGTATTTACTTCGTATGTATTTTTAACATATATATACCAATCGACCTCATTATTTTTTGGATCAAACGATATTTCGGAAGGAATTAATCTATTTGGAGGTATTTATACAGTAACTTCATTGAGTGAGGCGTTATTTATAAGTTATCTTTGTGGGGCTATACTTTTTATATTATCTCTAAACGAGAAAAAAAGTTTATTTTATGATGTAAATAAATATAAGATAAAAAAACATGATCTTATAATATTAATTTTATTGTATGCGATTTCAATCTTCTCATTTTTATATGGTGAAGTTGGATATTTAGGTGTTTTGAAAGACAGTAATGACAAAATTAGCCCTATTGGAGCTATTGTCATGTTATATACACCAGTATTACCAGCACTTTCAATAGCACTATTACATGGCTATAAAAAAAATAAATATATAAAAATATCTTTCATTATTTTGAATATATTTTTGTTAATTTTTATTTCATTTGTAGGTCGTAGAGTATTTATATTTTCAATATTAACAATGGTAATTTATCAATTCAGTGTTCATTATGAACACATTGACATTAGAAAAACTATTCTTAATAGAGCATTTTTTTTATATTTTTTCGCAATTATTGCTAGTATAATTCTATTCGCTATAATTAGACAATCACTACCAGATATTGGAGAGGGAACATCAATATATGCCGTCTTAGAATATATTAGTGATACTAAAAATTATTCAGGAGACATAGTTGGCAATACAAATCAAAGAGCATTTATATTATCCTATCTGGCAGTATTAATAAATTACGCAAAAGACAGCATAGGTTTTCCGTTTTATGGGATGGAGTTTTATAATTCCATGATAACTTCAGTGCCATCTTTCTTAATAGACTCTAAGAATAGCGTATCACCAGAAGAATATATTCACCCTTTAATAGGCCTTAATATCTTTGACGGACCGAATACAATAATAACGGCAGGATATAACGATTTTGGTTTTATTGGTTCGATTTGTTATCCAATATTATTGTGCATTTTGTATAAATTTTTTGATTATATATTTAATAGAAACTATAAATTAATTAGAATTTTTATTAAATTAATATTTATATACAATTTGTTAAATTTTGAGCAAGATTTATCTCAATTCACTTTTGTGAAATTACGAGATTTATTATTTCTACTAACGATTATTTACATTCTATATAAAACTATTTTTAAGATCTATAAAAATGAAGATATTATTAATAGGTAACTATGCGCCACTTAAGAATATAAGCATGGAATTGTATGCTGATTTATTAATTGCTGAGCTTGAATATAAAAAAATAAAAGCTGACTTACTACTTCCACCTGTAATACTTGGTAATTTTGCTTTCAAAAATAATTTTTTAATAAAATGGCTTGGCTATATTGATAGATTTATACTTTTTTTACCATTTTTAAATTTTATTTCTCGAAAATATGACGTAATACACATATGCGATCATGCTAATTCAATATATTTATTATTTTTGAATACAGAAAAGTGTTTAATAACATGTCATGATTTACATTCTGTAAAATCATCATTTGGTTTTTATAAGCAACATAGAATAAAATTTTTTGGAAAAATATACAACTCTTTATTAATATATTCACTTAAGTTGTCTAAGTGTATCGTTAGCGTTAGTAATGCTACACTAGAGGACCTGGTTAAGATAATAAAAATTCCAAAGTCAAATATAGTTGTAATACATAATTCTTTAAACTTTAATTTCAAAAAAACCGATACTAAAGTTAGCGAAAACTTTAATTTAAATGAATTAATTCAACACAATATCAAATACTTTCTTCATGTTGGTGGCTCTGCTTGGTATAAAAATAGGCAGTTTGTTTTAGACCTTTTTTTAAAATTACGAGAAATCACTGAATTCCAAGACTATAAGTTAATCTTTGCAGGTGGCAAAATAACTGAATTTTCCATGAGAGATTTATCTAATCATATTGAGTCAGATCAAGTGATTTGTATGCAGAATCCAAGCAGTGAGATTTTGAATATACTATATTCGAGGGCTGAAGCACTAATTTTCCCTTCAATTTCTGAGGGATTTGGCTGGCCTGTAATAGAGGCCCAAGCTTGCGGTTGCTTAGTAATTGCTTCTGATATACCGTCTATCAGAGAAATTTCAGGGGGCGCCATTATTTTTATAGATCCTAATTCTATTGAAAAATCATTTTTAAATATTCTAAATGATTACAATAGAAAAAATATTTTAATAGATATGGGTTATAAAAATATTGCTAAATTTGACAAAGAATTAATGATCAATAAATACATAGATTTATACTATAAAATTCATAATAAATACTTTTGAAATTTCTATATTTTATGAAAAAAATAATAAAGTATGCATTAGCTTATACTTTTTATTTCTTGGACTCTATATCTTCACTATTAATAGGTAATTCTGTTCAAGGAAAAAATACTGTATTAATATTTAGACTAGATCACATTGGTGATTTTTTGTTATGGAATGGAAACGTAAATTCATTGCGTTCAAAATATCCTAGAGGCAAATATAAATTGGTTTTTTTAGCAAATCAATCCTGGGGTGAACTTGTTAATCTAAATAATATATTTGATGAAGTTTGGCTCGTTAATAGAAAAAAATTTATTTATAATTATTTCTACAGATTTTCTATTTTTAGAAAAATCAGAAATTATGGTTTTGAAACAATTATTAATCCTGTATTTTCTAGAGATCCCTTTTGGTCTGATCCCATTGTTAGATTGTCTAATGCGATATTTAGAATCGGATTTTACGGTAATAGTTTAAATTATAATTCACATTATCTTAAAAATTATTATGATAGATTATATAACAATATGATAAATGATATTAATATAAAAAGTGAAATTGAGATTAATAAAATTTTTTATATGGCCATGGGCTCAGATGAAGATTTCAAATTATCTAAATTTGAATCTAACCCTGCTCTGCTACCCAATTTATTGAAGGATAAATCATATTTTGTATTATTTCCTGGGGCTAGCTGGTCAGGTAGACGCTGGCCACCAAAATTTTTTTCTGAAACGGCTAATTTAATCACTGAGAATTTCAAATTTAATGGTGTTATTTGTGGGGCATTATCCGATATCCCTATCTCTACAGATGTTATAAATTTATCAAAATATCCATTAACTGATTTAACTGCAAAAACATCCCTTTTGAACCTTATTCAGATAATTGGTAATGCAAAATTATTGATTACCAATGAAACAAGTGCTGCCCATATTGGAGCATGCACTAATACGCCCACCATTTGTATTGCGGGAGGTGGTCATTTTGGGCGTTTTTTAACATATCAAGAATTATTAAATCCACCCCCTTTTTTAGTGGCAAATTATTATATGGACTGCTATGGATGCAACTGGAATTGTAAATACCTTAAGGCCGAAACTTCAACGCCATGCATTGAAAATGTTTCTGTAGAAAAAGTTTTTGAACTTATCATCAAAATTTTAAATTAATTTAATAGTGTTATGACATTTAAAATTATTTATCTTCGAATTATAAAATTTCTTTATATTTTTTCTTCACCATTGGCAATATTTTCTTTCCTAAAATACGGCGTCTTAATGGGCTCTGAGCACAAGACGTTACTTAAGCGTAAATTTAACACGATAGTCGATATCGGCGCAAATAGAGGGCAATTTTCGCTGGCAGCTAATAAATGGTCTCCAAATGCAAAGATATATGCTTTTGAACCATTGCCAATACCTGCTTCTATTTTTAATAAAATATTTTCTAATCATGCAAATACCATCCTAAATTCCGTTGCCATTGGTCCTTCGATTGCTAAAACATATATGCATGTTTCTGCGCGTGATGATTCCTCATCATTATTAGAGATTGATGACCCGCAAGTTGAAATCTTTCCGGGAACAAATATGTTTGAATTACAGGAGGTAAATGTTGGGAGATTGGATCAATTTCTTACTTCTGACGATTTTCAATCACCATCTTTATTAAAAATTGATGTTCAAGGCTATGAATTCGAGGTATTGGTGGGTTGCGAGAGTCTGCTTACAAATATCGATGTGATTTATTGTGAGTGCTCTTTTATTGAGCTCTACAAAAATCAAAAACTTGCGTTCACAGTAATTGAATGGCTTCTCAAAAGAGAATTTATTTTTAATGGTTTTTACAATTCTTATTATGATAAGAATGGCAGAACCGTACAGGCTGATTTTGTTTTTATAAAAAAATAGTGTCCTTTTTGCTATATGCGAATTTTGATTAATACTCTAAATTTCTATCCCGAGACAATTGGGATTGGAAAGTATTCTGGTGAGATGGCTCGTTGGCTTGTCATGAGGGGTCACGAGGTTACTGTTATTACCTCTTATCCTTATTATCCTAGGTGGAGGGTGAGTGATGGTTTTAAGAAATATTTTTGGAGTAGGGAGATTTTGCATGGCGTAAGGGTTTGGCGCTGCCCAATTTGGATTCCAACCAATGTTACAGGTTTAACAAGGCTTATTCATCTTGCTACTTTTTCTCTTTCATCTTTTCCAATTATGTTTTGGAAAATTTTTTGGCGACCTAATATCGTTATGACAATTGAACCGCCTTTTTTTACTTCGCCTACTGCACTTATAACTAGCAAAATTAGTGGAGCGAAATCTATACTTCACATACAGGACTATGAAATTGATGCCGCTTTTAATTTGGGAATACTAAAAGGGGTATTTTTGAAGAGTGTAATTTTAAAGATTGAAAAATTGCTGATGAGGCAATTTGATTTAATTAGCACCATATCGGGTGCAATGGTTAAAAAAGCTATCAGCAAGGGCGTGCAACCTGAAAAAACTTTCTTTTTCCCAAATTGGGTGGATGTTGCATCAAGTCTCCAGCCTTCTCAAGGCTGTAATATTGTTAGGGCATCAACATACATTGACTACCGAGAGCGGCTCCAGCTCCCAATGGAGTCTGTAGTAGCTTTATATTCTGGAAACATGGGCGCTAAACAAGGCCTTGAAATATTAGGTCAAGCAGCTAAGCGATTTGCCGATTCCGACATGCCCCTTCCTCAGTTACATTTTGTATTTTGCGGCGATGGAGTTGGTCGCAATGCGTTAATGGATCTATGCAGTGGCCTAAAAAATGTACGTTTTATAGATCTCCAGCCTGAAGAGCAGTTAGTAAATTTTTTAACGATGGCAGATATTCATTTGTTGCCTCAACGAGGTGGCGCTGCTGACATAGTAATGCCCAGTAAGCTTGGAGGAATATTAGCAAGTGGAAGGCCTGTGCTAGCATGTGCACACATCGGTACTGAACTTGCCAATGTGTCAAAAATTGGTGGCTTGGTTGTTCCGCCAAATGATCTGGATGCTTTTTGTGGTGCATTATTGAATTTGGTCATAGATCCAGAGCTGAGATGCAGGCTTGGGCAAGCGGGCCTTCAATATGCAGTGGATAATTTAGATAAAGATCTTATATTGGGATCATTTGAGGCCAAGCTAAAAGAATTGGCTCAATGAAATATTTTAAGACTAAATTAAATTTAAAAACTTGGATTTGCTCCAAATTCTACTATGAGCAATATTGAACCGGCCGAAGCATTTCCCTATAAAGCACCCAATTCAGAAATACTTGTTCAATACCCCCATATTTTTGAGTTGAAGGAAGCACTCCCTTCTAGATTTTTCAAAGTGCTCTTTGATAAGGTGGTTGCAATTATTCTTCTGGTTATTTCTGCGCCAATACTGTTATTGCTTAAATTAGCTTTTTTAGTTGAGGGCTGGCTTATTCCTGAAAATGCGGGGCCTATGTTTTTCTACTACAATGCAATCAGTGCTGGGAAAGTTATTCCCAAATATAAAATTCGACTAATTAAGACTAAATATATAGAGCCTGAGGGCGCTAAACGACATGATTGGATTGCTTTTTCAGCGGAGTGGACTCCGGATAGTCGCACTCATGTAGGCCAATTTGTGAAAAAATTCTATCTTGATGAGCTGCCACAGTTCTGGAGCGTTCTCAAGGGCGATATGAGTGTTGTTGGACCGCGCCCCTTGTCTGTTTTGCATTATGAGCGAGATCGTGCTCAGGGTAATGTTACAAGATTTTTGTTGCGCGGCGGTCTTTTGGGTTTGGGCCATATTAATAAGGGCACTGCTGAAATGGGCAACCCAATTTATGAATATGAATACGTGGATCAGTACTTAAAGCGCTCCTCCTTTGGTTTATTGTGCCTTGATCTGTGGATTATTTGGAAAGGTGTATTGGTGATTATAAAAGGTGGCGGTCACTAGGCTTTGGTGACGGCAAGCAACTCTGCAATACCCGTTAAGTGATTTTGGATATGGGGGTTGGTGGCATAAAACCCCCATTTTGCAAAACGAACTCCCTATCCCTTTGATTTTGTTAGAGACACAATGGCCGATTGACGGAATTCTATAAATAGTGCGTAGTTTGTTGGGTGTGGAGCCATTTCGAAATACTTAGGAGGGCTGAGAAAAGCCTAATTAATGCTTATCTATTTCTGGGGGGGGCGACCCAACCAATTGGGGGTGCGAAAAGTGACGATTTGTCGATAGGTGAGGTTATAGAGAATCACAAAAACTACGGCACTTGCCATGAGCGCTGGGGTGGAGTTCCACCATAAAAGCGCTGGAATGACACCTAAGCTTGAGAGTACCCACAGGTAGGGGGAAGTTTTGGCATTGGCCCAATAGGACTGATCACCGGGATGAGCCCAGCGCATAATGCGTCGGTAAATGAGACTATGAAAATGCGCACCATCGGGCAGACCAGGGTTCTTGCCTTGATGGACACTACGTCGCCAAATCGTAAAGAGCGTTTCAAAAATCGGATAGGCATTGACCATGATGGCAAACCAGGGCGAGACGCTGGAATTGCGCGCCACCAACGCAATCGATAGGGTGGCAATCACAAAGCCAATCAGATAGGCTCCACCGTCGCCTAAAAAAATGAGACCCCGCGGATAGTTCCACAGAAAAAATCCTGCAATTGCGCCAATCAGAATGAATGCGAGATGCAGCACCAAGGGATCACTCACTTTAAAAGCTACATAGGCAATCGCAAGGCAGGTAATGATGGCGACCATACTGGCGAGTCCATTAAAGCCATCAATAATGTTATAGGCATTCGAGAGCCCCGTGACTCCAAAGGCTAAAAAAAGGACTACAAACCATGGATGGTTTAGCCACACGTCAAGCGCACCAAAACCAAAGCGCATGGTGGTGATATCAAAAAGCCATAAAAATAGAAGCCCTGCGATAAAGCCAGCGAGGAGTCGCATTTTCACACCCACGCGTTTAGTGAGATCTTCCGCAATGCCGGCGATAAAGACGGGAAGGCTCGCTACCAATACAAGCACGAGGAGTGTGCCAAGCGTTGGGTTAACAATCCATTGGTAGAGTGTTGCAATCACAATCCCCATCAATATGGACACGCCGCCAATACGGGGGGTGATCGCGGTATGAAACTTTTGGGGACCATCAAAATCATGATCGCCACTCACATGGTTATGCAAATGCTGATAGCGAATTACAAAGCCGGTGAGGATAACGCTTGTTACAAAGGAGAGAATTAACAACCACATTTTCTTATTATAAATCTTAAAACGAATTCATTCCAAAAATTCAGGTTTCAAATCAAGGCTGTAACTTATAGTTTTGAAACATATTCAAAGATGAAGGTGCTTGATCAATTACATCAAAAAATCTAAGTAGTAATAAGTTAATGGAGTATTATTAATACCGTAGACCCCCTTTCTTAGGGGCGGAACAGTCAATAATTTGAGAATAATTAAGTGATTCGATTAAAAAACTTCGTATCCAATGTTGCGCTTTGCATATTCCTTAATATTTTTTGGAGTTCAGCAAGCCATGCCCAATCAATATTTCAAGGTGATGCAACCGTAACTTATGATGCACTCACCAGTAATTATTACGTGACCGATAGCCTTGGCACGTTTATTGGCTCATTCCCATTTCAATTTATTAATACAACTCCAACCACTCCTGTCACGGTCAACATCGATATTGGCAATGCTTCTCCATCGTTTATTACCGACTATTTAATTATCGGTAGTAACAGCATCAACATCAATGCTATTTCAGGTTTTATGCCAATCCAAAATGGCAACTCACCCTTCACCGCGGGGTACAACATTGATAATATTTTGATCGCAAGAGATGTGGTATTTTCATATCCTTTGGGGCTATCGAATACGACAGTACCCTTAATTAACAATAACGGTACTATTGGGCTGATTGAAAATCTAGGCTCTCTCACCAACACCTATACCGGTATTAACAATACTGGCTCAATTACTCAGATTACTAACAGGGGAACTGTCTCAGTAACTGACGAAAGTGCTATTAAAAACCGTCTCAATACTGGAAATATAGCTAATATCATTAACAGTGGTGATATTCTGGCTACTGGAACTAGTTCTCTAATAACCGCAACCATTGTGGGAATCGATAATGGCTTTCCCTCCACAATCGGTAGCATACAAAATGCCGGAACTATTGCCGGTAATTCCGGGGGATCGGGTAACGTTACTTTCGGTATTCTGAATAATGGAACAGTAACAGCGATTACAAACTCAGGAACGATCTCAGCAACTGGCGATACGCAAGGTTATGCACAAGCCATTGGCAATTATCGTGTGATTTCAAATATTACCAACCTTTCTGGCGGTGTAATTACGGCTACCTCCTCAAATCCAATTCCTCCTGAAGGTGCCTGGGGAATTTTTAACTCATCAACAATCGGAGCAATTACCAATGCAGGAACTATTTCAGCTTTTGGTTCGACTAATACATTTGCTATTCAAAATGAAGACACTATCACTGCGATAAACAATACTGGAATTATTTCTGGAGCAGGGTATGGTATCAACAACACTGTGACTGGAACCATAACCACAATAACCAACGATATTGGGGGAGCAATCAGTGGTGTCCTCGCCAGTATTAATAACCTTGGAACAATCAATACACTGAATAACGCTCAGGATAGTTTGACCTTCACTGGGCGCCTTCCTCAAAATTACGGAATCATTCTCGGCTCTACTGCATCCGCTTATGGTAAGTTGACAGTAACCTCTGCAACCAACTGGGATGGTGCAAGTGGCACAACTAACTTCGGTATTTATGGTGGCTCAGTAAAGTCTACTCGCTATGCAGGAGTTATTTCTGGTGTGACTGCCAGTCTGCTTACTTCATCATCATTGACCGGAACATATACCAGTGGCGGCAAGACCTATGCTTACACCCTCGCTTTAGAGTCGGGTAGCGTTGATGTTTGGGAACTGTTATTTCCAACCTACTATGCCGGGCCTTCGATCGCCAATACCAATCAATCTTTAGTTAACACCGCTTCTGTATTGCAAGGCACCTATGCATTACAAAACTCAATACTTGCTAATAGCTTTACTTATGACTGTAATGTCTTTGGTGCCAATAATGTCTGCGTGTCTGCAGGTGGTCGTAATACTGCTGTTCAAGCCGCAAACGGTTTGAATAATACAAGCGCGCTCCTCATTGCCGCTTATCGCCTAACTAAGAATTTCCGTATTGGCGCTTATGCTGACCAAAATTTATCAGTGACCAATCCGGGCGGTACTGTGAACTTGGGTAACAGCACACCGCTTGTTGGCCTTTTCGGCGCTTGGAATCAACGTCTAAACGGTACTGGCGCTGAAGTCAAAGTAGCGGCCGCATATGGTCAAAAGAATGCGACCATCACTCGCTCAGCAGTCGGTTCTGGAGATGGCGCCTCAGAAGCGGGATCTGGCTCATCCCAGCTCAATAGCTTAGGTGTGCAAGCAACGGCTAAATATGGCTTTGGAATTACTCAAGACCTGATTGTCTCCCCGTATTTTGGTGTGCGCTATACCCAAAATAACATGGGTGGCTATACCGAAGCAACATCAAGCTCAGTGACCGCACCGCTTACGTATTCCGCCTTAAATACCAATGCCACGACTGCATTGGCTGGAATTGGTGCTAGCTATCGAGTAACCCCAAGCTTAACGACCTTTGCAAGTGCTGGTGTTGAAACTGATACTAATACTGCTAATGGCACCTATACCGCCAGCAATGCGTCGATTGGTGCGCTTACGCCGGTGAACTTTAATGCCAATCCTGTCAAAACCAGATCCACTGCAACGCTCGGTGGCTATTACGATATCCTCAAGAACCAACGCATTGGGATTACTGGTATCTATCGACAAGAAGCCTATCAGGCCGTATCTACAACTACAGTGCTGGCGACCTACACCATTGGTTTGTAGGCCCATGTAATTGGTTAACTTAGCTGTGGATAAATATTAAGGGTAAATATTTGCCGAAATTGCGGCTTGAAAATTTGTTGATGTAAATTTAAACGCTAATAAATGTTTAAACTCATCTAGGCTTCTTATCTTATTTTCAGAACCCATAAACGATCATCGTAAAAATGATCGCGTTTGATAAATCAATATAGTTTATAGCGGTGTGTAAACCATGTGACCGGTTTACACCCTTAGAAAATGGTGGGTCGGGCGAGACTCGAACTCGCGACCAACGGATTAAAAGTCCGCTGCTCTACCGACTGAGCTACCGACCCAGTGTGGTGTTGCTAGATTCAATACTGAATAAGCAAGAAATTTGCCAAATGAGAACACTGCATGAAAACCGCTTTAATTCATTAATTTAGCAAAACCAAGATTATAGCAAGATGTTGATAGTCTACTGGGTCCCCCGTTTTTGACTTCTGACTTATCTTCACCTGACGATTGATTGCCCCTAGCCGCGCCGCGCCATGGGTGGGTTTTTGGCAAAGTAATCCTTAATCCCCGCCAAAATCGCATCCGCAATCCGCTCTTGGTAGGTCTCATCATTGAGCTTTTTCTCTTCCTGGGGGTTACTAATAAAAGCCGTCTCAATCAGGATCGAGGGAATATCGGGGGCTTTTAAGACCGCAAAGCCGGCTTGCTCGACGCGGTTCTTATGCAGCGGCGCAAAGTTACCAATGTTGCGTAAGACCGAGTTACCCACCCGTAAAGAATCGTTGATCTGCGCCGTGGTCGACATATCAAGGAGTAAATGCGCGACTTGTTTGTCTTTGGTTTTAATATTGATGCCGCCAATCAGATCCGAGGCATTTTCTTTATTGGCCATCCAGCGGGCAGCGGAACTCGTGGCTCCTTGTTGGGAGAGTGCAAAGACGGACGCTCCCTTGGCATGCGGCTGAATAAATGCGTCCGCATGAATGGAAATAAATAAATCGGCCTCCACTTGCCGTGCTTTAAAGACGCGGCGATGCAGGGGCACAAAGTAATCGCCATCGCGGGTTAAAAAGGGTCGCATCGAGTCTTCTTGATCGATCTTATTCTTCAATCGCTTGGCAATGGCGAGAACGATATTTTTCTCGTGCGAGCCACGCGCGCCAATGGCTCCAGGATCTTCGCCCCCGTGACCAGGATCGAGCGCCACCGTAATTAAGCGCTTAAACGGAATGCGCTGGGTATTGGCAGTGGCGGCACTTGGTGGACTCTTTGGACTTTGTTGAATTGAACCGGGACCACCCTTTTTACTGGGGGCGGCGTCCTTTTTGGCAAACGCTGCAATCGGATCTTCTTCAGCTGCAACCCCTTTTGGATTCTTCGCCTGTTCTTCTGCGAGCAACTTCTCTTTTCTGGCGGACTCTTTCACCAGTTGCATGAGCGGATCGGGCGGGTTGGTGGGATAGAGATCAAAGATCAAGCGGTACTGATACTCGGCAATGGGTTCTAGGGTGAAGAGTTGAGGCTTGACCGCTTCTTTGAGATCAAATACGAGTCTTACAACCGTGGGTTGAAATTGCCCCACCCGAATTTGCGCCACATAGGGATCATTGGGTTTGACCTTCGCAACCAAATCTTTCAAGGTGGGGTTGAGTTCCAAGCCATCGATGTCGACCACCAGTCGATCGGGACCTGTGAGTAGTTGATGAGAAATCGGCAATGCCTTATCCGACTCCAGGGTAATGCGCGTGTAATCTTCCGAGGGCCAAATGCGCACCCCTAAGAGTTTGGCACCGCTATTGGCTTGAACTAGTTCACTTTCAGTTAGCAAGAGATAAAGCACACCCAGTGACCCCATCGACTGCAGCCCTTGTGAGATGACCTGGCGACGTTTGGGGTTCATGGATTGGTTGATGATTGGGTGACGAGGGATTGAAGGACGGCTTCACCCTGTGGGGTTTGTGCGGTAATCTCAACCGTTCTCGCAAGCTCCGATTGCGTCTCTTGGGGATGAATCAGGGTGATCGCCAGATCCATGATGGGTAGAGTGTGCTCGGCTTTCTCTGGCCACTCAATGATGCACAGCGTCGGGTATTCGGAATGCGTGAAGTGCTCTAAGAGACCAGCGTCGACCCATTCGGCTGGGCTTTGCATGCGGTAGAGATCAAAGTGAAAGACGTGGAGTGCTTGATTGGGTAAATCCAAAATGTGCTCTTCACACAGGCTATAGGTCGGACTTTTGACCTTGCCCTGATAGCCCATCGCTTGGAGGAGGTAACGAGTAGCGGTGGTTTTGCCCGCTCCCAGGTCCCCATGAAGACTCATAAAGAGTGATTGAGTTTTTTCAGGGGTGGAGGAATAGAACCCGAGGATTGCATTGGCGAGCATTTGCACCGCCTCTGCGGTGGCCTTCTCATCTTTACAATGGATCGTATGGTTGATTGCCAATCGCGTCATGACCTCGTGCGTTCACACTTATTTAGGGATGGATTCTAAAGTGCCCATGCATTCTCACGCATTTTCGCAAGAATTGCACACCCAGTGGGGGGAGTTGCGTACTTGGCTAAATACCCGTGCCAAGGAGTTGGGCTTTTTGCAAGTGCGCATTAGCGATACCGATGTGAGTCACGCCCATCCTCATTTGGTAGAGTGGTTAGAGGAGGGTCGTCATGGCCAGATGGCCTATATGGAGGGCCATAAGGATCTGCGTTCCGACCCCGGTCTTTTGCAAGCGGGCGCGATTCGTAGCATTTGCCTCATCATGCCGTATTTGAGTGAGCGAAGTAAGTTTCATGAGCAGCATGGGCAGCCTGAGCCGCATGAGATAGATGCGTCTTCAGTCGAGCAAATCCTTCAGCATGAAGAAAAGCGTCTTTTGGAGAGTGATCAAGCGGTGGTTTCACTCTACGCCAGAGGGCGGGATTATCACAAGGTGATTCGCTCGCGTTTACAAATACTGGCAATTGAACTTGAAGAAAAACTACAAGCGGCGGTCAGTGAACTAAATCATTCCTTGCAATACCGCGTCTTTACCGATTCCGCACCGCTCATGGAGGTTGAGCTGGCGCGCAAAGCCGGTTTGGGCTGGCGTGGCAAGCACACCCTGCTGCTTAATCGCGAGTCCGGGTCGTTTTTCTTCTTAGGCGAAATCCTCATCAACGCTCCACTGCCAATCGATGCGCCTGTGGAGGCGCATTGCGGATCTTGCCAGGCGTGCATGGATATTTGCCCCACAAATGCAATTGTTGCTCCGTATCAACTCGATGCCAGGCGTTGCATTTCGTATTTAACAATTGAGCATCGCGATGCAATTCCAGTGGAGTTTCGAAGCGCCATGGGTAATCGCATTTATGGCTGCGATGATTGCCAACTCGTATGCCCCTGGAATAAATACGCCCAGCTCTCGACCGTAGCGGATTTTGGGGAGCGAAATGGATTGGGAAGCGCATCACTACTGGAACTCTGGAGCTGGAGCGAAGCCCAGTTTATCGAGCGCCATGCGGGTAGCGCCATTTTGCGCATTGGCTATGAGCGCTGGCGACGCAATCTAGCCGTTGCTCTGGGAAATGCTTTGGCATCGAATCTTGATGATGAAGTAAAGAGGGAGATTGTTTGGCACTTACAAGAGGCCTTACCGAGCGCCAGCCCATTGGTAGCCGAGCATATCTCTTGGGCGCTCAGTCGAGATGGCTCACGAGATCCCCAAGGGTCAAGCCGCTAAAATAGGGTAGATCCACTATGAGTACACCGCCCACCCATTCGAACGATGTATCTAAAACGGGTGCTGAGCGTCCGGCTGATCGGGTGGTGAGCGAAATCGATGCGCTCGAGTCTCATGAGAAGGCGCTTCAATCGCCATCTAATTCACCTATCACTCCGCGCTTTACTAGCGCGCACGATGCCTTTTGGAGTGGGGTGCGCGATGCGCGAGGTGCCCCTGCCATGGTGCTCTTTGCTGGCATGGTGGGCTTTGGGGCGATGGGGCGCACCAATGGCTTTGATCTGTGGTTTACCACCGCAACGAGCTTTTTGATGTTTGCTCTTCCCGGTCAGATTGTGATGCTCGAGATGATTTTAGTAGGCGCTTCATCGCTCACGATTGCGCTTGCGACCACTCTCACCGCAACCCGCTTTGTGACCATGACCGCCACGTTGTTTCCGATGCTCCATGAGCGCGATCGCAATAAGGCGCTCTATGCCAAAGTGCACCTTCTAGCAATGACTGCCTGGGCAGTTTCTTTGAAAGAATTCCAAACGATTGAACCTAAGCATCGTCTAAGTTACTTTGTAGGGCTTGGGATCTTGTGCTGGTTAATTTCAGTACCCGGAACGATTGTGGGATTTTTAATTGCGGGCTCGGTCCCTATGCCCATTACTTTGGGACTCATCTTTATTAATCCCCTCTTTTTCTTGCTCACCTTTACCGAGATTAAGGTGAGCGGCTATCGCTTGGCCATTCTTCTAGGCAGCATTGCCGGCCCCATCTGTTATTTACTCGATCGCGATACGAGCCTGTTAACCGCCGGACTGATTGGCGGTACTTTGGCCTACTGGATCGATCGGCGTTGGATCAGGCGCTATGACCGAAAGGTGTCTTCATGAGTGTGACAGCATCTCTAGCCCAAAACCTCGATACCGCCTTTGCGATTCAGCAAGGGTGGGGCGCATGGCTTGCGCTTTTGGCAGCGTCTCTTGGAACTTATGTGTGCCGCGCGGTGGGGGTGATGCTCTCGGGGCAAGTCAGCCAAGATAGCGAGTTCTTTCGCTGGCTCTCCGCAGTGACCTATGCGATGGTGGCAGCGCTCACGATTCGCTTGATTTTTTTACCGATTGGGCTCTTAGCTACGGTGCCGCTCTATCTGCGGATTCTCGTGTGCGTCTTGGCTTTGGGAGTGATGCTCTCCAATCCCAATCGGCGTTTGGTGCCAGCATTGCTCACCGGTACTTTATTGATGGTCACGATTGGTGTGATGCGGTAATTCGTGACACCAATCTCTAAGTTACTCGACTTAATTCAAATGCTGTTCTAGAACTTTCGCAATATGCACTGCCTCGCGACTTGCCCCATCGGCGATTTGGTGACGACAGCTGGTGCCATCAGCGACCACGATTGCATTGGGCTCCTTGCGAATACGTGGCAATAAACTAAGTTCTGCCATTTGTTTGGAAGCCTCGATATGCTCCACCTCATACCCGAAGCTGCCCGCCATGCCACAGCACGAGGATTCAATCAGTTGGGGGTTGGCATTCGGAATGAGTTTCAGTAATTCAAGGGCGGGGCTCACGGCCGCAAAGGCTTTTTGATGGCAATGGCCATGTACCAAAATCGGCTGAGCGGACTCTTTGAAGTTCGGCACAAACCGATTGGCTTTGTGTTCGCTGGCTAAAAACTCTTCAAGGAGTTGGGCATGCTTACTCACGACTTGCGCAGACTCACCCAGACCCATGGTGAGCGCTTCATCGCGAAGCGTAAATAAGCAAGAGGGCTCTAGACCCACAATTGCTATTCCTTCTTTTGCATAGGCTGCTAAATGGTTAACAAGTGCTGAGAGTCGTGTCTTCGCTTCATTGACCATACCGGATGCTAAGTAGGTGCGACCACAGCAAAATGGCTTTTGTTCATCGAGATCTTTTGCAGGTTGCGCCACATGAACCGCGTAGCCTGACTTTTGGAAGAGTGCGAGCGCCGCTTGCAAGTTCTCATTCTCAAAATAGGCATTAAAGGTATCGGCAAAGAGCACCAATCGTTTGTCGTGCTGGGCGAGTTCCTCAGGCGTTGCAAATGGCAGGGGTGCTTGATTCCAAAAATGCTTGCTCTTCCACACCGGCAAGGAACGTTGGGCGCTAATTCCGGTAAGCCACTCTTGGAGCTTGGCTAAGAGCGGGATGTGATTGCGCAGATTCATGAGCGCGGGCAAACCAGGAATACGCGCAATGATGGGGGCGTAGTTGGGCAGGTGGGCTACTAAGCGATCACGTAGGGTATGGCCAAAGCGCTCTTTGTATTGCGCCAAATACTCAATCTTCATTTTGGCCATATCCACGCCCGTGGGGCACTCACGTTTGCAGCCTTTGCAACTCACGCACAAATCCATCACCTCTTTCACTGCTTGGGTGGCGAGTGGCAAATGGGCAGGAGGTGTATCACTCGTACTCGTAATTTGCCCTGAGATCGCAAGACGCAAGGTGTTGGCACGACCGCGGGTGAGATCTTTTTCATTGTGGGTGATGCGATAACTTGGGCACATCACATCCGCATCAAATTTACGGCAATGCCCATTGTTATTGCACATCTCAATGGCTTTGGCGAGACCCTGCGCAGGATCGCCACCGGTACCTGCTGCGGTAACAGCTTCGGTCACAGGATTGTTTTGCACATTCCAGGCAGACCAATCGAGCTTGGGTTGAACAGTAATGACCTGATAGGAGGGTGGATAACGAAAGTAAGCGCTGTCATCCATCTTGGGAGGATTGACAATCTTGCCGGGATTGAGAAGCCCTTTGGGATCAAATTGTGTTTTGATCTTGGCAAGTGCCTCGGTAATTTTGGGACCAAATTGCCAGCTAATCCACTCCCCCCGGCACAGACCATCACCATGCTCGCCACTAAAGGCCCCTTTATATTTGCGCACGAGCTCGGCTGCCTCTTCAGCTATCGCGCGCATCTTGAGAGCGCCATCGCGGCGCATATCCAGAATCGGGCGCACATGGAGGGTACCCACGGATGCATGGGCATACCAGGTGCCGCGCGTGCCATGCTTACTAAAGACCTCGGTCAAGGCTTGGGTGTAGTCAGCCAAGTGCTCCAGAGGCACCGCACAATCCTCAATGAAGCTCACAGGCTTGCCATCACCCTTGAGACTCATCATGATATTGAGCCCCGCCTTGCGTACTTCCCATAAGTTCTTTTGCATCGCCGCATCGGGCATCATCACGACCGACCCAGGTAAACCCAGATCACTCATGAGGGTGTTGAGATCTTGAAGTTTTTGTAAGAGTGGAGCGTGCTCGTCGCCGCTAAACTCCACGAGCAAAATGGCATCGACTGTTTTGGCGTTCGCATCAACGAGCGCGGTCTCAATGGTTTTGCGAAACGCCGGGTTATTGCGCGAGAGATCGATCATGGTACGATCGACGAGCTCCACGGCGGTGGGGCCTAACTTCACAATGTGCTGGGCGCTATCCATGGCCTGATAAAAACTCGCAAAGTTTACGACCCCCAAGACCTTATGCTTGGGTAAGCGCGCAAGTTTGAGTGTTAAGGATTTGAAATAGGCTAGGGTGCCTTCACTACCTACGAGTAAATGAGCAAGATTGACACTGTTATCCAAGGTGTAGGGCAACTCACTTTGGGGATGAAAGACATCTAAGTTATAACCCGCGACTCGGCGCATCACTTTAGGCCAATGCGCGTCAATCTCGGGCTTGAGATCGTCTACCAAGTGCTTCACATAATCGCCTAGCTCTTTGGCACGACCCGTGCTCTCAGAATACGCAACAAAGCTGGCAAGCTCGCCATCAGCAAGCCAAGCATTAATCCCTAAAACGTTGTGCACCATATTGCCATATGCAATGGAGCGGCTGCCACACGAGTTATTGCCTGCCATACCGCCGATGGTCGCTTGGGCTGCTGTGGAGACATCAACCGGATACCAAAGCCCATGGGGTTTAAGGTGGGCATTGAGATGATCCAGCACCATACCTGGTTCCACCTCTACCGTAGCGTGATCCGGATCACTGAGGTCAGAAGAGAGGATCTTACGAAAGTGTTTGCTGTTATCAATCACGAGTGCAGCACCCGTGGTCTGGCCGCATTGACTGGTACCGCCACCTCTGGGCAAAACGGGAATGCCTGACTCATTAGCAACCTCAAGAGCCGCTTCAATGTCCTGCGCCGATTTAGGAACAAGAACTGCTACCGGAAACTGTTGGTAGATCGATGCATCGGTGGCGTAGCGCCCACGGCTTGCGCCATCAACTAATACCTCACCTTCGACATGCTGTTGGAGCTTGGTGGAAATCTCAGGCGGCAGGCTGCTTACAGTAAAGCTGGGATCGGGTGCAATTTTGGTCATGAAGGAAGACTATTAGCAGGGTGATTGATGCGCAATGACATAGAACAATGTTTATTAAAAATAATTGTAGTGATTTAAGTGCTACTTTTCAGGGGTTGCAAGGATCCCTTTGCCGACTATGGGCAAGGAACTACTCAGGAATTGTTTATACTATTTCAGGTATAATTTTCTAATGCATGATATTGAAAAACCTTTAATTTGGATCGGAAGCAGTTACAAAGATTTATTGGCTCTTCCAAATGAAGTAAAGCGAGGGTTTGGATATGCACTCTCTTTGGCTCAATCGGGTCTTCGTCATTCGTCGACCAAAATTTTGCAGGGGTTTGGTGGATCGAGCGTCTTGGAGATTATTGAAACAGATGAGGGGGGTACCTATCGAGCAATGTACACCGTGAAGTATGCCCAAGCAGTTTTTGTACTACATTGTTTTCAGAAAAAGAGTAAAAAGGGAATAGCAACGCCAAAAGAGGATATGGATGTCATTAGAGGACGCTTAAAGATGGCTGAAAAAATTGCCAAGGAGTTGGAAGATGAAGAAAAGAGAAATGGGCGGTACTGAAATTACCCGAGGATCGAAAAATGTGTATGCAGACCTAGGTTTGCCTGACGCTGACAAACTTAAGATTAAGACTGATCTAGTCATTCAAATTATTAAAGCGATTGAGCGCCTTCAGTTGACTCAGGCTGAAGCTGCGCAACGGATGGGTATTTCACAGCCAAAAGTTTCTGCCATGATTCATGGAGATTTCTCTAATTTGTCCGAGCGCAAGCTGATGGACTGTCTCACCTGCCTTGGTTACAACATTGAGATTCGGGTAAAACCAGTTAGAAAGCCAATTGGGAGTTTGCGGGTGGCTATTGCCTAGGCTGATAAGAACCGTGGCAGAATGACCCTAAAGAAAGAATCAAAATACCAAGGAGACCGCCATGCTAGCCAATAAACCCTATTTGCGCCAAGTCGATGTGCAAAAAATTTTAGATGCCGCCAATGCCCATGCCGAGAAACACAACTGGGCGGTCACCATCGCCGTGTGCGATGACGGCGGGCATCTATTGGGATTGATC
Source organism: Polynucleobacter sp. HIN11 (assembly GCF_030297675.1). NCBI lineage: Bacteria > Pseudomonadati > Pseudomonadota > Betaproteobacteria > Burkholderiales > Burkholderiaceae > Polynucleobacter > Polynucleobacter sp. HIN11. The sequence goes on from NZ_AP028142.1 coordinate 312,338, forward strand.
CGTCGTGACGGTTGCGCTCCGGTGTCGTCCTATATTGCTCAGGACAAGGCTCGCTCTGCGGCAATGGGCAAGCGTGAGAGCAAGGTGTATGAGGACATCATTAATAACGGCCGAACTGCCTTTGCGACCGTACCCCACATTAAGGGCATGCTCGAGGGCGGGGTCAATATTGATGTCGATGGGCATACCATCGGTGCGGTAGGGGTGTCTGGCGTGAAGTCGGCCGATGATGCAGGTATTGCTCGAGCCGGCATCGCCGCAATTTTGCCCTGATCCAAAAAACCAGGTCGTAGGAAAATGTGAGCCGATTCATATAAATCGTTCGTTTTCCCAACTTTCTTGACATTTATGTTCAAAAAGTCGGAACTTGGTTGGTGGTTTTTGATCCATGCTTTAGTTGGCAATATTTGACCAAAATCCTAAACGGGTCTCTAAAGCCTGTAAAATCAAGGGGTGTCTACAAAAACTGATCCAAACCTACCCGATTCGGGTAATGCGCCCAGCGCTAATTTTGCTGATTTCCAATTAGATCCCAAGATCCTCAAAGCGATTGAGGAGCAAGGCTATACCCAGGCAACCCCAATTCAGGCCAAGGCGATTCCAGTCGTCCTAGAAGGTCGGGATGTGATGGGCGCAGCCCAAACTGGAACTGGTAAAACCGCCGCCTTTACCTTACCGATCATTCAGAAGCTCTTGCCTCAGGCGAATACGAGTACCTCGCCCGCACGCCACCCCATTCGGGCCCTAATCTTGACCCCGACCCGGGAATTGAGCGATCAGGTGGCTGATAACGCGAGCCTCTATGCCAAATTTACGGATCTACGCACGGCCGTTGTATTTGGTGGTGTTGACATCAAACCTCAAACAGCCTTGCTGCGATCGGGGGTAGAGATTTTGATTGCAACCCCTGGGCGTTTACTTGATCACATCACCAGTAAAACGGCCGATTTGTCGCAAGTGCAACTCTTGGTATTGGATGAGGCTGATCGCATGCTCGATATGGGCTTTTTGCCCGATCTGCAACGCATCATCAATTTAATCCCCGCACAGCGTCAGACCTTATTGTTCTCTGCCACCTTTTCTCCAGAAATTAAGAAGCTCGCACAAACCTACTTACGCAATCCCGTAACCATTGAAGTGGCTCGGCAAAATGCCGCAGCCGATACGGTCAATCAAGTGGTGCACTTGGTACCCTCCGAACATAAGCGTGCAGCCATCGTGGCAATATTGCAAAACCGGGTGAAGGCAGGCTTAAGCCGACAGTGCATCATCTTTACCAATAGCCGAATGGGATGTGCGCGCCTAGCAAGTGCCTTGGAGCGCGATGGCATCAAAGCGGCAGCGATTCATGGGGATAAGAGCCAAACTGAACGAATGGCAACTTTGGAAGCCTTTAAGACCGGCGCGATTGATGCCTTAGTTGCTACCGACGTTGCAGCACGCGGCTTAGATATTGCCGATATGCCGTGCGTGATTAATCATGAGCTGCCCTTTAATGCGGAAGACTTCATTCATCGAATTGGTCGCACTGGGCGCGCCGGTAGTAAAGGTGATGCAATTGCCTTAGTTGATGATAGTGAAAAGCGCTTACTCGAGGATATTGAGAAACTCATGAAGCGTAAGCTCACGATTGCGCGCTTACCCACGAGTGAGCGAGAGGCTAAAAGTGGTGGTTCTAAAGCGATTGCAGCCGACCCATTTTTCTACATGCCTTATGAGCCTGGGCAAATCACGGCAGAACCAAAGCAAGAGCCAACCAGTTCATCGATCAAGCCGGGCACCAATCAAAAAAAGCCAGTGCTTGGGGCACTTTTGGGCGGCACTAAAAAGTAACTACATGAAGTGGCGTTCCTGCCACTCCTGCACCTTAAGGTTTAACCACTGCGTGATACTTCCACTAATCGGATCGTTTTGTAATCCCAAGTGATTTGCCGCACGGCAGAGGCTTTCGCGAATCGACTCCGTGCGAGTGATATCAACCGCAGTTGCTTTCGTTTGTTTGCTGAGTTTCTCGCCAGCGTCATTGGTCACGAGTGGTAAATGCAAATAACTCGGGGTTTGATAACCCAAGCATTGTTGTAAATAGATTTGCCGTGAAGTGTTACTGAGTAAATCTTCACCCCGCACAATATGCGTGATCCCTTGTAAGTGATCATCGACCACCACTGCTAACTGATAGGTAAAGAGTCCGTCAGCTCGGCGCAGAACAAAATCCCCCACTTGTGTATTGATATCTTGAGTTTGCTTACCTAAATCTCGATCCGTAAAGCTGATCTGGCACTCGTGTGGCAAGCGAATGCGCAAGGCATGATTTTGAATCGGTAACTTGCGATCATGACACGTTCTTGGGTAAATCAGCTCTTGATTAGCTGCTATCGAAACACCTTCCTTTTGTAGAGCCTCCTCAATTTGCTTGCGGGAGCATTGACAGCCATAGATGCGATCGATCGTGATGAGTTGTTCCAGAGCGTTTTGGTAGTGAGTTGTCTGTTGCGATTGCCAGACTGGTGCCTCGTCCCATTCCAAGCCACATGCTTGCAGTTGATCCAAGATCAACCGATCGGCCCCAGGTACTGATCTGGGAGTATCCACATCTTCGATGCGAACCAGCCATGTTCCACCATGCGCCCTGGCATCGAGCCAGCTTCCTAAAGCGGTTGCGAGCGAACCCAGATGAAGGGGTCCAGTGGGCGAGGGGGCAAAGCGACCCCGGTAGGGTCTATCAACCCCATGGCCTATCTCCGACCTAGTGCCTTGATTGAATTGGGGATTTGAAGGGCGGGTCATCAGGCTCATGATTTGGTGGTGCGCACAGCTAAAATCATCTCATATGGCAGCCCCCCAATTTATTCATCTGCGCTTGCATTCGGAGTACTCGATTACCGATGGGGTAGTGCGCATCGATGACGCGGTGCAGGCCGCTGCTTTGGATGGCATGGGCGCCCTCGCAATTACCGACTTGGGCAATTTGTTCGGTCTCATTAAGTTTTACTCGGCTGCCCGCTCCTCCGGTCTGAAGCCGATTGCTGGTGCCGATGTGTGGGTGACAAATACCCAAGAGCCTGATCAACCCTATCGCATGCTGCTCTTGGTGCAAAACCACACCGGTTACCTCAATCTTTGCGAGCTTTTAAGTAAAGCGTCGCTCCATAATCAGCGTCACGGAAGAGCAGAGATCCAACCGGAATGGTTGAGTGAGTCGCTGCCCGCAAGTACTAAAGGATCAAAGAAGAAAACATTGGCCGAGGGCTTAATTGCGCTCTCGGGTGGACATCTGGGGGATGTGGGAGTTGCACTCCTAAACGGGGATGAGGCGAGGGCGCGTGAGTCGGCCAAACACTGGCAAACGGTCTTTGGTGGCCGCTATTTTGTGGAGCTTCAGCGTTTTGGTCATGCTCAAGAAGAGGCGCATATTCAGCTTGCATGCCAACTCGCTAGTGATTTGAAGATTCCGGTCGTTGCCACCCACCCAATTCAGTTTATGAAGCCCGAGGATTACACGGCGCATGAAGCGCGCGTCTGTATTGCCGAAGGCGAGTTATTGGGTGATCCGCGTCGTCCCAAACGCTTTACCGAAGAGCAATATTTTCTGACGCAAGCGCAAATGAGCGAGCGCTTTGCGGATCTCCCAGCGGCGCTTGCCAATACCGTAGAAATTGCCAAGATGTGCAATCTCAACCTGACCTTAGGACAAGCGCGGCTACCCGAGTTTCCAACGCCCGATGGCATGCCTCTCGATCAACACCTCATGCAACAAGCAGAGATCGGCTTGGATAAAAATCTACGCAAACTCTATCCTAATGAAGAAGAGCGTAAGACCCTTGAGCCCCGCTATCGCGAACGCTTGCGCTTTGAGGTCAATACGATTACGCAGATGGGTTTCCCGGGCTACTTCTTGATCGTCGCAGACTTCATTAACTGGGCTAAAAATAATGGCGTGCCGGTGGGCCCGGGTCGTGGGTCGGGCGCTGGATCCTTGGTCGCGTTCTCATTGGGGATTACCGATCTGGATCCTCTGCGCTACAACTTACTCTTTGAGCGCTTTTTAAATCCCGAGCGAGTTTCGATGCCCGACTTTGATATTGACTTTTGTCAGCATGGGCGCGACCGCGTGATTGCCTATGTGAAAGAGAAGTACGGCAAGGATGCGGTGAGTCAAATTGCCACTTTTGGAACCATGGCAGCTAAGGCCGCGATTCGGGACGTGGGAAGAGTTCTAGAGCAGCCTTATGGTTTTGTTGATGGCATTGCCAAGCTCGTCCCATTTAAGCCGGGCCAAGTGGTGACGATCGAATCGGCCAAGAAAGAAGAAAAGCAACTCGCTGAGCGGGAAAAAAATGAAGAGGAAGTGCGCCAACTCTTGGCGCTTGCACAGCAGCTTGAGGGTATGACCCGCAATGTGGGCATGCATGCAGGAGGGGTGCTAATTGCCCCTGGCAAACTCACCGATTTTTGCCCGCTCTACACCCAAGACGGGGGCGACGCCAATGCAGGGGTGATCAGTCAATTTGATAAAGATGATGTGGAATCGATTGGGCTTGTGAAATTTGACTTCCTGGGTCTCACCACGCTCACCATCTTGGCGGGGGCAGAGCGTTGGATTCAGAAACTACATGCGGATCGTAAGGATTGGAGTATCAGTGATATTCCACTGGATGATCCCAAAGCCTTTGAGCTTTTAAAGCGCGGTAATACGGTTGCCGTGTTTCAGCTGGAAAGTCGAGGCATGCAAGGGATGCTGCGCGATGCCAAACCCGATCGCTTTGAAGACATTATTGCCTTGGTTGCGCTATACCGACCGGGTCCCATGGACCTCATTCCCGATTTCATTAAACGTAAACACGGGCAGCAGAAAGTGGAGTATCCCGACCCGCGCATTGAGCCTGTGTTGCGTGAGACCTACGGCATCATGGTCTACCAAGAGCAGGTGATGCAAATGGCGCAGATGATTGGAGGTTACTCCTTAGGGGGTGCTGACCTATTGCGGCGCGCGATGGGTAAAAAGAAGCCCGAGGAGATGGCTCAACATCGCCAAATCTTTCGCGAGGGGGCGCAAAAAAATGGACTCACCGAGCACAAGGCCGATGAAATCTATGACCTCATGGAGCGTTTTGCAGGATATGGTTTTAATAAGTCCCATGCGGCTGCCTATGCACTATTGGCATATCAAACCGCCTGGCTCAAGGCCTACTACCCCGCTGAATTTATGGCGGCCAACTTATCGCTCTCAATGGATGACACCGATAAGGTGAAGATTTTGTATGACGATAGCCTGCACAATGGTTTGAAGATTTTGCCGCCGGATATTAATACCGGCATGTATGAGTTCACACCGATTGCAGAGTTTAATGATCAAGAACAAGGTATAGGGATTCGTACGATTCGCTATGGTTTAGGGGCGGTGCGGGGGACTGGTGAAGGGGCAATTCAAATTATTGAAGAGGCTCGCAAGGCCGGTCCATTTAAAGATCTGTTTGACTTCTGTGCCCGGGTCGATCGCCGCCAAGTCAATCGCCGTGCAATTGAGGCCTTGATTCGGGCGGGGGCTTTTGATTCGATTGCATCTGATGCTGCCAAAGGCTTGGCAAATACCTATGATGCGCGCGCCACGCTTCTAGCCTCGCTCTCCCGTGCGATCGAGGCTGCCGAACAAGCCGAGGCCTCAGTGCATCAGGTAAGCCTCTTTGATGCAGAGGATGTGGCGCAAGCGCATGCACCCGAGTACGTGAAGGAACTTCCTTTTTCTGAAAAGAAACGCCTGCAAGACGAGAAAGCGGCACTGGGTCTATGCTTAACAGGGCATTTATTTGATGCCTATCGGCCTGAAGTGACGCACTTTATTCGTCAGCCACTCATCAAGCTCACAGAGGGTAAGGATCAACTTGTCGCCGGCATCATTACCTCGTCACGGATGCTGATGGGGCAGCGTGGACGGATGATGATTGCTACGATTGATGATGGTAGTGCAGCCGTTGAGCTCACGCTCTATAGCGAAGTGTACGAACCCAATCGCTCTTGGCTTAAAGAAGATGAGTTATTAATTGCTAAGGTGAATGTCAGTCCTGATAAATTCTCAGGAGGCTTGCGAATTGTTGCTGAGAGTGTGATGGATATTGTGGGCGCACGTCTACGCTTTGCCAGAAACGTTCATCTCAACTTAGATACCGGCATTGATCTAAAGGTTCTGAAAGCCCAGATCAATCCATTTTTAGTCAAAGCCCCAATGGGGAGCGCCCTACAAAATCCACCGAAAGGACTGCCATTGACTGCCGCTGTAATGGCTAAAGGCGGAGCTTGTTTAGTCCAGTTTCCAGAAGATGTCCGTCTTTACCCGGATGACAATTGCCTACGCAACTTGCATCAGATTTTGGGAAGTAAAACAGGCTCAAGCTCTAATCCGGTAGAAATTCAGTACGCCTAATTTTTATGAGCGATTTTTAAGATAAGACCCAAACTCATCTTTTAGTTCAGGATGTTTGAGTGCAAACTCAATAGTTGCCTTAAGGTAGCCCAACTTACTGCCGCAGTCATAGCGCACACCCTCGTACTCATAAGCCAGTACCGGCTCATCCTTTAGGAGAGTTTGTATGGCATCGGTGAGTTGATATTCCCCGCCAGAACCAGGTTTGAGATTACGAATGTGACCAAAGATCGAGGACGAAAGGATATAACGGCCCACCACCCCAAGATTGGATGGGGCATCCTTTGATGTCGGCTTTTCAATAATGCCGGTAACGGAGTGGATTCCAGCGCTTTGGGCTTTGGCTGCTACGACCCCATACGATTTGGTTTGCTCTGGCAGAATTTTCTCGACAGCCAAGACTGAAGCATTGTGTTTGGAATGCAGATCAACCATTTGTTTGAGGACTGGAGTTTTGCCATCCAACAAATCGTCAGCCAAGATAATGGCAAACGGTTCGTCACGTACTAATTTCTCAGCGCATAAAACCGCATGTCCGAGGCCCAATGGCTCTGCTTGGCGTACATAGACGCAATCCACATGGCTGGGTTTGATATTGCGCACGATCTCTAGAAGGCTTTGCTTATTTTTCGCTTCAAGTTCCGCTTCAAGCTCATACGCCTTATCAAAGTGATCCTCAATCGCGCGCTTACTGCGACCGGTCACAAAAATCATTTCCGTAATGCCAGCAGCAATGGCTTCCTCGACTGCATACTGAATCAATGGTTTATCCACCACATTGAGCATTTCTTTAGGAGATGCCTTGGTAGCTGGTAAAAAGCGAGTACCCAATCCTGCAACAGGAAAGACTGCTTTGGTGATGGGTTTTGAACTCATATCAATAATTATGGGGCTTTAGGATGACAACTTCAACTTGGCTAATTGCTCAGTCAGCTTCGCATGACTCACTTCAAAATCTGCTAGACGTTTTTTCTCCTGCTCAAGGACTGCGGCGGGAGCGCGAGCCACAAAGGATTCATTATTCAGTTTGCTTTGGCATTTGGCGATCTCGTTAGCAAGACGCGTAATTTCTTTGGTAAGTCGCGCTTGTTCGGCTTTGGGATCAACCTCAATCTTCAGGAGTAACTTATTGCAACCGACGAGGGCAATTGGTGCACCGGGCGCATCTTTTTCTAAGGCAGACTCATCGGTCACGATTTTCACCTCGGAAAGTTTTGCCAGTGCACTTAGGTAGGGAGCCGCTTTGGTTAAAAACTCTTTATCGCCATAGATCCATAAGGGCACCTTCTGAGCAGGCGAGATTTGCATTTCTCCACGCAAATTACGGCACGCGTCAATAATGCTTTTAACCTCACCCATCCATGCCTCGCTAGCCGGATCAATCTTGTCACTTTGCGAGACCGGATAGGGTTGGAGTGCGACGGATTGCAACGGTTGATTGGCAAGCACCTTACCACTCTTGGGACCAATGGTTTGCCACAATTCCTCGGTGATGAATGGAATGATGGGGTGAGCCAGGCGCAAAATGGTCTCGAGAACGCGCAAAAGCGTTCTACGGGTTGCCCTTTGTTGAGCAGGGCTGCCATGTTGTAACTGAACTTTGGCAAGCTCTAAATACCAATCGCAATATTCATCCCACACAAATTGATAAATGGCGAGAGCAATGTTGTCAAACCGGTAATCGGCAAAGCCTTTGGCGACATCCGCTTCGGTACGCTGCAGTTGCGAGACGATCCAGCGATCCGCTTGCGAGAAATCCAGATAGCCTTCAGGGCCGCATTGATTATCACAGGGTGCAAAGCCATTATCTTTCTCATCCCCGGGGCAACTCATCAAAACAAAGCGTGTAGCATTCCACAGCTTATTACAAAAGTTACGGTAACCTTCGCAACGTTTTTGATCAAAGTTAATATTGCGCCCTAAAGAGGCCAGTGAAGCAAAGGTAAAGCGCAATGCATCGGTACCAAACGCTGGAATACCTTCTGAAAACTCTTTCTTGGTTTTCTTGGTAATGCTCTCCGCTTGTTTGGGGTTCATGAGGCCTACAGTGCGTTTTTGAACCAAGTCGTCGAGTGCAATACCATCAATCAAATCGATGGGGTCCAGAGTATTGCCCTTGGACTTACTCATTTTCTGGCCTTCGGCATCGCGCACTAAGCCATGCACATACACAGTCTTAAAAGGCACCTTGCCGGTAAAGTGACAGGTCATCATCACCATACGAGCCACCCAAAAGAAGATGATGTCAAAGCCGGTGACCAAGACCGAGGAGGGCAAAAAGTGATCGAGCTCTTTGGTTTGTTTGGGCCACCCCAGTGAACTAAATGGCACTAATGCAGAACTAAACCAGGTATCTAGAACATCCTCATCGCGCTTCAGTTCACCGCTATAGCCTGCCGCCTTAGCCTTGGCCTTTGCCTCATCCGCATTGCGCGCTACAAAGATCTCGCCGTTATTACCGTACCATGCGGGGATTTGATGGCCCCACCATAATTGTCGTGAGATGCACCAGTCCTGAATATTCTCGAGCCACTGGGTATAGGTTGAGATCCAGTTTTCAGGTACGAGTTGAATATCGCCTGAAGTGACCGCATGCAAGGCGGCTCCTGCGATCGATTGACCCGGTTGGTAACGATTATCAGGACTTGCTTTAGACATCGCCACAAACCACTGATCAGTGAGCATCGGCTCAATCACGGTTTGAGTTCGATCACCCCGTGGCACCATGAGGGTATGCGGGTTGACTTTCTCAAGTAGATTAGCTGCTTCGAGATCGGCCACAATTTGCTTACGAGCGGCAAAGCGATCGAGACCCTGATAGATCTGCGGGGCATGCTCATTAATCTTCGCATCGAGCGTTAAGACATTAATGAGTGGTAACTGATGACGCTGACCCACCGCGTAGTCATTAAAGTCATGGGCGGGCGTGACCTTTACTACCCCAGTCCCAAAACTCATATCCACATAGTTATCCGCAATAATCGGGATGCTACGTTGGCAAAGGGGAAGCTCAACAGTTTTACCAATCAGGTGACGATAGCGCTCATCCTCTGGATGCACCATGACCGCCACATCACCCAAGAGGGTTTCGGGACGTGTAGTAGCAACTACTAAATGACCGCTCCCATCGGAGAGTGGATAGCGAATGTGCCACAGGCTGCCTTGCTCTTCGGTGCTAACTACTTCGAGGTCTGAAACCGCAGTACCTAAGACCGGATCCCAGTTCACAAGACGCTTGCCGCGATAAATTAGTCCTTGCTCAAAAAGAGTGACAAAGACCTCAACTACCGCCTCGGACATCTTGGGATCCATCGTGAAATACTCACGTGACCAATCGATTGATGCACCGAGCCGCCGAATCTGCCGCGTAATCGTGGAACCGGATTCTTCTTTCCACTCCCATACCTTCCTTAGGAAGACCTCGCGCCCAAGATCATGGCGGGAGATTTTTTGGGCATCGAGTTGGCGTTCCACCACAATTTGGGTGGCAATTCCGGCGTGATCGGTGCCGGGAACCCAGAGGGTATTCTTGCCGGACATCCGTGCATAGCGCACCAAGCCATCCATGATGGTTTGATTAAACGCATGACCCATATGCAAGGTGCCTGTGACGTTCGGTGGTGGTAGCTGAATACAAAAATTGTCATTACCTTCTTCGACCTTGGCGGTGGCAATACCGCGCGACTCCCACTCAGGCCCCCAGAATGCTTCGATTGGGGCTGGTTCATACGACTTGGCTAATTTGGCCAAGTCAGGATTGTGATCTGGCGAGGGTTTTTCAGGAGAATGGGTAGTGTCAGGCATAAGCATCAAATTATAATTGGGACGATGTACGCTGATTTACTTGAGAACCTCAATCCTGAACAACGGGAGGCGGTGACCCTATCTCCAACTCACCCCGACGGACGCCCTCAATCAGCGCTGATTTTGGCGGGTGCAGGTAGCGGCAAGACTCGAGTTTTAACCACCCGCATTGCTTGGCTGATTCAAACGGGGCAAATTTCTCCGATTGGGGTTTTGGCGGTGACCTTTACCAATAAAGCAGCCAAAGAGATGTTGACCCGTTTGGGTGCGATGCTCCCCATCAATACCCGAGGCATGTGGGTAGGAACCTTTCATGGTCTGTGTAATCGATTACTACGCGCGCACCATCGTGATGCGGGCCTGCCATCGACCTTTCAAATCTTAGATACCCAAGATCAACTCTCGGCGATTAAGCGGCTTCTAAAAAGTCTTAATGTCGATGATGAGAAATTCCCGCCGCGGCAATTGCAGTACTTTATTGCCAATGCCAAGGAGCGGGGCAAGCGTGCCAAGGATCTCGATCCGGGTGATGATTTTGAGGCTCGCATGATCCAACTGTATGAGGCATACGATGCCCAGTGTCAGCGCGAAGGCGTGTGTGACTTCTCGGAGCTCTTATTGCGAAGTTATGAGTTACTTAAACACCAAGAGTTAATCCGCACACACTATCAGGAGCGCTTTAAACATATCCTGATTGATGAGTTTCAGGACACCAATGCCTTGCAATATGCTTGGCTCAAGCTCTTAGCCGGCAATGGTCAGATGACTAGCAGCTCGGTATTCGCGGTTGGTGACGATGATCAGAGTATCTATGCATTTCGGGGTGCAGATGTCGAGAACATGCGACTTTATGATAGGCAATTTAAGCCTGTAACCGTGAAGTTGGAGCAAAACTATCGCTCCCATGGGCATATCCTCGATGCCGCTAACCATTTGATTGCACACAATCAAGATCGTTTGGGCAAGAACCTGCGTACTGAGGCGGGTGTTGGTGAGCCCGTTCGTATTTATGAGGCTGCGAGTGATGGCATGGAGTGCGCTTGGTTGATTGATGAGATCAAAGCTTTGATTCGTGGCGGTATGAGTCGTAGCGAGATCGCAGTGCTTTATCGCAGCAATGCGCAGTCGCGCATTATTGAGCACGGGCTGTTCTCGGCCAATATTCCGTATCGCGTTTACGGGGGCCTGCGCTTTTTTGAACGCGCCGAGATTAAGCACGCATTAGCTTATATGCGCTTACTTGAAAATCCCAATGATGACACCTCCTTTGCGCGGGTTGTGAACTTCCCAGCACGCGGGATTGGAGCGCGTTCGATTGAGGCCTTGCAAGACGCTGCCAAACAATACCAGTGCTCATTCTATGCAGCAGCCTCGTTCATCGAGGGTAAAGCCGGTAATAGCATCTCGGGGTTTGTGCGCCTCATTGAGCATTTGCGAGATGCGACCAAACACAATACTTTGCCGGAGACGGTAGAGTATGTGATTCAGCATAGCGGCCTAATTCAGCATTATTTGACCGAGCGTGAGGGGCAAGATCGCGTCGAGAACTTGCAGGAACTCATTAATGCCGCCACTGCATTTGTAGCCGAAGAGGGTTATGGTCAAGACGTTCAAGCAGCCACGCCACCTAGTCCTGAGCAGGCGGGCGTGGAGGATATTTCTCCCTTGGCAGGATTTTTGGCTCACGCCTCGCTCGAGGCTGGTGACAATCAAGCCGAGGCCGGTCAAGACGCCATTCAGTTGATGACCGTACATTCGGCTAAAGGCTTAGAGTTCTCCGCCGTGTTTATGACTGGTCTCGAAGAAGGATTGTTTCCGCATGAGAACAGCATTTCAGAGCCCCGTGGACTTGAGGAAGAGCGACGCCTCATGTATGTGGCAATCACCCGAGCGAAGGAACGGTTGTATCTTTCGCATACGCAGTCACGCATGCTCCATGGTCAAGTGCGTTACAACATGCCCTCACGCTTTTTAGATGAATTGCCCGCTGAGAGCCTCAAACACTTAACACCTAAAGCAAAAGATGCCCGCTGGGGAGCAACATCGTGGCAAAAAGGACGATCTGTAAATACAAACAGTGTCGATGAGTTGTGGTGGGGCGGCAACGAGAGTGATGTGCCTGTGCGCAATGATCAGGTGAGTAACGCGATTGTCACAAGCTCTCTCCAGTTAGAGCAAAACAAGAAGCGCGGACATTCTTTTCGGGTTGGTCAAGAAGTATTTCATACTAAGTTTGGTGAAGGGCGTGTGACCGCAGTAGAAGGTGAAGGAGTCGATGCCAAGGCGCAAGTGAACTTCAAACGCCATGGCGCAAAGTGGTTACAACTATCGATTGCCAAGCTGGTGGCAGTTGAGACCTAATACTCCGGTCTAATTCGGTAACTGCTCGTAATCATTACCCGTAAAGCAACCCTTCCAGGTCGCAAAGAACGAGCAATACATCACCGTTAATGCAGCCATGGAGAAGGGCGCCACCACAAAGGACGCGTAACGGCTCAAACCGATGATATCCATGATCATTCCTAGCGTGAGCGGAATCACAATCAGCACTACGCTCCAGATGGTGATGTAGTAAAAGAACGCGCCTTTATTGGTCCAGCACGCCATCCAGCTAACAAATAAAGCTTTGCTCGGTGGCATATCAGCCCATGCCACCAAGACGGGCGCAAACCACATCAGCATGGCTACTGGAATATACAAAATACCACCGATCATCAGTGAGTAATACAACTGCTGCATGACCTCAGAGGTGATCGGTTTGTCATTGGTAATGAATGGCAGGAGCGCCTGAAAATCAATCACCATACTCGCAATTAAGCTCATGGTGAAGATCATGAGGGTATACACCAGTCCTAGTTGCAAGATGCGTTTTTTAACCTCAGGGTTATTCGAGCGGAACGCTGCCAAATAGACGGTTGGCAAAATCCGATCCTTTTGAATCGTTTGACGACACGCGGTCATGAAGCCAACCGATAAGGCAGGGGTCAAAATGAGGACCGCAAATACTCCAGCCAATGGAATCATGATGGCTAGCTGAGCCAGAAAAACATACATAAAGACCAACATCAAGAAGCCTAGCGGGTTTTGCTTGAAGAGCCAAACCCCCTGGCGGACCCATACATAGCCTTCATTGGTTGCAACGGGATTGAGATTCATAGGCACTTAGCTTACCTTAACTTGTGTGACGGCGGTTACGTAGGATTCGCTCAAAATGGGTTGGATCATGCGGGGTGAGCATCTGTGCATTACGCGGTAGATAAAAATCCCAAAGCCGCGAGATCCAAAACCGCAGAGCGGCTGCACGTAACATCGCGCTCCACGATGCCTCCTCGCCATCGGTGAGTGGACGCACTCCCATATAGGATGCTAATAAGGCGTGTAAACGCTGGCGATTAAGAGCGCCTGAGCCATTGGTAAAGGGATCCTCCAAACACCAATCATTGGCAGTGACGGCTAAATCAAATAACCATTTGTCATTGCCCGCAAAGTAGAAGTCAAAAAAACCACCTAAGGATTCTTGACCATGGTGGCGAGTAAAAAGCACATTGTCCCGAAAGAGATCGCAATGGCAAGGGCCCTCAGGAAGAGACTCGTATACCGAGGATTGAAAAAATGTCTCCTGAAATTGCATCTCGGATAAGAGCAATTCTTTTTGAGACGTATTAAGGTGTGGCACGATGACAGGAACGGTCTCTTGCCACCAGGAGAGGCTGCGTAAATTGGGTTGGGATAGCGCAAACGATTGCCCAGCCAGATGCATTTTCGCTAACTCTCTACCCACGGCATCGCAATGCTCGCTCTGGGGGGTAAGTTCTGATTGACCCAAGAGTTTGGTGACAATCGCTGCCGGTTTTCCTTTGATCTCAAACCATAGCTGTCCAGCACGATTGGCAATCGGCTTGGGAACTGAGATGCCTTGATTGGCAAGATGAAGCATTAGCTCCAAGTAATAGGGCAGTTGCGCAGCGCTTAACCGTTCAAAGATGGTCAGAACATAGTAATTGATTTCAGAGGTTTGGCAATCCAGAAAGAAATTGGAGTTCTCAATCCCACCATGAATACCTTTAAGTTCGATGGCATTGCCAATTGAAAAATCGTTAGCAATGCGAGGAGCGATCTCATCAAGAGTGAGGGAGGTATAAACCGCCATGAGTCGGATTACTTTATCGGAATCCGAATACTCGGAACGCTAATCAAATTATCCGATGACATACCGCCTGCTGGAAATACCGTTTGCGGGGGTGACATCTCATAAGTACCAAAGGCGGATTTCACCTCGATCTCAGTGGGTAAATTACTGTCCCGGTATTCGCGGATTTGAGTACCGGAGGGGTCGGTGTATTCAAAGCTGGGCTTGCGCTCTTCTTTGACACCAAGACCCGCAGGATTTCTGGATGACGGAGCTAATGGCTGATTATTAATTTGGTTCAGATCTTCTTTGCTTAGCGCTTGTGTGCCAGATGTTTGGGCAAACACGCCATGCGATAAGAGTGCGGCAGAACATACGATGAAAGCATAGCGCCTCATAAGTAGTCCAGACTTAGTAGGTAAATTGAGGGATATCGTCATTTTTATTAAGAGAGAATGCCACCTATTATCCTAAGAAACTAGGATTTGCCGCACCGTTACGCCGATACAGCAAAATCAGGGGTTTTCCAGACCCCAGCAACTAAATTGTACGATTGAGGCATGTCAGCACACCAATTACTCCTTGTCGACGGCTCTAGTTACCTCTACCGAGCCTTTCATGCCATGCCGGATCTACGAAATAGTGCTGGGGAGCCGACCGGGGCAATCTACGGTATGGTCAATATGATGCGACGCGCCCGTGCAGAAATTGGTGCCGATCACATTGCCTGTGTATTTGATGCCAAGGGCAAGACCTTCCGAGAGGATTTATATCCTGAGTACAAGGCGCATCGTTCCCCCATGCCCGAGGATTTGGTGGCACAAATCGAGCCAATTCATGAGGTGGTAAAGGCGCTTGGCTGGCCAGTTCTAATGATCTCTGGCGTCGAGGCTGATGATGTGATTGGTACGTTGGCCCGGCAAGCTACTGAGATGGGCTGGTCAACCGTGATCTCCACGGGCGATAAAGACCTTGCGCAACTCGTGAATGACAAAGTGACCTTAGTTAACACCATGACCAATGAGAAATTAGATCGCACGGGGGTGGTAGCTAAATTTGGTGTGCCACCGGAGCGCATTGTGGATTATCTAGCGATTATTGGGGATAGCGTGGATAACGTTCCAGGAGTTCATAAGGCAGGGCCTAAAACCGCAAATAAATGGTTAGCTGAGTATGGTGATTTGGATCAACTCATCGCCCACGCGAGTGAAATTAAAGGAGTGGTGGGTGATAACTTACGAGCGAGTCTTGATTGGTTGCCCAAGGCCAGAGAACTGCTGACAGTAAAACTCGATTGCGATCTCAATCCGCACATCGGTTCATTACATGATTTACACGCGAAGCCCGAAGACCCAAGCCAACTGAGAGCACTCTTTGAGCGCTACGCATTTAAATCATGGTTGAAGGAACTAGACGCTAAGAGTCTATCTGCTCCAACTTCACAGAGCGCAACGAATCATTCAGATACCCCAGTCTTCCAAGAGTCTCTTTCGCAGGAGTCTCAAGCACCATCTAAAGGTGAGATTGCGCGTGACTACACATGCGTGACAACCCAAGAAGTGTTTGAACAATGGCTACAGAAAATTAAGCATGCCACATTAACCTGTATTGATACCGAGACCACGAGCCTAGATCCCTTACAAGCCGAGCTGGTTGGGATTTCCTTATCGGTTGAAGAGGGTAAGGCTTGTTACATCCCGGTTGCGCATCGTACTGGCGAAGAGCAACTGGAACGGAATTGGGTGCTCGCTCGACTAAAGCCCTGGCTTGAGAATCCTGAAGCGAAGAAGCTTGGTCAAAATCTTAAATACGACATACACGTCTTTGGCAATTATCAAATTCAGGTGCAAGGAGTGGAGCACGACACCTTACTCGAATCTTATGTATTGGAGTCGCACCTCAGTCACAGCATGGATAACTTAGCCCAGCGCCATTTGGGAGTGAAGACCATTCAATATGAAGAGGTCTGTGGCAAGGGCGTGCATCAAATTGGCTTTGATCAGGTGGATCTCAAAACTGCGACCGAGTATGCCGCTGAAGATGCTGACATCACCCTACGCCTTCATCACCATTTATGGCCACAATTGGAACGCATGCCCAGCTTGCGGTACGTGTATGAACAGATCGAAATGCCAGCGATGCGCGTCTTGGGCATCATGGAAAGTAATGGCATCACGATTGATCGCGAGAAGTTAGCAATCCAGGGGCAGGAGGTCGGCAAAAAACTCCTCGTCCTCGAAAAGGAGATCCATCAACTGGCTGGTCAGCCATTTAATATCCAATCGCCTAAGCAGATCGGTGAAATTCTGTTTGGGCAACTGCAACTCCCCGTGGTCAAAAAAACCCCATCAGGGGCACCATCGACTGACGAAGAGGTCTTACAAAAACTAGCCGAGGATTTTCCCTTGCCTGCGCGGATTTTGGATTACCGCAGTTTGGCCAAGTTGATGTCGACCTATATCGAGAAACTGCCGCGTATGATCAATCCCAAAACAGGGCGCGTGCATACCAATTACGCCCAAGCCGTTGCGGTCACCGGCCGTTTGGCGTCAAACGATCCTAATTTGCAAAATATTCCAGTTCGCACTGAAGAGGGTCGTCGGATTCGAGAGGCCTTTGTTCCTCAGTCAGGCTATCGCTTGGTTTCTGCGGATTACTCGCAAATCGAGCTGCGCATCATGGCGCACATTGCCGAGGATGAAAACTTATTAGCTGCGTTTAAGGCGGGTAAGGATATTCATCAAGCGACAGCGGCCGAGATCTTTGCGATTCCACTGGAGCAAGTGAGCTCGGAGCAACGGCGCTATGCCAAAGTGATTAACTTTGGTCTCATCTACGGCATGAGCGCCTATGGACTAGCCAGCAATTTAAAGATCGAGCGCGCAGCTGCTCAGCAGTACATTGCAAAATATTTTGAGCGTTACCCAGGCGTTGCCCAATATATGGAACGAACTCGAGAAGAGGCTCGTGCCAATGGGTATGTAGAAACCGTATTTGGGCGACGCTTATGGTTACCCGACATTAAGGCCAATGGTCCAAGACGGCAGGGCGCTGAGCGCGCAGCGATTAATGCGCCAATGCAAGGAACGGCCGCTGATCTTATTAAGATGGCGATGGTCGCCGTACAAAATTGGCTAGAACAAGAGCAACTGAAGACCCGCATGCTCTTGCAAGTGCATGATGAGCTCGTCTTTGAGGCCCCGCCTGAGGAGCTTGAGCATCTAAAATCATCCCTACCTCAACTGATGGGATCGATTGCTGAACTCAAGGTGCCTCTGATTGTAAGTATCGGAGTTGGCGATAATTGGGAAGAAGCACACTAGTAATTGAAATCAAATAAGGAGACAAGATGATGAGGAACGATCATATGCGCAATGATTTAGGTCGACGTGATTTCATGAAGACCTCACTGAAAGCCTCAACAGCAACGGTGACCGCCGGAGCCTTGGGGATTGGCTTTGTAGCCGCTTCGGATCCTGTTTTGGCCCAAGCGATTAAAACCGACTTTACTGGCATTAAAGCGGGTGAGCAGGATATTCCGGTGGGTAGTTTTAATATGCCGGCTTATATTTCTCGTCCCGAGAAAGCGAGTGGCCCATTACCCATCGTGATTGTCGTGAGTGAGATTTTTGGTGTACATGAGTACATCGCTGACACCACTCGGCGCTTTGCAAAATTGGGTTATATGGCGATTGCGCCAGAGTTCTTTACCCGTGCAGGCGATCCCAATACCTTTGGAACCATTGCTGAGATTCAGAGCAATATTGTGGCTAAGACACCCGATGCTCAAGTATTGGGCGATCTCAAGGCTGCGATTGCCTGGGCTGGTAAAAATGGCGGCGATCTTAAAAAAGTCGGTGTCACTGGATTTTGCTGGGGTGGACGCATTACCTGGTTAGCAGCAACGATGCCTGAGGTGAAGGCGGGCGTAGCTTGGTATGGACGCCTGGTGGGCGATAAAACCGCTAATAACCCCAGACAACCCGTTGAGATTGCAGCTGATCTGAAAGCTCCCGTATTGGGTCTCTATGGTTCAGCTGATACTGGTATTCCACTCGATACCGTGGAGCAAATGAAAGCAGCGCTCGCTAAAGCAAGTTCCAATCCTGCGGCGAAAGCCTCCAAGTTCGAGATCTATCCAGATGCCCCACATGCCTTTCATGCGGACTATCGCAATACCTACCGCGAGGGTCCCGCAAAAGACGGCTGGGCAAAATGCCTAGCTTGGTTTAAGCAGTACGGCGTTTCTTAAAATCCATTGAATCGAGCGGATTGCCTGTGGGTTTGAGCACACTTCAAATGATTGTTTTGGTCACCGCAGGCGCAGGGCTTGCGAGTGTGCTCGCTGCCGCAAGCCTTTCCTTAACCTTGCTTGCCAAAATCGTCAACAATATGGTGAGCCTCTCGGTAGGTATTTTGTTGGCCACCGCCTTTTTACATTCTCTGCCCGAGGCCTTTGAGATCCCAGGTGCGCAAGCCCACTACCTATTTGCCACCCTCTTGGGTGGATTGCTTGGATTTTTTCTCTTGGAGAAAATCGCACTCCTTCGTCATAGCCATCACCACGAAGGCGATGGGCATGACCATCACCACGGCCACGATAAAGAGGAGGCGGGTAGTAGTGGTTGGATGATTTTGGTGGGTGACAGCATTCATAATTTTGTGGATGGTGTTTTGATTGCTGCCGCCTTTATGGTCGATGTGCAAATCGGTATCTTTACTGCCTTAGCCATCATTGCGCATGAGATCCCCCAAGAGATTGGAGACTTCATCGTACTTCTCAATGCGGGCTTCTCTCGGGCACGCGCATTGCTATACAA
Source organism: Polynucleobacter sp. HIN11 (assembly GCF_030297675.1). Classification (NCBI taxonomy): domain Bacteria; kingdom Pseudomonadati; phylum Pseudomonadota; class Betaproteobacteria; order Burkholderiales; family Burkholderiaceae; genus Polynucleobacter; species Polynucleobacter sp. HIN11. Next base: position 331,512 of record NZ_AP028142.1, read on the forward strand.
CGGAATTAGTGGTTTGATGGCAGTGGTCGGGGGCGTATTAGCGTATTACTTTTTAGAGCGCGCTACTCAAGTGATGCCCTATCTGCTGGTGATTGCATCGAGCAGTTTTATTTACATTGCAGTGAGTGATTTAATTCCGCAGATGCATCGGCGACCCCATTGGCAGGAGTCGCTACGCCAAGTCGTATTGATCGCAATCGGGGTTGGAATTGTGGTTTTGCTAACCGACCACAACCACTAATTTAAAGAATACAAACTGGGTTTATCGCTCAATCGGACGGCTTGGATCTGAGCACCACTCGCTCCAACTACCCACATGTAAGCGTGAGCCACTGAGGCCTGCTGCTTCCATCGCCAACAGATTATGGCAAGCACTAACCCCAGATCCACACGAATGAATAATAGTTCCAGGTTTTTGTTGACCAATGAGGAGAACAAATTCTTTATAGAGTTGCTCGGGCGATTTAAATTTACCCGAGACCAAATTCTCCTTAAAGCAGCGATTGGTTGCTCCGGGAATATGACCACCGACCGGGTCTAAAGTCTCATTCTCACCGCGAAAGCGATCTGGCGTGCGCGCATCAATCACCATTTTAGGAGCGTCGGATTTGACGTTTTGTTCCATCTCATTGGTTGTGATAACTCCCTGGAAGGGATAGACCTCTGGCATCGAGGTCAATGGTGTTGGTTCACGACCCACATTGCCAATGCTGCCATTCCAAGCGTCTAGTCCGCCATCAAGTACTTGCACCGAAGCGTGACCAATGGAGCGTAGCATCCACCATAAACGACTCGCAAAGGTACCGCCATGGCTGTCGTAGGCAACCACATGGGTGTGATTAGCAATCCCTAGGCGTTGACGGGTTTTTGCCCAAGCCTCGGGGGTGGGTAGTGGGTGGCGACCATTCGTTCCAGTTTTAGGGCCCGATAAATCATGCTCAACATTCACATAGATGGCGCCAGTGATGTGGGCATTTTTGTACATTGCATAGCCGGCGTTGGCATTCGTGAGGTCGTAGCGACAATCGCAAATTAAGACATCGCTGCCTTCATTGATCAGTTCTTCCAGTTGATTTGCAGTAATGATGGGATTCATATAGCCTCCTGGGTGAAGATCCATTAGTAATTCATTTCACGACGATACCATTCGTGGAAGTGTTGCATGCCATCTTCCATGGGGCTTTGATAAGGGCCCACTTCGTTTTGGCCACGAGCAAGCAAGGCCGCGCGACCTGCATCCATGCGCTCGGCAATTTCATCATCCTCAATGCAGGTTTCCATATACGCAGCACGTTCCGCCTCAATAAACTCGCGCTCGAAAAGAGTAATTTCCTCAGGGTAATAGAACTCCACAATATTGCGAGTCTTGTTTGGGGCAATCGGATGCAGCGTTGAAATACAGAGTACACCTGGATACCACTCCACCATCACATTGGGGTAGTAAGTGAGCCAGATGGCGCCATGCTTTGGCATTTGCCCTTGGTGATGACGTAAAACCGCGTCGTGCCAGGCGCGATAGGTTGGTGTACCAGGCTTACTCAGTTCCTTGTGAATCCCGACGGTCTGCACACTGTGCCAGTCACCAAATTCCCAGCGCAAATCATCACACGACACAAACTTACCAAGCCCTGGATGAAAAGGGACTACATGATAGTCCTCGAGATATACCTCAATAAAGGTCTTCCAGTTGTAGTTGCACTCGTGCACCTCAACATGGTCGAGCATATAACCCGAGAAATCCAAATCGCAACCCACGGACAGCTTTCCGAGATCGGCTTGAACATCCCTAGGACCTTCAAATAGTAGGCCCTGCCAATTTTGTAAAGGTGACTTACCAAGATTCAAACAAGGCTTGTCCCCAAAATGTGGAGCACCTAGCAACTGACCTTCGAGATCGTAGGTCCAGCGATGCAGTGGACAAACGATGTTGTCGACCTTTCCGCTACCATTGAGCATCAGTGCTTGTCGGTGGCGACAGACATTGGATAAGAGCTCAATACCGTTTGGACCTTCGTGATTGCGAACCAGAATACGCCCCTCATTTTCCGCTAGCAGGGTTCGATACGAACCTGTTTCGGGAACCATGAGTTCATGACCGACGTAGCCGGGCCCTTGCTTAAACAGCAATTGCAATTCCTGTTGAAATAAATCAACGTCAAAATATGCCGAAACCGGCAGTTGTAAATTGGACGGCGCAAGGAATTGCGCGGTAGCCAGATTAGTCATTCTCCCCACCCCCGAAAAAGTCAGCCGAAGCTAAGCGGAACAACCAATCCAACCATCGACATGTCGATATTGGAAAGGAAGGAGGATTATACCCATGGGGCAAAATCTTGCTCGTGACATTTGTCAAACGAAGGAAATCCCCATAAACCCCGAAATCAGTTGAAATCCAATTCGGTATTAAGATCTTGATATGGCAAGTAAAAAAATGAACCCAGCCCCAATCGAGGGAAATATTGACCCCCAAATGCGCTATGAGGCAGCCCTCAAAGAGCTTGAGTCCTTGGTGGCTGCTATGGAATCTGGCAAGCTATCCCTTGAAGAAACCTTGGCCGCCTATCAACGAGGTGCCGCACTCTTAAAACACTGTCAGGGCGTGTTGGCACAGGTTGAGCAACAAGTTAAAGTGATCGAGAGTTAAGTCGATTAACACTGAATCGATGAGCTTATTTTCATTCGAGGCATGGTTGGCCTCCCAATCGCAGCGAGCAGAAAATGCGCTCCTGCAGTATCTCGACTCAGATACTGCGATCCCCCAGCATTTGCACGCCGCGATGCGCTATGCCGTGTTGGGTGGTGGCAAACGAATTCGTCCCCTATTAGTATTTGCTGCGAGTGAGTTAGGGTCAGTTGATCAAGTAGATGGGTCGCTCGTGAATCGTGCCGCGAGTGCGATTGAGATGATTCATACCTATTCCCTGGTGCACGATGATTTGCCATGCATGGACGATGATGATTTACGCCGCGGACGCCCTACAGTTCATAAAGCCTATGACGAGGCGACTGCTTTACTAGTGGGCGATGCATTACAAACCCGTGCCTTTGAAATCCTCTCGTATCCAGTCGGTCCTGACCCAAAGACCGGTTTTGCACAGCTGCGCATGATTGCTTCCTTGGCTCATGCCTCGGGTTCTAAGGGCATGGCCGGTGGACAGGCGATTGATTTGCAGAACGTGGGCAAAAAAATGGACTTGCCCGCTTTAGAAGAAATGCATGCCATGAAGACCGGTGCTCTACTCATTTGCGCTGTCCAGCTCGGAGGGATTGCCGCCCAATTGTCCGATCCAGCGATGGCTCAACTTGATACTTACGCAAAGGCGATTGGCTTGGCTTTTCAGGTGGTGGACGATATTCTGGACGCGACTGCTGATAGTGCAACACTTGGAAAAACGGCGGGCAAAGATGCGGCGCAAGATAAGCCTACCTATGTGACCCTGAAGGGTTTAGACTATGCAAACGAACTGGCTAATGAATTAAAGGGGAGAGCGCTAAACAGTCTGAATGAGTTTGGGCCACAGGCCGATGCCTTGCGTCATATTGCTCATTTAGTTGTGGATCGCAAAAAATAGTATGTTGCACTCGATCAATGACCCTCGCGATTTACGTAAATTAACACGTGAGGAGCTCCCGGCACTTGCCGATGAGCTAAGACAGTACATCGTGGATTCTGTATCAAAGACGGGCGGTCACCTCTCGTCGAATTTAGGAACGGTAGAGCTATCGATTGCCTTGCATTATGTATTCGATACACCGCACGATCGGATCGTGTGGGATGTGGGTCATCAAAGTTATCCGCATAAGATTTTGACTGGACGTCGCGATCAGATGCATTCCTTACGGCAATTTGGGGGATTGTCAGGATTTCCAAGACGTTCTGAGAGTGAGTACGACACTTTTGGTACAGCTCACTCCTCTACCAGCATCTCGGCAGCCATGGGGATGGCGCGCGCAGCGCAAACCAAGGGCGAGGATCGGGTGGCAGTTGCTGTGATCGGCGACGGCGCGATGAGTGCAGGGATGGCGTTTGAAGCCATGAACAATGCAGGCGTGTATGAGAACATGCCCCTGGTAGTCATTCTAAATGACAACGATATGTCAATTTCACCAGCGGTTGGCGCCCTCAATCGCTATCTAGCGCGTCTTCTGAGCGGCAATATTTACTCGGCAACCAAAAAAGGAATTGATTCGGTTCTGTCCTCGATGGCACCGCCGCTACGCGAGTTTGCTAAACGTCTTGAGGATCATGCCAAAGGTTTTGTGTCTCCATCCACTATCTTTGAGGAGTTTGGCTTTACCTACTTTGGTCCCATTGATGGCCATGATTTGGATACCCTCATCCCGATGATGCAAAACGTACGCCGTTTGGCAAAGGAGGGGAATGGGCCTCAGTTCTTGCATGTGATCACGCGCAAAGGCCAAGGCTATATGTTGGCTGAGGCGGATCCCATTTTGTACCATGGCCCCGGTAAATTTAATCCCCAAGAAGGAATCAAATCGAGTGGTGCGGGTAAGAAAACATTCACTCAAGTATTTGGTGAGTGGTTATGCGATATGGCGCAGGCGGATCAAAAATTAATTGGTATCACACCTGCAATGCGCGAAGGTTCAGGCTTGGTCGAGTTTGAAAAACGTTTCCCCGATCGTTACTACGATGTGGGTATCGCGGAGCAACATTCTGTGACCTTTGCTGCAGGTATGGCCTGCGAGGGTATGAAACCCGTCGTGGCGATTTACTCCACCTTCTTACAACGTGCCTATGATCAGTTAATTCATGATGTGGCCTTGCAAGATTTACCGATTGTGTTTGCGATTGACCGTGCTGGGTTAGTGGGTGCCGATGGTGCGACTCACGCCGGGGCATACGATATTGCCTATTTGCGATGCATTCCTAATATGTTGATCATGACTCCGGCGGATGAAGCGGAGTGCCGTGATTTATTAACGACCGCGTATCATCAAAATCACCCAAGCGCAGTTCGCTATCCCCGCGGCGCAGGTATTGGCAATCCGCCATCTGCCGAATTGCGCTCCTTACCACTCGGGCATGGCGAGATTCGTCGTGAGGCGCAAACAAAGGGTAAACGTCTCGCTATTCTGGCATTCGGAACGCTGCTCTATCCTGCTTTGGATGTCGCCGAAAAACTGGATGCTACGGTAGTGAATATGCGTTTTGTAAAACCGCTGGATATTGAGTTGATCAAAACGCTTGCCCGTAATCATGATTACTTTGTGACCGTTGAGGACGGTTGTGTTCAGGGTGGTGCTGGTAGCGCTTGCATGGAGGCCATGAACCTCTTGGGTATCACCAAGCCGGTATTAACTCTTGGATTACCCGATGTCTTTATTGAGCACGGAGATTACAACTTGCTCATGGCTCAGTGTGGATTGGATGCTGCAGGAATCGAAGCAGCAATTCTTGCCCGCTTCCCAGATTTGGGTACCGCCCCACTCAATCTTAAGACCCCATCGGATCAGGTCCCCGTCGGTAAGTAAAGCGTTTGTACAGGCGCTCCTTGAGTCAGTTGGATTGTTTTGAGCGAAAATATTGGTATGAATGATTTAAACACCCACTTCCTGAACACGACTGCCTTGCCTGACATTCAAGGTGGTCATGACCTTCGCGCTCTTGCGATTGAGCGTGTTGGAATTCGTGGCATCAAGCATCCCATTCATGTTCAAAGTGGTTCTGGATCATTTCCAACTGTTGCTCAGTTTGAAATGGATGTGGCACTCCCAGCTGACCAAAAGGGGACCCATATGTCGCGCTTTGTCCATCTTTTGCACGATGAGCAAGGCGCTTACAGTGGCTCAAAGATCGTTGGGATGGCAAAAAAAATGTTACCCCTGTTGCAGGCGAAGCAGGGCCGTATTCAAATGCAATACACCCATTTTGAAAAGAAAAGCGCACCCGTTTCCTCGGTAGAAAGTTGGATGGATTACGAGGTCACGTATCGTGCCGAGGCCAAACAAATGCCTGATGAAAGCGTCGATGTTGACTTGTATCTACAGGCTATCGTACCGGTCATGAGCTTATGCCCATGTTCAAAAGAGATTTCGGAATACGGCGCCCACAATCAGCGCTCGCACGTCACCATTTTGGTCAAAGTCGATCCTGCCGCCAATCTGAATGTTGAAGAGCTATTGCGGATTGCAGAGACCGAGGCCTCAAGCGAGTTGTGGGCTATTTTGAAGCGCCCCGATGAAAAGTGGGTAACAGAGCGCGCGTATGAGACTCCTAAATTTGTGGAAGACTTAGTACGTGATGTTGCTACCCGGTTAAAGCACGATGAACGAATCCTGTCTTTGATGGTCGAAGCGGAGAACTTTGAGTCCATCCATAACCACAGTGCGTTCGCCCGTATCAGCCTTCCTTAATGATTCGAGCGATCTAAAGAACTCAGATCCCAACGGGGTTTGATATCAAATGCCCCATTCGTGGTTGAACCACTTTGTAGTAGTCGAAGTGCTCCTGCAAATGCAATCATCACTCCGTTATCAGTGCATAACTCGATTGGTGGATAGTGCACCTGATACCCGCATGCAGTTGCCATTGCGGTGAGTTTTTTCCGAAGCTGGGTATTGGCACCCACACCTCCGGCAACCACTAAATCACGACACTCCATTTGCTCGAGTGCTGCCATTGCTTTATGACTTAAGACATCGGTCACGGCCTCAACAAATGCACAGGCGAGGTTGGCACGAAAAGACTCGGTATCAGAATTGGTGGATTGCGCTTTTTTGACTTGGTGCAGCACTGCAGTTTTTAGTCCCGAAAACGAAAAATCCAGATCCTTGGAATGCAACATCGGTCTGGGTAAATCAAATCCGGCAGCCTTTCCAGACTCTGCCAATTTTGAGAGCGCTGCCCCGCCTGGGTAGTCAAGACCTAATAATTTGGCAGTCTTGTCAAATGCCTCACCGGCTGCATCATCCACTGTTTCCCCAAGCAGTTGATAGTCCCCAATTCGATTTACGAGCATGAGTTGCGTATGCCCACCGGAGACCAATAGGGCAACAAAGGGGAATTTAGGTGGGCGCGAGGATCCATCTGCTAGCAAAGGGGATAGCAGATGACCCTCTAAGTGATGAACTCCGACCAGGGGTTTTTGGGTTGCCAGGGCTAGTGCATTGGCAAAGGCTGATCCCACCAGCAGGGCGCCTGCCAGACCAGGCCCCTGGGCGTAGGCAATGGCATCGACTTCCTGGAAGGTGCGGCCAGAATCTTTTAACGCCTTGTTTAATAAGGGAATTAAGCGGCGAATATGGTCTCGTGAGGCCAATTCAGGAACCACCCCACCATAATTTTGGTGCATCTCAATTTGGGAGTGCAAAGCGGCACCTAAGGTGCCATGATGGGCAGGTCTTCCAGCCTCCCAGGGCCCTGTGTCATAGATGGCTAGGCCGGTTTCGTCGCAGGAGGTTTCAATACCGAGGACTATCATTGGTGGCAGGGTCGTGCTAAAATCCGTGTTTTAGTAAATTTTGACCATTTTCAAGCAATCAAAGAGTAAAAGCGAGTAAAAACAGCATGACCACAGTCCGCCTTCGCGAAAACGAACCATTTGAAGTGGCATTGCGCCGCTTTAAGCGCACCATTGAGAAGAATGGTCTATTGACTGATCTTCGTGCACGTGAGTTCTATGAGAAACCCACTGCCGAGCGCAAGCGCAAGAAAGCAGCCGCTGCAAAACGCCATTACAAGCGCATTCGTAGCCAGATGCTCCCTAAAAAGCTCTATTAAGAATTTCTGGGGTTTCGGAAAGTTCCCGAAAACCACCAATCATCAAAGCCCGCCTAGTCTGCGGGCTTTGTTTTTTTTAATCTCTTGGATAATGGATCAATACCATCTACGATTTGGAGAACTTAAATGACTCTCAAAGAGCAAATTACCGAAGACATGAAGTCAGCTATGCGTGCTAAAGAGACCGAGCGGCTGGGCACCATTCGCTTATTGTTGGCTGCAATTAAACAGCGCGAAGTGGATGAGCGTATTACGGTAGATGATGCCGGCATCATTGCCATTGTTGAAAAACTGATCAAGCAGCGCAAAGATTCAATTGAGCAGTTTCAGAAAGCAGGTCGCACGGATTTAGTGGACCAAGAGAGTAAAGAGCTGGGAATCTTACAAGCGTATATGCCAGCCCAACTATCGGAGGCTGAAGTACAGGCGGCGATTCAAAAGACAATTTCGAGCTTGGGAGCTGTGGGCCCACAGGATATGGGCAAAGTGATTGGGGCACTCAAGGCACAACTTGCTGGGAAAGCCGATATGGGAATGGTCTCGGGCATGGTCAAGGCCGCTCTCGCAAAGTAGTGATTCGTTTATGGCCCTGATTCCCCAATCCTTTATTTCCGATTTACTCAATCGGGTCGATATTGTGGATGTGGTGGGCAAGCACGTCAAACTCAAAAAGGCGGGCGCGAACTATCAAGGCTTATGTCCTTTTCATCAAGAGAAGTCACCCTCGTTTTCAGTATCCCCCACCAAGCAGTTCTATCACTGCTTCGGGTGCGGGGCGCATGGGTCGGCAATTGGCTTCATGATGGAGTACTCCGGACAGTCTTATGTGGATGCGATTGAAGATCTCGCCCGCTCGGTGGGTCTGTCTGTTCCCCGTGAAGAGCGCAATGTTCGTGATGTGATTGCGCAAAAGCAAGCCTTGGCCCTGGGCGAAGTAATGACTATGGCGAGCGATTGGTATTCTCAGCAACTAAAAGGATCGCAGCGGGCCATTGACTACCTGAAGGGGCGTGGTTTGACCGGCGAGATTGCCAAGCGCTATGGCCTTGGGTATGCACCTGATGGCTGGCAGGGACTCGAGGCGGTATTTGATTCGTACAGCAAAGATGAAACTGCCAAATTACTGATCGAGGCTGGCTTGATTATCCAGGGGGAGGGTACCGACAGTCAGGGCAAGACCAAACGTTATGACCGCTTTCGAGATCGGATCATGTTCCCCATTCGAAATCCCAAAGGACAAGTAATTGCCTTTGGCGGCCGCATCTTAGATCAAGGGGAGCCTAAGTATTTAAATTCTCCAGAGACCCCATTGTTTTCCAAAGGAAATACTCTTTATGGATTATTTGAGGGACGCTTAGCGATTCGGGATCGCGGATTTGTCTTGGTCTGTGAAGGCTATATGGATGTGGTGGCTTTGGCCCAACTAGGTTTTGCCAATGCGGTTGCCACCTTGGGGACTGCGTGCACACCCTTTCATGTGCGCTCTTTATTGCGCCAAACCGATCGGATTGTATTTTCATTTGATGGGGATGCGGCGGGTCAACGTGCGGCGCAGCGTGCGCTGGAGGCAACCCTACCCATCTTGAGTGACGATAAAGAAATTCGTTTTTTATTCTTGCCCAGTGAGCACGATCCCGATAGCTATATTCGTCAATATGGCGCTGCCGCGTTTGAGCAAGCAATTCATCAGGCGATGCCCTTATCCGGATTCTTTTTCAAGCTTGCGAGCGAGGGTAATGATCTAGCAACTCCAGAGGGTCGCGCTAAAACCCACCATGTTGCTAAGCCCTGGTTGCAATCGATGCCAGCGATTGCTTTGCGGTCTCAACTGCTGCGTGAGCTTGCGAATCGTACCGCATCGAGTGTGAGTGAGCTTGAGCAATTTTGTGCATTGACTTCTGCTACTAAAACTCCGCTCCCTACCACTCAAGCCCAAACCAAATCGCAGACTATCAAACTGGCAATGACAAAACCAATCGCCCCAAGATCGGCAAAACAGTCGCATCCCAAGGTTGAACCACCAAAGCCAACCGACTTATCGGAACACATCATGCGTTTATTGATTCAGTTTCCGGTTCTAGGAAAAAATATGACAGCCGATCAACGTCAATTGGCATTGGAGGTCGCCAAAAAACGATCGGATAAGGCGCATGATTTAATGGGCGACCTGATTCATCAGTGCGACATTTTGGAGATTAATTCGCAAAATCCAAACTCCTCTTTTGCGGTTTTTCAGGATCAGTTAGCAACCAGTCCATTGGCCGATTTGTACCAAATCCTCAGGCAACGCATTTTGGGTTCTGAGATTGAGTATCTTGGAGCAAAAGAGGATCTGGAGGGAGTCTTAAATAAGCTAGAACTTGGTCATTTGAAAGCCGAAATGACTGAAATTACCGAAAAAATGACTCAGGGAACTGCAAATACACAGGATTTAGAGCGCTACCGGGAAATTAGTCAGCGTTTGAGTAGGCAGTAGGAAAATCAGAAAATAAATGGCTTAAATCGATATTTTTTAAGCTTTTGTAGGTCTTGATTGGCTCAATCGAGTATAATATGCACTTCCAGAAAAAACTATTTGAATCAGCCACTTACCTCCATGGCCTGAGTACCTTTGGATGATCGATGCGGGCAAATGAACCAGATCATCAGGAAATATGGCTTAAGTGAGTATTTACTAACTTATTAGATTGATCGATTGCAAAGATATCCATGAAAAAACCAGCTTCCAAAGTCGCTCCTAAAAAATTAGCAAAACCGGCACCTAAAGCTAAGGCACCGGTTAAAAAAGCAAAGCCTGCTGCTCCGGCAAAGAAGTCAGCAAAAGCGGTTGCTAAGAAGCCCGCCAAGGCTCCAGTAAAAAAAGTGAGCAAACCTGCGGGTAAGGCAATAAAGGCGCCAGCTAAAAAAGTGGTTTCCAAAACTGCCAAGCCGACAGCAAAGACTGCCAAGCCAAGTGCTAAATCAGTGAAAGCGGCACCAAAGCTGACCGCGAAAGAGTTGGCTAAAAAAGCAGCTGAAGAGAAGGCCCTGAAGAAAGCGCAAGAGAAGGCGGCGAAGGAACAAGCTAAGGCGGAAGCAAAAGCCGCCAAGTTAAAAGCCAAAGAGGCAGCGGTTGAGTTGGATGAAAATGGTCAGCCGATTAAAAAGACGCGTGGTCGTAAACCAAAGGTCGAAGTAGCGGGTGAGCCTGGTGTTGATAATCGCACCGATCGCCAAAAAGCACGCGATCGCAAAGCAAAAGAAAAAGCACTCCTCAAAGAGTTTGCTGCACAACAATTGGGTAGTGAAGAGCAGCAAGAGTTACGCCGTGCACGTTTGAAGACCCTCATCAAAATGGGTAAGTCTAAGGGTTACTTAACTCATGGCGAGATGAACGATGTCATGTCCGATGAGTTATCAGAGGTGGACGCCCTTGAAACTCTGATCGGCCTACTTAATGACATCGGGATTACCGTCTATGAGCAAGCTCCCGATGCAGAAACCTTACTCTTAAATGAACATGGCCCTACCGCAACCTCGGAAGAAGAGGCGGAAGAAGAAGCTGAAGCTGCTCTCTCAACCGTTGACTCGGAGTTCGGTCGTACTACTGACCCCGTGCGCATGTATATGCGCGAGATGGGTACCGTCGATCTCTTAACCCGCGAGGGTGAGATCGTGATCGCCAAAAAGATCGAAGCCGGTCTCAAAGATATGGTGATGGCTCTTTCTGCTTGCCCCGTCACCATTTCAGAGATCCTCACCAATGTTGACAAGATTGTTTCCGGAGAGATGGAAATCGATCAGTTTGTCGATGGCCTAGTAGATCCTAATGCTGAAGATATTCCGATGGCTGCCGATGAGCCCGAGGATCTGGAGATGATGGATGAGGGCGAAGAGGGCGATGATGATGAAGGTGGCGGTGGTGGCGCGAGTACTGCTAGTGCGAAGCAACTCGAAGAGCTCAAGCAACGTTCCCTTGAAAAGTTTGCGGTGATTCGGACGCAGTTTGACAAGATGCGTCGCGCCCACGACCGCGATGGTTATAACTCACCAGGTTATTTAAAAGCGCAAGATGCGATTCGAAACGAGTTACTTGGCTTTCGCTTAACAGCAAAGAGTGTTGAAAAGCTCTGCGACACCATGCGTGCCCAAGTCGATGAAGTATGGAAGCTTGAGCGTGGCATTGTGAGTATTCTGGTTGATAAGATCGGGATCCCGCGCGCTGAAGTTCTACAAGCATTTCCAAAAATGGCCATGAACTTGCGTTGGACCGCAAATCTTCTCAAAGAGCCAAAACCCTACAGCGCTCTCTTAGAGCGCAATGTCCCAGCGATTCAAGAGCTACAACAAAAGTTGATCGATATTCAGACCAAAGTGGTCCTACCGCTCAATGAGCTCAAAGAAGTGAATAAGCAAATGATTGCCGGTGAGAAGCGTGCGCGGGAAGCGAAGCGCGAGATGACGGTCGCAAACTTGCGCTTAGTAATCTCGATTGCTAAGAAGTACACCAACCGTGGCTTGCAGTTCTTGGATCTGATTCAAGAGGGCAATATTGGCCTCATGAAAGCAGTCGATAAGTTTGAGTACCGTCGTGGTTACAAGTTCTCTACTTATGCGACCTGGTGGATTCGTCAGGCAATTACTCGCTCGATCGCAGATCAGGCGAGAACGATCCGTATCCCAGTACACATGATTGAGACCATCAATAAGATGAATCGCATTAGTCGCCAGATTTTGCAAGAGACTGGTCATGAGCCCGATGCTGCAACCTTGGCACAGAAGATGGAGATTCCAGAGGACAAGATTCGGAAGATCATGAAGATCGCAAAAGAACCGATTTCTATGGAAACCCCGATTGGCGATGATGAGGATTCACATTTGGGCGACTTCATTGAAGATTCCAATACCTTGGCACCTGCCGAAGCCGCACTGCATGACTCGATGCGCGATGTAGTGAAGGATGTGCTTGATTCCTTAACACCGCGCGAGGCAAAAGTATTGCGGATGCGTTTTGGTGTTGAGATGAGTACCGATCATACCCTCGAAGAAGTTGGTAAGCAGTTTGATGTGACGCGTGAACGCATTCGTCAAATCGAAGCGAAGGCATTGCGTAAGATGCGTCATCCAAGCCGCAGTGATAAGTTGAAAACCTTCCTCGAAGAAGATTGATGAAGTCTTAGGGGCCCATAGCTCAGTTGGTTAGAGCAGAGGACTCATAATCCTTTGGTCCCAGGTTCAAGTCCTGGTGGGCCCACCAGAAATGAAAATACCAATCTTCGGGTTGGTATTTTTTTAGGTCTTGCGATACATCCAAATTAATTGCATTAGCATCTGATATAGTTTTTGGAGTTAATAAAACACATCCACCCCATGTAGTGATTAATTTAAATTATATAAATGGAGAATTTCTATGAATCGCCTTAAAGTAGTGGTTGTATCCTTGGCAGTAAGCCTTTGTTCTGCCATCGGAGTTGCGAATGCGCAAGGCAGCGCTCCTTCGCCTACTGTATCGGCGACCGCTACATTTGATCTTAAGGTATACGCGTTAAGTTCCGGACAAAAAGTGAGTAATGCCAGTGGCGTTCTAACTTACCAAGGTAAAAAATATCCGTTTACAGTCAAAGGAATTGGTTTAAATGAAAACCAAATTGGCGCAGCCCAACTCGTTGCCGATGCGACTGTCTATAACCTCAACAAGGCATCTGATTTTGCAGGCACTTTCACTGCAGTCACTACTGGTATGGAGGCAACTGGGCAATCAAGAATTCGCAATAATAAAAATGTCCTAGTTGATCTAAAAGGCTGGTCTAAGGGGCCGGTTGTTATTGCTCCCGAAGGTGCTGTGATTGAATTTAATAAATAAACCTAAAAGTAATCACACAAATACTCACACACCAATAAACAGGAGACGTAAGCTCTTGAAATCCTAATGGTTTTATTTGGTTGTCTGCTCTCATAATCTTTTGGTCCCAGGTTCATGTCCCGGTGGGCCCACTAGAATACAAAAACCCTCATCAGTAATCCTGGGGTTTTTGTTTTTTGAGTGTTACTAGGGCACATACCATGCCTAAAATAGACCCAATTTTGGCTTGCATTGACTGCAGTCAATCATATTTCAGACCTTGCTTTCTATGATTTATTCAACGAGTAGAACAGTAAAAGGAGCACATGGAATTCGAAATACCAGAAACCCTAGCCAATACGCTTCTTGGAATGATCGATGGGGATACGCTCCTCGCGAAGCGGCTTAGCGAGTACGGCCTTTCCCGTGGTAAACGTGTGGTATCCAGCCGTCTTTTCGATGCCACTTCATTGAACACGCTCTACGGCCTGTGCCGCACGGCCGACGAGCGTGAGCTGATGTTCCAAATGATTGCGCTGGACAATATCCATGCTGCGCCGGCTGCCCGAAAAATCCCAAGCTTGGAGCATCTGATCCCTGGTCTGATCGCTTGGCTGTCGCGCGACATGATCGATGGCTGGCTCTACAAACTTGGCAAGGATGGTGTGTTGCTGCCCTGGCTCGTCCATTCGATGCGCTATGTACAGCCTGTCGATGGCGCAGCTTACGTCATCATCGGCCTTCTGGCGAATACCTTGCAGGCCGCAGATCGTGAGCCAATTAACGATCCGAGGTTAAGGCGCACCGGCATGACCAACAGTATCACCTTTTACGCCGAAGATATTCAGGATTGCACGATTCCTGAATTGATGACGGGCTATGGTTACTTCAAAGAATGTGTGGAATTCAAAAACGAATACGAGACACACTTGAAACATTTCATGCAAATGCAACCGAAGTTTGGTGCGCAATTTACTGTTTCTGGCACTGTCTGGATGTCGAGCGAAGGGTCTCGTCCACAACTCGAATGCCTGAGGCTGCAGGCCGGTACAACAGCTCGATGCGTCAATGATGAAGAGCTACTGGAACGCCACTTCGATACCACCGCTGACGCAATCTTCTGGCGAGCAAGCGGCATTAGCGAGGGTTTTGAGAGGATTCCCCAGCATTGCTATCTACACCTATTTCACCTGGATTACCACCGCAGCATATGGGCTCATGTGCAAAATGTGAAGGCTTATCGTTATAAGCCAGAATTGCGTGACAAGCTCGTTCTGCCAAATGCTCATCGCAACTTGATTGATATCTTGACCGCTGATCGTAACTTCCTAATGGAAGACATTGTCGAGGGTAAGTCAGGCGGGACAACCATTCTGTGTAAAGGGGCGCCTGGGCTTGGCAAGACGCTGACAGCAGAGGTCTATGCCGAAGTGGTCAAAAAACCGTTATACCGTGTACATTCTGGTCAACTCGGGGTGACGGCAAGCTCAGTGGAGGCTAACCTTTCGAAAATCCTGCGGCGTGCTGCGCGCTGGGATTCGGTGCTATTGCTCGACGAGGCTGACGTCTACATTCGCCGCCGCGACAATGATCTGGAGCATAACGCCATCGTGGCCGAGTTTCTGCGGACCCTCGAGTACTTCAACGGTTTGCTGTTCATGACCACCAACCGCGTAGCCGATATTGATGATGCTGTCCTATCGCGCTGCATCGCTATCATCCAGTTCGAGACGCCGACACAAGAGCAGGCGAAACAATTATGGAAATCGCTCGCGCAGCAGTTCAACACCGAGCTGTCTGATGACCTAGTTGAGCGCTTGATAGTAACTTACCCAGCTGCCAGCGGCCGCGATATCAAGGAGTTGCTCAAGCTGACGCTCAAATTCTGCAAGGGTAGGAATTTGTTACTGAACGAAGATGCATTTGCTCAGTGCGCGGCTTTTCGCAGTATCAGCAAATCCGTCTAAGATGGCAACGTTTGACACATCCCTCCTTGGAGATTTGCTGCTGGGCCGGCTCAGTTTTCGGCCTGGTACTGTGCCTGACAGGCAAGCCTTGCCCGCTGGTCGTCACAACCTGGGTATTGCTAGCGAGCGCGATGCAGTATTGATCGTGCCGGAAGATCTCCAGCCTGGAGTTCCAGTTGCTCTGCTTGTGATGTTTCATGGTGCTGGTGGCAGCGCTGATAAAGTGTTGCCATTTTTGATCGAGCATGCGCGTCAGCATGGCTTTTTACTTCTGCTGCCGCAGTCTCAGTTTCCGACTTGGGATTTGGTTGTGGGTGGTAATGGCCCAGACCTAGAGCGGCTAGACAAAGCATTGCACGAAGTAGCCTCACGTTTTTCTATTAATCCATCCCACTTGGGATTTGCTGGGTTTTCAGACGGAGGCAGCTATGCACTGTCACTAGGTCTGACCAATGGCGACTTTGTAAGTCATGTGATCGTATTTTCTGGAGGCTTTATGTCGGCCCTTCAACAAAATGGCGCACCCCGCATTTTCATCGCCCACGGTTTGGAAGATGAGCAATTGTCAATTGAAACTAGTGCACGTCCTCACGTAACCAAACTTAAAGCCGCAGGTTATGACGTAACTTCTTTAGAATTCAAAGGCCCGCACCGCATCGAGCCACCAGTAGTTGCCTTGGCGATTGATTTCTTCCTGAAACCGACGTAATAGACGTAAAAAGCCACGCTTGAAATACAGAAATTCCCATGGGACTGATAAACAGCACTCAGAGGGTTGCAATCAAAAAATTGATTGAAGTAGAGGTTACCTCTGCTTTAATTATGTATACGTAAAAATTTGTAATTAGCAATTAACTAAAAGATATCGGATTAATTCATTGTTTCAAGATATTCAGTAACTGCTTTTATATCACTATCAGACAGTCCTTTTGAAATCATTTGCATGAGATTGCCTCGCGGACGTTCAAAGTGAATAGTTTTCGCCGACCATGTTGTGCCGCCAATTTCCATAAATCTTTTTTGATCAGGATTTTTCCAAAGGTTAAGCTGTTTTTGGTTATAGAAAGCTTTCTGACCAGCAATTCGAGGTATTGAGCCTTGTCCCTGACCTTCATTGCCATGACAGGAATTGCACTGTAAAACAGATTGCTGGGGTATTCCCTTTTCGAAAATTTCTTTTCCTCGAGTTATCGACTCAGATGTATAAGTGGTCTTCTGAGGTTTAATCTTTAATTGAGAAAAGTACTCAGCAAGCTCATTAATTTGTGAGTCGGATAGTCCTCTAGCCATGCCCCACATATACATCACGCCATATTCATTTCGACGAGTCTGATCTCGATAATCATTTAATTGATTTATTAAATACTCTTTTTGCTGTCCAGCAAGATTGGGCATGATCGGAGTGTTTGAGTAGCCATCAAGCCCATGACAAGATGAGCAAATCTGAACGGCAAGAACTTTTCCAGAAACTGGATAATCACCAATGGTTCTACTCCGTGATGGGTTTTCAAGAGTACTTATAGGGGGGGTCGAATTGAAGTATGTACAGCCTGAAAATATTCCAGATACCAGTAAACCAAGGAATATCCTTAAGACACCAATTTTGTTAATGTTTTTGTATCTCACTAACATCACATTGCAATCCAAACGTAAAACCATGATGCGTTATTTGCGCTTGCGTTGGTGCCTAATCCGTTGTAGTTTTTATTGCCACCATTAAACTGAGTAAATGCTGTATACGTATAGGTAATTCGGATATTTTGGAGTGGTTGATACCAAATAGATGGCATCCAGGCGACTGAGTTTGGCTGTAAGTTTGCACCGCTAATGGCATTCGTTCCATATCGAGCATCTGCTGAACCAGAAACACTTAAGTAGCCAAGGCCAGCACCATAAGTTGCTTTGTAGACATAGCTGATTTTAGCAATCAATGAATTGAGATTGTTATTTGTATTGCTGTAAAGAATATTGTTTGCATCAGTGATATTTTCTTGAGTAAAGCGGGCTTGCGCAGTAACAGTATGAGGATCCACTAAGTATTGATACTGCCCATCAACTGCTCGATCCTGATATTGCACAGTGCCTGAGCCCAGAGCGGGCGAGTTTATTGCCAAGCACGATGGAATGTTGCCAGTGAATTGAGCGCTATTGGCAACGGTCGAGCAGCTTTGATATTGATTAATATTCGATCCAAGAAATCCAATCATCCAATTGTGGCCATTTCGCTCATTACTTTGATAGGCAAACCGAAAATAAGGATTAAGTCCTTGAAGGTATGTTGGTGCGTTATTCGGATTGCTATTTGATGCGGGGTAAGTCATCCAAGACAATAGTCCCGAACCACCTGATTGATATAGGTTAAGTTCACCATAAAAATTATTATTAATATATGCATAAACACCATAGCCGGGAGCGTTGATGCCATAAGCGCTTAGTTTGGTGTTGAAGGGAAGTCCATATGTTGACGAGTTTCTGTTAGAGCCCATGTAGGGATACATCCACATTGGAGAAGAATTCCAGACATCAGTAACGCCCGCATAATTATTAAGTGAGGCACCCCAAATAATATCTTTAATGATGCCATCGCCACCCACAAAGCGGTCAGCATAACGCCAATCCTGAACATCGGCAGCAAAACTGTTTTGATTTTTGACTGAGCCTCCACCACTAGTTTGCTCATCAAATGCGTAGTACCACTGACTAAAAGCACCGAAGTTATCGAAAATCTTACCACCTACATTAAGAAAAAGATAATTTGGTTCTAGTTTGCCACTTTGCTGAGTCTGCCCAGTGCCATTATTACCATTGGTACTGGTAGCAGCACCACCAACAAATTGAATCGAAATGGGTAAATCTTGACGGGTTCCCAACGTGTAACCGGTGAGCTTAAAATATCTACCATAAGGGGTTAGTTCAGGATATTGACCGCCAGCATGGCATGAGACGCAGTTCTGACCCGTTTGTCTCGAGAAGAGCGGTATTGCGTTGCTAGATTCAGCAATGCTAAATAAAATAATAAAAAACGCAAAAAATTTGAATTTAAGAAACATATTATTTATGTAGAAATACTTGACAGTATTTTGCCAAAAAGAAAGCGCAATAAAAAGTAAATTTTGAATCCACTAGATGAACTGCTTCAGCTATGAAATACAAAGCACTCATCGTTATCGATGGCAGCTTATTTTTAGATCAGCGGCATCTTACCAATATAACCTTACAATCTAAGCATCATGAATTCATCTGAGCCAAACAATACAAATTCAGTTGATCAAGCAAAGGAGGAAGATCAATCCTCAAGCCAACTCAAGGCTGAGATCAAATCTGAGCCCAAGCCCACCATGAGTAAGCGCGAGATCATGGAAGAGTTATCACGCCAACGATTTCCATGGGAAGAATAGGTGACTATTTTTAGAAAGCGCTAGTGCAGTCAGGCTTTTACCTCTCCATCATTCTTGCCAGTCTAGGAGCCATCCTATTTGCTGCTAAAGCAATTGTGGTGAAATTTTCTTACCAATATGGTGCGACTGCGGATGTCGTTTTGACACTCCGCATGGTGTTTTCACTCCCCATCTTTTGGCTAGCAGTTTGGTGGAACCAGAGAGCCACATCGCCGCAGCCTCTCATTAGGAAAGATGTAATTAAAGTCTGTGCGATTGGCTTATTAGGCTATTTTTTATCGAGCTATCTAGACTTTTTAGGATTGCATTACATCTCAGCAGGCTTAGAGAGGGTCATTTTGTACTTGACCCCAGCCATTGTTTTAGTGCTTTCAAAATTCTTTCTTAAAAAAGAGATTGTTCGCAGGCAATATTGGGCAATGGTCGTTGCTTATTTAGGAATTGTGATGGTATTTATGCACGATATTCAATTGAATGAGCATGGCGCCGTTGTCTTGGGCAGTATTTTGGTCTTTCTAGCGGCTGTGGTTTATTCGATCTACTTAATTTTTGCGGGTGAGCTAGTCGGTCGTGTAGGCAGCATCAGACTGGTTGCGCTTGCAAGTGCATCAGCCACGGTCGCAACCTGTATTCAATCCCTCGTTCTGGGGGCCGATCAACTTTTTGTACAACAGCCCGAGGTGTATTACTTTGCTCTCGTCAATGCCTTGTTTTGTACCTTCATGCCCATGCTCTTTATCATGATGGCCGTCAATCGTATTGGCTCAAGCTTGACCGCTCAGGCAGGCACCATTGGCCCGGTGGGAACGGCATTCTTGGGTTGGTATTTCTTGAGTGAGCCTGTGAGCACATTACAGCTTGCTGGTATTGTGGTTGTACTAATTGGTATTGCGATCTTGCTATCGATTGGCAACAAGCCCAATCAAAATCCAACCCCAACGGAGTAGTTGCTTAGTTTTTGAACGTGACCACGTGATCCGCGCCTAAGCGAATCCCAATCTTTTCACCAATGGCGTGATTATGGTGGCTGGGAACAAAGGCAAATACCTCTTGACCTGAGCTAAGTTTGAGGGTGTATAAAAAATCAGCTCCCCGAAACGCTTTGCGTACAACCTCAGCTTGCATCGGACTTTCATCATCATGCTGAATATCGTCAGCGCGTAAGAGCACATCAATTTGTTTTCCAGGACTTAGTTCGTCACCTGGGTCTAACTGTAACTGACCGAGTTCAATTTCAACGGCACCACCATCTTGGGTTTTGCCTTTGATAAATACCCCGCGACCGATAAACTCAGCGACATACCGTGTATTAGGCTTGTGATAAAGGTCATAAGGTGTATCCCACTGAATAATTTTGCCCTCGTTCATCACCCCAATGTGATCAGCAATTGCGAACGCTTCAAATTGATCGTGCGTGACTAGAAGAGCGGTAACTCCATTGGCCTTGAGGATGTCGCGCATCTCACTAGCCAGACGTTCACGCAAATCAATATCCAAGTTGGAGAAGGGCTCATCGAGCAAAATGAGATCGGGTTCGGGAGCCATTGCACGTGCCAGAGCCACGCGTTGTTGTTGTCCACCCGAGAGCTCATGAGGATAAGCGCTTGCTTTATCGGCAAGTGCTACGCGTTCTAACCATTGCATCCCAACAGTTTCACGCTCTGCTGTTGTACCCGTGCGTAGTCCAAACATGACATTCTCGAGAACGCTTAGGTGTGGAAAGAGGGCAAAGTCCTGAAAAACCATCCCCACTTTGCGCTCTGCTGGTGGAACTCGAATACCTGGTGAGCTCACCGTTTTGCCATAAATCTTGATTTCTCCAGTTTGCACGGGCTCAAAGCCGCAAATGGCGCGTAGAACCGTAGATTTGCCACAGCCGGAGGGGCCCAATAGACAGGCAATATCCCCTTTGGGAAGTTGGAAACTGAGCCCATTCACAATTCGAATAAAGCCTGAGCCTTCCTGCTTTGGAAACTCAATGGCAATGTTTTCAAGGGAAATCAGGGCTGGATTGGAATTCATCCCTATAATTTTCGCATTGAATCATAAAAATTCATAAAAACACCATAACCTACCTATTTATTTGATCCTTCACAGCAGTCGATGCGCACTAGCTCCATTCTTTTAGCCCTCGCCCTCAGTCTTCCGATTCTAGGGTTGATCTTGGCAGCTTTATTGGGTCAACCTAGCCCCACCCTATCCGATGGGATAGTCGCCGAGAGTACGCTAACCCACCTCTGGAACTACGTGCTGACCGATTACATTGTCACGACGATCTTGTTGTGTTTAGGCGTTGGTATCGGCGTCTTTGTATTGGGCGTTGGTAATGCGTGGCTAGTAGCGAACTATCAATTTCCAGGAAAGGCAATCTTTGAATGGGCCTTGATCCTGCCCCTTGCAGTTCCTGCCTATGTGATGGCGTATTTGTTTGTGGATTTTTTGCAGCACGCAGGGCCTGTGCAAACTATGTTGCGTGAGAATTTAGGTCTTTCATTGGCATTGCCCGATCCGCGTTCTTTGGGAGGTGCGATTTGGACCTTCTCCATGTGTTTATATCCATACGTTTACTTAGTGGCTCGCACCTCTTTTTTAGATCGAAGTGCACGATTTATGGAGGTTGCCGAGACTCTGGGGTACACCAGTGTGCAAGCATTCATGAAGCTAGTATTGCCCATGGCTAGACCCGCAATTTTTACCGGTATTGCGTTGGCACTGATGGAGGTCTTAGCCGATTTTGGAGCAGTATCGTACTTTGGCTTGCAAACCTTTGCGACCGGCATTTTTAAGGCTTGGTTATCGTTTGGGGACCGCAGTGCTGCAGTTCATCTATCCCTCATGCTCTTAAGTTTTGTCCTCATCGTGTTTTATTGGGAGCGTCATAATCGAGCCAGGCAACGCTATGCCCTCGCTAACACGAATACCCGACCTGCGATCCCAAAACGCTTAGTCGGTTCGCATGCGCTCTACGCATTTTTATTCTGCGCCTTAACCCTATTTTTTGCATTTGTTTTGCCAATGGCAGTTTTATTTGATCTTCTAAGCGAGCAGGGGCTAGAGGCTGATCCGCGCTATTGGGGGTGGTTAAAAAATTCCTTAAGCTTATCCGCGTTCACTGCGATATTGGCTGTATTCTGCGCACTCTTTTTGGCGTATGCGGCACGCCTCACTCAAAGCAAAACGTTGCAAGGGGTCAATCGCTTGCTTACGGTTGGCTATGCCTTGCCGGGTGCAGTTTTGGGAGTCGGTATTTTGTCTCTATTGGGTTTATTGGATATTGCTTGGTTGATGTCGGTAAGCGTTGGAGTATTAGTTTACGCCTATCTGATTCGTTTTTTATCTGCAGGCTTGCAAAGTATTGAGACTGGCCTGACCCGTATTACCCCAGCGATGGATGGGACCGCTGCGCTCTTGGGCGCCAAGCCGATGGAGATGATTTGGCGGATTCATCTGCCATTACTAAGACGCAGTGTTTTAACAGCCTTGTTATTTGTGTTTGTTGATGTCATGAAAGAGCTGCCAGCCACCTTAATATTGCGACCATTTAACTTAGATACCTTGGCAGTCGCTACCTATCAATTAGCAGCTGATGAGCGTCTGGCCGAATTAGCCTTACCTGCCTTAAGCATTGTTTTGGTTGGTCTTTTACCGGTGATCTTGCTATCTAGGGCCATTGCTCAGAAACGTTAAAAAACCACATAAGTACCAATATTATTGATAATCATTCTCATTCGTATTACAATGTAATCTTTGTAATTGCTGATAGGAATGGTTTGACATGCAAGGAATTCGCTCAGGCTTCACATCTTCAATCAAGAAGGTATCTTTCGTACTTGGTTTGGGTTTTGCAATTAGTGCCCCACTTAGCCATGCGGCTGAGCCTAATACAGTTCTTAATTTGTACTCCGCGCGTCATTATCAAACCGATGAATCGCTCTACGCCAACTTCACAAAAAGTACTGGTATCAAGATTAACCGGATTGAGGCAGACGACAATGCTTTGCTTGAGCGCTTGAATAGCGAAGGTGCCAAAAGCCCAGCCGATGTGATCTTGCTTGTTGACGCAGCACGATTGTGGCGCGCTCAAGTCAATGGAATGTTCAAGCCGATTCAGTCGAAGGTATTGGATCAGCGCATACCTGCCAACCTGCGTGCTAAGGCTGATCCGGATGGAACCACCTGGTTTGGATTTTCAACTCGGGCGCGCATTATTGTGTACAACAAAGATCGTATTAAGCCGGAGGATGTGAACACTTACGAAAAGTTAGCTGATCCAATCAATAAAGGTAAGGTATGCACTCGTTCGGGCTCACACCCCTATATGTTGTCATTGGTGGGTGCTCTGATTGAGCGTGATGGCTCTGCGGCCACTGAAAAGTGGGCCAAAGGCATGGTTGCCAACATGGCGCGCGCACCGAAAGGTGGCGACACCGATCAAATCCGTGCTGTTGCATCGGGTGAGTGTGCTGTTGCTTTAACCAACTCCTACTACTTAGCGCGCCTAATGCGCTCGACCAAGCCTGAGGATATTGCGGTGGTTGCTAAAGTGGGTCATATTTGGCCCAATCAAAATGCCGGTGGTGTGCACATCAATATTTCTGGGGGAGGGGTAGCCAAGAACGCTCCCAATCCGCAAGCAGCCGTTAAGTTTTTAGAGTATCTAGCCAGCGATGCGGCGCAGATCTATCTGGCCGATGGTAATAACGAATGGCCGGTTGTGACGGGCGTAAAAGTCGACAATCCTGCTTTAAAAGCGCTCGGACCTTATCAAGTCGAAAAAGTATCGATCGCTGCCATTGGCCGTAATCAAGTAGCGGCGCAGCGTATCTTGGATCAGGCAGGTTATCGCTAGACGACTAACCGCGACCAACAAATGGCATCTTGCTTGCCATGATGGTCATGAACAAGATATTGCTTTCGGGCGGCAGTTTGGCCATCTGTAAAACAGCCTGTCCAACATGATCAACATCCATCCGCGGCTCGACTTTGATCGAGCCGTCAGCCTGCATAATTCCGGCGGCCATGCGCTCGGTCATTTCAGTAGCGGCATTACCAATATCAATCTGACCGCAGTTAATATTGAATGGCCTGCCATCGAGGGCGATGGATTTGGTTAGACCGGTAATTGCATGCTTAGTTGCGGTGTAAGGTGCGGTATTGGGTCTAGGCGCATGGGCTGAAATTGAGCCATTATTAATAATGCGACCACCTTGTGGTGACTGGGCTTTCATCATCCGCATAGCCTCTTGTGCACATAAGAAGGCGCCACAAAGATTGCTGTTGACGACATTCATCCACTGTTCATAGGAGAGTTCATCCATCGGGATCGCAGGTGCGCCCATCCCCGCGTTATTGAAAAGTACATCAATGCGGCCGAATTGATTTTTGAGCTTACTGAATAATGATTTCACTTCTTCAGGTTTACCGACATCACACGCCACCGCTAAGCAATTGCTAGCATTGCCACCAATATCGTTAATTGCTTTTTGCAAACGTTCTAGATTACGCCCAGTAAGCACGACCGAGAATCCATCGGATAACAGTGCTTTAGCAGCGGCCTTACCAATACCAGTTCCGGCACCGGTAATAAGAGCAACACGCAGAGAGTTTGAGTTCGTTGGCATGGATTTAATCAGGGCATAATGGTTAAAAATAGAATGATAAAGCCATGAACCTTTTGTATCAGATCGCCTCTCGACCTGCCTACTTGGTGACGGCATTTATCGCGATCATTGCCAGTATCTTTTTGGCGATCTGGCTGATATTGCCTGGGCCTCCCAAGACATTGACGATTGCTACTGGTTTTCCGGAGGGGCTCTACCATCAGTTTGCTACGCAACTTCAAGCAGAACTCGCAAAACAAAAGATCACCTTGCGTATCCGGAATACGGGTGGCAGTGCGGATAACTTGGCGCTAATGGCAGATCCCAAATCGGGAGTGGATTTAGCGATTATTCAGAGTGGGGTAGGTGACCCTAGTCGGTATTCAAAGCTCACCGCATTGGCAGGACTCTTCTACGAACCTCTTTGGGTTTGGTATCGACCCGAGGCCTTTGTCAAAGATGGGAGGTCTTTACAGGAATTGAATCAGCTCAAGGGAAAAAAAGTATCAATCGGTAATGAGGGGAGCGGCACAAATTTACTCTCCCAAGCGATTCTCAAACTCAATGATATTGAGCCCACGCAACTTCATTTATTAACCCTCAATCCTGATGAAGCGATTTCACAGCTTCGCAAAGGGGAGATTGACGTTGCCATGATTGTTCTTGCTGGCGAAGCGCCCTTATTGAAAGATTTCTACCAATTACCCGGCATTCGCCTAATGGACTTTGATCAAGCAGAGGCATACACCCGTGTTCTGCCTTTTCTCAAGAGGGTTGATGTCCCAAGGGGCATTGTGAGCATTGCACATGATTTACCGAAAGAAGATATTCATGTGATTGCACCCACGGCAACCTTAGTAGCACATTCGAATATCAATCCTGCTACGGTGAGTCTTTTGCTAGGTGCTTCATATGACATATTGCGCAATTACTCGCGCTTGCAAAAACCCGGTGAGTTTCCTTCCAGTAAAGGCTTGGATTTTCCAATTGATTTAGACGCAGAGATTTTCTTAAAAGACGGCCCTTCATTTTTCTATCGACATCTGCCTTTTTGGGGTGCGGTATGGCTTGAGCGCGTCATCAAGATTTTGATCCCGTTGCTCATCATTTTGTTTCCCATTTTTGCCTATCTGCCTGCGATTTTGAACCTAAGCTTGAAGATTCGGCTGGGCCGACTCTATAGAGTCTTGAAAAATATTGAAAAACGCTTTGCATCTTCAAGAGATGCGGATCATTTGTTGACTGAGCTAA
Organism: Polynucleobacter sp. HIN11; assembly: GCF_030297675.1. Classification (NCBI taxonomy): domain Bacteria; kingdom Pseudomonadati; phylum Pseudomonadota; class Betaproteobacteria; order Burkholderiales; family Burkholderiaceae; genus Polynucleobacter; species Polynucleobacter sp. HIN11. Next base: position 357,293 of record NZ_AP028142.1, read on the forward strand.
ATGATCTTGAGAAACGCATTGAGCGACTCAATGTATCCCTAATTCAGTCAAAAGAACTTTATGATCTCCGTTCGCATATTGCTTTAGTACGTAATCAGTTAAAACAGGCAAAATAAGATTTCAATGTTAGCGCCCCCATTTACCCCATTTGATCAACTGCAACTTTCCTTGCAAGAGCGGGGCTATGCGGTGATATCCCCCGATAGCCTGAGCCAATTAGTGAGGGTCCCTCTCAAGGATCTGGGGGCATTGAAGACCCATTGGAATGATCTGCCGCGCGATCCGTACTTAAAAGATGGGGGACGCTATCGGTTTCGTCGTCATGCGAGCTATCTGCTTCATCAAGGAACTCTTGAATTAGCACCCCATCGTGCCCATTGGCAATCGGTTGATTACAACGCTCTGCATGGCGGGATCGAGCGTTGGTTTGAGCCCCTAGAGCCCGAATTGCAGAACAACTCTACTTGGCAACAATTAATGCTGGGGATCTCGCAATTATTTCCTGCATCTCCAAGATGGTATGTTGAGGCCCATCCTTTTCGGATCGATACCAGTGATGGTATCGGTCGCCCCACGCCTGAGGGAGCACATCGCGACGGTGTCGACTACGTTGTGGTGATTTTGGTGGATCGAGTGGGTGTCAAAGGCGGGGAGACCCGTATTTTTGAAGCACAAGGCTCGATTGGTTTGCGGTTTACCTTGCAGGATTCTTGGACAGCCTTAGTTTTAAATGATGCGAAGATGATTCATGAGACCACACCAATTCAACCCATCGGAGCCCATGGCTATCGAGACACCTTGGTGATTACCTTTCGGCGCAATGGTTTTCAAGAGCCTCCAAATCGGCAAGATCAGTAATTAAATCGTCATGAGCATTCTGAAAGGGAATACACCATGGATGTTGGTAGCCCAAGTCGGTGCTCTATTGGGCTTTGCTGCATATGCTGTGACCCTAACCACTTTGCAAGGCGAGTGGGGCCTCTCTAATTTTGAATCCGGCCTAATTGCCAGTGCATTCTTCGTAGGTTATATCGCGGTGGTGCCATTTGCCACGGCGCTAACCGATCAGATGGATGCGCGGCGTATCTATATGACTGGAAGTTTGTTGGCGATTGCGGGTCAATTGGGAATGGGCTTTATCGCCAGTGGCTTTATCAGCGCTTGCGCTTGTATGATGGTGAGCGGCGCTGGGTTAGCAGCTACCTATATGCCAGGTCTCAAAATCCTTTCCGATCGAGCTATTCAAGGGGAAATCACCCGCCATATTGCGTTTTATACGGCGTTCTTTGGGGTTGGGACGGGCCTCTCCTACGTCATCTCAGGGTGGATCCTCGATCTGGGTGATTGGCATCATGTTTACCGTTGGGTCGCTTTGGGTCCAGCATGCTCGCTCCTGATCGTGTTGGTGCTGATTCAGCCAACACGTCATTCTCACTGGCAAGACAATATAAGGATTGATTGGCGTAATATTTTTCCGATCCGGAAGTGGCAACAAGTTTTGCAAAATCGCAATGCCTCAGGATACATCCTCGGATATACCGTTCATTCACTTGAGCTCTTTGCCTCGCGCAGTTGGTTAGTTGCCTTTTTTATCCTTAGCACCCAGCTTTCGGGCGAGCAATTTATTCTGGCGGCTACGACACTTGCTGGAGTCATTAATTTCTTTGGGGTACCTGCCTCGATTTTGGGTAACGAGCTTGCCTTAAAGGTGGGTCGCCAACAATGGGTGTGTATTGTGATGATCACCAGCGCTGTTTTTGGAGTGGCGCTCGCTTACTCCATGGGCCATGCCAGTTGGATTATTTTGGCACTGGCAATTGGTCATGCCATTTTTATCATGGCAGATTCTGCTACGTTGACCGCGGGGCTAGTAACAAGCGCTGATGAGAAGCTCAAGGGAGCAGCAATGGGCTTACATTCGCTGATGGGTTTTGGGGGTGGATTATTGGGCCCAGCCATTTTTGGTTTTGTGCTTGATCTCACCGGATCCCAATCCGATCGAGTTTCTTGGATTTGGGCCTATGCTTCGATCGTAGTTTGGGGGGTCTTATTTGTGATCTATGAACGTCGCAAGGGCTGGGTCCGCTAAGTTATCAAAAATGCATTTCTGGCTTTTTGAAGTCCACTAGCGAGGTCATGGCAGAAATACTCCGAACTCATCTTGTCGTAAAGACCAGAGCGCAGGGCAATATCATGGGTTTGATGATTTAAGCCGCAGATATAAACTACTACGCCCTGAGTTTGGCAATGGTGCATGAACTCCATCAAACTATCCATCCCAGTCGCATCCATATAAATTACATTCTTAAAATCCAATACCACCGCACATTGCGGCAGCCGTTGCTCGATTTTTTCAAGCAGCTGAATAGCTCCAAAAAAGAGTGCGCCATAAATGCGATACGCTGCCACTTTATCCTCTTGACCCTCAAGAAATGGAAAGTCAGTGATCGGCGCATTTTCAATTCGTGAGAGACTTGAAATTCGATATACAAAAGTGATGAACGCCAAGATTAATCCCACTTGCACAGCAACCGTTAAATCCACCGTGACTGTGAGTAAAAACACGCTGATCATGGTGATGCGGTAGGGCAGACGAAATTGTTGGACATCGATGAACTTTTTCCAATCCCCCATGTTCCAAGCAATAAAGATGAGGATAGCGGCTAAGCATGCCAAGGGAATATTTTTTGCCAATGGTGATGCTAATACGATGATGAGCAGTAGAGTGGCTGAATGAACAATCGCTGAGATTGGTGTTCTAGCGCCAGATTCAATATTAGTGACCGTGCGGGCAATCGTACCGGTAACTGGCATACCCCCAAAGAAAGGCATGAAAAAGTTAGCAATCCCCTGGCCCATGAGCTCTTGATTGGGGCGATGGCGCTCATGCGTCAAGCCATCGGCAATACGAGCGCAGAGCAGGGATTCAATGGCGCCTAATAGTGCTAGGGTCATCGCTGGGGCAATCACCAATTGAGCGCTCTCCCAAGTAATTCCTTGCCATTGAGGACTTGGAAGACCGGATGGAATTCCACCAAAGCGCGTTCCAATCGTCTCCACTGGTAATGAAAAAATGGTGGTTACCAGAGTTGCGAGTACCAGAACCCAAATGGTCCCTGGAATGATCCCCGGTTTTCCGAGGCGCTTATGAAAGAGTCGCCATAGAATCAGAAAGAGCAGACTTGAGAGTGATAGAGCGAAGGTCGTTGGGTTCCAGGTAGCGGCCTGATGAATGAGCGTTTGTACCATGCTAACGAATTGCGATGGTAATTGTGGAATTTGCAAACCAAAGAAGTCTTTAATTTGCGAAAGAATGATGAGAACCGCAATACCATTCGTAAAGCCAACAATCACGGCAATCGGAATAAAGCGAACTAGAGTTCCTAGGCGAAACAGTCCCATCAGAAATAAAAAAACACCTGATAGGGTGGTGGCGAGTAAGAGATTGGCAACCCCATAGCGATCAACAATGGCATAAATGATCACGATAAAGGCACCAGCAGGCCCTGCAATTTGAACTTTAGTGCCGCCAAATAGCGCGACAATCAATCCCCCAATAATGGCGGCAAAGATTCCAGCCTCGGGTTTTAAGCCACTAGCAATTGCAAACGCCATTGCCAGTGGTAGAGCAATCACCCCTACCGTGATACCGGCGAGTACATCTTGTGAGAACTGTTGACGCGAATACTCGCTAAATGAATCAAGGATGGCTGGTCGAAAGAAAGCCATTGTAGGTTTTTAGGTTTTAAACCAATTCCCCAACCACTGAGTAATCCCATAGGCCAACACTGAGCATGTTGCTGTCAGAATACTGCCCCAGGCGATATCAATCAGAGCAAGCTTACTTGGAAAATCACGAATCACAGCTAGATTGGTGAGGTTATAGGTCATGTAGCAAAAGAGTCCAAAAAGCGCACCATAAATGAGTGCATCAAGCCATACCTGCTTTTGTAGGGCGGGATAAATCACAAAAATTAGGGCTCCAAGTCCGTACAACAGATAAAAGCCTAAAGCGGCCATCAGATTGGGATTGGGGGACATGAGGGTACCCATTTCACTGCGATACAGGCCTTTGGCAATTCCTAATAACCAAATTAAATCAATCACTAAGAGGCAAAGCAGGAAGGCAAAATAGGGGATGAAATACTTGAGCATTTTGGTCAGAACCAGTCGCACAGACCGTTAATCGGACTTAACATAGTAATGTCAGTATAAATCCTTCAACTATTTCACAGGAGGTATCTATGTTTCGTAATTTAATCGTACCTGTTGATGGTAGCGATATGAGTATGAAATCGCTCAAGAAAGTGGCCGAATTAGCAAAGGTGGACGGCGCAAAAATTACTTTAGTTTATGTATCCGACCCATTGCCTCCGATTGCGTATGCCGATAGCACCATGGGAGTAGCTTTTACCGACACCGAACACAAAAAGACCTGTGAGGCCTTTGCAAAGAAAATTCTGGCGAAATGTAGTGAAAAATTGGGCAAGGGCTTAATGGTTGATGCCCGCCATATTTTTCATGTCAACCTATACGAAGGAATCATCGAGGCTGCTAAGAAAGCCAAGGGAGATGTGATTGTGATGGCATCCCATAAAAATACCGGCCTCAAAGGGATTATGCTCGGCAGTGAAACCCACGCAGTAATCGTACACACCAAATTGCCAGTATTGGTTTTGGGCTAGTTTCTATTTTCTATTTCTTTTTCTGTTGGCCCGCCTCGGCGCGAGCTGCAGCGATGTTTTCATCCATGCCCCGTGCAAACTCACTATCCGCAGGTACTAAGCCTTTTGCCTTGGACCAATATTCTTCAGCTTTTTTATAGTCCCCTATTTCAAAATAAGCAGTGCCTCCCAGGGCAAGGGCTTTGAGATTATTGGGGTCGATCTGTAGGGCTTTTTGCACCAGGCGCATCGGTTCACCTTTAATACTCTTATTCTCAAACGCTAAGAGATCGGCATAGTCCACCAAGAGTTGGGCATTATTGGGGTTGAGTTCCAATGCTTTCTTATAAGCCGCCCGAGCTTCTGCCATCCGGTTTAATGCAGCATATGAGCGCCCCAGCATTTGCCAGCCCTCAGCATTATTAGGCTCCTTTTCGAGCCGTTGAGCTAAACGCTCAACCATGCCCTCAATATCTTGTTGCGTCAGCTGCGGTTGGCCTTGATTAGCCTCTGGCAAGTAAAGGGCTAATGGGGACCCGACCAAGAGATATAAAACAATCGCCCCAATGGGTAATGTGGTGGCAATGAAAATGGTCGACCATTTTTTCTTGCGCTGGTGTAACTCCCCATCCAAAACAAGTTGATCGGCAGCGATCGCTCGCTCCTCTTGGAGTAAGCGTTTTTCAATGTCAAGGCGCGATTCGGCTAATTGCTCTTGAGAGATACGACCTTCTTGGTGGTCAAGCTCAAATTGACGTAATTGATTTTGAAGAATAGCAATATTTTCGTCTTGCTCGAAACTAATTTTTTCAAGATTAAGCTTGCTTTTGCGAAACGGAATAATGATCAATAAAACCGCAACCACGGTCATCAATACAGCAATCAGGATGAAAAGAGTCATTACTGGTTTCCTAGTTTGCGGTCTAGCAGTTGTCTAGCGCGTTCAATCTCTTGAGCTGAAAATGTTTCTTGAGACAGCTCTTGTTTGCGTTGTTTAATTTGGCGAACCAATAAAACAATACCAAGCAACATCAGTAAAAATGGACCAACCCAAAGCATTACAGTTGCTGCATTAAAGGGAGGCTTATAGAGCACAAAGTCTCCATAACGCTCAGTCATGTATCTCAAGATTTCTTGTTTAGAGCGTCCCTCACTTAGCTGTTGGCGAACTTGGTTTTTGAGATCCACCGCGAGATCAGCATTAGAATCCGCAATCGTTTGATTCTGACAAACCAGGCAGCGCAGTTCATTCGAGACCTCGAGAACTTTCTTCTCAAGCGCTGGGTTATCCGAAACCGAGGGGGCTGTATTGCTTTGCGCTAAGCCCATGCTGTGAATAGCAGAGCTGAGTAAGAGTCCAGCCACCAAATGAATAGAGAAGTTCTTCATGATTGGAGGCTGGCAATCAAGGGGATAATTTTTTTCTCAATCGTATCCTTGGTGAGTGGCCCAATGTGTTTGAGGCGAATGACGCCAGAGCGATCAATCACAAAGGTTTCAGGAACCCCATAGACCCCATAATCAATTCCAACCTGTCCCTTCATATCGGATACCGAGAGTTGATAGGGGTCGCCGAATTGCTTGAGCCAAGCCTTGGCAGCTTCAGGCTTGTCTTTGTAATCAAGCCCAATCAGAGGTGTACTCTGAGTTTTAGCAAAGTCAACCAATAAAGGATGTTCATCACGACATGCCGCACACCACGAGGCCCAGACATTGAGAATCCATACCTGTCCCTTCATTTGGTCGGGAGAAAAACTCGCCTCCTCTTTACCGAGCACTGGTAGATTAAACATCGGGGCAGGTTTACCAATAAATGGCGATGGCACCTCACGCGGCTTCAGTTGTAAGCCGATTCCTAAAAAAATCAGCAGCACCAGAAAGATGACGAAGGGAATCAGGTAACGTCGCATCTTATGCTTCTTTCTTGCGATAGCGACGATCAGTAATCGCCAAGAAACCACCGAGAGCCATGAGGAAGCATCCGCCCCAGATCCAATCAACAAATGGTTTGTGATAAATACGCACACTCCATTCGTTTTCATTAATTGGTTCTCCGAGTGATACATAGAGGTCGCGTGTCAGGCCAGAATCGATTGCTGCCTCGGTCATCGGCATTTGGCTTGCGGTGTAAATCCGTTTCTCGGGGAACAGGCTGGTTACTGGTTTGCCATTCTTGCTTACATCAAATTCACCCTGAATAGCCGCATAGTTAGGGCCATTGATGGTTTTTAAGCCAACCATTTTAAAGTCATAGCCACCTGACTGCGATACGCTGCCAATTTGCATTCGAACATCCTGCTCGGTTTCAAAGCCGCGCACTGCGGTAACACCAATGATAAATACCGCCACCCCAAAATGTGCCAGTAGCATGCCGTAGTAACCAGCCGGTTGAATACGTAGGTTTTGCCACCAGGTCTTACTTGGGTTAATCCTGGCGCGATCAATTAATTGTGTGATACCAGAGCTAATAATCCAGGCAGCAATCAAAAGTCCAAAGCCGATCATTGGCGTCCAGGTATGCAACACGAGGGGGGCAATGATCGCAGAGATGGCGCTTGCTGCAAGTGCCCACTTCAATTTAGTAGCAAGTTCGATTGGAGGCGATTGGCGCCAGCGCGCAATTGGACCAACCCCCATTAAAAATAATGCAGGCGTCATGAGTGGCACAAATACTGCCTCAAAGTAGGGCTCGCCCACTGAGATTTTGCCAAGGTTTAAGGCGTCCAAGATCAGGGGATAGAGCGTGCCTAGCAATACTGCGGCGGCGGCAACCAATAAGAGAACATTGTTAACGAGTAGCATGCCTTCGCGTGAGACGGTCTCAAAGTTACCCCCAATATTGGCCTTCGGGGCTCGCCATGCAAATAGCAATAAGGAGCCACCAACGATCAGACCTAAAAAGCCCAGAATAAATACGCCACGCTCAGGATCGGTGGCAAAGGCGTGGACCGAAGTGATCACGCCCGAGCGAACTAGGAAGGTTCCTAATAGTGATAGTGAGAAAGCCAAAATTGCCAATAGGGCGGTCCACATTTTGAAGCCACCGCGTTTTTCAGTAACAGCAAGCGAGTGCATTAATGCAGTACCGACTAGCCAAGGCATAAAGGACGCATTTTCAACTGGGTCCCAGAACCACCATCCACCCCAACCGAGTTCGTAATATGCCCAAGCGCTACCAAGCGCAATACCAATGGTTAAGAAGCACCAGGCGGTAGTAACCCAAGGGCGCGACCAACGCGCCCAGGCGGCATCGAGTCGACCAGATAAAAGAGCGGCAATTGCGAATGCGAAAGCGACTGCTGAACCCACATAGCCCATGTATAAAAACGGCGGATGAATAATCATCCCAGGGTCTTGCAGCAGAGGATTGAGATCGCGCCCTTCAGGAGCGGGAGGAAAAAGCCGATCAAAGGGATTCGAGGTCAAGATAGTAAATAACAAAACACCCACACTCAAAATACCCAACACAGCCAAAATGCGCGCAATCATTTTGTCTGGAAGGTGTTTTGAGAAAACAGCTACAGCCAAGGTCCAGGCTGCTAACATTAATGCCCATAACAAGATAGAGCCTTCATGGCCACCCCAGACGGCACAGATTCGATAAATCAGGGGCAAATTAGAATTAGAGTTTTGTGCCACATACAACACACTGAAATCATTTTGAATGAAGTTCACTGTGAGGCAAACGAAGGCAATGGCGACCCAAATAAAGAGGGCCCAAGAGGCAGGTCTAGCAATGGCCATGAGATGAGGGCGATTACTCTGCGCGCCCACCATTGGAAATACGGACAAGATCAGCGCAGTCACCAGCGCCAAGATCATTGCGTATTGGCCGATTTCTGCAATCATTTTTTACCCCCATACTCTTTCAGAGTGGGCGCTGCTTGAGGATCTTTTGATTTGGCTTTTTCAAGAGCCTCGGCGGCTTCGGGCGGCATATAGTTCTCATCATGCTTAGCAAGCACTTGTTTTGCCTGAAAGATTCCGTTTTGATTGAGCTGACCTTGAGCAACTACGCCCTTACCTTCCTTGAATAAATCTGGCAAAAGACCTTCGTATTGGACGGGGACGTCGTGTGCGGTATCGGTCACGACAAAGTTCACCTTCAGGCCGCCTGGGTCGCGAACAACGCTACCCTCTTTAACCAGGCCGCCAATCCGAAATAGTTTGTTCTTCGGCGCCTCATTGGCATAAACCTGGGATGGGCTAAAAAAGAACACTAAATTACTTTGGAAGGTCTGCAATACCAAATAGGCTGCAACACCTAATGAGGCCAGACCACCAGCGATCGCAAGACCGCGCTTTGTACGGGGTTTCATAACCCCCTATTTTGCCTAATTTCTTTTGGGCTCGCGAATTTCAGAAATTAGGGTTTTTCGAAGGGCCTTATTCCGACTTCGTAGCAGGGCTATCTCAATCACCAGCGCCAAAATTGTGACCAGGTAAGACCCCCAAACAAAGAGGGCATAGCCACCCATGTGAAGAAAGTCGGAGAAGCTTGACCAATAAAGCATTACAGAACCTCCTTGACCCAGTCGGCATGGCGCTCCCGGTCTAGAATGAGATTACGACACCGATACAGGGCAACTGCAATTGAATACATCCAAAAAGCAAAAACCATGATGAGCATCCCAGTTAACATCTGTGTGGCCATCGTAGGGGCTTTAGTCAAACTGACAGACGCCCCCTGATGGAGAGTATTCCACCATTTAACCGAGAAATAAATGATGGGGACGTTGATTACCCCCACAATAGCTAATAATGCTGCGCTACGATCGGCCTTGCGAACATCTTCAATCGAGGCATGTAATGATAAGAAGCCAAAATATAGAAAAAGCAATACGAGCTCTGAGGTGAGGCGAGCGTCCCAGACCCACCAGGTACCCCAGGTTGGCTTGCCCCAAACGGCACCGGTCCACAAGGCAATAAAGGTCATGATAGCTCCTGTGGGGGCTAGGGATAGGGCTAGCATACTAGCTAAGCGCGCATTAAAAATGAGACCAATCGCTGCCCAAAATGCCATGACCAGATAAATTAACATCGACATCCAAGCTGCAGGAACATGGATAAAAATAATGCGATACGAGTCACCCTGTTGATGATCGGTGGGAGCAATACCTAAGCCGATTACTAAACCAATGATGGTCAGGATCACACCGCTCACCACAAACCAAGGGATTAGCGATCCAGCAAGCCCATAAAAACGTTGGGGGGCTGCAAACTTAAACCAATTTAGATTGAGTAAAGACAAAGTTAAAACCTAACAGATGAATAAACTGAAAGGTATTGTAAGTCGATTGCGGGTGATCGTCTTTTATTCCAGGGCAATCCGAATGCTAGCTGCGCTGGCAAAGGGGGCTAAAAATAATGCGAGTGCGAGCATGGCGCCAAGTAAAGAAAAATGGGCCGCCACTCCAAGGCCGCTCTGGTAGGACTCCACCGCCCCGGCTCCAAAGATAAGAACGGGACTGACCAAGGGCAAAATGATCAGGGCCAGCAGGGTCCCACTGCCACGACTGGCTAAGGTTAAACCGGCGCCTATAGAGCCGATTAGGCTCAGTAGAGGTGTTCCCAGTAGAAGGGATAGAAATAAAACACCGACCGTATCGATTGGTAAATTAAATTGCAAAGCAAGGATCGGAGAAATTAAAGTTAGCAATAGGCCGCTACTTATCCAATGTGCAATCGTTTTGGCTAGCACTACGAGAGGCAGTGGAAGGGCGGTTAAGGCAATTTGGTCCAAAGACCCATCGATAAAATCCTCTGAAAAAATTTTGTGAAGCGATAACATGGCCGCCAGTAGGGCGGCAATCCAAAGGATTCCCGGCGCAATTTGCATCAAGAGGTTTTGCTCTGGCCCAATACCCAGCGGAAAAAGACTCGCCACTACAGCAAAGAAGATGAGGGCAGCAAGACTATCACTTTTGCGGCGAAGCGCGAGACGTAGGTCGCGCGTAATCACACCTAGAAAGATTGTAAATCCGGAAGCACTTTGGCTCATAGTTCCAATCGAATTACACAAGGTTCGCTATCGATCTGTAGCTCTTGATGGCTACTGAGTGCCACGATTCCTCCATGATTGACATGGTTGATTAATAAGCTTTGTAGCGCAAGGTTTGCTTCTCGATCCAGGGCATTAAATGGTTCATCCAAAACCCAAATGGATTTTGGATGTGGCAAGTGTAGGCGACTAAGTGCGATACGTTGTTTTTGACCTTGCGATAGGGTGCGAATAAAACGATGGGCTTGGCGATCTAAACCCGCTGCGCGCAGAGCGAACATAGCCTCATCATCAGAGACCGATTGACCGCCTAGTAATGCCAATGACATTAGATTCTCGATTGCGCTGAAGTCTGGCTTCAAGGCGGGGATGTGCCCAAGATAAATCAGCTCAGTATGAAATTGATCTCGGTCCTCAGTGATTGGATCCGATCCCCAAAAAACTTGACCAGCATGGGGTAATAGTAGGCCACAAAGAATACGTAGGAGACTGGATTTACCTGAACCATTATCTCCAGAGATGCGCAGAATAGACCCTGGTTTGATTTCAAGATGGAGATCTTCAAATAAGGTACGACCTCCACGCACGCATGAAATGGACTCAAGCCGTAACGATTTAGACATGCGTACTCATTCTTTAGGGATGCTGCCTAACATTAACAGCTGCTTGGTGAACGAGCCACTATCGCTTGGGCGCATCGTCCACAAATCCAGCTGAATTTTTGGGTTATAGAGATCCACATAGATGCCATTCTTTCGTAATTCATAATGCAAATGGGGGCCGGTGGAACGACCAGTCGAGCCAACGTAGCCGATCTCCATGCCGCGCCGAATATTATTGCCGACGACTAATTCATTATTGTAATTACTCAAGTGGGCGTAATAGGTTCGATAGTTGCCTGGATGGTCAATGATGATGAGTTTGCCGTACGCTCCGCTGTAACCAAGAAAAGCCACTTTCCCATTCGCTACGCTAAATACTGGCGTACCAGTTGGCGCTGCATAGTCAATACCCATATGAGTTCGATAGCGTCGGTCTTTGCCTTGGGCTTGTGGATTATTGGGATTGGTTCGGGAGCGAATTGGAACCTGTCCAACGCCCCGCGAGATCCGTCGATAGCTTAGAGGATTAGTCCAAAAGCTACGTTCAATGGAGTCACCGCTGGCGGTAAAGAATGATCCCGGAATATCATCACGATCCAACCAAAACGCATCGGCTAGCACTTGATTGGTTGCGGGATTCAAAATCTCGACTGCCCAAATTTGTGCCCAGCGATCCCGGGTACCAAAATCAACGATGACGCGCACTTGCTTTGGGCTGTTTCCAAGTGAGGCAGAGTCATCTGGATAAAGTTGCTTCACGATCGAGTTGAGTTCCCAGGCAAGCTCAACTGGTAACTTATCCCCTAAACGTTGGGGTTCATAGAGAACCTCTTGCAAGGGAATAAATAGCTCTGTCCAAAACTGCATTTGACCAACAAGGTTTTCTTCTTGAACGAGGTATCCCCCAAACCCCGAGGCAGTAAAAGTCAAAATCTGAGATTTCTCATTCCTACTTGGCCCATTCATGATGCTAAGTGACTCAAGGCGTCCGCGTTTTCCGAAAGCAACCACATAAGGGATGCATGGACCATTTACGGAGTCGAAGAACCGACCCGTTTGATTCTTGAAGTACTCTAAAAACTCAGGATCGTTGATTCCAATTCGGCTGGGAAGATTGCCCTCTCGAAATCCTCGCTTTAGACAGCCGCGTTGGACCTGAAAATCAGGCACCGCATCGAACTGACTGTACTCTTCGGTGCCGGGATCAGTGAGTTGCTGATTTTGCTCTGCAGCCGATTTGCTTTGCAAGCCCGAGCTACCACCACCTACTTTACCTTGCGCTCGTTGATTAACCTGAATCCCTTTTTGGGGAGCAAGCACTTTTTTGTTAGCGGGATTCGATTTGGTGTTTTCATTGGATTGAGACAGCGCGATCTGACTGCAAAGTATCAGACCAATTCCAAGACATACTTTGCCCAAAAGGACCAAAGATCGAACACTGAATCGAGAGGTATGGGTTTGATACACACCTCAATTATCCAATATCATGAGAGGAAATCGAGGCATTTATGCCGTAGTGCAACAATTTTGCATCTAAAAACTAAGTATGATCAGGCATTGACTTCAAGGGAGCGGTAATCGATGCAAGCCGTGATGATTCGTTTGATGACCGCCGCCTGTGTATTTAGTATCCCTTCCTCGCAGGCGTTGGCCAAGAGCTGCTCAGAACAGCTGGCCCCACAAAACACCGCCCGCCCAGGGTCCAAGCCGGTGAGTTATGACGATTGTGTCAAACAAGCTCGCATCGATTGTGAGCGCACTGCACGAGATCGTAGATTGATCGACGTTGCCAAAGAGAGTTTTATGAAACGCTGTCTCGCAGAATCCATCGGCAAATAATCGCTACAATCATTTTCTTTTATTGGTTAACCAAAAAGAGGAAAAAATGCCAATTATTGAATCCGTTCAAGTGGCCAGCGTGCCAGTTCCATTAGATGTTGTGACATCGTTTGCGACTCGGACTGTGAGTGAGCGCCATTACTGCATCGTTAAAGTTCGCAGTAAAGATGGTTACGAGGGGGTTGGATTCTGTTACGTGGGATCTGCCGCGGGCAGTATCGCCAAAGTCGCCGTTGAGCAATTGTTGGCTCCTAAATTGATTGGGCAGAATAGCCATCGCAGTGAAGGTCTGTGGTCTGAGATGTATGCAGAATCCATTTTGCAAGGTCGTTCGGGCTCTGTGATGCGTGGCATCTCGATTCTGGATACTGCAATTTGGGATCTCAATGCCCGCTCAGTTGGTTTACCTCTCCATCAATACTTGGGATGCGTGGTAGATGATCGCGTCCCTGCTTATGCCAGCGGTGGCTACTATTTAGAAGGTAAAACCCCAGCGAAATTAGGCAAGGAGATGGAATCGTTTGTAAAGCTCGGCTTTAAGGCGGTGAAGATGAAAGTGGGTCGTCTATCCCCTCGCGAGGAGGAGGCTCGAGTCAAAGCCGCTCGCAGTGCAGTCGGCGATGATGTCCTTTTAACGCTCGATGCAAATAATGCTTGGCGCGATTTGCCAACGGCGATGGAGTATGTGCGCCGCTTTGAGAAATACAATCCTTATTGGTTGGAGGAGCCATTTTCTCCCGATGCCATTGATTTGCATGCCCGCTTAGCAAAAAATACGTCCATTACGATCGCCACTGGTGAAATTGAGGTAGGTCGTTGGCGCTTTCGTGAGTTGGTGGATGCCGGTGGCGCAACTATTTTGCAGGCGGATGCGGCAGTGTGTGGCGGTATTAGTGAATTCAGACGCATTGCTGCGTATGCAGATTCCAAAGGGATTACGGTTTGCCCGCACTGGTTCCATGATTTGCATGCACCCTTAGTCGCGGCAACACCCAATGCTCGTTTCGTCGAGTTTTTCCCAGATAACCAAGTCTTAAACTTCCGACGCCTTATTAACAAGCAGTTGGCATTTAAGAGTGGTGATCTGATCTTGCATAAAACACCAGGATTGGGATTTGAGTTTGACGAAGCTGCGGTGAAGAAATACGCCGGCAAATCAGCTTGGACCACAATCAAAAAATAGTACGAAACGAATCATAAAAAAGCCGCTTGATGAAAGCGGCTTTTTGATTGATGACCCTTTAGGCGCTAGCTTTGGGTTTGGCCTTAAAGTACTTAAAGAACTGCAGAACGAGTACTAAACCAAATCCAGCAAAACCAATCATATCGGCGGTTGGTGAGGTGTAGGCCAACGCGACTCCAGAGACAACCATCAGGGTACGCTCTAAGATATTTGTCTTCTCAATAAACCAACCTTGCAGACCGCCAGCCAGCGCCACAATTCCGACAATGGCGGTTAGCGTAGACCAAACAATTTCCATCCAATTTGCCTGAGCCAAAGCAGTTGTAGAGCCCATTAGCAAGAGGCTAACCCCAGATTTATCGAGTACGAACATAAACGGCACCAAAATCGCAGGCGCCACGTATTTCCAGCTTTGTAAAGTTGTTTTATATGGATTGCCTTTACAAATCGCTGCGGCTGCAAAGGGCGATAGGGCGGTTGGCGGTGAAACCTCTGATAACACTGCATAGTAAAAAATAAACATATGCGCTGCAAATGCTGGTACGCCCAGATTAATCAGAGCGGGTGCCGCAATCACAGCGCAAATAATGTACGAAGCGGTGACTGGAACCGCAAGTCCCACAATCCAAACAATCAATGCGGTGAAAATTGCGGTGAGTAATAAAGAGCCGCCCGCGTACTGAATCACAATCGAGCTGAACTTCAGGCCCAAACCAGTCAATACCACGGTGCCCACAATCAGACCAGCACCAGCGCAGGTTGCTGCAATGGCTAAAACACTGGTTGAGCCAGAGGCTAGAGCCTTCGTTAAATTGGATTCATAAAGTCCTTTGAGGATGGGTTGCTTCCCCGTAAACCACTCGTAGGGGATGATGGCAGTGTCTCTGCGCAGCATGCTGGTCAAGGCAGAAATAATCGTTGCCCATAGTACGGACATTACGGGTGTAAAGCCCATGGCCATAAATAGAACAATCGATATTAATGAGAAGAAATGGAACCAGTATTTTTTACTCAACGACCAGGCACTCTCGACCGCCTCAAAATGCATTGCTTTCATGCCGTATTTGCGAACATCAATCTCCACCATCGTGAAAAGTCCGAGATAGAACAAAATCGTTGGAATAATCGACATCAATAAGACGTCTAAATAGGAGATCTTCAGAAAGTCGGCAATCAGGAATGCTGCTGCACCCAGAACAGGCGGCGAGATAATTGCTCCCAATCCACCAGCAGCTAAAAGTCCTCCCGCAGCATTCTTCTCATACCCCACTTTGTTGAGCATGGGTGCCGCTACCGAGCCAACGGTGACAGTAGTCGCTACACCAGAGCCAGAGGGGCCGCCCAGTAAGAATGACGATAAAACAATGGTGCGTCCTACACCAGATGATTTGCCACCCATGGCAGCAAACGAGAAGTCGATAAAGAACTTACCGGCACCCGTAAATTGCAAGAATGCCCCAAAGATCGTAAATAGAATAATCAGTGTGGCTGATACATCAACTGCAGTTCCATAGATACCCTCTAGGGTCATGTACATAAAACCAACCAAACGGTCTATTGAGTAGCCTTTATGGGTCCAGGGGGCTGGAAGTAAGTCTCCAAAGAGCGCATAGAGTAAAAATAGCACCGTCACTGTAACCAAAATCATTCCATTCGTTCGGCGCACAGCCTCGAGGATCAGTAAGACGAGGGCTGAACCAAAAAGTACATCGGTTGGGTTGGGTGCAGTATTGCGATCACCAAAGTCATCGCCGCCCGAGATGGCGTAATAAGCGATGGCGATAGAAGCAAGTGCAAAAAGGATGTCCCACCACATCAGCCGATTTTTATAACGCGCCATGAGAGGGAAACTCAAGAACACTAAGAAGAGAACAAAGCCGACGTGAACAGTCCGCAATACTTGAGTTGGAACAATCGAATACGCTGCGTACAAATGAAATAGTGACATCCCAACTGCCACGAGGGTTAAAAAGATCGCGAAGATCCCTTTGTAATTATTGGAGTCACCCTCTTCTTGTTTGATGAGCGCGTCTAATTTTTCTTGGGTTGCGCTATCGATTGCACTTTCGCTCATGGTGTTGGTCTCTATTAAAAAATGGCCGCATTAGCGGCCATTAAAACAAAACGAAAAAACAGATTAATTGACTTTAATATTTTTCTCTTTGAAGTACTTCAAAGCACCAGGATGAAATGGTACTGGTGTTGAGGCAGCCTTTTGACCTTCAGGAGTCACATTGATGTACTCGTAGTGTGAGCGAACTAAGTCGATCTTGTTATCAAATACAGCTTTCACGATGTCGTAAGCTTCTTTTTCAGACATCTTTGAGCTGGTGACCAAGATATTAGCAACAGAGATCACGTTATTGTCTTTATCCATGCCCTTGTAGGTGGTCTTTGGAATCACGTCCTTGAAGTAAAGGTTGCCATATTTTTTGTTCATGGCATCGACTTCTTTGGAGTGATCGATCATCACAATTTTGGTTCCCGGAGTATTGGCAAGGTCAGTTACAGCAGCAGTTGGTAAACCACCTACCCAAAAGAACGCATCAATCTTACGGTCTTTCACAGCATTCACTGACTCAGCAACGCCCAGACGCTCACGCTTCATGTCTTTATCTTTATCAAGACCAGCAGCCTCAATCACGCGAAAGGCCATCACCTCAGTGGCGCTACCAGGACTTCCGGTGCTCACACGCTTACCTTTGAGATCTTGCAGCGTTTTGATACCCGAAGCCTCAGTGGTCACAATGTGCATACGATTGGGATAGAGGACCAACAAAGTGTTAAGGTCAATTTTTTTACCAGAGAATTTGCCTTGACCAGTTTGTGCATCTTTAGCGGCATCGGCCATTGAGAAGCCAATATAAGGCTTGCCAGTGCCAATGAGGTTAAGGTTGTCTACAGAGCCGCCAGTCACCTCAGCAGTCGCAGACATACCAGGCACTTTTTTCGACAGAACAGCTGCTAAGCCGCCACCCATGGGATAGTAAACACCGCCGGTACCGCCAGTCGCGACCGAAAGATTTTGTGCTTGAACGCTGCCCCAAAGCAGTGCAAAGCACAGTGGCAACAATTTAAGTAATTTCATGTAGGTATCTCCTGTAATCATTATTGATCTTTACTACAAGCCGTAAGTCTATACCAATTTAATGGCCTTAAAGCCCTTCCATTTGGAAGTTAATTTTTTGCAGTTCGTGAACCAGTTTAT
Organism: Polynucleobacter sp. HIN11; assembly: GCF_030297675.1. Classification (NCBI taxonomy): domain Bacteria; kingdom Pseudomonadati; phylum Pseudomonadota; class Betaproteobacteria; order Burkholderiales; family Burkholderiaceae; genus Polynucleobacter; species Polynucleobacter sp. HIN11. The sequence goes on from NZ_AP028142.1 coordinate 374,790, forward strand.
TTTGCTGCTCCGCATCGAGGGATAGCAGCGGTGGTCTCACCCGCAGCCAATCGGGATCACCACTGTAGTGGGCGACCGCTGCTTTCATACCGGGAATCATCGGGAACTGCGCAAAAATAGCTCGTACTGCCGATAAGGACTCTTGAAGAGCATCTGCCCCAGACTCTTGCCAACGCGCTGCCAGCTGGGCAATTGCTTTTGGATTGACGTTCGCAGTGGCTGAGATGCAACCCACGCCCCCAGCTTTTAAGGTGCGCAGTAAAAATACCTCACTGCCTGCATATACTCGAAATCCCGAGCCAGCCAACGCTTTAATGACAGATTCGGTATACGGCCAATCCCCCGAACTATCTTTCATCCCAATGACGGTATTGGGATAGGTCTTCACTAACCGTTCTAACAGGGAAAGGTTCAGACCAATTTTGGTGACCGGGGGGATGTTATAGACATAGATTTTTAAGTTTGCATCGGCAACTTTTTCGATGACCTCAGCATAAAACGCAAATAGGCCATCATCGGCTATGTCTTTGTAATAAAAGGGCGGGAGCATCAATACTCCAGCGCAACCAGCATTCACAGCGGCACGTGTCATTGCTACTGCATCATCAACTGAGCATGCACCAGTGCCTGGCATCACATTATTTGGGTTGAGTCCACCATCAATCAACTCCTCTAACACCGTGATCTTTTGGCGTGCCGACATGGAATTGGCTTCAGAGTTTGTTCCGAATACTGCTTGACCCACTCCATGACTTTGAAGCCATTGGCATTGCCGCAGGAGTTTTTTGGCATTCGGACTACCATCGGCATTAAATGGGGTTAGCACTGGGGATAAAACTGCAGAAAAACTCGAGGAATGAAGAGGCATCACAATCTCCAATTACATGGCAATAGGGGTTGGTAGAGGGCGCTGATTAAAAAAGGCAACGAGATTATCAATCGCTAGGTTCGTCATCGCTTGACGTGTCTCTTGGGTAGCGCTGCCAATATGCGGCGTGAGTAAAACATTGGGGAGCTCTAAAAATTGTGGATCAGGATTGGGTTCGTTTTCAAAAACATCCAGGGCGGCTCCAGCAATCTTCCTGCCATGAAGTGCAGCCAACAAATCGGACTCGTTGATGACAGTGCCGCGAGCGACATTAATTAAGTAAGACGAGGGGCCTAAAGCCTCTAAGATCTCACGATGAATCATGCGCTCGGTTTCCTTGCCGCCGGGGCAGCACAGAATCAAGACATCACTCATTCTTGCTAGCTCAATTAATGAGGAAATGTATGGATAGGAGAGGTGCTTGTCATGTGGGCCATGGTAGGCAATCTTTACCTTAAAAGGTACAAGTCGCGCTGCGAGCTCTTGACCAATTCGTCCCATGCCCACGATCCCGATTGTTTTGCCAGCCAAGGAAGTTGTAAACGGAAAGGCCCCTTTACTCCAATTTTTATGAAGTACAAATTCATGTGCCCTCGGAATTTGACGCAGTAGGGCAAACAACATGCCGATCGTGAGTTCGCATACTGCATCGTTGAGGACCCCTGGCGTGTTCGATGCCATGATTCCTTTTTGCCTTAAATAATCGAGCGGAAGATTGTCATATCCAACGCCACAGCAGGCAATCATTTTGACTTGGGGCAATTGATCTAAAAGAGTGGGTGTGATGGGATAGCTGGGCCTAGTCAAAATCGCCTGAACATCCTTTTTTGGAATGGGACCTTGGGGGTCGGGCATCATCACTGGCGTTAAGCGACGCAAGACCTCATCTTGCATGATTTCAGGGAAAAATCCCACTTGTAATACGCTATTGACTGGAATCATGTCTCGATTCTATTTTTATTGGAATAATGTGACATTGTAAGTCGATATTTTTAACATTTTGGATACCAACCATTGAGCACCAATAACGACCCTAAAGCTGCATCACAAAGCACACCCCAAACTGGAATTCGCAAGGGCCTCACGCGTTACGGCGATACCGAATTTTCTCTATTCATGCGCAAAGCCTTTATCAAGGCGATGGGATTTAGTGATAGCGCTCTTGACCGGCCTATTATTGGAATCACGAACACGTATAGTGACTTCAACCCTTGCCATGGCAATGTGCCACAAATGATTGAGGCGATTAAGCGCGGTGTGATGCAGGCAGGGGGGATGCCGATGGTGTTCCCAACCATCTCGATTCATGAGTCATTTGCATTTCCAACCAGCATGTATTTACGCAATTTGATGGCGCTGGATACTGAAGAGATGATGCGCTCGCAACCAGTGGATGCGGTGGTGCTGGTCGGTGGTTGCGATAAAACCATCCCCGCTCAATTAATGGCCGCAGCCAGTCTTGATGTGCCAGTGTTATCAATTCCGACGGGCCCGATGCTGACCACCTTGCATCAAGGCGATCGCTTGGGAGCTTGCACCGATTGCCGTCGTTATTGGGGAAAGTTTCGGGCTGGTGAAATTGATCAGGCAGAAATTGATGAGATCAACGGTAAATTAGCGCCAACCACTGGGACCTGTATGGTGATGGGAACCGCCAGCACCATTGCCTGTATGGTTGAGACCGTTGGCTTGAGTTTGCCTGGCGCAGCAGCAGCCCCGGCCGTTACCGCAGAACGCTTTCGCTTATCGGAGCTCACTGGGCGCAGAGCGGTTGAGCTCGGCAAAACAGCCGGTGAAGGTAAATTCTCGCCACGAACCATCTTAAGTCCCGAGGCGTTGACAAATGCACTTGTTGTCCTGCATGCAATCGGGGGCTCAACCAATGCCTTGATTCATTTCACGGCGATCGCAGCACGATTGGGAATCAAATTAGATTTGGAGCGCTTTGATCGCTTGGGCCGAAATATTCCGGTCCTGGTTGATTTAAAGCCTAGTGGTTCGCACTACATGGAACACTTATATGAAGACGGTGGATTGATGGGTGTCTTGCGAGAGTTAAAACCCCACTTGTACCTCGATTGCTTAACGGTATCCGGCAAAACGCTTGGCGAGGAGATTGACGCAGCAAAAGTTACCAAAGCCCGTAAGGTCATTCGGATTGCGAGTGAACCAATTTACCCTGTCGGTGGCTTAGCTGTCTTGAAGGGCAATTTAGCGCCGCGTGGCGCAGTGATTAAGCACTCAGCTGCTAGCCCTAATTTACTCAAACATCGTGGTCGCGCTGTGGTATTCAAATCTTTGGAGGATTTAGCCTTGCGCGTGGACAGTCCAGATCTAGACGTCACGGCAGAAGATATCTTGGTTTTACAGAACGCTGGCCCCAAAGGTGCGCCGGGCATGCCTGAAGCTGGCTATTTGCCGATTCCAAAAAAGCTGGCTCAAGCAGGAGTCAAAGACATGGTTCGGATCTCCGATGCTCGTATGAGTGGCACCGCCTTTGGCACGATTGTCTTACACGTTACTCCAGAGTCTGCCGAGAACGGACCGCTTGCCATCGTTCAGGATGGCGACATGATTACCTTGGATGTTGAAAAACGTTTATTGCAATTAGAGCTTGATGATGCAGAAATTGCGCGCCGTATTGCCTCTCTTGAGACACCAGCAAAGCGCTTGAATATTCCAGAAACGGGTTATCGTCATCTCTATCAAACGACGGTTACGCAAGCGGATGTTGGGTGTGATTTTGACTTCATGGTTCCCTCTGCACATGGCGTCGTACCACTTCTAAGGGGAAATTGAGATGCTATTTAATCCAGCCGAGACCAAAGTTTTAATCGTGGGCGGTGGAACCATGGGGGCTGATGTTGCCCTAGTCTGTGCTCGTGGAGGGTGCGCAACCCAAGTTTTTGAATCGAGCGCTGAACGCCGAGCTCTCTTGCCCAATTATTTTGAAACTAAATTGCAAGAAATTGGATATCCACATCGGCTACATTTGCTCTCCGTCGTTGATTCGCTCAATCACTTTGATTGGTCAGAAATTGATTTAGTGATTGAGTGTGTTCCAGAAAAACTTGAGGTCAAACAGGATTTATTTGCTCAACTCGAGCAGGTAGTGAACCCTGAAACTGTGCTAGCAAGTAATAGTTCTAGTTTTCCCATTAGTGAAATTGCCAAAGGTTTAAAAAGTCCAGCTCGGATGATTGGTTTGCATTTTTTTATGCCCGCACATTTAGTTCCTTGCGTGGAGGTGATCTATGGTGAAAAAACATCACGTTTGGTAGCAGACAGTTTGAGTCGTTTAATGACCGCGTGTGGCATGGTTCCGGTTACTGTTAAAAAGGACTTGCCAGGATTTTTGGCCAATCGTTTGCAACACGCGCTCTCTCGTGAAGCCTTTGATCTGATCGATGCGGGGATTGTCACGCCTGAAGATGTTGATAAAGCAGTGCGTTTTGGTTTCGGCTTTCGTTACTTGGCTGCAGGTCCAGTATTGCAGCGTGATCATGCTGGTGTTGAGGTTCATGCCGCGGCCGGAGCCAGTATCTATCCCTCCCTTAATAACAAAGGTGAGATTGCACAATGCCTTAAGGAAAAAGTGGATTCTGAAAATCTCGGAATGAAAACAGGTCAAGGGTTTTATTCCTGGGATGCCGAGGCGATCAAAGTAGAGCGCCAGCGTTACGATGATTTACTTCGTGCTGGGTTGAAGCTCTTACAAAAAGAACTTCCTGAAATCAAATAAAGTGAGCGTACCGGTTCGCATTTGGGATCTGCCAACTCGCCTATTTCATTGGGCTTTGGCGATCTGTATTGTGCTCGGTATCGTGTTTGTGAAAATCGGCGGTAATGCCATTCAGTGGCATGCCTATTGTGGCTACACTGCGCTTGTACTGATCTTGTTTCGACTCATTTGGGGTTTTGTGGGTTCGAAGTATGCACGCTTTGCTAATTTTGTTCCCAGCCCCGCAACACTAATTGCCTTTCTTCGGGGTCAAGTCGATGGCGGACTTGGTCATAACCCGCTCGGCGCCTTATCCGTCATCGCTCTATTGGTAGTCGTTTTAATTCAGGCTCTGACCGGTTTATTTGCCGATGATGATATTTTTTTCCAGGGACCACTTGCAAAATACGTTTCGAATAGTACTGTTGCGCTGCTTTCTAGTATTCATCGCTTCAACCAATACTTAATATTTGCTTTGGTAGGACTGCATATTGCTGCAATCTCGTACTACCATTTTGTTAAGCAAGAAAATTTAGTCCGACCTATGGTCACCGGTGATAAATTAATCGAGTCTCACCCGAAATTAGCTGAGAAAATTGATTCAAGTCGCCAACGCTTGCTGGCACTGGCAATATTTTTGTTGATTATCCTCGTCCTGTATTTGCTGATCGCTTAATCAGTAAATACAGGACGAGTTGGGCTGAAAAATTACTTCTTACGAAAATCGTCGTGACAGCCTTTGCAGGTTTGACCGGTTGCACCCAACGCCTTCTTCAAATTCTCAGGATTGCCTGATTGGGCTGCAGTATTGAGCTCTGCAACGGCCGCTTGCATCCGATCAGCAGCCGTCTTGAACTTGGCACTTTCCTTCCAAATGGCTGGTTCAGCCTTACCACCTTCGGTCCCGGGACCAAATGCTTGCCAAGGCATGCTTGAGAGCATGCTAATAATGGCAGCGTTCCGCGCCACATCCTCTTTATTGTAGGGAACCTCCCCCTTCACCACCGCAGACAATCGACCCATATGGGCACCTATCAAAGCAAAGGCGCTTTGGCGATATTTGATGGCATCCTCTGGCTTGGCAAACTGGGCCATCGCTGGGGTGGCTAAGGTAAGGGCAAGCGCCGGAATGAGGGCTTTGATGGAAATGCGAAGTGATTGAGTATTCATAAATCCTCCATGAGACTGATTAGAAATAATCCTAGATCAAGAATACTCCAATTCTGTGTGGCCCATATTTCAGGGGCGCCCAATATGTTAAGACCCAAAAAGCATTCTTATTGGGTAGGTGAGCCCCCGTACGATCGAAATGAAGAACTCACTTAATGGAACCATCCACCATTGAGAAATAATTCCGGTAAACACGAGGCCCAAGACAATAAAAAAGCCCCAGGGTTCTAGTTTGCCTAATAGTAGGGCTTGGCGGAACGGCAACAATCCTGCCAGAATACGGCCACCATCCAATGGGGGAAGGGGAAATAAATTAAAGACCAGGAGGCCAATGTTCCAAAAGACGCCAGCCTTGGCCATCGAGATCAAAAACGGTTCATTAATACCCGACCCTTGAAGCACGATCCAAGCAATAGCCCAGGCGATTGCCTGAAAAAAATTAGAGCCAGGCCCGGCGAGCGCCACCCAAATCATATCGATCCGAGGATTGCGTAAGCGATCAAAACGTACTGGAACTGGCTTGGCATAACCAACTAAGAAGGGGGAGTTCGCCAAAATCAGCGCAATCGGGATTAAAACAGTGCCAATCGGATCAATATGTTTTAGGGGGTTAAGCGTGACACGACCAAGCAAAAAAGCGGTGTTATCGCCAAAGCGTTTGGCCGCATAGCCATGAGCAGCCTCATGGATCGTAATGGCAAAAACCAAGGGAATCGCATTAATTGCAATAGCTTGGATAGAATAGTCAGAAATCATATTAAGATCATATCGAGAGGAGACTATTGTGACCGATGAGAAGAAACCCCTAGTTAAATCTGCTGTGAAGGCTCCCAAGCTTCCAGTACGTCCACCTATTGCCAAGGGTCCTCAAAGTATGGGGGGTAAGCCACAACAGGGATTTGGGGGTGGAAAGGGCATGATGCGCAAGGCTGGCCGGGGCCGATAAGCACCTAAAGTGTGGATAATATTGTTTACATCGTTTAGATAAAGGGATAGACCATGAACGAATGGCAAAATGAGAGCAAAGATGTCATCAATAAAAAGATGATCACCTTAATTGTGATGTTGGCAGCTGCTACCAGCCTAGCGATTTTGTTTGCCTTGGTCGCAGCTCATATGGGTTACGTATTTGGTTAGATGCCTGTGCTTTTAGCACGATGAAGTAAATCGGTATCGCTTGTCATGATGTCAAGTAATTCCGAAAGTTATTCACCTCCGGGGGATATCAAAGCCCCGGCTGCACTCGAGCAAATTCTTCAGCAAGCCGGTATTACCGTCAATGGCACTCAGCCTTGGGACATGCGTGTTCATGACCCGATTGTTTTTGACCGAATTCTGCAAACATGGTCACTAGGCCTTGGTGAATCCTATATGGATGGGAAATGGGACTGCCAGCGTCTGGACGAGTTCTTTTATCGTTTAATGCGCGATGAATTAGATGAAAGTGTCCAAGGTTTGGCCAAAGTTCGACTTCTTTATGAAATCGCCCGCGCGAAGCTATTGAATTTGCAATCCAAAGATCGAGCCTTTCAGGTGGGTGAGCAGCACTATAACGCGGGTAATGATCTGTTTGGGGCCATGCTTGATCCACGCATGATCTACTCCTGCGCCTACTGGGCCCACGCGAAGAATCTAACCGAGGCGCAAGAACATAAACTGGATTTAATTTGTAAGAAACTACATTTAAAGCCAGGCGAGTCGCTCCTAGAAATTGGTTGTGGTTGGGGTGGGTTGGCTAAATTCGCGGCGGAGCGCTATGGTGTCAAGGTTTTAGGCATCACTGTATCTAGCGAACAGCAGGCCTTAGCCATCGAACGTTGCCAAGGTCTTCCAGTTGAAATTCGTTTAATTGATTATCGCGATCTGGAAGGATCGTTCGATAAGATCGTTTCGGTTGGGATGTTTGAGCATGTTGGGCAGAAAAATTATGCAGAGTACTTTGATATCGCTCATCGCTTGCTAAGTGATCAAGGAATTTTTCTCTTGCACACCATCGGCAGCTATGTAACAGTTAAAAAAACAGATGCCTGGATTGATCGCTATATTTTTCCTAATGGGCATTTACCATCTTTAGTGGAGCTGTCGCAAGCTTTGGAGCGCCGCTTTCTAGTTGAGGATTTGCATAATTTTGGACATGACTACGATAAAACGCTGATGGCATGGTTAAGTAATTTTGAGCGCGCTTGGCCACAGTTACAAACCCAGTATTCCAAGCGTTTTTATCGGATGTGGCGTTATTACTTATGCTGTTGTGCGGGATTTTTCCGCTCCGGCCAAGGACAGCTTTGGCAACTGGTCTTGACCAAACGGTCTCGTGAGCAAACCTATCTGGGCTATCGACCCAGTTTGTAATCCTTCATAATCCCAGTTATGGGAATGTCTACTGCCTTTGGTTCAGTCATCGCCATCTTTTGTGGCGCAGGTCTTGGCGCCCTTTTGCGAGTCTGGTTTATCTCAATATCAGCGCCGATCTCAAGTCTCATTCCAATGGGAACTTTAATTTCGAATTTAGTCGGCTCCTATCTCATTGGAATTGCGCTCGCTTTCTTCCTGGATCATCCGGCGATCTCGCCACAATGGCGTCTGTTTATCATCACCGGGTTCTTGGGTGGGCTGACTACGTTTTCCAGTTTCTCAGCCGATGTGGTGATGTTGATGCAGCGCGATCAGTTAATGCTCGCTTTGGGCCTCGCCCTGATGCATGTCTGCGGATCCCTATTGCTAACCTTTCTGGGGATTTGGACTATCCATGCTCTCAAATAAAACCAAAAAATCCTAGGATTGCACCAAGACCAATTAAATAAAGCGGATGACGCTTAGTTAGCAAGACAAACAGAATGCTAAAGATGGTTAATGCATAGGCTGACCAATTGCCATTGATCCGAATGGCAATTTGCCAGGCAGATGCAAGCACTAGGCCAACTGCAAGGGCGCTTGCCGAATACTCAATGGTTTTCTTCCATTGCAAATGTTGAAGTTTAGCAACCACCCTCTGGAGATAAAAAATCAAAATACACGATGGCCAGCAAACCGCTAGAGTTGCTAAGAGTGCGCCCGCCAAGCCAAAGGCATTCCAACCAATCAAGGTAACGGTTAATAGGTTAGGGCCTGGTGCCGCTTGCGCAATCGCAAAATAATGAATGAAGGTTTGAGGATCAATCCAGCCTTCTTGATTAACTGAAATGTCATACAGGGTTGGTAAGAGAGCGTTGACCCCGCCAAATGCAATTAATGAGAACAAGGACAGTTTGATAAACAGTCCTAAGAGGCCGATCATCATCGCGCTTTTCTCCAGGCAACCACAAGGGCAAGCGGTAAGGTAATCGCAACGACCCAGCCAAGCGCCAACTGATAGATGGTAGCGATTGCGATGCTAATTGCAATGACGAAGAGCATGGGCGGGCAGCTGAGTTCCTCTTTGAGCATCTTAAATCCCGTAGCGGCGATTAAGCCAACACCCACGGAAGAGATACCTCGTAAAACGCCTTGTACATGCTCAAACTCTCCGTAGTGGTCATACAGTAACGCTAGCAAAATCACAACGGTCATGGGAGCCAGCATTAATCCACCAACCGCAGCAAATGCCCCTCGTACGCCCCCAAAACGCTCGCCTACACACACAGCGAGGTTAACAATATTAGGACCGGGAACTAATTGGCAAACGCCTAATAGAGCATTGAATTCTTGAGAGCTGAGCCACTGTTTTTGCTCCACCAAGGTTCTCCTAGCCCACGGCAGAACACCACCAAAGCCGGATAAGCCAATAAATGTAAAAGTAATGAATAGACGAGCTGGGCTGTGCCGCATAGCTTATGAATTGGCAGGGTAGGGCATCGGTACGGGCTTGCCATTGAGCCATGCATCAAGCGTGTCAACAAGACCTTGAGCAAAACCCTGAAAAATAGGCTCAGCCACAAAGCCTAAATGGGGGGTCATTAGTAAATTTGGGATGCGATGAAGTTCAGATTCTTTTGGAAGTGGCTCTTGATCAAAGACATCGAGGGCGGCCTGACCTGGCCTGCCGGATTTGAGAGCTGCGATTAGATCATTGGTCACAATGAGACTTGAGCGAGCGGTATTCACCAATATAGAGTCTGTTCGCATCATCGCTAAGCGATCACGATGAATGAGGCCTTTGGTGCGTTCACTGGCGACTAAATGCAAACTGACAATTTTTGAGGTTTGAAGAAGGGTTTCTAGTGGCAAGAACTCACACCCAGCCGCATTGGCGCGTTCGTGGGTCATATTCGGACTCCAGCAAACCAATTCCATTCCAAATGCAGCGCCTACTTTGGCTACTAAGCTACCGATGCCGCCAAGTCCAATAATCCCAAGACGTTGCCCGTGGAGCATGGGTAATACGGAATGGGCATTACGCCATTGCCCGTCACTCATCATCTGAGACTGATCGACCACTTGCTTACTGGCAGCAAGGATTAGGGCCCAAGTTAGCTCAGCGGTGGTTTCTTTGGATGGTCCGCCGCGTGTACAAGCGACCGTTACCCCTTGATGGAGGAGGGCGGTGTGATCAAGTAAAGCATTGCGTGTTCCAGTAAAAACAAATAATTTGAGCTTAGGTAAGCGCTTAATGAGTGATGCGTCAAAGGGAGACCGATCACGGACCAAAGCAATCGCATCTGCATCATGAACAGCTTCATAGAGCGATTCCCCGGAGAGAGGTTCATGAAAAAATCGCAGTTTAGAGTGCGCTTGAATTGGTGACCAATCCGCATAGTCTTGCAAGCAGCGCTCGTAGTCTCCTAAGACAGCAATAATCGGTTTGGTATGCATAGAAATTCGCAGAATCAATGAATAAATCGATGATAATTGATGTTTAACCGTGATCTTGAGGAAACAAAATGATTCTAGAAGTGGTTGATATTCGTATCGATGAAAGTAAGCAAGCTGAATTTAATGAGGCAATTTTACGGGGAGTGCGCACCACCATCGCTCCTGCTAAGGGCTTTCGGGGCTTTAAAGTCAATCACAGCATTGAGTCACCCAATCGTTACCTACTGATGATCTATTGGGACACCCTTGAGAACCATATGGTTGATTTTCGGGGATCCCCAGCGTTTACCGAATGGCGCAGCATTGTGGGCCCATTTTTTACCCAAGCGCCTGCCGTTGAGCATTTCAATTTAGTCGGTAAGTCCGACTAGGTTTAACTAAGCTTGATTTTTCTTGGGCTTGAGTCTGCCCTGGGGCTTAGCAGCAAGGCTGGGCTCTAGAGTTTCGCGTTCATCAAAGACGAAGCAATCACCCACATAGTGATCGCCACCAATATCTTCAAAATATTGCAAGATCCCACCGTCTAATTGATAGCTATGCTCAAGACCGCGTTCTCGCAAATATAGCCCTGATTTTTCACAGCGGATCCCACCAGTACAAAAACTGACCAAGGTCTTATCACCCAGTTCGGGTAAGTGCGCCTCAATTGCTTGCGGAAATTCACTAAATTTATTGATATTGAAATGCAACGCATTCTTGAACGTTCCATATTCCACTTCAAACCCATTGCGTGTATCAATCAGCACTACGGGACGTCCCAGATCATCTTGGCCCCGATCGAGCCATTCTTTTAACTTCTTCGGAGAGATAAACTTCGCCCGACCCTTTTCCGGGGCAATCGTCGGATGATTCATGCGAATAATCTCTTTTTTGATCTTGACCAAAAGCTTACGAAACGGTTGCGTTGCTGACCAGCTATCCTTTGTTTGAAACGATGCCAGTCGCGGATCATTTCGTAAAAAGGCAAGAAAACTTTGAATATTGGTTTCGAGACCAGCTAGAAATAGATTAATTCCTTCTTCTGATAGCAGAATTGTCCCTTTGAGGCCAAGCTCTGAGGCCAATTGATGCAGCGATTCTTTCCGCTGATTGAGTTCGTCAAGACGGACAAATTGATAGCCAGCAATATTAAGGATGGAAGGGGCATTTGAGCCCGGGCACTCATGATTCATGGCACTATTATCGATCAAGTTTATAGGTACACTAATAGTACTCAAACCCCGCCCCATCATTTAATGACAAACGATCGTTTAATTCCATACCAACCCATTGACTTAGCAGAGCCTGCCGATCTAGTTGCCGAGATCCGCAAACGTCGCGGTGGCCAGCTGATTAATCTGGACCGGATGCTGTTGCATAGTGAGCCAGTAGCCCGCGGCTGGAACCATTTTATTGGTAATGTTCGCCAGCAATTATCCTTAGACCCCAAGTTACGCGAACTGGGAATGTGTGGCGTTGCGGTTCTCAATGGCGCTGAGTATGAGTTCTTCCATCATGCCCCACCTTTTCTGAAAGCGGGAGGCACGCAAGCCCAAGTCGATGCGATGCGACATTTGGGAGGGAGTAATTTTGATCCCACCCCCTTTAGTTCATTAGAGCAAGATACTCTTGAGTTAACCTTGCAAATGACCCGGGCCATTCAGGTTGATCCCGCATTGATGAAGCGACTACAAGAAGCCTTAGGTAATACTGCATTGGTCGAGTTGGTAACAGTGATTGCAGCGTACAACATGGTGTCACGCTTTCTGATCGCCTTGGATATTCATCCTGAAGATCAGTCTCCAAAGGCTTAGGTAATGAATCGGCAGATTATCCAAGTGATTCCTGGGGTTGTAACCTCTGATGGGGCGGGTGTTCGCTTACGTCGTAGCTTGGGTGGTCAAGATCGGCAGCGCCTTGATCCATTTTTGATGCTCGATGAGTTTTCATCCAGCGATCCAAATGATTATGTTGCTGGATTTCCACCCCATCCGCATCGTGGTTTCGAAACCGTGACCTATATGCTCGAAGGCCATATGTTGCATGAGGATCATTTGGGTAATCGAGGCCACTTAAAAAGTGGTGGCGTGCAATGGATGACCGCTGGTCGCGGCATTATTCATTCAGAAATGCCCCAGCAAGAAAGTGGTGTGATGCGCGGGTTCCAGCTTTGGATCAATTTACCCGCGGGCGAGAAAATGAAGTCTGCAGGGTATCAAGATATTCAAGATGCATCCATTCCCAAAGTTCATTTACCTCAAGGTGGATTGGTTAAAGTGATTGCTGGGGAGTATCAGTCGCCTGATGGCGCTGCGATCCAGGGCCCCATTCATGGATTAAGCACCGAACCTTTATTTTTTGATATTCACTTATCAGGTCATCAGACTTTTAGCCATCCGATAACGATTTCACATCATAGTTTTCTCTATGTGTATGAGGGTGATTTAACTGTTGGCGGACAAGAAGAGCAAGCGCCACGTCAGGCGGCGCTTGTTCTGGGTAATGGCGATCAAGTGACGATGCAAGCTGGTGCACAGGGGGCTAAAGCGATTTGGCTTGCTGCAAAACCACTTCATGAACCAGTTGTTCAGCATGGCCCTTTTGTCATGAATACCCAAGAGGAAATTATGCAAGCAATTGCAGACTATCAACAGAACCGATTAACCGCCCCCTAAGAGCAAGCTATGAGTCTTTATCAACAACTTTTACAACGTGCCGCCGAACAAAAACCTATTCGGATCGGACTAATTGGTGCCGGTAAATTTGGTTCGATGTATCTGGCACAGATCCCTAGAACTCCTGGCGTGCAGCTGGTCGCGGTGGCAGATTTGCTGCCCGCCATTGCTAAACAGAATTTATGTAAGGTTGGCTGGGATGCAACTCAATTAGAGGCTTCATCAATTGATTCGGCGCTTCGTGAGCGGACGTGCTATGTGTCCGATGATTGGCAAGCGATTGTGCAGCACCCAGCGGTTGACGTTGTTGTGGAATGCACAGGTAATCCGATTGCAGCAGTTGAGCATTGTTTGCGGGCATTTTCAGAGGGTAAACATGTTGTGAATGTCACTGTGGAAGCAGATGCCTTTTGTGGACCCCTGTTAGCTAAAAAAGCGAGAGATGCAAACGTGATTTACTCCCTTGCTTTTGGGGATCAGCCGGCCTTAATCTGTGATCTGGTGGATTGGGCTCGCACCTGCGGCTTCCCGGTCGTGGCAGCCGGAAGAGGTCATCAATGGTTGCCGCACTATGCGGATTCAACTCCAGAAACGGTCTGGAATTACTACGGCTTAACTCCTGATCAGGCAAAACGGGGTGGTCTTAATCCCAAAATGTTTAATAGTTTTTTAGATGGCTCAAAACCCGCGATTGAATCCACCGCAGTCGCTAATGCTACCGGATTGGCTGTACCGAGTAACGGTCTTTTATACCCTCCAGCCAGTATTGAAGATATCCCTGTCGTAACACGACCGATTTCAGAGGGCGGACATTTGGAACAGAAGGGGATGGTCGAAGTGATCTCTTCTTTGGAAAAAGATGGTCGAAAAATTCCCTATGACATTCGCATGGGGGTTTGGGTCACGGTTGAGGCAGAGACTGATTACATTAAGAATTGCTTTGAAGAATACTAAGCCCATACCGATCCAAGTGGACGTTATTTCACGTTGTATAAGCGTTGGCATTTAATCGGATTGGAGGTTGGTTTGTCAGTGGCCAGCGTTGTCCTGCGTAAAGAGGCAACTGGAGTGCCTTATTGTTGGAATGCTGATGTGATCGCAACTGCTAAGCGTGACCTAAAGCCGGGCGACCAATTGGATGGTGAGGGTGGTTATACCGTTTGGGGGAAATTACTACCGGCCAAGCAATCAAGTGCCATGGGCGGATTACCGCTGGGCCTGGCGCATCAGATCAAAGTCACTCGGCCAGTAAAAAAAGGACAAAGTCTTTGCTGGGATGATGTGCTAATCGATAAAACCACCGATGCTTACAAAATTCGGATGGAAATGGAGCAATCGTTTAAAGGAGGGATTCTCTCTTAAAAAATTTCTTATAAAGATCAATTCCAAATTTACAGATGGAAACAAATAACAGGGCTCCCAGAATATCACCAATGAGCATCGCAATCGAATTGGAGAGACTGCCACTCGGGATGTCCATTAGTACAAACCACACTTGATGTAATCCGGTACTCAAAAGGGCAAAGACTAAGACGCTAATAGCGATCATCTGCATATTAAGGTTGCTTAAATCCGGATTAATTTTGAGTTTACGAATCACGACTAGGCGGGCTAAATAAGGGCTAAATCCTGAAATGAGGCCAATGCCAAGAATACTAATCATGTCATCACCCAGATCGCGGCCAAAAGTGATTAAGGTCGAGGCAATTGCAATTCCAAGCGCTCCAGACAGTCCAAAAATAAGAACTAAAAATAGCCTGAGTCCGGCAGGAAGGTAAATCCAGTTGACACCAGGGGCCACCTCTAAAAATGCAGTAAGCCAATCATTGACATAAAAAAGAAGGCTATAAACGAGAGCGCAAGCAATGATTGTCTTTGCAGAAAGGATTGATTCCCTTGAATAATTTGCTTGGCTCATGAAAAATTGATAACGATTATTGCGATTCGAGTTTGTTTGGTATATCGTTCAAATTTGCATGTTACTCGCCAATTCTAGTCAAATTCATGTCACAACGCTCTCTATCGTATTTACGTTTTCTCAACTGCTTGGATACTTTGGATCGGATCAATCCCGGAAAAAAATTAGATTCCATTGAGGAGCAGTTATTAAATCGGGTGATGTTGGCCTGGGATAGCCAGCAAACGATCTTGGTTGGAGACTTATTAACTGCCCATGAGCTTGGCTCTCAAGCAACACTTCATGGACGGATCAAAAATTTGCAGGCGATGGGTTATATCAAGTTGTCAATTGATAAAGTCGATGCTCGCAAAAAGCACATCGTCCCAACGAAATTGGCTATAAGCCACTACGAAAAGCTCTCCATGCAGATGGAGAGTGTTCTACAAACACCTTAGGTTGGCAGCTGTTTTAAACAGTTCCAACCTTAAATTGGTGGAGTCGGCGGGAATCGAACCCGCGTCCGCAAACACGCTACAACAAGTTCTACATACTTAGTCTAATTATTTAATTTAACTAAGGCAACGCGAATCGACACGCTTTGCATTAGCGATTCACTTAGTTTTCGTATCAACTCTCGTGACGCGGGCTGATCTTATCTCTTGTATATGACCCTGATGTAGCTTGCGCTACCTGACCCAAGAGAGAATCAGTTCAGGGGCAGCCGCAATTAAGCGGCTAGTGCGTAACGTTCGTCGTTAGCAGTTATTGCATTCCCATTGATTTACGAGATAACGGGTCCTCGGTATGCCCTTGATGCTTTGTAATCCACGTCGAAACCATGTCGACCCCGAATTATTTTCACACTAGGACCATTATTTTAAGCCTTTGTGGAGTAAATTGCACATCTAATTGGCAAACAGAATTTGGCGCAGATCCTGTGGGCGATGAATCAGGTAATCTGCACCCCAGGCGTGCGGGGGTTCTTCGCATCCGCAATAGCCGTAGAGAGCTGCTGCTGTTTGCATCCCAGCGGCTTTACCAGACACAATATCGCGAATATCATCGCCGATATAGATGGCTCTGCGGGGATCGACCTTGGCTAAGCGAGCGGCGTGCAAAATAGGTTCTGGATGGGGCTTGGAGTGGGGCGTGGTATCGCCCGAGACTACGCAATGGGCTCTTTTCAGTAAACCCATTTGCTCGGTGAGCGGTTGTGTAAATCGTTGCTGTTTATTGGTGACAATCCCCCACGGAATCTTTTGCTCATCAAGTTCTTGCAAAAGCACTTCCATACCCTCGTAAAGTTTACTGTGGACCAAGAGCGCTTCTTCATAAAAGCTCAAGAAGCGATCACGCAAGGCGATGAACTCGGGATGATCGGGATTAATTCCAAAACTTTTCTGGATTAGCCCTCGCGCTCCTGCGGATGCCATGGGCCGAAGGGTCTCATAGGCCATGGGCGCACGTTGATTTGCAAGCAGTAGACGATTGGCTGCGGCAACCAAATCTGGTGCAGTATCGGCAAGCGTGCCATCCAGATCAAAAAATACCCCTTCAAATACTGGAGTGCCCATTATTGAGACTTGCGGGTTGCCATCATGTAATTCACATCCGTATCGCTACCTAAGCGATAAATTTGTGTGATGGGGTTATAGGTCATACCCTTGAGTTGCAATACTTCTAAGCCGGCAGCACGAGTAAATTGTGCCAGCTCAGATGGTTTAATAAATTTCTCATACTGATGCGTACCCTTTGGTAGGAGTTGCAAAATATACTCCGCACCAATGATCGCAAATAAGTAGGATTTTGGATTGCGATTGAGGGTGGAAAAGAAGAGATACCCACCGGGTTTACAAAGGTTTGCACACGCCTGAACCACCGAGGCTGGATCGGGAACGTGCTCTAGCATTTCCATGCAGGTGACCACATCATAGGAATGACGCTCTTCTTTTGCTAAATCCTCCGCTGAAATTGAGCGGTATTGGACCGTCGTTCCACTTTCGAGTTGGTGCAATTCAGCAACTTTGAGCGCTTTGGTCGATAAATCGATACCAGTTACTGTTGCCCCTGACTTGGAGAGCGATTCAGCAAGAATGCCGCCGCCACATCCGACGTCAAGCACTTGTTTACCTTCTAAACTGGTGATCGATTTAATCCAGTCAAGTCGTAAGGGGTTAATGGCATGCAAAGGTTTGAATTCACTGGTCGGATCCCACCAGCGATGCGCTAGCGCACTAAATTTATCAATCTCACCTTGGTCAACATTACGCATCGAAAATACCATTTAAAGGAATAAATAAGACTATACAAAAAAAGCAATAAAAAAGCCCGGCAAGCCGGGCTTTTAAAGTCCTGGGGACCGGATTACTTCACGGGCTGTGTACCAACAACTTCAATCACAGCGCGACGGTTCTTGGCACGGCCTTCAGCAGTTGCATTGCTGGCAACTGGATCAGCCTTACCTTTACTTTCGGTGTAGACGCGAGTTGCATCAACCTCTCCGGCATTGGTCAAAAATGCTTTAACAGCATTGGCGCGACGCTGACCGAGGGCAATGTTATACGCATCGGTACCAACGCTGTCGGTATAACCAACAATAATGACCACCTCAAGCTTCATCTTTTTGATGTCTTGAGCGAGCTTGTTCAGGGTTGCAACACCTTCAGCTTTGAGAGTTGACTTATCAAAGTCAAACAAAGTATCCGCTTGTAGAGTAATTTTCTTTTGGGTCACTTTGCTTGCAGCGGCAGCAGGGGCAGCAGCAGGCTTTGGTGCGAGCCAGCCATCGCAATTTGGAGCGGCGGTTGCTGGGGTCCAGCTAGCATCACGCCAGCAAAGCGTGCCGTCACCGTTTCTCCATGGTGTGCCGGTAGAGTTTACCCAGTTATCAACATTCTTTGGCTGGGCCATGACTGAACCGGCAGAAATCGTAATCACTGCAGCAAGCATCAGTTTTAGGGTTTTGTTCATTTTTTATCCTCAAAAAACATTTAATAAATTAATGCAACCGAATCGCCTAAAAGCCCAAAAAAGCCTAAAGCGCTACAACATAAATAGGTACTAACTATCGGAATATTAGCACAGGTTGTGTGTCTGTGAAATGATATTATTTCGAGATGGAACAAGCCGCTAAAGAAACTCTCCCAATATCCCTAGAAGACGAAATGCGGCGGTCCTATTTGGACTACGCCATGAGCGTAATCGTCGGCCGAGCCTTGCCAGACGTAAGGGATGGGTTAAAACCCGTACACCGCCGGGTTTTATACGCCATGTATGAATTAAACAATGATTGGAATCGGGCTTTTAAGAAGTCCGCCCGTATCGTGGGTGACGTAATTGGTAAATACCATCCCCATGGCGACACAGCGGTTTATGACACGATCGTCCGCATGGCACAGGATTTCTCGTTGCGCTATATGTTGGTCGATGGACAGGGTAACTTCGGCTCGGTCGATGGCGATAATGCCGCGGCGATGCGTTACACCGAAATTCGTCTTCGTAAGATCGCCCATGAGCTATTGGCGGATCTGGATAAAGAAACCGTTGATTTTGGTCCTAACTATGACGGTAGCGAAAAAGAACCCCTCATCCTGCCTGCAAAAGTTCCTAACTTATTAATTAACGGCTCCTCGGGTATTGCGGTGGGGATGGCCACCAATATTCCGCCCCACAATTTGGATGAGGTGATCCGAGCCTGTCTACATGTTTTACATCAGCCAGATTGCACAATCGATGAACTCATTGAGATTATTCCGGCGCCCGATTTCCCAACTGCCGGAATAATTTATGGCGTTCAGGGGGTTCGTGAAGGGTATCGCACTGGGCGCGGCCGAGTTGTGATGCGCGCCAAGACTCATTTTGAGGATATGGACAAGGGGCAGCGTCAAGCCATTATTGTGGACGAGTTGCCCTATCAGGTGAACAAGAAAAATCTGCTTGAGCGCATCGCCGAGTTAGTCAATGAGAAGAAAATTGAGGGTATCTCGGATTTGCGCGATGAATCTGACAAGTCGGGAATGCGAGTTGTGATAGAACTCAAGCGTGGCGAAGTGCCCGAGGTCGTTCTTAACAATTTATATAAGAGTACCCAGCTTCAAGATAACTTCGGTATGAATATGGTGGCCTTGGTCGATAACCAGCCAAGGCTCCTTAACCTCAAGCAAATGCTCGAGTATTTCTTGGCACATCGCCGTGAGGTGATTACCCGGCGCACCATTTTTGAGTTACGCAAAGCCCGCGAACGGGGTCATGTGCTTGAGGGCTTAGCTGTTGCCCTTGCCAATATCGATCGATTCATTGCCATCATCAAGGCGGCCGCTAATCCAGTAGTTGCCAAACAGGAGTTAATGGCTCAGGCTTGGGACTCTTCGTTGGTGCGTGAGATGCTGGCCCGTGCTGAGGGCGAGGCTCCCGGTGGCCGCAATGCATTCCGGCCCGAGGGCCTCTTGCCAGAATATGGCATGCAAGATAGCGGACTATATCGCTTGTCGGATGATCAAGCTCAAGAAATTCTCCAAATGCGTCTGCAGCGCTTAACCGGTCTTGAGCAAGACAAGATCGTGAATGAGTACAAAGAGGTGATGGATCAAATTGCTGATCTATTGGATCTACTTGCAAAGCCTGAGCGAGTCACCAAAGTCATTGAGGCTGAGCTACTTGAGGTGAAGGCAGAGTTTGGTTCAGAAGGTAGCGACTCGGGTCGTCGTTCTTATATTGAAATGAACGCCACAGAGCTGTTTACTGAAGATCTAATTACCCCAACTGATATGGTAGTAACACTCTCTCACGCTGGGTACATGAAGAGTCAGCCTTTAAGCGAATACCGAGCGCAAAAGCGTGGGGGTCGAGGTAAGCAAGCTGCGGCTACTAAAGATGAGGACTGGATCGACACTCTGTTTGTCGCCAATACCCACGATACGATTTTGTGTTTCTCTGACCGTGGTCGGATGTATTGGTTAAAAGTTTGGGAGGTTCCCCAAGGAAGTCGGACTTCACGCGGCAAGCCAATTGTTAATATGTTCCCATTAGTTGAGGGCGAAAAGATTACTGTGATTCTGCCGATTCAGGGCTATGAAGAGGATCACTATGTGTTTATGGCAACTCGCCGAGGAACCGTGAAGAAAACTCGCTTATCGGATTTCTCGAATCCTCGTAAAGCTGGAATCATTGCGGTTGACCTAGATGAAGGTGATTTTTTAGTTGGAGCGGCCATCACTGATGGTAAGCATGATGTGATGTTGTTCTCAGATGCAGGCAAGGCTGTTCGTTTTGATGAGAACGATGTGCGTCCAATGGGCCGCACCGCCCGCGGTGTCCGCGGTATGAACCTCTCAGATGGGCAAGAGGTGATTGCGATGCTAGTTGCCCCTGCTGAAGTTGCAGAGGGGTCTGTAGCAGCGGTTGAAGATGCCGCAGCACCAAACAGTGTGTTAACGGCGACCGAGAATGGTTACGGTAAGCGCACCCCGATTGCTGAGTACACTCGTCATGGTCGCGGAACGAAAGGCATGATTGCAATTCAGACGAGCGAGCGCAATGGCAAAGTGGTTGCTGCTGCTCTGGTTTCCCCAGAAGACCAAATTATGTTGATTACTACTGGTGGAGTACTTGTTCGTACGCGGGTATCTGAGATTCGGGAGATGGGTCGTGCCACACAGGGCGTCACTCTGATTAACGTCGATGCGGGAACCCATTTGTCTGGATTGCAGCGCATCGCAGAGAGTGATTCGGATGAGGATGGCGACGACATGGCTGATGAGCAGGGCAATACCGAATCCGACACCGCATCTGATGCCTAAGCAAAGCTTCGACTAACCGGACTTCATAATGAGTTTTGACCGCCGCATTTATAACTTCGCAGCGGGCCCAGCAACCTTGCCTGAAGAGGTTTTGGAGCAAGCTCGCGATGAACTCTTGAATTGGCAGGGCCTCGGCACCAGCGTGATGGAAATTAGTCACCGCAGCAAGGAGTTTATGGCGGTTTATGAAAAAACCTTAGCCGATCTTCGCGAGCTTATGCGCATTCCAAACGATTACGAAATCTTGCTCTTACAAGGTGGGGGAATTGGTCAAAATGCGGCGATTCCGATGAATCTAATGCCCTTAGCCAAGAAACCCAAGGCAGATTTTGTGGTGACCGGGATCTGGTCGGAGAAATCCTTCAAAGAAGCGCAAAAATATGGGGAGGCTCACATTGCTGCGAGTTCGCAAGCGCAAGGATTTCAGTCGATTCCAGATCAAAGTACATGGACCTTATCCGAAGATGCGGCCTATGTGCATATCTGTGCTAACGAGACGATTGGTGGCGTTGAATTTGCTGAGTTTCCAAAGCTTGGTAAGACCCCATTGATTGCTGATATCTCGAGCAATATTCTTTCAAAAGCCATGAATGTCAGCGAGTGTGGCGTACTTTTCGCCGGTGCTCAGAAGAATATTGGCCCTGCAGGAGTCACTATTGTGATTGTGCGCAAGGACTTGATGGGGTATGCGATGCCCATTACTCCTTCAATCTGGGATTGGGCAAAGGAGGCAGCCAATCAATCGATGTTCAATACTCCACCCACTTTCCCAATTTATGTTTCGGGCTTAGTATTTGAATGGATCAAGCGGCAAGGTGGGGTAGAAGAGATGGAGCGCCGTAGTCAATTGAAATCAAGCATGCTCTACGAGTTGATTGATGGAAGCTCCTTATATGAAAATCGCGTAGACCCAAAGTGTCGCTCGAGAACAAACATCACATTTTTTCTGAAAGACGAAGGTTTAAATGCAGAGTTTTTGGAGCAATCCAGTGCTGCAGGTTTGGCAGCCCTACGTGGCCATAAGGCCGCAGGAGGGATGCGCGCTAGTATCTACAACGCGATGCCGATTACTGGCGTTGAGACTTTGGTGGAGTTCATGCGTGAGTTTGAAAGGCGTGCCTAATGTCAAATGATGATCAACGGTTAGCTCCGCTACGCGCTCAGATTGATTCGATCGATCAAGAGCTTTTAGAGCTTTTATCGAAGCGTGCCGTGGCGGCCCAAGCGGTCGGCCATATTAAAAATGAATCATCAGCCCCCATTTTTCGTCCTGAGCGAGAGAGCCAGGTGATCCAGAATGTTTTACAAAAGAATCCTGGCCCATTATTGCCGGATGGCCTCGCTTCGATCTGGCGCGAAATTATGTCGGCATGTCGTGCGCTCGAATCCAAGCAAACCATTGCATATTTGGGTCCAACCGGCACTTTCTCGGAACAGGCGGCGCATCAATTTTTTGGGCAGTCGATTGACGGCTTGCCATGCGCGAGTTTGGATGAGGTCTTCAAGGCCGTTGAAAAAGGGGCCGCTAGCTTTGGTGTTGTACCTGTTGAGAACTCCAGTGAAGGCGCAGTTTCTCGAACCTTGGATTTATTGCTAGAAAGTCCATTGCAAATTAGTGGTGAGGTAGTCTTGCCCATTCGGCATCACCTCTTAACCAAGCATGGAAGTTTGGATGGTGTAAAAACAGTTTGCGCTCATGCTCAGGCCTTGGCTCAATGCCAACAATGGTTGAGCACGCATGCGCCTCAATTACATCGGCAGGCTGTTAGTAGTAATGCCGAGGCTGCGCGGATGGCTAGTCAAGATCCAAGTATTGCTGCGATTGCTGGTGAGCCGGCTCAATTGGCCTATGGTTTGCAAATTGTTTCAGCACAGATTCAGGATGATCCAAATAATCGCACACGTTTTGTTGTGATCGGTCAATATGTATGTCAACCATGCGGTCATGATCAGACATCTTTGGTGCTCTCGGTTGCCAATCAACCTGGAGCGGTTCATCACCTATTAGGACCGTTGGCAAAACATGGGGTTTCCATGACGCGATTTGAATCACGACCTGCCCGAAAGGGGTCTTGGGAATACCATTTTTATATCGATATTGATGGACATGCGAGTGATGGCAAAGTAGCCACGGCGATTGCTGAGTTAAAAACGATTGCTGCCTTTTATAAAAATCTGGGCTCCTATCCGCGCGCTAAAAATTAAGAGTTTCATCCATGACCAAAAAAATTGGCTTAGACCATGTACATACAATTGCACCCTATGTTGGCGGTAGACCCATTAGCGAGGTAGCGCGTGAGTTTGGTTTAGACGAAAGTGCGATCGTGAAGTTGGCCTCCAATGAAAATCCCTTGGGTATGCCAACGTCGGCTAAGGAAGCAATGTTGCGGGCCGCCAATGATCTGGGCCGCTATCCAGATTCCAATGGTTTTGAGCTTAAATGCGTCTTATCCAAGCGTCTTGAGGTTCCAGAGGACTGGATTACCTTGGGTAATGGTAGTAATGATATTTTGGAGCTTACCGCTAGAGCGGTAGCACACGCTGGTGATGCCGTTATATTTTCCAAACACGCGTTTGCGGTTTACCCTTTGGCAACGCAAGCGATTGGTGCAAAAGCAGTGGAGGTTGCTGCCGATGCCAATTACGGTCATGATCTGCCGGCTATGCTGCAGACCATTCGATCACTCGGAGAGACTGCCAAGTTAGCATTCGTAGCAAACCCAAATAATCCAACCGGCAGTTATCTGCAGCCAAAAGCCATTGAAGCATTTATATCTGAGATGCCTGCCCATGTGGTGGTGGTATTGGACGAGGCATATAACGAATACCTTGCCCCAGAGCAGCGCTACGACGCAATCGCTTGGGTGAAAAAGTATCCTAATTTGGTAGTTTCACGCAGCTTTTCAAAAGCCTACGGATTAGCAGGGTTGCGGATTGGATACGGTATTGCGCAACCCCATTTAACCGATTTATTAAACCGGATTCGACAACCTTTTAATGTGAATAGTTTGGCCCAGGCCGCTGCCATTGCTGCCCTAGGCGACGAAGCATTCTTACAACGGGGCTACGAACTAAATCGAGCGGGTTATCAACAATTGACGCAGGCGTTTGAGCAAATGGACTTAAGCTATTTGCCCTCATCTGGAAATTTTGTTCTGGTGAAGGTGGGCAATGATAACGAAGCGGGTGCGCGCGTTAACCGCGAGCTATTAAAGCGGGGAGTGATTGTGCGACCCGTTGGTAATTATGGGTTACCACAGTGGCTCAGAATCTCCATCGGCTTGCCAGAAGAAAATGCTATTTGTATTCAAGCTCTCAAGGCTATTTTGAACCAGCCACAGGGCACCGCATGAGTCAAAATCAGTTTGGAACGGTTGCCATTGTTGGCGTTGGTTTGATTGGCGGATCAATTGGCTTGGCACTCAAGAAAGCTAGGGTTGTTACTGAAGTGATCGGCGTAGGTCGAAGTGCAAGCAATCTTGAAGAGGCTAAAAAATTAGGGGCGATTGATCGCATCGATGATCTTGAGGGCGCAAGTAAAAAAGCCCAGTGGATCATTTTGTGTGTCCCCGTTGCACAAATGCGTGCCTGTTTTCAAACGATTGAACCACATCTCAATCCGCACACATTAATTACGGATGCGGGTAGTACTAAAAGTGATCTGATTGTGGCGGCCAAAGAGGTTTTAGGTAAGAAGGTTTGCCAATTTGTTCCAGCCCATCCGATTGCAGGTGGTGCGCAGCATGGTGTCGTGGCAGCGAAGGCTGATTTATTTCAGGGAAAGCAAACCATTATTTGTCAGTTACAAGAGAACTCTGCAGCAGATGTGGCTTTGGTTGAGAGTTTTTGGCAGGCATTAGGGTCGCGCATTAAACGGATATCGGCGATTCAGCATGATGCAATCTACGCAGCAGTTTCGCATTTGCCTCATTTGCTGTCATACGCATTAATGACGAGTGTGCTGAACTCCGAAGATGCTGAGCAAAAGCTTGGCCACGCCGGAGCTGGATTTCGGGATTTCACTCGGATTGCCGCTTCGAGCCCTGAGATGTGGCGCGATATTTGCCTTGCCAATAAATCGGCGATTTTGAAAGAGCTAGATCAGTATCTCGTGATTGCAAATGCTCTTCGTGACCTGATTGCTAAGGAGGATTCGCAAGCGCTTGAGAGAGTTTTTCTGAAAGCTAGTGAAGCTCGTAAGCGGTGGGAAGAGTCGTAATGGCGAGCGAAGCATTACAGATTGGACCTTTCCAAGGCGCCAGGGGTCAGATGACTCTGCCTGGATCAAAAAGTATTTCGAATCGCGCATTGCTGCTTGCTGCATTAGCAAGTGGTACGACCATGCTTAAACAATTGCTTGATGCCGATGATACCCGGGTGATGCGCAATGCCTTGCGTCAATTGGGCGTAAAGGCTGAGGATCATGGTCATGATTGTGAGGTGATAGGTTGTGCTGGCGTTTTCCCAGTCAAGCACGCTGACTTATTCATGGGAAATGCCGGAACTGCCATTCGGCCGCTTACTGCAGCATTAGTCATGCAAGAGGGCAAGTATCGACTCTCTGGAGTGCCGCGGATGCACGAGCGCCCGATTGGTGATTTAGTTGACGGACTCTCGCAAATTGGCGCGCAGATTGATTATGAGCAAGCGGTCGGTTATCCGCCTATTCAAATCCATGCCAGTAAGCTTGCCTTACCTCCCGTAATTCGGGTTAGGGGTGATGTCTCTAGCCAATTTCTGACGGCTTTATTGATGGCACTACCTCTGGTAGCTCGCAAACCAATCCAGATCGAAGTGATCGGTGAGTTAATTTCTAGACCATACATCAACATCACAATTCAATTGATGGCCCGGTTTAGGGTCGAGGTAAATAATCCAACGCCCCATCAGTTTGTGATTGCGCCTACTCAAGCCGGAGCTGTGTACAAAAGCCCCCAAACACTCTGGGTCGAGGGTGACGCATCCTCCGCATCCTATTTTTTGGCAGCCGGCGTGCTTGGTCGAGGTCCAGTGCGCGTTCTTGGGGTTGGTAAAAATAGCATTCAGGGAGATGTTGCTTTCGCAGATGCCATCGAACAAATGGGAGCAAGAGTGCTGCGCGGCGATGATTTTCTTGAGACCAGCGGCGTTATTCATACCGATGGAAGATTGCGAGGTATTACGATTGACTGCACCACAATCCCAGACGCAGCGATGACCTTGGCCGTAATGGCATTATTTGCACAAGGAAAAACCCGCTTAGAGAAGATCGCCAGCTGGCGGGTGAAAGAAACGGACCGAATTGCAGCCATGGCGACCGAGCTGCGTAAATTGGGGGCAGTGGTTCATGAGGGTGAAGATTTCATTGAGGTTCATCCATTAAGTGATGAGCAATGGCATACGCCACCGCAGGGAATTGATACCTATGATGATCATCGGATGGCGATGTGCTTCTCTCTGGCAGCATTCGGTCCAAAGCCAATCTTAATTAACGATCCTCTGTGCGTTGCAAAAACCTTTCCACATTACTTTTCAGAGTTGGCACGAATCACGTATTAATTTCCTATGAAGGAGTATTTGGGTTGAGCCTTCCCCCGGTCATCGCAATTGATGGACCCACTGCCTCAGGCAAAGGTACGGTTGCAATGCAAGTTGCGAACCGTCTTGGATTCCATTATTTGGACAGTGGCGCTCTATATCGTCTAGTAGCGCTTGCTAGCCAGCAAAAGGGCGTCCCACCTTCCGATTGCCGCGCCTTGGGTGAGCTTGCCCTCGCCATACAGATTGAGTTTAAAAATGGACTCATTTTCTTGGGTGGTGAGGATGTCACAGAGGCCATTCGAGACGAGTCCATTGGGGTTTTGGCATCCCAAATTGCAGTTTATCCAGAGGTGAGGGATGCCCTTTTGGCCCGCCAAAGAGGGTTTCGGAGGACCCCAGGCTTAGTGGCTGATGGTCGGGATATGGCTAGCCGGATCTTTACAGACGCTGTTTTGAAGGTGTTTTTGACGGCCAGTGTGGAGGCTCGGGCGGAGCGTCGATATAAGCAATTGATCGCTAAGGGAATTTCTGCTAGAATGGACGTCCTTTTGCAAGATTTACAGGAACGAGACGCTCGAGACATTCAACGAGCAACCGCTCCTCTAAAACAAGTTGAAGGGGCGCATTTGCTCGACACCTCGAACTTATCGATCGATCAAGCAGTTGAGCAGGTACTGTCTTGGTACCAAGATGTAAATGGAAGATAGAAGTAGAAGTTGAAGTTTGGCGCTTAAGTTAGCACCCACGGTAAACAAACCGCTAGCTTGAGTTTTATTAACCCAACCCGTCAGTAATTGGCGGCACAAAGTGAACCTCATGTCTGAATCTTTTGCAGCACTATTTGAAGAATCCCTAACCCGTTCTAATATGAAAACCGGCCAAGTTATTTCGGCCGAAGTCGTTCGTATTGATCATAATTTCGTCGTTGTGAATGCCGGTCTTAAGTCCGAAGCATTTATACCCGTTGAAGAATTCCAAAATGACCAGGGCGAGCTCGAAGTCAGCCCTGGTGATTTCGTATCTGTCGCAATTGACGCCCTAGAAAATGGCTATGGCGATACGATTTTGTCCCGCGATAAAGCAAAACGTCTCGCGTCTTGGATGAATCTCGAGAAAGCTCTTGAAGGAGCTGAGATCGTTACTGGCACAGTAACCGGTAAGGTGAAGGGTGGATTGACCGTTATGGTTAATGGTATCCGTGCCTTCTTGCCTGGATCACTGGTTGATACTCGTCCAATTAAAGATACCAGCCCTTACGAAGGCAAGACCATGGAATTTAAGGTCATTAAGCTAGATCGTAAGCGCAATAACGTTGTTCTCTCGCGTCGTGCCGTGGTTGAAGCTAGCCAGGGTGAAGAGCGCGCGAAGATGATGTCTAACCTCCAAGAGGGTAGTGTTGTTCAGGGCACCATTAAGAATATTACCGATTACGGCGCATTCGTTGATCTTGGCGGTATTGATGGCCTTCTCCACATTACTGACTTGGCTTGGCGTCGTGTGCGTCACCCCAGCGAAATGCTGACTGTGGGTCAAGAGGTAACCGCTAAGATTCTGAAGTTTGACCAAGAGAAGAATCGTGTTTCATTAGGTATTAAACAGTTGGGCGATGATCCTTGGGTTGGTATTGCTCGTCGTTACCCGCCCAATACACGTCTCTTTGGCAAGGTCACTAATCTGACCGATTATGGCGCGTTCGTTGAAATCGAGAGCGGCATAGAAGGCTTGGTTCACGTATCTGAAATGGATTGGACCAATAAGAATGTGGCCCCAAGTAAAGCAGTTGCTTTGGGAACCGAAGTAGAAGTAATGGTTCTGGACATTGATGAAGATAAGCGTCGTATAAGCTTAGGTATTAAGCAATGCAAAGCAAACCCATGGGAAGAGTTCTCACGCAGCCATCAAAAGGGTGACAAGATCAAAGGGGCAATTAAGTCCATTACAGATTTTGGCGTCTTTATTGGCCTACCTGGCGGAATTGATGGCTTGGTTCATCTGTCTGACCTATCATGGAATGAGCCTGGCGAAGAGGCTGTTAAGGCCTTTAAGAAAGGCGATGAATTAGAAGCCGTTGTTTTGGCAATTGATGTTGAGAAGGAGCGTATCTCCCTTGGCATCAAACAAATGTCAGGTGATCCCTTTAACAACTTTACGTCGACCAGCGACAAAGGCAGTATGGTTACCGGTACCGTCAAGAGTGTTGATGCAAAAGGAGCTGTAATCGCCCTCGCTGATGAGGTGGAGGGTTATTTGCGCGCCTCAGAGATCTCAACCGATCGCGTTGAAGATGCACGCAATGCGCTTAAAGAGGGCGATTCTGTCACTGCAATGATCATTAATATTGATCGTAAATCACGTTCGATTAATTTATCGATCAAGGCAAAAGATAGCGCTGATCAACAAGATGCCATGAATAAGTTACAGGGTGATGCTGGCTCTGGTACAACCAATCTTGGCGCCCTGTTGAAGGCGAAAATGGATAATCAAAGCTAAGGTGATTCCGCCACCCTTTGGGTGGCGGGCTAATTAGACTATGTCAGATCAAGAGCACCAAGCGATAACCCGTTCTGAGCTGGTTGAGAGCCTTGCGGAGCAGTTTCCGCAACTCCTACCTCGGGATGTTGAGCTAGCAGTAAAAACCTTGCTAGACACCATGACCCAAGCCTTAGCCGAAGGCAAGCGTATTGAGTTGCGCGGTGTAGGAAGCTTTGTTTTGCATCATCGACCCGCTCGTACTGGACGTAATCCAAAATCGGGTGAGAAGGTCCTAATCCCAGAAAAGCGCGTTCCGCATTTCAAGCCAGGCAAAGAACTTCGTGAGCGTGTTGATTACAAGCCACTCGATCAAAAAATTATTCTTGACTCAGGTAGTTCGGGTGCCTAGTCCTGTGGTGGTAGATCTCCCAGAGATCTAAAAATAGTACGTCTATTCATTCGCCACTGAAATGATTCAAATTGAAACCGGTTGGTTACTTCTAATCCCCATATTCTTCGGTTTGGGTTGGCTAGCTTCTCGCTGGGATTTGCGCTTAGAGGCGCGCCAAGATGAGCGTGAACGACTAAAACAGCAACGCTCGACCTTTAAAGGCTTAAACCTGTTGCTCAATGAGCAGCCCGATCAGGCGATAGAAACCTTGGTCAAGGTTGCTCAATTGGACCCAGAAACAGTCGATCTGCATTTTTCACTGGGTAATTTATTTCGCCGTCGTGGTGAGACCGAGCGAGCGATTCGCGTTCATCAACATCTGGCTAATCGTGAAGATTTAAAACCGCGCGATCGAGATCATGCTGCATATGAGCTGGGACGTGATTTTTTGCGTGCCGGTCTATTGGATCGTGCTGAAGCGTCTCTCAATCAGGTCGGTGCTGGCAAATATGCCATACCCGCTAAAGAGAGTCTTCTCGAGATGTATCAAATTGAGAAGGACTGGAAAAAGGCCATTATTGCTGCTAATGAACTTCAGGGCTTGCAAGATAAAAGCCATCAATTGGAGATTGCGCAGTTTTATTGCGAGATTGCACAAGAGGCGCTACGACGTGCTGATTTTCCCGAAGCAAATGAGGCCATCCATCACGCCCTATCCGCAATTCCAAACCATGCCAGAGCCTTAATCTTGCAGGGTGATTACTATTTGGCCAACGAGCGCCCCCAACAGGCGATCGATGTCTGGGCAATTGTGGCGAAAGAGAATCCCGCTTATATGCATTTAGTAGCTGATCGGTGGATGGCTGCACATCATGCTGTCAACCAAGTCGATCTTGGTTTGGATCAATTACTCGCTCTCCTCAAAACCCAAGCCATTGGTGAGCTCTTAGACATCGTGCATAAGCATATGATGCAAGTTCGGGGGGCTAAGGCGGCCGAAGCCATGTTAATCGATGTGATGCAGCATTCTCCGACACTTAGTGCATTATCGAAGTTAGCGGAGACGCGTTTAGCCTTGGCAGAAGTAACAGGACCCGAGACACGGGTGGCGGATTTAAAGTCTACCCTTGGGTTACTCAAGCAGCGGACAACCGCTTTGGCACGTTATACCTGTGGAAATTGCGGATTTCGGGCAAGGCGTTTTTATTGGCAATGCCCTGGCTGTAATCATTGGGAGGCATACTCACCCCGACGGACTGAGGGTGCAGTCCCAAGCGGCCCGTCGATGTAATCAATCACTCAAATGATCAAGTTAGAAACATGTATTAAGGAATAAAAATTGAAAGTCACCATTGTCGGTAGTGGATATGTAGGATTAGTTACAGGGGCATGTCTAGCCGAACTCGGAAATACGGTTTTTTGCTTAGATCTCGATCAGAAAAAGATCGATATCTTAAATTCGGGTGGAGTTCCAATTTACGAACCGGGGTTGCAAGAGATGATCGCCCGTAATCGAGCGGCTGGACGTATTCAATTTTCGACCGATGTGGCAGCAGCTGTTCAGCATGGTGAAATTCAGTTTATTGCGGTGGGTACCCCGCCTGATGAGGATGGCTCAGCCGATTTGCAGTATGTGATTGCGGCAGCACGCAATATTGGCAAACATATGAATGGCCCTAAGGTGATTGTTGATAAGTCAACGGTGCCAGTTGGTACCGCCGAGAAAGTTACGGCAGCTATTACCGAGGAATTAAAAACACGCAATTTAGATCCTGCATGGTGTTCAGTGGTCTCCAATCCTGAGTTTTTGAAAGAGGGTGCTGCGGTGGAAGATTTTATGCGTCCCGATCGCATTGTGATTGGTACCAATCAGGATGCTGCGGGTCTACGCGCTAAAGAATTAATGCGCAAACTTTATGCACCATTTAATCGGCATCATGAGCGCACCTATTACATGGATGTAAAGAGTGCCGAGCTTACAAAATATGCTGCCAATGCAATGCTGGCTACCCGTATCTCCTTTATGAACGAGCTTGCCAATTTAGCCGATGCGGTTGGAGCTGATATTGAGTCCGTTCGCCAAGGGATTGGCTCAGATTCCCGGATTGGTTATGGATTTTTATACGCAGGAACGGGCTATGGAGGCTCTTGCTTTCCAAAGGATGTATCGGCTCTATCTAAAACTGCTCTGCAGCATGGGCGCGATCTTAAAATTTTAGAGGCTGTCGAGGCAGTCAATCGTCAACAAAAAACAATCTTGATTGAGAAGATTACCAAGCGTTTTGGTGAGAATCTTTCTAATCATCGATTTGCGGTGTGGGGTTTAGCATTTAAACCCAATACAGACGATATGCGTGAAGCACCTAGTCGATTCATTATTGCGGCGTTAGTTAAGCGTGGCGCACAGGTAATGGCTCATGATCCAGTTGCAATGCCTGAGGCACAACACGCCTTTGAGATCGATTTTCAAGGAAAACCAGATCAGCTTCAAAAAATTTCCTTAGTAAAAACTCCTGAGGATGCCTTGGTAGGAGCTAGCGCATTAATTATTGTGACCGAGTGGAAAGCATTCCGTAGCCCTGATTTTGATTATCTAAAACAGGCGATGAAGAACCCAATCATTTTTGATGGACGCAACCTTTACGAACCCCAGTCGATGACCGAGCTGGATTTTGAGTATTACGGGATTGGTCGGCATAATTAACATTTGAATTAAATTTAGAGCGATGACTGAGAAAGCTGACCGAACACAATTTAGTAAAGCACGCCTTTTGGTGGTGGGTGATGTCATGCTCGATCGTTATTGGTTTGGTGATACTAGTCGCATCTCGCCTGAGGCCCCAGTTCCTGTGGTGCAGGTTGGAAAGATTGATGAGCGCTTGGGGGGCGCGGCTAATGTGGCCCGCAATGCCTCGGCTTTAGGAGCGCAAACCAGTCTTCTAGGGGTGATTGGAGTGGATGAGGCTGGTAAACGTGTAGAAGCCTTATTGCAAGATAGTGGTGTACAAAGCTACTTACAAGCTGATCCCAAAGTACCCACGACGGTTAAGTTAAGAGTGATTGCCCGTCAGCAGCAATTAATCCGTTTGGACTTTGAAGAGACCCCGAGTTCCAATTCGTTAGCACAGAAACTGAAACAGTTCGAGACATTATTGCCCAAAGCAGATGTTGTTATCTTGTCCGACTATGGCAAGGGCGCGTTGGAGCAAGTGGCCAGTATGATTGCCTTAGCAAAAGCCAAGAATAAGATTGTTTTGGTCGACCCAAAGGGTGATGCATATTCGAAGTATCAGGGGGCTACTGTGTTGACGCCCAATCGCAGTGAATTGCGGCAAGTGGTTGGCGCATGGTCCAGCGAAGCGGAGCTCACCCAAAAGGCTCAAGCCTTGAGAGAGCAGCTTCAGGTTGAGGCCTTATTATTAACTCGCTCTGAGGAGGGTATGACATTATTTACCTCTGCGGGTGCAAGTCATGTGCGTGCGCAGGCCCGCGAGGTATTTGATGTATCAGGCGCTGGTGATACCGTCATTGCTACTCTAGCAGTAGCCTTGGCAGCAAAATGGCCTTTGGAGCGTGCGATGGCCTTAGCCAATCGCGCTGGAGGAATAGTGGTCGGTAAATTGGGAACAGCAACCGTTTGTGCAGAGGAGCTACAGTGACCTATATCGTGACTGGTGCCGCCGGATTTGTAGGTGCGAATATTGTTCGTGCTTTAAATGCCCGTGGAGAAAAAAATATTATTGCAGTCGATGATTTGCGACCTGCAGATAAATATCGCAATCTAGCCGATTTGGATATTGCTGATTACATCGATAAGAATGATTTTTTAGAGGGCTTTCATGAGGGCTGGTTTGGTAAGGTAAAGGCAGTATTCCATGAGGGCGCATGTTCAGACACGATGGAGACCGATGGGGTTTTCATGATGAACAATAACTATCAATACTCCATCAATCTCTATGAGATATGCACCGATCAAAAGGTCCCATTTCTTTATGCATCATCGGCTGCAACCTATGGAGGATCCGATACGTTTGTAGAGGATCGGCAGTATGAGAAGCCTCTGAACATTTATGGCTACTCAAAGTTTCTGTTTGACCAATATATGCGTGCTCGTATGGCTGAGAAGGCCCCGACGGCTCAGGTAGTTGGCTTTCGGTATTTCAATGTGTATGGCCCACGTGAGTCTCATAAGGGCAGGATGGCCTCGGTTGCATTTCATCATTACCATCAGTTCAAAAATAATCAAACGGTCAAATTATTTGGTGAGTATGGCGGCTATGCACCTGGTCAGCAATCACGGGATTTTGTATCGGTTGAAGATGTGGTGAAGGTGAACCTCTTCTTTTTGGATCATCCAGAAAAGAGTGGTATTTTTAACCTTGGCACAGGTCGTGCTCAACCGTTTAACGACGTTGCGCTGGCAACTGTAAATACCATGCGTAAACTGGCCGATCAACCAGCGTTACCATTGGCAGATTTAGTGCAACAAGGTCTCATTCAATATATTCCATTTCCCGATGACTTACGGGGCAAATATCAGTGCTTCACGCAAGCCGATTTAACTCAATTAAGGGCGGCAGGCTATAACGATAGCTTCTTAGATGTTGAGAATGGTGTCAGCCAATACATTGCCTGGCTATCAGCAAATTCTGATTTTTTAGCAAATCCCCTCTAGACCATTTATTTCGTCAACCCAATCAACCATTGGGCGTTGAAGAAAGCCATGACACTTTCGTCATGGTTTGTTCATCAACCTCAAAGGAGAAATTATGGGTTTATCGACTCTGTTTCACACATCTGCTAAAGCTGTATCTAAAGGATCGATGATTGGCATGACGGCATTAGCGCTGGCACTTCCTCTTGGCATAACTCTTGCAAATGCTGCTCCAGTCAATGTCAATACGGCCAGTCAGACCGAGTTAGAGAGTATTCGTGGGCTTGGGCCGTCAAAAGCGAAGGCAATTATTGCGGAGCGAGAAAAGGGTGGTGCGTTTTATGACTCATATGATCTGCAATCACGGGTTCGGGGTATTGGCGAGCGCTCGGTTAGTAAATTAATGGAGAATGGTTTGAAAATCGAGGGTCAAAGTGGGTACCGTGAGACAAAAAGTGGCTCACGCTCAGAGATGCGTTCCACAAAAAAGACGTCCAAGTATCAGGCTAAAGCGCCTGCGGCGGAGAACGAGCGGTCGACTGGTTCGCGTCAGCGCTATTGAAATCAGCGGTATTGGGTGAAGTT
This sequence comes from Polynucleobacter sp. HIN11, assembly GCF_030297675.1. Lineage (NCBI taxonomy): Bacteria > Pseudomonadati > Pseudomonadota > Betaproteobacteria > Burkholderiales > Burkholderiaceae > Polynucleobacter > Polynucleobacter sp. HIN11. The sequence goes on from NZ_AP028142.1 coordinate 409,314, forward strand.
ATCGCTAAAATAACTCTATGACCCAATCTAATCCATCTGCGGCTCTCTATCCAACGATTTCTCAAACCATTGGCAATACCCCTTTGGTTCGCTTACAGCGTATTCCTGGTGTGGAGAATGAGCGGCGCGGTAATGTGATTTTGGGTAAGTTAGAGGGTAATAATCCAGCCGGGTCGGTCAAGGATCGACCCGCGCTCTCCATGATTAAGCACGCTGAATTACGAGGCGATATTAAACCTGGCGATACCTTAATTGAGGCTACGAGTGGCAATACCGGTATTGCGATTGCCATGGTTGGGGCGATGTTGGGTTACAAAATTATTTTGGTCATGCCCGAAAACCAAAGTCTTGAGCGTCGACAGAGCATGGCTGCATATGGTGCAGAACTTATTTTGACCTCTAGCTCAGGCGGGATGGAGTTGGCTCGAGATTACGCAGAGCAACTACAGAAAGAGGGTCGTGGCAAGCTATTGGATCAATTTGCCAACCCAGATAATCCGCGGGCTCACATTGAGACCACGGGGCCAGAGATTTGGTGTGATACACATGGTCAGATTACTCATTTTGTTTCCGCAATGGGGACTACGGGAACGATTACTGGCGTATCGACGTATCTAAAGTCCATGAATCCAGAAATCCAAATTATTGGTGGGCAGCCCGAAGAAGGCTCGCAGATTCCTGGAATTCGGAAATGGGCACCCGCCTACTTGCCTAAAATCTATCAAGCTGAACGTGTCGATCGAATTGAGTATGTGACCCAGGCGGAGGCTGAAGAAATGGCCCGTCGTATGGCTAAGGAAGAAGGTATCTTTTGTGGTGTGTCAGCTGCAGGCGCTTTAGTGATTGCGCTACGCGTTGCTCAAACGGTTGAAAATGCTACGATCGTATTCATTGTGTGCGATCGGGGCGATCGCTATTTATCGACAGGTGTATTCCCAGCCTAGTTATTTGACTTCGATGGCTTACTCGATTTCTTCGCTTTACTATCTTTCTTAGTTGCTTTGGCTGTTGATGATCGATTTTTATGGGTGGGCACTGGGCCCGGCCCTGGTTTATCGATCTGGTCTCGTGCAAGTACACTTTTGTTTTCATACCCTAGCGCCTGCGCAAATTCAGCAACACTTTGAGCGTAAAAGTAACTACGGTTGTAGTTCACAATACTGAGGAAGTTTTGGAGTCCAACAACATAAAGGATCTCAGGCTCTTGATTAACTCCAGGCGATGGTAAATCAATAATCAAGGCTTTGCTACTGGGTTCAACCCCGCCTTGCAGTAGATCGCCGTTGCTGGGCTGCAAAATACCGAGCTGAATTAATTCTGCAACTGTAATTTTAGCAATCGGCTGACCATCGGCCAGCTCAATAATTTTTGCTTGAGTTTGCTCATTTTGAATGACAGGAAAGTAGATGGGCATACCAGGTTGCCAGCCATGGACTTTAAGGAAGTTGGCAACACTAAAGATTGCGTCACGTCGACTATTGCGAAGATCAATTACGCCATCCCCATCCCCATCGGTGGCAAATTGCAAAATACTTCCAGGCATAAACTGGGGAAGGCCAATGGCGCCTGCATAAGAGCTTCTTTGATTGAGGCAACGATTAAACGCATCTTGCCGATTCTTTGCTTCTTGCCAGCACAAAATAATTAGGTCTTTCAGTTGATTCTGAAAAAGGAGCTCACGCGCTGCTTGATTGGGCGCCTCTGGATAGTCAAAAGCAAGCGTGCTTAGTACATCCTTGACCCGGAAGTTTCCCATTTGACGACCATAAATCGTCTCCACCCCAATAATCGCCGCAATCACTTGATGAGGAACGCCAGATTCCGATTCGGCAGCTTCTAGAGCAGCACGATTTTGCTCGATAAAGGCAAAGCCAGCTCGAATACGGACGGGTTCCACAAAGCGCGAACGATATACCCGCCAGTTTTTTTGAAAGCTAACAGGCGGAGGAGCAACTAATTGTTTGACTTGGGATAGATGTTGAACATCTTTAAAGCCATCTTCGAGCAATCCCAAAGGGATATTTTGCTGCCGCGAGATCTGATCGAGAAGCGCCTTGAGCGAAGACGGATCTCGTTTAGCGCTAGATACAGTAGCCTTATCAGTACGAACCTCTACTTCGGGTTTTGTGGACTGAGGATTAGGTGCTGTGCTTGGTGGAGTGGGCGATGCACAGGCGCCCAACAGAATCGTTAGTGCCAGGCTGGAGAAAAACGGTAGAAAGTTCAAGATCGCGCTAAGATAATAAAAAATAGTATTTTTAATACAAATTCATACTAAGTATAGTTAGTTGTTATTCGATGAGAGACAAATATGAGCACAGCCTACATCAGCCATCCTGATTTTATGAAACACGAGATGGGTCGCCATCATCCAGAGTGCCCTGAGCGAATTGCCGCCATTGAGGATCAGCTAATTCAGAGTCGTCTGGATACGCATTTAAAACGGATTGATCCGCCACTCGCGTCGGACGCTGACATCACACGAGTACACAGCGAAGATCATTTAGCATTTGTGAAGAGTAAGGCTCCGAGTAGTGGCTACTCGATGATTGATGGCGATACCATCATGAACCCAGCAACGTTGACAGTCTCCTTGCGTGCAGCCGGCGCAGCAATAGTAGCAGTGGATGCCGTGATGCAAGGTGAGGTCAATAATGCATTTTGTGCGATTCGGCCTCCGGGACATCATGCCGAGCCTCATCGCTCGATGGGATTTTGTGTATTTAATAATGTGGCAATCGCCGCGCGTTATGCCATCGAAAAGTATGGCTTAGAACGTGTCGCCGTGATTGATTTTGACGTGCATCACGGTAATGGCACAGAGGCCGCATTCATCAATGACCCGCATGTACTAATGTGCAGTTTTTTTCAACATCCCTTTTACCCCTACAGTGGTTTAGATGGTGGTGACAATATGGTCAACGTGCCCTTACCAGCAACTACCAACGGTAAGATCGTCCGTGACATGATTAGTAAAACCTGGATCCCACGACTTGATGAATTCAAACCACAGCTCATTATTATTTCAGCCGGTTTTGACGCTCATCGTGAGGATGATTTAGGCCAAATGGGCCTGGTTGAAGACGATTACGTATGGATGACCAAGCAATTAATGGAGGTTGCTAATCGCCATTGTGACGGTAAGATTGTGAGTTGCCTTGAGGGTGGATATAACCTTTCTGCATTGGGGCGTAGCGTGGTTGCTCACCTGAAAACCTTGGCCGAGATTTAATCTGAATCACGATAAAATAGACGTTTAGATAAGCAAAAAGGTTGTCGTTCATGAAGGTTTTGGTCGCAGTTAAGCGAGTGGTCGATTACAACGTGAAGGTTCGCGTTAAATCCGATCAATCGGGGGTGGACATTGCTAATGTCAAAATGAGCATGAATCCCTTTGATGAAATTGCTGTTGAAGAGGCGGTTCGACTCAAAGAGGCAGGCCTTGTTACAGAAGTTATTGCTTTTTCAGCAGGCCCTCAAGCATGCCAAGAGACATTAAGAACTGCCTTAGCGATCGGCGCAGACCGCGCAATTTTATGCGAGACGGATATCGAATTACAGCCTTTAGCAGTTGCTAAATTGCTTCAAGCCATCTATTCCAAAGAGCAGCCTCAGCTCATCATTATGGGTAAGCAGGCGATTGATGATGATAGTAACCAAACCGGGCAAATGTTAGCCGCCTTGCTCAATCTGCCCCAGGCAACATTTGCTTCTAAGGTGACTATTAGTAATGGGCAGGCATCGGTCACTCGCGAGGTTGATGGCGGTCTTGAGACTGTTGCAGTTTCTTTGCCTGCTGTGATCACGACCGATCTTCGCTTAAATGAGCCGCGTTACGTCACTCTACCCAACATCATGAAAGCCAAGAAAAAGCAGTTGGATATTGTCAAGCCCAATGATCTAGGGATTGATATTACCCCGCGGCTGAAAACCATTCGGGTCGAGGAGCCACCAAAGCGCTCAGCAGGTATCAAAGTGCCGGATGTGGCAACTTTGATTGATAAGTTAAAAAACGAAGCAAAGGTACTGTAATGGCTGCACTGGTTCTCGCTGAGCACGATCAGCAATCATTAAAAATGGCCACGCATCATGCAGTAAGCGCTGCTAAGCAATGCGCTAATGTGGTTGATATTTTGGTAGTGGGCCATGATGTGGATACGATAGTCCAAGAAGCCAGCAAGATTGAGGGGATTGGAAAGGTTCTTTATGCCAATGCACCGCATTTTGCCAACCAGTTACCGGAGGCAGTTGCGGAGCAAATTCTTGCCCTAGCCCCAAACTATGACTATTTTTTAGCGCCCGCTACGGCACACGGTAAGAGTGTGATGCCCCGGGTTGCGGCGAAGCTGGACGTTGCTCAGCTTTCCGATATCACTAAGGTGGTGTCTGCCGATCAATTTGAGCGGCCCATTTATGCGGGTAACGCAATTGCGACGGTTCAAACGATTGACTCTAAAAAAGTGATTACGGTACGAACCACGAATTTTGATCTTGCTGGGACTAGCGGATCATGCTCTATCGAATCAATTTCTCCGGTACAGCCATTTGCCGCAAGTCAATTTGTTGGTCGCGAGTTAACCAAATCAGACCGTCCTGAGTTGTCGGCTGCAAAAATTATTGTTTCTGGGGGTCGTGGGCTTGGCTCTGCCGAGAAATACAAGGAGTTGATTGAGCCATTAGCAGACAAGCTTGGCGCTGCTCTCGGCGCTTCCCGTGCTGCAGTGGATGCAGGTTATGTACCTAATGATTATCAAGTGGGTCAAACTGGGAAAATTGTAGCTCCTCAGCTTTATATTGCAGTGGGTATCTCTGGAGCAATTCAGCATCTTGCTGGCATGAAAGACTCCAAAGTCATTGTGGCGATTAACAAAGATCCAGATGCACCAATTTTTGGTGTCGCCGACTACGGACTCGTTGGTGATTTGTTTACTCTTGTACCTGAGTTAACTGCCTCGATCTAAGCTCAACTTATTGGCTGAGCTTTTTGGCCTCTTCAATTTGGTAGATGAAGAATTGTTCAAAGCCAATAGCCAGAAAGCTCATCATGACCCCTGCGCCAATCACTAACGAGAGGATTACGCAAATTACGACAGGCCAACCCGATTGCGTTTTTTGTTTACCTTGAAATGAAGTATTAAATTGCGCATCCCATTTTTCATCGGGACGTAATCCAAAGACAATCGTGCTTAACCAACTGGCCTCTAAGGCAATAAATCCAAGAACAATTAACGCCCAGGCAGCCGCAGAAGATTCTGGGCTTGTATTTAGGAGCATAAAACCCAGAATGCCTGCTATTAGGGATGCAAACTGGATCCATCCCCAAAAACTTTTGATACCGAGTAAATAAAAGCAGTTCAATCCAGTTCCTGGAAGAAAAAGTCCCAGCGCAGAAAATCGTAATTTGGACCGAAATGGGGTGCTCATGGGTTGGTTCGTTGGATTAAGTTAAAGCCTAATACTTCGCGGTTGGGTCCAATGATAAGTAAATAATTTCCATCCCGTGCAATGCTTCGGTAATCCCTCAGTAAATATAAGAAATCGCGTTCAATATCCTCGCGATTGGAAGCGCAGGCCATGCGAGTCGCGGCGATCTGGTTGATCTCAAATCCTCGAGGATCCTCGAGGATTTGTGCAGTGAAGCGATTGCAGCCACTATAGCCACTCATTCGACTCTGGCTAAATTGCAAACTAATTTTTGGTCCACTATCACTGGGCATCGTGCGAAGGCGAACCTCACCCATACTGTTTGGTGGCATATTCCAGCGATTTAGTTCCCATTGAGTGCCAACCAGTTCGGAATAGGGTGGGGTCGTTTTCCCAGGGCATGGGGGCACTATTTTGGCGCAACCAATCAATAAAAAGGGGGTTGAGCTGATGAGCCTTATTAGCCTTCTCTTAGTCTGTGAGACCTCTAGCCCGGGATTTTTTATATAAGTCTCTGATTTATATGTATTTTTATTGGTCACAGTCGATAATCTTTTGTAGAGTGATGGAGTTTTTGGGGTATTTCGTCTAGAATATGAGGTTTTCTGTGGTCATCACACTCATTGGTCAAAAAACCTTATTGAGTGAAGACGATTCAGCCAGCCATTTTGTAATTATTTGATTTTAAGGAAATACCTATGGTCGTCATTCGACTTGCCCGCGGCGGTTCTAAAAAGCGCCCTTTTTTTAGCATCGTTGCTACCGACAAACGCAATCGTCGCGACTCGAATTTCATCGAGCGTTTGGGTTACTTTAATCCCCAAGCTTCGGAAAAAGAGCAGGCAATGCGCCTTTCTCAAGACCGTTTAAATTATTGGTCTGGCGTTGGTGCGCAAATTTCGCCAACCGTAAAGCGTTTGATCAAGGATCACCCAGCGGCCTAATCTTGGCCATGATTGAAGGGGGAGTGGTGAGCGGTCATCAAACCCCCTCTGATTTAATTGATTTGGGTATCGTCTACGATGCCCAGGGCCTAAAAGGCCACATCAAAGTCCGCCCGTATTCCCCTGACCCAATCGCCCTCTTGGCGTGCAAGGAGGCTTATTTGCAGGACCCTTACTCTGCCGCATCCCCCGCTGTTTATCGTGTACAAAGCGCCAAAATTCATTCTGGCTTTGTGGTGATGCTTTTGGATGGCATTTGTGATCGAGATGCTGCCTTGGCCATGAAGGGCCAGACGGTTTTGCTCCCAAGAAAGGCGTTTCCAGCACCCGAGCAGGACACCTATTACTGGGTTGATTTGATTGGGTGCGAGGTCTATAACGAGCAGGGGATTCGTCTCGGTAATATTGAGGATATGGCTGAATTTGGGGCCCATCCAATCATGACGATTGGCAGTGAGCTGATTCCCTTTGTCCCTGCAATTGTGAAATCAGTTGAGCTGAAGTCAGCAGAACTTCCATTAGGCAAAGTTGTAGTGGATTGGCAACCCGACTGGAGCCAATGAGCGTGGATGCGACCAAGATGGATTTTGATGTGTTGACACTCTTCCCGGAGATGTTTGCTGCTCTCACGCAATATGGGGTGACCGGCCGCGCCTGTGAGCAAGGGATAACTTCTGTAACTACTTGGAATATCAGAGATTTTTCTGAAGATTCCCGAAAAACGGTCGATGATCGGGCTTATGGTGGCGGTCCTGGAATGGTAATGATGGCTAAACCCCTAGATTCTTGTCTTGAGGCTGTGAGCCGCTCCCATCGCGGTCGAGGAATTAATCCCGGGCCGGTTTGTTTATTAAGCCCTCAAGGAGAGCCATTTTCACAAAAGTTAGCGACAGATATCATCAATTACCGACAATTAACCTTAATTTGTGGTCGGTATGAGGCTATTGACCAACGTTTCATTGATGACAAAGTAGATCTTGAGATCTCAATCGGTGATTTTGTTGTTTCGGGGGGCGAACTGCCCGCTATGATCCTCATGGATGCTGTAATCCGCTTAATTCCGGGGGCTTTAGGGGATGAGGACTCAGCGCTGCAAGATAGCTTTATGAATGGTCTTTTAGACCATCCTCACTACACCCGTCCGGAGGTTTATGGAAATAAATCGGTACCAGACGTGCTTTTGGGCGGACATCACGCTAAAATAATGGATTGGCGTCGGCAACAGTCTTTGGAGCTAACGTTAAAGCGCCGCCCAGATCTCATCATCAAAGCGCGTGCAAATGGGTTGCTGAGCCCGAAGGACGAAGCGTTTTTAAAGACGCTTAAACCCTAAAAGCTTGGCAAAAATTGAACTGCATCCTCTATTGAGTCCACCTATGTGTGGGATTAACGTCAATACGATGCCAAAGGAGTTGAAATGAATTTGATTCAAACGATTGAGCAAGAAGAAATTGCTCGCCTAACTGCCAACAAAACGATTCCAAGTTTTGCTCCTGGCGATACTGTTGTTGTTAGCGTGAATGTTGTTGAGGGTACTCGTAAACGTGCTCAGGCATTTGAGGGTGTGGTCATTGCTAAACGCAATCGCGGTCTTAACTCCAGTTTCATTGTTCGTAAGATTTCATCAGGCGAAGGCGTTGAGCGTACATTCCAAACCTACTCACCATTGATTGCCAGTATTGAAGTGAAGCGTCGTGGTGATGTGCGTCGTGCTAAGTTGTATTACTTGCGCGATCGTTCCGGCAAGTCCGCGCGTATTAAAGAGAAGCTAACTGCCCGTGCTAAAGAGGTCGTTGCTGAGCAAAGCGCTGAGTAATTAATCTGGTACCAGCAATCAAGGCGACTTCGGTCGCCTTTTTGTTTATTTAAATCACCTAAAATGATGGCATGGTTAATTCGTCTGCATCCATCAGAAAAAGCTTAGCTGCGCCACCTGGTTTTAATCCGCGAAGTGTGCCCATTGCCCATCGCTGCGAGGATCAAGCTCGGGTGGCTGAGCATCTGTTTGATGCCAACGCCCTACGAAAGCATTTTGCTGCCCCACCAACCTGGATCCCTGAAATTACGGATGAAAATCGGCATGTGATCGCCAGTGACATCATTGCGCAACGCGAGGCAGAAGGGTTGATCACAGAGGCTGCTATTTTGCTACCACTGGTGATGCAACCAAACGGTTTAAATGTTCTCTTAACGCAGCGAACCGATCATTTGCATGATCATGCCGGGCAAATTAGCTTTCCAGGTGGTCGAAAAGACCATGCAGATGAATCAATCATTACTACTGCATTGCGCGAAAGTGAGGAAGAGATCGGCTTATCCAGCGATCATATTGATGTGATCGGAACCATGCCGGAGTATTTGACTGTCTCTGGTTATCGGGTGACCCCCGTGGTTGCTCTGGTTGAGCCCCCTCGAGAATATCGACCAGATCCATTTGAAGTGGCGGATGTTTTTGAGGTTCCTCTACCATTTCTGATGAACCCAGCGAATCATGAGGTACGGGTGTGGCATAGTGATGAGGGCTCGCGGCGTTTTTATGCTATTCCGTATGCGGATCGCTTTATTTGGGGCGCTACTGCTGGAATGTTACGAAATCTATATCATTTATTAAAAGCATGACCTTTTTCTCTATTCTTTTCGCTCTCATTGCCGAGCAATACCGGCCCGTTACCGCATCGCATTGGATTCGGAGAATGAGTGCCACATGGCTCGATTGGGTCGCTAAAGAGTTTGGTGGCAAATCCGAGCAGGGTGCAACTCCCGTGGGCGCCCGTTTGGCCTGCTTGGTTGGATTTGGCTTACCAACGGTGTTGGTATTCGCAGTCTATATATTTGCATACATCGTGAACCCATTATTGGCATTTGTCTGGAACATCATCATCGTGTATTTGTTCTTCGGTTTTCGGCAATTTAGCCACTCATTTACCGAGGTCCATGAAGCGATTCAAAATCATGATCTTCCTGCCGCGCGGCTTGCGCTCCAAGCGTGGGTGGGTGATGAGTTTGATACCTCGCATCTATCCGAAAGTGAGATCATCGCGATTGCTCTAGAGCGAGCCATTATTGGGGCTCATCGCCATGTATTTGGGGTATTTTTCTGGTTCTTGATACCAATTGGCCCTGCCGGAGTTGTTTTGTACCGGCTCGCAGATAAGGCGAGTAAGCGTTGGGAGAACTTTGGTCTGAATTTATCGGAGGCGGCAAAGCATTTTTTCTATATTTTGGATTGGATCCCAGTTCGCCTCAGTGCGATTAGCTTCGCTATCGTAGGTAATTTTGAAGACGCTATTTATGCCTGGCGTAACTTAACCGGTAAGTGGGCGGATCCACTCTCGGCTGTTTTATTGGCTTCGGGTAGTGGAGCGCTAGGTGTTCGTTTAGGAGAGCCTCTGCGGGAGCCAACCAGTGATGAGGCACTAGCTCGTGCCGAGGCTGGTGAGCCGCCGATCTACGAAATTGGTCACGAGCCCAGTGAGCGATCCATGCGCTCAGCAATCGGCTTAGTGTGGCGAGCCCTTATCGTTTGTATGGTGGTTTTAGCGATGTTGACCATCGCTCTTTGGCTGGGCTAATCCCCTGGATCTGAATATCTGCTGTCCTCGAGTCTGAGACCAGCTGTTTAAAGAGCGCTAAGCGTTCACTCGCAATGACTCCTGCCAAGACGGCCGCTTGAACCGCACAATCGGGCTCATTGTCGTGTTTGCAATTATGAAAGCGACACTGACCCAAATAGGGTTTGAACTCCCGAAAGGCATGTTGTAACTGACTCTCCGATACATGCGCAAGGCCAAATTCTTGAAAGCCTGGTGAGTCAATAATTGCTCCTAAACCATTTGCATCGCGACCCCATTCTGGTAGATCAAAATAGCGGCAGGCCGTGGTGGTATGTTTGCCACTATCCAGTTTTTGCGAGTATTCCTGGGTGACAGCGGCTGCATTGGGGATCCAGGCATTTAGAAGCGTTGACTTACCCATACCGGATTGCCCGACTAAAACCGATACTTTGCCCTTTAGGAGTGGCACAAGTGCGTCGAGCGATTTTGGATTCAATTTTGCAGAGACTTCATGTACCGCGTAACCCATCGATTTGTATGGGCCCAGCTGATCACGAGCCGCTTCAAGCTTATCGTGTAGGTCGCATTTGTTCAAAATGATATGAAGATCAATTTGATTCAGTTCAGCCGCAATCACTGCGCGCCCAAGAAGATCGGGCGAGAATGCGGGCGCGGTTGCTAAAACAATCAGTATCTGATCAACATTAGCAGCAATGCTTTTACTCCTAAATGCATCTGAGCGATAGAGTAAATTCTTGCGCGGTTCAATTTCAAGAATACGGGCCTGATCCGCCGAGGTGCTCTCTAGAATCAACCGATCGCCTACTGCCCCAAGGTGTTGTTTACCAGGAGCACTCACATGAATGAATGGCCCATGATGGGATCCATCAGCCTCAATCCGTTGCGCTAAGTAATGTCTGCCATACGAAGCGCTTAGAAGGGCACGAAAAGGACCCATTACCGAATATCACTCATGCAAATCGCTGAAGATGCGCAATCCGCAATGGGGCGGGAGGATGCGAACTATAGAAAGCCGTGTAGATTGGATCGGGGGTGAGGGTGGAAGCATTGTCTTGATACAGCTTCACCAAGGCAGAGATCAGGGCACTTGCAGATGATTTCTGGGCTGCAAAATGATCGGCTTCGTATTCATGTTTACGCGAAGCAAGACTTCCCAGTGGCGTGAAGAAGAATCCAAATACAGGCGCTACCAACATAAAGAGGGCAAGAGCCAGACCACCGTTGTAACCATTGAGATCCGGAGTTACGCCAAGGCCAAAATAGAACCAGGGCTGTGAACTAATCCATCCCAAAATAGCTAGCATGACAAAGCTGAGAGCAAATGAGACCAGTAAACGCTTGCGGATATGTTGACGCTTGAAATGACCGAGCTCATGCGCTAGGACCGCCTCCACCTCTAAGGGCTCTAACTTTTCAATCAGGGTATCAAAAAAGACAATGCGTTTTGCTTTGCCGATGCCCGTGAAATAAGCATTGCCATGGGCACTTCGTTTACTCCCATCCATGACAAAAAGACCTTGACTAGCAAAGTCACAGCGTTTTAAGAGTTGCTCGATTTGGGTTTTTAGTGGACCATCCTCGAGCGCCTTAAATTTGTTAAATAAGGGTGCGATTACCGTGGGAAAGAGCCATAGTAGTAGGGCGTTGAATAGTGTCCAAACTACCCATGTCCACAACCACCAATAAGTCCCACTAGTGGCCATGAGCTCGAGAACTAACCATAAGAGCGGTAAACCAAGCGCAGCCGCCAAGGCAACTCCTTTAAAGGTATCAAGCCAAAAGAGGCGTGGAGTCATGCGATTAAAGCCAAAGGCTGCTTCAATCCCAAATTGTTTTTTCCAGGTAAAGGGTAAATCCAAAAGACCAGAAATGAGGGCTAGAGAAACTAAAAGAAGGATTTGCTGGGTAATGCCTGGTCCCATTAAGTTCAATAGCGTTTGATTAAGCCACTCCAAGCCGCCCAATAAGGTAAAGCCAATCAACACAAGCGCACCAAAGGCATTTTCGAGAAGACCTAAGCGTAATTTGGCAATCGTGTAATCAGCTGCTTTTTGATGATCAGCCAAAGAAACTCGGGAAGCAAATTCATTCGGTACACTAGCGCGGTGGAGGGCGACGTGGCGTATTTGTCGCATGGCCAACCAGTGGCGCATGCCAACACTTAGCAGTAGGGCGACAATGAAGATCCAAGTAAAAGTCATGAAAGTATTATAGAGATGAGTGAACAAATAAAGCACGCTGCTAATGGAAATGATCCTCTGGTTTGGGTCGATATGGAAATGTCCGGCCTAAAGCCCGATAGCGACCGAATCTTGGAGATCGCCATGATCATCACCGATGCTCACTTGAACGTAATAGCCACAGCGCCGGTATGGGTTGTTCACCAAACGGACGAGGTGTTAGACGGCATGGATGCTTGGAACAAAGGAACCCACAGCAAATCCGGTCTGGTCGATAAAGTGAAGGCTTCCTTGCTGAGTGAGTCAGAGGTTGAGCAGCAATGCATTGCCTTTTTAAAGCAATATGTAAAAGCGAATACTGCGCCAATGTGTGGTAACTCAATTTGCCAAGATCGACGCTTTATGGCTCGCTATATGCCTAAGCTTGAAGCTTATTTCCATTATCGAAATGTTGATGTTTCAACCGTCAAAGAGCTGTCAAAACGTTGGCAACCTAATTTGGTAAAAGGTTTTGAAAAGAAACAGGCTCATACGGCTCTGGCCGATATTATGGAATCGATTGAGGAGCTGAAGTACTACCGAGAGCACTTCTTTCGGCTACCTGCGCCAAGTAGCGATTAATTACTTCTTTTTCTTGGGCCTAAAGGCTTTGACAATGGCCTCATCGGTTTCAATGATCGGCCCACTCATCAGCTCAATGCAATAGGGTATCGCTGCAAAAATCCCATGAACTAGGACCTTGCCTTCAGGATCCCTCAAGCCCTCCAAGGTCTCTTGAATGGATTTAGGTTGGCCCGGAAGGTTAAGGATGAGAGCGCCATGGCCTTCAATTTCTCGCAGAACAGCCACCTGCCTTGACAAAATTGCGGTGGGTACAAAATGCAAACTAATTTGGCGCATTTGTTCGCCAAAGCCGGGCATCTCGCGAGTCCCCACTTCCAAGGTTGCTTCTGGGGTTACATCGCGGCGCGCCGGACCAGTGCCGCCCGTCGTTAAGACAAGGTCACAGCCCATTTCATCAACAAGCTCAATTAAACTTGAGGTGATGTGTTCTATCTCATCAGGGATTAGGCGCTCATGGAAAACGAGGGGTGTGGTGATGACGCGCGAAAGCCAATTTCGTAGGCTGGGAATGCCCTCATCGACATAGACCCCTTGACTGGCTCGATCTGAAATCGAAACCAATCCAATTTTTACCTCATTGGGAAAACGGCGTTCAAAGGGGCTGGGCTGCTTCATGGTTCTATTCTAGCTATCATTAGAGGATGTTCGCATATTCACAAGATCAGTTCAGAATCATTATTGACTTTATTTTGGCAGAAGCCAAGCGAGTTGGAGCTACAGATGCCGCCGCTGAAATTTCAGAGGGCCATGGCTTATCCGTCACCGTTCGCAAAGGGGCGGTAGAAACCATTGAGCAGAGTGTTGATAAGCAAGTAGGGGTAAGTATTTATTTGGGTCAACGCCGAGGAAATGCCAGTACGAGTGACTTCTCACCCGAGTCATTGCGCACCACAGTGCAAGCCGCTTTTCACATTGCTAAACATACTGCAGAAGATGATTGCGCTGGATTGGCCGATCCGGATCTGCTCGAGCACCACCCACTGAATTTGGATTTATTTCATCCATGGGAAATCGATAGTAAAAAAGCGATTGCAATTGCCCGGCAGGCAGAGAAAGCGGCTTTTGCGGTCGATCGGGCCATTGTCAATAGTGATGGAGCTTCGGTATCTGCGCATCAAGCCCAATTTATGTTGGGGACCAGTAACGGATTTATTGGGGGCTATCCATACTCAAGGCACTTTATTTCATGTGCACCAATTGCGAATGCAGCGGGGAAGACCAGTTCGATGCAGCGCGATGATTGGTACAGTACTTCCCGGGTGGCTAACGAACTTGCTAAACCAAGCTTGATCGGTCGATATGCAGCCCAACGCGCCCTCTCTCGTTTAAATGCGAAGTCACTAAGTACGCGTCGTTGCCCAGTCATTTTTGAGGCTCCCATTGCAGTTGGGCTGATCGGATCTTTGGTTCAAGCCACTTCAGGAGCTGCGCTTTACCGACGCTCCAGTTTTTTACTAGATAGCCTGGGTAAACCAGTGATGCCAAGCCATCTTGATTTATTTGAATTACCGCACTTAAAACGACAGACCGGTAGCGCTCCTTTTGATGAGGAGGGGGTTCGTACCCAAGCGCGCTCAGTCGTTGCCAAGGGAGAGCTGCAAGGGTATTTTTTATCCAGTTACTCAGCCCGCAAGTTAGGAATGCAAACTACTGGAAATGCCGGCGGTGCTCATCACTTGAGATTGCATAGTCAACACACGCCATCGGGTGGTTTACCTGGTTTACTCAAAGAAATGGGCACCGGTCTGCTGGTAACAGAGCTCATGGGGCAGGGCGTTAATTACGTGACCGGCGATTACTCACGCGGCGCGTTTGGCTACTGGGTAGAGAATGGTGAGATTCAACATCCGGTTGAAGAGATTACGATTGCGGGCAACCTCAAAGAGATGTTGATGGATATTGCCGCGGTGGGAGACGATACTATTATTCGCGGTACCAAAGAAACGGGCTCGATTTTGATTGGTTCGATGACGATTGGCGGTAAATAGTCAGTGGCGAGCTCGATTTAGAGTCACATAACTAAACCGAATATCACCCTCGCTTGCCGCAATCTGCTCCACGATTTTCCAATTCTGCGGATCGGGGACCTCAAAAAAGGTATCGCCCTCAACCTCAAGTTCAATCTCGGTAATAAAGAGCTGATCTGCTAATGGAAAGGCTTGATTAAATAATTGTTGACCACCGATCACAAACACTCGCTCAAACTCCTGCAATGATTGCAAGGCCTGATCGAGTGATGAGACCAGCTCAGCACCGTTTGCCTGATAGTCAGAATTACGGCTGACCACGATATTGCGTCTTCCTGGCAAAGGTCTGCCAATCGACTCCCAGGTCTTGCGCCCCATAATAATGGGGTAACCCATGGTTACTTTCTTAAAAAATTGCAAATCAGCCGAAATCTTCCAGGGCATTTGATTATCTTTGCCGATCACATGATTACGTGAGCGAGCAACGATCATCGAAATAGCGGGTTTTGTTTTCAATGAATTCAGACCGCAACCGGCGCTTTAATATGGGGATGGGACTCATAGCCCACGATTTCAAAGTCTTCAAACTGATAATCAAAGATCGACTCAGGTTTGCGATGGATTTTAAGACTAGGCAATGGATAGGGCGTACGTGATAGTTGTAGTTTCACTTGCTCCAAGTGGTTGCTGTACAAGTGACAATCGCCGCCAGTCCAAATAAACTCACCGGGCTGTAAATTGCATTGCTCTGCAACCATATGTGTTAGCAATGCGTAGCTGGCAATATTAAAAGGTACACCCAGAAAAATATCGGCACTACGCTGATAGAGTTGGCACGAGAGTTTTCCATTGGCGACATAAAATTGAAAGAAGGCATGACAGGGCGCCAAGGCCATTTTGGGAATATCAGCAACATTCCAAGCGGAGACAATAATGCGGCGGGAATCCGGATTGGTTTTGATGGTATGAATAATCTCTTTGATTTGATCGATATGCTCGCCATTGGGTGTGGGCCAGGATCGCCATTGATAGCCATAAACCGGTCCAAGATCCCCATTGGGAGCTGCCCACTCGTCCCAAATGGATACGCCACGTTCTTTGAGCCATTGATTATTCGTATTGCCGCTTAGAAACCATAAAAGCTCATAAATGATGGATTTCAGGTGAAGTTTCTTGGTAGTAACCAGTGGAAAGCCCTCTGCGAGGTCAAAGCGCATCTGATAGCCAAAAACCGATAGGGTTCCAGTGCCGGTGCGATCCGATTTTTCAGCACCATGTTCGAGGACATGCTGCATGAGTTCGTGAAATTGGCGCATGCGAAATTAAATCAATGCAGTTTGGTATTACTTCTCGAGATGCTCAAGTTTACTTTTGACATCTTTCCAATCATCCGCATCGGCAAGGGGTGCCTTGGATTTTGTAATACTGGGCCATTGCTTCGCAAGCTCAAGATTGATTGCAATAAAGTTTTGTTGATCACCTGGCACATCATCTTCTGCATAAATCGCATTGACAGGACACTCGGGTACGCATACCGCACAATCAATGCATTCATCCGGATCAATTGCCAAAAAGTTCGGACCCTCACGAAAACAATCAACAGGGCATACATCAACGCAATCGGTGTACTTGCAACGGATGCAGGATTCAGTGACAACGTAGGTCATAGCTCACTCTAATGAAGAAATGCCATTAAAAACACGAAATTAATCAATCATTGGATTTTATCCCAAATGGTGTAAAGTCTTGATTCCATCGATATCACACCCCTATACAGAGCCATGATAGCCAAACCAAAAATCCTAGTTGCCCGTGCCATTTTTCCGGATGATTTAGTAAAACTACAGGATCGTTATGAGGTGATATCCAATCAGACTGATCAGGTGTTTACCCCGGATCAATTGCGTAATCATCTGGCGAATGTGGATGGGGCATTAGTGACTGGTAGTGAGCGAATCGATCAAAGCGCCTTGGCCAATGCCAAACGCCTGAAAATCGTAGCGAATATTTCAGTTGGCTATAACAATTTTGATGTGCCAGCGATGACTGCAGCCAAGGTAATGGCAACGAACACTCCCGATGTATTGACCGATACAACCGCTGATTTTGGTTTTGCGCTATTGATGGCTACTGCCCGACGGATTACGGAATCCGAGCATTGGATTCGAAATGGTCAATGGGATAAATGGTCCATCGTGCATAACCCCTTGGGCATGGATTTGCACCACAGTACCTTGGGCATTATTGGTATGGGTCGAATTGGACAAGGCATTGCTAAGCGTGCCTTAGGTTTCGGGATGAAAGTGGTTTATCACAACCGTAAACGCTTAAGCGAGGCTGATGAAAAGGCATGTGGCGCTCGATATCTTGATAAAGAAACCTTACTCCGCGAAGCGGATCATGTCATCTTGGTGGTGCCATACTCTGCTGAGAGCCATCACCTAATCGGCGCCAAAGAAATTGCGCTGATGAAACCTACTGCTACCCTGGTCAATATTGCTCGTGGCGGTATTGTGGATGATGCAGCTTTGGCAGCTGCATTAAAAGCAAAAACAATCTTTGCTGCAGGTCTTGATGTATTTGAGGGCGAACCAAAGGTTCATCCAGAGTTGCTCAAGTTGAGTAATGTGGTACTGGCGCCCCATATTGCCAGTGCGACAGAAAAAACTCGCCGTGCCATGATTGCTCTAGCGTCTGAAAACCTTAGCGCAGCCCTCGCGGGAAAACGCCCGCCGAGTTTGATCAATACCGAATTGTGGCAAGCCTAATTCAGTTAGTCCTTATTGCTGAATATCGTCGGTCTCTTCGGTGAGTTCTTTGAGCGCAAGCTCAATGCCGCCAAATTTTTCTGCAACCCAGTTATAGACTTTGCAGGCGATCCATAAGAGACCAAAGCCCAAAATCGCATTTAGGACTAGGGCAGAAATCACCGTAAAACCCGGAATCGACCCATCTCGAATGAAGGCGACAAAGAGCGCCAATAAAACGATGGGGACCGAAAAGCATAAGTAAACCAAAACCAAGGTTTTGGCGGTATGCATGGGATCTAAAAATACAATCTCTTTTTTGGTAAATTTCATGATCCCGCCATCTTAAAGCAGTCCATCAAAAATCTCTACATCTACCCAATCGCCAGGCGCGATATTCCCTTGGTCATGATGAAGAATAATGAAGCAATTCGCTTCACTCATGGAGCGCAAAATCCCAGCGCCTTGGCTACCTGTTGTTTTAACGACCCATTGACCCTGGTCATCCTGAAATAGAATCCCCCGTTGAAACTCGGTACGACCGGATTTCTTCCGAATTCCTGCGGCAGATCGAACTGGAATCAAGGGGATCTCAACCCACTTGGCGCCATTTAGTTGCAATAGCGCATTGCGGACAAATTGATAGAAGGTCACCATCACGGCTACGGGGTTGCCGGGTAAGCCAAAAAATACGGTGGGGGTAGGCTTGCTCGAACTTGGCTTTAGGCTACCGAATGCCATGGGTCGACCAGGACGCATGGCAATTTTCCAAAATCCAACCTCACCCAGTTCCTCCATCATTTGCTTAGTGAAATCTGCCTCCCCAACCGAGACCCCACCTGAGGAGATGATGACATCGGCCGTTTGGGCTGCATCAATGAAAGCCCTGCGAAGATCGTCGGGGTTATCTCGCACGATCCCATAATCAATCACCTCCATACCCAGGCGCTCAATGCAGGCTCTTAGACTGTAGCGATTACTGTCAAAAATCTTGCCAGGCGCCAAGGATTCATGGATGTCGCAAAGCTCATTGCCGGAGGAGAGAATGGCCACCTTGGTTCGTTGATAGACTTCAAGCTGATGAATGCCCAAAGATGCCGCAAGACCCAGGTCAGCAGGGCGCAAAATTCGCCCCTGCAAAATGGCCGCTTTGTCCGACTGTAAATCTTCGCCTCTTAAGCGACGATTCTCGCCAGCGCGAACGATACTGCTGGAAAAGCTCACCAGACCATTGCTAAGAGTCTTGGTAAATTCTTGGGGTACAACGGTGTCACATGTCGCTGGCATCAGAGCCCCCGTCATGATCTTGATGCATTGCCCAGGCTTGACGGTCGGTATTTCAGTTTGCCCGGCATGCAGTGTTCCAATGATGGTTAATTCAAGATTCTGGCGATCATCACGTAGTTCACTGCTATTAAATGCATACCCATCCATGGCAGAGTTGTCATGGGCGGGAACATCGATGGGGGATAAGATATCGCCCGCCAAGATACGACCGAGGCATTGCTGGAGAGGTAAGACCTCTTTTTTGAGATACATTCCCGACGATTCGTAACTGGATGCAATTAAGTCAGCAATGGCTTGCCGTGCATCCGCCACAGACAAAAAATCTGATTGGAACTCTTGATTTGCTTTATTGGTTTCCATGTTTTTAGTTGGTAAATTTTTCTAATTGGGCCAGCTCTTCTGGAGTGTTGGCATTAGCAAATGCAGATTCATTTGCAAAAATAGTGGTGCATGCATCTTGAGACGCAAACCAGCGATCAATCTTGCGTTGCCCATTAGCTAAAAATTGTTCCAACGAATGAAGTACGTCTCGTTTCATTAGGCAAAAGACCGGTTGAGCCCAAATTTTTCCTGCAGGATCTTGGCTAGATGCATAGGCAATATTCGCATCTTGTTTTTCTAGTCGATTGGCAAGCGCCATCACTAAATCGGTTGGAAAAAGTGGAGAATCGCAGGGAGCAGTCACCAAATAAGGTGTTTTGCAAGTCTTAAGGCCAACCAGATAGCCCGCTAAGGGACCAGCAAAATCCTGGTTTTCATCAATCACAATAGGGTAACCATATTGCGAATAAATATCCTGATTACGGTTGGCGTTAATCAGCAAACCTGAGACTTGTGGTCCAAGGCGCTGAATTGCATGTTCGATTAAAGGCTTGCCTTGAAACGGTACGAGGCCCTTATCGATCCCACCCATACGCTGTGCACGACCACCTGCAAGTAAGAGACCGGTAATTTCCGAAGGCGCAATCATCCGCAGGCCCTATCCACCAATATAGGACATTTCAACTTTACGTTGCTTGCGTTCTAAATTTTTAGTATGAAGGTGTCTGATCTCGGAGTAGCGATCGTCACGGTTTGACCATGTTTGCATGATAGCGTTTGCAATTTCAAGATCAGAACGACCAGATCGCATGAGGGTTTTGAAATCAAATCCTTCAGTTGCAAATAAACATAAAAACAGCTGACCATCTGTGGATAGCCTGGCGCGTGAGCATTCATGGCAGAACGCTTGGGTAACGCTTGAGATCACACCAATTTCACCAGCTCCATCCTGATAACGCCAGCGTTGAGCGACTTCGCCGGCGTAATTCGGGTCGACTTGCTCAAGGGGGAAGTGTTCAGAAATCCTGGCAATCACTTCGGCAGAAGGTAACACTTGATCCAGATTCCAGCCATTCGAGGAGCCAACATCCATGAATTCAATGAAGCGGAGCGTGATGCCGCGATTACGAAAATACTTGGCCATTGGCAAGATCTCGTGATCATTCACCCCTTTTTTGACCACCATATTGACTTTAATGCCTTCGAAGCCCACCTTTTGCGCTGCCTCAATTCCTTTGAGCACATCGCTGACTGGATAGTTGACATCATTCATTGCCTTAAAGATCGCATCATCGAGCGCATCCAGGCTAACCGTTAGGCGTTGTAAACCGGCTGCTTTTAAGAGGGCTGACTTCTTACTTAAAAGACTGCCATTGGTTGTTAAGGTTAAGTCCAGTGCCTGATGTTGTGGAGTTCGAAGCTTGGCCAGCATAGAAATTAAGGTTTCAAGATCTTTTCGAAGCAGCGGCTCACCACCAGTTAAACGAATTTTTTCAACCCCAAGAGAAACAAAAATCGTGGCTAAGCGATGAATCTCTTCAAAACTTAATAATTCGGATTGCGCAAGATATGGATAGTCTTGATTAAATACCTCTTTGGGCATGCAGTAGGTGCACCGAAAATTACACCGATCGGTCACTGAGATGCGTAAATCACGCAATGGCCGCTGACGACGATCAAGGGTGCGACCATGGGCTTCGCTGAGTGTATTTGGGATCAACGGCAAAGGACCCCTGGGGGTCTCTTTGCGTATCGGTATTACGGGCTTCACCATAATTCACATTATGGCCTTAAACGACTAAATCGTTTTATCGATGGTTTTTTCTTGGCCGCCTGTTTCGATCAATACCATCGGGCCTGTTGGCAGACTTGCAGGCGGCTTAGGCACTCGCGGCACACGGGGCGCTGGGCTTTCTGCCTGAATCTGGGTTTGAACTTCTGCCAATTTCGATTGATCTGTTCCCACCCAAACCATTCCTGCTCCTTGCACGACATCCTTTAATGGCTCTTCAGCTAAGGGTGTGAATGCTACTTTGGGTAGTTCGGGTAAGGGCGGTGTTGGAATCACCTCGAGATTGAGGGCGGGCGCCGTAATTGTTTCAATTGCTGTTGGAGTCGCCTCTTCGCGCGGCTCCCTACGCTGATTGGGGCGCCGTCCTCCGGTTGACTCTCGGAAGGTGCTCACAATTCGAGACAGTGGCACCGATGCCGAGCGACCGCCTAGCCCCATCGGGAAACCTGGATTGGATTCTGAATTGATTGCTGAGGTACCAGCCTCATTGCGCTCATTTCGTTCGCCACGGTTACGGCCGCGACCCCGACGGTTACGACCACGGCGGCGTTCGTCCCCAGTGCTCTCAGACTCATCAGTTGCGCCAACCACTTGCGGTACCGGATTAGCAGTTTCTAGCTTCTCTTGAGTATTTTGTCGTTCACCGCGGTTACGGCCACGACCTTCTGAGCGCGATGGGCGATTTGCTGCAGCTTCGGTCGGCTCAGCAGTTTTCTCAATGCGATCAGATGAGTCGGTACGCTGATTTTTTTCATTGCGATTGCGACCTCTGTTGCGGTTGCGATCACCATTACGACCACGATTTTCAGAGCGCGGATTTGGTTTTGTCTCTGGAGCTGCCGGTGGAGCGCTTGAGGAAAAGAGTTTTTTAATGAACCCGAGAAAACCACCTGACTCTGGAGCAGAGGAACTAGGTTTGGAATCCCGAACCGGACGCGGCGATGCTACAGGCGCTGGTTGACTTGGGGTAATCCCTTTCACTGCGGCCTCAGGGCGAGCTCGCACTTCGTCGTTTTTGCGACCAATGACTGCATCGGTTTCAAGCTCGCGTGCGGCCTCCTCCACCATGACATAGCTCAGTTTTTGCTCATCTAAACGAGGGTCATCATGACGCAGACGTTCTAATTTGTAATGAGGGGTCTCCAGATGCTTATTAGGGATCATCAAAATATGCACCTTAAAGCGCGTCTCAATCTTGATCACTTCGGCACGCTTTTCATTGAGCAAGAAGGCAACCACCTCCACTGGCACCTGGCAATGGATTGCAGCCGTATTCTCTTTCATGGCTTCTTCCTGAATAATTCTCAGGACTTGTAATGCAGAGGATTCAGTATCACGAATATGGCCGGTTCCATTGCATCGTGGGCAGGTAACGTGACTACCTTCTGATAGAGCTGGGCGCAAACGCTGACGCGAGAGCTCCATCAAACCAAATTTGGAAATCTTGCCCATTTGCACCCGTGCGCGGTCATGACGCAAGGCATCGCGTAGGCGATTTTCAACATCCCGCTGACTCTTCGAGGACTCCATGTCAATGAAGTCAATCACGATTAGGCCGCCAAGATCACGCAGGCGCATTTGCCGTGCAATTTCATCGGCCGCCTCGAGATTGGTTCGGGTTGCCGTCTCTTCAATATCCGACCCACGCGTTGCGCGTGCGGAGTTCACATCGACCGATACCAAGGCCTCCGTATGATCGATGACGATCGCGCCGCCAGAAGGCAGGGGAACGGTTCTGGAATAGGCGGTTTCAATTTGATGCTCAATTTGGAATCGTGAGAAGAGGGGGACATCGTCTTGATAACGCTTCACCCGAGGCAAGTTATCTGGCATCACCACTGACATAAATGCCTGGGCTTGCTCATAAATATCATCGGTATCAATCAAAATCTCACCAATGTCGGGCTGGAAATAATCGCGAATGGCGCGAATCACAAGACTCGACTCTAAGTAAATGAGTAAGGGCGCTGAGTTTGCTTTGGCTGCTTCATCAATCGCTTTCCACAATTGCATGAGGTAATTAAGGTCCCACTGCAACTCGGTGGCATCCCGACCAATTCCTGCTGTTCTGGCAATAATGCTCATTCCATCGGGTACCTCAAGTTGCGCCATGGCTTCGCGTAACTCTTGCCGATCCTCACCTTCAATGCGGCGGGACACACCACCACCGCGCGGATTATTTGGCATTAACACTAGATAGCGACCCGCTAGGGAGATAAACGAGGTTAGGGCAGCACCTTTTTGACCGCGCTCTTCTTTTTCAACCTGAACAATGATTTCTTGACCCTCCCGCAGCGCATCCTTAATCGACGCATTACGGACATCAATACCATCTTTAAAATAGGCTCTCGCAACTTCCTTAAAGGGTAAAAAACCGTGCCGCTCCTCGCCATAGTTGACGAAGCAGGCCTCTAAAGACGGCTCAATTCGGGTGATGACCCCTTTATAAATATTACCTTTGCGCTGTTCGCGGCCGGCAGTTTCAATATCGATATCGATTAATTTTTGACCATCAACGATGGCAACCCGCAACTCTTCTTGTTGCGTTGCATTGAATAACATGCGCTTCATAACACTCTCCTAAATGGGAGGCGGACTTGAGCGACGCGAAATGGATGACAAATATGCTCTGAGGAAAATCCCCAGAGTACTGGGGTGAGACAAATAAAGTTCCTAAATAGGAAAAATACCAATCAAATTGGCCTAGGTCTCACATGAACGCTCGCCACAGAGATGTCCTTTAGTTCTCAATGTAGGCGCTCGTTTTAAAAACGGTCATCTGCTTTCGGGGGTCGCGGCAAATATCACGCCAACCCTTGCGCCTCATTAAAACGGGAGAGGAGCAACCCCGGGAGTCTATTCATGGGCGACTCCAAGCTCCGAAATTCAAATTCTTAGTCATCAATGACTTAGAGCCTTGATTATAGGACACAAAACGGTCGACAATGGGGGTAATCCGATGAATAAATCCACAAAACCCACCGTAAAACCACGTATCTCCGGCAAGGAGACCCCGAAAACCAAGGTTTTGGCAGCTGTTTTGGAAACCGTGGGACCTGATTTTGCCGGTCAGCGGCTGGATAACTATTTATTAAGGTGGGCTAAAGGGGTTCCAAAAAGCCATATTTACCGAATTATTCGCTCAGGCGAGGTGCGGATTAATAAAAAGAGGGCATTGCCAAGCTCTCGTCTGGTTGAGGGCGATGTGGTTCGCTTGCCCCCTACTCGATTGGCTGAACCTAAGAAATTGGATCAAGTCATCTCGCAAGCTCAGGCTAAAACCCTGTCAATGGATATCCCCATTTTGTTTGAGGATGAATATTTATTAGTGATTGATAAACCATCTGGTCTGGCGGTCCACGGAGGTTCGGGTGTTCAGTTAGGGGCTATTGAGTTATTTCGTAAGGCAAGGCCAGAGAATTCATTTTTGGAGCTGGTTCATCGCTTAGATCGAGATACTTCGGGAATCCTGATCATGGCAAAGAAGCGTAGCGCACTTCTGGAAATGCATCGGCAGATTCGGGAGGGTTTAACTGATAAGCGTTATCGTTTAATTGCTCATGGTGCAATGGATACAATGACTGGCACGAAGCAGTTAAAGTTTCCCCTGTTGAAATATTTACTAGAGAACGGTGAGCGTCGGGTTCGGGTGGATCCAAAAGGACAAGAAAGTCACACTAACATTCGGGTTACGGAACTTTTTCAACGTGATAGCGTTAGTTTTACATTGGTTGAAGCACAGCTAAAAACCGGGAGAACGCATCAAATACGGGTGCATTTGCAAAAAATTGGACACCCAATCGTGGGAGATGATAAATATGGGTTGGAGGCTGGCGATAAGGAGTTGAGGGTTAAACAACTTTTTCTCCATGCACATCTTGCAGTCTTTTCGCATCCCAAAACTTTAGAGAAAATGCGTATTGAAGCCGATCTGCCAAAACGGTTTCATGATTTTCTCGCACAATGGGACAGCCGTTTTTTGGCTAAAACGCAACAACCGAAAGAGATTAATTGAAGACAAACGAACGTCGCTATGAGTTAATCGTATGGGACTGGGATGGCACGATTATGGACTCCACGCCAACGATTGTTCAGTGCATTCAACAGGCTTGTCGAGACCTGGATTTTCCGGTACCAGAGGACTCGATTGCGAGCTATGTGATTGGTTTAGGTATTCATGATTCACTGCGACGTGTCGTGCCAACCATCGATCCTCAGCATTTTCCAGCGCTCGTTGATCGCTTCCGCTATCACTATTTAGCAAAGGATCATGAGTTGCATCTTTTTGGGGGCATGCGAGACTTGCTTGAGAGCTTAAAGACCCAGGGTTTTATGTTGGGGGTGGCAACCGGTAAGCCTAGACGCGGGCTCGATCGATCGTTGCGTCACCATCAGTTAGAACATCTATTTCATGACACACGAACTGCGGATGAGTCCTTCGCCAAACCTCACCCAGGTATGTTGATGGACTTGTCGGATCGTCTTCAAGTTCCAGTTCGTAAAATGCTCATGATTGGCGATACGACGCACGATCTTCAGATGGCCCAAGCGGCTGGAGTGGATGCTATTGCGGTTACTTATGGCGCCCACCCGGCCGATGCCCTGAGGTCTGCAAATTCTTTGGCTTGCTTTGATAATGTAGAAACTTTGGGAAACTGGTTGATGCAGAATTTGCATCAACCACTCCAAGATCCTGCCGAATTAAGTAAAGCGAGCTAAGTGTATGAATCAAACCCCTGAGTCATCTAATTCCAATGCGCAGTGGGAGCGCAGTGCTCTCGAGCATCTGTTACTTGAGAACCTAAAAGAAAATCGCAAGGCAAGACGTTGGCGAGCTATTCTTCGTATCTTGACCTTAGTTGTTTTGGTGGGCCTGGTCACACAAATCTTTGACATTGGTTTACCGGGTGGTGGGGGTAGTGGCAAACACACCGCACTCGTTAGCATTGAGGGTGAGATCTCACCTAATTCAGTCGCAAATGCATTAGATATTAATTCAGCATTAAGTGCCGCATTTGAAAGCAAAGAGGCTGTGGGGGTAGTGCTCCGTATCAATAGTCCAGGGGGCTCTCCCGTGCAAGCCGGCATGATTAATGATGAGATCAAACGTTTACGCGGCCTGTATCCCGATAAACCCTTTTATGTCGTGGTCGAAGATGTTTGCGCTTCCGGTGGGTACTATGTGGCGGTGGCCGGAGACAAGATTTTGGTGGATAAAGCCAGTATTGTTGGCTCGATTGGAGTTGTCATGGGCGGCTTTGGATTTACCGGACTGATGGATAAGATGGGCATCTCGCGACGCTTGATTACAGCAGGGTCGGATAAGGGTATGCTCGATCCATTTTCTAAAGAAAATCCGAAGCAAGTCGAGATGGTTAAAAAAATGCTCGATGAAATCCATCAGCAATTTATTACTGTTGTGAAAGAGGGTCGTGGTGAGCGCCTAAAGAATGATCCAGATATTTTTTCGGGTCGCGTATGGAATGGCGAACAGGCAGTTCAGTTGGGATTAGTCGATGGTTATGGCACGGTTGATTCTGTCGCACGCGATCTTTTAAAAACACCCGATGTAGTGGAGTACACCTTAAAAGAGAATTTTGCTGAGCGTGTCGCGAAGCGCTTTGGGGCGGAGACCGGCGCTGCGATTAGCAAGGCCTTATCGCGAAGCGCGGAGATCCGTTAAAGCTAAGCCAGCAGCAAAAAAATAGTAGGTCTATTTTTGATGAGATCGGAGAGGCCTTCAGGTTTGGTGTAGCGCTTGCGCCATGACTCAATTGACCCTGTCCACACCCACTCACTGCTTAGAGTCAAATCGATCGCTACGCAGAGTCGCGTTTGGAGAGATAACGAGCTCAAGCAGCTTTGTAGCATTGCGCTGTTTCGATAGGGAGTTTCAATCCAAATTTGGGTCTCGCGGCGCCTCCTAGAGCTCTCCTCTAATTCCTTGAGTTTTTTTGAACGCTCTGCAGCTTCAACAGGAAGATATCCATTGAATTGAAACAACTGACCATTAAGACCGCTTGCCATTAGCCCAAGCAAGATTGAGCTGGGGCCGACTAAGGGCTTAACTTTGGCCCCCCACTGATGTGCGACTTGGACAATCTCTGCGCCCGGATCAGCAACTCCTGGAACACCTGCTTCTGATAACAGGCCCACATCATGCCCCGCTTGAATGGGGGCAAGCAATTCCTCCGGTTTAAGACTTAAGGTATGTTTGCGGTCCGGGCCGCGCCACTCTTGCATTGACATCTCTTGTAATGAATGATGCAGTGGTTCGATTTCATGAACGGCATTTAAAAATGCACGACTTGTTTTTGCGTCTTCTACAATCCAATACTTGATCTTGGCAATTTGCCGAAGGTTCTCGGCTGGCATAACGTGATGGAGTTGCGCAGCTCGGTTTTCACTACCTAATGTATTGGGTACCAAATATAAGTTACCAATTTGCATGCTATTAAGATTTTTGTGTCGCAGGTAGAGGAATTCCCGCTTCAAGAAATAGGCTTGTCAAGGCAATTAAAGGTAAACCAATCAGTGCTGTTGGATCTTCGCTTTCAATTTTTTCGAGAAGAATAATTCCCATACCCTCTGATTTAGCGCTACCAGCACAATCATAGGGTTTCTCTAGGTGGAGGTATTGGTCCAAAATCTGCTCGGGTAGATTACGAAATTGAACAGTCGTCGGGACATGGATTGTTTTGCAAAAACTCTGACCGATAAGGCAAAGCGATGTATGAAAAACAACTGCTTGACCCTGCATGTGTTTGAGTTGAGCTAAGGCAGCAGCATGCGAACCTGGCTTGCCAATCATGTGACCATTTAAATCAGCGCTTTGATCGGAGCCAATCACCCAAGCGTTCGGGTGCGAGGATGCGATCGCCTTCGCTTTTGCTTGTGCTAACCGAAGCGTGAGATTTTTGGGAGTCTCGCTGGGTAGGGGGGATTCATCTAGGTTAGGTGCAATCGCTACAAATGGCACCCCAAGTCTTTGAAGCAGCTGTTGTCGATAAGGCGAGCTGGAGGCGAGAATCAGGGTGGGGGCGGACGGCATGAATGAGTAATTGAATGATGTTTGATAATGTCAATGGTTTGAATGAATTACAAATTGTCGATCGGATGACACAGAACTCGCTTTACCCAATTCAATCGTTAGAAATCAACCCCAGTTCCTTGCTTAGAGTTGATATGTTAGCGCCTGTCTCTTACCAAGGCGAGGGATTTATCGGGCTTGCCGATTTTCCAAGACTTTTAGCAGAATCAGCCTCTGTAAGCCCAGGTGATGGATTTGATTGCCAAATTTTAGGTTGGCATCGCGATGATCAGCCGTGCATGGAGATAAAGATTCGAGGGCGGATGGCGATTTCCTGTCAACGGTGCCTAGACCCCATGGCATTAGAGTTGGAAATACAAAGGACCTACGTTTTTTTAAGAACGGAAGTAGAGGCAGATCAATTCCCCATGGATCGAGATGATGAGGAGGCAATGGTCGCCTCAACCCACTTTAATTTGCTTGAAGCGATCGAGGATGAGATTTTGCTGGCACTGCCTCACGCCCCCAAACACCCGGTCGGCCAGTGTCAATTGCGGCAGGTAGGGGCCGACTTGGAAAAGCCTAATCCCTTTAAGGTACTGAAAAACCTCAAGAAATAGCCATCATTTTGTTGGTGAATGCGGGTTTTTACCACTTTCTATGCTAGAATTGCGCCTTGCTTAGGAGTTCATTATGGCCGTCCAACAGAATAAAAAATCCCCTTCGAAACGTGGCATGCATCGTGCGCACGACTTTTTGACTGCACCAGCGATTGCAGTAGAGTCCACTACTGGTGAGGCCCATTTGCGCCACCACGTATCCCCTAATGGCTACTACCGCGGTCGTAAAGTCGTTAAAACGAAGAACGACTAATTCCTCATTGTTTGATCGAAGCGGCTCAGGCCGCTTTTTTCATAAACACAATCGACGTTTTATACACATCCAATGAGTATCACTCTGGCAGTTGATGCTATGGGCGGGGATTTTGGGGTGGAAGTGACCATCCCAGCCTGTTGCGATTTTCTGCAAGATCATCCTGACGCTAAGATTGTTGCAACTGGCGACGCCAAAGCGATTGAGCAGTCGGTTCGCAAATGTAATCCAAACTCACTGGCCTGCTTTCAAATTGTTGGCGCCTCCGAAATCGTATTAATGGACGACCCCATTGAAGTTGCTTTGCGTCGCAAGAAAGACTCATCCATGCGCGTCGCTATTGAGCAGGTGCGTGATGGCAAGGCAGACGCTGTCATTTCTGCTGGTAATACGGGCGCGTTGATGGCAATCTCCCGCTATATCTTAAAAACCTTGGATGGGATTGATCGACCTGCAATTGCAACTGCGATACCGAATGAGTTGGGAAAGGGCACTACTGTTCTTGATCTGGGTGCAAATGCCGATTGTGAGCCAATCCACCTTTTACAATTTGCGCAAATGGCTGATGTGATGTTGCGGGTGGTGAATGGAAACCCCCGGCCTTCTGTTGGCTTACTGAACATTGGCGAAGAGGTCATTAAGGGTAATGAGGTGGTCAAACAAACTGCGGAACTATTGCGTCAAAGCCAATTGCATTTTTATGGCAACGTCGAAGGTAACGATATCTTCAGGGGAACCACGGATATTGTGGTTTGCGACGGCTTCGTTGGCAATGTTGTTTTGAAAGCTAGCGAAGGCTTAGCAAAAATGATGAGTGGCATGATCCGCGAAGAATTTAATCGATCCTTACTAACCAAATTAATGGGCCTAGCTGCTCTATTGCCGTTGAAAAGAGTGCGCCAACGGGTAGATCATCGGCGCTACAACGGTGCAGTTCTCTTAGGTCTTAAGGGTTGTGTGATTAAGAGTCATGGTTCTGCCGATCGTTTTGCCTTTAAGGTATCGCTTGAACGTGCATACGATGCCGCCAAGAATCGCATGGTTGAGAAAATTGCTGAGTCATTTACATTGAGGTCCTCATGAGTATGGGTCGATTTGCTCGAATTGCTGGCACCGGTAGTTACTTGCCCGCATTGAGGCTGAGTAACCAAGATTTGGTGGACCGTTTGGCCAAAGAGGGTATTGAGACCAGTGATGATTGGATTAAAACCCGCAGTGGTATTTCAGCTAGGCATTTTGCTGCCCCCGATGAGTTAACAAGCGATTTGGCGGTCAAGGCAGCGCAGCGCGCGATTATGGAAGCGCAATGGAATGCTGATGACATTGAGTTAATCATCTTGGCGACCTCAACCCCCGATCACCTAGGCGGTTTTCCAAGCACCGCATGCGTGATTCAAGATAAATTAGGCCTAACGAATGGTTGTGCTGCATTTGATGTGCAGGCGGTATGCGCTGGATTCTCATATGCCCTGAGCACGGCGGATGCGTTTATTCGTGCTGGTATGTATCAAAAGATTTTGGTCATTGGGGCTGAAGTGTTCTCTCGAATCTTGGACTTCAAGGATCGCGGTACATGTGTACTTTTTGGCGATGGAGCGGGTGCTGTTGCGCTCGAAGCCTCTGATCAGGCTGGGATCTTAGCGAGTGCCTTGCATGCAGATGGCAGTCAACGTGACATTTTGTGCGTCCCTGGACGAGCAAGCTGCGGCGGGATTGAAGGAGTTCCCTTTTTACGTATGGATGGTCAATCTGTCTTTAAATTAGCTGTGAAGGTGTTAGAGCAGGTTGCCCATGAAGTTTTGCAAAAAGCCAATATGCAGCCTGAGCAAATTGACTGGCTCGTCCCTCACCAAGCTAATATTCGCATTATGGAAGGAACAGCACGCAAAATGGGAATGTCCATGGATCGAGTGATTGTCACGGTGCATGAACATGGCAATACTTCAGCAGCATCGATTCCCTTGGCGCTCGATCATGGCATTCGATCGGGTCAAATCAAGCGTGGTCAGCATATTCTGCTGGAGGGGGTCGGTGGTGGTTTTGCTTGGGGCGCAGTTGTATTGCGCTATTAATGAGAAAAAATTGATATGACATTTGCATTTGTATTTCCAGGTCAAGGCTCGCAATCGGTAGGGATGCTTAATTCCCTAGCTTCGCGAACAGAAGTGCATGCCACGCTGCAAGAGGCATCTGATGCGCTGGGTGAAAACATTGGTAAGTTAATTGCAGAAGGGCCTGCTGAGGCATTAGCCTTAACTACAAACACTCAACCTGTCATGTTAACCGCTGGCGTTGCTTGCTATCGAGCTTGGTTGGCTTCTGGTGGACCCAAGCCCAGCGTAGTTGCCGGTCACAGCTTGGGAGAGTACTCAGCTTTAGTTGCTGCCGGAGTGATTCGTTTTAAAGATGCCTTACCTTTGGTGCGATTTCGTGCAGAGGCCATGCAATCTGCGGTGCCCGTTGGCACGGGGGGTATGGCTGCAATATTAGGACTTGATGATCAGCAAGTGATCGAGGTGTGTGCGCTTGCAAGTCGTGAGTGCGGTATGGTTGTTGAGGCCGTTAATTTCAATGCCCCTGGCCAGATTGTGATTGCCGGTGCGACAGAGGCGGTTACTAAGGCATGTGAGCTACTTAAAGCAGCTGGTGCCAAGCGTGCTCTACCCCTCCCAGTCTCCGCTCCGTTCCATTCCTCGCTTTTGCAACCTGCGTCTGAAAAGCTGAAGTCTTATTTGGAGAACATTGAATTTCATGTGCCTTGTATGCCGGTGATTAATAATGTGGACGTATCTATTCTCCAGACCCCAGAACAAATCAAAGATGCCTTAGTTCGTCAAGCGGCAAAGCCGGTGCGCTGGCAAGAAACTATTCGTGCCATGGCTGATCGTGGAGTTACTCAGGTTGTCGAGTGCGGTCCCGGTAAAGTGCTAGCCGGATTAACGAAACGAATTGATGATCGACTTCAAGGCATGGCAATTACCGACGAATCAAGCTTGATGGATGCATTGCAACAGTTAAAAACCTAATTTGAGCCCGAAATCTATATGAATCTCGATTTAACAAATCAAGTAGCACTAGTAACCGGCGCATCACGCGGTATCGGACAAGCAATCGCCACTGAATTGGCTTCTTGTGGGGCAATCGTGATCGGTACCGCAACTTCAGAGTCGGGTGCGAATGCAATCTCCGAGCGATTGGGCGCCTCTAAAGGTATTGGCAAAGTCTTGAATGTCACGGAAGGGGCCGCCTGTGATGCAATGATTGAGGAGATCGTCAAACAATTTGGGCGCATTGATATTTTGGTCAATAACGCAGGCATTACTAAGGATCAATTAGCGATGCGCATGAAGGAAGATGAGTGGTCCGATGTGATTGCTACCAATTTGAGTTCGGTATTTAAGTTATCACAGGCTGTTTTACGACCCATGATGAAGGCTCGATCTGGTCGGATTATTAATATCACCTCAATTGTTGGGCATATGGGTAACGCTGGTCAGGCAAACTATGCAGCTGCTAAAGCTGGGGTCGCTGGCATGACCAGGGCTTTGGCACGCGAGATTGGCAGCCGCAATATCACTGTTAACTGCGTAGCCCCCGGGTTTATTGATACCGATATGACCCGTGCTTTAAGCGAGGATCAGCAAAATAGCCTGAAGGCCAATATTCCTCTGGCACGCTTAGGTAGCCCTGAGGATGTTGCCCAAGCAGTTGCTTTCTTGGCCTCACCCGCGGCCGCCTATATCACCGGAAATACCCTCCATGTCAATGGTGGCCTATATCTGGCTTGAGTCTCCCGTCAAATGATCGGTGTCACAAACAAACTGATAAAATCCTGTAATTCGTTTTAACAAGTCCCGGAGGGAATGAATGGACAACATTGAACAACGCGTTAAGAAAATTGTGGCTGAGCAGTTAGGCGTGCCGGAAGCAGACATCAAAAATGAGTCTTCTTTTGTGAACGATCTTGGCGCAGACTCTCTTGACACAGTTGAATTGGTAATGGCTTTAGAAGATGAGTTCGGTATTGAGATACCAGACGAAGAGGCCGAAAAAATTACCACTGTACAGCTTGCGATTGATTTCGCAAAAACGAAAGCTGGACAGGCTTAATTCGTATCTAGGCTAAGCCGTGCCCGTATCAAATCAACCACGACGCGTGGTGGTCACTGGCTTAGGTCTGATCTCACCAGTTGGTAATTCAGTTGCAACCGCATGGGACAACCTGATTGCGGGTAAGACTGGTATTGCCACGGTCACTAAGTTTGACCACTCAGCCCTTAGTGTGCATTTTGCTGGTGAAGTTAAGGATTTCAATGTCGAGGAGTATATTTCTGCCAAAGAGGCTCGGCATATGGATACCTTTATTCATTATGGAATCGCAGCCGGCACTCAAGCCATTAAAGATAGTGGCCTAGAGGTAACTGATCAAAATTCTGAACGAATTGGTGTGTTGGTTGGGTCAGGAATTGGTGGTTTGCCGATGATTGAGGATACCAATGCTGAGTTACTGTCTCGTGGTCCGCGCCGTATCTCACCATTTTTTGTGCCAGGCTCGATCATTAATATGATTTCTGGGCATTTGAGTATCCTCTTCAATCTGAAGGGCCCCAATGTTGCTGCCGTGACCGCATGCACGACTGGTTTGCATAGTATTGGTTTGGCTGCTCGCTTGATTCAGTATGGCGACGCAGATGTCATGATCGCCGGCGGTGCTGAATCGACTATTTCTGCTCTGGGTATCGGTGGTTTTGCAGCTGCCAGGGCATTGTCAACCCGCAATGACGACCCTGCAACTGCTTCGCGCCCCTGGGATAAAGATCGCGATGGATTTGTTTTGGGCGAGGGTGCTGGTGTAATGGTTCTCGAAGAGTACGAACATGCGAAAGCGCGTGGTGCCAAAATTTATGCGGAGTTATGTGGATTTGGAATGAGCGGTGATGCTTACCACATGACCGCTCCCAATATGGATGGGCCGCGTCGTTGCATGGTAAATGCAATGCGTGATGCGGGGATTACAGCAGATCAGATTCAGTATGTAAACGCACATGGCACATCAACACCTTTGGGTGATAAGAATGAGACAGATGCCATCAAGGCGGCTTTGGGCGATCATGCCAAAAAAGTGGTGGTGAACTCTACGAAATCGATGACGGGTCATTTATTGGGTGGCGCTGGGGGCCTTGAATCGGTCTTTACAGTTCTTGCATTGCACCATCAAAAATCACCACCGACTATTAATATTTTTAATCAAGACCCCGAATGCGACCTTGATTACTGTGCCAATACCGCTAGGGATCTCAAAATTGATTACGCTGTTAAAAACAATTTTGGATTTGGGGGTACCAACGGCACCTTGATATTTGGGAAAAAGCCCTAATATCTAAGGTATTGCAACTAATGGGTTGAGCAAAGCTCAATTTCGTATGAAAAAAATTCTATTGGTCGTTTTCTCAGTATTTAGCTGGGGAATTCTGTCGTTTTCACCGACGGTTTCCTCTCAAACAAATACCCAGCCACCTCGGGTCGCAATCCCAGATTTTGTGGAATTGGTTGAAAAGGCTAGTCCTGCGGTCGTTAATATTCGCACCACTGAGAGGTTATCCAATCAACAGGCTCAAGGTTCTGTCCCAGGCATACCCGATGAGCAAGCGGAATTCTTTCGTCGCTTTTTTGGGGTACCGCTTCCAGGGGCGCCCAATACCCCACGCGGTCAGGGTAATCGACGTGGTCAACCAGAAGAAATTGAACGCGGCGTTGGTTCGGGATTCATTATTGATTCCAACGGAATTGTGATGACCAATGCGCACGTAGTTGAGGGCGCAACAACGATTTATGTCACTCTAACGGATAAGCGTGAGTTCAAGGCAAAACTACTTGGCGCAGATAAGCGTACCGATCTTGCGGTCCTAAAAATTGATGCTACTGGCTTACCAAGGTTGCCTTTAGGCGACTCCTCTAAGGTAAAAGTAGGCGAGTGGGTTGTAGCGATTGGCTCCCCCTTTGGTTTGGAGAATACGGTAACTGCCGGAATTGTATCGGCCAAAAGCCGTGATACTGGGGACTACTTGCCATTCATTCAAACCGATGTCGCAGTCAATCCCGGCAACTCTGGTGGACCATTGCTCAATACTGCCGGCCAAGTGATTGGTATTAATTCTCAAATCTTTAGTCGCTCAGGTGGCTATATGGGAATTTCATTTGCAATTCCAATTGATGAGGCCATTCGGGTCGCGGATCAATTAAGAACTACTGGTCGTTTAGTACGCGGACGAATTGGCGTGGCGATTGGTGAGATCAATAAAGAGGTGGCTGAAAGCCTTGGTCTTGGCAAGCCACGTGGCGCTTTTGTCCGTAATGTGGAACCTAGTGCTCCTGCAGCTAAGGGCGGCATTGAAGCTGGCGATGTGATCTTGAGCTTTAACGGGCGCGATATCAATAAGTCTACCGACCTACCTCGTATTGTGGGCGAGACAAAACCTGGCACCTCTGCAACGGTTAAAGTTTGGCGCAAAGGAGTAACGCGTGACTTAACGGTTGTGGTTGCGGACGCTGAGCCTGATAAAGCGGTTGCACGCAAGTCAGAGGCACCAGCCCCACAGGCCGGTACGGCGAACAAATCCTTAGGTATCAGTGTTATCGAATTGACTGAGGCCAAAAATAAGGAATTGGGCGGCAAAGGTGGAGTTGAAATTACCAATGTGGGTGATGGTGCCGCTGCTAGAGCAGGTTTACGGGCTGGAGACGTAATTGTTCGTATTGGGGATGCTGACATCACTGGGATTAAGCAATTTGAGTCTGTGACTAAAACCCTCGACCCCAGTAAGGCAGTACCTATTTTTGTGCGTCGCGGCGATGCCACCATCGTGGTGCCTATTCGACCCGCTCAGAAATAAATCCGGACAGAGGATCAAAACCATCAAGGGGTGACGAAAAGTCACCTCTTTTTGCTTGGGTTATTTCCCCCGGGGGTGGGGAAAAGTGCTGATTTTTCTGCTCCCAGTACAATAAGAAAAAGACATCTTATTGCAGCGCATCATTGTGTTGCGTTGCGACAAGGCGTTTTATCAAGACCCCTATCGAACAGCGCCAATGGATCACATCCGTAATTTCTCCATCATTGCCCATATTGATCATGGTAAATCGACTCTAGCAGATCGCATTATTCAGCTATGCGGCGGCCTCTCCGACCGTGAAATGGAGGAGCAGGTTCTCGACTCCATGGATATTGAGCGCGAGCGGGGCATTACCATTAAAGCCCAAACTGCTGCCCTTACGTACAAGGCAAAAGATGGGAAGACCTACAACCTAAATTTGATTGATACTCCAGGGCATGTCGACTTCTCTTATGAGGTCAGCCGCTCTCTTTCTGCGTGTGAGGGGGCATTGTTGGTTGTCGATGCTAGCCAAGGGGTTGAAGCGCAAACGGTGGCTAACTGCTACACCGCGACAGAACTTGGCGTAGAAGTCATTCCAATCCTCAATAAGATCGATTTGCCATCCGCGGATCCTGAATCAGCCAAGAAAGAGATTGAGGATGTGATCGGTATTGATGCAACCGATGCCATTACCTGCTCGGCCAAAACAGGACTGGGTGTTGCTGACGTTTTAGAAGAAATGATTCGGCGCGTTCCGCCACCAAAGGGTGATGCCACACTACCTCTGCAAGCCTTAATTATTGATTCATGGTTTGATAACTATGTGGGCGTAGTGATGTTGGTCCGAGTGGTGAACGGCACCCTAAAACCAAAAGACAAAATTACCTTGATGGCTACGGGATCCACTCATCTGGTCGAACAGCTTGGTGTTTTTACTCCGAAGTCAGTGACTCGCTCTCAACTCAGTGCTGGCGAGGTCGGATTCATTATTGCCGGCATTAAAGAGCTGAAGGCTGCCAAAGTGGGCGATACCGTGACCCATGCATCCGGCCAACAGGGTCGAACCCCCGCGCCACAGCCACTGCCAGGGTTTAAAGAGGTTAAGCCGCAGGTATTTGCAGGTTTATATCCAGTAGAGGCCAATCAATACGATGCTTTACGCGAGTCTCTTGAAAAGCTCAAATTAAACGATGCATCCCTGCAGTTTGATCCGGAGGTCTCTCAAGCCTTAGGGTTTGGATTTCGGTGCGGCTTCTTAGGTTTATTGCATATGGAAATTGTGCAAGAACGTTTAGAGCGACAGTTTGATATGAGTTTGATTACAACCGCGCCAACGGTTGTTTATGAGGTTGAGCAACGTGATGGCACGAAGGTTGTGGTGGATAACCCTTCCAAAATGCCAGACCCCAGCAAGATCGAGACAATCTTGGAGCCGATTGTGACTGTCAATTTGTATATGCCCCAAGAATATGTTGGCTCGGTCATTACTTTGTGCACTGGTAAGCGTGGAATTCAAACCAATATGACCTATTTAGGGCGTCAAGTGCAGCTCACCTATGAATTACCGATGGCTGAAATCGTATTGGATTTCTTTGATCGCTTGAAATCAGTCTCGCGGGGTTATGCCTCGATGGATTACGAGTTCAAAGAGTATCGGCCAGCCGATGTGGTAAAGGTCGATATCCTCATTAACGGGGATCGGGTTGATGCCCTATCCATCATTGTGCATCGAAGTAATAGTCAATCGCGCGGTCGCGAGGTGGTTGCTAAGATGCGCGGCATTATTCCTAGACAAATGTTTGATGTAGCAATTCAAGCGGCAATTGGTAGCAATATTATTGCCAGAGAAAACGTCAAGGCTTTACGTAAGAATGTATTGGCGAAGTGCTATGGTGGTGATATTACCCGCAAGCGCAAGTTACTCGAGAAGCAAAAAGAGGGCAAGAAGCGTATGAAACAAGTGGGTAATGTTGAAATTCCGCAAGAAGCATTTTTGGCCATCCTGCAGGTGGAAGAAAAATGAACTTTGCCCTCATCTTATTTATCTTGGCCATCATCACGGGCATCGCATGGGTTGCCGATAAACTCTACTTTGCCCCACAACGCAAAGCTGCCGGAATTGAGCGGATGCCACTTTGGTTGGAGTATTCGGCAAGTTTCTTCCCGGTTATTTTGGCGGTATTCATACTGCGCTCATTTTTGATTGAGCCATTTAAGATTCCATCCGGATCGATGATTCCAACCCTGCAGATTGGAGATTTCATTGTTGTCAATAAATATACCTACGGCATTCGGTTGCCAGTAATCAATCAGAAAATTATTGAGATTGGCACCCCAAAACGGGGGGATGTGGTTGTCTTTCGTTATCCCAAAGATCAGTCGGTTGATTACATCAAACGCGTGATTGCGATTCCGGGCGATGACATCCTCTATGAGGATAAAAAAGTCACTATTAACGGTAAGCCACTTCAATATACAGGTGGAGCCCCTTACCTTGATCCTGAAAGCATGCGGTATGCCAAGCTCTATCAAGAGAGCTTTCCAGCCGATCTTGGGGGTAATGCCCATGAGATTTTGAATGATCCCGATCGCAGCACGATCTATCAAGGCGATAACTTCCCTGGATCGGAGAACTGCCAATACCAAGGAACTTCACTGCGCTGTAAGGTGCCAGCAGGTCATTATTTTGTGATGGGTGATAACCGCGATAATAGTTTGGATTCGCGGTTCTGGGGATTCGTGCCCGATCAAAACTTAGTTGGTCGCGCCTTCTTCATTTGGCTGAACATGGGCTCACTAGGCCGGATTGGAAGCTTTCAGTAATGAACGCCCGGGCAACACTCGATCTTGGCCCCCTGCAGGATCGCTTGGCCTATCAATTTAAAAAGCCTGAATTATTAAATCAGGCCTTAACCCATCGCAGCCATAGTAAAAAGAATAACGAGCGCCTCGAGTTTCTGGGAGACTCTGTATTGAACTGTGTGGTTGCCGAGATTTTGTATGAGCGTTATGCGGATCTTGATGAGGGCGACCTATCACGAGTGCGAGCAAACTTGGTAAAGCAACAGGCACTGTATGAAATTGCTCAAGCTTTGATGCTATCGGACTATCTCAAGCTTGGTGAAGGGGAGTTAAAAAGCGGTGGATTTCGTAGACCTTCTATCCTAGCCGATACACTCGAAGCAATTGCGGGAGCAATTTTTATTGATGGAGGATTCGAGGCAGCAAAGGCAAGTCTGCGTAAACTGTACTCCACCATCTTGCAAAACGTAGATCCGAAAACTTTAGGCAAGGATGATAAAACTTTATTGCAAGAGTATTTACAGGGCTTTCAGTTGCCTCTACCCACATATAATGTGGTGGCCACGACTGGCGCCGCTCACAATCAGCAGTTTGAAGTCGAATGCATTGTTCCAAATCTTAAAGTGAGCGTAAAAGGGGAAGGGGCATCGCGGCGCGCTGCAGAACAGGGTGCTGCAAAAATTGCTCTGGTTGCTGTACAAAAAGCTTTGCCACAGGAGTCGCGTAAGCCCAAGAAGACCCGTGCTGCAAAAAAGAAAGCCGCCAAAGCTGATTCGGCAAAAGGGCAGTTACCTCTTAAGTTAAAGGATTGATGTGTTTAGGTGCGGCACGATCGCATTAGTGGGTAGACCCAATATGGGTAAATCCACTCTATTAAATG
The DNA here is from genome assembly GCF_030297675.1 of Polynucleobacter sp. HIN11. Classification (NCBI taxonomy): domain Bacteria; kingdom Pseudomonadati; phylum Pseudomonadota; class Betaproteobacteria; order Burkholderiales; family Burkholderiaceae; genus Polynucleobacter; species Polynucleobacter sp. HIN11. The sequence goes on from NZ_AP028142.1 coordinate 448,635, forward strand.
CACTCGTAGGTCAAAAAATTAGTATCACATCGCGCAAAGCGCAAACGACCCGCTACCGAATTGCGGGGGTGCAAACGCGTGAGCAAGCGCAGTTTATCTTTATTGACACCCCGGGTTTTCAGACGCGCGTCATGAATACCCTTAATCAGACCCTCAATCGAACGGTGACTAGTACCTTGCATGATGTTGATGTCATTTGTTTCATTGTAGAGGCAGGTTACTGGGGCGCCGATGATGTCAAAGTTTTGCGATTATTACCAAATGACAAACCGGTACTATTAGTTGCAAATAAGCTGGATTTATTTGCTTCGCGATTTGATAATTCTGACGCTCGCGATCTGGAACTTTTTGAGTTCATGAAAAAAATGGCACAGCCATGGGGAGCAATTGCCGAGCAGACCAAGGGTTGCGAAGCAGAAACAATTGCAAGTCCTGAACAAACCTTTGCTGAAGTGATTCCAATGAGTGGTAAGAACAAGGATGATATTGAACGCTTATTGGATGTGATCGCAGAGTATTTGCCGGAGGGTGAGGCACGATACGAGCCAGACACGCTGACGGATCGAAGTGAACGCTTTATGGCCGCCGAGATCTTGCGCGAGAAGGTGTTTCGTTATACCGGTGATGAGTTGCCGTACTCTAGTTCTGTGGTGATTGATCAATTCAAGCTGGATGGCAAAATGCGACGTATTGCTGCAACCATTCTGGTGGATCGTGACAGCCATAAGGCAATGATCATAGGCCAGAAAGGTGAGCGGCTAAAGAAGATCTCGACCGAAGCCCGCTTAGATATGGAAGCATTGTTTGATAGCAAAGTTTTCTTAGAAACCTGGGTTAAGGTCAAACGAGGATGGGCAGATGACCTTGCTGAACTACGTGCTCAAGGTTTGGAATAAATGGCGGGAACTCGTGTTCTGGATGAGCCGGGATTTGTATTACACAGTATCCCTTATAAAGAAACAAGCTTAATTCTGGATGTGTTTACCCGTTCGCATGGACGACTGGCATTAATCGCTAAAGGTGCGAAGCGCCCTCATTCGAGCTTACGACCAGTTCTGCAGCGCTTTCAGCCACTGCTCATCTCGTGGAGCGGTAAATCTGAACTGAGAACTCTCACTAAATCAGAATGGGTCGGAGGTTCTCCAGCTCTGGTTGGAGATGCACTTTTGTGCGGTTTCTATCTTAATGAGCTGCTGGTGAAGTTTTTGGCTAGAGAAGATGCCTACGAGTCGCTCTATGATCATTACGCCGATACAGTTTATGCGCTCTCCCAAATCGAGTCCTCCGGAACATCGATCGAGCAAACTTTAAGACCATTTGAGCTGGCTCTTTTGCGAGAGACTGGATATGCTGCAGCTCTTGATCATTGTGTGGAGACCCGCTCGCAACCAGTCGATGGCGAACGATATGTCTATCAGCCCGAGAAGGGGATTCGACCATGGCAACCCGATGACCCCAGTCATTGGCCCGTACTTGAGGGGTCGGTATTACGAGCGATGGCGCAGGGTGACTTTTCGGGATCAGAGACCCTTAGCCAGAGCAAACAATTAATGCGTTTCCTCTTGGGCATTCACTTACAAGATCAAACCTTGACCACCCGTCAAATCTTGATTGATCTAAAAAAGATCTAAGCGGGACTATGGCTTTAATATTAGGTATGGCCCCACTTGAGCTTGGTATTAATATTGATCACGTTGCAACCCTGCGTAATGCGCGGGGGACGCCTTATCCCGATCCAATCACGGCAGCAAAAATTGCCGAAGAGGCAGGTGCTGATTTGATCACCTTGCATTTACGTGAGGATCGACGTCATATCAAAGATGCCGATTTATTTGCGCTTAGACCCTTGATTCGTACCCGCATGAACTTGGAATGTGCAATTACCCCGGAGATGCTGAATATTGCCCTTCAGGTTAAACCGCAGGATGTGTGCTTGGTACCCGAGAAGCGGACCGAAATTACTACCGAAGGCGGACTCGATGTGATCACTCATCGGGATCAAGTGCATTCTGCTACCAAACAACTGCAGGCCGCTGGTATTCGGGTCTCACTCTTTATTGATCCAGACCATCGCCAGATTGACGTCGCTAAGGAGCTTGGGGCATGCGTAATTGAGTTACATACTGGAGCCTATGCAGATGCTCAAATAGAGCATCAATCATTCGAGCTGCAGCGAATTACAGAGGCTGCGCGCTATGCAAAGAATTTAGGTTTTCGAGTCAATGCCGGGCACGGTTTAAATGAGCAAAATGTTCAGCCCATCGCCAAAATCCCTGAAATCAGTGAACTGAACATTGGGCACGCGATCATTGCGGAGGCTATTTTTAAGGGTCTACCCAATGCGATTCGGGATATGCGCAGACTTATGAATGAGGCGCGTTCGCAATGATTGTTGGTATTGGTATCGATCTCCTGCAAATGGGTCGCTTACAGGCTGCCTATGAACGCACCCAAGGACGCTTAGCCAAGAGAGTTTTGGGGGATGAGGAGTATCAGGTGTTTCAACAGCGACTTAGTCGTAATCACAAGCGGGGCATGGCCTACTTAGCCACCCGTTTTGCAGCTAAGGAGGCATTTTCAAAAGCGATTGGCTTGGGTATGCACATGCCAATGAGTTGGCGATCTTTGCAAACACTCAATGAGCCCAGTGGTAAGCCTTATACAAAATATTCAGGGGCTCTGTTGCAGTTTATGGAAGATAAACAATGGCATGCGCATGTGACAGTGACTGACGAGCAAGAAATGGTGATGGCGTTTGTGGTTGTGAGTTATGGCGCCCCTATTGTCACCACCTTTGATCCACAAAACTATCTTGGATGAGACCGTGGCAACCCAAAAAAAATCGACTTATAACCCAGGCCCCATTATTCTGGATATTGAGGGGATTACCTTAAACCAACACGATATCCGACGCATAAAAAATCCCTTGACGGGAGGCGTAATTTTATTTGGGCGTAACTTCCAATCTCGTAAACAATTAACTGCACTCACTAAATCAATCAAGCAAGTCCGCTCTGACATTCTGATATGCATTGATCATGAGGGAGGTCGAGTGCAACGTTGTAAAACGGATGGGTTTACGCATCTTCCTGCTATGCGCCGCCTGGGTGATCTATGGATGCGCAATGGAGTTGGGGCAAGCTCTGCAATTTCCGCGATGAAGGCAGTAACCGCATGCGGCTACGTACTTGCAACCGAGCTAAGAGCGTGTGGAGTTGACTTTAGTTTCACGCCCGTTTTGGATTTGGATTATGCCCGCAGTGGTGTGATTGGCGATCGCTCATTTCATCGCAACCCAGAAATTGTGTATGTTCTAGCAAAAGGCTTGAATGAGGGACTCCGCTTAGGTGATATGGCTAATTGCGGTAAGCACTTCCCGGGACATGGATGGGCTGAGGCAGACTCTCATATTGCTATTCCCCAAGACGAACGCTCACTAAAATCAATTGAGAGTGATGATATGAAGCCTTACGAGTGGCTTGATATCAGTCTTGCCTCAGTGATGCCTGCTCATGTCATTTATTCCAAGATTGATGCATTACCGGCAGGCTTTTCTAGCATTTGGTTGCAAACCATCTTGCGTAAAAAGCTAAAGTTTGGTGGTGTAATTTTTAGTGACGACCTCTCGATGGAGGGGGCGAGTGTTGCTGGTGATGTGGTTCAGGGTGCGCAATTAGCCCTCAAAGCAGGATGTGATGCAGTGCTGATTTGTAATCGCCCCGATCTTGCTGATCGCTTACTCAAGGAGCTAAGCGTTTCTCAAACGAAATTCAAAGAGTCTGTAACGCGACTCAAGAAATTATTTCCGAAGGGTGAATCCCAGTCCTGGGATGAATTGCAGAAAGACACTGAGTATCTGCATGCCAAGGATTTATTAAAAACCCTTGGACTTATTCATTAATTTGCGCGACTACGATATTCGCCGGTGCGGGTATCGATTTCAATTTTGTCCCCAGTGGTGCAGAACAAGGGTACTTGAATCTCAAAGCCGGTTGCAATTTTGGCGCTTTTAAGTACCTTACCAGAACTGGTATCACCTTTTACAGCTGGCTCAGTGTAGGTAATCTCACGCACAACCGAGGTAGGTAATTCAACAGAAATGGCGCGGCCGTCGTAGAACACAACCTCAACCGCCATACCTTCCTCGAGGTAATTGAGCGAATCACCCATATTGTCTTTCTCGACCTCATATTGGTTATAGTCACTGTCCATAAAGGTGTACATTGGGTCTGCAAAATAGGAGTAGGTGCATTCTTTCTTTTCAAGGATCACAACATCAAATTTATCATCCGCTTTATAAACACCCTCATTCGGAGCCGCTGTTAATAGGTTCTTGTACTTCATTTTGACTACGGCTGAGTTGCGGCCTGAGCGGCTATATTCGTGTTTTTGGACCACCATAGGGTCACCATTAATCATGACAACATTACCCACGCGGAGTTCTTGAGCGATTTTCATAATAATTCCTGATGTTTACGGATATTGGGCCCTAATGAGACCAATTGATTCAAACCCATTATTTTAACTGGTTAATGATTTAACTGACAAACTGAACTAATCTGCCTGCTAAGCCGCCATCGGATTGTTCATGGATTAGGACTCTTTGCCAGTGTTTAGCATGCTCTAACCACGTCGGTAGTTGGTCCCACCAGTCTTGAGCCTTCCGCCAATTCATTGCATCTGTAATGAGGTTTTGCAGGCGTGGATCGACGCCCTTAAGGTAGAGATCTAAAAATGCTTTGAGCTTGGTGTGATGCGCACCGTCGTCTTGGGGATAGATATTCCAAATAAAGGGTTTTCCTGCTAACTGCGCCCGAATAAACGAATCCTCCCCGCGCACAATGTTGAAATCACAGTGCGCTAAGAGCCAGTCGTAATCATCTTGCGGAATAAATGGCATCGAGATCAGATTTAAATTTGGCCAGTGGTGCTGTTGTAGATTGAGTAATTGCGCATTACCAAATGCTAAAAAAATATCAAATGGCTCTCCCAGTTGATTAAGGTTTGCGAGCCATTCTTTAATTGGCGCCCCGGGATAGGAAAAAATACTCATTTTTTTTGAATGGGGCCGAGACTTTTGCCAGGTTAGCTTTAGGCTTTTGGGGCAGTCTTCTTGATCAATTTTTGGAATGGGATCAAGTAATAAGCCTCCGGTATTGGTTTGAAATCCCGGAAAGAAGAAATACTTTTGTAAACCATGCGTATTGGGGGATGGTTTGCCATGAAAGTCCGCAACCCATGGCTCTGCACTTAAATATTCAAGATTGATCAGAATCGGCTTTTGAGGTGCGATCAAAATACTATTGAGATAGCGGGCGGGTAGCTCACATGAAAACGCTTGGATCACAATATCGGGTAGCTCTGGCGGATGCCGGGCATTTTGATAACTGGTTTCCCAGGGAAGAACCTCAATACCCTTAAGATGGGATTGCTCCATCATGATGAGTTGCAGAGTATGTAAATCATCGCAAAATAGGCGTATATTTTGATCGTATTGAGTTGCCAGTGATCGCGCTAGACGCCAGCAAATACCCGCATCGCCATAGTTATCGATAATTTGGCAGAAAATATCCCAACGCATGACTAATTTACTTCCTGAATCCTTACGAATTGATTTAAAGGGGCTTCCTGGGCTACCAGGCGTCTATCGCTTTTTTGATGAGTCAGGCCATATCTTATATGTTGGCAAAGCCAAGGATCTTAAACGGCGGGTCTCGAGTTATTTTCAGAAGAAAAACCATTCCCCTCGAATTGAGCGAATGGTCAAGCGCATTATCCGTTTCGAAATTACGATTACTCGCACCGAAACTGAGGCCTTGATTCTTGAAAATAATCTGATTAAAGAATATGGCCCACCATTCAATATTCTTTTTAGAGATGACAAATCCTATCCTTATCTGATGCTCACAGGGCACGATTACCCTCGTTTAGCCTCATATCGCGGCAAGATTGATCGACGCAATCGTTACTTTGGACCCTTCCCGAACTCCTGGGCGGTTCGTAATAGCGTGCAAATTTTGCAAAAAGTATTTCGCTTGCGAACCTGTGAGGATACGATTTTTCGTAATCGAAGTCGCCCCTGTCTATTGCATCAAATTCATCGCTGTAGTGCGCCGTGCGTGGGTAAGTTGACCAAGGATCAATATTCCCAAGATGTTAATCAAGCCCTGCGATTCTTAGAGGGTAACCATCAAGTTGTTCTGGCTGAACTGGAGCGTGAGATGGAAAACTACAGTGCTGCTATGGAGTTCGAGATGGCAGCTGTAATTCGTGATCGTATTGCTGACTTATCCAATGTTCTTCAGCAGCAGTCTATGGATGTAGTGGCCGAAGGGGAGGGCGATGTTGATATTTTGGCAGCCGCCGAAATCGATGGCCAAATCTGTGTCAATTTAGCGATGGTTCGTGGCGGCCGTCACTTGGGGGATCGTGCCTATTTTTCCAAGGGTATAAAGTCATCCGAAGATGAGCCAATTGACCTGCAAATCATTCTTGAAACTTTTATTCAACAACACTATTTATCGACCGACTCATCTTCTGAGCTGGCAGTGATTACGCCCTCCGTCATGATTACGAACGTACCATTAAAGGGCGAACGCGCTGAAGCGATCTGTCAAGCGCTGATGGAACGCTCCACACGAACTATTTCGTTTTTATATCAACCACAGGGTCAGCGCAAGCATTGGTTAGCGATGGCCGAGGGGAATGCCAAGATTGCCTTGCTGCGTCGCATCGCAGAAGCGGGTGGGCAGCTTGCTCGGGTTCGAGCACTCACAGATGCCCTTGGTATTGATTTGGAGCAACTTGATCAATTACGTATCGAGTGCTTCGATATTAGCCACACATCCGGTGAAGCCACTCAAGCATCCTGCGTAGTCTTTGCTAAAAATGAACTCCAACCCAGTGAGTATCGACGCTTTAACATTACCGGCATTACAGCCGGAGATGATTACGCAGCGATGCAGCAAGTATTGCAACGCCGCTATGCAAATTTTCAGGAAATCCCGGCCGATAAAGTACCGCAGCTTGTTTTCATTGATGGTGGTAAGGGCCAAGTAGAAGTAGCGAGGAAGGTCTTTAGTGAGCTCGGCATTGATATTGGGCTCATTGTTGGTATTGCTAAAGGTGAGGATCGTAAGGTTGGTTTAGAAACTCTGATCTTTGCTGATGAGCGGGAGCCCATCCGATTAGGTTCGGATAGCCAGGCGCTCATGTTGATTGCACAGATTCGGGATGAGGCGCATCGTTTTGCAATTACCGGGATGCGCGCCAAGCGTGCTAAGTCACGGACTGTTTCTAGACTTGAGGAAATGGAGGGCATCGGGGCCAAGCGCCGTCAAAAATTATTGGCACGCTTTGGTGGGCTGCGGGGAGTTACAAATGCAACGGTTGAGGAGTTAGCAAGCGTGGATGGAATTTCTCAAACTCTGGCGGAGCAGATATACCGTCAGCTTCATTAATCGATCAATTAAATCGTTTATTCTCCAAAAATGCCATTTAATTTACCCATCGCTTTGACCTGGCTGCGTGTAGCGGCCATTCCATTATTGGTGGGGATTTTCTATTTACCAAATGATTGGTTATCACCGCCCGAGAAAAATATCTTTTCAACAGGCATTTTTGTATTTGCCGCCATTACGGATTGGTTAGATGGATTCTTGGCAAGACGGATGAACCAAGAGTCGGCCTTTGGACAATTTTTAGATCCTGTAGCGGATAAATTAATTGTGGCTGCTGCTTTGCTGGTATTACTCAATTTGGATCGGGTTCAGACCTGGGTCGCATTGGTCATTATTGGGCGTGAGATCACCATTTCTGCTCTGCGTGAGTGGATGGCGCAAGTTGGTGCCTCACGAAGCGTTGCTGTTCATATGGTCGGTAAATTAAAAACAACTGCCCAGTTAATTGCGATCCCCTTTTTGCTATTCAATGGGCAAATCTTGGGTATCCATAGCTCTCTTTTGGGGACTTGGCTGATTTGGATTGCTGCTTTTCTGACGCTTTGGTCCATGTTTTACTATCTACAAAAGGCGTTACCGCAATTAACCAATAAGCCGTAAAACCAGGAAATTTTGCTAATTAGGACCTCATCCTCGAATCTTTGCTAAACTGTCGATCCTGTAATGCGGGAATAGCTCAGTTGGTAGAGCGCAACCTTGCCAAGGTTGAGGTCGCGAGTTCGAGCCTCGTTTCCCGCTCCATTCATTGATGGGAAGCCCCAAAAGCTTCCCATTTTGTTTGAGTTGATGTTTGGTGCATTCCAAACCAATTAGGGCGCGTTGGCCGAGTGGTTAGGCAGGAGCCTGCAAAGCTTCGTACGGGGGTTCGATTCCCTCACGCGCCTCCACCCATAATCATTGACGAATTAACCCTCTGCCCTAAAATAGCAAAAACTGGTATTTTTTATCCATTAGCCTTGGAACAAATCATGAATCGATTGATCTCGAAAACACATTTTGTTGCTCTTACTGCAGCTGCGCTGTTGGGGGCCTGTGCTACTGGTGATAGTCCCACGGGAACCCAGGAGGAAATCAATCAAATTCAGTCGCAGTTGCTTGGCGACATGCCTTTACCAACTGGGGCCAAAATTATTGGGTCTGATTCATTGATTATTGGTCGTGGCGATGGCTGGGTAGGCCGAGTCAATATCAGCGCCTTACAAGGTGCAACCGATGTGTACGCGTTTTTTCAATCCGAGTATCCCAAAGCAGGGTGGACCACGGTTACCGCCACGAAATCAAAAACCAGTTTCTTGGTCTTTACCAAAGGCGAACGCACTTGCACGGTTGAGATTAATGAGGGATCTCTGACGGGCCCTAAATCCATCATAACAATCACTTCTTCGCCTAAAAATGCGAATGTGATTGCGCCAACCCGTAAACCTTAAATACCGTTTGCTCGGATTAGCCCAACCGCTTGCCCCTCAAGGGCAAAGCTAGAATCTGCGCGCACGATGATGTTCTCAAAATCAGGATTTTCAGCTTGGAGCTCGAGGTAGGGGCCATTTACCCCCTTCTTTTGTTGAAAGCGCTTCACGGTGACCTCATCATCAATGCGGGCAACCACGATGTCGCCATTACGCGCTTGGGTGGTCTTTTTAACGGCTAAATAGTCACCATCGAGAATACCTGCATCCCGCATGCTCATCCCTTTGACGCGCAGCAGGTAGTCTGCGCCCTTACTAAATAAGCTAGGGTCAACTGGAATATGTTTCTCAATATGTTCAATCGCAGTAATGGGTGAGCCTGCGGCAACCCGACCAATTAAGGGAAGGGTGAGTTGTTGCAAACTGCCCGATGGCAAGTTCAATTGACGAAAATTTTTATCCTGAGTTACAGGCTGCGAGTTGGTTACTCGAATGCCTCTCGATGTTCCTGGGCTTAATTCGATATAGCCCTTTTTGGCCAATGCTCGCAAATGTTCCTCGGCAGCATTGGCAGATGCAAAACCAAGTCGATTCGCTATTTCAGCGCGGGTGGGAGGAAGCCCGCTTTCCTCAATGGCCAAGGTAATAAGCCCCAAAATCTCTTCTTGCCGAGCAGTCAGTTTTGGTAGAGATGGGCTGTCAATTACTGTATTTATATTCATACTGGGATTGTATACAGTAAAAAATGGCATTTCAAGAACTTTTGCTTGGTTGGATAATGCCTAGATGTCAAATTCCTCTATTCCCTCATACATTTTGGTGATCGGCACCGGCGGTACGATCGCTGGCCTTAGGACCGATTCAGGAAATGGGGGTTATCAAGCTGGTCAAGTGCCGATTTCAACCCTTTTAGCCCGAATTGAAACAAAATTTTCTATAAAAAACATACAGTTATCTAATATTGATAGCTGTGATTTGAGTGAGTCTTTGCTAAGTAAATTAGGTGTCCAGGTTCGCATGGGACTCGCAGACCCCGAAGTAATGGGGATTGTAATTACCCATGGCACCGATACGATGGAAGAAACGGCTACTTTCTTGGAGATTGTCTGCGGTGGATCCTCCAGAAAATTTGGCAAGAAGGTTGTTTTAACTGGAGCAATGCTTCCCTCTGATCATCCACAGGCTGATGGTCCGGGAAATTTATCTGATGCGATTGAATTTGCCGCAGAAGCGGGCGAAGAACAGGGTGGAATTTGGGCCGTGATGGGCTCCAAATCAATACCGGGCCTTGCTTTGGTTAAAGGGCATGGCTCCCATGTGGATGCCTTTTTTGAGGAAACCTTGCCAAATGATTGGATTCAAGTTAGCAGTGACTTACCGATACCACCAGATAATCAATGGCCCTGGGTCGAAATTATTACAAGCCACTCGGGCGCCAGACCCGAAACCATCATATTTTTAGAGGATCACGGGGTTCAGGGTATTGTTCTAGCAGGCACTGGTGCTGGTACCGTGCATGAGAACCTTGCGCCCGCTCTGGAGCAGTTTATGGAGGCTGGGGGAGCGGTGGTGCGTGCCTCTCGAATCGGTAGGGGCTATATTGGCGGCACTCTTGCCAATGGCCGATTAGCAAAGGCATTGAGCGCGGGTTATTTAAATCCCGCAAAAGCCCGAATTGCTTTGCAGCTAGCCTTATTCGCTGCCGCCCAATCAGGTGCTAATTCATTGAGTTGGCAGGATTATTTTGCTAGAATGGTGAGCTTATCGGAATTTCGGTAAGTAATTTAAACAATTTGTTCCACCCTTGCTGCACTGGTGCTTGATTCTTGACAGCGGAATTAAGCAAGACGCCTAGGCAGTTTTATCCATAAGGAGTGATTAATGCGTCATTATGAAATCGTTTTTATCGTCCATCCGGACCAAAGCGAGCAGGTTCCCGCGATGATTGATCGCTATAAGTCGATCCTAGCCACCCATGGTGGCAAAGTGCATCGAATTGAAGATTGGGGTCGTCGTCAGATGGCTTACATGATCGACAAGCTCGCTAAAGCTCACTACGTTTGCATGAATATTGAATGCGATCAAAAAACGCTTGAGGAACTCGAGCATGCATTTAAATTCAATGATGCAGTGTTGCGTCACCTCATTGTTAAGATGAAGAAGGCTGAGACTGAGCCATCCATCATGATGAAAGAGGTGCAGCGCGAGGAAGCTCGTAAGCTTGCCCAAGCTGACGCACCGGCAGCAGCTTAATTATTGTCGAAAAGGAGGCTTTGATTCGTAAAAGTCGGTCTGATTGTGAAGCGTAGTTCAAACCTTCTCATCCTGACTGCTTCTCTAATCGCCAAGGACGCCATTCGATATACCCCAGCCGGTTTGCCAGTGATTCATTGTCAGTTGCATCATGATGGTGAGTTAAGTGAAGCAAATCAAGTGCGGCAAATTCGGATGAATGTTGAAGCAGTGGCAATTGGTGAGATTCATCAAGAGTTGCTAACGATGGATTTGGGAGCAGAAGCAGTGTTTGAAGGATTCTTAACGCAAAAGACTTTACGAAATGAGCGCCTCGTTTTTCATATTACGAAGATCACATTGAATAAATAGGAAACCATTATGGCTTTTGGAAAAATGAACAAAAAGACAGACTTCAAAAAGAAGCCTGCACAGAACCCACTCTTTAAACGCAAGCGTTATTGCCGCTTTACGGTTGGTGGCGTTGAGCAAATTGACTACAAGGATGTCGATACGCTTAAGGATTTTATTGGCGAGAACGCCAAGATTACGCCAGCTCGTTTAACGGGTACAAAGGCGCTGTATCAGCGTCAGTTGGATACCGCAATTAAACGCGCTCGCTTTTTGGCATTGCTGCCATTTTCAGATCAACATAAGAAATAATTAGGAGCCCACGATGCAAGTTATTCTGCTTGAAAAGGTAACCAATTTGGGCAACCTTGGCGATGTCGTTCGAGTCAAAGATGGTTTTGCTCGTAACTTTTTAATTCCACAACGTAAAGCGCGTCGCGCAACCGAGGCAGCCATTGCTGACTTTGCTGCTCGTCGTGCCGAGCTTGAGAAGATTGCTGCAGAGAAGCTCTCAGCTGCGCAAGCGCTTGGTGAGAAACTCAAAGGCTTAGTGTTGGAGATTAGTCAAAAGGCCGGCGTTGATGGTCGTTTGTTTGGCTCGGTCACCAATCATGATATCGCTGAAGCTTTGGCGAAAAAGAGTTTTCAAATCGAGAAAGCTGCAGTTCGGATGCCAACCGGCCCATTGAAAGTGGTCGGCGATCACCCAGTGGCTGTTGCTGTGCATACGGACGTTATTGTTGATATTAATATTCGTGTGATTGGTGAGCAGGCCTAGTTGACTTCGGTACACTAGCTCTATGGCCGAACCTCGCAACCGTCCCGTACCAATGAACCCAGGCATGCCTGGGCCTGGTGATGCGGTTGTGCAGGCTCTCAAAGTCCCACCCCATTCCGTCGAGGCTGAGCAATCGGTTCTCGGCGGTTTGCTTTTGGATAACACCGCATGGGATCGTTTAGGCGGTATCCTCTCCGAGCGGGATTTTTATCGTAGCGAGCATGCCCTGATTTATCGGGTCATCGAGCGTTTAATCGGCGATAACCGACCGGCTGACGTGATCACTGTGTTTGATGCGATCAAGAATGAGCCTGAAGCGGATCTCATCGGCATCGATTATTTAAATTCCTTAGCGCAAAACACCCCAAGTGCGGCCAATATCAAAGGCTATGCAGAAATCATTCGTGATCGCAGTATCTTGCGGCGCTTGATTGAGGTCTCAGACAGTATTGTTAATACGGCATTCATGCCTGAGGGCCGATCGGTTCGTACCTTGCTGGACGAAGCGGAATCACGCATTCTACAAATTGGTGAAGAGGGTAGTCGCAAAGCGGATTACCTCGAAATCGAACCTCTCTTAAAGGCTGTGGTTGCGCGCATTGATGAGTTATATAACCGCGATGGCGGGAGCGATATTACTGGAATCGCAACCGGTTTTATTGATCTCGATAAACAAACCAGTGGTCTGCAAAAAGGGGATCTAGTGATTGTGGCTGGCAGACCCTCGATGGGTAAGACGGCGTTAGCCCTAAATTTTGCTGAGAATGTGGCCTTGCATGAAGGTCTTCCGGTCGTTGTGTTTTCGATGGAGATGTCTGGAGCGCAACTGGCAACTCGTTTACTCGGATCGGTTGGGCGAGTTGATCAGAGTCGGATGCGGACTGGTAAGTTAAACGATGATGAGTGGCCACGAGTCACTGATGCGATTGCGCGACTAAGTAATACCCAAATCCTCATTGATGAGACCGGCTCCCTAACCTGTCTCGAGTTGCGCGCCCGAGCTCGTCGCATTGCGCGCAATTATGGCGGCACCCTAGGAATGGTTGTGGTCGACTACCTGCAATTAATGAGTGGTAGCGCGGGTGGCGGCGGAGAAAATAGAGCCACCGAAATCTCTGAGATCTCACGGTCCTTAAAGTCTCTGGCGAAAGAGTTGCAGTGCCCAGTGGTCGCTTTATCTCAGCTCAATCGTGGTCTTGAGCAACGTCCTAATAAACGACCTGTCATGTCTGATCTGCGTGAATCTGGAGCCATTGAGCAAGACGCTGATTTAATTCTGTTTATTTATCGTGATGAGGTGTATCACCCGGATACCACCACTGATAAAGGTGTTGCCGAAGTTATTATTGGCAAGCAACGTAATGGTCCAATTGGTACGGTCCGCCTGAGTTGGCAAGGACAGTTCACTAAGTTCGATAACTTGGCCCCCAATACGCCTTCGTATGGCGGTGGGTTTAGCCCCTTTTAATTACTCGTAATCCGACGGGCCTCGGTATAACGCGCTGCCCAGTACGGCGAATCAATGCGTTCAAGACGCACTGTGCCACCTGCGCTAGGCGCATGCACAAAACGACCTTGGCCGACATAAATTCCAGCATGAGAGTAGCGCTCACCGGTGGTATTAAAAAACACTAAATCCCCTGGAGCTGGGGGCTGTTGACCAATGCCGGTACCGACATTACTCATTTGCTGAATCGTTCTTGGTAGCTTGATGCCTGAGCTATTCTGATAAACATAAGCAATTAAGCCGCTGCAATCAAAACCGCCGGCTGGGGTATTGCCGCCATAGCGATAAGGCACTCCTACTAAACCCATTGCAGCGATCGAAATACCCTCATTACCGGCGCTTGTATCGTTTTTAAAGTGGGCAATACGCGGGTTACTAACAACCCCCCCAGATTTATGAGTTGGGGTGGTTGAGCAAGCACTGAGTATCAATATACTCAGTGCAACCATGGCAGTACGAAGTAAATTTTTATTACAGGGCTTCAGCAGCATGATCGGCTAGTCGCGAACGTTCGCCACGAGCCAAAGTGATATGACCGCTGTGACGCCAACCTTTAAAACGATCGACCACATAGGTAAGGCCGGATGAGCCCTCAGTAAGATAAGGGGTATCGATTTGGGCGATATTCCCAAGGCATACGATTTTGGTTCCAGGGCCGGCTCGTGTAACAAGCGTTTTCATCTGTTTAGGTGTTAAGTTCTGCGCTTCATCAATAATCAGAAATTTACTCACAAACGTGCGACCTCGCATGAAGTTCATGCTTTTAACCTTAATCCGAGAACGGATAAGTTCTTGAGTAGCAGCACGACCCCATTCTCCTGCAGTGTCGTCACTTCGATGCAAAACCTCTAAGTTGTCGTCAAAAGCGCCCATCCAGGGCTGCATTTTTTCTTCTTCCGTGCCTGGTAAAAATCCAATATCTTCACCGACCGGAACGGTTGCTCGAGTAATGATGATCTCGTTATAGCGTTTACTATCCAATACTTGCTCAAGACCGGCAGCAAGGGCAAGTAAGGTTTTGCCGGTACCAGCTTGACCAAGCAGGGTTACAAAATCAATGTCTGGATTCATGAGGAGGTTCATGGCAAAGTTCTGCTCGCGATTACGCGCAGTGATGCTCCACACATTATTTTTCTGATGGGAATAATCCTTCAGAGTTTGAAGCAAAGCAGTCTTGCCATTGATTTCGCGAACCATGGCATAAAAGGGCGTTGTACCGTCTAGATTTTCTTGATAAACAAATTGATTGACGAGCATGCTGGGCACCAGCGGGCCAGTAACCCGATAAAACATCGTGCCGCTCTTGCTATCCGCCCAACTCTCCATGGCCTTGCCATGCTTAGGCCAAAAGTCACTCGGGAGTGCCATCACACCCGAGTACATTAAATCTCGATCTTCTAAGACCTGATCATTGAAGTAATCTTCGGCCGGAAGCCCCAGAGCTCGGGCTTTGATCCGCATATTGATATCTTTCGATACCAAAACCACTTCTTGGTGAGGTTTGGCTTTTTGCAGATCACGAACCACCCCTAAAATTAGGTTATCGCCTTTACCCTCGGGCAACCCCTCGGGTAGAGGAGCGGTGGAAAACTGGGTCTGGAAAAACAACCTCCCGGTAGCATCTTGGTTACCCAATTTATTTAGCGGAATTCCTTCGTCAAGCTGACCGCTGGTACCTGCAATGAGTTGATCAAGCGAGCGACTCACCATACGCGCATTACGTGCAACCTCACTCATTCCCTTTTTATGGTTGTCGAGTTCTTCAAGGGTTGTCATGGGGAGATACAAATCGTGCTCCTCAAACCGAAAGAGTGAGGACGGATCATGCATTAATACATTGGTATCTAAGACAAAAAGACTCGGTGGACCTGTTCGCACTGTGCGCTTTGGCCGCTCTGGCTTAGAGTCCAGTTGCTTTTCCAGGTGTTGGGCTGGAGCAGTGGTCTTAATCTGTTCTAATGCCGCCTCCGCAGCTGATAGATCATCGTCCATATCAATATTGGGTTCTACCTCTTGGGCCCAGCTTGGCGCATGTGCTTTTTTTACCTTCTTGGGGGGATTTTTGAGATCCGGCGTTTTCTGACGACTTAAATTGACTTGATCGGCAATTTGGGTGGGCAGTGGAGGCAATGGCATGCGAGACTTCTCCTAAATGAAAAAACCGCCTACGAAGAGCGAAAGGCGGTTTTGAGGGGTGACGCAGAGGGCGGGGTGATATGCACGATTTAGAAGGGGGCCGGTATCCCATCGTGGTCTAGATAGACCCCGATGCGGGTTTAATGGCATCCATCGCTTACGGTGCATATAGCCATACTGTAACCCAAATTGATGTCTTTGCAAGTACCGTATAAATCCCTAGGACATGGCCTTGGCGGCAGCGAGCACTTCGGCAACATGACCCGCAACCTTAATACCTCGCCACTCCTTTTGGAGAACGCCTTTGCTATCAAATAGGAAGGTGCTGCGGTCAACGCCACGAACTTGTTTGCCGTACATATTTTTCATTTTGATGACATTAAAGATCGTGCACAGTTTTTCTTCGGTATCGGCAACCAATTCAAAAGGTAGACCTAATTTTTGGCGAAAGTTCTCATGCGAGCGCAAATTATCCCGGGACACCCCAACCACCAAAGCATTGGCTTGATTAAATGCATCAATGTGATCCCGAAACTCTCCTGCTTCAACCGTGCATCCCGGTGTTGAATCTTTAGGATAAAAATAGAGCACTAGTTTTTTGCCTTGGTATGCTTTTGGCGAGAAGGTGAGGTTTGATGTTGCTGGAATCTCACACATTGGCATCGTCTGCCCAATCTTAATCGTCATCGTAATTCCCCTCGTCAATGGTTATGTGAAATTAGTTGCATGGCGCATTTGGATCATCAGTTCACCGCTGCGATTGGCAATACTGCCATACTGAAATGGCTCAGTCGCTATTTTATCGAGTTGCCCAGTTGCCAGCCAAGATTTGTGCAACTGACCCATCGTAACTAGTTCGTGCCCTTGCATCATCCACCCCTGGAGTAATGCTTTGAAGGCAGGCAGCAACTTTTGTCCTTCTAACTCAGCGTGCAGGGTAAAGACTTGATCATTCGGATTACTTTGAGTGAGCCCAAGAATTGCCTGGGCCGCTCCAAAGGCATCCCGTCCATCCACTCCAATGAGTTCATCAAAAGTTGGGAGTGTGGTGGGGTACTGAATATGCTTACTTCGCTCTTTGCTAAATTGAATACGGTAAGGCGCAAGATTGGGCTCAGAGCGCCCATCAGAGGCGTATTGCATACCCCAATTGTCCAGTTGCATCAGAGCCGCTTCATTCATTTGCCAGCCCGCAGCACCATGCGTTAGCGGAGGGTGTTTGAATATCTCACAAAAACGATCATAGGCTTTTTGCATTTGGATTCGAGTCCAAGCTGCATCACGTTGATACACATGATCTTGCCAATAGACGTGATCCCAGGTATGGATCCCGGTTTCATGACCGGCCTCATCAACGGCGCGCATTTCATGTGCAGCAGTTTTGCCAATGTCAGGCGCTGGTAGGAGAACCCCGTATAAAAGGGTTTTGATGCCGTAGTGCTCTACCACCGAAGTGCGCGATACTTTTTTCAGAAAACCTGGCCGAAAAACTCGTTTTAATGCCCAACCTGTATGGTCGGGCCCAAGACTAAATAAAAAAGTCGCTTGAATACCGAGCTCTGCAAAAAGCTTAGCTAGATTTGGAGTTCCAACTTGGGTTCCAAGTAAGGTATCAACATCAACTTTCAGTGCAATTTTTGCCATGGGACTCAGTACTATTCAACCAGATGTCGTGCTTTATCGACATCATGGCGATAGGCTTCAAATATCTTGCTTAGTGCATCGTTCATCGCAATAGTAGGTTTCCAGCCTAGCTCTGTCATCGTATTTTCGATGGCAGGAACTCGATTTTGAACATCTTGATATCCAGCACCATAGTAGTTTTTGGAGGTTGTTTCTACCAATTGGACTCGATCAGCTGTGACCGCATACTCCGGAATTTGCTTGGCAATCGCAAGCATCATGGTAGCCAACTCTTTGACGGAGTAATTATTTTTAGGGTTACCCACGTTATAGATCTTGCCATTGGCAATATCACCTTCATTGGTGATGATACGCATCAGAGCATCAATGCCATCGTCAATGTATGTAAAGGCACGCTTTTGCGAGCCCCCATCGACAAGATTAATCGGCTCACCACGCACAATATGGCCCAGGAACTGGGTGACCACCCGCGAGGAACCCTCCTTGGGCGTGTAAATACTATCTAAACCAGGGCCAATCCAGTTAAATGGTCTAAATAAAGTAAAGCGCAGACCTTCCATGCCATAGCCCCAGATGACTCGATCCATCAATTGCTTGGCGCAGGCATAAATCCAGCGCGGCTTATTGATGGGGCCATAAACCAAATTGGATGAGGCTGGATCAAATTCCGCATCTGTGCACATGCCGTAGACCTCGGAGGTTGACGGGAAGACGAGGTGCTTGCCATACTTCACTGCCGAGCGCACGATGGGAAGATTGGCTTCAAAGTCAAGCTCGAATACACGCAGTGGTTGTTGAACGTAAGTTGCTGGTGTGGCAATTGCAACGAGCGGCAGGATCACATCGCACTTGCGAACGTGATACTCCACCCATTCACGATTAATGGTGATATCACCCTCAAAGAAATGCATGCGAGGGTGGTTGAGAAGATCGCCAATCCGGTCGTTTTGCATATCCATGCCGTAGACCTCCCACGACGTGGTCTCCAATATGCGCTTTGAGAGGTGATGGCCAATAAATCCGTTCACACCCAAAATCAAAATCTTTTTCATAACACCATTCCCTTGATGAACTTCAAAAGCCAACGACCGACTACTCTTGTGCTAAAAATAGCTCAAGAACCTTGCCATCGCCGCATAGGCCAAAGTAACGATTATCGACGAGATGCATCCCCAACCCAGATTTTTTGAGGAATGCTGCGATTGAGGGGGGTAGGTCTACGCTAGGTTCCAGTGGTAGGGAGCTTTTGCTAAGAATCACTTTTTCTCCACTCAATTCGGTAAAGGCACCAGGGTAGGGCGGCGCCACCGCTCGAATCAGGTTGTAAATCGACATGGCTGACTTGGTCCAATCAATGCGACCATCTTCGGGTTTACGCCCCCCAAAGTAAGAACCTTCTGTCAAGCGATTGGCGTGTCGAGGCAGGTTTCCTTGCATGAGCTGGGGTAATACCTTCTCCATTACCTGTTTTGCGGCTTGACTGACCTTATCAAACACCTCTTTGCCTGTCTCATGAATTTCAATGGGAACAGCCACTTGTCCCACAATATCTCCGGCATCGGGTTTTGCTTCCATGACGTGCAGAGTTGCCCCCGTTTCAGTCTCGCCATGCAACACAGCCCAGTTCACAGGAGCGCGGCCGCGGTACTTCGGTAAGAGTGAGCCATGCATATTCAGAGCCGTAATGGTTGCGGTCTCAAGTAGCTCTGTGGGTAACATAAAGCGGTAATAAAAAGAAAAGAGATAGTCGGGTGCAATCGCCTTAATCTCGGGGAGCAAGGTTAATAATTCATTCTGTTGCACGATTCGACACGGTAAACCCCGCTGTTCACAAAGTTTTTGAACGTTGCCAAACCAAATCCTCTCATTGGGGTCATCGGCATGGGTGATGACTAGATCAACTTGCATACCTGCATCAATTAAGGCTTGCAAACAAGCAACACCAACATCATGGTAAGCAAAAACAACTGCGCGCTTAGGTGTTTGATTCAAGATTTACGATTTAGATTGCTCTAAGACCGCGCTGACCATATAGCGAGGCCGTTGACGAACCTGTTGGTAAATCCTGCCGATGTATTCCCCGAGGAGACCGAGGCCAAATAGCATGACGCCAATTAAAAAGAAGGTTAGTGCAAAGAGTGTGAATACACCCTCAACTTCAGCGCCCAATACAAAGCGACGGATTAAAAGCAAGAGGAATAGTGAGCCTGCTGCCCCCGCTAGTAGCATGCCTAGAATTGAAAAGAGTTGCAACGGCATCACTGAAAAGCCGGTGACCAAATCAAAATTAAGACGAATCAATTGATACAGGCTGTATTTCGATTCTCCAGCAAACCGTTCTTCATGCTTGACAGTAATTTCAGTCGGATTGTTAGCGAAGGTGTACGCCAAGGCTGGAATAAAGGTATTCGCTTCTTCACACTGCCGAACTAAATCGATGATGCGGCGATGGTAGCCGCGCATCATGCAGCCTTGATCGGTCATGGTGATACGGGTGAGCTTATCGCGTAATCGATTCATGGCACGCGAAGCCGTCTTTCGGAACCAGGAATCTTGGCGATTTTCTCGAATCGTACCAACATAGTCATGTCCTTCTTCGAGTTGGCGCACGATTTTGCCAATCTCTTCCGGAGGATTTTGTAGATCCGCATCCAAGGTAATGATGTATTCACCACGTGAATATTCAAAACCAGCCATGATTGCCATGTGTTGGCCAAAGTTATTTGCGAATAAGACCACACGCGTTACATCAGGCCGCTTTTCATATTGCATCGCGAGCATGGCAGCAGACCGATCTTTACTGCCATCGTTAATAAACAGAAGTTCGTAGCTAAGTGCATACTGACCCGCAACATGATCAAGCGCAGGGTATAGGCGATCAAATAGGGCCTGTAATCCCTCTTCTTCGTTGTATACCGGGATCACGACACTTAAACGTGGATGAGCAAAACTATTCATGACCACATTTTGCCTGATCTAGAGGCGTTTACGCTAAAACCTCTTGTAGTGCCTTGACTACGCGATCAACATCAGTATTGGTCATGGTGGGGAAAAGCGGCAGAGTCAAGATGGACTGACCAATCATATTAGCCACTGGGGTTGCCTGCTCCGAGTACCCATGCTCACGATACAGTGCAAAGCTGGTAATGATTGGGTAATGCACCCCAGTACCAATACCGCGTTCTTTTAAGGCAAGCATGATTTGGCTGCGTGATTGGCTCAAGCGCTCCAAGGGTAGTACGACCTGGAACATATGCCAATTACTATTTGCAAAATCGGCGATTGGTAGACCTAAACCCATTTTGCTCAAACCCGATTGTTCGAACTGATCAAAATAATGACGGGCGAGAGCGACGCGTTGCTCTTGAAAGCGATCCAATTGTTTTAATTGATGAAGACCAATAACAGCATTGACATCGGTCAGGTTGTCTTTGCCACCCAGAACATCGACCTCCATACCATCAGGACCATGACGCACCAATCCTTGCAGCCGCAATTTCTCGGCCAGACTCACTTGATGTTCACCAAAGCGCTCGGTGTTAAAAACCAAGCAACCACCTTCGATGGTGGTTAGATTTTTATTTGCCTGAAAACTAAAACTGACTAAATCGTGCCGACCTTTTGTGCCAATTCGCAATCCATTCCACGAGGATCCGAGTGCTTGCGCGGCATCCTCAATCACGCGCAATTGATGATGTTCTGCAATCGCGTATAGCGCATCAATATCGAGAGGTAATCCAGCCAAATATACCGGCATGATAGCTTTGGTTTTGGCATTAATGGCAGAGCTAACTTGACGAAGATCTAAATTACGGGTCTTTGGATCAATATCAACAAAAACAGGCTTCGCGCCCACAGCCAAGATCACATTGGATGTTGCTACCCACGAAATTGGAGTTGTGATCACCTCGTCGCCTGGACCAATCCCAGCAACTTGAAGGGCGATTTTCATGGTGGCCGTTCCATTCGCAAAGCAACGAACTGTCGCGCCACCTAAATACTGGCTCAAGGCCGCTTCAAACTCTAAAACCTTTGGGCCGGATGTAATCCAGCCGGAGCGCAACACATCCGCTACTGCTGCAATCGTGGCTTCATCAATTGTTGGCTTGGTAAAGGGAATGAATGGCTGGCTCATTTGCTCCATCCACCTATTGTCGCAAAGGCTCTTGTGGATGTCGAACCACAACCCGTCGACTATCGCGACCCAGTACCTCCATGGGTAGCCCGAGACCTTCTAGCTCAACGAATTGATCGGGGCGCATTAGTGCGATGGAATTAGGATCTTGGTTCCAGACAATGATAAATTCATTGAGAGTCGGTATCCATTTTTGGGGTTCTTGTTTGGCACCAAAGGTCAGCTCATCAGTAAACTCGACCATGATGGTGTTGCGTTCAAGATAAAACGGGACGGTGTGATCGAGTAAACGAACCGAATAAATTTTGGCATCCTTCGGGATTTGTGATTTCACCCTTTGTGCCAGGTCATAGCCAGACACGGCGCGACCAAGAGTCTCATGCCCTGTCCCAGCAATGGTGGCGGTTAAGAAAAAGCCAAAAGCAAATAGAGCAATACTAAGTAGCGCATTGCGCTTAGCAAACAGGCTTGCTACCAGACTAAATACCAATAGGCAGCACAGAGCGGCAACAATCCAGAGGGTGTAAGCCTGATACGCATCGACTTCATCGGGCTGACCATTGCGACCAATTTCGGACAAAAAGAAGAAACCGGTGAGCGCGAGTATTGCAAAAAATAAGGTTTGCAATCGCCAGCCAATGGAAAGATGCGCATGCGACTCTAAGTAATCGGCTATTGACTTAGCTGCCAAAATAGCCAAGGCTGGAAAGACCGGCATGATGTAGCCCGGTAATTTTGAGCGCGAGATACTGAAGAAAATAAGGATAACTGCGAACCATGCCCACAGCATCCACTCTGCCGAGAATGATCTGATTCTATATTGCTTGAGGGTTTGCCAGGCGGACCCAAAGAACTGGGGCATCCACGGCAAGAAGCCAACTACCACCAATGGCAAGAAAAAGTAAGCCGGTGCCGTGCGCCCATGCGCAGTCGCAGTAAAGCGCTCAAAATGTTCGTAAATAAAAAAGAAGTGAGGAAATTCCGGATTTTGTATCGATACCGCAACAAACCAGGGAGCCGTGACGATTAGAAAAATTAGTAATCCACTGAGAATATGTAAGCGACTAAACAATTTCCAATCAAAGCGCGTCACGATGTATGCAAATAACACCATTCCTGGAATCACAATGCCGATCAGTCCTTTTGATAGGGTGGCAAGACCCATTGCAAGCCAGCAAACCCACATCCAATGGCGACCTGATTGTGGGCGATGTTGCTCATACGCGTGTTGAGCTAATAAGAGTGAGCATAGGGCCAAATTTAGAAAAGCCGATAAGCCCATATCGAGCGCATTGAAATGCCCGCCGACGACCCACATGGGACTCGATAGCAGAATAAGTGCGGATAGGTATCCGGTAACCCGCCCAAATAATTTAGCCGCAGTAAATCCAACCAATAAAATCGTCAGATAACCAGTCAGCCCACTCCAGAACCGTGCTTGCCATTCCCCAAGTCCAAAGAGTTGAAATGTGATTGCTGAAGCCCAAATATGCAGTGGTGGCTTCTCAAAATATTTGTAGTCGTTATAGCGGGGGGTGATGTAATCGCCGCTCACCATCATCTCGCGGGCCATTTGCGCATAACGACCTTCATCCGTTGGAATCAGATGCCGATAGTCCAGGGTGGCAAACCATAATATGCTCGCAAGGACCAAGACAATCAGCAATGCAACTGCATTGAGCGGTGTGAGTTGGCGTTCAGCAAGCATCGGATTAATTTTTCTCCAAGATGATTGCGGCAAGTACTTTCCGCCCCTCGCCCATCAAGATGTTGTAGGTGCGACATGCTGCTTGGGAATCCATCATTTCAAAACCAATTTTGGCCTTAATCAGTGGTTGTAGAATCTTAGGGTTCAGAAATACCTGTTTCTTGCCGGTCCCCACGATCACTAACTCGGGTTGTAAGGTACTAATCATCGAGAAATGATCTTCAGTGAGCTCGGGGCTTTCTTCAACCGGCCACGCCATCACTTCGCCATCGGGCTGAACGATCAGAGCATGTGAATAGGGGGTTTTGTTGACCTCAATAAAGCCAATTCCGTAGCCAGTAATCGTATTTTGGCTAGATTGTGGGTCAGAATGTAACTTCACGCTGAGGCTCTGTCATAATTAGGGGATTATAGCTAGCAAATTATCCCTAAATTTCAATGGCTTAACCCTGTAGAAGATCTGATTGTGAAACCCATACAAAAGTCCGACAAACTAAATAACGTCTGCTACGACATTCGTGGCCCTGTACTTGAGCTTGCGCAACGCATGGAAGAGGAAGGGCACAAAATTATCAAGCTTAATATTGGTAATGTCGGCGTTTTCGGCTTTGACCCCCCGGAAGAAATCCAGCTCGATATGATTCGTAATCTTGGAAATGCGTCCGCTTACTCGGATTCCAAAGGGATTTTTGCGGCTCGTAAAGCCATCATGCAATATTGCCAAGAAAAAGGGATTCAGGGTGTTACCTTGGATGATATTTACACTGGCAACGGTGCCTCTGAGTTAATTGTTCTGGCGATGAATGCGCTTTTGAACAATGGCGATGAAGTGTTGGTGCCGGCACCTGATTACCCGCTATGGACTGCTGCTGTTTCATTATCAGGCGGCACTCCGCATCATTATTTGTGCGATGAGTCGAAGGATTGGCAGCCCGATCTTGAGGATATGCGCTCCAAAATCACTCCGCGTACCAAAGCCATTGTGGTAATCAATCCTAATAATCCAACCGGTGCTTTGTATTCCAAAGAAGTGTTGCTAGAAATCATTGCGGTTGCGCGCCAGCATAATTTGATCTTATTTGTCGATGAGATCTACGACAAAATGCTCTTTGATGGCGAGAAACACATTTCTCTGGCATCGTTATCGACCGACGTAGTCACGATTACGTTTAATGGTTTATCAAAGAACTACCGCTCCTGCGGTTACCGTTCTGGCTGGATGGTTGTGTCTGGTGATAAGGCAATGGTTGCTGATTACATTGAGGGTTTAAACATGCTGTCCTCAATGCGGCTTTGCGCTAATGTCCCAGGGCAATATGCGATTCAAACGGCATTAGGCGGCTACCAAAGCATTAATGACCTAGTGGCCAAGGATGGTCGATTAACTCGTCAACGTGACCTGGCCTATAAGCTCATGAGCGAGATTCCTGGGGTTAGTGTTGCTAAACCGAAGGCGGCTTTATATCTATTTCCAAAATTAGATCCACAGATGTATCCGATTAAAGACGATCAACAATTCATTGCCGATCTTCTCAAAGAGGAGAAAGTTCTTTTGGTGCAGGGTACTGGTTTTAATTGGCCCAAACCGGATCATTTCCGGATCACTTTCTTGCCTCATGAAGATACCTTGCGTGAGGCTATCAAGCGGATTGCGAACTTTCTTGAGCGCTATCGCATGAAACACGTAAGCAATTCGGTCGCAGCAACCACAGTAAAAGCATGATGAAACCTATTCAAGTTGGACTTCTTGGTATTGGTACCGTTGGTAGCGGAGTCTTCACCGTTCTCGCTCGTAATCAAGAGGAAATACAGCGGCGCGCAGGGCGCGGCATTCGGATTCACACAGTGGCGGATTTGAATACCCTGCGGGCGCAAGAGTTAGTGCAGGGCCAGGCCGAGGTGGTCAACGATGCACGCAAGGTCATTCAGAATCCTGAGATTGATATTGTGGTCGAGCTGATTGGTGGCTATGGGATCGCCAAGGATTTGGTGCTTGAAGCCATTGCGCATGGAAAACATGTGGTCACTGCCAATAAAGCATTAATTGCTGTACATGGTAATGAGATCTTTAAAGCAGCGCATGCTAAGGGAGTGATGGTCGCATTTGAAGCTGCGGTTGCAGGCGGCATTCCAATTATTAAGGCCTTGCGTGAGGGCTTGAGTGCCAATCGGATCGAATGGATTGCTGGAATTATTAACGGTACGACTAACTTTATTCTCTCTGAGATGCGCGATAAGGGTTTGGACTTTAATGTCGTCCTAAAAGAGGCGCAACGCTTAGGCTACGCTGAAGCGGACCCAACCTTCGATATTGAAGGAATTGATGCGGCCCATAAGGCAACTATCATGAGTGCTATTGCTTTTGGGGTACCGATGCAATTTGCGCAAGCGCATGTTGAGGGAATCACCAAGCTCTCTGCCACCGACATTCGGTATGCTGAGCAATTGGGCTACCGCATCAAGCTTTTAGGGATTACCAAGAAAACCCCAAGTGGTATTGAGTTACGTGTGCATCCAACTTTGGTGCCTGCTAAGCGTTTGTTGGCTAACGTCGAAGGCGCCATGAATGCGGTACAAGTATTTGGTGATGCGGTAGGTACCACTCTTTATTACGGGAAGGGCGCTGGTTCAGAGCCAACAGCCTCTGCCGTGATTGCCGATTTGGTCGATGTGACGCGTTTGCAAACGGCAGATCCTGAAAATCGGGTGCCCCATTTGGCGTTTCAGCCAGATGCGCTACAAAATACACCGATCCTCCCAATTGCAGAGGTGACAACCAGCTATTACTTGCGCTTAGCAGTTGCTGATCAGGCTGGCGTTTTGGCCGATATCACACGAATTTTGGCTGCTCACGGCGTATCGATTGATGCTCTCTTGCAAAAAGAAGCCGCCGAGGGCGAGAGCCAAACCGATCTCGTGATTCTGACCCATGAGACTAAAGAAAAAAATATGACGGCGGCTTTGTTAGAGATGCAAGATCTAAAAACCGTGATTGGTGAGATCGTGAAGATTCGTCTTGAAAATCTTTCCTAGACCCAGTTTTTACATATGCGTTATCAATCAACCCGAGGCGCAAGCCCAGAACAAACCTTTCAGGGAATCCTATTAGGTGGCCTGGCACCCGATGGTGGTTTGTATTTACCAACTCACTATCCTCAGGTGACTAAGGCGCAGTTAGATTCTTGGAGGGGTCTGTCGTACCCCGACTTGGCATTTGAAATTATTCGTTTGTATTGCGACGATATTCCTACTGATGATTTAAAAGTATTACTGCACAAGACCTATACCCCGCAGGTCTATTGCAATGGTCGTCCTACTGACGCAGCAAGTGACATTACGCCAGTGCATTGGTTAGGTGAGGAGCATGGTGCAAAGTTGGGGCTTTTAAGTTTATCGAATGGCCCAACCCTTGCTTTCAAAGATATGGCCATGCAATTACTGGGTAATCTCTTTGAGTACGCATTAAAACGTGCCAAGCAGGAGCTTAATATCTTAGGGGCTACTTCTGGTGATACTGGAAGTGCTGCTGAGTATGCCATGCGAGGCAAAGAAGGAATTAAAGTATTTATGCTGTCGCCGCGTGGCAAGATGAGCCCGTTCCAGTCGGCGCAAATGTATTCCTTGCAAGACTCCAATATTTTTAATCTCGCGGTCGACGGGGTATTTGATGATTGCCAAGATATTGTCAAGGCGGTTAGTAATGATTTGGAGTTCAAGGCCAAATATCGAATTGGAACAGTGAACTCTATCAATTGGGGGCGTGTTCTAGCACAAGTTGTGTATTACTTTCAAGGATATTTATTGGCAACGGAGTCGAGCGAGGAGAAAATCTCTTTTGCGGTGCCATCTGGTAACTTCGGAAACGTTTGTGCGGGACATATTGCCCGCATGATGGGTTTGCCGATTGCGCACTTAGTAGTTGCAACCAATGAAAACGATGTGCTCGATGAGTTCTTCAAAACCGGTATTTACCGGGCACGAAAATCGGCCGAAACTTTACATACCTCAAGCCCGTCGATGGATATTTCGAAGGCAAGCAATTTTGAGCGTTTTATTTTCGATCTACTTGGTCGTGACGGCAAGCGCACTGCCCAATTATTTAAACAAGTAGAAACGGATGGCGGATTTGATTTATCGAATGATCCGGCATTTAAAACCATTTCTAAATTTGGATTTGTCTCTGGTCGAAGTACGCATCAAAATCGTTTGGAGACGATTTGCGATATTGATCAGCGCTACGGAGTCATGATTGATACCCATACTGCTGATGGAATTAAAGTGGCGCGCGAGCATTTGCAAGAAGGGATTCCGATGTTAGTGCTTGAGACCGCCTTGCCAATTAAATTTGAAGAAACGATCCAAGAAGCATTGGGTCGCCCTGCGGATTGCCCAGCTGCATTTCGTGACATTAAAAATAAGCCACAACGTGTGACGAATGTGCCGGCCAGTACTCCGACAGTAAAAGCCTTTATTCAAGATCACGTCAATTGATCATGGCCATCAGCTCATCCTCAGGCTCTAGTAATAAACCACCACTACTAAGTGCAGCCGATGCTTTATCGCATTTACTGAAGAACCCTGTGCCGGTTGAGGCCCAAGAGTCAGTCCCCACCCAAGAAGCGCTTGGTCGGGTGCTTGCTGAGGATATTGTGAGCACCGTTGACGTGCCACCCTTGGATAACACGTCGATGGATGGTTACGCTGTGGCGACACAGGATATTACAGCTGCCGGGGTGATCTTAAAAGTGGATCAACGCATCCCGGCGGGATCAGTTGGTGAGCCGCTCAAGCCAAAGACCATTGCCAGGATCTTTACTGGTGCGCCGATACCCCCAGGGGCGGATGCGGTTGTGATGCAAGAGGATTGCGTGCCTCAGACCCAATTAGATTTGGTACAAATTAACTCCATTCCTAATGCAGGGCAGTGGATTCGTCGACGTGGCGAGGATTTAAGTATCGGAAAGGTCGCTTTATCGGCCGGCACTGTTTTAAGGCCTCAGCACCTGGGCGTTGCTGCTTCTGCTGGTTATGCACAGCTGCCTGTTAAACGGAAGGTAAGGGTAGCAGCATTCTTTACTGGCGATGAGTTGTCCTTGCCAGGTGAACCTTTAAAGCCCGGCGGTATTTATAACTCGAATCGGGACACTTTATTGGGGCTTATTCGGAGTATGGGATGTATTGGGACAGATTATGGGATTGTTCCCGATCGATTGGAGTCAACCCGGCAAGCTTTGCGAACTGCCAGTGAAGATCATGATCTGATTATTACCTCAGGCGGAGTCTCGGTAGGCGAAGAGGATCACATTAAGCCAGCCGTTCATGCGGAAGGTCGACTGGATTTATGGCAGATTGGTATCAAGCCAGGTAAACCGCTGGCATTTGGCGCGGTTCGTAAACAAAATCAGTTAAATCGCGAGGCATGGTTTATGGGCCTTCCTGGCAATCCAGTATCCAGCTTTGTGACCTTCATTCTTTTTGTTCGTCCATTTATCTTAAAACTTCAGGGGCGATCTGATTTAACGCCACCATCTTTTCAGGTCAGAGCGGATTTTGATTGGTTAAAGCCAGATCGCCGTAATGAGTTTTTGCGTGTCAAAATGAACGCAGAGGGTGGCCTTGACCTGTTTCCCAATCAGAGCTCGGGTGTTTTGACAAGCGCAGCTTGGGGGGATGGCTTGATTGATTGTCCGGCCGGACAGGGATTCAAAAAGGGTGATATGGTTCGATATATCCCCTTTAGTGGACTACTTTATTAATCCATCGCCATGAAACTCTATCTGCGCTTTTTTGCCTCGATTCGGGAGGGCCTAGGTGTGGCGCAAGAAGAGATTGTGATTCCCGACTCGATCAAAACTATTACAGATCTTCGCGCCTTCTTAACAACGCGAGGCGCGCCGTGGTCCGATGTGTTGTCTAAGGATCGCGTCTTGCGATGTGCTCTCAATCAGCAAATGGTCAGCGCAGACACCGCTCTATTGGAGGGTGCTGAGATCGCTTTCTTCCCTCCAGTAACCGGAGGCTGAAATGCCGGTTCGTATTCAAGAGCGGGATTTTGATCTAACAACTGAAATCGCCAATTTACGAAGTGGTGATGGCACAGTTGGCGCGGTCGCTATTTTTGTTGGCACGGTTCGAGATTTGAATGATGGTACTGCTGTTCGGCAAATGACCTTAGAGCATTATCCGGGGATGACCGAAGCAGCCTTACAGTCAATTATTGATCAGGCTAAGGGTCGCTGGGATTTGAATCAAGCCCTGATTATTCATCGGGTCGGTCCCTTGCAGCCGCTCGATCAGATTGTGCTTGTCGCCGTCACCAGCGCCCACCGTGGCGAAGCCTTTGCTGCATGCGAGTTCATTATGGACTATTTGAAGACGCAGGCACCATTTTGGAAGAAAGAAGATACGCCAAATGGTTCACGCTGGGTTGATGCCCGTGTTTCAGATGATGCAGCTTTGGCCCGCTGGACTAAGAGCTAGGACTGATTACTAAAGAATGCTCTTTTTCGGGCTCGGGGTAAACGTTTTACGGCACACTCCGCCTTAGAGGCCTCTGAGCGGTCAGGATAGTTCTTTACTTCTAGCAACCTCACTGGCCCCCGTCCGCGCGTATAGCGTGCACCAATCCCTTGATTGTGTGCAAGGATCCGTCCCTCCAGCTGATTAGTAATGCCTGTGTAATAACTACCATCAGCACATTCGAGTAAGTAAAGGAACCAAGTCATCACACGTTGCATTGAAATAAAAAACTTGAATAATGGGGTTTTACCCCCATATTCTAAGTAGACTTATTAATTGGTAAATAAATTCATTTAAATCATGCGGATAGATAAATTAACTACTAAATTCCAAGAGGCACTGGGGGATGCACAAAGCCTTGCCCTAAATAACGATAACCAGTTCATTGAGCCCGAACATTTGCTGCTTGCCATGTTGCGCCAGCAAGATGGAGGCGCGCGTAGCTTATTAACCCGTGCTGGTACTAATGTTACTGGCCTTGAAAAAGCTGCCGAGGCGATGATCGCTAAATTACCTCAGGTGCAGGGCACTGGGGGTGATGTTCAGGTCGGTCGAACTTTATTAAGCTGGCTCAATCAAACCGAAAAAGAAGCGAGCAAGCGTGGCGATCAATATATTGCAGGCGAGCTATTCCTATTGGTTTTGGCAGACGATAAAGGTGAGCTTGGCAAAGTAGCTCGTGAGAATGGTCTGAGCCGCAAGGCCTTGGAGGCCGCAATTGACTTAGTTCGTGGTGGGGAGTCGGTGAACTCAGCTGATGCTGAAGGGCAGCGCGAAGCTCTAAAGAAATACACCCTTGATCTAACCGAGCGTGCTCGACTTGGCAAGCTTGATCCAGTGATCGGCCGTGATGACGAGATTCGTCGCGCGATTCAGATTCTTCAGCGGCGAAGCAAAAACAACCCGGTCTTAATTGGTGAACCAGGCGTGGGTAAGACCGCCATCGTTGAAGGCCTTGCGCAACGTATTGTGAACGGTGAAGTGCCGGAAACTTTAAAAGACAAGCGCGTCTTGGTGTTGGATATGGCGCTGTTACTAGCGGGCGCAAAGTATCGCGGCGAATTCGAAGAGCGTTTAAAAGCCGTTCTTAATGATGTGGCAAAAGACGAAGGCCGTACCATTATGTTCATTGATGAAATTCACACCATGGTTGGAGCTGGTAAGGCCGATGGTGCGATGGATGCCGGTAATATGTTAAAGCCTGCACTGGCTCGGGGTGAGCTCCACTGTATTGGTGCCACCACGCTTGATGAATATCGTAAATACATTGAAAAAGATGCCGCTCTAGAGCGTCGCTTCCAAAAAGTGATGGTTGATGAGCCCAGTGTTGAGGCAACGATTGCGATCCTGCGTGGCTTACAAGAGAAATATGAACTGCATCACGGCATTGAGATTACCGATCCAGCGATTGTGGCTGCAGCTGAGCTTTCACACCGCTACATCACAGATCGTTTTTTGCCGGACAAAGCAATTGATCTTATCGATGAGGCTGGTTCTCGCATCAAGATGGAAATTGATTCAAAGCCTGAGGTGATGGATAAATTGGATCGCCGTTTGATCCAATTAAAGATCGAGCGTGAAGCGGTAAAGAAAGAGAAGGACGATGCTTCTAAAAAACGCCTAGACCTCATTGAGGAGGAAATCACCCGTTTGGGTGCCGAGTATGCTGACCTCGAAGAAATTTGGAAGGCAGAAAAGGGTGCGGCTTTGGGGGCTGCCTCTGTGAAAGAGGAGATTGACCGCGTCAAAGCAGAAATCGCCAAGCTGCAGCGTGAGGGTAAGCTCGAGAAAGTGGCTGAACTGCAATACGGCAAATTACCGGAGCTTGAACAAAAGCTGAAGTCAGCGGCGGCTGCTGAGGCAAAAGCAGAGCAAAAAGATACAAATCGGCCGAAACTACTTCGCACTCAAGTTGGCGCCGAAGAGATTGCTGAGGTGGTCTCGCGTGCTACCGGTATTCCTGTTTCAAAAATGATGCAGGGTGAGCGGGATAAATTGCTCAAAATGGAAGATCATTTGCACGAACGCGTGGTGGGCCAAGATGAAGCCATTCGTGCGGTATCGGATGCGATTCGTCGCTCGCGCGCGGGTCTTTCTGAGGAAAATAAACCCTATGGCTCATTTATGTTTTTAGGGCCTACGGGTGTTGGTAAAACAGAGCTATGTAAAGCGCTGGCCGAGTTTTTATTTGATAGTGATGACCGACTCATTCGAATTGACATGAGTGAGTTCATGGAAAAGCATAGTGTCGCCCGCTTAATTGGCGCACCTCCTGGGTATGTCGGCTATGAAGAAGGCGGTTATCTCACCGAACAGGTTCGTCGCAAACCCTATAGTGTGATTTTATTTGACGAGATCGAAAAAGCACATCCAGATGTATTTAATGTGTTGCTACAGGTATTAGACGATGGGCGCTTAACTGATGGTCAGGGTCGCACAGTTGATTTTAAAAATACTGTGATTGTGATGACCAGTAATATTGGCTCTCATTTGATCCAGTCCATGACTGGAAAAAATCAAGCTGAGGTGAAGGAGGCAGTTTTTGGCGAACTTAAGAATCATTTCCGTCCTGAGTTCTTAAACCGGGTCGATGAGATCGTGGTCTTCCATGGGCTTGATCAAAAGAATATTGCCTCGATTGCAAAAATCCTCTTGCAAAACCTCTCCGAGCGCTTGGCGCGTCTTGATATGCAATTGGATATTAGTGATGCCGCGTTGAATAAGTTAGCAGAGGTTGGCTTTGATCCTGTTTTTGGAGCAAGACCACTCAAGCGAGCGATTCAGCAACATATTGAAAATCCAGTATCGAAGATGATCTTAGAGGGTAAATTTGGCCCGCAGGATGTAATTCCGGTGGATGTAGATAAAAAGGGCGATTTCAGCTTTTCTCGTCTCGTGCATTGAGTATTTTGGCGGATTGGGCGACTGGCGCTAAACTAGTGCCATGTCGCTTGCCCAAGGCAGTTTTTACTCTAGTGATAACCGTACGATTGGCTTGATTAGCCTAGCGCACGGCACCTCTCATTTTTATCATTTAGTTCTACCCCCGCTGTTTCCCTGGCTCAAGATTGAATTCGGCTTGTCGTACGCCGAACTCGGTTTATTGATGACCGTCTTCTTTGTGGTCTCATGCGTTGTTCAGGCCTCGTCTGGTTTTCTGGTGGATCACAAAGGTGCGCGACCGATTTTATTTGTTGGGATTGGATTATTAGCTTTATCTGCAGTGACCTATGCTGTGAGTTCAAGCTATTTGGGGCTGATGATTGGTGCAATTTTGATGGGGTGCGGCAATGGTGTTTTTCATCCTGTTGATTACACTCTAATTAATCATAAGATCTCACCAAGACGATTGCCTTATGCGTATTCCTTCCATGGGGTCACTGGTTATCTGGGTTGGGCTTTGGCCCCAGTCTTCATGGTGGCGATTGCAGAGCTGGCGAACTGGCGAACGGCGATGATGGCGGCAGCCATCTTGGCGCTCTCAGTTCTGGTATTGCTGTGGTTTAACCGCGATTTGTTAACGGATGATGCAAAAGAGCGTCAGGCTAGTAATTTAGCGAATGCGCGCAAGGAAGACCCGAACCATAGTCCGTTAGGAACTTTTGATTTCTTAAAGTTACCCGCCGTTTGGCTATGTTGGCTGTTCTTCTTTTTCAGCATGGTGGCGATGTCAGGTATTCAATCATTTGCCCCTAGTGCCCTGTTTAAGACTTATGAAATCTCGGTTGCCTCCGGAAACTTTTTTCTAACCCTCTTGGCCCTCGGAACTGCTGGTGGCATGCTATTAGGTGGTTATCTCGCAAGTCGTTTTGCTGCGCCAGAACGTACAGTCGTGATCTGTTTATTTGTTAGTGCACTCATGTCGGTAACTATTGGGGCAGAGTTGGTATCAGCTACCATTATTCCAACTCTATTTGTTGTGATCGGGATTGGCTTAGGTATCGCTGCACCATCACGCGATTTAATGATCCGGTCCGCAACGCCACAAGGCGCCTCTGGTCGAGTCTATGGCATTGTCTACTCAGGTATCGACCTTGGCGCTTCAGTTGGCCCACTCGCTTTTGGTATTTTGCTCGACGCGGGAAGACCCAATTGGCTCTTCTTAGGGGTTGCCTTTATTCAGTGTTTGATTATCTTTACCGCATTTAAAGTTGCTAGTAAAACCCCTAGTCGACAAACTCAATCTATTTAATCTCACTGTTTTTCGAGGCTCCGGTCAGAATAATTTCGCGGATAGTCTGCATCACTTCGGATTCTTTACCCCTAAATCCATGTTCGGTAAATGCGTTACAGGGGTTACCCTGAAAATTACTTCCTCCAAAAACAGTAATCAATGGAATTCCATACTGATCACTAATCGATTTTGCCCCAGACCATGTTGTTAGATAGCAAGGATCATCCTTATGATGAATAAAGAATTGGGGGATCCCCGATTTTTTATAGTTGAAATTAATTAATTCGCGATACGAATTTCTTGCATAAGGTTCCGTAATGGCTGCCGTATGAATTGCCCCAGAGTATGTTTTTGGTTCATATGTGGGCATAAATGATGATGATATGGTTCCCATGCTAGTGCCAACTAGCCATACCCCTTGAATGGTTGGGTACCTTCTTTTCACTTCGTTGATTAATTTTTGAACATGCGCTTGACGCTCGTTACTTGCCTGATAGCTACTAGAACAGACATCGCCGCTTTCAGATTGGCAATCAATGGTAAGAATCGCGATTGATTCATCGGCAAGATGACGTCTTGAGCGAATTAAAAAATTTCCACTTAGTTTTGTGCTAACCATTGCGCCATTTTCAACAGCCGGTCTAAATACGGAGGGATAGCCTGGCACCAATACAGCTAATCTCGTGTGATTTTTAGAACCGCTTTTGATTGAAAACAATCCTGTTTGTTTTGCATCTTTATCTAAATCAACGGTTATTAGTTCTTCCTGTAAGCCGTCTGACGCATTAGGTAACTGTTGTGCATTATTCGCGTTCGAGAATAAGAAAAGAACGACAAATAAGATTCGGATCATTTTGCTTCTACGTTACATTTTTATAGAAGGATCTTAATACGCGAGAAAGGCCGTTTTATTATTTTCGCAATATGAAATTCTTCTTTCATAAGATAAAAAACTGAATTTAGGTTAAAACTCGAATAATTTCATTTTCTAATTCCATATTTCATATAGCAAAAATTTAATAATAAGTAATTGAATTTAATGATTTAATTTATTTATATATCGCTAGTTAAATTAGTCATTATTAATAAATTACTTTCTAAACTCTTATATAAGACATAAGAGTTTGGGTTTCTCAAGCCCTCGTCGATATCCATTTTTATCGTGAATGAAGGAGAGCAATATGGTGACTCGTAAAGCAGAAGCAGCAATTATTCAGAAGGATTGGGACACCAATCCGCGTTGGCAGGGGGTAAAGCGAGGCTACACCGCAGAAGATGTAGTTCGTCTTCGTGGTTCTGTTCGCCCTGAGTACACCTTAGCAAAACAGGGCGCTGAGAAGTTATGGAATTTGGTGAATAACGAAGCCTATGTAAATTGCTTAGGCGCATTGACCGGTGGTCAGGCCATGCAGCAGGTAAAGGCTGGTGTTAAA
The DNA here is from genome assembly GCF_030297675.1 of Polynucleobacter sp. HIN11. Taxonomy (NCBI): domain Bacteria; kingdom Pseudomonadati; phylum Pseudomonadota; class Betaproteobacteria; order Burkholderiales; family Burkholderiaceae; genus Polynucleobacter; species Polynucleobacter sp. HIN11. The sequence goes on from NZ_AP028142.1 coordinate 484,118, forward strand.
GCAATCTATTTGTCAGGCTGGCAAGTGGCTGCTGATAACAATACTTATGCAGCGATGTATCCCGATCAATCCCTCTACCCAGTCGATTCGGTGCCTAAAGTTGTTGAGCGGATTAACAATACATTTGAGCGCGCAGACCAAATTCAGTGGTCAAAAGGAATTAATCCAGGCGATCCTGGTTACATCGATTACTTCGCACCCATCGTTGCTGATGCTGAAGCTGGCTTTGGTGGCGTTCTAAATGCCTATGAATTAAGCAAAGCATTAATTAAAAATGGTGCAGCCGGCGTGCACTTTGAAGATCAATTGTCATCCGTTAAGAAATGCGGACACTTAGGCGGCAAGGTATTGTTGCCGACTCAAGAGTCCGTGCAGAAATTAATTGCTGCTCGCTTAGCTGCTGATGTCATGGGCGTGCCAACCATTATTTTGGCAAGAACCGATGCCGAAGCTGCTGATCTATTAACCTCAGATTATGATGAAAACGATAAACCGTTCTTGACTGGTGAGAGAACACCTGAGGGTTTCTATAAAACTCGTAAAGGGCTCGGACAGGCGATTTCTCGTGGTTTGGCGTATGCAGAGTATGCCGATATGGTCTGGTGCGAGACTGGCACCCCAGATTTGGATTTTGCTAAAAAGTTTGCTGAGGCTATTCGTGAGAAGTTCCCCGGAAAAATGTTGGCCTACAACTGCTCGCCGTCGTTTAACTGGAAGAAAAACTTAGATGATGCAACAATTGCTAAGTTCCAGCGCGAGCTAGGTGCGATGGGTTATAAGTACCAATTCATCACCTTAGCTGGTATCCACTCGATGTGGTACAACATGTATGACCTTTCACAAGACTATGTCAAGCGTGGTATGACGGCTTATGTTGAGAAGGTACAAGAGCCCGAGTTTGCAGCAAGAGATCGGGGTTATACCTTTGTTTCACATCAGCAAGAAGTTGGTACTGGCTACTTCGATGACGTTACGACCGTGATTCAGGGTGGGAAATCATCAGTAACCGCCTTGACTGGATCGACCGAAGAAGAGCAATTCCATTAATCATTCATCCGTCTAATCGACGGCTAATGCAGTCATGGCAGGCGCCTTAAGCATCCCCAAAGGGTGACTTAGGCGCCTTTCTGTTTTACAGTAGTAACTATGAATAATTGCATTCTTTGTCAAGACGAGGGCGGGCATCTAATATGGCGCGGTGATGATGCCCGCGTTGTTCTGGTCGATGCTCCCGATTTGCCTGGCTATTGCCGGGTAATTTGGAATCGTCATATTGCTGAGATGAGTGAGTTATCACGAGTTGAGCGAGAAATCTTGCTGGCCTTGGTGGACGTGGTTGAGTTTGCAGTTCGCCGTGTTATGCGACCCCAAAAAATAAACCTAGCCTCATTGGGCAATCAAGTTCCGCATCTTCATTGGCATGTGATCCCCCGTTTTGCAGATGATCCATACTTTCCAGAGTCAATTTGGTCGCCAAGGCAGCGCGACACGGCTGATGCTGTACTGAAGTTGCGACGTGAGCTTGCTAGGGGAATTCCGGAAGCGATTCGATCGGGTATTGCTGACTTAGCTTAAGCGTTGGTAGGCCCAGGCTTGATGAAAGCCATGGGCATCTAGTAAATCTTCCTGATGAAAGCCCGCCTGGCGGGCGAGCGATTGATATTCAGAGGGGCTCAAAGGAAAGTCATTGGCTCGCACATGCTCAGTAATGCGGGCACGTTCGATGGAGCTGATTGCCACCCAATCATTTTCAACCATGCATAAATATTGATCAAGATAATCATCTCGACTTTGTCCATCATTGCGCATCACATCGATCAACACAAACGATCCTGACTGTTTTAAGACTCGAAAGCATTCCTTAAAAAGAGCCAGCTTGGATTGGTCATTCAAATGATGAATGGCATAACTTGAAAATACTAAATCAAGGGCGCAGTCCGGTATTTGACGAAGTTGCTCAAGCATATCCAGGCAATTTAATTCCAATTGCGAGGACCAGGGTGCCAAATTAGTTTTAGCAAGCTGCAGCGCTGGTTGTGAAAGATCGCACGCCATGTAGCGTGAGATTTGATTATTCTTAAAAAGTGCTTGACTGAGAGAGGCGTCTCCGCAACCAAGATCTACTAGAGACAGTGGTTGATCAATTGATTGAATTAGCTGTTGACTTGCATGAACTAATTCGTGATGAAACATGTAGTTATGCTCAAGTAGTTTTTGATAGGTCGCCCAATTGGAGCGAAATAGAGTAATTGGGTCAGATTCGGCTGCTTGGTTCATTGCAAAACCTAAAGTAATTTTCGGATGGAATCAATGTATGCTAATGCATCTAAAGCCTGACCGTTTCGCTGCGCTTCCCAGAGTGCACGCCCTAAGCATTCCATGATTTGGTGCTGGGCCTCATGCTCCGAATCTAATTTTCGAGTCAGTTGCTCTGCCACTAACTTGATACCCAGGGGTTGATCAATTGAAATTTGCTCACTAATGGATAGGTGCATCGATAAATGCAAAAATGGGTTGGTTTGCCCTTGTTCGGGTGTGAATTCATGAGAGAGCGCTTCGTTGCTAGTCAAAATAGCGTGATACTCGGGGTGAAGCTTTATCCATGAGCAGGCTATCATCTCGATGGGTGTTAATACTCCCCCTGTTAGCTGTTTTTGCCATGCACCGCAAAAGAATTGTCGAACTTCATCACGACTTGGGTTAAACAGTGCCACGTATTTTTCCTTGATTGGATTTATATCGATAGGAGCATAAAGGCTCGACGATGCATTGTGCACATTCTGGATTACGGGCTTTGCATACATAGCGGCCGTGCAAAATCAGCCAATGATGAGCATCCATGAGGTAGTCCTTGGGAATTCGTTTCATGAGCTTCTTTTCAACTTCAAGGACATTTTTGCCAGGAGCAAGACCTGTGCGATTCGATACTCGAAAAATATGGGTATCGACTGCAATCGTTGGTTCACCAAATGCCGTATTGAGGATGACATTAGCGGTTTTGCGCCCAACACCAGGAAGCGCCTCAAGGTCTGATCGGTTTCTGGGGACCTCACCGCCATGGCGCTCAAGCAATATCCGACAGGTTTCTTGCAGATGTTTACCTTTTGTTCGATACAACCCAATATGTTGAATGTAAGGACGTACCCCTTCTTCGCCAAGCTCTAGGATGGCTTTGGGAGTATTGGCGACTGCGAACAATCGACGAGTTCCCTTATTCACCGATATATCGGTTGCTTGCGCAGATAGTAAGACCGCAGTTAATAGTTCGAACGGCGAGCTATATTCCAGTTCGGTAGTCGGCTTTGGATTATTTACCTTCAACTGCTCAAAAAAGGCAATGCGCTGCTCAAGATTCATGATGTTGATTAGCCCGATTGCTTTACTCGTGCAATAGCTGCAGCAATAATCGCTCGTTTTCGTTCGATTTCATCGATTTGTCCTTGATTCTTTGCTTGATCCTGATCCAATGCAGCTAATTTAGCTTTGGCTTTAGTGGCTAATCGCTCCTGTTGATCACGCTCTTCACGTTCCAATCGATTTAAATGTGACTCATAGCGAGCTCTCGCAAGATCGGCCTGGGCAGGTGACCAGGCATTCCAGCCGGTTTGCTCACCCGTTACATTCAGCATAAGAATACAATCTACTGGGCAAGGGGCAACGCATAAATCACAGCCCGTGCACCATTCAGGAAGAACGGTATGCATTTGTTTTGACGCCCCAACGATGGCATCGACCGGGCATGCCTGGATACATAGTGTGCAACCAATACAGGCTTGTGGATCAATCCAGGCGACAGGGCGAGGACGTTCGATCCCGCACTCTGGATTGATGCTACGGGTTTCTTCATTCAATGGGTAATTCAGGATTTGGCTAAGACGAATAATTCCCGCGACACCGCCCGGTGGACAACGATTGGGTTTTTCGCCTTCGGCAAGCGCCTCTGCATAACCGCGGCAATCAGGATAGCCGCACTTTGTACACTGTGTTTGCGGAAGGGCGTCTTCGATTAGGTCGGCCAGCTTAGTTGAGGGCATGGACTTTGAATCCGATGCAATTTAATTTGCGTCTTGATTACTGGGGTTCGATGAGTGGTGAGCCCGAATAAATTGTTGAATACGGGGATAGACCTTATTACGCCAGCGACTTCCAGAAAAAATACCGTAATGACCGGCACCACTCACTTCGTAATGCTCTTTACTCGACTCTTTGATTCCTTTGCACAATTTATGAGCCGCGCGCGTTTGACCACTCCCAGAAATATCATCCATCTCGCCTTCAATCGTCAATAAGGCCGACTCCTGAATATCTTGAGGTTTAACAAGCTCATTGCGAACCATCCAAGTTCCATTGGGTAGCGCATAGTCTTTGAAGACCGTACGAATAGTATCTAAGTAGTAGTGAGCATCCATGTCCAGCACCGCGTTGTATTCGTCATAAAAACGGATGTGGGCTTGCGCATCTTGTTCGTCACCACGTACTAAGTTTTGAAAATAGTCCCAATGCGATTGCAGATGATTGCTTGGATTCATGGCAATAAAACCCATGTGCTGCAAGAACCCCGGATAAACTCGTCGCCCGACACCAGGATGGGGTGGAGGTACATTATGAATCGTATTCGCCTCAAACCACTCAATCGATTTACTCATCGCCAGAGAGTTCACTGCGGTTGGTGATTTGCGTGCATCGATTGGGCCGCCCATCATCACCAGTGAGCGAGGTGTACTCTCACCACGCGAAGCCATCAGAGATACAGCCCCCAGTACTGGTACGGTTGGTTGGCACACCGATATCACATGCAAGTTTTCAGCGCCAATATGGCGAATGAAATCTTCAATGTAATGGACGTAATCATCCAAACCAAATACACCCTGGTCATTTGGAACCATCCTGGCATCGATCCAGTCGGTGATATAGACCTTGTGATCTTGCAACATGGTGCGAACGGTATCGCGCAATAGGGTCGAGTGGTGACCCGAGAGTGGGGCAACAATTAAAACGACAGGGTCTTGCTTCATTTTGGAGATGACTTCAATATCATCTGAAAAGCGCTTGAAGCGGACCAAATTACAAAAAGGCTTGGCTAGGGCTGTAAATTCTTGGACAACAACTTCTTTACCATGTGCTTTGACACTACGAATTCCAAATTCAGGTTTTTTGTAGTCCTTGCCAAGACGGTGCAAGAGTTCGTAACTCGCTGCTAGACGCTCAGCACCTGGTACTAAGGAGAGCGGGTTCGCGGGATTGACAAAAGTCTCAGCGGTTGTTTTGGCCCACTCCGTCAAGGGTTGCAATAATGCTTTTTGGAAATCATAGATTTGATAAAGCATCGAATACTCTCCAGAACCAGCAAAGATTCTATTTTGACATGAGAACTCGGGCAATTGCCTGAGCAACCCGATCTATATTTTTGGTATTTAAAGCAGCCACACAAATGCGCCCTGTGGACAGAGCATAAATACCATCCCGCTCTTGGAGCTTGGCGACCTGATCAGAGGTTAACCCTGAGTAGGAGAACATTCCCCGTTGCGCTTCAATAAATGAAAAATCTTGCGCAACACCAGCCGCCGCCAGTTTCTCTTTTAGGCCATGCCGCATGGATTTAATTCGATCGCGCATCTGGGCTAATTCATCTTCCCACATTTGACGCAGTTTGGGTGAGTTGAGAACTGTTGCCACAATGGCGGCACCGTGGGTTGGCGGGTTTGAGTAATTGGTTCGAATCACGCGTTTGAGCTGTGAAAGAACTCGAGCAGATTCTTCTTTACTCTGCGTCACGATGGACAAGGCACCAACACGCTCACCATACAAAGAGAATGATTTGGAGAAAGAACTCGATACGAAGAAAGACATTCCCGAATCAGCAAACATCCGCACGGCGGCACCATCTTGTTCGATGCCGTCCGCAAAGCCTTGGTAAGCAATATCAAGAAATGGAATCAACTGTTTTTGTTGGCAAATCGAAATAATGGTTTGCCATTGATCTTTGGTGAGATCCGCTCCTGTTGGATTGTGGCAGCAGGCGTGGAGGATCACTAGGGTTTTCGCGGGAAAAGACTCCAGCGATTTCACCATGCCATCAAAGTCTACGCCCCGTGTTTTTGGGTCAAAGTAGGTGTACTCTAAAACGTTGTATCCAGCAGCCTCAAAAATGCCGCGATGGTTTTCCCAGCTTGGGGAACTGATTGCTGCTTTTGCAGTGGGCTCAAGGCGTTTAACAAAATCTCCACCAACTCGGAGGGCCCCAGTGCCACCAAGGCACTCTGCAGTGACCACTCGCCCAGCCTGAATTAATGCTGAGTCCTTACCAAAAAGTAAGTTCTGAACAGCTGAGTTGTATGGATTGGGTCCTTCGATCGGAATGTAGGCGCGAGGCGCTTCTTTGGCAACAACTTCTTTTTCGGCCTCTAGTACAGCACGTAAGAGTGGAACTTTGCCTTCGTCGGTATAGTAAACCCCCACCCCTAAATTAACTTTGCCGGGCCTTTGGTCAGCGTTATATGCCTCAGTGAGGCCAAAAATTGGATCTTTGGGAGCAAGCTGGACGGAAGAAAACAGATTCATGGTGGAAATTTCGATTAGTTGTTGTAAATCAGGCTCTTAGAAGCGGTTGGTATAAACGGAATAAAAACGGCAAAATTGAAGATTATTTATAAATTGCTAGGTGATTCATCCCTAGTCGTAAATGATAGCCGAGATGCCAAAGCTCACCCCAAAATCGACCAGCAAAAAAAAGAATCCAGACCCGGTCATTTTTGCCGATCCTTCTGGAGACGCAGAGGATGTTGCTCTAAAGATTGAGCAGGCGGTGACATTGGATGAGTCGAAGTTTGTTTCGTTTCCAAATTCACCATATCAACTCTATCAACCATTTCCTCCGGCCGGCGATCAACCGGCTGCGATTGATCAGTTGTGTGAAGGACTCGAGGATGGATTGTTGTTTCAAACTCTATTAGGTGTTACCGGTTCGGGCAAAACATTTACCATGGCCAATGTCATTGCGAGAATGGGCCGGCCGGCCATTATCTTTGCGCCTAATAAAACTCTCGCAGCACAGTTGTATTCTGAGTTTCGTGAATTTTTCCCCAGAAATGCTGTCGAATATTTTGTAAGTTATTACGACTACTATCAACCAGAAGCTTACGTACCTCAGCGCGATCTGTTCATCGAAAAAGACTCATCAATTAATGAGCATATTGAGCAGATGCGTTTATCCGCCACGAAAAGTTTATTAGAGCGTCGAGATGTGGTGATCGTGGCAACCGTATCGGCCATTTATGGCATTGGAAATCCAGGCGATTACCACAGTATGGTCTTGACCTTACGACCCGGTGATAAGTTAAGTCAACGCGACATCGTGGCTCGATTGATTTCTATGCAGTATGAGCGTAATGAGATGGATTTTCAGCGAGGCATTTTTCGGGTCCGCGGCGATACGATCGATATTTTCCCAGCCGAGCATAATGAATTAGCTATCCGAGTCGAGCTATTTGATGACCAGGTCGAATCACTTCATTTCTTTGACCCATTAACCGGCAAGATTAAGCAGAAATTACCTCGTTTTACGGTCTACCCCAGTTCACATTATGTGACCCCAAGAGAAACGGTTTTAAGGGCGATTGAAACCATTAAAGCCGAGTTGCGGGAGCGTTTAGATGAGTTTGTTAAAGGTAATAAGTTAGTTGAGGCGCAGCGTTTAGAGCAGCGCACCCGTTTTGACCTGGAGATGTTGTCGGAGCTCGGCTTTTGTAAAGGTATTGAAAACTATTCACGTCATTTATCGGGCGCTAAACCCGGCGAGGCGCCACCGACTTTAGTCGATTACCTGCCTGATGATGCACTCATGTTCTTAGATGAGAGCCATGTTTTGATTGGGCAGCTAAATGGGATGTATAACGGCGATCGCTCCCGGAAACATACCTTGGTGGAGTATGGCTTTCGCTTACCATCGGCGATGGATAACCGCCCACTGAAATTTCCAGAGTTTGAGACTAAGATGCGTCAAGCAATTTTTGTCTCAGCAACCCCAGCCGATTATGAAAACCAAAAAACGGGTCAAGTGGTTGAACAAGTGGTGCGTCCCACAGGTCTGGTCGATCCTGAAATTGAGGTTCTACCTGCCAGCTCTCAGGTGGATGATTTACTGGGTCAAATTCATGAGCGTGTGAAAGCGGGTGAGCGTGTATTGGTCACAGTCCTCACTAAACGCATGGCCGAGCAATTAACAGAGTATTTGGCTGATAACGGCGTCAAAGTACGCTATGTTCACTCGGATATTGATACGGTCGAGCGTGTCGAAATTATTCGTGATTTACGTTTAGGTGTTTTCGATGTATTAGTTGGTATCAATTTATTACGCGAGGGTCTTGATATCCCCGAGGTATCGCTCGTCGCAATCTTGGATGCAGATAAAGAGGGATTTTTACGAGCAGAGCGGAGTTTGATTCAGACCATTGGAAGAGCGGCGCGAAATGTTCATGGCAAAGCGATTTTGTATGCCGACAAGATAACAGACTCCATGAAAAGAGCGATGGGGGAGACTGAGCGTCGCAGAAATAAGCAAATTGCGTTTAACTTGAAACATGGTATCCAACCCAAAGGAGTTCAGAAGCGGATTAAAGACATCATTGATGGCGTCTACGATGTTCAGGAAAAGCGCGTGGAGTTGCAAGTTGCGCAGCGTAAGGCCCAGTATGAGATGATGAGTGAGCGCGAGTTAGCGAGCGAAATTAATCGTCTCGAGAAGCAAATGATGGCTGAAGCCAAAAATCTCGAGTTTGAGAAAGCAGCCGCGACTCGAGACCAGATTGCTAAAATTAAGGAATTAGCATTTGGGGCGCTTGCTAAAGATTCTATATAAATCAAGCGCTTATCTTTTTTATCCCCACACTACCCCTATGGCTTATTCCTGATAAAAATACTCGGGAATATGTTATACTTGACTGAAATTGTCAGGTATCACCCCTCTGGCAATGGCTGTCCATATCAACCCACAACCAAGGTGATTTATGAGACTTACTACTAAAGGTCGTTTTGCTGTAACCGCAATGATTGATTTAGCCTTGCGCGAAGCGCATGGCCCTGTAACCCTAGCTGGAATTAGCCAGCGCCAGAAGATTTCGCTTTCGTATCTAGAGCAACTCTTTGGAAAATTGCGTCGCTTCAACATTGTTGAGAGCACTCGCGGCCCTGGCGGTGGCTATACCTTAGCCCGCAAAGCCGAGGAGGTCAGTGTGGCCGACATTATTGTGGCTGTGGATGAGCCTCTAGATGCTACCCAATGCGGTGGCAAGGGAAATTGCCATAGCGAGGAAGACACCCATAGTCGCTGTATGACTCATGATTTATGGACTAATTTGAATGCCAAGATGGTTGAGTATTTAGACTCAGTCACCTTGCGCGATTTAGTCAAACAGCAAGAAAGCCGCGGAGTGGTGATTGCTGATATGCGCGAGAAAAAAGTACGCGTTGAGCCTGCGAAGCTTAAAAAGCCAGCAGTCGCTGCAGTTGCCAAAAAAGAAGAGGCTCCAAAGCGGCCCCTAATTAATTCAGTATTCAATTTAGCAAGACAAGGTTAAGTATGAACGCTCCATTCAAGGAAGCATTGCAACCCGTTTCGATTTATAGCCCCAAGCATTTTCCGGTCTATATGGATTACTCGGCAACGACGCCGATTGATCAGCGCGTGGTTGACAAAATGCTGCCTTATTTACGGGAGCAATTTGGTAATGCGGCCTCCCGTAGCCATGCATTTGGATGGGCGGCCGAAGAAGCTGTCGAGGAGGCGCGGGTTGAGGTTGCTAAATTAGTTCATGCTGATCCCCGTGAGATCGTATGGACGAGTGGTGCAACCGAGAGTATTAATTTGGCATTGAAGGGCGCAGCCCATTTTTACAAAGAAAAAGGCAAGCACATCATTACCGTGAAGACTGAGCATAAGGCGACACTTGACACCTGCCGCGAGCTCGAGCGTGAGGGATATGACGTTACTTACCTCGATGTCATGGAAAACGGCTTAATTGATTTTGCTCAGTTTGAAGCTGCTATGCGTCCAGACACTATCTTGGCATCGGTGATGTATGTCAATAATGAAATTGGAGTGATTCAAGACATTCCGCGACTTGGCGAATTGTGCCGCTCGCGCGGAGTTATTTTTCATGTGGATGCTGCGCAAGCAACGGGTAAGGTTGAGATTGACTTGGAGAAGCTCAAAGTTGATCTGATGAGTTTCTCAGCGCATAAGACCTATGGCCCCAAAGGGATTGGCGCTCTATTTGTTCGACGCAAGCCCAGAGTTCGGATTGAAGCGCAAATTCATGGCGGTGGTCATGAGCGCGGAATGCGTTCGGGAACCTTACCCGTTCACCAAATTGTTGGCATGGGTGAGGCGTTCCGGATTGCTCGGATCGAAATGGCCGAGGAAGCGGCGCGCATCCGCAAATTGCGTGATCGCTTACTGGCTGGTCTAAAAGACATTGAAGAGGTTTATGTCAATGGTGACATGGACCAACGTGTTGCCCATAACCTCAATATCAGTTTTAACTATGTTGAAGGCGAATCGATGTTGATGGCATTAAAAGACATTGCGATCTCTTCTGGATCTGCTTGTACCTCAGCATCTTTAGAGCCTTCTTATGTATTGCGCGCCTTGGGGCGCAACGATGAGCTTGCCCACAGCTCGATTCGTTTTACGATTGGTCGCTTTACCACTGAAGAAGAAGTTGACTTCACGATTGCTTTGGTCAAAGATAAGATTGCAAAATTGCGGGAACTTTCTCCCCTCTGGGAAATGTACAAAGACGGCATTGATCTCAATACGATTCAATGGGCGGCTCATTAATGATGTTTGTTGTTCTAAACGAGGTAAATTGAAATGGCATATAGCGATAAAGTAATTGATCATTATGAAAACCCCCGAAACGTTGGCTCCTTTGCCAAAGGTGATGAGCAGGTCGGCACAGGAATGGTTGGTGCGCCTGCATGTGGCGATGTGATGAAATTGCAAATTCGCGTGAATGATCATGGCGTCATTGAAGATGCGAAATTCAAGACCTATGGTTGTGGTTCTGCGATTGCATCTTCCTCATTGGTGACCGAATGGGTAAAAGGCAAAACTCTTGATCAAGCCTTGGAGATTAAGAACTCCCAAATTGCGCAAGAGTTGTCATTGCCACCCGTGAAAATTCATTGTTCGATCTTGGCTGAGGATGCCATCAAGGCAGCAGTAAAAGATTACAAAGATAAGCATCCTGTTAAATAAAAATCACCATGTCCATCACCCTCACCGAAAAAGCCGCTAACCACGTCAGCCGTAGTTTGCAAAAACGCGGTAAGGGCTGTGGTTTGCGTTTGGGTGTGCGCACCACTGGCTGCTCAGGCCTTGCCTATCAATTGGAATACGTTGATGAAGCCGCACCAGAAGACCAAGTATTTGAATCTCATGGGATTAAGATTTTTGTTGACCCAAAGAGCCTGACCTATATCGACGGCACCGAGCTTGATTTTGTCCGGGAGGGCTTAAATGAAGGATTTAAGTTTCAAAATCCCAATGTGAAAGATGAGTGTGGTTGTGGCGAATCTTTCCGCGTCTGACAACTACTTCACTTTTTTTGGCCTTACTCCCCGGTTCGTATTTGATACGTTGGCATTGGACCAAGCCTATTTAGCGATTCAAAAGGAAGTCCATCCCGATCGTCACGCCTCAGGATCCGATACCGAGCAACGCCTAGCAATGCAAATGGCGACTTATGCCAATGGCGCCTACCGAACCCTGAAAGACCCCATCGCGCGCGGCCTTTATTTATGTCAGCTTCATGGTGTTGAGGCAAATCTAGAAACGAATACTGCCATGCCGGTTCAGTTCTTGATGAAGCAAATGGAGTGGCGCGAAGCTTTGGATGATCACGCTGATGATTTGGATGCTCTGGAACGTCTTGCTGCCGAAGTTGAGAAGACGCGTCATGATTCGCTGTTGGAGCTCAATCATGCGTTTGAGCAGTCAGCATATACCCAGGCGGTGGATATCCTCCGAGGTCTACTCTTTATCAATAAATTTGCCACCGAGCTCGATGATGCAATCGAGCAACTGGTCTAAGAGAAACGAATATGGCTTTATTGCAAATTGCTGAACCTGGAATGGCATTGGCGCCCCATGAGCGCAAGGTAGCAATTGGGATCGATTTGGGAACGACCAACTCCTTGGTTGCGGTCGTTCGTGACGTTTTGCCCAAAGTCTTAACAGATACTGCTGGTCAGGCTCTATTTCCCTCGGTGATTCGGTATTTGCCAAATGGCAGAACGCAGGGTGGATTTGAGGCTTTGACTCACGTGATTGAGGATCCAAAAAATACGATTGTCTCGGTAAAGCGTTTCATGGGACGCGGGTTAAACGATTTTTCGAGTCACGATTTCCCCTACACGTTCATCGATGAGCCAGGCATGGTTAAGTTACGAACTGCTGCAGGGGATAAAAGTCCGGTGGAGGTGAGCGCAGAGATCTTGGCGCGATTACGACAGTTAGCCGAAGATTCCGTACAAGATGAAATCGTCGGCGCAGTCATCACAGTGCCAGCTTACTTTGATGATGCCCAACGTCAGGCCACGAAAGACGCTGCTAAGCTTGCCGGACTCCATGTCCTGCGGCTATTAAACGAACCTACTGCAGCTGCGATTGCGTATGGCCTAGATAATGCCTCAGAGGGTATTTATGCCGTCTATGATCTTGGCGGCGGAACCTTTGATATTTCGATTCTACGAATGAGTAAGGGCGTGTTTGAAGTTTTATCCACCGGTGGAGATTCTGCCTTGGGTGGTGATGACTTTGATCGATCAGTATGTGACTGGGTTATTGATGAGGCTAAGCTGATAAGCCTTGAGCCTAAGGATCAGCGGGCGCTACTGAGCGCAGCCAAGCGCGCCAAAGAAGAGTTAAGTAATGTGACCGAGACCCCTATTGAGCTCACGCTCATGAACGGACAGTCCATTTCCCTAATTCTTACTCGCGACAAGTTCGTATTGCTTACAAAACCATTGGTGGACAAGACCATGGTTTCAGTTCGTAAAGCACTGCGTGATGCTCAACTCCAGGTGGGTGATGTGAAGGGTGTCGTGATGGTTGGTGGCGCCACTCGAATGCCGCAAGTCCAAGCAGCGGTTGGGGCATTTTTTAAGACCCAGCCCTTAAATAACCTTGACCCTGATCAGGTGGTTGCCCTTGGTGCGGCGATGCAGGCCGATCTTCTAGCAGGCAATCAAAGTAAGAATAATGAGTGGTTACTACTTGATGTCATTCCCTTATCCCTTGGTTTGGAAACCATGGGTGGACTCGTAGAAAAAATTATTCCGCGTAATACGCCAATTCCTGTTGCCAGGGCACAAGATTTCACGACCTTTAAAGATGGTCAGACCGGTTTATCACTTCATATTGTGCAGGGGGAGCGCGAGGTAGTGGATGCTTGCCGATCCCTGGGGCGATTTGAGCTCAAGGGTATCCCCCCGATGGTTGCTGGTGCTGCGCGTATTCGAGTGACATTCCAGGTCGACGCAGATGGACTTTTATCGGTGCATGCGATCGAGCAAAGTTCTGGAGTTCAGGCATCCATTGAAATCAAGCCATCGTATGGACTTAGTGATTCTGAGATTGCACGCATGCTACAAGATGGATTTCAGGCCGCCGGGGATGATATGCGCGCTCGTGCATTACGTGAGGAGCAGGTAGAAGCAAGGCGCTTATTAGAGGCTGTGACTGTAGCACTGCAAGAGGATGGTGATCTGCTGACCGATGTCGAGCGCGCCCTGATTCGTAAGGAAATGGCCCAGTTGCAGGCGCTTTTAGAAGTGGAAACAAGTAGTGATGTGTTGCGTAAAGCGATTGAAAAAGCCGCCAAGACTACCGATCCGTTTGCTGAAAAGCGGATGAATGCTAGTATTCAGCGCGCATTGACTGGAAAAAATGTTGCTGAAATTTAACTCTTGAGATGAATGTAATGACCCAAATTGTTGTGTTGCCACACTCTGAGTATTGCCCTGATGGCGCAGTGATTGAAGCGCAGCCAGGGACCAGTATTTGTGAGACCTTGCTTGCCAATGATATTGAAATAGAGCATGCGTGCGATATGGTGTGCGCTTGCACCACGTGTCATGTGATAGTGCGCGAAGGCTTTGCGAGTCTCAATGAGCCTGACGAAAATGAAGAGGATATGCTTGATCGCGCTTGGGGCTTATCCCCACAATCCCGTTTATCGTGTCAGGCCATTGTGGCCAAAACGGATTTGGTGATTGAAATCCCTAAGTATTCGATCAATCATGCTAAAGAAAATCATTAGTCCCAAATTCCATGTTAGGTCGGATTCGCCAAAAGCAAATTGATTCAATTGAGGCGGCATCAGCAACTCCTAATCCTATTATTTGCCCTATTTGCGAGCGTGAGATTCCTCCCGCTCAAATGGATGCACATCATTTAATCCCACGCTCTAAGGGTGGCAGGGAAACGCAGTATTTGCATCGGATTTGCCATCGTCAGATACACGCTTTATTTACTGAGACAGAGTTGGCGAGGCGCCTAAACTCTGCGGATGCTATTCGCCAACATCCGCAGATGCAACGCTTTATTGAGTGGGTTAAAAATAAGCCAGACGGCTTTTACGAGCGGGTAGCTAAAAGTTCCCGCTTAAAAGAACAGTAAGTTTATTCATCTTCCCGGCGCAAATGGGGAAACAAGATCACATCACGAATATTTGGTACGTCGGTGAGCAGCATCACCAACCGATCGATGCCAATTCCACAGCCTCCCGTGGGAGGCATTCCATATTCAAGCGCCCGAATGAAGTCGTGGTCATAATACATGGCCTCTTCATCACCAGCATCCTTTTGTGCCACTTGTTTTCGAAAGCGCTCAGCCTGATCCTCGGCATCATTGAGCTCCGAGAATCCATTTGCAATCTCACGACCTGTAATAAAAAGCTCAAAACGCTCGGTTACTCCTTTACGAGTATCGGACTCACGCGCCAAGGGACTCACTTCGATAGGATAGTCAATAATGTACGTAGGATCCCAAAGATGCTCTTCGGCAACCAGTTCAAATAAGGCGAGCTGCAAGGCGCCCAAGCCCGCATTTTTTAGAGGCGGAGCATTCAGGTCTTCACCGCCTTTCTGAAGCTCCCCGCGAATAAATTCAGGATTCTCTAGTTGAGTAGCGCTATAGGATTTTTTCGAGAGGGGGCTGTACTTTAAGATGGCCTCGGTAATAGTCAGACGGTCAAAGGGTTTGGCAAGATCTAGTGGGCGACCTTGGTGGGTAAGGGTTGCAGTCCCCTGGGCATCGATGGCTGCGCTGCGAATGAGGTTCTCTGTGAAATCCATGAGCCACCGATAGTCGGTATAGGCTGCATAAAACTCCATCATGGTGAACTCGGGGTTATGTCGGGGGCTTACACCTTCATTGCGAAAATTACGATTAATCTCAAAAACGCGTTCAAAACCACCCACGATTAAGCGCTTTAGATACAACTCTGGAGCGATACGCAAAAACATTTGCATATCAAGCGCGTTATGGTGGGTAATAAATGGTTTGGCTGCAGCGCCACCTGGAATCGGATGGAGCATGGGCGTCTCGACTTCCATGAACTGTGCGTCAGTCATATGACGACGTAGCGAAGTAATCACTTTGCTGCGCGCCAAGAACGTATTTCGGCTCTCTGAATTTACAATCAGATCCACATAGCGTTGCCGATACTTCAATTCTTGATCGGCCAGCCCGTGAAATTTATCAGGCAGAGGCCGCAAGGACTTGCTTAAAAGCCTTAGAGTCGAACACTCAATCGATAATTCACCCTTGTTGGTTTTAAATAAGTAGCCTTCGGCAGCAATAATGTCGCCAAGATCCCAATGCTTAAATGCTGCATGAACATCACTGCCTGTGACATCATCGCTGATATAAAACTGAATTTGACCACTACGATCTTGAATGGTCGCAAAGCTGGCTTTACCCATCACTCGCTTTAGAACCATCCGACCAGCAACTTTCACAAGAATACGCTTGCTAGCTAATTCTTCTTTATTAAAGGAGTCGTAATGCTGATGTAGATCAGCTGCTAAGTGGGTTGGTACAAAATCATTGGGGTATGCAATGCCTGCTTGACGCAATTTTGCTAACTTTTCACGCCGCTCGGCAATGATGTGATTTTCATCCTGCGCAGGAATCGGTGGGTCTTGTTGGTCTAAGTTACTCATAGCAGAATCTTACACGCCCTGTTTAAGGCTAGCCTCAATAAATGCGTCAAGATCACCATCCAAGACTTTCTGGGTATTCGAGATCTCAACATTGGTTCGTAAATCTTTAATGCGACTTTGATCAAGTACGTAAGAGCGGATTTGATGGCCCCAACCAACATCGGTTTTGCTGGCCTCTAACTTGTCTTGTTCGGCACGTCGTTTACGCATCTCATGTTCGTAAAGGCGTGATTTGAGCATGCTCATTGCCTCAGCTCGGTTGCGATGCTGGCTGCGATCGTTTTGACACTGCACCACAATGCCCGTTGGAATATGAGTAAGGCGAACCGCAGAGTCAGTCTTGTTAATATGTTGACCGCCAGCGCCAGAAGCGCGATAGGTGTCAGTGCGGATATCCGCAGGATTGATCTCAATTTCGATCGAGTCATCAATCTCAGGGTAGACATAAATACTGGCAAATGAGGTATGGCGACCGCCTGAGGAGTCGAACGGTGATTTACGGACTAAGCGGTGCACACCTGTTTCGGAGCGGAGGTGACCATAGGCATATTCACCATCCACCTTGATCGTGGCACTTTTGATACCAGCGACATCACCGTCAGATTCTTCCAAAATCTCCGTTTTGTAGCCTTTGCGCTCGCAGTATTTCAGGTATTGGCGATACAGCATACTGGCCCAATCACAAGCTTCGGTACCTCCAGCCCCCGCCTGAATGTCAATAAAGCAATTGCAAGGATCCATTTCATTATGAAACATCCGTCTAAATTCAAGATCAGCAATAATTTTTTCGTAAGTACCTGCATCTACTTCAAGAGAGAGCAGAGTATCCAAATCGTTTTCGGCGCGAGCGAGATCCATCAGCTCCATGCTGCTAATAATGTTTTGCTGTAAATCAGTTAGGGTACTCACTACGCCTTCGAGTAATTTTTTTTCTTTCCCAAAGGCTTGTGCTTGTTTTGGATCATCCCAAATTTTAGGATCCTCCAAAATACGATTGACTTCAACTAGGCGGTTTGATTTAGCATCAAAGTCAAAGATACCCCCGAAGGGCTTGCTCGCGAGCGAGGAGATCTTTGAAGGCGTTGGTAATTTGATTGAGTTGTTCGGCTTCCATGAACGAATTATACGGGTAAGCGCCTAGTGGTGTTGGTCGTCGATGGCCTCAATGATCAGTTGGATGCGTGCCTCTTCGCGAAAACGATCACTCACTAGACGAAATGCCAAAAATGCGAGCTGCGGTAGTGTTTGGGTGCGATTAAACCAAACTGCTGATACGAGGGGTGTATCACTTTCGCTCTGCACAATTGGGCGAAGTAAAAGACGCAAATGTTTATCTTTCATCAGTGATTGTTGCAGTACCTCAAATTCACCATAAAAGAGCGGTTGTGGAAAACCTTGTCCCCAGATCTCTTGCATTAAGCGGTCAGCAATTTCAACGGTAAATTGATCTGGACTCAAGGAGCCATCATGGGTGCAATGCCTTTGCAAAATTTCATCATTGAGCAGGCTTGCGCTGATCTCTCGAAAGTAATTCTCAAAGTCATTAAAGTCGGATTGGCGAATCGTTAGGCCTGCAGCCATGGCATGGCCGCCAAACTTCAAAATGAGCCCAGGGTATTTTTTAGACACCAAGTCGAGCGCATCACGCAGATGAAAGCCCTGAATCGATCGACCAGAGCCGCGTAGCAATCGAGTGCCCGAGTCATCATCGGCAGGTGCAAAAACAATCGTTGGGCGATTAAAGCGATCCTTCAGTCGCGAGGCGACAATGCCCACCACGCCTTGATGCCAATCAGGATGCCATAAGCAAAGTGCAGGTTGTTCATTAACTGATAGGTTTGCAAGGTTCGCGAGCGCGGATTCTTGCATACCAGACTCGATCACACGCCGCTCTCGATTAATGCGATCAAGCTCTTGTGCCAGGGATCTTGCGCGGACCTCATCATCACATAGGAGCAATTGAATTCCTAAGCTCATATCAGCTAAGCGACCAGCAGCATTTAAGCGAGGCCCAATGGCAAATCCCAGATCAAAGGGGCTGGCAGCTCTGGGATCTCGTCCAGCCACCTCAAATAAGGCTAGCAATCCTGCCGGAGCGAGACCCTGACGTATTTTTCGGAGACCTTGTGAGACCAAAATGCGGTTATTGCGATCGAGTTGGGCAACGTCTGCCACCGTGCCAAGCGCCACTAAACTAAATAGTTGCTCTAGTTTTGGCTGGGTCTCGACAGTAAATACACCTCGCTCTCGTAAAAGGGCTCGTAGGGCAATCAAAATGTAGAACATCACACCAACGCCCGCCAGTGCCTTGCTGGAAAATGGACATCCTGGCTGATTAGGATTGACTATTGTGAGTGCGTTTGGAAGTTCCTCGCCGGGTAGATGATGATCAGTCACCAGAACATCGATGCCGTGTGTCTTGGCATAGTCAATTCCTTGATGGCTAGCAATTCCGTTATCAACCGTAATTAAGAGCGATGGTCTTGGATTAAGTTCAAGCGCCATATTAACCACCTCAGGGGTTAGCCCATATCCCATAGTAAAGCGATTGGGAACCAAGTAACCCAATTGCTCGTCAGATGCCCCTAGCATGCGTAATCCTCGCAGGCCAACAGCGCAGGCGGTTGCGCCATCACAGTCGTAATCAGCGACGATCACCATCGATCGTTTTGAGGCTATTGCATCTGCTAATAATCTCGCGGCTGTCTCGCATTCCTTCAGTGATGAGGGTGGCAGCAAATACTTTGCCTCAAGACTTAAGTCTGAATAATCATGTATGCCTCGAGAGGCATACAGGCGAGCAAAAAGTGGATCTAGACCACGTCCTTCTAAATGTTCAACAACTTGATTGGGGTAAGCGCGTTGGCTAAAAATACTCATACCTGCAATTCTTCCCAGGTCGGCGGTTGATTTTTATGCCAAAACTTCCATACAGGGCCCCGATAGTCTTTGGCTCGAAGGGTGCGCTTGCGAATGCCTTGCGGAAAATCAATTAGCGTGATTTCTAGGTCAAGTTCGAGCATCGCTTGTCTTAGTCTTGGCCATTGCTTATCAATATCCTTTAACCAAACAAAGGTATTGCTTGGTTGTTGTTCCCACTGAACAGTTTGGGATCTCAGAAGAGGGATGCCAAGCTGTGCAGCAATCGATGTCATCCAGGGATGATCACTAATAATTTGCGTAGCATTAGTTAATTCAGGGGAATAAGTAATATCGGTTGCTTTACCAATCCCATAGATCCAAACTGAATTAATTCGGGGTAATCCTTGCGCCTCTCGTGCCTCATTAATGGGGTGAATATGCCAGCGCATTTGTATTTCGTTCTGAATCCTGCGCCAACGTTTGGCTAAACCTGACACAACGGTATCTTTTGGAAGCCACCAATCGATATTACGGCCTGTGGCTTGTGTCACGCTATGGGTGTAGAGTGATTGATACGCGTTTGCAGCATAAACCCAAGCATTTGGACCACGCGAGATTGGAATAATTTCCTCTTCACCGAAGATGGTGTTTGCCTCCTCCATCAAGATCATGATTTCATCGGGGGGTATGGATAACTCCGATAATGGGAGTAGAACAAGATGGTCGCGCGTCGCGTGTAAATGAACCGGTTCAATACATAGCTGAACTTGATTGCTCGGATTTGTATGCAGGACACTACCAAGCGCAAAGGAGTCGCCGATCAGATAGCGTTCATGCGGTAAGGCTTTAGGTGCGTACGCAACATCGTGGTTGAGCTGATCCTCGCCGGATAGAAGAATGCTAATTTGTTGACTCATGACCCTAATTTTAGGTGGCAATTACTCAATTTGCTTAGTGGGTGGTGCCAATTGCTTAAACTGTGAAGATGTGGAAGATTCCGATTGAACTGGAGATTGGCCTAAAGTACACTCGCTCGCGACGTAGGAAGGCCGTTGGTCAGCGTGATGGGTTTCTGTCTTTTATTTCTGGGATCTCGATGGCGGGAATCGCGCTAGGGGTTGCGGCCCTTATTGTGGTTCTGTCCGTCATGAATGGGTTTCAGAAAGAGGTTCGAGACCGTATGCTTTCGGTTCTCTCCCATATTGAGATTACCTCCCCAAGTGGTTTGGTCGACTGGGAGCCAATCGCCGAGACACTCTCAAAACAGGCGCATGTTCTCGGGGTTGCCCCAATGGTGAGTTCCCAGGGTCTTTTATCTCGAGCTGAATCAATGCGCGGGGTTGCGTTGCGGGGTGTGGATCCAGCCTTAGAGGGTCGAGTATCTGATCTACCCAAGCAATTGATTGTGGGTTCAATTAGCGATCTCAAGCCCGGGCAATTTGGGGTTGTATTAGGAACCCAATTGGCAGGCGCCCTTGGTGTAAGGGTGGGTGATCGCGTAAATCTATTGGTTCCCGAGGGTGATTTAACTCCCGCTGGGATGATGCCACGGATGCGCTCTCTCCAGGTAGTTGGTATGGTGGATAGCGGTCACTATGAATACGATAGTACTTTGGCTGTGATGCACTGGAAGGACGCCGCCGCCTTGTTACGAATGACCGACCCGACTGGTTTGCGCGTAAAGATCGATGACATGCAAAAGGCCCCTGAAATTGCGGTGCGCTTAGCTCAGGTGGTACCGCAAGCGCTTTGGGTTAGCGATTGGTCACGCTCTAATCGCAATTGGTTCGCCGCAGTCCAAACCGAAAAGAAAATGATGTTCATTATCTTGACCTTAATTATTGCGGTAGCAGCATTTAACTTAGTTTCGACTTTAGTGATGACCGTTACAGATAAGCAGGCAGATATTGCAATTTTGCGAACCATGGGAGCAAGTGCAGGGCTTGTGCAGCGCATATTTTTAGTGCAAGGTTTGGCGATTGGTTTATTGGGCTCGATCCTAGGCGTTGCGTTTGGATTGCTCATTGCTCTTAACATCGATGTGATCGTGCCGTTTATTGAGACTCTCTTCCGAGTGCAGTTCTTACCAAGAGATATTTATTTCATTAGCCAGCTGCCATCGGATGTGCGTCTCGATGATGTACTAAAGGTAGGAATCATGGCATTTGTTCTATCGATTCTTGCGACGATTTACCCAAGCCGTAGAGCAGCGCAGGTCAAACCAGCCGAGGCATTGCGCTATGAGTAAGCCAGTTCTGAAAGCGTCCAAACTTGCTAAAACCTATGGAGTGGGTATTAATGCCGTTGAAGTATTGAAAGCAGTCGATTTGGAGTTAAGTCCGGCCGAGAAGGTTGCGATTGTGGGATCCTCCGGTTCAGGTAAAAGTACCTTGCTCCA
The DNA here is from genome assembly GCF_030297675.1 of Polynucleobacter sp. HIN11. Classification (NCBI taxonomy): domain Bacteria; kingdom Pseudomonadati; phylum Pseudomonadota; class Betaproteobacteria; order Burkholderiales; family Burkholderiaceae; genus Polynucleobacter; species Polynucleobacter sp. HIN11. The sequence goes on from NZ_AP028142.1 coordinate 505,605, forward strand.
CCTATTGGGAGGATTGGATACGGCAAGTGCTGGTGAGGTAGAGTTGGCCGGTCAATTACTCAATCGGATGAGTCCGAAGGAGCTTGATCAAATCCGTAATGAACGCCTGGGCTTTGTATATCAGTTTCATCATCTACTTGATGAATTAACAGCGCTTGAGAATGTAGCCTTGCCTTTACGCATTAGAGGCTTGAGTCAGGAGAATGCTCAGGTCCCAGCACAGGTTCTATTAGATGCCGTTGGCTTAGGAAAGCGTCTGCATCACACCCCAGCAGAGTTATCGGGAGGGGAGCGTCAACGGGTTGCAGTAGCACGCGCCTTAGTTGGAAAGCCCGATTGTGTATTGGCTGATGAGCCAACTGGTAACTTGGATACCGAGACTGCTGATCGGGTGTTCGATTTAATGCTCGATATTGCCAAAGAGCAAGGCACCGGATTTTTGATCGTTACCCATGATCCAGTTCGGGCCAAACGGTGCGATCGTATTTTGCGCCTAACCCGCGGTGTACTTGAGCCATTTAGGGAATAGTGAGCGATGTGGCTTGATACCCATTGCCACCTCGATGCCCCAGAATTTTTAAGTGATATCGAGAGCATCGTAGAGCGTGCAAAAAGCGCTGGAGTGGCAGGCATCTTATTGCCCGCAGTACGAGCTCAGGATTTTGAGACCGTTCAAGAGCTTACCCATCGGTTTAAGCATGAGATTCCATATTTGGTCTATACCCTGGGGATTCATCCGCTGTATACCGATCGCGCTAGCGAAAGTGATCTAAAAACGTTAGAGACTGAAGTGGTCAATGCTAAAAATGACCCTCACTTTGTTGGTATTGGTGAAATTGGTCTGGATTATTTTGTCGCTGAGCTAGATCCACATCGACAAGCATTCTTTTTTCATGCACAACTGGATTTGGCCCAACAATATCAATTACCAGTCATTTTGCATGTCCGTCGTTCGCAAGATATGATTTTGAAAGCGCTACGTCAACGAACCATCAGTGGCGGTATTGCCCATGCATTTAATGGTAGTTTTCAGCAGGCTCGGCAATTTATCGAGCTGGGATTCAAATTGGGTTTTGGAGGCGCGGCGACCTATGAGCGTGCTTTACAAATTCGTAGACTCATTCAAGAGTTACCAATGGATGCTATCGTGACCGAGACCGATGCGCCAGATATCCCACCGGCATGGTTACGCTCCGAACAAGAGCGTCGTAATGAGCCAGCATTTTTACCCCGTATTGCGCAAGTGTTGGCAGAAATCCGTAGCGCGCAACCAGACCTGCTATCGCAAGCTGTCATTCACAATGTAAGTCAGGCCCTACCGCGCTGGGGCCAACTTCTGAACCAATAACGTGCTACGCATCGCAATTACGGCATGGATTGCCGGAGGGTCGGCTTTTCTCTTTTTACCCAATTTACCGAATCACGGCCAAGAAGTAAGCATTACTTCCGGAATCTTTTTGCTGATCGTTAGCTATTATTTGCGAGATCGCAATCGCACCCTCTCGCTCTTAGCGGTTGGACTAGCAGTAGGATTATTAGGGTGGGGCTATCACTTTCATTATGCAAAGGAAAGGCTTGCATCCCCCTTACCAATTTCTCTTGAAGATCAAGAATTAACAATCCGGGGCTATATTGCTCAATTACCAAGCGGTGATGGGCAACATCAGCGCTTTGCATTTGAGGTGATGGATTGGAATGATGCTCATCCCGAGTCTTTGCCTAGAAAAATCTACTTAAGTTGGAGTGGGGCATGGCAAAAAATTCGTATGATTCCAGAGCTCGCCCCGGGTGAAGAGTGGCAATTTGTTGTCAAACTCAAAAGACCGCACACCTTAATGAATAACCATGGCTTTGATTTTGAACGATGGATGTTTCATCAAGGCTTTGGAGCACATGGTTCGGTTAGGTCTGGTAAGCGAATTCAAGAGTCTCGATGGATTTCATTAAAAACAGCCATCGAGTATCAACGTTGGCGACTTCGTAATAAGATCAAAGCCGCTCTAGACCCGTCTGCACCTTATGTGGGTGTATTAATTGCCTTAGTGATTGGTGATCAAAATGCCATTGCCCAATCGGATTGGCGGGTATTTAATGCCACCGGCGTTGGGCACTTAATTTCGATATCGGGTTTGCACGTTACGATGCTCTCTGGATTAGGCGCCATGTTAGGGGCATGGATATGGCGACGTCGCGAATGGCCACTCATCATTCCTGTTCAAAAAGTTGCAGCCGGTACCGGATTACTTGTTGCGTTTTTATATGCATGGTTGGCTGGATTTCAAATACCAGCTCAACGAACACTCTACATGGTCGGGATCGTAGCTTATGCGCTCTGGACCTCCAGAATTCCACGCGCCTTTGATATTTGGTGGATTGCACTATTGCTGGTTCTGGTAATTGATCCTATGGCTCCTTACACTCCAGGATTCTGGTTATCGTTTGGAGCGGTAGCCATCATTTTGTATGGAATGGGCTCCTCATCAAGCCTCATTGGTATCCCGAATGGGGGCGAGTGGGAGCGGGGTCGACTCGAGCGACTCAAGCAAGCCTTCCTCGAATCCTGCCGCTTGCAATGGATTGTGACCATTGCGCTCATACCTTGCACTTTGTATTGGTTTTACCAAGTATCCATCGTATCGCCATTAGCCAATGCACTCGCGATTCCAGTGATTAGTTTTATTGTGACCCCCTTGGCGATTACTGGCGCGATTCTTCCTGAGTGGTTTGCACCCATCCCTCTCCAGCTCGCACATGGGGCAATGGAATGGACGGCGAAATACCTGAACTGGCTTGCAAAATTTGACTGGGCAGTGCATTGGTCTCATCAACCAACCCTCTGGGCAATGGCTTTATCGTTTTTAGGCATCTATTGGCATATTCGTCCGGGTCCGATGGCAAGCCATCTAATGAGTCGAATTGTGGGGATTGCCCTTTGCATCCCTTTATTTTGGCAAGTGACCGATTCAATCAATCATGGTCAATTTAAGGCATATATATTTGATATTGGCCAGGGCACTGCAGTCCTAGTTGAGACCAAATCACATCGACTCTTATATGATGCTGGCCCACTTTCTGGAAAAAATGACAACGCTGGAGAACGGGTATTACTGCCGTACTTTCGCGGGGAGGGAATTGATCGGTTGGATCGCTTAGTTATAAGCCATAAAGACTCAGATCATATTGGGGGCGCTAACTCACTGATGAAGAGTCTAAAGATCCAATCATTCTTGGGCACGATGCCAGAGCACCATCCGTTAATGAATGAAATAAAACAATCATCCATACCGGCACTACCCTGTCAGTTTGGTCAAGAATGGCAATGGGATGGTGTGGACTTTAAAGTCTGGCATCCATCTGAGGAGGTAAGCTTCAAAGCAAATACGCACCGAGGAAAGCCTAATGAAAACAGTTGTGTGCTGGAGATCCGTAATGCCAACACAAGCTTCTGGTTAACAGGCGATATTGAAAAACGAGGAGAGCATGAGCATACTCGACGTCTAGAGGAGATGGGTTACCAAAAGCCTAATAAAGTGGTGGTCATGGCCCCGCATCATGGTAGTAAGACGTCATCATCTCAGATATGGCTAGATACTATCCAACCAACTGTGGCATTTTCTCAGCATGGATATCGAAACCGATATGGTCATCCACATAGCGTTGTCAAAGAACGATATCGAGCCAATCAAATTCCGTTTCTTGAAACCACTCATACCGGCGCACAACATTGGCGCGTCACTGCTGACGATCTTACCGTTGAGTTCCTAAGGTCTAAGCGAAAGCGATTGTGGCATCACGAATAGTCGGCAAGAATAAAAACCTGAACTAGGTAATGTGATTCGGTAAGGCTTGAGAGATTGGTTGCGGGGATAGGATTTGAACCTATGACCTTCGGGTTATGAGCCCGACGAGCTGCCAGACTGCTCCACCCCGCGCCTGAGACTGAAATTCTACCATTTTTAATACCCATCTGTCCAGTTAAAAACTATTGTGACGCCTGAAGTGGGCGTATCATAGAGGCACTTTTGCGATGAGGGACCCGCACAATGTCGATTAGTAACCCAGAGTTCTCCAATTCCTCGATGCTTAAACCGGTCGAGATTCAGAGCGCCAATGAGCATCCCAAAAAAAGTTTGCCCCTCATCATGCTCGCTGCGATTGGGGTCGTGTTTGGTGATATTGGCACAAGCCCTCTGTACGCCCTGAAAGAATGTTTTGATCCTGCCCATGGCATTACCTATAGTCGGGAGGCTCTTTTTGGTGTGATTTCCATGATGATTTGGGCGCTCTTGATTGTCGTAACGCTCAAGTATGTATTTGTGGTGATGCGTGCCGATAATAAAGGCGAAGGCGGCGTCCTTTCATTAATGGCTTTAGCACTGCGTTCGATTAAAAGTGATAGCCGACAATATTTTCTGATTATGGTGATGGGCATGTTGGGCGCTTGTATGCTGCTTGGCGAATCCGTCATTACTCCCGCAATTTCAGTACTCTCTGCGGTCGAAGGAATTGCGATCGCAACACCGACCTTGGCTGATGCGGTGTTACCTATTTCCGTCATTATTCTAGTGGCGCTTTTTGTGATTCAACGCTTTGGGACTGCAGCAGTTGGTAATTTATTTGGTCCTATAACCTTGATGTGGTTTATCGTGCTAGCCATATTGGGACTCATGAACATCGGTCAAGCGCCTGAAATTGTGAGTGCATTTAACCCGATGTATGCATTGCAATTTGTCGTCGATCATCCTTTAACTGCTTATATCGTGATGGGCGCAGTAGTCCTCGTGGTCACCGGTGTGGAAGCACTCTATTTAGATATGGGCCACTTCGGTAAAAGTCCAGTGCGCTACGCATGGCTCTTTTTGGTGTTGCCATGTTTATTGATCAACTATTTAGGTCAAGGGGCATTACTTCTTGCCAATCCTGCTGCAGTGACTAATCCTTTTTATCTCATGGTTCCAGAGTGGGCTTTGTGGCCTGTGATCGGTTTGGCTACTGCCGCAACGGTGATTGCCTCTCAGGCTGTGATTTCAGGGGCATTCTCTCTGATTAACCAGGCTATTCTTCTGGGCTTTGTGCCCCGTTTGAATATCTTACATACCTCCGTCTCTGAACGAGGTCAGATTTATATACCTGCAGTGAACTGGGCTTTATTGATCATGGTTATTGTGACCACCGTTGAATTTGGGGAGTCAGTCAATCTCGCTGCCGCATACGGGATTTCAGTGAGTTCAACCATGCTGATCACCACCATTTTATTGAGCATCGTCATGCGGCGTGAGTGGCATATTAATCCAATCATTATTTTGGTGATGATCATCTTATTCTTGGTAATCGACTTTGCCTTTTGGACCGCCACGTTGATCAAAATTAAAGCGGGAGGTTGGTATCCCATCGCCTTGGCATTTTTACTCTTTACTTGCATCATTACGTGGTATCGAGGCCGTCAGCTGCTTCGCAATAAGCTTATTAAAGAATCAATTCCACTGGAGATTTTCATTAAAAACTTATTAGCGCATCCACCCCATCGGGTGGAGGGAACGGCCATTTTTTTAACGCCGCATATTGATTTTGTGCCCGCAGCCATGCTCCACAACCTAAAGCATAACCACGTGATGCATCAGCGTATCTTCTTTCTTAAATTGAGTACTTGGGATGTGCCCTTTGTGCGCGATGAGGAGCGCTTATCGATTAAAGATTTGGGTGGTAATGTATTTGTGGTTCGCAGTGTGCATGGCTTTAAAGAGACGCCCGATATCAATAAAGTGCTTGATTTAATTACCAGGCAGTATGGGTTGCCCTTTGATCTAATGGATACCACCTTCTTCCTCGCGCGTGATGCCATCACGCCATCTAAATCTCCGGGAATGGCCGTTTGGCGCGAACGTCTCTTTGCTTGGATGATGCAAAATGCTGCCAAGCCATCAGATTTCTACAACATTCCAGCCAATCGCTTAGTTGAGTTGGGCGCCAAGGTTGAGATTTAATGAAGCGTATCAATTTATCTTTAGCCTTTGCTATTTTTTTGGGATTGACAATTGCTCCAGTCCACGCATCGACAAATGATGAGCTTGAGCTTGAAAAGCTGAATCAAATCGAAGCTCAACTAACTTTGCAGCGCGAGTGGGTTGAATATCGCTGGAAGAAAACAAACGCGGAGTGTTATGAGAAGTTTTTCGTAAACTCTTGTCTCAGTGATGCAAGAGCCAAGTATCGAAAAGAAATTGACCCGATTCGGGCGCAAGAAGTATTGCTCAATGAAAACCAACGCATTATTAAAGAGCGAATTAAAACGGAGCGCGATGCCCGTCGGGCTGCTGAACGAGCTGATCCCAAACGCGCACAAGAGCGTGCTGAGAATGAAAAAGCATTTTTACAAAAACAAAAGGATGCAGCTGCGCGTGCTACAGATCTAGAGGAGCGTCGCAAGGATGCGCCGCGCCGTGCTCAAGAAAATAAATCTGGCGTGAAATTAGACTAATATGGCGAAGACCAAAACCCTATATGTTTGCCAAGCGTGTGGAGGCAGTTCTCCTAAATGGCAGGGCCAATGTCCTGCATGCGATGCATGGAACACGCTTGAAGAGTCTTTGGCCGAGACTGCCAACCATCGTTTTCAAGGACTTGCGAAATCAATCCCACGACAAAAATTAGTGAGCATTGAAGCGCAGGATTCGCCACGCTTGCCCACGGGAATTTCGGAGCTCGATCGCGTGCTGGGTGGGGGATTGGTGGCGGGTGGTGTGGTCTTGCTCGGCGGTGATCCTGGGATTGGTAAGTCCACTTTATTATTACAAGCCCTCGCTGAGCTGAGTATTCAAGGGATTGATGTTTTATATAGCTCCGGGGAGGAGTCCGCCGCTCAAATTGCATTGCGTGCTCAGCGGATTTCTTTAAATGCACCTCAACTTGAAATCTTGGCAGAGATTCAGTTAGAAAAGTTATTGCTATCGGTTGAGGCTGCTCAGCCACAGGTATTAGTGGTTGACTCTATCCAGACTTTGTATTCCGAGGCATTTACATCTGCGCCTGGATCAGTCGCTCAGGTACGTGAGTGTGCCGCGCAGTTAACACGTCTCGCAAAGTCAAGCGGTATCTGTATTTTATTAGTTGGCCATGTCACCAAAGATGGCCATTTGGCTGGTCCACGCGTACTCGAACATATTGTCGATACCGTTTTATATTTTGAGGGGGATACGCATTCGTCATTTCGCTTAGTGCGCTCGATTAAAAACCGCTTTGGTGCGGTCAATGAGCTCGGCGTCTTTGCAATGACCGAGAAAGGTCTCAAGGGTGTCAACAATCCGTCCGCTCTTTTTCTATCGCAACATCCGCAAACAGTACCTGGTTCCTGTGTATTGGTAACTCAAGAGGGGAGTCGACCGCTGTTAGTTGAGATTCAGGCGCTAGTTGATACGGCGCATATTCCTAACCCTAGACGCCTAGCGGTTGGCTTGGAACAAGCACGTTTGGCGATGCTGTTGGCGGTCTTGCACCGTCATGCCGGCATTGCCTGCTTTGATCAAGATGTCTTTTTGAATGCAGTGGGCGGGGTCAAAATTACCGAACCAGCTGCTGACCTTGCGGTTCTGCTTGCGATCACATCATCAATCCGTAATCGCGCTCTTCCAAAGCATTTAGTGGTATTTGGGGAGGTTGGTTTGGCGGGAGAAATTCGCCCATGCCCGCGAGGTCAGGAGAGGCTCAAGGAAGCTGCCAAATTGGGATTTAAGATTGCGATTATTCCAAAGGCTAATTTGCCAAAAACAAAAATTGCTGACTTGCAAATGATTGCAGTCGAGCGAATTGATGAGGCGATTGCTGCTGTAAACGACTTGTTCTAGCGGCTTAAATCCTCTGCCTCAATCAAGCATACCTGTCGATCACCCGCAGATACCTCCATCCAAATCGGGGAAAGATGCCCAAAAGCTTTTTGGAAATGATCAAATTCATTACCGATCTCAAGTACTAATGCGCCGCGTTCATTCAAGTATTCGCCGGCGGAGTGAATAATTTGTCGAATCAGATCCATGCCATCTGATCCGCCAGCCAGTGCCTCGCGCGGCTCAGCACAGTACTCTGGAGGCAGAGATTGCATCGATTGTTCATTCACATAGGGTGGATTGCAAATAATTAAATCAAATCGTAAGTCCTGCTGGGCAATGGGTTCCCATAAGTCGCCATGCAGTAATTCAATGCGATCGCTTAAGTGATGGCGATCGAGATTGCGAGCAGCCAGAGCTAGAGCCGGCAAAGAGAGATCGCTTGCCACAACCTGCAAGTCGGGGTAGTAAAGTGCCATGAGAACCGCGAGCGAACCATTGCCTGTGCATAAATCAAGCACCTTGCCATCTGCGGGTAACCAGGACTCAAGGGATTCGTGAGCGATTAACTCGGCGATGAATGAGCGCGGGATAATGCTTTGCGGAGTGCAGTCAAAGGGCACTCCCATTAACCACGCCTCGCCCAAAAGGTAGGCAAGGGGTTGACGTGATTCAATCCGTTTTTGTGCCACCTCGAAAGCCTTTTGGCTAAGTCCTCCAGAAATCATCGAGTCTAAATCCTCAAGCGTTTCTGAGGGCGATTGCTCTAATTGCTTACTAACAATCCACAATGCCTCTGCCTGCGCATTACTCGCACCATGTCCGTAATGAAGATCGGCTGATTCCAAAAGACTCTGAATGCGTTGACAACACGCATTAATTGTCATGCTGGGAAAATTGGTTGGTATGGGAATGGGGTCCATGGGCAATAGCTTACCCAGCAAATCCTTAGGCAATTAGCTTTTCAAGTGCGCGACGATAAATATTTTTTAGAGGCTCAATCGAGTTGAGTGCCACGCGTTCGTCAATCTTGTGGCTGGTTGCATTCACGGGTCCAAACTCAATGAGCTGCGAGCAAATTTTGGCAATGAACCGACCATCGCTGGTACCACCGGTAGTCGAGAGCTCCGTTTGAACCTGGGTTTCAGCCAAAATGGCCTCGCGCATAGCGCCCGCTAATTCGCCATCGCCGGTTAAAAATGGTTCGCCACCTAAGGTCCAATCAATACTGAACTGAAGATTGGCGTTACGTAAGATCGACTCAAGCCCAGCTTTTAACTGCTCTGGGGTGCTTTCGGTGGAGAATCGGAAATTAAAGTCAATCACCAACTCGCCAGGAATGATATTGTTCGCACCCGTACCGGCATGAATGTTTGAGATCTGAAAACTGGTTGGCTGAAAGTATTGGTTGCCGCAATCCCACTCTTTAGCGACTAATGCTGCAAGGGCTGGAGCAACCTCATGAATCGGATTGCGACCTAAATGAGGGTAGGCAATATGCGCCTGAATCCCTTTGACTTTTAATTTCCCCGAAAGCGATCCGCGTCGCCCATTTTTGATCATATCGCCCAAGCGCTCTACAGAGGTGGGCTCACCAATGATGCAGTAATCCAGTTTTTGACCACGATTTTTAAGGAGGTCGCATACGACTACGGTGCCATCATGGGCAGGACCTTCTTCATCGCTAGTAATTAAGAAGGCAATTGATCCAGAGTGATTCGGGTGTGCCTGTACAAATTCTTCGGTTGCTACTACAAAACCAGCAAGGGAAGTTTTCATATCCGCAGCGCCACGACCGTACAGAAATTGATCGCGCTCAGTAGGGGCAAACGGGTCATTAGTCCACTGCTCGAGTGGTCCGGTTGGAACAACATCCGTATGTCCAGCAAAGGCTAATACTTTGCCTTGGGAGTTTTTACCTCGTTTGATTGCCCAAAGATTGGTCACTTGAAAGTGTTCTGGACCGCTGACGATGGTTTCGACCTCAAAGCCAATTGCTGCTAAGCGCTTTGCAATCAGCTCTTGGCATCCGCCATCCGCAGGAGTCACCGAGCGACATGCAATTAGCTCTTTGGTCAGCGTAAGGGCCGTATTCATCAATTAGTCACGCAAGAGTTCATTAATAGCCGTCTTCGCTCTGGTTTGAGCGTCAACTTTTTTCACAATCACTGCTGCGTACAAGCTGTATTTACCATTACTGGCTGGAATCGATCCTGGAACCACGACGGATCCTGCCGGAACACGACCATAATGAACCTCACCAGTTTCGCGGTCATAAATCTTGGTACTCTGGCCAATATAGACGCCCATTGAGAGAACGCTGTTTTCTTCAATCACCACTCCTTCAACCACCTCGGAGCGAGCGCCAATAAAACAGTTGTCTTCGATGATGACAGGACCCGCTTGAATGGGCTCTAGGACACCACCAATACCTACGCCGCCAGAGAGGTGAACGTTTTTACCGATTTGCGCACAGGATCCAACCGTGGCCCAGGTATCGACCATCGTACCTTCGTCCACATAGGCGCCAATATTGACATAGGAGGGCATGAGCACAACATTTTTGCCAATGAATGAGCCGCGACGAGCAAAAGCGGGTGGCACCACCCGAAACCCACCTTTGGCAAAGTCTTCGGATGAGTAATTTACAAATTTGCTGGGTACCTTGTCGTAAAACTGGGTAAAGCCACCGGCTGACATTGGCTGGTTGTCTTCAAGGCGAAACGAAAGCAATACCGCTTTTTTGACCCACTGATTGACATCCCATTGACCCACGCCTCGTTTTTCGGCAACCCGAATTGAGCCATTGTTGAGACCGTCTAAAACAGTGCTAACTGCTTGTTTAATGTCGACCGGCGCTGAGCTCGGAGATAAATTCCCACGGTTTTCCCAGGCTTGTTCAATAGTGTTTTGGAGGGCTTGCGTCATAAGGTGTAGATAACTATAGGATTGATAAGGATTTTTAGAAAAAACTGAAATATAAATACTTAATAGTCATTATATTGGGGCTTGTACGGAAGGGTTAAATGGTCCTGGGATTGTTATCATCTTGGATTAGAACGTTTAGACCATTAATCCCCTAATTTGCCTTACTAAGAAGAACATCCGTGCAACTGAAATCAATCAAATTATCTGGCTTCAAATCTTTTGTTGACCCAACCCATTTTGAGTTACCTGGCCAGTTAATTGGTGTGGTTGGTCCGAATGGTTGTGGTAAGTCGAACATTATTGATGCGGTTCGCTGGGTTCTAGGAGAGTCACGGGCGAGCGAGTTGCGCGGTGAGTCGATGCAAGACGTCATATTTAATGGCTCTGGCTTACGTAAACCATCTGGTCGGGCCAGCGTAGAACTCATTTTTGATAATGCCGATGGTCGTGCACAAGGTCAATGGTCTAGTTTTGCTGAGCTCTCAGTTAAGCGTGTTTTAACCCGCGACGGTAACTCAAGTTACTACATCAACAATCAGGTGGTACGCCGTAAAGACGTACAAGATATTTTTCTTGGAACCGGCCTTGGACCGCGTGCATACGCGATTATTGGCCAAGGCACTATTTCTCGTATTTTGGAGTCCAAGCCCGAGGAGTTACGCGTTTTTCTAGAGGAGGCTGCTGGCGTCTCGAAATATAAGGAGCGCCGCAAAGAAACCGCTGCCCGCTTAGAAGACACTCAGGAGAATCTCGTTCGCGTTCAGGACATTTTGCGGGAGCTAGAACAGCAGTTAGCACGTTTGGAAGCACAGGCTGAGGTGGCTAGTCGTCATAACGAACTGCTGACTCAGATGAAATCCCAGCAGCAATTGCTGTGGTTTGTAAAGCAAACAGAGTCGGGCAAGGAACAAGAGAAACATGCCAACTCGATTCGGGAAACCCAGGTCAAATTAGAAGAAGAAACTGCAAAGCTGCGTCACGCAGAGTCCGAGCTAGAAACGATGCGCACGCAGCAGTATGCACTGCAGGACGTGGTATCCAAAGCACAGGGCGATTTATACGAAACCAATGCGGAAATCAGTCAAGTTGAAGCCGAGATTAAATACGTTCATGAATCCCGCCAACGCCTTCAAGAGCAAGTCGCTGATTTGCAGGCCCAGCTTGATCGCTGGACTACGCAAGAGAAGGAGGCCGCTCAAGCGCAGCGCCAGGCTGAGCAAGAGTTCCGGGCTGCGAGTGAGAACGAGACAAAATTGCAAGCAGAGTTTGGGGCTCTGCAATCGCAAGCACCTTCTTATGATGAACGTTTGCAGTCGGCAACCCAAGCACTCGATGGCGCGCGTGCTGCATTAGCAAGCCTTGAGCAGCGACTTGTTAGTCTGCAAGAACGGATTCATGCTGGTGAAGCCCAGTTTGAAGACGCCACCTCACGGTCGACTCGTTTACAGGATGAGTTAGCGACGATGCGTAAACCAGATGACCAAGCATTGCAAATGGCTACAGATCGTCACATCATGGCTTTGCGCAAAGCGGAAGAGGCAAAAGCTAAGGCGCTTCAAAACCAAGAGCACGTGCCTGTCACCGATGCCAAGCGGCAAGCTGCATTGGATCAGATTCAAAAAGCCAATCAGGATGTGCAGCAAAGCGAGGCCAAACTCAGCGCACTGGCTGCTTTACAAGCAAGTGTTCAAGCACAAGGCAAGATTGGCCCTTGGTTAGAAAGTAAAGGCTTAAAAGAGAGTAAACGCTTATGGCAGGAGCTTAAAGTTGAAAAGGGTTGGGAGCCCGCTCTGGAGTCAGTATTACGCGAGCGCCTAGCGGCATTAACCGGTAAAAGTCTGAATGAGACTCTAAGCCTTGCTAAAGAGGCGCCACCAAGTCGCTTAGCCATTCTTTTGACCGATGATTTGGAGTCTGGGGAGATTAAGGCTCCATCGGGATTTGTGCCATTTATCTCACGTGTGCAGGCATCTGGTGTCATCGCCAATGTTTTGCAAGAGTGGTTGAGCAATATTTATATCGCTGATACCTTAGAGGATGCGTTACGGCGACGTACACAACTCACCCGTGGCGCTGCTTTGGTCACCGCACAAGGACATTTGGTGACGCGCGCTGGTGTCCAGCTGTATGCACCTGATTCTGAGCAGGCGGGAATGTTGGCTCGTGCACAAGAGATGGCAAGCCTTGAGAAGCAACTTAAGGCGCAACAGTTAATTCAGAGCGAGTTGCAAAGCGAGCTCGAGCAAGCTAATGCGAACTATCAGGCTGCACTTGCTGCTGCCGATCAATCCCGAGTTGCCGCAGAGCAAGCCGTTCAAGAGGCGCATGCCTTTGAAGTTGAAAAAATGCAATTAGTGCAAGCTAAAGAGCAGTACAGTACTCGGGCTGCACAAATCGATTCTGAGTTATCGGAAATTAATCAACAGTTAAATAGTATTTCTGTGACGAAGACTCAAACTGAAGAGCAGCTCCGGGATACGAACGCACAAAAATCAGACCTGGAATCTCAGCTCTCAACTGCTCAGAATGACCTGGAGCAAGCTAGTGCTGCTCGCGAGGAATTGCGCCTTGCTTTGCGTCAAGCCGAAATGACTGCTCAAGAAGCCACATTTAATACTCGCTCCTTACAGCAACGCATCAATGATCTACAGCGTGATCAAAGTACTGCTAGAACCCAAATTATGGAGCTTCAGGACCGCTTTGATGCTAATCAAAACGAGCTAAAGACCTTGAGTGATGAGGCAGCACAAAACAAACTACAAAGCTTGTTGGTCACCCGTTCTGAGCGCGAGGCTTCGTTAGCAAAGGCTAGAACCGAGCAAGAGGCGATGCAGCACCAGTTACGTCAGGCGGATGAAGCGCGTTTAATGCTTGAGCAAACCCTACAGCCGATGCGCGACCGAGTGGTTGATCTGCAGTTGCGAGAGCAAGCAGCTCGCTTGAGTTATGAGCAGTTCACAACTTTATTGAATGACGATGAGGCGGATTACCAAGCACTTGCTGAGCGCTATAGCCCAGATCTGCGTGCGAGCAGTCTGCAAGGAGAGGTCACTCGCCTTAATAATGAGATTCAATCATTGGGACCCGTCAATATGGCTGCTCTTGATGAGCTATCGAGTAGCCGTGAGCGCAAGTCATTCTTAGATGCGCAATCAGCCGATTTAAATGAGGCGATCCAGACATTGACAGATGCGATTGCAAAGATTGATGCTGAGACACGTGATCTATTGCAAGGCACATTTGATCAGGTGAACACCCATTTTGGGCGATTGTTCCCTGAGCTCTTTGGTGGTGGTAATGCGCAGCTCGTTATGACAGGCGAAGAGATCTTAGATGCAGGTGTCCAAGTGATGGCGCAGCCGCCCGGTAAGAAAAATAGCACAATTCATTTACTCTCCGGTGGGGAGAAGGCTCTGACAGCTATCGCCTTAGTCTTCTCCTTATTCTTACTAAATCCAGCACCGTTCTGTTTGCTCGATGAGGTGGATGCACCCCTTGATGATGCGAATACAATGCGCTATTCTGAGATGGTCGCACGGATGTCGGATAAAACTCAGTTCGTCTTTATTTCACACAACAAGATCACCATGGAAATTGCCAGCCAATTAATTGGCGTTACGATGCAGGAACAAGGCGTATCGCGGATTGTTGCTGTTGATATTGCGTCGGCTGTTTCGATGGTGGAGGCGGCTTAATGCCGCTTGATCAGTTTGCATCTCAGTTGGGTTTATCAGAGCTTCAACTAGCGCTTGGAGCGGTTGGGGTTCTGTTCCTAACTTGGGTGGTGATCTATAACATTCGCAATGCTCGAGCAAAATCTAAAGTAACTGAAGAACGTGTTGAGCCAGATTCCAATGTCTCTAATGACGTTCCAATTGAGGCTTCCCCCGTTTCTGTCGATACAGTAAACCAAGGCCCAGCACCTCAAACGATTGATCCCCGGATCGATTGCGTGATCACTCTGCGTTTTAACCAAGCCATTTCTGGGTTGGAGATTTTGGAGGCTCTTAAATCGTGGAGCGATCTGCCAATTGCGTGGATGGCCGATGGGCTTCATGCAACCGGTGCAAATGAGGGTATTTGGGAGCCCCTAGAGGCAGATCATTCGTACTTAGAAATTCAGCTCGCGGTTCAACTCGCCAGTCGGCGTGGTCCCATTGGGGTTCTTGAGTTATCGGACTTTTGTTCCCGTGTTCAGGTATTGGCGGAGTCCTTGGATGCCCAAATTGATATGCCAGCTGTAAATACTATGCTAGAGAGTGCAAAAGAACTGGATGCCCTTGCTGCGCAAAGCGATATTTTGTTGGGAATGAACATTGTGTTTGATCAGCAAACATGGTCTTGGCCCCATATTGAGTCAGCCCTTACCCAAAGAGGCTACCGCATGAGCCCTCAGGGATATGCCTTTGAATATGCAGTAGATGGTAAGCCAGTATTTCGGACAGGGACATTTGATCGGCAAGCGCCAATTGGACAAATTACTTTCTTACTGGAAGTGCCTGTGGTTGCACAACATTTGCGACCCTTTGAGCTGATGCTCAATGAGGCTGCGGATGTGGCACAGACCTTGCAAGGACGCTTGGTTGATGACAACGGAGTTCACTTGACTGAGAACTCGGTGTATGTGATTCGCCAACAACTTGATTCTCTTTATGCTCAGCTTGACAAAGCAGGCATCCCTGCAGGGTCCGGCACTGCACTCCGTTTATTCTCTTAGGACAAGATCTTGAGTCAAGGTAGATCCTCGGCCGCGGATCGTTATCATTATTTACAGCAAGAACTTGCTCGTCTTGAGCATGCGTATTATGTTTTAGACCAGCCCTTGGTCCCCGATGCTGAGTATGACCGTTTGTATCGCGAGTTATTGGAACTTGAGGCCCAACACCCTGACTGGGTAACCCCTGACTCCTTATCACAGCGGGTAGGAGGCGCTCCCCTTAAAGAATTTATGGAGATCAAGCACTCGGTCCCCATGCTTTCTTTAAACAATGCCTTTGAGGAGTCTGAACTCATTGGGTTTGATCGACGTTGTCGTGAGGGTCTAGGTTTAGATCGCGTGGAGTACGCATGTGAACTGAAGTTTGATGGCTTGGCAATCTCATTGCGCTACGAGAACGGTGTCTTGGTCCAGGCAGCAACCCGCGGCGATGGGGCAAGTGGCGAGGATGTAACGAGTAATATCCGAACGATTCGGGCAATTCCATTGCGTTTGTTGGGACCCAATCTTCCAAAAGTGATCGAAGTTCGTGGCGAAGTATTTATGCATCGAACTGATTTTGAGAAGATGAACAAAATGGCTGCAGCCAATGGTGAGAAGGAATTTGCCAATCCTAGAAACGCGGCTGCAGGAAGTTTGCGTCAGCTAGATTCAAAGATCACTGCAAAACGTCCTTTAAGCTTTTTTGCCTATGGCCTGGGTACTTTAGAGCCAAGTCAATGGTTACCCTCAACCCATAGTGAGTTGCTAAATCAATATGAATCACTTGGTTTACCTGTATGCAGAGAGCGCAGGGTAGTGGATTCGCTCGAGGGCTTGATGACGTTCTACACTGAGATTGCTGCTAAGCGTCAACAGTTACCGTATGAGATTGATGGCGTGGTTTATAAGGTGAACTCCTTTGCTGAACAAGCGCAACTAGGTTATGTATCACGCGCGCCACGCTTTGCCATTGCGCATAAATATCCTGCGCAAGAAGAAATTACCACGGTCCTAGGAATTGATGTGCAAGTGGGTAGAACTGGAGCGATTACACCTGTGGCTCGCTTAGCACCTGTTTTAGTAGGCGGTGTTACTGTAACCAACGCCACCTTACATAATGAAGATGAGGTACGACGCAAAGATGTTCGCATTGGTGACACGGTGGTCGTTCGTCGGGCGGGTGATGTAATCCCTGAAGTGGTATCGGTCGTTTTGGATCGTAGGCCAGTCAATGCACAAGTATTTATCATGCCAACCCGCTGCCCAGTATGTGAGTCCAATATTGAGCGCTTATCGGATGAAGCAGTTGCCCGCTGTAGCGGCGGCCTATTTTGTGCAGCACAGCGCAAGCAGGCACTATTGCATTTTGCACAACGCCGCGCGATGGATATTGAAGGCTTGGGTGACAAAATTGTGGATCAATTGGTTGATCTCAATTTGGTCCGAACACCAGCAGATCTCTATCGCTTGGGATTTACCGCTTTAGTCAACATGGAGCGCATGGGAGAGAAGTCCGCTGACAACCTTCTGCAATCCATTGCTCAATCCAAGAAAACCACCTTAGCGCGATTTATTTTTGGATTGGGGATTCGTCATGTTGGCGAAAGTACTGCCAAAGATCTTGCGAAGCACTTTGGAGGCATCCACGCCTTAATGGATGCACAAATGAATGAATTATTAATGGTCAATGATGTTGGACCGGTGGTTGCTGATTCAATTGTTAGTTTTATGTCAGAACCGCATAACCGCGAGGTCATTGAGCAACTACTCGCATCTGGTATCGAATTTCAGAAAGAAGAACGAATCGCAGCCGTTGATTTAAGTGGTAAGACCTTTGTTCTGACCGGAACACTCCCAACACTCTCTCGAGATCAAGCAAAAGAACTACTCGAGGCAGCCGGAGCTAAAGTGGCAGGCTCAGTCTCTCAAAAAACCTCATTCGTAGTTGCTGGCTCCGAAGCGGGAAGTAAGCTTGATAAGGCGAATGAGCTTGGTATACCGATCTTGGATGAGCTTGGCTTACTGAAACTTCTAGGCCGCTAACACTTCCAACAACTCAGTCTCGAGCTGAATTTGCAGCTTTGGATTCTTACTAAGATTGCTACCATCAAGCAACATGATGTCTTCAACGCGCTCACCCAAGGTATTAATACGTGCGGTATGAAGTGAGATTTGGTGCTTAACAAGCGCTTTAGCGACTGCGTATAGAAGACCCGAGCGATCTGCTGCCGAGAGGGTGAGAGCAAAGTATTGATTGCGTTCATCTGGCTGCAAATTAACCCTAGCTTGGATTGGAAAGCTTTTCGATTGTCGAGATAAACGACCCATATTGGGTTCTGGTAGAGGGGCCGATTTTTTGATGGACTCCGCAAGTTCATACTCAACTAACTGAATCAAGTCGCGATAGCTACCACCTTCATCAACTAAATGACTGCCAGATATTTGGAAGGTATCTAAGGCATAGCCATGCTTTGTTGTATGAATCCGCGCATCCCAAATGGAAAAATGATGGCGCTCAAAATAGGCGCAGATGCGGGCGAATAAATCCAATTGATCTTTGACATAAACCGCGACTTGTAAACCATCGCCCGCTTGTGAGAGACGGGCACGGACAATTGGTTCATTCGTATGGACGTTTGCATAGAGGTGTCGTGTAAGCCACGCAATATCATTAGCCTCGTGGCGCAAGAAAAATGCCACATCTAATTTCTGCCATAAGGCTTGAGGTGCATCGTCATCAATTCCTGCTAGACGCAGTTGGGTTAACGCTTCCTCCTTATGCTGAATTAACTCCGACGATGGATCGGGTTTGGCGCCCCCTAGGACCCGAAGAGTTGCTCGATAGAGGTCCTCTAGTAACTTACCTTTCCAAGCGTTCCAGACCTTAGGGCTAGTACCCCGAATATCCGCAACGGTCAGCAAGTAGAGTGCAGTTAAATGCCGTTCATCGCGCATGCGTTTTGCAAAGGCAGTAATGACCGTAGGATCCGTAATATCCTGCTTTTGAGCAATTTGACTCATTGTCAGATGTTCGGCAACTAACCAAACTAATAGCTCGGTTTCATCGTTGGCTAAGCCGTGGTCTTTGGCAAAGGTACGGGCATCGCGTTTTCCGAGTTCGGAGTGATCGCCCCCGCGCCCCTTAGCAATGTCATGGAATAGGGCAGCCAAGACAATAATCCAGTTTTTATCAAAGCTTGCAATCAGGTTGCTACAGAATGGGAACTCATGGGTATGCTCAAGAATCATGAAGCGTCGGACGTTGCGCAAGACCATCAAGATGTGTTGATCAACGGTGTACACATGAAATAAATCGTGCTGCATTTGACCGACGATACGACGGAAGGATGGCAAGTAACGCCCCAGAACACTGGTCTGATTCATCAGGCGAAAGGCGGTGGTCACACCATCCGGTAATTTGAGTAATTCCATAAACACAGCACGATTTCGTGGGTCTTTGCGCCACGAGGCATTCATAAGCTGCCGTGCGTTATAGAGGGCCCGAAAGACGCTTGCTGACAAACCATTGATGGCTGGGTTTTGGGCAAACACTAAAAATGTCCGCAATATTTGTTCGGGATGTTTTTGGTAAAGCTGGGGATCAACAATATCTAATAAACCTTGGCGCTCGATAAACATTGTGTTATCGGGGCCTGGGATGGGATAGGTCGTACGTGATTCATTGGGAAATAAGATTGCTTCGATGTTTTGAAGCAGAATCATATTGAGCTGGCTCACGGCCTTGGCCGCCCAGTAATAACGTCGCATCAGCTCTTCGCTGGCCAGCCTGCCTGATTCTTGATCAATCCCGATCTGCTTAGCCAGACCGGCTTGAAGATCAAATACCAGAACGTCTTGACGACGTTTTGCAAGCAAATGCAAATTAGCTCGAATGTTTTGCAATAACTTCTGATTGCGATTGAGTTCTTTGAGCTCGCGCTCTGTGATTAACCCTTTTTTGAATAAATCAGTAAAGCTATTGCCAAGGGATGCAGCTTTACTGACCCATAGAATGATTTGTAGATCACGCAATCCCCCTGGACTCTCTTTGCAATTTGGCTCGAGTGCATAGGGTGTTTCTTGAAACTTATAGTGACGCTGCTGCTGCTCCAATAACTTCGCCTGGAAGAATGCCTTGGGATCCATCGCTTCATCAAGACTGCGCTTGAATAACTTAAATAAGCCGCGATGACCACCCAGTAAGCGCGCCTCTAAAACCGAGGTACGCACGGTAATATCTTGTTGGGCTTCTGATAAACACTCGGACAGCGTGCGAACCGCAGAGCCGATTTCTAGACCCGAGTCCCAACACAGCGCAATGAAGGATTCCAGGTTGGACTGCAGTTGCGGATCCTCACTGCGTGCATCATCAAGCAAAATTAAGATATCAATATCGGAGTGAGGAAATAATTCAGAGCGACCATAGCCACCAACGGCTAGCAAGGCAGCATCTGTACTAAGATTGCAGCGATTCCATAAATCCAGCAGCTGTTGATCGGTTGCTTGGGTTAAACGCTGCATTAACTTGCCAACATTCTGGTGAACTAAAAAATCAGAACACGCTAAGCTCCGTGCATCTTTGAGTGGATGGGATTCCGAACTCATGAGCGCGTTCTAAAGATGAGAAGAATCTAAGCAGCGACTACGCTGGGTCGGTAGTTTAGGCTGCCAACGCAAGCAGGAGCCTTTGGTGTATCTGCAGACCAAGTTAAGACCTCAACGCCATGGTGAGTGACTAAAACAGTGTGTTCCCACTGGGCTGAAAGACTACGATCTTTTGTTTTCACGGTCCACTGATCGGGCATGGTTCGGATCTCGCGTCGACCAGCATTAATCATTGGTTCAATCGTGAAGGTCATGCCTTCTTCTAATACTTCCCCGGTACCTGGTTTTCCATAATGAAGAATCTGAGGATCTTGATGGAATACTTTACCGATACCGTGGCCACAGTATTCGCGTACCACCGAGTAGCCAGCCTGCTCGGCATGCGACTGAATCGCAAAGCCAATATCGCCTAAACGCGCTCCAGGTTTTACCTGGGCGATGCCAAGCCACATGCATTCAAACGTGATTTGGTTCAATCGGGCAGCCAAGATCGAGATGTCGCCGACTGCAAACATCCGGCTGGTGTCGCCATAGTAGCCAGCTTGGGTAATGACCGTGATATCGAGATTAACCACGTCGCCATTTTTAAGTACTTTGTCACCTGGAATGCCATGGCAAATAACATCATTGACCGACGTGCAGATTGATGCCGGAAAAGGGGGGTAGCCTGGAGGTTGATAATTTAATGGGGCGGGAATAGTCTTTTGCACATCACGCATGTAGGCGTGACAAAGACGATCCAATTCCCCAGTACTCACGCCGGGTTTGACAAAGGGGCCAATGTAATCGAGAACCTCGCTTGCAAGGCGGCCAGCCTCTCGCATCCCATTTAGATCTTTTTCATCAGTAAATACGCTGTGCATAGCGCATATTATGGCCGAATCTGGTCGATTTCGAGTAACTGCTAAATCACTAGTGGATTGATATTTAAGGTATAATTCACAGATCGGTCTCATGGTGAGACTGAAATCCCAGATCAAGCCATCCAGGGTGGCGCTTTTGAGCGCAGTCAGGACTTGATCTTAGAACCAACCCTTAGGAGATTGTAATGTCAGTGACAATGCGTGAAATGCTGGAAGCTGGGTGCCATTTTGGCCACCAAACGCGCTTCTGGTCCCCCAAGATGGCCCCTTACATTTTTGGTCATCGCAACAAAATTCATATCATTAATTTAGAGAAGACCTTGCCCATGTTTCAGGATGCCCTGAAATTTGTGCGTCAGGTAGCTGCCAACCGCGGCACAATTCTCTTTGTTGGTACTAAGCGCCAGTCTCGCGAAATTATTGCCCAAGAGGCAACTCGTGCAGGTATGCCTTATGTTGATAGCCGTTGGCTTGGAGGCACCCTGACCAATTTCAAAACGGTAAAGGGTTCGATCAAGCGCTTAAAAGATATGGCCGCTGCAAAAGAGGCGGGCGATTGGGAGAAGCTCTCGAAAAAAGATGCCCTCACCAATGAGCGTGAGTTTGATAAGTTACAAAAATCACTTGGTGGTATTCAAGACCTCAACGGTGTACCGGATGCTATTTTTGTTGTGGATGTGGGCTATCACAAAATTGCAATTACCGAAGCCAACAAATTGGGTATTCCTGTGATTGCCGTAGTGGATACCAATCACTCACCAGAGGGCGTTGATTACATTATTCCGGGTAACGATGACTCGAGTAAAGCAGTCATTCTTTATGTTCGCGGTATTGCAGATGCCATCCTAGAAGGTAAAGCAAATGCGGTACAGCAAGTCCTCGAGTCTGTTAAAGAGGGCGAAGAAGAGTTTGTTGAAGAAGGGAAGGAAGACTGATGCCCGCGATTACCGCAGCAATGGTTGGCGAACTCCGCGCCAAAACCGACGCTCCCATGATGGAGTGCAAAAAAGCATTAACGGAAGCCGATGGTGATTTAGCTAAAGCCGAAGAGATCCTGCGTGTGAAGTTGGGAAGCAAGGCCAGTAAAGCTGCATCACGGATTGCGGCAGAGGGTGTAATTGTTTCCCATATTGATGGAACAACCGGAGCTTTATTGGAAGTGAACTGCGAGACTGATTTTGTATCCAAAAACGATGACTTCTTGGCATTTAGTAATGGCTGCGCCAAGCTGGTTGCCGAGAAAAATCCCGCAGATGTCGCCGCTTTGGCCGCCTTAGAACTCAATGGTAAGCCTGTCGAGGCTGTGCGCACCGAACTGATCGGAAAGATCGGTGAGAACATGAACCCCCGCCGCTTCAAACGTTTTGCTGGTGGTGGCCAACTGGTTTCTTATCTTCATGGCAACCGAATCGGTGTGATGGTGGAGTATGAGGGTGATGCAACAGCAGCGAAAGATGTTGCCATGCACATTGCCGCAATGAAGCCTGTTTCTCTATCGACTGCTGACGTTCCCGCAGAAAATATTGCAACCGAGCGTAAGATTGCTGAGCAAAAGGCTTTGGAGTCTGGCAAGCCAGCTGATATCGCTGCCAAAATGGTTGAGGGTTCGGTTCAAAAGTATTTAAAGGAAGTCTCTTTATTGAACCAAGCTTTTGTAAAGAACGACAAGCAAACCGTTGAGCAAATGCTAAAAGCAGCCAATACGACGATTAAATCCTTCACCCTTTACGTTGTCGGCGAAGGAATTGAAAAGCGTCAAGATGACTTTGCTGCAGAAGTGGCTGCTCAGGTTGCTGCTGCAAAGGCAACTGCCTAAGGTATATGCCGGGATATCAACGCGTTCTACTGAAGTTATCGGGCGAGGCCCTAATGGGTGATGATGCCTATGGAATCAATCCGAAAACGATTGATTCCATGGTCACCGAAATCGCTGAGGTGGTTCAATTGGGCGTTGAAATCGCCATCGTGATTGGTGGCGGAAATATCTTTCGTGGTGTAGCAGGCGGTGCAGCTGGGATGGATCGGGCCACGGCTGATTACATGGGGATGTTGGCCACCATGATGAACTCGTTGGCCTTACAAGATGCGCTAAGACAAAAAGGCGTTGAGGCAAGAGTGCAGTCTGCTTTGCGAATGGATCAAGTGGTCGAGCCTTATATTCGGCCGCGAGCCATTCGAGCCATGAAAGAGGGCAAGGTTGTGATCTTTGCTGCTGGTACCGGTAACCCATTCTTTACAACTGATACTGCTGCCGCATTGCGTGCCGCGGAAATGGGTGTCGAGGTGATGCTCAAAGCAACTAAGGTGGATGGTATCTACAGCAGCGATCCTAATAAAGATCCAAGTGCAACGTTGTATTCCACTATTACTTTTGATGAGTGCCTCATTAAAAATCTTCAGGTGATGGATGCAACTGCATTTGCTTTATGCCGCGATCGAAAATTACCTATCCGCGTGTTTTCGATCTTAAAACCAGGTGCATTATTAAGTGTTGTGCGGGGCGAGCCAGAAGGTACCCTAGTTCACGTTTAAAAGGAGAGTGGCATGTCGGCTGGACAAATAAAGACCAATGCAGATCAAAAAATGCAAAAGTCAATTGAGGCATTTAAAGCTAATCTCGCAAAAATCAGAACGGGTCGTGCCAACCCTGGTATTTTGGAGCACCTAATGGTGGATTATTACGGCAATCCCACGCCAATCTCGCAAGTGGCTAATCTAGGGCTAGCCGATGCGCGCACCATTAATGTGACCCCATGGGAAAAAAATATGGTCGCGGTGGTTGAGAAAGCGATTCGCGAATCGGACCTCGGTCTAAATCCAGCAACTCAGGGTACGGTGATTCGAGTGCCAATGCCCCCCTTAACTGAGGAGCGTCGCAAAGAGCTGACCAAAGTCGTGAAAGCAGAAGGCGAAGAGACTAAAGTAGCAATTCGGAATTTGCGACGTGATGCCAATGAGCATTTAAAACGTTTAACCAAAGATAAAGAGATCTCGGAAGATGATGAGCGTCGTGCTCAGGATGAGATCCAGAAACTGACCGATAAATTTGTGGCAGATGTGGATAAATTGGTCGTTGAGAAGGAAAAGGAAATCATGACGGTTTAACCGTCATGATTTGGTCACATGACCCAAGCAGCTACCAGCTCTACGCTTGCAGTTCCTGCCGTTGGTAGTGTTCCCAGGCATGTAGCCATCATCATGGATGGCAATGGTCGTTGGGCAACTAAACGATTTATGCCGCGCGTTGCTGGGCATTCAGAAGGGCTTGAGGCGGTACGTAAGGTGGTTGAGGAGTGCGTCAAGCAAAACGTTGAATATCTGACCTTATTTGCCTTCAGTTCAGAGAACTGGCGTAGACCCCCTGAGGAAGTGGGATTTTTAACAAAACTCTTTCTGAAATCCCTTCGTAAAGAGGTTGCTCGCCTTGCTGAAAATAATATTCGTCTGAAGATGATTGGTGACCTTAGCCGCTTTGGAAGTGCGATTACCGAAATGGTCGAGTTCTCGGAAGAAAAAACGAAAGATTGCAATCGCTTAACCCTGACGATTGCCGCTAATTACGGTGGGCGCTGGGATATCTTGCAAGCGATGCAAAAAGCACTAGCGCAAAACCTACATCTTGATCCAGATGGCATTTCTGAGGAGTGGTTGGCCCCCCATCTTTCGATGGCCTATGCACCCGAGCCTGATTTATTTATTCGTACGGGTGGTGAGCAGCGGGTTAGTAATTTCCTCTTGTGGCAATTGGCATATACCGAACTGTATTTCACAGATATTCTTTGGCCAGACTTTGATGCCGCTGAATTACAAAAAGCATTTCTTTGGTATGCCCAGCGGGAGCGTCGCTTTGGTCGCACCAGTGCCCAGCTGGCGGAAGGGTCCAACCCCATTTCCCTCTCCGATGCCGTCTAATTGGCATGCTTAAAACTCGGATCGTAACTGCCATCATCATGCTGGCCATTTTGTTGCCAGTATTGTTTTTGCTACCCCCAATCTATCTCTCTGGATTATTTTTATTAATCCTAGTGGCAGCGGCTTGGGAGTGGAGTCGCTTGATTGCCCCCCATGCATCGTATGCAGCCTATTTTTATGCACTGGTGTGCGCCATGGTTGTTCTTTTCCTATGGCTCTTTGCAATCCCTACGGTAGAAATCGCATTACTGAGTATCGCGCTTGCGTTTTGGATCATTGGTATGCCAATGATCTTGTCCCAAGGGATTCATCTTTCGCTGTCACGGTGGCGATTTATTTTTAGCGTTCTTGGTTTCATTATTTTGCCGAGCGCATGGCTATCTTTGGATTTGCTTCGTGAAATCGGCTTGGGGTGGTTATTAAGCGCATTGATATTAGTTTGGCTTGCTGATATTGGCGCCTATTTTGTTGGCAAGTCCTTTGGTCGACGAAAGCTTGCAAGCCAAATTAGTCCAGGTAAGTCTGTGGAAGGGGCTCTCGGTGGCTTAGCCATATGTTTGGGGTACGCCATTGGCTGCGCACACTATTTACCGGTGAACGATACCCTATTTGGATCGTATCAATCGAAATGGGGCTGGGGCTGGATGCTTCTCATGACTGCAGTTTTGGTGGCTTACAGCATCATGGGAGATCTATTTGAGTCGCAACTCAAGCGGATCGCAAAAGTAAAGGACAGCAGCCATTTATTACCAGGGCATGGTGGATTTTTGGATCGTGTCGATGCTTTACTGCCGGTCATGCCAATTGCTGCATTATTCTCGATAATAGTGAGAAGCTAAA
Organism: Polynucleobacter sp. HIN11; assembly: GCF_030297675.1. Classification (NCBI taxonomy): domain Bacteria; kingdom Pseudomonadati; phylum Pseudomonadota; class Betaproteobacteria; order Burkholderiales; family Burkholderiaceae; genus Polynucleobacter; species Polynucleobacter sp. HIN11. The sequence continues at coordinate 531,272 of NZ_AP028142.1, forward strand.
AAAAGACTTTGCTTATGCACGACCCTATCGCCCGCAATCTCTGTATTTTAGGATCTACCGGATCAATCGGGATGAATACGCTTGATGTGGTTCGGGCTCATCGTGATCAATTTAGGGTAAGCGCACTCACTGCTGGTCGGCAAATTGAACGTTTGGCAGAGCAGTGCTTGGAGTTCAGACCCAAGATCGCAGTGGTTCACTCGGCCGCTGATGCCAACACCCTAAAAGAATTACTCGAAGGTAAAGGCCTAACGATTGCTGTGCATCATGGTGAGGCGGGTCTCATTGCCGCAGTCTCAGAGAGCGACTGCGATACCGTGATGGCGGCTATTGTTGGTGCTGCGGGTCTTTTGCCCACCTTACGCGCGGCTGAGCTCGGTAAGCGGGTACTGCTTGCGAATAAAGAATCTCTAGTGATGTCCGGAGATATTTTTATGAATGCCGCAATCCGAGGTGGCGCAGAGTTATTGCCAATCGATAGTGAACACAATGCAATTTTTCAGTGCTTGCCGCCGCACTTTACCAGTCCAAAAAATACTTCGAGCATGAAAGAACGTTTGGGGGTTGAGGAAATTTGGTTAACGGCTTCTGGTGGACCCTTTCGAAATACCCCAATTGATCAGTTGGCTAATATCACGCCAGATCAGGCATGCGCTCATCCAAATTGGGTAATGGGCCGCAAAATTTCAGTTGATTCTGCAACCATGATGAACAAGGGCCTTGAGGTAATCGAGGCGCATTGGTTATTTGGATTGCCCCTCGAGCAAATTAAGGTGCTCATTCATCCGGAGAGCGTAGTGCACTCCATGGTGCGCTATCGAGATGGTTCGGTCATGGCTCAGCTCGGACAGCCAGATATGCGCACACCCATCGCATTTGGCTTGGCTTGGCCTAATCGAATTGATGCTGGTGTTGCGCCTCTCAATTTGACTCAGTTATCTGGTTTGCACTTTACCGAACCTGATCTTTTGCGTTTTCCGTGCTTAGGTCTTGCCTTTGCTGCTGCGAGGCAAGGGGGGACAAGCCCCACGGTTCTAAATGCTGCGAATGAGATTGCCGTCGCTGCATTTTTAGAAGGCCGCTTGCCATACTTGAAAATTGCGCAGGCCGTTGAGTTCGCGCTTAATCAGTTTCCCGGCCAAAAGGCAGGATCCTTGGATGAGGTTTTAACGGTTGATCGAGAGGCTCGCCTTAGAACCAGTGACTGGATTGCACGCCATTAAGCATGGAAGCGATTTCAACACTTCTTTATTTTTTAATCACCATTGGGATCTTGGTGAGTTTTCATGAATTTGGCCATTACAGCGCCGCTCGGATGTGCGGGGTGAAGGTGCTGCGGTTTGCAGTTGGCTTTGGCAAGCCACTTCTAACTCTGAAATCAAAATCTGGAACCGAATGGGTCATTGCCGCGATTCCTTTGGGCGGCTATGTGAAGCTTTTGGATGGACGTGATTCGGAGCAGCAGATATCAGCTGAAGAGCAAGCCGTAGCCTTTGATAACCAGCCCTTATGGCAGCGTTCCTTCATTGTGGCTGCCGGTCCGCTAGCGAACTTCTTATTGGCAATCATTCTGCTGGCGTTCATCTATATCAATGGCGTACCCCAATTACCTGCACAAATACAGGCGCCTGCTGAGCAAACCATGGCAGCCCAGTTGGATATGGAAAAGGGTGATGAGATTTTGGCTTGGAAGACTGCAGGCGATGACGAATTTATACCAATTGTGAGCTGGAATGATTTACGCTGGCGTTTATTGGATGCAATCACTGCGGAGCGTGGCTTCTCATTGGAGCTGGAGGCGGAGTCTGGTAAGCGCCACATCGTGGAATTTAAGGCAGATGCTCTGCCTCGTCTGTCACCGGGTACAGATCCCTTTGCGCGTTTGGGCATCCTACCCATTCCAGGCAAAGATGCCGATGGAGGGTCTACGTGGTTTGAGCTCCAGCTCGGTCCAATCGATTCTCTGGTTTATGCCAGTGAACGGGTTTGGTTGATTACCAAAGTCTCGACCCGAATGATGATTGGCTTAATTACCGGGGAGACCTCCTTAAAACAGCTAAGTGGTCCGATTAGTATTGCCGATATGGCGGGCAAATCGGCCCAGTTTGGCTGGCAATCCTTCGTTTCTTTTCTAGCACTTCTCAGTATTAGTATTGGATTGCTAAACCTCATCCCTTTACCAATGCTGGACGGTGGTCAGCTCCTGTATGATGCATGGGAGTTGGTCTCTGGAAAGCGCTTATCCACTCAGTTGCAAGCGGTTTTCCAGCGTTTTGGCTTTATATTAATTATTGCGCTCACACTATTTGCTGTATTTAACGATCTACAACGCTTATTTCTGTCTTCATGATCCGTTTTTCGTCACTTCCTAACCGCCTGATGCAATATTTAGCCTCGTGCTTTTGCATCATTTTGTTGGCCAATGTAGGATTGACTCAGTCAGCATTGGCTGCGGACTCATTTATCGTCAAAGACATTCGGATTGAGGGTTTGCAGCGGGTTGAGCCTGGTACCGTATTTAGCTATCTCCCCGTCCAAGTGGGTGAGCGTTTTACCCCTGAAAAGGCAGCTGATTCAATTAAAGCCTTGTATGCCACTGGATTTTTTCGGGATGTACAGATTCAGGCGCAAGGTGATGTCTTAATTGTGATTGTGGACGAGCGCCCCACGATTTCTCGTATTGAGTTCACGGGTATGAAGGAGTTTGACCCTGAAGTGGTCCGCAAATCATTGCGAAGCGTCGGGGTAGCTGACGCACGTTTTTATGACAAGGCCTTAATTGATAAAGCAGAGCAGGAGCTCAAGCGTCAATATGTGAGTAAGGGATTGTTTGCTGCTGAGGTGGTTACAACGGTTACCCCAGGAGCTCGCAATCAAGTGGCGATCTTCTTCAATATTGATGAAGGACCAGTAGCCAAGATTAAGGAAATTAATTTCATCGGCAATAAGGTATTTAGTGAGAGTACTTTGCGCAGTCAGATGCAGCTTCAAACCGGTGGTTGGTTATCGTGGTACTCCAAAGATAATTTGTACTCAAAGCAAAAGCTAACCGCTGACCTCGAGACCATTCGTTCGTATTACCTCAATCGGGGCTATCTCGAGTTTGTGATTGAATCCACCCAGGTTTCTATTACCCCCGATAAGCGCGATATCTATCTAACCATCAGTATTCGTGAAGGCAATAAATTTACTGTCAAGAACATTAGTCTTGCTGGGGAATTACTTGGCAAGGAAAAAGAGTTCCAGTCTCTATTGAAGATCAAAGCTGGCGATACTTTCTCCTCTGCAAAACTAGCGGAAAGTACCAAGGCCATCGCTGAGAAGTTGGGTTCGTATGGCTATGCCTTTGCGGTGATTAATCCGCAGCCCGATATCCGACGTGATTTAAACGAGGTGGATATTACGCTGGTCATTGATGCCGGTCGGCGCGTGTATGTGCGCAAAGTCGAAATTACAGGGAACTCAAAGACACGGGATCTGGTAATTCGGCGAGAAATGCGACAGTTTGAGAGTGCCTGGTTTGATAGTGAAAAGATCCGAATTTCGAAGGAGCGGATTGGTCGAACCGGCTATGTGAAGGATAGTGAAATCACCACTTCCGATGTTCCCGGCTCCCCCGATCAAGTCGATGTGAACGTGAAGGTTGAGGAAAAGCCAACGGGTGCGATTTCGATTGGTGCTGGATTTTCTTCTACTGAAAAGTTAATTCTGAGTGCAGGTATTAACCAAGAGAATGCGTTTGGAACTGGAACCAGTATTGGTCTTAATTTCTCGCTCGGTAAAATTAATCAATCCTTGGCCCTATCACAATTTGACCCTTATTTTACTGAGGATGGTATTAGTCGTTACACCGACTTTTTCTATCGCTCCAATAAGCCGCTGTATTACGTGGGTGATCCTGACTATCAGATCAAGTCTTTTGGTACGAACTTGAAGTTTGGGGTGCCTTACACTGAGGTTGATCGGGTGTTCTATGGAACGGCGCTCGAGTTTTTTGATATTTACGTCACTCAAAATACCCCGCAACCCTACCAAACCTATGTACAGGATTGGGGTCAAACCATCCCCAGTCGTTTGCAAACCTACAATATTCCAGTGAATGTGGGCTGGGCGCGTGATGGTCGTGATAGCGCACTCATTCCATCAAAAGGTTCATTGCAACGCTTGTCTGCAGAGGTTGGAACACCATTGGGCAATCTTCTGTACTATCAGTTAAATGCCCAATATCAGCAATACCACTCATTTTCTAAAGGTAATATCTTGTCTTTTAATGGCGAGGTTGGTTATGGAGAAGCCTACGGTAATAAGCCATACCCCATTACCAAGAACTATTTCGTCGGCGGTATTGGATCAGTTAGGGGTTATGCCCCGGGTTCCTTGGGTCCAACTTATTTCAACACCACAACCGGTACCTTCTTGCCAACCGGCGGTCAATCGAAGATCGTTACCAATGTGGAATATACCTTCCCAGTCCCGGGTTCGGGGGCAGACAAAACCTTACGCCTCTTTACCTTTGCGGACGGCGGTAATGCCTTTCAGGACATCAATTTAGTCCTGAAATACTCTTACGGTGTTGGCTTGTCTTGGATTTCCCCATTGGGACCATTAAAATTTAGCTACGGCATACCGGTAAATGCACAGCCTACTGATAGAATCCAAAGATTGCAGTTCCAAGTGGGTACAGCGTTTTAATTGTAAGGAAAATGATGATGATTCAGGGATTAATGACCAAAGGGTCTAAATTAGTTATAACTGCATTCTTGACGGGTATTTGTTCTGTTGCTTTTGCCCAAGAGACTGCTCCTCGCATTGCGTTTGTGAACGCCGAGAAGATTTTTGTTGAGTCCAATATGGCAAAAGCCGCCCAATCGCGTTTGCAAAATGAGTTTGCGAAACGTCAGAATGAAATTCGGGATGGTGCTCAGAAAATTAAAGCTGCTGCTGAGAAATTAGATAAAGAGGCTGCCGTGATGCCTGAGGCTGAGAGAATTCGCAAGCAGAGGGAGTTGGCCGACTTTGACCGTGAGTTGCAACGCAAGAATCGCGAGTTAAACGATGATGCCAATCAACGTAATGCGGAAGAGCGAGCAAAAATTGCTGAAAAGGCTAATCTTGCCATTCGGCAGGTGGCTGAACAGCGTAAGATCGATGTGATTTTTCAAGAACCCCCAGCGTACCTCAATCCAAGACTTGATGTGACCGATGAGGTTATCAGGGTATTAAATAATCTGAAGTAATTCACATGCCAACTGCCATCGAGCTAGCCGAACAATTTCAAGTTAGCTTGGTGGGGGATGGTTCCCGATTATTGCGCGGGCTTGCTCCGCTTGAGCGAGCCCAATCTGACGAGCTCTCTTTTTTATCGAACCCTCTCTATCGCCAACAGGCACTTGATAGTAGTGCGGGTGCATTAATCGTCAGTGAAGCAGACCTAAAGTTCCTGCAAGGGCACTCTCAGACTACAAAGACAAGTTATCTGGTATCAAAAAATCCTTATGCCAGCTTCGCTAAGATGGCGCAGTGGTTTGCGAAGCAAAGTACTCCAATCTACCCCCCAGGAATTAGTCCCATGGCAGTCGTGGATAAAACGGCCACGATTCCTGCCTCATGCCATATTGGACCCTTTGTGCAAATTGGCCCCGGTGTTCGTTTAGGAGAGCGTGTGGTTCTTCTGGGTCAAATTAGTATTGGTGAGGGCGCCGCCTTGGGTGATGATTGCCTCATTTACCCCAACGTTACGATTTATCACGATTGCACAATTGGCGATCGTTGCATTATTCATAGCGGTGCCGTGATAGGGGCTGATGGTTTTGGTTTTGCTCCTGACTTTTCAGCACATGGCGGTCAATGGCTCAAAATCCCACAAACAGGTGGGGTAAGGATTGGTCAGGATGTTGAAGTGGGGGCCTGCACGACGATTGATCGTGGTGCAATGGCGAACACCACGATTGGGGATGGCTGTAAGATCGACAATCAAGTCCAAATTGCGCACAACGTAGTGATTGGTGTTCATACCGTGATTGCTGGTTGTGCTGCCATCGCTGGCAGTACCACGATTGGTAATTACTGTGTGATTGGTGGCAATGCGAACTTTGCCGGTCATCTTCAGATTGCAGACCGCACCACCGTATCGGGTGGCACCCCCGTGATTCGTTCTATAACGGAGCCCGGTACGCACATTACCGGTGTATTCCCATCAATGCCCCATTCTGCCTGGGAGCGAAATGCAGCGATTTTGCGCGGACTGGATAAAATACGGGAGCGGATTCGAAGCCTTGAAGGTAAAGCATCCGATTCGGTTAGTAAACCCGATTAGTAACTTTTATGGACATGCTATGAGTCAAGCAGTGATTGATATTCACAAGATTCTGAAACTACTCCCTCATCGATATCCCTTTTTGTTGGTCGATCGGGTTATTGAGTTAGATCCCGGAAAAACCATCAAGGCATTGAAAAATGTCACGATGAATGAGCCATTCTTTCAGGGTCATTTTCCAGATTTTCCGGTGATGCCAGGTGTCCTGATTATTGAAGCGCTAGCTCAAACCGCAGCACTCTTGACGTTTTCTGAAGAGCATGACCCGGAGGATGTGTATTACTTTGCTGGAATCGATGGCGCGCGTTTTAAACGGATCGTATTACCTGGTGATCAGCTCATCATGCACGCTACATTTGAGCGCGGTAAGGCTGGTATTTATAAGTTTCAGGTTAAAGCGACCGTCCAAGATGAATTAGCAGCTGAGGCATCCATTACCTGTGCGGTTCGAAAGAAGAGTGTGTAATGGCCACAATCCATGCAAGTGCCATCGTTGATTCCAAGGCGCAATTAGCCGATAACGTCGTTATTGGACCTTATGCTGTGATTGGGCCTCATGTCACCATGGGTTCAGGTTGCACGGTTGGTTCGCATTCCGTGATTGAAGGGCATACAAGCCTTGGACAAGATAATCGGATTGGTCACTTTGCAGCCATCGGCGGCGAACCGCAGGACATGAAATACCGTGGCGAGCCAACCCAATTGATCATTGGTGACCGCAATACGATTCGGGAGTTCACGACCATTCATACGGGTACTGCGCAAGATCAGGGCATCACTCGAATCGGCAATGACAATTGGATCATGGCTTATGTACATATTGCGCATGATTGCCAAATTGGTAATCACACCATCTTCTCAAGTAACGCCCAAATTGCCGGGCATGTTGAAGTAGGAGATTGGGCGATTCTGGGTGGAATGTCGGGTGTTCATCAGTTTGTTCGTATTGGGGCGCATGCGATGTTAGGTGGGGCCTCGGCACTTGTACAAGATATCCCCCCATTTGTGATGGCGGCGGGCGATAAAGCTGGACCCCATGGAATCAATGTCGAGGGCTTAAAGCGCCGCGGCTATTTACCGGAGGCGATTATGGAGCTCCGTAATGCCTATAAGGTTTTATACAAAGATGGGCTGAGTTTTGAAGAGGCAAAAGTTGCGATCGACGCCATGGCAAAGCAGCAAGCGGATGTCAAAACCCAAGAAGCCTTGCTTCAGTTTCATCAATTCTTAGCCGCCTCCAGTCGCGGCATTATCCGGTAACTGATTTTGCCGAGTCTGGCTTGTGTTGCAGGAGAGCCGTCTGGGGATTTAATCGCAGCCCCTGCGCTTTCAGCCCTAAAGCAAATACCGTACACCCGTGATCTCAGGATGTTTGGGATTGGCGGACCTGCTATGCAAGCAGAAGGTTTTATCTCCCGTTGGCCGATGGAGACCTTAAGTGTGCGTGGATACGTTGAAGCGCTTGCGCAACTACCTGCTATTTTGCGATTACGCTCCGAGTTGCTGCACTATCTTTTAAAGGTCGAACGGCCTGATATCTTTCTAGGCATTGATGCGCCTGACTTTAATCTCGGGGTCGAGACCCGCTTAAAGCAGCATGGAGTCCCAACGCTTCATTTAGTCTCCCCATCCATTTGGGCTTGGCGAGGTGGCCGCATTCATAAAATTGCTCGCGCGGTCGATCGGGTTCTGTGCCTGTTTCCATTTGAGCCAGAGATTTATGAGAGGGCTGGGATTGCTGCAAGCTATGTTGGCCACCCCTTAGCCAGCGAGATCCCAGAAATTGTGGATCAAGCTGCAGCAAAGAACGATTTAGGTATTGATGGCATCACTATTGCGGTGTTACCAGGCAGTCGTCAGTCGGAGATTGAGTTAATCGGCCCACTATTTTTTGAGACCATCGCCATTCTGGCAAAGCAATTGAAGGGCCAGAAGGTTCATTTTGTTCTTCCTATTGCCGCACCACATTTACGACCTGCTATTGAGCGTTTACAGCAGCAACTCCTGGCCAGTCATCCCGATGTCCAATTGATCCTATTGGACGGGGATGCCAACCTAGCATTAGCCGCTGCCGATGTGGTCTTGATCGCCAGCGGGACCGCAACCCTACAAGCGGCGCTTTGGAAAAAACCCATGGTGATTTCATATAAGGTGCCCTGGCTAACGGCCCAGATTATGAAACGACAAGGGTACTTGCCATACGTGGGTTTGCCTAATATTCTGTGTGGCGAGTTTGTGGTGCCCGAGCTTTTACAAAATGCAGCCAAACCCGAGGCCTTGGCTCGCGAAGTGATGAATTGGCTAAATCATCCGGCAGCCGTTCAAAAACTTCAAAAGCGTTTTGAAGAGCTGCATCGAATACTGAAGAGGCCAACTGGGCTTTTAGTGGCCCAAGCAGTTGAGCAAACCCTGCGTGAGAGAGCATAGTTCACCATGAGTATTTGGATTTGCGGAGTTGATGAAGCAGGGCGCGGTCCATTGGTTGGTGCAGTTGTCGCTGGAGCGGTCGTACTGGATCCCCGGCAACCCATTATTGGACTTAAAGACTCAAAAAAGTTAAGCCCTGCCAAGCGTGAAGTGCTTTATGCTGAAATTGTGTCAAAGGCAAGGGCTTGGGGTATTGGCGAAGCATCCCCCCAAGAGATTGATGAGCTCAATATCTTGCAAGCGACCATGTTAGCCATGCAACGAGCGATACAGTCCCTAGTTGATCGAATGGGTGAGTGGCCAAGCGAAGCGCTCATCGATGGTAATCGTTGCCCATCCCTACCTATACCAGCGCGTGCAATTATTCAGGGAGACGCAAAAGAGCCGGCCATTTCAGCTGCATCGATCTTGGCTAAAGTGCATCGCGATCAACAGATGCAAATCCTGCATGAACAATTTCCTCAATATGGCTTTAATCAGCATATGGGCTATCCCACCGAGGCCCATATTGCAGCCCTTAAACACTATGGCCCATGCGCGGATCATCGACGCTCCTTTGGGCCGGTTCGGGAGCTCATCAATGCATAACTCCAAGGGTGTTATTTCTTCTAAAGAAAATCATTTGCTCAAGCGCATTCGTCAACTTCAGCAAGCGGGTAGCAAGGGGCAGAAGGCTCGCCAGGAGTATCAGCTTGCGGTCATGGAAGGCATTCATTTACTCCAAGTCTGGCAAGGCGACCCGCGTTTACAGAGCATCCTGACTACTCCATCAGCACTCGCAAATACAGAGATTGCAGCGATTATTGATGTTCATTGTGAGCAATGCCCAGAAGTTGAGATCCAGCTGCTTGATGAGTCTTTATGGTCCTCTATCAGCGAGCTAGAGCATGCTCCGCAAATCATGGGCTTAGTTCGCCTTGAATCTCCAAAGTCTATTGCAAAGAATCTGCTCGGTGACACTGTAATTCTGGATGCTATTCAGGATGCTGGGAATGTCGGAACGATTTTGCGTACCGCTTTAGCTTGTCATTTCAATCAAATCGTGTGTACGGTTGGAACTGCCCATATTTGGTCGCCGAAGGTGCTTCGTGCGGCCATGGGAGCACATCGTTACCTGACTTTTTATGAGGCACAAAGCATCGATGCCGTGACCAGTAATATTGAGGCACCCTTATTGGCAACGACCATGGGCGCGGAGCACTCACTGTATTTCATCGAAGAGCGTCTACAAAAGCCAGTTGCTTGGGTATTTGGTAATGAGGGGCAAGGAGTCTCTCCAGGACTTTTAGGACAAGCTACTCTAATTCGGGTTCCCCAAAATCCACAGCTGGAGTCTTTAAATGTGGCGAGCACCGCCGCCATTTGTTTGTATGAAACCCTGCGGGCCCGAGGGCAATTTAATTCCTGAGCCTTGCTAGCCAAGGATGGTTTTATCAGAACGAATGGCCTGAAGGATGGTGGTTGCAATCTCTTCAATTGATTTGCTAGTGGTCGAGACCCACGGAATGGACTCGCGTCGCATCATGGCAGTGGCTTCATTAATCTCATATCGACAGTTTTCTAGCTTGGCATAGTTGCTTCCCGGCCGGCGTTCATTCCGGATCTCAGAGAGGCGTTCGGGGTCGATCGTTAAACCAAAAATCTTTTGTTTATGAGAGAGAAGATCTTTGGGCAGCTGGCCGCGCTCAAAATCTTCGGGGATTAAGGGATAGTTGGCTGCTTTTAATCCATATTGCATCGCCAGATAAAGGCTAGTTGGTGTTTTACCAACCCGAGACACGCCCACCAAAATTACATTCGCATCGACCAGATTTTGATTGGACTGGCCATCGTCATGGGCTAAAGAATAATTAATCGCTTCAATCCGATTTTTATAGGCATCGGTATCGGCATTGTGATGCAGGCGATTGATCGCATGGGTTGAGCGCATTCCTAGCGTTTGTTCAAGGGGCGCCACAAAGGTTTGGAACATATCAAGCACCAGGGCTTTGGCTTGCCCAACGATCTGATTTACCTCTGGATTGACAAGGGTGGTAAAAACAATCGCTTGGCCATACTTAGGATCGGTGCCATTAATTTGAGATATCGCGTCATGTGCTTTATCTACAGTATCGACAAAAGGAATACGAACCTGTCGAAAGCTAGCCTCGAACTGCGCTAGGATCGATTGACTAAAGTTTTCAGCGGTAATACCCGTTCCATCAGAGACGATGTAAACAATGCGAGGTAGGGTATTGGCCGGAAGAGTCATGGTGGTTATTGCGATAAAGATTGATTAAAAAATAGGCAAATTAAGGTCCAGTAATACAATATTGATCATTCAAGTATGCCCGATTTTAGGAGCAACGCTTTAGCCAGTTTTTTAACTTTACGAGAGTCTTTATGTCTATGCAAAATAAGCAAAACGCCTATGTTTTGCCTTTTGAGGAGCTGCGTGTCGGCGATGTTGAGTCGGTAGGCGGTAAAAATTCCTCACTGGGTGAAATGATTTCACAATTGGCATCTGCAGGGGTTCGTGTCCCAACCGGTTTTGCCACCACATCCATCGCATTTCGGGATTTCTTAAAACATAATCAACTGGATCAGAAGATTTCGGAGCGGCTTGCTAAGCTCAATGTTGATGACGTTCGTGCTTTGGCAGAAGCGGGTGCACAGATTCGTTCGTGGATCGAAGGAGCTGCCTTTCAACCTCAGTTAGAGGCCGAAATACGAGCAGCTTTTCAAAAACTCGATGCATCCGGCAAAGGATCGTTTGCGGTCCGCTCTTCGGCAACGGCTGAGGACCTACCTGACGCTTCATTTGCAGGTCAGCAAGAAACCTTTTTGAACGTATCGGGTATTGATGATGTATTAAAAAAGATCCGTGAGGTGTTTGCATCCCTGTATAACGATCGTGCGATTTCCTACCGTGTCCACAAAGGATTTGCCCATGCAGATGTGGCTCTTTCTGCGGGTGTGCAGCGTATGGTGCGCTCAGACCTTGGAGCGGCAGGCGTGATGTTCACTCTCGATACAGAGTCTGGCTTTCCAGGAGTGGTTTTTATTACCTCAAGCTATGGCTTGGGCGAGACCGTCGTGCAGGGTGCAGTTAATCCCGATGAGTTTTATGTTTTCAAAGAGACTCTTGCAAAAGGTAAAAAAGCGATTATCCGGAAGTCGTTAGGATCGAAATTAATTCAGATGCAATTTGCTCCCCAAGGTTCCACAGAGCGTGTACAAACTGTTGAGGTAGGTCCTGAAGAGCGCAATCGTTTCTCAATTAGCGATGAAGATGTTACTGAGCTTGCCAAGTATGCGGTCATTATCGAGAAGCACTATGGTCGACCCATGGATATCGAATGGGGCAAAGACGGTGTGGATGGCAAGATCTACATCCTTCAAGCCCGTCCAGAGACCGTGAAGAGCCAAGCGGCAGATCAAGTGGAACTTCGCTATCGCTTAAAGGGAAATTCAAAAGTCATTACAACCGGCCGAGCCATTGGTCAAAAAATTGGAGGCGGTCCGGTACGTGTGATTCGGGACGCCAGCGAAATGGATCGGGTTCAGCCTGGTGATGTTTTGGTGGCTGATATGACCGACCCAAATTGGGAGCCCGTCATGAAGCGGGCCTCAGCGATTGTTACCAATCGAGGTGGCAGAACCTGCCATGCCGCGATTATTGCGCGCGAGTTGGGGGTCCCTGCAGTTGTGGGCTGTAGTAATGCAACTGATGTCTTGCAAGATGGTGCGGTTGTTACTGTTTCGTGCGCCGAGGGTGATGAGGGGCGCATTTATGACGGCCTGATTGAAACCGAGGTTACTGAGGTAAAGCGCGGAGTTCTGCCAGACATACCAGTCAAGATCACCATGAACATCGGCAACCCTCAATTAGCGTTTGATTTCTGCCAACTGCCGAATGCAGGGGTTGGCCTAGCTCGTCTGGAATTCATTATCAACAATTACATTGGCGTGCATCCCCGCGCAGTGTTGGAATACCCCAATATTGACGCTGATCTAAAGCGAGCAGTGGAGAGTGTAGCGCGTGGCTATTCAAGTCCTCGAGCATTTTATGAGGATAAATTAGTTGAAGGTGTGGCAACGATTGCTGCGGCTTTCTATCCCAAGCCAGTGATTGTGCGCCTGTCAGACTTTAAGTCCAACGAGTATAAGAAGTTGATTGGTGGGTCTCGTTACGAGCCAGATGAAGAGAATCCCATGCTCGGTTTTCGGGGGGCATCGCGGTATGTGTCGGAGGATTTTGGCGAGGCCTTTGCTCTTGAATGCGCGGCGATGAAGCGGGTGCGCGAGGAAATGGGCTTAGATAATGTTGAGATCATGGTGCCATTTGTGCGCACGATTGCCCAGGCAAAGCGCGTGATTGACATGATGGCTAAGTTTGGTCTGCAACGTGGAGTGAATGGCCTGAAATTGATCATGATGTGCGAGATTCCATCGAATGCCATTCTGGCCGATCAATTCTTGGAGTATTTTGATGGCTTCTCGATTGGTTCAAACGATATGACCCAGTTAACCTTGGGGCTTGATCGCGACTCTGGCATGGAGCTCTTAGCGATTGATTTCGATGAGCGCGATCCTGCGGTGGAGTTCATGATCGAGCGCTCGATTGATGCCTGCGTCAAACAAGGCAAGTATGTCGGTATTTGTGGACAGGGCCCGTCTGATCATCCAGACTTTGCCAAGTGGCTGGTCAAAAAAGGAATCACCTCAATCTCACTCAACCCAGATAGTGTCGTACAAACCTGGGAGTTTTTGGCGAATAACGGATCCTAGGCTCGATCCAATGAGACCAATAAGGCGGCCGCTCCCCGCCTTATTTTTTTGATCCTAATACCTTTTTTGTTGGTTTAGAGCGACCTAATGGTTTAGTTTTAGGTTTATGGACAGGTACGCTGCCCAGCTTCTTTGACGGCGATAGAATCGAAATACTTTTCTTAGAGCCATTCCAACTGGGTTCTGGAATGCTGAGTGCCACTTCTTTTAGTTTCTCACCCCAAATTCGATGCATCATTTCGAAGTAGGGATTATCTTCATCAATCGTGATTAATCTATCTAAATTGAAAGAGTCTTTCTCATAGACCAAGAGATCGAGCGGTAAGCCAACGGAAATATTACTTTTAATAGTCGAGTCCATCGAGATCAGGACACATTTGGTCGCTAAATTAAGCGGGGTATTAAAACGAATCACCCGATCGAGAATGGGTTTACCGTATTTGGATTCTCCAATTTGAAAGTACGGAGTCTCCGGCGTAGTTTCAATGAAGTTACCGGCAGCGTAAATATTAAATAAACGAGGTTTCTCACCCTGGATTTGTCCACCAAAAATTAAGTTGCAATTAAACTCAATTCCTGACTTTTGCAGATCCTCAAAATCACGCTCCCGTACTTTTTTGACGGCCGAACCAACCACCGTCGCTGCTTCATGACAGCTTTTGGCATTCCAAAGATTGATGCCATCGAACATTTCACCTTGGAGGAGAATTTCTTTGACTGCTTGGGTAATGGCTAAGTTACCCGAGCTCATGAGAACAAAAAAACGCTCTCGGTCTTGATGAAAGAGGGCCATCTTACGAAAGGTGCCGATTTGGTCAACTCCCGCATTCGTTCGAGTATCGGCTAAGAACACTAGGCCTTCATCGAGGCAAAGGGCAACGCAATAGGTCATGGTTACAGCACTTTCACTTGTTGTATGGCAATGCGAGCCCGTAGCTCCTCTTGGCCACCACCGGAACGGATTCCTTTGATGGGTGCAGCTGAATAATAATCCCTTCCAATGGCCAAGCGAATATGCCGTTGATCCGTCAGGCAGGCATGGGTTACATCAATACTGATCCAGCGACCTTGATCTGCATCCAAACAAACATCTACCCAGGCATGACTTGCTAGGTTTGGAGATTCTTCGGCAAAGAAGTAGCCGCTAACATAGCGCGCTGGAATATTGGCAAACCGACATAGACTTAGCATGATGTGACTATGATCTTGGCAGACCCCAGTCTGCATCGCAAATGATTGAGCTGCTGTCGTTGCAAAGGTCGTGACACCTGCTTGATAACGAATGCCGGCACGAATCGCATCGGCTAGAGCCAAAACAGAATCAATGTCACGTTTTTTAGGAAGTGCCGATTCAAAATACGATTGCATTGGTTCTGATATTTGTGTGAGGGTGGTTGGCTGTAGCAGATAGTAAGGGGACACGGCATGGGTATCATCCTGGTACTCATAGCATCCATGGCTCTTGACTTCTCCTTTGGCAGTAATGCTCATTGATTTATAGGGCGTGTCGAGTACTAATGTTTGGCAGGTATTACCAAAAGTGTCTTGAGTGGACTTGGCTTTGACGGGCGACTGAATTTGCCACTTTACAATCGTTTGCCCTTTGTTATCTAGTGGGCTTAGTCTTAACTCCTGAATCGAATAGCGAACTGGATTGTCGTATTGGTATTCGGTATGGTGCTCAATTTGTAAGTGCATCGATTTCATCTTAGGCAACGGCAAGGGGGATGAGGTATGCATTACTGAGCTCGTCACCAATGTGATTAATTCGTTTTAAAAACTGCTTCGTGAACTCTTCAAGACCCATATGAAAGACTTCATTGATATCAGAATAATCAAGGTCTGCTTGGAGTTTGCCGATAAGGCGTTCAATCTCTTTGGAGTTCTGATTCCGAATTTCACCTAACAGCACAATTAAATCACCCACGCAATAGCGCAATGAACGGGGCATTTGTTGATTAAAGATTAGCAACTCTGCTGCCTTTTGCGGGGTAATTTGGTCTGAGTAAATTTGGCGGTAGATCTCAAAAGCAGATACAGATCGCAACAGGGCAGCCCAGTGATAGAAATCAAAGAATGCTGAATCCGCCTCCTCATGGATATCTTGAATGGGTTTTAATTGACGCAAGCTTGCTGGATCTTGGTACTTGGTTTCTAGGATGCGAGCAGTATTATCGGCGCGCTCTAGTAAGGTGCCAATGCGCATGAAGTAATAGGCCTCATTTTTCAGCATCGTGCCATGCATGACCCCCCGCGAGAGGTGGCAGCGATATTTAACCCAGTCTAGGAGGCTGCTGGGATCCGCATAATCCTGTTTAGCAAGTAATTGCGTTAACTCCAGCCAGGTCGTGTTTTGGGTTTCCCACAGCTCAGATGTAATCCGTCCACGAATCGCTCGTGCGTTTTCACGCGCGGCGCGCAAGCAAGACACGATACTCGATGGATTATTCGCATCAGCGATCATGAACCGCAAAATGGATTCCTGATTCATCTGCGAGTGGCTCGCGAGGAATGCCGGTTCTAATTTAGAGATGGTCAATAACTTACGCCAACTTTGGTCTCGGTATTCAGAGGGTTGCGGTAGCAAAGAGGTTTGATAGTTCACATCGAGCATGCGCGCGGTATTCTCAGCCCGCTCGGTATAGCGAGCCATCCAGTAGAGGCAATCGGCGGTGCGGCTTAACATGGATTAATCCTCCAGTACCCAAGTATCTTTGGTGCCACCACCTTGTGAAGAGTTCACCACCAAAGAACCCTCCTTGAGGGCAACGCGAGTTAAGCCTCCCGGAACCATCTTGATGGTTTTGCCAGAGAGCACAAAAGGTCGTAGATCAATATGGCGCGGGGCAATTCCAGACTCAACAAAGGTTGGACAGGTTGATAGAGATAGCGTCGGTTGAGCAATATATTGATCTGGATGTTGAATTAAGTTCGCTCGAAAGCGCTCAATTTCCTCTTTGGTGGATGCTGGACCTACCAGCATGCCATAGCCACCAGCGCCATGAGTTTCTTTGACGACCAGCTCATCAAGATGAGCCAAGGTGTAAGCCAGATCTTCGGCCTTGCGGCATTGATAAGTCGGTACATTGTTAAGAATCGGCTTTTCACCTAAGTAGAACTCAATCATTTGCGGCACATACGGATAAATGGATTTATCGTCCGCAATTCCAGTGCCAATCGCGTTGGCTAGAGTGATATTGCCCGCACGATAGGCATTGAGTAAGCCGGCTACGCCTAAAGCAGAATCGGATCGAAATGCTAAGGGATCTAAAAAGTCGTCATCAATACGTCGATAGATTACATCGACCCGCTGAGGCCCTTGGGTGGTTCGCATGAACACTTCTTCATCTTTGACATAAAGGTCCTTACCTTCGACTAGTTCGACACCCATTTGTTGAGCAAGGTAAGTATGTTCAAAGTAGGCCGAGTTAAACATGCCTGGGGTGAGAACAACCACATTTGGTTTTTTTACTCCCTCGGGCTTGACGGACTTCAGGCATTCCAACAGAAGGTCAGGGTAGTGCTCTACAGGAGCAACTCGATAGCGCTGGAATAGATCGGGAAAGAGGCGCATCATCATTTTGCGATCTTCGACCATATAGGACACGCCAGATGGTACGCGCAGATTGTCCTCTAGGACATAAAACTCACCTGCACCAGCGCGCACAATATCAATCCCAGCGATTTGGGCGTAAATATTCCGCGGTACATCGATATAGCGCATTTCCGGTCGATATTGAGCATTATTAAAAATCTGCTCCCCGGGAATAATCCCAGCTTTAATGATTGCTTCGTCGTGATAGACATCATGAATAAAGTGATTGAGTGCGGTCACGCGTTGTCGCAGACCTGCTTCAAGCGTCGACCATTCTTCTGCTGTGAATATCCGTGGGACTTGGTCAAATGGAATAGTGCGCTCAGTCCCCAAATCATCACCATAGACTGCAAAGGTGATGCCAACCCGACGAAAGATGAGGTCGGCCTCAGCCCGTTTAAGGGCCATCAGAGCATCACTTTGCTCAGTTAGCCATTGCTGAAAGATGGCGTAGTGGGGTCTAGCCGCACCATGCACATCAAACATTTCGTCATACGGGGTTTTCATAGTCTTTACGGTATTACGCTCGAATGACAAATCATCCGTAGATTGGCATGGCTTGGTGCAAATATGCACCTAAATGGTGCAAGAAACAGGATTATGAGAGTTGACCGCGCACGATTCTGGCTTTTTCTCGCTCCCAGTCGCGCTCTTTACTTGCCTCGCGCTTATCGTGTTGTTTCTTTCCGCGGGCAAGCCCAATTTCACATTTAACTCGACCCTTTGAGAAGTGCAAATTGAGCGGGACCAAGGTATAGCCTCGCTGCTCAACTTTGCCGATGAGTTTCCGAATCTCGCTCTCATTTAAGAGGAGCTTGCGGGTTCGGGTGGGGTCGGCATGAATATGAGTCGATGTCGAGGAGAGTGGACTGATGTGAGAACCAATCAAATAAATTTCAGCATTACGCACTACGACATACGCTTCCTTAATTTGCGCACGACCAGCACGAATTGCCTTAACCTCCCACCCTTCGAGGACAAGGCCCGCTTCATAGCGTTCTTCAATAAAATAATCAAAGAAGGCTTTTTTGTTATCGACGATACTCATGGTTTAGAGTTTTTATAGGTTCCACGGTTTCATTATGGCAGACGTCAATAAGACGGTTTTGATTGGTCAATCCGCTGACCGCATGTACAGCCTAGTAACGGATGTTGCGCGCTATCCAGAGTTTTTACCCTGGTGCGGCGGTGTGGATATTTATGAGCAAACCGAAACGGTTCTCGATGCCAAAATTAAGATCCACTTTAAAGGGATTGAGCAATTCTTTCATACGCGAAATGCCAACCATCGCCCTGATTCGATTGATATGCAATTTGTTGATGGTCCATTTAAAAAGTTCACTGGCCAGTGGCGCTTCATTCCCTTACGCGATGATGCATGCAAGATTGAGTTCAATTTGCACTGGGAGTTCAAAAGTGCCATCTTGGATAAGATTATTGGTCCGGTGTTCTCCTACATCGCCAGCACCTTTGTGGATTGCTTTGTAAAGCGTGCGGAGCAACTCTATGGCCACTAAAGCGCAGACCATGGAAATACTTTTATGCGATGCGCGCCAGGATCCGCCATTACTTCAAATTCATCATCTTCCGTTAAATGGTGTTACAAAGCCCACGGTGGGTTGGGCGCTTCAAAGCTTGGGCATTGCCAAAGATCAAGATGATCCAGTGATTAGCCGTAAGGGCTGCTATGGGGTATTTGGTAAGCGCAAGGATTGGAGTAGCCCGCTATATGCCGGCGACCGTTTAGAGCTCTATGCACCATTACGCATTGACCCTAAATTAGCCAGACGAAAGAAGGCCAATCGCGATAAAGATAGCCTTTTAAAGGCCAAAGCCATGCGCCGGCAAGCTGCGAAACCGAGACCTTAAAGGAGTCCTCGACCCAGAACCTTTATAATCGGATTTTGCGACTAGGGGTTTTGCATGCGACTCATACAAAAAGCACTGACCTTTGATGACGTGCTCCTTGTGCCGGCCTACTCGGCCGTCCTTCCTCGTGACACCAGTTTGGTCACCCAGTTAACTCGCGATATTACGATCAATATTCCCTTGGTATCGGCCGCGATGGATACGGTCACTGAGGGTAGGCTCGCGATTGCCATGGCAAGTGAGGGTGGTATCGGAATCATCCACAAAAATCTCAAGCCTGCCGAGCAGGCCAAAGAAGTAGCTAAAGTAAAACGTTTTGAGTCGGGAGTCCTGCGCGACCCCATCACGATTACTCCAGAAATGACCGTCCGTCAGGTGATTGCTCTATCGAGGGAGCATGGCTTTTCAGGATTCCCCGTGCTGCAAGGAAAAACCGTAGTTGGCATCATCACCAACCGCGATCTTCGGTTCGAAGAGGATTTAGATGCAAGCGTGAAGACCAAGATGACCCCACGTGATCGTCTTATCACCGTGAAGGAGGGCGCAAGCCTTGAGGAGGCCAAGCGCTTAATGAGTAAGCATCGCTTAGAGCGCGTACTCGTTGTGAACGATGCCTTCGAGTTACGCGGCTTAGTGACCGTTAAGGATATTTTGAAGGCGACCGAGCATCCCAATGCTGCTAAAGATGGTGAGGGTAAGTTGCGCGTTGGCGCTGCCGTCGGTGTGGGCCCGGATAACGATGAACGTGTTGAGCTGCTGGTGAAGGCCGGTGTTGATGTGATTGTGGTCGATACCGCACATGGCCATAGCCAAGGCGTTCTTGATCGTGTGAAATGGGTCAAGAAGCACTACCCTCAGGTTCAAGTGATTGGCGGCAATATAGCGACTGGCGAGGCTGCGAAAGCACTCGCAGACCATGGTGCTGATGGTGTAAAAGTCGGCATTGGTCCGGGCTCGATTTGCACCACCCGCATCGTGGCGGGCGTCGGGGTTCCACAAATTACGGCCGTGGTGAATGTTGCCAATGCGCTTAAGGGAAGCGGTATTCCATTAATTGCAGACGGCGGTGTGCGCTACTCAGGAGATGTTGCAAAAGCCCTTGCTGCGGGTGCCAATAGCGTCATGATGGGTGGCATGTTTGCTGGGACGGAAGAAGCCCCTGGTGAGGTCTTTTTATATCAAGGACGATCCTATAAGAGTTATCGTGGCATGGGTTCATTAGGCGCCATGGCCGATGGTGCTGCCGATCGCTACTTCCAAGAAGATATCAGCGCAGCCAATGCCGAGAAATTAGTCCCCGAGGGGATTGAGGGGCAGGTACCTTACAAAGGAAGTGTCCTAAGTATCTTGCATCAACTGAGTGGTGGTATTCGTTCGTCGATGGGTTATTGTGGTTGCAAAACCATTGCGGAATTACATGAGAAGGCCAGTTTTGTGGAGATTACTTCTGCAGGCGTACGAGAGTCGCACGTCCATGATGTGAAGATCACGAAGGAAGCCCCTAACTATCACATTGACTAAGAGTCGCTTGGGCAAAACTGTGCACGATACGATTCTGATTCTGGATTTTGGTTCGCAAGTTACCCAATTGATTGCCCGCCGTGTGCGGGAGTCAAAAGTCTATTCTGAGATCTGGCCGTATGACTCGGATCCGGAACGAATCAAAACATTTGTTCAAGAGCGTCGCTGCAAAGGAATCATTCTTTCGGGTGGACCAAGTTCAGTGACGGAGCCCAATAGTCCCAGGACCCCCGAAATTGTTTTCCAACTTAATGTTCCAGTTCTAGGTATTTGTTACGGCATGCAAACGATGGCCACCCAATTGGGCGGTCGGGTTGCTTCAGCCGAGTCTTTGGGAAAAGCACGTGAGTTTGGGTATGCCGAGGTGCGTGCCCGGGGCCATACGGATTTGCTAAATGGCATTGAGGACCATCGCACCGCCGAGGGACATGGAATTCTCAAAGTATGGATGAGTCATGGCGACTCAGTTACTGAGCTACCTCCAGGGTTTAAGTTAATGGCCTCGACGCCATCCTGCCCGATTGCAGGAATGGCCAATGAAGAAAAACATTTCTACGGCCTGCAATTTCATCCTGAGGTAACTCACACCTTAAAGGGCAAAGAGATCTTAAATCGTTTTGTACATGACATTTGCCAATGCCGAGCTGATTGGGTGATGGGTGACTACATTGCTGAAGCAGTAGCGAAGATCAAGGAGCAGGTCGGTAGTGATGAAGTTATTTTGGGTTTGTCGGGCGGCGTGGACTCCAGCGTGGCTGCAGCCCTGATTCATCGAGCCATTGGACCTCAACTAACGTGCGTATTTGTCGATCATGGCTTGCTGCGCCTTCATGAAGGCAAGATGGTGATGGATATGTTTGCCCGGAACTTAGGGGTCAAGGTGATTCATGTGGACGCCTCGCATGAGTTCCTGTCCCAGTTAAAGGGTGTGACCGATCCGGAGCAAAAGCGCAAAATCATCGGTAAAGAGTTTGTGGAGGTATTTCAGCGCGAGTCTGGCAAGATCAAAAATGCCAAGTGGCTTGCCCAGGGTACGATTTATCCGGATGTCATTGAGTCAGCAGGTCAGGGTAAAAATAGTGCCCACACCATTAAGAGCCATCACAATGTTGGTGGATTGCCTGAGGATATGCACCTCAAACTTCTTGAGCCATTACGAGAGTTATTTAAAGATGAAGTGCGAGCCTTGGGCGTTGAGCTAGGTTTGCCAAAAGAGATGGTCGATCGCCATCCCTTCCCAGGCCCAGGACTGGGCGTCCGAATTTTAGGGGAGGTTAAACCTGAGTTTGCCGATCTTTTGCGCAGAGCGGATGCCATCTTTATCGAAGAACTTCGTAATACGATTGATCCAAGCACCAAGCAATCTTGGTACGCATTGACGAGTCAGGCATTTGCAGTCTTTTTACCTGTGAAATCGGTTGGCGTGATGGGCGATGGACGTACCTATGAATACGTCGTTGCACTGCGCGCAGTCCAAACCCAAGACTTCATGACTGCGCATTGGGCGCATCTGCCACATGAACTGCTAGGTAAGGTATCAAATCGCATCATTAATGAAGTGCGCGGTATTAATCGTGTGGTCTTTGACATCAGTGGGAAGCCACCCTCCACAATCGAGTGGGAATAGCTATTTGTCTTTAGGAGTTTGTATGAACCCCCTACGTCGTCTGGTCATTAGTTCAGCTGCTTTAGCTCCCTTAGGTTGCGCAACCGCTACCTTTGACCGCGGAATTCCGGTAGCCGCTCCCAAAAAAATCCCCAGTGTGCGCTCACCCCAATTGGGCCAGGAGTGGACTTATCTGCAGTTCGATACATTCTCAAGTAAGTTACTCGATGTGGTGACCGAGCGTGTTGAAATTGTCGGGCCAGGAGTCACGATCTCCCGTAGCAATCAAGATGGTGCAACGCTTCCAAGTGAGATTCAATCGTCATGGGGAATGATTGCAACGGATCCGCATTGGGGCCGAATCTTGAACTATGGCCCCCCGATTCCTCTTTGGCCAGAGCAAATGCAGGCTAACTGGAGTAAACAATTTACAACGCGCTACTCGATTGCAGGTTATTCAGATAACTCATTTGGTTGGCAGCAGTATATGTATTGCGCTGGCTGGGAAAAGCTCAAGGTCCCGGCAGGAGAGTTCACCTGTTTGCGCTATCAGAACCTGATTAATTTTCAGAGTGATGATGCTAATAAACTGGATTGCATTCGCCATGAAATCATTTGGTTTGCTCCAGAGATTGGTCGCTGGGTCGCACGCGAATCCTCTGGTTCCTATCAAATCCAGGGCCAAATTGGTGCGGTATTACTCGAGAACAGCACAGCCTGGCAATTGCGATCCTGGAAATAGTCTAGTGTTATTCAGATACCTTTCTTGGCGAAGTGCGGCCACTGTGATGGCTAGTTTGTTATTGACCGCCTGTCTGGGTTCGGTGTCTCACATCCCCAAGAGTGAGATTACCCCTCCTAAGCCCACCCCAGTCATTCGAGTACCTGCAGTGGGGCAGCAGTGGGTCTATGAAGTTCGCAATATTTTTAATGGCGAGTTGGTTGATATTTTGACCGAGACCGTGGTCTCAGTGAGCCCAAAAGTACAAATTGCCAGAGAGGGTAAAAAACTGGGTAAGTTACCCGATGAGATTCAAGAGCCTTGGGGAATGATTTTGCAAGATCCCCACTGGACCCCACCGCAACGATTTACTAAAGCTGTTCCACTCTGGCCACAAGAAATGAAGCCTGGCTGGTCTGGGTTTTATCGGACCCGCTATCAGGTAGTTGGATTTCCAGATAATGATTTTTATTGGGGCTTAACCATTCAAGCAAATGCTTGGAATCGAATTAAAACTCAGGCTGGTGAGTTTGATGCTCTCTATTATGTGAACACCGCAGATTATTTTGAGAGCGACGACTTCATGCGCTACGTCAATAATCGACGTGATCAAGTTTGGTTTGTCCCACAAATTGGACGCTGGGTGGTGCGTGAGAGTTTTGGTGAGTATCTCTGGCTGGGGATGGTCGGCTGGTCCCAGTCTATCAAGGAGGACTATCTACGCTGGGAACTAATTTCTTGGAAGTAAGTCCGGTTTATGTATTCCGTTAAAGAAATTTTTGCAACTTTGCAAGGTGAGGGAGCTCAGGCTGGGCGGGCCGCTGTATTTTGCCGATTTGCAGGTTGCAATCTATGGTCTGGGCGTGAGGAAGATCGTTCATCTGCTATTTGCCAGTTCTGTGACACAGATTTTGTCGGAACCGACGGTATTGGGGGCGGTAAGTTCGTAAGCCCGGAGGAGCTTGCGCAGGCGATTGAAAATGCTTGGATTGACTCCATGGGAACGCGACTTTATCGCTTTGTAGTGATGACCGGTGGAGAGCCTTTATTACAGCTCGATGAACCTTTAATTAAAGCCTTGCATGCCAAGCAGTTTGAGATCGCAATTGAAACGAATGGAACGATTGCGGTTCCCAAAGGGATTGACTGGGTTTGCTTAAGCCCTAAGGCTGGGGCTGATCTCATTGTGAAGCAGGCTCATGAAATTAAGTTGGTCGTTCCGCAAGCAGGGCATCAACCAATTGAATCCGTTTTGCATCGCTTTGAGGCAATGGACTTTCGCCACCGTTATATCCAGGCGATGGATGGACCAAATCTAAGCGACAATATGGCCTTTGCGATCCAACTGTGCCAAAAGTATCCACTATGGCGCTTAAGTGTGCAAACCCACAAGATGATTGGAATTCGGTAATGCAGCAACTCACGGTAACTCGCCGCCTCGAATTTGATGCGGGCCATCGCATTCCCAATCATGGTGGGCAATGCCGCCACTTGCACGGCCATCGCTATGCAATCGAGTTAACCGTTCAAGGTCCTGTTCATGAAAGTCGCGGGCAGGCAGATGACGGTATGGTGATTGACTTTGGTGATATCAAACGCATTGCATTGACCCATTTGGTGGAGCCCTGGGATCATGCATTTTTGGTTGCCAAGCAGGACACCTTACTACTGAACTTCCTCAAAAGCCTGCCCAACCATAAAACCGTCGTATTGGATGATGTGCCTACAGTTGAGAACCTGGTTAAGTTTGCTTTTGATTGTTTAGCACCAATTTTTGCAGCCGAGACCCAAGGAAAACTTTCCCTTTCTAGTGTGCGGCTCTATGAGACCCCCAATTGCTGGGCTGATTATCCTGTTCGAATGGCTTAAGGACTAATGGTATCGCCACAAGACGAATCGTTTATGCGTCTTGCCATCCTGCAAGCTCAAAAGGCTGCGGCGTGTAATGAGGTTCCGGTGGGTGCAGTCCTCGTGTTTGATGATCAAGTGATTGGTCATGGTTATAACCAGCCAATTGGCTTACATGATCCCAGTGCCCATGCTGAGATGATGGCAATTCGGGAGGCGGCAAAATCCCTTGAAAACTACCGAATTCCGCAATCAACCCTGTACGTGACGTTGGAACCCTGTGCAATGTGCTGTGGAGCCATTCTTCATGCTAGAGTCAAACGTGTGGTGTTTGGTGCGGCCGATCCTAAAACAGGAATGGCCGGTAGTGTTGCCAACCTCTTTGACCTGAAAGCGATTAATCATCAAACAGATATTGAGGGCGGTGTTCTGGCAGAAGAGTGCGGCAATTTATTAAGAGAGTTTTTTAAACAACGACGTTCATGAAGATTCATTTAATTGCTCCGTCTGGCGCAAGTCCTGATATGCGTAGTCCAGAAGCCGGTTTACGCTGGCTCAAAGAGCAGGGCGTTGTGGTGCATAACGCGGCCTGCACTGAGCGTGTGCATGAGCGTTTTGCAGGTACCGATCACGAGCGCTTAGCGGAGATGAATGCGATTCCTACAGTTGATCCCAACGAGGTCGTCATGGCGGTTCGGGGTGGTTATGGACTTCATCGCTTGCTTGATGCAATTGCCTGGAAAGAGATAGCAATTTCAGTAAAGCAGGGGTTGCAAATTTGTGGACATAGTGATTTCACGGGATTTCATTTGGGGTTGCTTGCTAAAACCGGGGCGATAAGTCTAGCTGGGCCGATGCTGAATTATGACTTTGGGCCGCTGAACGAGTACGGTGAGCCTCAGACCCCAAGCGCCTTCACCTGGCATCACTTTCAAACTGCGATTCAGTCGCGCCGCATGAGTGTGGCAGTGCCCGATCTTCAGCACTTTGCTGGCGAAGTTGATCTCTCCCAAAATATCCAGGGGATGCTTTGGGGCGGTAATCTCAGTATTCTCACAACCCTGTTAGGAACCGCCTATTTTCCGAATGCGAAGCAGATTCAGGGCGGGATCTTATTCCTTGAAGACGTGAATGAGCATCCCTATCGCATTGAACGAATGCTCCTGCAGCTTCATGAGGCTGGTGTACTTGCCAGCCAACAAGCCATTCTTTTGGGACACTTTAATCAATACCGCTTGTACGAAGTAGATCGTGGCTATCAATTAGATAGTGCGATTCGATACATTCGAGAGCGTTTGACCAAGAAGATCCCAATTCTTACCGGGCTACCATTTGGTCATGTAACCGATAAATTAACCCTACCTGTTGGTGCCCACGTGAATTTGCAAGCGAGCTTAAAAGGATTTGTATTGGAAGGAAAATGGTAAAACGTGCACTACAAGCAATTATCTCCAGCCTGATTTTTTTGGTATCCACACCACTCATGGCGCTTGAAGAACCGAAATACACTGTGATTGAAAGCACTGCTCCATTTGAGTTGCGCCAATATGCGCCCATGATCATCGCTGAGGTCACTGTGGATGGGGATATGAGCGATGCGGGAAGCAAGGGATTTCGCTTAATCGCTGGATATATTTTTGGTAAGAATCAAACCAAAGCAAATCTATCGAACGACTCAAAATCAAATGAAAAGATTGCGATGACCGTTCCAGTGACCATGGAGCCAGCAAGCGAGAAGATTGCGATGACCGCACCAGTCACCATGGAGAATCAAGCAAGCCCTAATCAATGGCGTATGTTCTTTGTCATGCCTAGTCAGTACACCTTAGCTACTTTGCCAACACCGCTGAGCCCAGAGGTCAAGTTAAGGGAGATACCAGCACAGCGGAAGGCCGTTATTACTTTTACTGGGTTTAATTCAGAAGAAAAGACGCAAGAAAAGACTGCGGAACTCAGGGCTTGGATGAAATCGAAGAACATAACCCCATTAGGTGAGCCTCAATTGGCGCGTTACAACCCGCCTTGGAGTATTCCCTTTCTGCGTCGTAATGAAGTTATGCTGGACTACTAGTCTCTAAGTCAAACGTCGCGCCCGCTTCCTCACCCAAGACCCTTTGTAAGATCGGCAAGGTTCTCTCTAAAAAGGGCGCCAAGGTCCAAACCGGATTAATCACCCATACCCCGCTGGACTGGAGCCGCTTCTCACCAACCGAATGAGCAATACGAAGCTCGGCTCTTAGCCATGGTCGTTGGAATTGCTCAGATAAAGCACGTAAGCGTTTGATGAGTTGCTTGGACTCTGGACGTTGTAAGACGGGATACCAAATCAGATAAGAACCGGTTGCAAATCGGTCTAAGGCCTCATGTAAGCTGGATTCGACCCCCCGGTAATCAGATTTGAGCTCATACGATGGATCCATTAGGATCAAACCCCGACGACTTGGTGGTGGTAGTAAAGACTTTAGGAATGTAAAACCATCGTGTTGGCGTATGTCAATCTGGGAGCGCTTATCAAGGCTTGCAATATTGGTTTCCAAAATACCAATATCACTTGGGTGAAGCTCAAATAATCTAAGGCGATCTTGAGAGCGCAGAAGATGCGCCATGATAAACGGAGAGCCGGGATACAAATCCAACGCCCCTTTGGGATTGAAATGGACAATCGCTTCTCGATAAGGCTTAAAGTCGGGTTCATCAAACTCAGGGTTTACCCATAGGCGATCGATTCCGCCTTGAGATTCTTGGCTAATTGCCGCATAGCCATCTCGCAGTGAATAGATACCGGCGCCCGCATGGGTATCAATCAACATTAGCGCCCCATCTTTTTCTTGTAGGTATTGAATACTATGTATCAGTACCAAGTGTTTTAAAACATCGGCATGATTACCCGCATGAAATGCGTGGCGGTAACTAAACATTGGCCTGCGGCTTATTTTGGCGCATCACAAACGCCAGCAGTGTGATGAGAACAAGAGCGCTACCGAGGTATTGCAAAAGTTGGTTGTGCGGAAAATCCAAAACCGTAGTTTGCAAAATATAGAGCTCCAAGATCCCCGCTACTGCAATGATCCGAGGAATGAGGCTGGTTGGGGTGAGGTGTTGATACTTCACATGATTCATGAGGCGACTTGCAATTAGCCCACACCAGATACCGAGTGCGGACCCCACCAAAATATCCCCAGGCCAATGGGCGCCAACGGCGCTGCGTGAGATACCGGTCAGAGAGGCAATCACAAATAACACCAGCAATAAATTACGACGTGCTGGACTGGTGGCAAAAAATAAGGCGCTTGCTACCGAGAACACCGTGAGAGTGTGACCAGAGGGCAGCGCATGTTGAATTAAGGGGTTGCCCAAAATCGTAAAACTGTTCTCTGCTAATACGCCTGCAGGTCTAGGTAAATTAATCAAGGGTTTTAAGATGAGACTAAGGATGGCAGCAAAGCCGCCAGCGAGCAGAGCAGCACAAAGCTGCCGAGGAGCAATTAAGAGCAGGGGAAAGCATAAGGCAAATACTCCCCAACCATTACCCAAGAATGTAAACCACGCCCATACCCAGTTTGGTAGGACTTGCGCAGCTTGATTCATCCATAAAAATAGTTCAACTTCGTGGCCACTCAATACCAAGATGATCCAAAGGATGAGTGGCAAAAGTGGAACTGCCCAGGCACGACCCAGCGATATGGGCATCTTTATGACGCGCGGGCGCGATCGGCCGCAGTAATTTGCACAGCTAGCTGATCCATCACCTGAGACACTGAAATGGATTTCATGCACACATTATCCTGACACGGCGTCTTGCGATGGTTGGCGGCACTGACGCACGGTGAGCATGCGAGATTGGCAGTGATCGGAATGGAGTTACCGAGCGAACCGTATAGAGCAGGAGTCTCTGGTCCAAATAACACAACGGTATATAACGCGGTAACAGATGAGAAATGCCCAGGACCCGAATCATTGGTGACCATCGCATGGGCAAGCGTATAGAGGGCGGGGAGTTCAGAGAAGCGAACATGGCCTGCAAAATTAAGAGCGCGCTTGACGTTGGCCGCCAAGCGCACACCCTCAACATAGGTATGCTCTGCAGGTGACCCGGTGATTAGGATTAAGTCTTCGGGATAGCGCTGATGAACAGCCATGATTAATTCGGAGAAGCGTTCAGGAGCCCAACGCCGTTGGGGTAATAAATCACTAGCATTTGGATTAATCAAAATGATGCGCTGCTGGCCCACTTTGAATGGAATGAGGGCTTGCTGAGCTAAATTCTCAATCCGGATCTGCAAGTTTTGTTTGACACTGGGATCGATGACCGCCTGGGCAAGACGGATCTCATCATCCCCAATCGCAATTTTGCTAAATGGCAACTCCTCCTGCTCAGCAAAGGCAGCGTATACCAAGGAAATAAAATTCTTGGCAATATGAATATGGGGGTTGTAGTGCACCTTGCGTGTGAGCATAGTGCCACGCCATAAACCTTCACCATGAAAAATGTCGTACCCCACCCGCCGTCTTGCGCCGCATAAACCAGTTAATAGAGCAGTAAAGCGTGAGAAAAGCTCTAAATCGATCACGGTGTCAATACGATGGACGCGGGCTTTGATTAAAAATCCCAAGGTATCAACTGCTAACTTCCAAAGACTTGATGAGTCAATTGTAAAAATATGCTTTGGGTTCACAGTATTGAGCAAACTCAAGCTTGCCGCATTGCTCTTAAAGATCAAGAAGTAAATCTCAGCACCGTTTGCCTGCGCTTTGCGCATAGCGGGATCCACCAAAATCGCACTACCCATCTCAGAGAGTTCAATAAACAGCAGTCGCTTGGGTGGGCCTGGTTTTCTGAATGGTTTTACAATCAAATCGAATAAAGCCACGATCGGACTGGCAAGGGCACAAAGCGGGACGCCCACCCAGTGATCAATGGTTCGCATTGCGTTAACGCTGATTGCCATTCTATTTTCCTAACAGTCGAAGACTGTATTTTATGCTGAGCGGGGCCTACTTCCGTTTAAGTAGTTGATAAGCACCTGGAAGAACGCATAACAGGGTGATGGCCCCATAACTAATTGACCCTAAAACAGTTAACGATGGGCTAACACCCCATAAGGCCAATACCGATGCCAAAGTTGCTTCTCGTAAGCCCCAGCCAGAAATACTAATTGGAAGCATTAACAGCAAACTCAAGGCTGGTAACCCGATCATGAGAGCTTCGGTAGGAACATCCGCCCCATAGGCTTTTAAACAGAATCCAAGCGCCAGAATATTAAAACAATGAACGCCGACAGCAAAAATAGCTTGCCCAATATTGGTTGGCCAAGCAAAGGCAAACCGAATTCCCGGGAGCGCATGGTCTAGGGCAAAGCGCGCTAAGAGCGAACGAATCATGGTCATCAGCGGTTGATAACTTAAGGCAAAGGCCAATACAACACCGCCACCCATCATGAGTGCCAAAACCCAATACCCTAACTCGGTTCCCCAGGAGGCAAGGGTGGTCCCACCCAATACCAAACCAATGCCGCCCAAGATGTTATTCCCCATAAGCCCGACCATGCGATCCAAAAGGGTCATGGAAAATCCTAATCGTAATTTTGGGTTCTGCTTTGCAAGGTCCTCGACATGAGAGAGCTCTTTTGTAAGCTCATGTTGTTGACCGAGCTGGCCGCCACGGGTTAAATGCGTACCAGCAATTGCTCGATAGCTATCGCCCCCTAAAGTGCTCGGTAAGCCTTGATTAATTAAGCCCCCCGAGAAATACAGTCCAATATATCCCATCAGACTCCCCTGGAAACCTGCTCGTCGCATAAATAATCCCCAACGCAGGCCGCCGCATACAAAGGCGGCAGTGATGCACAGGGCACCAGCAACCAGCCATTGAGCTTCTAGTTGCAACTCGGATTCAAAGAGAGTTTTCCAATCAATGCCGCTCGTTGCTTTCCATAACAAAGCAATCGATAGAATGATCCGAATGGTGGGCCAACTCTTCTTTAGTACGGTTTTCCATGAGGCACTCATGGGCGTAAGGATAATGCCTCTCGTTGTGGGTTAGCCTTTCCACCCCAACCCTGGCAGTAACTAAGTTCAAATTGGCTAAGTGCTTCACCCATATGGCTGATGCTCAGTCGATCCAAGGGGCGGCAGGTCCGAAATTGACCTTCGCCCACCGGAGGCTTAAAGGACATTTGCGACCAATTGAGCAAAATGACATTCGATCCCTCGGGCAGTGACCCAAACCATAGATCAAATTGATCAAATCGATCATCCAATACAAAAACAGATGTAGGTCTCGCATACCAAGCGACTCGGCTTGCTAAGGTCCAGTTTTGGACAGCAATACCACTTGCCTTGAGTTCTTTAACCAAGAGATTGGCAAGTGTGGATGCCGAGCGCCAGCCATATAAATCAGCTAGCGGATTTGATTTCATCTGATTGGCAATCGGATAGCCAGCAGTCATTACGAGCGTTAGTCCGACGACAACCAGCGTCCCTTGTATGGCTAAAAATAAACTAATCAGCCAACGCTTCCCTTGCTCCCACCAAAGTGCAAGCC
This sequence comes from Polynucleobacter sp. HIN11, assembly GCF_030297675.1. Classification (NCBI taxonomy): domain Bacteria; kingdom Pseudomonadati; phylum Pseudomonadota; class Betaproteobacteria; order Burkholderiales; family Burkholderiaceae; genus Polynucleobacter; species Polynucleobacter sp. HIN11. Next base: position 562,489 of record NZ_AP028142.1, read on the forward strand.
CAACGCCCGCTAAAGGGGCTAAGCAAAACCATGCGGGTGTAGTCCAGTGCGGCAAGCCGCCACCTCCGGATAAAGCGGCAAACACTGCAAAGGGTAGGGCAAAGAAAATAAATAACACCGCCGGCTTCTTGGAAGGCTGGGCTAATGACGAGCGCAGCATACTCCATGAGCCCAGTAAGGGCAGAAATCCAAAGGCGCCGATTTGGATTCCAATAAAGGCAGCCACTCGCCGCCATTGCCAAGTACCCCCGGCACCATGATCAATCTGATATCGAAATGAGATCCAATCATGGGCGGCATTCCACAGAAGTACAGGACTAATAAGGACAAGTGCAACCAGAATAGCAATATAAAACCCCGGCTCCCGCAAGGCGCTCCACCGCGGGACGGCCAAGCAAGCAATACTAAATGCCAGTGCGTATAAAACGGCTGTGTATTTACTCAGTCCAGCCAATCCAAACAACACCCCCAATAGAATCCATTGGCTAAAACGATATTGACCATCCTGGGCAATCCACCGCAGAGCCATCCACACAATACCCAGGGCAAGAGGCGTTAATAGGGAGTCAGGCACCAATCCAACTGCCAGTACATGCGGTAGCGGTGCAAAAACAATCGCAGCAATTGAAAATAATCCCGCACCTGAGAATGATTGTGGCTCAGATTGCGGATGATAGAGATTCCAGATTTGCTCGGCAATCTGATAGACCATCACGCACGAGATGATCCACAGCACAATCGGAATGAGACGCAAAATACCATCAGGCGCATTGATCGCTACCAGTGGCCACTGTATCCACCCCACTAGTGGCGGGTGATCAAAATAACTCCATGCGAGATGATCTGCATAGAGGGCGTAATGCGCTTCATCAACCGATAGCTCGGTTGTAAAGCCCAATGCCAAATGAATAATTGTGCCGAGCGCCACCAGAATAAATGCCCAAGCATAGGGTGTTTGCTTGGTAATTAGCGTCGACATAAAACGTCAGACTTTGTTAGCTATGTAAAGTTGGTAAAGAGCGTGATAGCCATCTCGTGCCATCCCATCATCGAGCATTAGTTGGTAGAGACGCTTTGCTTGCTCCAAGCCTGGTAAACGAAGCCCCATCTGCTCCGCAGATTCAACTGCAAGACCAATATCTTTCATAAAGTGCTCAGCCATAAATCCTGGGACAAAGTCGCCTTTAATCATGCGCGGCCCTTGCACATTGAGCTGGGTGCCGCCTGCCGCACCACTACCAATGACTTTGAGGACCGCCGAGGCATCAAGCCCCGCCGCTTGGGCATAGCGAATGCCCTCACAAACCCCCATGATCGTCGAGGCAATCACAATTTGATTGCAGAGTTTGGCATGTTGACCAGATCCAGCTGGACCTAGTAGTGCAATGTTATTGCCCATGCATTGCAAGATAGGTAAAACACATTCATATGCACTTGGCTCGCCCCCAACCATAATCGAAAGACGCGCATCCCGTGCGCCAATATCACCGCCGGATACTGGCGCGTCCAAAACAAAGACTTGGCGCTCAAGAGCAAGTTTTGCAATGCGCACAGCCAATGCTGGACTTGAGGTGGTCATATCGATGGCAATGCAGTTGGGCTTTGCGCCAGCCAAAATACCATTTGTGCCCAAATAAACTTCTTCAACGTCTTTGGGATAGCCAATAATGGTGATGACCACATCGCACTGACTAGCCAGTTCTTTTGGAGAAGAATGCCAAATCGCCCCTTGCTCAAGTAATGCAGCTGCCTTCTCAGGAGAGCGGTTAAAAAGATGCAATGGATAGCCTGCCTTTAGTAAGTGCGAAGCCATGCTCTTGCCCATGATGCCAGTGCCAATAAAACCAATGGCTGGCAAGGATGCTGTTCTAGAGTTCATAGTCTTATTTTAAAGGGGCTGGGCTCGCACAGGTTTGCGCTGAACTCCAAGCCAGATCAGGGCAAGGGCAATGATCGTGAGCGGAACAATCGATCCAAAATTAAGGAGGGTCCAGCCTTGCGTCGTAATTAGAACGCCGGAGCTCAATGCAGACAAAGCGGTGGCTAAGAATACAAAGAAATTAATGGCACCCTGGGCCTTATCACGCTCCGAAGGGCGATAAGCCTCTAAGGCCAGAGTGGTACTGCTCGTAAATAAGAAGTTCCAACCCACCCCTAATAAAAAGAGTGCGGTCAAAAAATGGAAAAAAGAAATGCCTGATAACGCAATCATGACGCAGGCGATGTTGAGTACCACTCCCATTCGCAGCACCCACATCACGCCGATACGCTTAATGAGGGCGCCAGTAAAAAATCCAGGAGCAAACATACCAATGACATGCCACTCAAGAACCCATGCGGTTTTATCAAAACTAAATTGACAGGCCTCCATCGCTAAGGGTGTAGCCGCCATGAGCAAGTTCATTACACCGTAGGCGAGTGCAGCAGTTAGAGTGCAAACAATGAATAAAGGCTGGCGCATGATTTCAGAGAGAGGGCGACCGGGCTCTTGGTTGGGATCCACGCGTTTTTCAGGAAACTGAATCTGACTAATCACTGCGAATGCGATCACAGCAACACCAGCTAAGGTGATATAAGCGCCCGCAAAGGGTTGCATAAACCAATCACGCGTCCAGCTTGCCATATTGGGCCCTAAAACAGCACCCAAGATCCCCCCAGCTAGCACCCATGAGATCGCTTTCTCTTTAGCCGTTTTATCTGCAAGTTCAGCAGCAGCAAACCGATAGAGTTGAGCATTGGCGTTATAGAAACCAGCAATGATTGTGCCAAGGTTTAGCAGCCAAAATTGTTTCTCTAAGGTCGCAAAGGCACACAAGAGCGACGAGAACAAGGCTACGAGTAAGGCAATCTGGAAGGAGCGCTTTCGACCCAAGCGCTGTTGCACTCTAGCCACGAGAGTGGTTGCCATGGCGCTACCCACCACATAGGCCATGACTGGCAGTGTTGCCAACCAAGGCTCGGGCGCCAGAGCAAAGCCCACTAAGCCATTAATGGCAATAAAGGTAACGTTATTGGTGAGATAGAGCCCTTGTGCCAGGGTCAGAAACCATAGATTTTTATTCATTCTGCACGGTCATAAAAGCTCTACGATAATGCATTGCATCATGGTCAAATCACTTCCTAAATTGGTTCTTTATTTTCTTCTGAGCATCTTGATGCTGGGATGCACAAGTATGGGACACGATTCCAGTCAGTCTAGCGCAGAAAAATTAGACCCTTTAGTGCCACGTGAGGATATTAAGAAATTTTCAGCACAGCCTGCCAATGAGCCCCTCAGAGGTTGGAGTTTTTATCGTTTGGCACCCTATAAGAAAAACACTGCTTATCGCCTCGAAAACTATCAGGGTCGCACGGTACTCAGTGCGAATGCCAAAAAATCAGCCTCAGGGTTAGCGGTAAAACTCAAACCCCGGCCATCGCAACATCTTTGGCTAGAGTGGGAATGGAAAGCCACCGGTACTTTGGATAAAGCGAATAATTTAGATCGATATGCAGATGATGCACCACTCCGAATCCTGGTTGCATTTGATGGTGATCGATCAAAGTTAACTTTGAAAGACAAAATGGTCGGTGAGCTTGCGCAGATCATGAGTGGTCAAGAAATGCCATACGCCACATTAATGTACATCTGGTCACCCAATGGTCAGCTCAATCAAATCAAGCCAAATTCACATACGAATCGGATCAAGATGATTGCAGTCGATGCCGGCAAAGAAAATCTCGGGCAATGGCGCAAGCACAGTAGAGACTTAACCGCTGACTATGAAGCAGCTTATGGTTACGCACCAGGGAATTTGATTGGTATTGCGCTGTTGACTGATACGGATAACACTAACTCAGAGACCAAGGCTTATTATGGGGATATTGAGCTGAAATACAAACCATTCTTAAAGCCTAATTTAAAAAACTAATCGATTTTTGCTCCTGCTTGTTTAACAACAACAGCCCACTTTGGTATTTCCTTTTTTAAGAAGGCAGAGAAGTCCTCAGAATTCAAAAAAGCAGGATCAGCACCTTGAGAAACCATCTTTTGTTGTATTTCTTTTGATTCCAGCGTTTGTTTAAAGGCATTCGAAAGTTTCAAAACAACGTCAGGTGGTGTGTTCTTTGGCGCCAAAACTCCATAAAACCCCACAACCTCCAATTTGGCAACCCCAGTTTCATTTACGGTAGGAACATCAGGAAGCGCTGGGTTGCGTTTACTACTAGTTACTGCCAGCGCCCGCAGCTTGCCTTGCTTTGCATAATTCGCAGCCTGGGGAATGGATTCAGCCATGAATTGAACTTGCCCAGCCATTAAATCCATAAAAGCCGGCGCACTCCCACGATACGGAATATGAACCATAAATGTCTTGGTTTCTTGCTTGAGCATTTCGGGGACTAAATGTGAAATACCCCCATTGCCAGCGGATCCGTAATTCACCTTTCCAGGATTGCGTCGAATATAGTCTATAAATTCACGAAGCGATTGCGCAGGTACATCATTATTAACAATGAGAGCCAACGGCTGTTGTGCAGTCCGAGCAATTGGCTGAAAATCTTTGAGAATGTTATAGGGTAGTTGGTTGTAAATGGCTGGATTAATCACCATGGTTCCAGTATTCGCTAACAAGAGGGTATATCCATCTGCAGGGGCCTGAGCTACAAATTGCGCCCCGACGGTACCGCCAGCTCCAGCTTTGTAATCAATAATGACCGATTGACCTAATGCTGTTTGAAGGCGATCTGTCAAGAGGCGAATGTGGGCATCAAGGGGCCCTCCAGCAGGAAAACCGATAATGATTTTGATTGGTTTATTGGGAAAAGAGGGATTAGCTACCGAGTGCGTTGCTAGGCTGAGCAACGAAATCAGTACGAAAAGCCCATTGCGTAAGAATTTCATATGGCAAGCTTATCAAAACTACCGAATTCAAGGAGACTTTAGAAGTGAAAAAATCAACGATCCATCCAAACTCTATTTGGGTGCTCTATAGGGCTTAATGATTAATCAGGCCTCAGAAACAGCTCCTCTGCTTGAATATCAATTGAGGTCTATCATTATGGGATTAGAGTTTATTAGTCCTCAAAAGTGGTTAAAAAGTAAGCAAGGAGACACAATTGTCGGTTAGTACGGAACAGGTTCAACAAGCCCTAAAAGGGGTAAAAGATCCAAATACACAAATTGATTTTGTGAGCTCAAAATCAGTTCGTAATCTCAAAGTGAATGATGGAGATGTCTCTCTTGATATTGTCTTGGGTTATCCAGCCAAAAGTCAAATAGATCTGATTCGTCAATTGGTAGTCAGTACCATTCGAGAGATTCCTGGGGTAAAGAATGTCAGTGTGGCTATCACTACTGATATCGTTGCACACGCAGTGCAACGCGGCGTGAAGTTGCTCCCAGGGGTAAAAAATATTATTGCGGTTGCTAGCGGCAAGGGTGGCGTCGGTAAATCAACCACCGCAGTGAATCTAGCCTTGGCATTAGCTGCTGAGGGTGCTCAAGTCGGAATCCTGGATGCCGATATCTATGGCCCCAGTCAACCGATGATGCTGGGCATTACTGGTCGTCCCGAGTCACTTGCCGAGAACACGATTGAACCAATGGAAGGATACGGCTTGCAGGCTAGTTCAATTGGATTTCTGATTGAGCCCGATAACCCCATGGTGTGGCGAGGCCCCATGGTGACCTCGGCCTTGGAGCAACTGTTGCGTCAAACGCGTTGGCGTGATCTTGATTATCTAATTGTGGATATGCCGCCAGGCACTGGTGATATTCAGTTAACACTTTCACAAAAGGTTCCGGTCACCGGATCAGTGATTGTCACCACACCTCAAGATATTGCCCTGCTAGATGCTCGTAAAGGGCTCAAGATGTTTGAGAAAGTGGGGATTCCCATCATCGGCATTATTGAAAACATGAGTACCTATGTGTGTCCGAAATGCAATCACGAGGAGCATATCTTTGGTGAGGGCGGTGGCAAGAAAATGTGCCAAGACTATGGCATCGACTTTCTTGGTGCTCTCCCACTCAATCTCTCCATTCGTGAGCAGGCAGACTCCGGAAGACCCACGGTGGTTGCTGATCCTGATGGCGCAATCAGCGCGATCTACAAAGGGATTGCGCGTCAAGTCGCGATTCGGATAGCAAACCTTAGCAAAGATATGACCAGCAAGTTCCCAAGTATTGTGGTGCAAAAGACCTAACGGATCACTGGTATGCGTTTTGCCATCGTCATTCGAAAGCAAAAAATTGATAATCCATGGCAGAACTATCGTTGGCGACCAGTTGAGGTGATACCCGATATTGGTCAGTTTGGGAAGGTTCTGGAGCAAGCAGGAACCGAGCAAAACCGTAAGGTTGTTGGACGACTTCTAGAGCGGGATCGTGATGGCGAATCTTGGGTCTTTGCAGGATTTGACTTCCAGTTCTTTCGGGATGAAGCTGAAGGCTACTATTTAAATTCCACCTCACCCAATCCGTGTTGGTTTGTAATGTGGCGTCTTGAAACCGATTTCGAGATTTATATAGAGCCAAATTCAATGCCGATGGTAAGTAATGATGATGGGGCGGGGCTTGCGATACCCCATCGATTAATGTTGAGCTACAACGAGGCAGCCCGATTGATTGATGGCGGGGAGCAGGTCGATACAAGCCCGCTGCAAGAGGAGATGAAAGTATTCTTAGCCCAATACGTTGCAGAGAATTACAAACCTGAGCCCAAAAAACGTGCGAAGCCGGTCTCGTTTAAAGGCGCCAACCGCCCAGCGGAGCCTTAATGGCTGACAATAATTTTTTATCTCGCTGGTCCCGAAAAAAAGCTGGGCTTGTGGAAGAGTCCGCTCCAGTGCCATCGACTGCTCCCATTACTAAAGCACCTGATGCGCTATTAAAAGAAGTAAATAATGAAGTAAGTAATGAAGTAAGTAATGAAGTAAAAAAAGAAATTTCTGCCCCAGACCAGGCGCAGCAGCCCCCAGCCCCAACCATCGAGGATGTTGAAAAAATCGATGTGAAATCACCTGATTTCTCGGCCTTCATGCGTCCCGATGTCGATCCTGTCGTCCAGCAAGCTGCTCTTAAGAAAATGTTCAGCGATCCGCACTTCAATGTGATGGATGGTTTGGATATTTATATTGACGATTACTCAAAACCCGATCCAATTCCATTAGATATGCTAAAGCGCATGCAGCAATCAGAGCTTTTAGGCATCTTCAAGTCTACCGAGGAGCTCTATCCCGATAGCAAGCAAGATGCCTTGGATCAAGCGGATGCGATTCAGACATCGGCCGAGGGAGGTGTGCAAATTGAGGAATCATCACAAGCGGCTCCCATGGTCACCCAAGACGGCGCCCAGCCAATCGATATAGAATCAGAGTCATTAAACCAAAAAGTGGTTGATGAGAAACCGAGTGGAGAGAGACAGGCAAAACGCGATTCCGATTCTTCAGGGTCTTAGCGTAAAGCTTTAAAACAAAATGAGTAAAAAATTAGTCTGCGATTGCAATCGCAGCATGCCGCTTGACCCAAAAGAAATGGGTATGCCCATTCATACATCCTTATGTCGCCAAGAGGTGGGACATTTTCTAAATGCTCTAAATGAGTCTGAGCCGATTGTGGTCGCTTGTACCCAAGAGCGTGCTCTGTTTTCTGAGCTTGCTGGTCAGGCAGAAAAGCCATTGATTGCGCCCCTTAAGTTTGTCAATATTCGCGAGATGGCCGGTTGGTCAAGAGATGCGAAGGAGTCACACCCAAAGATCAAAGCTTTACTTTCAGCAACCGATTTGCCCGAGCCCGATGCGGTACCAATTGTTGACTATCACAGTGATGGACGTGTACTGATCATTGGGCCAGGAGATCAAGCCATCTATTGGGCGCAGCGGCTTGGCCAGTCATTAGAAGTGAGTGTCCTGTCAACCGAGGCCGGCACCTTGCCCACTGGGCGTAGCTACCCAATATTTACCGGAAACATCACGAGTCTTGAAGGCTATCTAGGGCGTTTTATTGCCAAATGGGAGCTCACTAATCCAATTGATCCCGAGATGTGTACACGGTGTGGAGCATGCGTTGCCGTATGCCCTGAAAATGCGATCGATTTATCGTTTCAGATTGATTTGGATAAATGCAAATCTCATCGTGCTTGCGTCACTGCGTGTGCTGGCATCGGCGCAATAAATTTTGAGCGAGCCGAGCGATCACGAGAGGGCGAGTTTGATTTAATTCTTGATCTACAGGCCACCCCTAGCATCCAAATCAGTCAAAAACCTCAGGGATATTTTGCTCCCGGCCCCGATCGATTTGAGCAATCCTTGGCAGCCAGTCAATTACTCGGAATGATTGGTGAGTTTGAGAAGCCAAAGTATTTTGTCTACACCGAAAAAATTTGTGCGCATGGGCGTAATGGCAAAGTAGGTTGCTCCGCATGCATTGATGTGTGTTCAACGCAGGCAATTCAGTCAGTGTTTAAGGATGGACAGGGCAAAGTAGAGGTCAATCCAAACCTCTGTATGGGATGTGGTGCTTGTGCGACGGTTTGTCCATCAGGCGCGATGCGTTATAACTTTCCAAGCGTCGCGTATCAGGGACGGCAGATCAAAACACTGGCACAAACCTATTTAAACGGTATTGGTAGTTCGAAGCCTGGTCAGAATGCGCCAACCTTATTGATACATAGCCAACAGGCTGGCACCACTCTTTTGGAGAATCTCGGGCGTGCTGCCCGCACGAAACCAAAAGAGATTGTTGGACTGCCTGCATTTGTGATTCCATTTGCTGTTGAACATATCGCTTCAACTGGGATTGATTTATGGTTCGGTGCACTGTCGTATGGTTTCGGTGAAGTTGTTTTACTGCTGAGTGGTGATGAAGATCCTGGATACCGAAGCGCGCTTACCGAGCAGGCCGATCTAGCGAATTCCATTTCTCAGGCATTAGGCTTTGGCGAGAGAGTACGCTGCATCATGGCCTCCTCAAGTTCGGATATTGATGCAGTCAATCAGGTCATGACTGAGTTACTCACCCGTAAAGCCCAAAAGTTGATGGCACCTCCAGCCAGCTTTGCGTTGGCAATGCAAAAGCGCGAGACCCTTGAAATGAGTCTGGAGCATTTATTGCAATTTGCTCCACAGGTGCTTCCCGCTGAGGGTATTCCATTGCCAGCTCACTCACCCTTAGGGGCAATCGCGGTCAATAAAGATGCATGTACGCTTTGCATGTCCTGTGTGGGGGCATGCCCTGAGGGTGCTTTATTAGATAACCCTGATGAGCCACAGCTCTCATTTATTGAGAAACAGTGCGTGCAATGCGGACTTTGTGAACAAACCTGTCCAGAGAGCGCAATCACTTTAAGCCCCCGTTTAAGTTCGATTGAGCAACGAAAGCAAAAAGTCTTGCTTAATAAAACCGAGCCGTTTCATTGCATCAGTTGTGGCAAGGCATTTGGAACCCTGAAGATGGTCGAGTTGATGCTTGGCCGAATTGGTACCCATCACGCCTTCTCAGGCGAGGCTTTAAATCGCCTGAAAATGTGTAGCGATTGCCGTGTCGTGGATATGATGAAAAAAGAACTGTGAAAATCATGAGCGAAGCAAATACCCCCCAGACACCAGAACTTAGCCAAAAGGGTCTCGCTGAAGACTTGGCGCGTGCCGATTTGTATGGCTTACTAGCGAACTTATTTTTTCAGCCGCCAGATCAAGTATTGCTCGATCAAATTAGCGCATCCGACAATACAGATTCCCCAGATCATCAAGCGCCCTTAGCCAGCGTTTGGGCAAACTTGGTTGAAGCAGCCAAGCATAGTAAGGCATCAGATTGGAAAGCAGAATACGACAGTAGTTTTTTGGGGGTAGGGAAACCCAATGTTTTTTTATACGGCTCCTACTATCTCGCTGGGCATTTACATGAAAAGCCGCTCCTAGACATTAGGCGCTCACTTTTGCAATTTGGACTGGAGGCCTCTGATTCAGTTGCCGAAACCGAGGATCATATTGCAGCTTTATTTGAGGTCATGCGTTACCTCATCGCGGGGGAGGATGTGGAGGTAGCGAATTTGACCAATCAGCGAATATTTTTCAACGATCATATTCGCCCTTGGTATGACGAATTGTGCGATGCAATCGACGCTGATCCGGAAACCCATTTGTACAAAGCCGTCTCGGCGCTGACCCGAGAGTTTTTGGCGATTGAGGGTCAAAGTTTTGATATGGTTTAGTCAAATTTAATTGACACCATAGTTTTTGCATTTAAGGGTAAATCCTAGCGTCTAAAACATGCAAAAACTTACATAAATATTTCAATTCTTCTACACTGAAAGTGTTGATATGCATCAACTATATTCGTGTAAAGGAATATTTATGGATAGCAAAAAAGTTGTAGACGCTCAAGAAAAATCCAAACCATCTCGTCGTAAATTTTTCATTGGTGCGGGAGTCACAGTTGGGGCGGCTGCTGTTGCTTCTCAAACACCGCTTGGTCAGGCAATTGTTCAGGATGTTGCTGAGGCAGTCACCAGTAAGCCTGATGGCTATCACCTAACTGCTCATATCAAGAAGTATTACCAAACAACGCTCGTTTAATTGAGCGTTTTTTATTGAACGAAACTATTTATTGCTTATCGCAGGAGTCTCACCATGAGCCTAACTCGCAAATCAACCTCAACCTCCAGCCGGGTTCCGTCCCAACTGATTGGCAGTCTATCCCGCGGATTGCGTTCAGCCGTTCCGACCATGGACCGCCGTACGTTCTTAAAACGTTCCGGTATTGGTGTTGGTGCTGGTATTGCCGCTACTCAATTAAACATGCTTCAAAAAGCGAATGCGGCTGAGACTAAGGCGATGCTTGATGGCAAAGGCAAGATTGAAGTGAAGCGTACGGTCTGTACTCACTGCTCGGTCGGGTGCTCGTTTGATGCAACCGTTGAAAATGGGGTATGGGTTCGTCAAGACCCCGTGTTCGAATCGCCTATCAATATGGGTGGCGCATGCGCAAAGGGCGCTGCGTTACGTGAGCATGGGCATGGTGACTATCGTTTGCGTACTCCCATGAAGTTAGTGGATGGTAAGTACCAGAAAATTTCTTGGGACCAGGCGCTTGATGAAATTACCGCCAAGATGAAAGATCTGCGTTCAAAGTACACGCCAGACTCCATCTTCTTTATCGGCTCATCCAAGTACAACAACGAGCAAGCCTATTTGCTCCGTAAGTTTGTATCGTTCTACGGTACGAACAATACCGATCACCAAGCGCGTATTTGCCACTCGACTACCGTTGCAGGTGTAGCAAATACCTGGGGTTATGGTGCAATGACCAATAGCTATAACGACATGATGAATTCGAAGGCTGCGTTGTACATCGGGTCGAATGCCGCTGAAGCGCACCCCGTATCCATGTTGCATATGTTGCATGCGAAAGAGAATGGCTGCAAAGTGATCGTTGTTGATCCACGCTATACGCGAACCGCTGCAAAATCAGATCAGTACGTACGGATTCGTTCTGGCACTGACATCCCATTCCTCTTTGGTGTGCTGTATCACATCTTCCAAAACGGTTGGGAAGATAAGAAATATATCAACGATCGCGTCTTTGGGATGGATGACATTCGTAAGGAGGTGATGGAGAAATGGACTCCAGCAAATGTCGAAGCAGCTTGCGGAGTTCCAGAGGCGCAAGTGAAGAAGGTTGCAGAAACCATGGCCAAAAATCGTCCAGGAACGATTGTTTGGTGCATGGGGCAAACACAGCACACGATTGGTAATGCCATGGTTCGTGCATCTTGTATCTTGCAATTAGCACTCGGCAATATTGGTGTATCCGGTGGTGGCGCAAATATTTTCCGTGGCCACGATAACGTTCAGGGCGCGACTGATGTTGGTCCAAACCCAGATTCTTTGCCTGGTTACTACGGTCTCGCTGCCGGCTCGTGGAAACACTACGCTGCAGTGTGGGGCGTTGACTATGAGTGGATCAAAGGTCGCTATGCCCCCGATATGATGGAGAAGTCAGGCACTACCGTTTCTCGCTGGATTGATGCTGTTCTTGAAAAAGATGACATGGTTGATCAGGCCACAGCAGTGAAGGGCGTATTCTTCTGGGGTCATGCACCAAACTCCCAAACGCGTGGTTTGGATATGAAGCGCGCCATGGATAAATTAGATCTGCTGGTAGTGGTGGATCCTTATCCAAGTGCTACGGCTGCAATGGCCGCAATGCCACCCGCTCCCGGAGGTACGGTGAATAAAAACCGCGCTGTTTACTTACTGCCAACTACCACTCAATTTGAGTGCAGCGGTTCAGTGACTGCGTCAAATCGTTCAATTCAGTGGCGCGAAAAGGTCATTGACCCGCTCTTCGAGTCGGTTCCTGATCATGTTCTGATGCAAGCTTTTGCTGATCGCTTAGGTTTTGGCAAAGAACTATCCAAGAACTATAAGATGCTGGATTCGAAGTTTGCAGGCAAGAGCTGGAAAGAGCCTGAAATTGAATCTATCTTGCGCGAGATTAATCAGGCTGTTTGGACGATTGGGTACACCGGTCACTCACCTGAGCGCCTTAAGGCCCATATGCGCATGATGAGTGTCTTCGATCCGAAGACACTGCGCTCCCGTGGGGGTAAGGATCCGGTATCTGGATACGACACTGCTGGCGATTACTTTGGGTTGCCATGGCCTGCTTACGGAAATCCCGCACTTAAGCACCCTGGTTCACCCAACCTTTATGACACGAGTAAGCATGTGATGGATGGTGGTGGTAATTTCCGTGCCAACTTTGGTGTTGAGAAGGATGGTAAGTCACTCTTAGCTGCTGATGGTTCATTCTCGAAGGGTGCTGATATCAAGACCGGCTACCCAGAAGTGGATCATGTATTCTTGAAAAAATTAGGTTGGTGGAATGAGTTAACCGAGGATGAGAAAAAAGCCGCTGAAGGAAAGAACTGGAAGACAGATCTTTCGGGTGGAATCATCCGTGTCACCATGAAAAACCATGGCTGTCATCCATTCGGAAATGCCAAAGCCCGTGCTGTGGTTTGGAACTTCCCTGATGCAGTTCCAATTCACCGCGAAGCGCTCTATAGCACTCGCCCGGACATGGTCGCTAAGTATCCAACCCACGATGACGTGAAGACCTTCTGGCGCTTGCCGACTTTGTTTAAGACAGTTCAAAACAAAGCAATCGAAGACAAGCTCTATGAAAAGTTCCCCATCATTCTGACCTCTGGTCGATTGGTGGAGTACGAAGGCGGTGGCGAGGAAACACGCTCGAACCCATGGCTTGCTGAGTTGCAGCAAGAGAACTTCGTGGAGATTAATCCAAGTGCAGCCGCTCGGCGTGGCATCAAAAACTGGGATTTTGTTTGGGTGAAATCGCCAACCGGTGCCAAGATCAAGGTACGCGCATTGGTAACTGAACGCGTTGCACCAGATACTGCCTTCGTACCCTTCCACTTCTCAGGATGGTGGGAAGGAAAAGATCTGCTCGATTTTTATCCAAAAGGAGCCCATCCAATCGTACGTGGTGAAGCTGTCAATACCGGGACTACCTACGGATACGACCGTGTCACCATGATGCAAGAAACCAAGACCACGATCTGTCAGATCGAAAAGGCTGCTTAACTAACACCGCAAAGTCAGGAGATTAACTATGGCAAGAATGAAATTTATCTGCGACGCAGAACGGTGTATTGAATGCAACGGTTGCGTTACGGCTTGTAAGAACGAGAATGAGGTACCTTGGGGCGTTAATCGCCGACGGGTTGTGACCATTAATGACGGTATCGTTGGTGCCGAGAAATCCATATCGGTCGCCTGTATGCATTGTGCAGACGCGCCATGTATGGCTGTTTGCCCAGTGGATTGCTTCTATCGCACCGATGAGGGTGTTGTATTGCATAACAAGGACACCTGCATTGGATGCGGCTATTGCTCGTATGCCTGCCCATTCGGCGCTCCTCAGTTCCCAAGCTCTGGTGTATTTGGCTTACGCGGAAAGATGGACAAGTGCACCTTCTGTAGCGGTGGTCCTGAGAAGAACGGCAGCGTGGCTGAGTTTGAGAAATATGGTCGCAATCGTCTAGCTGAAGGTAAGTTGCCTTTATGCGCAGAGCTTTGCTCAACTAAAGCACTGATTGGTGGCGATGGCGATGTGATTGCCGATGTATTCCGAACCCGTGTGGTGAAGCGGATGGCTGCTGGCAAGAATGCTGGAGCGGATGTATTTGGTTGGGCAACGGCCTACGGCAAACCCAATGCCCCTACACCCGATGCCAAGCCAGCGGCTGGAGGTAAATCATGAAATTCGCAATAACAAGCGCATTGGTTGCTACCGCCTTGCTGGTTGGCTGTAGCGAGGCAAATGTGGGTACCTCAGCGTCTAAACGACCTGATATCGCACCTTACATGGGTGCTGATAATGGATTCATGGCGAAAGGTTGGAAACCAGGCGATCAAGCGAGCTGGAATGCCGAGATTACCAAGCGCAATCAGCTCCAGTCTGAATACAGCAGAATCAAATAAGAATTAAAACAATTTGGGGATAAACCAATGAATGTATCGTTTGGCTCTATGCTTCGAACCATCCTTGTCGTTTCAAGCCTTGCAGTTAGTTCTTTAAGTTTTGCTCAGCAAGGAACTGCCCAATCACCAACACCTCAGAAGGTTGAGTCGGTCAATATTATGGATGTTGGCCGAGCCTCAAATGCAACTTCTCAAGCTGCAATCGAGGCGGGCAAAAATCAGCCAGGTAACAATGCGCCCATTTGGAGAGCTGTAAATAGCGAGACGGTGAACTATGTTTCAATTCCGAATAAGGAAGCTGGAGTATTAATTCAAAAGACTGGCCAAGAATGGCGTTTGATTCGTAATGGAGTGATTACTGTTTACGGGGCTTGGTTGCTGACAATCGCTTTTTGCGGGATTGTTGCCATGTACGTCTTTAAGGGCACGATTAAATTGCATGAGCCGATGTCTGGACGTAAAATTCAGCGCTTCACTTTGCTAGAGCGCATCACTCATTGGACGATGGCCTTTACCTTTGTTGCTCTGGCGTTTACCGGCATCATGATCTTGTGGGGTAAGTACTTCTTATTGCCCCTAACAGGACCAGCATTCTACGGAGCCTTCTTACTGGTATGCAAAAACGTGCATAACTTTGTGGGTCCCGCATTCACTGTCAGTATCGTAGTGTTCTTTATCCTCTTTGTCCGCAGAAACCTTCCTGAGAAGGGCGATATGGCATGGGCGCTTGGATTTGGTGGTTTAATCTCAGGCAAGCATATCCCTGCTGGATTTTTTAACTTCGGTGAGAAGTTCTGGTTTTGGGTTGGAATGGTGATTTTAGGCTCTGCAGTATCCGCATCTGGTTGGGTACTCGATATGATCGTCCCATTTATTCAGATTGAATACTGGCGCGGTACCATGCAGATTGCCAACATCATTCATGGTGTAGGAGCGATTTTGATGACCGCGCTTGCTCTAGGGCACATATACATCGGTACGATTGGTATGCAAGGTTCAATCGATGCCATGAAAACAGGATATTGCGATGAGACCTGGGCTAAAGAGCATCATGAGCTTTGGTATAAAAAATTAGGAAAGGGGTAATTCACATGAAACGTTTGCTTGTTGGCTCTGTCTGTGTCATCGGATCAACCGTTGCTCTAGCTGCATTACCACCCCCAACTCCACAGCAAGCTGAGGCAGCTGCTCTTGCTAAAGCAAAAACTGCCTATGCAGGAACGGTTGCTAACTATCAGTTGTGCCAGTCGATTAATGCAGTGGCCATGAAATACAAAACGGCAGGCACTCCCAATCCTGCTCCATGTGTCGCGCCACCCCCATTTGTACCGCCTCCAACAGCAGCAGTTGCACCTGCGCCTGAAGCGGCTCCTGCCAAAAAATAGCCGGATAACTCTCTAAACTAATCCCCAAGTATGCTTGGGGATTTTTTATTTGACGGCGGGATTGAGTGTGTATCGACCGGTGATCTGTGCGCTCGCCAAAATATGACGCTGTAGGGCTGCCAGTGCGGTTTTGCCATCAAAGGTAGAGCCTAAACCAAGTGATGGCGTATCGAGGGCATAGACCGTAAAAATATAGTGGTGCCAAATGCTGTCATTCCATGGGGGGCAAGGGCCATCGTAACCAAAATAATTGCCCTTCATTTCAGTATCACCTGAGAACCAGGCGGTGTAATCATTAATCCCGTGTAAGGCGCCATGGTGGGTTCCAGGGCCGGGCTTACCTCGGGGCACCACTTCGGTTGAGTAGTGACCTGCTGGGATCTCGGTAATGGTTTTAGGAATATCGACCATGACCCAGTGAAAGAAATCAATGCGGGGAAGGGATGCGGGTACCGTTTTACCCTCTTGATTGACGTCATCGGGCTTTGATGGAACGTCTGGATCATGGCAAATCAAAGCAAATGATTGCGTGCCAGCAGGAATATCCTCCCACCGCAGATGAGGATTGTGATTTGACCCAAGGCAAACATGCCCACGATCATTGGGAATGCAAAACGCATACTGTCCTGGAATCACTCCACCATCTTGAAAACTTGAACTGGTGAGTCGCATAGGGTCTCCTAATATTGAATAATTGACTTATTGTGCAATAAATTCGCGAGCAAGAAACTGGGAACCCTCTTTGGTCTGAGGGTTTTTAAAGAAGGCATCGGGATGGGTAATTTCTAGGATTTTGCCGTCTTGCATGAAGACGAGATTGGATGCTAGGCGCTTCACCTGGGCCATATTATGAGATGCCAATAAAACCGCCTTTCCATCATTGGCCAACTTAGTAATCATCTGTTCTACATCATCACTGGCATTGGGATCAAGATTGGCGGTGGGCTCATCGAGAAGGACTAATTTGGGGTTTTGTAAGCGAGCTTGGGCAAAGCAAAGTTTTTGACGCTCCCCGGCGGAGAGGCCTTGGGCAGGATTATTGGCTAAATGAGCAATTCCAATGGATTGCAAGGCCTCATCGATTGCTTGATCGCTAATACTTCGATGGGTATCTCTTAATAGAGTGAGATGCTCTCGAACGGTAGCTTTGAGCATGGGGGTGTAATGAAACACCAGTGCGCTTTCTTCCGGCGTGAAGGGACGTTGGCATTGACCCTTTGATGGCTCAATTAGGCCATGGATTAAGCGTAATAAGGTTGTTTTCCCAGCGCCATTGGGACCAATTAGAGCAGTAACACCTATTAGGGGAATTTCAACATCGCCTGATTGCAAAATGGTACGCCCATCACGGATGACCTCAACGTTGCGCAGGCTAAGCAATTTATCCATAGCGCCGCTCCGCAATTTGTCGAACCACAAATATGAATATATTTGCCACTATCACAATGCCGAGAAGGACAATTCCTAAAGATAAGGCAAACGCAAGATCACCCTTGCTGGTCTCAAGCGCAATCGCGGTGGTCATGGTGCGCGTTACTCGATCAATATTGCCGCCCACAATCATTACTGCTCCGACTTCTGAGATCGCCCGGGCAAAACCAGCCAGAATTGCGATCGTGAGTGAGAAACGACAATCCCAAATGAGCCACTTAAGTCGTGCAAAGTAGGGTAGACGCAGGGCCATGAAGGTATCGCGATGGATCTTCCAGGAATCTTCTAGTAATTGGCGGCTAAGTGCGGCAATTAAAGGGGTGGTGATAAAAAACTGAGCCACGATCATTCCCTTGACCGTAAATAACCAGCCCCATTCGCCGAAAGGACCGCTTCTTGACAGAATCAAGTACACCAAGACACCCACAATCACCGTTGGAATGCCCATCATGCTATTGAGAATCACAATCGCCACGCGTTTACCTACAAACTCCTCAGTGGCCAGCCAGGCCCCCAGAGGCAGACCAACCAAGGTTCCCAATATCAGGGCCGTGATACTCACCTGTAAAGAGGTGATGACAATGCGCACAATTGCCGCATCGAGATGGGCTAGCAGTGTAAAGGCATCAAGAAAGGTGGAGCTCATCAGTAAGAATTTACGTTAAGAGGATCATTGGATTCTAACAATCAATGCTCCCCAAGTCTCGGTGGCACAATGATGTAATGTCAATTACTGTTTGTGTATTTTGCGGATCACGCCCTGGCTCTAATCCTGGCTGGTCGACTGCTAGCAGCCAATTGGGCTCTGAAATTGCTAAGCATGGCTGGCGACTTGTCTTTGGGGGTGGCGGGGGAGGCCTAATGGGCGAGCTCGCCCGAGGTGCTTTGGCATCCCATGGCAATGTAATTGGCATTATCCCCAGTTTTTTGACTGAGGCAGAGGCTGTGATTGAAAATTTGGCGGAGCTTTACGTCGTAGAAAGTATGGTTGCCCGCAAAGAGATGATGATTGAGCTCTCCGATGTATTTGTGGTTCTACCAGGCGGTATTGGTACGATCGAGGAATTGTTTGAGGTGTGGACTGGTAATCATGTCAAGGCGTATAGCAAGCCAATCCTGATTGTGAACCTAAATGGTTTTTATGACTTGTTGCTTCAATTTACTCAACAACAGTTTGATGATGGCTTTTTAATCGAGCGTCATTTCAGCTACATCAAGGTTGTAAATACAATCCCTGAGGCAATTGCATTTCTCCAATTGAAAGCGCAGTAATTCGGTATCATGAATGCCATGGCGGATGTCATTTGTTTATGCAACCAAATTTGGGACGAGGATTTGCGAGAGTACTTGGCAACTCATGAAATTAACTCCATCGAGGAGTTGCGCCAAGAGGCATCAATTTGTAATAAGTGCATGCAATGCGAAGAGCTCGTTCAAACTGAAATTTATCATGCGCGCATTCGACGCCAGCAACATTCATCCTAGTGCAATCCAACCTGCCCCTGGCTTGCGGGTAGTCACGATTAATATGCATAAAGGGATGTCACCATTAAAAATTGACTCGACCGTTTATCGCTTGCGACAGCGTTTAAGATCACAGCATCCAGATTTAATCTTTATTCAAGAACTACAACAAGAGAATATTCGTCGACAGAAGCGTATATCCACCTGGCCGAAACAGGAGATCACCCATTTTCTGGCTGATGGATTTTATGCGGATTGGCATTATGGAAAAAATGCCGAATATCGACATGGTCATCATGGCAATGCCATTCTTTCCAAGTTTCCATTGCACAAAGGAAATAATTACGATATCTCAGCCTACCGGTTTGAACGTCGCGGTCTCTTGCATTCCACCATTCAATTAGCAGAGGGTCCGCCCATTCATTGTTTTTGTGTACACCTTGCCTTATTGCAACGTGGACGCGAGCGTCAAGTGGATGCGATCTTGCAGCAAATCGAGGTTCTATCAAAGCACGAGCCTAGCATCATTGCTGGTGACTTTAATGACTGGCGTAATTCTGCAAGTGAGCCGATGAGTGAGGCTGGCTTTGTGGATGCGTTTGAGAGTTTGTATGGTGCCCCTGCTAAAACCTTCCCAAGTGCGAAGCCGATGTTAGCGATGGATCGTATCTACGTACGCGGCCTAAAGATTCAGAAGGCACAGGTATTAACCGAATGGTCAAAATTATCGGATCATTTGGCTGTATATGCGGAGTTAAGTCACTAATATGATGCACCTCTTCACCGGCACCATTTTTGGCTATCACGTCCCATGGTTTGTGATCCTGCACGTTGTGATTGCAATCTTATTTTTCCTGCGGATTATCTGGGTTCGCCGCCCGGTGGGTGTGGCAGTCTCTTGGCTACTGATTATTGTTTCCTTCCCAATCATCGGCCTGATTCTATATTTGACAATTGGTGAGCGGCCCGTTGGCCGAACACTCACAAGCAAGATCATTCGTATGGAAAAGGAGTACGCCAAAATTAGTAAGGCAATGCGCCTATTGCATGAGCCCGATCGCGCTCTTTTGCATCCGGATGCGCATGCGATCAGCTTACTTGCGCAGGCTAAGAACGGCACGCCAGTAGCAGCTGGTAACCAGATCGAACTGTTTACCAACTCGCTGGAGATCCTGCAGCACTTTATCGATGAGATCAATCGCGCCCAACAATCAATCCACATGGAGTTTTACATTTGGTCATTAGGTGGTGATGCTGACCGAGTGGGGGAGGCCCTGATTGCTGCATCCAAGCGCGGAGTGAAGTGCCGTGTTTTGCTTGATTCATTAGGAAGTTCTAGCTGGTTTAAATCAGCTTGGCCTAAGCATTTTGCAAAAGCCAAGATTGAGGTGACCGAAGCTTTACCGATTCAGTTTGGTCGTTTTCAGTTTCGGCGCGCTGATCTGCGCTTGCATCGTAAGATATTCATCATTGATGGTGAGACAGCATGGACTGGCAGCATGAATTTAGTTGATCCCCGAACCTTTAAGCAGGACTCTGGGGTTGGGGAGTGGGTCGATGCCATGGTTCGTATTCAGGGGCCGGTTGTTTCTCAGTTTGAGCTCACCTTTTCATACGATTGGAGCGTTGATAACCCAAGGGTGATGCACTTTAGCGATCGCGACGGTCTCAATAAAAAGCCTGCTGGTAAGGCTTTAGCTCAGGAGTTTTCATCGGGACCAGTCTATCGAGACGATATCCTGTATCAAGTTTTGCTATCTGCCGTATTAGACGCACGTCAAGAGCTGGTGATCACTACCCCATACTTTGTGCCGGATGAGGGTCTAGTACAAGCATT
This sequence comes from Polynucleobacter sp. HIN11, assembly GCF_030297675.1. NCBI lineage: Bacteria > Pseudomonadati > Pseudomonadota > Betaproteobacteria > Burkholderiales > Burkholderiaceae > Polynucleobacter > Polynucleobacter sp. HIN11. The sequence goes on from NZ_AP028142.1 coordinate 583,096, forward strand.
AATGGCTGCTGTTCACCGTGGAGTGAAAGTTAAGCTAATCGTGCCGCGCTTAAATGATTCAACCTTGGTTGCCTGGAGTAGTCGGAGTTTTTATAGCACCCTACTCGGTGCGGGTGTCGAGATCGCCGAGTTTAAGGGAGGCTTATTACACACGAAGAGCCTATTAATTGATGAACGGATTGCTATTTTTGGATCGGTGAACTTTGATCAGCGCAGCTTACGCCTTAATTTCGAGATCAGCCTCATTGTGTATGACCAAACCTTCTGCGCTCAACTCAAAGAGTTAACCAACAGTTATCTAAAGCGCTCACAGATCATTACTCGGATCGGCTGGGAGCGACGCCCACGGTGGCGAAGACTGCTAGAGAACACAGCACACCTGGCCTCACCATTGCTTTAAATCGCTCCAGATTTTTTTAGCTGCTGGATCGATTCCTCAGGGCGCCCTAGTTCTTTTAGGATTGCCTCGGTATGTTCACCAACCGCCGGTATTTTGTCCATGCGATATTCATAAGCAGTATTGATGCCTGGGGGTAATAGGGCGGGTATTGGACCATTGGGGGACTCCACCGACTGCCAACGTCCGCGTGCATGCAATTGTGGATGATCCCAAAACTGATGCATATCATTTAGAGAGGCATTGGCAATCTGAGCCTCCTCGAGTTTGGCCAAAACCTGTTCGCTGGTCATTGCAGAGAAGATCTTCAAGATAATCGCATTGAGTTCCATACGGTTCTCATTGCGTTTGAAGTTCTTGTCAAAACGTGGATCAGTCGCCAGTTCGGGTTGCAAGAGTACTTTCTCGCAAAATAAAGCCCACTCCCGCTCATTTTGAAGACCTAACATAATCGTTTTGCCATCGCCAGCCAAATAAGGACCGTAGGGAAAGATCGTAGCGTGGGAGGCACCAGTGCGCGGTGGAGGAGCGGCGCCATCCATGCTGTAATACATTGGGTAGCCCATCCACTCTCCAAGCGCTTCTAGCATGGAAACGTCGATCACTGATCCTTTGCCCGTCTTTTGTCGCTGGAGTAGCGCTGCCAAAATATTGGTATAGGTATACATACCTGCCGCAATATCTGCAATCGAAATACCAACCTTGCTAGGAGTATCAGGTGTGCCCGTAATGGATAAGAGTCCCGCTTCACTCTGAATCAATAGGTCATAGGCTTTTTTATCCCGATACGGCCCATTCTCACCATAGCCCGAGAGATTGCAATAAATTAATTTAGGATTGTTTGCTTGGAGTGCTTGTGCGGTGAGGCCCATCCGGGCCGCTGCGCCCGGTGCGAGGTTTTGGACAAACACATCGGCGGTCTCTAGTAATTGATGCAGGATAGCAAGCGCAGAGTCCTGTTTGAGATCAAGGGTCAAACTTTCTTTGGAGCGATTCACCCATGTGAAATGGGAGGACATCCCTTTGGCGCGTTGATCGTAGTTACGAGCAAAGTCACCTGCGCCGGGACGTTCAATCTTGATGACGCGCGCACCAAGATCGGCTAATTGACGCGTAGCAAAAGGTGCCGCAATGACGTGCTCGAGCGCAACGACCGTAATTCCGTCTAGGGGCCGCATCACTAGAAAGAGCGTGGTAAGCCAAGCAAATGCTCGGCCACATAGGAGTAGATTAGGTTGGTCGAGATTGGGGCGACTTGATAGAGTCTCGTCTCTCTGAACTTACGTTCGACATCATATTCGCAAGCAAAGCCAAAGCCCCCATGCGTTTGTAAGCAAACATTGGCAGCTTCCCAGGATGCCTTAGCTGCTAAATACTTAGCCATATTGGACTCAGCCCCACAGGGTTCTTGACGATCAAATAGCTCGCAGGCCTTAAAGCGCATTAAGTTGGCTGCCTCGGTCTCGATGTAACTATCCGCAATCGGAAATTGAATACCTTGGTTCATGCCAATGGGGCGATCAAAGACCACGCGCTCAGTAGCGTAGCGACGCGCGCGCTCAATAAACCAATAAGCATCTCCAATGCATTCGGCTGCGATTAGGGTGCGTTCGGCGTTTAAGCCATCCAAAATGTATTTAAAGCCTAGACCCTCAGCGCCAATTAAGTTCTCCGCAGGAATCTCTAACTGGTCAAAGAAGACCTCATTGGTTTCGTGATTGACCATGTTTGCGATGGGACGCACTTCCATCCCTTTACCTAAGGCCTCATGGAGATTCACAATGAAGATCGACATGCCCTCAGACTTTTTCTTGACCTCCGAAAGTGACGTGGTGCGCGCTAACAAAATCATTAAATCTGAATGCTGAATACGCGAGATCCAGACTTTTTGGCCATTAATGATGTAGCGATCACCCTTTTTGGTGGCTGTGGTCTTTAATTTGGTCGTATCGGTTCCAGTGGTGGGCTCAGTCACTGCCATGCTTTGCAGTCGCCATTCACCCGAGGCAATCTTCGGCAAATACTGTTGCTTCTGTTGCTCAGAGCCGTGACGTAGCAGGGTGCCCATGTTGTACATCTGACCATGGCACGAGCCAGCATTGCCCCCAGAGAGATTGATTTCTTCCATGATGACGGAGGCCTCAGCAAGTCCAAGGCCCGAGCCGCCATATTCTTCTGGGATTAACGCTGCTAACCAACCTGCATCGGTCATCGCTTTAACAAATGCTTCAGGATAGCCGCGTTCATGATCAACTTTTTGCCAATAGGCAGAGTCATAACGCGAGCAAAGATCGCGAAGCGCTTCGCGCATCTCCTGATATTGGTCTGGCTTTGGAATGCTAAATGTCATGATTAATTCAGTAGTTTGTTGGTGATGTCGATGGTTTGATAGGGGAGCTGATCTACTGGCCAGGCTCCAGATTTATTGCTATCAAAAATCTTTTTGAGATCCAAGGTGACATAACTGGTGCGATTTGCATAATTTGAAATGTGCCATTGTTGGTTATTAAGATCTTTGATGTTGACCCACTGGGTGTAATCCGAGACAACTTTTTCACCATCTTTGGATGCAGCTACCCCAATCGGAATATCCACATTGTTCAAAATATGACCAGTGAGCTGTACGCTCTCAGCCCGATTATTTGGAGGTGTAGCGAGTTGGCGCAAGTACGCTGCCCGAATAAATCGGGAGGGTGGGGTGTAATCTGCAGGCAAGCCCATTAGTCCACCACCTTGACCAAGCTCCGTAACATTTTGGCCATTCACGGTGACTGCGCTGCGAGCGAAATTGGTCAAGTTAATGTAATTTCGAGCATTCGTGATGTGCCAATCGTAGGTTGGGGAGTTGGTTAATACGTTTGCGACATTTTCGTGGATGCGCATTTGACCTTTAACGAACTCGATTACGATGCTGGCGCCAGTGCGATCGGTGAATACAAAATGTAACCAGGGGGGTGTTGGGCCTGAAGGTAGGCTTGAGTCATACCAAACTTTGAAGCGTGGAATCTCTTTACGTAATTCGGCGACATTGGCAAACATACCCAAAGCAAGCGTCCCAAAATCCAGAATCGAGACATAGTCCAAATCTTTAGCAGTAACAGTTTGGTACTCCGTAAATCCTGGCAAGAAGTTGCCACTCATACCTAAGCCCGCACTATTTTGACCCTCGAGCAGGGCAGGTGCGCCTGGCAAGATTCCAGGGGAGATTCCGATAACAGCATATTTGGTAATGAACTGGATCGGGGGTAACTTGAGATTCTCGGGGGCCGTGGTGCGAAATTTAGTTCCTTGCGGGATGCTATTGATGGTCCATTTCATATCAAAGGCCCACTCCATAGTGCGACCAGCGATCACAGTACCGTCTTTAGCCTGAATATTCACAGCAGTGCAAGCAAACGAACTATGGAAAAAACTAAGTAGCGTGAGACCAGCCAACCATTTTTTCATGCACATTCTCCAACTCAAATTTAGTAATCTTGTAGTTTAATCTAGATACTTTCTTAAATAGTGGGGCCGATTGCCATGCAACAAATCCTCTCCGGTATTCGTGTTCTAGAGCTTGGCCAATTAATTGCGGGCCCCTTTGCAGCCAAGACTTTGGCGGACTTTGGGGCAGAGATTATTAAAGTCGAGTCGCCAGAAGAGGGTGACCCATTACGCAAGTGGCGCATGCTACATGAGGGAACCTCAGTCTGGTGGCAAGCCCAGTCGCGCAACAAGCAATCGATTTGCATTGATCTGCGCCAAGCAGAGGGTCAGGATATTGTGCGACGTTTAGCGCAAGACGCTGATGTTCTGATTGAAAACTTTCGACCCGGTACCATGGAGAAATGGGGCATGGGTTGGGATGCGCTACATGCGCTTAATCCGAAATTGATCATGTTGCGTGTTTCTGGCTACGGACAAGACGGACCGCGTCGGGATGAGCCTGGCTTTGCCGCCATTGCGGAAGCAACCGCTGGATTGCGATATTTAACTGGACATCCCGGGCAGGTGCCGGCCCGCGCGGGCTTATCGCTCGGTGACACGATTGCTGGCTTGCATGGCGCCCTTGGTGTTTTGCTGGCACTCTATGAACGCGATGCCAGGGGTGGTCAAGGGCAGATGATCGATGTGGCACTCTACGAAGCGGTTTTTAATTTGACCGAGAGCCTCTTGCCGGAATACAGCGTCTTTGGTGCAATCCGTCAACCAGCAGGAGGGGCTTTGCCAGGCATTGCTCCATCGAATGCCTATCCTTGCCTTGATGGCCAATACGTACTAATTGCTGCGAATGGGGATTCATTATTTAAGCGCTTAATGGATTTGATGGGGCGTAATGATTTGGGTAATGATCCTGAACTCGCGCGTAACGATGGAAGGGCTAAACATGCCGACGCCATTGATCAGGCGATCGGGCAATGGACGTGCCAACGAACCCTTGAGGAGATTCTGGCTGCTCTGCAGAGTATTTCTGTTCCCGCTGGGCGTATCTATAGTGCGAAAGATATTGCGGAGGATCCCCACTACCGTGCGCGCGGTGTGATTGAAACTATTGAGAGTGCAGACGGTTTAAAAGTGGAGATGCCGGGCATCATTCCGAAGCTCTCCCAAAATCCTGGGGAAATTCGGCATCGCGCACCGACACTTGGCGAGCATACTGAATCGGTTCTCATGAAGCACGGATTTACTGCCGAGCAGATTCAGACCTTGAAGGACGCTGGCGTACTACAGTAATGGAAGCGCTTATTCATTCGGTAATGGATTGGTTTGGTATGCCCACCGTGGGTCTACCAGCGGTATTCATTGTGGCAGCAGTATCCGCCACGCTAATCCCGATGGGCTCAGAACCCGTTTTGTTTGCATACGTCAGCTTAAATCCTGGGGATTATTGGTTGGCAATTGGTGTGGCAACCCTGGGCAATACCCTGGGCGGCATGATTAATTGGTGGCTGGGTTTACTCGCACGAAATACCTATGAATCATTGCGAGGAAAAACCCATTCACGTGCGCAGGCATGGCTTGAGAAACGTGGCCCCCCGATGCTGCTCCTTTCGTGGTTACCAATCATTGGTGATCCTTTGTGTGTCGTGGCTGGCTGGTTGCGTCTGAAATGGCTACCATGTTTAATCTACATGGCAATTGGTAAATTACTTCGTTACATGACCTTAACGTGGTTGCTGACTTCCATACCCAAGTCCTTTTGGCAAGAATTGGGCCGACTCATAGGTCTATGAGAAGATAGTTGTTTTAATGGTTTAAACGAGGGCCTCAGGATGCATTTAAAAGGAAAAACCGCTTTAGTAACAGGTTCAACCAGCGGTATTGGACTGGCGATGGCGAAGGCCATGGCTGCCCAAGGCGCCAATGTGATGATGAATGGCTTTGGTGAGAAAGATGCTGCGATTGCCGAGGTCAAGGCTTATGGCGTTGAGGTGGATTATCACGGTGCCGACATGAGTAAGCCCGATGAGATTACACAGATGATTGCTGCTACCGAAAAACGCTTTGGGGCGATTGATGTGCTCATTAATAATGCGGGGATTCAGCATGTCGCAAGTGTGGAAGATTTTCCAGCAGAGCGTTGGGATGCGGTGATTGCAATTAACTTGAGTTCCGCGTTTCATGCCACGCGCTTAGCGCTTCCAGGAATGAAAGAGCGTAATTGGGGTCGCATTATTAACATTGCCTCAGTTCATGGTCTTGTGGCTTCAATTCAAAAAGCAGCATATGTAGCAGCAAAGCACGGCATCGTAGGCTTAACTAAGGTGGTTGCACTAGAGACTGCGCGTACGGGAGTGACTTGTAACGCAATTTGCCCGGGCTGGGTGTTAACCCCCCTTGTTCAAAAGCAAGTCGATGCACGCGCTGAGCGCGAGAAGATTTCCAATGACGCAGCCAAATTAGCACTGGTTTCTGAGAAGCAACCATCTGGTGAGTTTGTGAAACCAGAGCAACTGGCTGCCCTGGCAGTATTTCTATGCGGACCGGATGCGTCAGAGGTTCGTGGCGTCGCATGGAATATGGATGGCGGTTGGACGGCACAATAATTAATCACTCTAATCAAAATAAGAAGAACTTCGTCATGCAACGAATTGTCATTGTAGGTGGTGGGGCAGGAGGGCTAGAGCTAGCCACTCGTCTGGGTGATCGATTTGGCCCCCGCAAAGGAAAGCCCGGTCGTTATTCCATTACCTTGATTGATAAGAATCGTACGCATATTTGGAAACCAAAACTCCATGAGATTGCGGCTGGCAGTATGGATTTGGGCGACCATGAAGTTGATTATATTGCTCAAGCTCACTGGCATCACTTTACCTATCGGATTGGTGAGATGATTGGTTTGGATCGCGAGCGTAAAGAGGTGATTGTTGCGCCATATAAGGATCATCTGGGAACTGAAATTACCCCGCAACGCTCAATTCCTTATGATGTTCTCGTCATGAGCATTGGAAGTCTCAGCAATGACTTTGCCACACCTGGTGTCGAAGAATATGCCTTGCGCCTAGAATCTCAAGACGATGCCAAAAACTTTCATCATCAAATGCTTAATGCGATTATTCGGGCGCAGGCACAAAGTAATCCACTATCGCCCGATCAATTACACGTGGCCATTATTGGAGCGGGGGCAACAGGCGTCGAGCTCGCTGCCGAGCTGCATCGCACTACTCGCGAAGTTGTTTCCTACGGTCTTGATCGGGTAGATCCTAATAAGGATTTAAAGGTAAGCGTAATCGAGGCGGCCCCCCGAATCTTACCGGCCTTACCGGCGCGCCTATCAAATGCAACTCAAGCCTTATTGCAAAAGATGGGTGTTGAGGTCATTACGAATAAGAAAGTAGCGCGGGTGTTTCCAAAAGAGGTGCAGTTTAGTGATAACACGAGTTTGCCCGCTGAATTGATTGTTTGGGCAGCCGGCGTCAAGGCGCCTGATTTCTTAAAAGACATTGCCGGTTTGGAAACAAACCGGATTAATCAGCTCGTGGTGTTGCCTACGCTTCAAACTACGCGCGATCCTGATATCTTCGCCATGGGCGATTGTGCGGCATGCCCTTGGCCGGAAGCAAATGAGGGACAGGGCGGCTTTGTGCCGCCGCGAGCCCAAGCAGCCCATCAACAAGCTTCACATTTATTTAAGCAAATCCAATTGCGTCTTGAAAATAAGCCCCTGAAACCATACCGCTACCGTGATTTTGGATCCTTAGTGTCTTTAGGAAAGTACAGCACCGTTGGCAACATGATGGGCGGCCTTATTGGTGGCAACCTCATGATCGAAGGTGTCTTCGCCAAGCTGATGTATTTGTCCTTGTACAAAATGCATGAGCTAGCATTGCATGGCTGGGCCAAAGTGAGTCTCGATACCTTAGCACGTATGATCACGCGCCGCACCGAGCCCCACGTTAAATTACATTAATTGAGTTCGGAGCGAACTTGAGCGGATCGATCCCACAGATTAGGGATCTGCGACGATGAGTAACCTGAAACAAAGTTTTTGACAGATCCTGTTTGTAGGTCGTAAACATGGCGCTTCACAGCCCCAATGTTGCCACCATAAACATGGATGCTGATTGAGGGTTTGTCGTCAAAGGCATTCTTCACAATATGAATATCGCCAATGCTGGGACTGACTTCATCGACATCACCAGGTAAAAGCATCTCTTCGTGACCGATAGCCTCTAATTGGCCAGAAGCATTACGGGCATAGCGTTGACCTTTTTCACAGCCCCGCAACATGCCAATTAGACCCCAGACCATGTGATCATGAATTGGAGTGGCTTGGCCTGGGCCCCAAACAAAACTGACGACCGAGAATCGCTCCAGTGGGTCTGCGTGTAGCAAGTATTGCTGATAATACTGGGGATGAGGAACGGCACAAAAATCCGGCAGCCAATCATCAGTCTTAATTAACTCTTGTAATAGTGCTTTGGCTCTGGGGCGAACAATATCTTCAGCTTGACTCTGGTCGACTAATTGGGTCATTTGAGCCACAAAATGCCGTAAGGGGGCGATTTGATCGGTCAGAGCAGGATTTGTCATATGTCCATTATATGAATACTTTGGGGGTTTCCCCAGCAAGCAGTAATCGGCAAAGACCCTTAAAATATCAATATTCTATTCTTAAGCTTTAGGGGAAATTTATGTTTGACCCCATCATGTTGAGCCGGATCCAGTTTGCCGCCAACATCACTTTTCATATCTTATTTCCCACCATCACGATTGCTTTAGGCTGGGTCCTGTTTTATTTCAAGATCAAGTTCAATCGTACCGGTGAAGTCTATTGGCAAGAGGCGTATCAATTTTGGGTCAAAGTATTTGCGCTCACCTTCGCTTTGGGGGTTGTCAGCGGTATCACGATGAGTTTTCAGTTTGGCACCAATTGGCCCGGGTATATGGAGACCGTCGGCAATATTGCTGGACCGCTACTTGCTTATGAAGTACTGACCGCTTTCTTTCTTGAGGCCACGTTTCTTGGCATCATGTTATTTGGTGCAAAGCGCGTTTCACAACGGGTGCATACCTTAGCAACCTTCTTAGTCGCTTTTGGAACCACCTTGTCTGCATTCTGGATCATTGTTCTTAACTCCTGGATGCAAACTCCACAAGGCTTTGAGATGATCGACGGCCAGGCCCATGCGGTGAGTTGGATGGAAATCGTGTTTAACCCATCCATGCCATACCGCTTTGCCCACATGATGACTGCTTCATTTCTAACCGTGTTCTTTCTGTTAGCAGGTTTATCAGCCTATCGCTATTTACAGGGTAGTCGTACCCAAGCGAATAAGGCCATCCTCAAATTTGGCATCGTAGCAGCTGCAATTGTCACCCCCATCCAGATTTTCTTGGGGGATATGCACGGACTCAATACCCTCAAATACCAACCAGCCAAATTGGCAGCGATGGAAGGAATCTGGGAGACAGGTAATGGCGTTCCTGCTGTTTTATTTGCCATCCCCGATGAAAAAACTAAATCCAATAAGTTTGAGATTGCGATTCCAAAATTAGCTTCTTTTTATTTAACCCACGATTGGAACGGTGAGGTCAAGGGCCTAAACGATTTTGATAAAACACCGCCAGTCAAACCTGTTTTCTTTGCCTTTCGCATCATGGTTGGCATTGGTGTGTTGATGCTGGTTTTGTCTTGGTATGGATGGTGGCGGATGCGTCGCGGACAGGACTTACCCAATTGGTTAGCCCGCATTTTTGTCTGGATGACCTTTTCAGGATGGGTAGCAGTGGTTGCTGGTTGGTATGTCACTGAAATTGGGCGTCAGCCTTATTTAGTACATGGCGTTCTGACCACGGCGCAAGCGGCTACAAAATTGCCGGGCGGCATGGTATTTAGTACTCTGATGATGTATTTGTTTCTCTACCTTACCTTAATCATTGCTTACATCTGGGCAATCTTCTACATGGCACGACAAGCGGACAAGAAGAGTGCGGAGGTAGAGGCACCCATTTCAATCCAGCCCTCATCTGCTTCAGTGCAAGCCTAAATGATCCCAGCTGACTGGTCCCAAGCTTCCGTCTGGCTCCCCCTGTTTTTCTTGGGAGCGATGGGCTTTGCCATGTTGTCGTATGTTGTGTTGGATGGCTACGATTTAGGAGTTGGTATTTTGCTCAATCGTGCTGGAGATGCTGACAAAGATGTGATGATCTCCTCGATCGGACCTTTTTGGGATGCCAATGAGACCTGGCTGGTGCTTGGAGTGGGTATTTTGCTGGTTGCATTTCCGTTTGCACACGGTATTGTCCTCACTGAACTTTATTTACCTGTGGCAATTATGTTGGCTGGTTTGATTCTGCGCGGGGTGTCATTTGATTTTCGGGCTAAAGTGAACTTGGCGCAGAAACCGCTTTGGAACTTCTTATTTTATTTCGGTAGCTTAGTAACAGCGGTATCTCAAGGCGTAATGATCGGGCGTCATATTATTGGCTATGAGTCTGGCTTATTAGGCTGGATTTTTGCTGCCCTAGTCGGTATTTGCTTGCCAGCAGGATATGCCTTGCTGGGTTCAACCTGGCTCATCATGAAAACGGAGGGAGCGTTGCAGTTGCGAGCGACTTCATGGGCGCGGGCAAGTTTGTGGTTAACTGGATTGGGCATTGCCTTGATCTCGGCAGCAACGCCGTATTTCAGTCCAGAAATCATGAGTCGTTGGTTTAGCTATCCCAACATTGTTTGGTTGGCGCCCATTCCGATTGCGACCGCGCTTTTATTTCTAATCACGGATCGAGCGCTGCATCGGCTTAAAGCCAACCCAAGCCAGCGGGAATGGTTACCATTCACAACAACGGTTGCAATCTTTTGGTTATCGTTCTTTGGAATTGCCTATAGTTTGTTTCCTTATCTAGTCGTCGATCGCATGACGGTGTGGCAAGCGGCCGCATCCACTCAATCGTTGTGGGTCATTTTCTGGGGCGCGATTGTGGTGTTGCCAACGATCCTGGCATACACCTTGTTCTCCTACCGCATCTTCAAGGGCAAAACTCAGCCACTAAGCTACTACTAAAGAGATCGTTAGAATAGGGTATTCCATTTAAAAGAGTGCCCTATGAACACCTCTGATCTTTCTGCCTTAAAACCACTTGCCGGAATTCGTGTTCTTGAGATTTGCAATGTCGCCGCAGGACCATTTTGCGCTTTGCTACTCGCTGATCTCGGAGCAGATGTCATCAAATTAGAGAACCCCGGGGCTGGGGATACATTACGTGCCTGGCCTCCCCATACCGGTCCTGAGAACGATCGCTTGAGTGAGAACTTCGCCTCTCTAAATCGCAATAAACGATCGATTACCTTAGACTTAAAAAATCCAGGTGATAACGCGAAAGCTAAAGCTTTGATTGCGAATGCGGATGTGCTGATCGAGAACAATCGCCCTGGTGTGATGAAGCGCCTGGGCCTGGATTTTGACTCAGCTCTTACCATTAATCCCAAACTAATTTACTGCTCGATCTCGGCCTACGGTCAAACTGGACCGCGTGCTAATGAGGGCGGATTTGATGTCACGATTCAGGCGATGAGCGGCATCATGAGTGTGACTGGAGAACCCGATGGAGCACCTGTCAAATGCGGTGTACCAGTTGCGGATTTCACGGCTGGTTTGTATGGTGCAATGAGTATTTGTGCGCAATTACGAGCCGTGGCGCAAACGGGTAAGGGTGTTCATATTGATGTACCAATGATGGGAACTTCATTAGCAATAGCCGCCTTGCAAACCTCGGAGTACTTTGGAGTAGGCAAAGATCCAGTTAAATTAGGCTCAGCCCATCCTCGCAATGCCCCGTATCAAGCATTTAAAGCCAAAGACGACTATTTGGTGATGGCAGCTGGTACGCAAGCTCTTTGGGAAACCGTTTGTCAGATCTTGAAGAGCCCAGAGCTTTTAAATGACGAGCGCTTTACTAGCACGGCACTGAGGGCAAAAAATCAAATCGCTTTGAAAGAGTTGATCGAGGCGATCTTAAAACAGGATACGGCCGCCAATTGGATTGCACAATTTAGTCAAGCGGGTGTGCCATGTTGTCCAATCAATCAGTATTCCGATGTTTTAAATGATCCACAAACCCTTGCGATGGGTTGGGTACAACCCATGGTGATGGCGAATGGCCAAGCAACCAAAACGGTGATTAATCCCATTAAATTTAATGGTGCAACGGCTCCCATCGAGCGTAGACCGCCGCGCTTAGGTGAGCATAATTCTGAGATCGTGGGGTAAATATGAACACCATACGGGTAGAGCATTCGGGTCACATCAAACGAGTCACTCTCAATCGTCCAGAGAAGCGCAATGCGATCAGTTACGAGTTGGCTTCTGAGTTACTCGCTGTCACCAAGGAGGCAGAGTCCGATGGTACTCGTTTGCTGATATTGCGCGGCGAGGGCCAGGGTTTCTGTGCCGGCTTTGATTTCTCAAACTTTGATGATGCAAGCCCTGGCGATCTGCTGTTGCATTTTGTTCGCATTGAGCAAATGCTTCAAGCGATTGCGCATGCACCATATGACACGATGGCATTGGCCCATGGACAAACGATTGGAGCAGGAGCAGATTTGCTCTTGGCATGTCGTCATCGGGCGGGTTCGGAGGATATGCGCATGATGTTTCCTGGGGCCCGTTTTGGTTTGATTTTGGGATCGAGGCGACTGGCAGAGTGCGTCGGACCCGATCGCGCGCAGCAGCTGATTGGTAATCCACGTCGTATTGATGCACACCAAGCTAAAGATTTTGGGATCCTCACTGCTGTCTTAGAGGCGACCGATTGGCATGCGTATGAAGCACAAGTTCTTGAGCATATTTTGGAGATCCCGCCTGATGCTCGTGCGATGGCGTTGCATGCTTGCAAACGCGATACCCGAGCCGTTGATTTATATGATTTGGTGCAATCGGGCTCGGTGCCTGATATTAAGCACCGTGTTGCTGAGTATCTCGCAAAGGTGAAAGCCGCTTCGAAGAAGTAAGGAGGAAGTATCTAGCTCTGACAGATCTTGTCATAGAGGCGATCTACTTTGCCTGCAAGCAGAACCTGACTTGGCAAGGGGCGATCTACTAAAGTGCGCAACTCCGCTGCGTACTCGAGTAATAAATCAAGGTTCATATTGGTGTGAAAGCCCATCAGATCCAACATATGAACCAATTCCTCGGTGCAAATATTGCCAGTCGCTCCCGGAGCATAAGGGCAGCCGCCTAATCCACCTAAAGACGAATCAAAGCGCACAATTCCCGCCTGAACGGCAGCTAAGGCATTGGCTAAACCCATGCCACGCGTATTATGAAAATGCAGAGTCCACTGCGTACTGGGATGCTTGGATTGAGCCTTCTCGCAAATCTCAGTGACTTGCCGAGGATTGGCCATACCGGTAGTGTCACAAATACTAATACCCCGAACACCTTGAGCAACAAAATGATCAATCCAATGCATTAGTTCATCGACGGGGGTCATGCCACTCATCGGACACCCAAAGCTGGTGGAAAGGGAGACATTGACAGCTACCTTAGATTGGTGTGCCAAAGAAATTACCTCACCAAGAGCTTTGGCTGAATCGGCACGGGACATACGCAGATTGGATTGATTATGCGTCTCGCTAACTGACATCACCAGGTTGAATTCATCAACGCCAACTGCAAGCGCGCGCTCAGCACCGCGTAGATTTGGGATTAAGACTGTGTATTCGACCCCAGGAACGCGTTCAATGCCACGCATCACGACCTCAGCATCAGCCAGCATCGGAATGGCTTTAGGGCTTGTAAAAGAGGTCACCTCAATCTTGGCATAGCCAGCGTGACTTAAGCGATTGATTAAGCGAATCTTCTTTTCTGTGGGGATGAAGTGCGACTCTGCCTGAAAGCCATCGCGGGTAACCACCTCTTGGATGTAAATCCGACTTGACGGATTGACGCGAGTTTGACTGAGCATACGTCCTCGTTGATTGGACTATTGGTTATGCAAACCCTTATTTTAATTCAGAAAACCCCATTTCAGGATAGATAAAACAAAAATTCCAGAATGGTCTATAGTTACAGCACTGAGTTTTTATCAACGTGTTCGCTTTGTTACTAAAAAAGGAAAAAAATGGAACATACATTGCCCCAGTTGCCTTATGCGCTTGATGCGCTTGCACCTCACATTTCAAAGGAGACCTTGGAGTATCACTATGGCAAGCATCATCAAACCTATGTGACCAATCTCAATAATCTCATCAAAGGAACCGAGTTTGAGAACTCCAGCCTCGAAGAGATCGTTAAAAAATCATCCGGCGGTATCTTTAATAACGCAGCTCAGGTCTGGAACCATACGTTTTACTGGTTTGGTTTAAAGCCAAACGGCGGCGGTGCTCCAACCGGTGCCTTGGCTGATGCGATCAATGCGAAGTGGGGCTCATTTGATAAGTTCAAAGAAGAGTTCACCAAGTGCGCTGTTGGTACTTTTGGATCGGGCTGGGCCTGGTTGGTCAAGAAAGCGGATGGTAGTCTCGATTTAGTATCGACTAGTAATGCTGCGACACCGTTAACAACTGACGCTAAGCCACTGTTGACTTGTGACGTATGGGAACATGCGTATTACATTGACACTCGTAATGCTCGTCCTAAGTATGTCGAAAACTTCTGGAATCTAGTGAATTGGGATTTTGTGAGTAAAAACTTTGCAGCGTAATTTCAGCAAGAAATCCATATGACATCCATTCTGAGCTCTTTAGGCAAGACCGTTCTGGTCGGATTTATTGTGCTTGCTCTCATTGTGATCACCCTAGGGGGATCTAATGTGGGGAGCTCAGCATGGGTGACTTTTGTATTTCGCTTCCTACACGTGATTTCAGGAGTAATGTGGGTGGGCCTGTTGTGGTATTTCAATTTTGTGCAGATTCCATCCATGCCAAAGATTCCGGATGAACAAAAGCCTGCGGTGGCCAAGGTGATTGCACCATTGGCCTTAAAGTGGTTTCGGTTTGCGGCAATGGCAACGGTATTAACTGGATTTATCCTAGCCGTACTGAATGGCTATGCTCATCAAGCTTTCACGCTTCAGCAGCCTTTCTTGGCAATTGGCCTAGGTATGTGGATTGCTTTAGTGATGGCGTTTAATGTTTGGTTTGTGATTTGGCCGAATCAAAAACGTGCCCTCGGAATTGTAGAGGTCGATGCAGCAACGAAGGCAAAGTCCGCACGCGTTGCAATGCTGACTTCACGAGTTAACACGATTCTATCGATCCCCATGCTGTATTTGATGGTGGCTCAGCAGAATGGCGGCTTGTAGGAAAGCCTTCAGTCGATAAACTGATAAAGACGCTTTGGGTTCTCGCTGAGAACCTGCTTTCGAATTGCTGGATCCGGGATCCACACTTGTAGTAAATCTAGAAGATCTGCATCGTTTGGCATCACCCCTTTAACCATCACATGGGGCCAGTCGGTGCCCCATACCACCTGCCTTGAATTAGCAGCAATCAAGGCATACGCAAATGGATTGGTATCGGAGTAGGGGATTCTTTCTTCGGTTGTAATTCGATAGGGGCCAGTGAGTTTCACCCAGGCACGCTCCTCGCGCACGAGGGACAAGAGGTTTTGAAAGCCAGGGTCTTTGATACCCAGATTTGTTTTTAAATACCCAAGATGCCCCAGCACAATCGGGACCGGGAAATTCGATAGTAGTTTCGAGAGATTTGGGAACTCATTGACATGCATGAGAAACTCCAAATGCCAGCCAAGCGGTGCAATCTGGTTTGCTAATTTAGTTAATTGCTTGATTGGTAAAACGCCCTTAGCCTCGGCAAGGTCGACAATATTGCAGCGTACTCCACGAATTCCAGCACGATGCAGATCGTCTAATTCTGTATCGCCAATATCCCAATCCACCACTGCGACTCCCCGAAAGCGCAATGGATTGGTTTTAATCGCTGCCAGCAATGCACGATTATCCGTTCCATAAATACTAGGCTGAACTAATACCGATCGTTGAACGCCCAGACTATCGAGTAGCGCCTCATATTGAGAAAGTAAGGCATCCGGTGGGGTATAGATACGATTTGGGATATATGGATATAAGGACTGAGGACCGCAGATGTGCGCATGGCAATCCGTTGCGTTCTCACAAAGAACGAGACCAGGCTTTTTGAGGGCCTGGTCTGGCGCTTGGCAAGGGGGAGCGTTATTGTGGTTCAATCCCAGCGTCTTTGGCAATCTTGGTGTACTTGCTGATTTCGCTACGGACAAACTTTTCGGTTTCAGCAAGATTCATGGGCTTAATCGTGATGCCTGCTTTGGCATAGGCTGATTTCACCTCAGGATCCTGTAGAGCCCGGTTGATATCGGTATTGAGTTTTTGCAAAATCGCTTGAGGTGTTGCCGATGGGGCCCAAACGCCAACCCACAAACCAATCTCAAAGCCAGAAAAACCTTGCTCAGCAATCGTTGGAATATTAGGAGCTGCCTCGGCCCGGGTTGTACCCGTTACACCCAATGCACGCACCTTACCTCCCTGAATTTGCGAAATTGCAGTTTGTAAAGGAGCCATGTAGTAAGCGGTACGCCCAGCAATCGTTTCTTGAATCGCCTCGGGGGATCCTTTAAATGGAACATGCAACATCTTGATGCCAGCGGTTTGATTGAAATACTCGGCTGCCAAATGGGTTGAGCTACCGACGCCAGCGCTAGCAAATGGAATATCACCTGGCTTTGCTTTGGCAGCATTAATCAAGTCTTTGAGAGTCTTATAAGGGCTCTCGGCTGAGACAATGAGAGCATATGGACTGCTACCTAAGATATTGACATCGGCGAGACTCTTGAGGTCATACGGAAGTTTTTTGTAAATGGCAGGGTTTGCGGCATAGGATGCGGATTGAACCAAAAGGGTGTAACCATCGGGTTCAGAGTTCACCACTACTCCAGTGCCTAGTAAGCCACCTGCACCGGGCCGGTTTTCAATAATGACGGGCTGCTTCCAGGTTTCTGCAAGGCTTTTGGCAACAATGCGCCCGGCAATATCGGCACCCGAGCCAGGCGTGAGGGGCACGACCATTTTGACGGTTTTATTGGGGTAATTGGCCGCTGCACTTTGCGCTTGAATTGGCAGACTAAATGCCCCAGCAAATGCGAGCATGGTTGCGCCAATGAGATATTTTTTGATACTAAATTGCATGACGTCTCCTTTTTATTATGACTGCTTATCTACTATGCCACAGAATCTAAAAATCCCCGCAGTGCATGGTTGAACTCAGACGGTTTTTCGATATTAGATAGATGAGCTGCTTGATCAATCGCGATCAGCGAAGAATGGGGAATAAGCCGATGCAAGACGGTGGATTGCTCGTATGTACACGCTGGATCTTGTCTGCCTAACAAAATCAGGGTTGGCGCCTTAATTTTTAAGAGCATCGTCGATTGCGCCATATCCCGAACTGCACTGGCGCAGCCTAGATAGCCATCTACCGGTGTGGCCAAGATCATCTTTCGTACTTGTTCAATTTGCTCAGGCTCGCTCTCAATAAAATCGGTTAAGAACCAGCGTTTGATGGTTCCATCGACAAGACCAGTGATTCCTTGAGATCTCGCGATCGCAAAACGTTCCTCCCACATACTGCGGGGTGGCATCTCACTAGCGGTATCACATAGACTAAGTGACAAAACATTGTCCGGGTAATTGGCGCCAATGTATTGGCAAATCATACCGCCCATGGATAGCCCAGCAAAGTGGGCCTTCGTGATTCCGAGAGCGTTCATCAGAGCAACTAAGTCTTCTGCTAAAAGAGCAATGCTGTAGGGACCTGGCGTTACTTCACTTTGACCATGGCCACGTGTGTCATAGCGTATTACACGATACCGATCAGTCAATGCGGGTAAGGTTCGATCCCACATTTCTAAACTGGACATCAGGCTATTACTTAAGAAAACGGGGGGACCATTCTCCGGACCATCGATTTGATAAGCGATCTTAATTTGATTAGCGTTTATAAACTGTCTCATGGTTTTATCTCCTTGAGATACTATTTTTACACTAATAAATCTTGGCCTCTCCAGCAGGTCGATTCTTAAAACGCTTATGGACCCAATAGTATTCGGCTGGGCGTAGCCGGATCTCATCTTCAAAGTATTGATTCAGTCGGGCTGTATCGGCTTTCTCATCATCACTTGGAAATGACTCGAGCGGTTTACTGATATGGCAAATGTAACCAGAGCAATCTGATTTAAGTGTGGTCTGCATCATGCACACTTCAGCGCCACTTAATTTGGCTAAACGGGAAATCGCACTAATGGTATTCGTTTGAACACCAAAGAAGGGTACAAATACAGAGTCCTTAGTGCCGAGATCAATATCAGGTGCGATAAAAACAAAGTTTCCATTTTTAATCTCTCGAAGCGTTTCGATGAGATGACCTTGTCTTGGAATGGATCGTCCACCAAAGCGACCACGCCACTCAATAATTTTCTGATCAAAATATGGATTTTTCATCTTTTGGTAAAGAGTGACTCCGCGTGGCCAATCCATTTTTTCAGCCAAAGCGCATAAAGCAATACCACCTTCAATGCCAACAAAATGGGGGTTTACCAAAATGCGCGGTTTTCGATCCCCCAACTCAATTTCAGAATGAATCTGAATCATTTCATTGATCTGGGCAGGGGTGCCTAGCCAAATGCGACTGCGCTCCAAAATGCTGCGCCCAAATAGCTGCCAGTGATGTAAAGCCAGAGTCTCAATTTCTTTTGTCGATAGTTGTGGAAAACACAGGCGTAGGTTAATCAAGACCACTCGTTGACGATCGCTTGGTATATGGGCGACGATCCATCCTAAACCACGACCCAGTTGAATAATCCATCTATATGGAAGAATTAGGACAAAGCGTAACAGTGATACTGAGAGGAGATTAAAAAAGGTTTGCAAATAGGTCCTTGTAACGTATCACTATATACCTGAATAAAGACCCTAGGAACAATAGCGTAAACTGCTTTAATGAAACAAACCATATTACGGATCCTCTGGGTATTGAGCGGGGCAAGTGTGGCGTTGTTTTTGGCACTCCATGTGGTTCGTCCACAAGACTCCACCTTATTACTTGCCTCTTTGGGCGGTTCAACACTATTCTTATTTGGTCTTACGACACTACCGCCGACGCAACCTCGAGCCCTATTTGGCGGCCATTTACTATCGGCCTTGATTGGCGTGATCTGTTACCAAACTTTGGGTAATGCAACGTGGGTGCTGGTCTTATCAGTGCTCATCACAATCGCAGTATTGTTGATGACCAAGACTGTTCATCCCCCTGCAGGTGCTAATCCTTTGATCATGATTCATGGGCATGCAGGATTTATGGATATCTGGACCCATGTTTTCCTGGGCGTGATCGTGTTGGCTGTCACGGCATTTGTCTGGTCACGACTCGGACCCGGAAAGGTTAAATATCCCGTGAAATGGAACCAAGAGTCTCCACCCGGACCCCATTGGGGCCCATGGGGATCAATCTAAGTCTGATTGATTAATTCACGAACCGCCTTGGCCAACTCAAGTGCGGTCATGCCATTGGGCCCAATTCCGGATTGAACTAGTTGATCAGCGGCACGCGCATGAAGCTCAACTGCAAGACAAGTTGCCTCCCATAAATTGAGATGATGACAAATTCCTTGGGCTGCTAGTGAGGCGATAAGGCCCGTTAAGACATCTCCCATGCCACCAGTTGCCATGCCAGGATTGCCTGCTTGGCAGGTATAGATTGCATCATTTGGCGAACCAACTAATGTGTGATGGCCTTTGAGAACCACATGGCATTGAAATCGATTAATCAGTAACTGAATTGCCCCCAATCGATTAGCCTGAACTTGCTCCACTGATGTACCCAATAGACGAGCTGCTTCGCCGGGATGAGGTGTGATTGTGCAGGGGTCTTTGCGCCTGCTTAATAATTGCCCTAACTGTGGGTGGTCAGTAATTAAATTTAAGGCATCTGCATCCAAGATCAATGGGCCACGAAATTGAATACCTGCCTTCAAGAATTGCAAAGCCTGATCACTTAAACCTAAGCCAGGACCAATCGCCAAACAGTCAGGCGCAATACCATTGATGAAATGATCAGTATCAACAACGCGAGAGAGATCCTGAACCATGAGTTCTGGTTGATCAATCTGAACATGAGCTGATTTAGAGTCTAAGACGCCAACAATTGTCCAGCCAGCTCCACTATAAAGCGATCCATACGCAGATAAAAAAATAGCACCTGCCATGCCAGGCGCACCGCCTACGAGTAACACCTTCCCCATATCGCCTTTATGCTCATGGGGCTTACGAATCAAGTGGGCGCGCAGCGCAAAGGCATTTAGGTTTGGCATGATTAGAGAGGGTAGGTGCTATGAGGCTGAGGCAGATGAATGTGCTCCCAGCCCAGTTGTGAATGGATGGCTGCCTTTAGTTGTTCTGCAGCGTAGGGCTCGCCATGCGTAATGTAAACGTGCGATGGGGCTTGTTGAAATCCCTTTAACCAACGAATTAATCCAGCCTGATCAGCATGGGCTGATAAGCCGCCAATGGTATGTATGGAAGCTTTGACAGGAATTTCTTTCCCAAATAGATGAACGATTTTTGCTTGATCCACAAGCCGCCGTCCCAAAGTACCTTGCGCCTGAAAACCGGTGATGATGATCGCATTATTGCGGTGAGGTAGATTCCATTTGAGGTGGTGCACAATCCGACCGGCCTCACACATGCCACTCGCAGAAATTACAATAGCGCCACCCTTGATGCGATTGAGCGCCTTGGACTCTTCAACGTCAGCAATAAAACGTAAATCTAGGCGATTAGGGTTAGCTTGATACCAATCGTAGATAGCCTGAGCTGCTTCATCGAGTGAGGAACGATATTCTTCGGTTAATCGAGTCACAGATGTAGCCATTGGCGAGTCAACCCAGATATTGAGATAGGGCAGGCGTTTGCGTCGAATTAAATCCATTAATACAAAAATAATTTCTTGGGTACGACCGACTGCAAATGCGGGGATGATGATATTGCCATTGTGTTTGAGGGTATTCGTAATGACCTCGACAAGCTCATCCTCTGTGTCCTGAAGCGATCGATGTAAGCGATCACCATAGGTCGATTCCATAATTAAGGTGTCAGCATGCTCAATTAGCTCCGGGTCATTCATCAAGGGCCGTTCAAACATTCCTAGGTCACCCGAAAATACAGTGCGATGGCGTTGTTGATTCTCTCTTTGAATGTCGATCACGGTAATCGCAGCCCCCAAGATATGGCCAGCATCTTTAAACTCGATATCAATCCCTTGGCCGGGACTAAAGCGCCGGTGATAGGGAACGGTCTTTAGTTGCGCCAAGCAATCGATGGCCTCGAGGATGCTATAGAGAGGAACTGGAAGATCACCTTTCCAGCGGCCCTGAGCTTGTTTGCGTTGAGCGCGTTCATAGTCAGCTTCTTGCAGATGAGCGCTATCCAAAAGCATGATTTTGAGTAAAGAGGCTGTCGCAGGAGTGCAATAGATGGCCCCACGAAATCCTTGGGCGCATAAGCGTGGCAATAATCCACTGTGGTCAATATGTGCATGGGTCAGAACCACAAAATCGAGCTCACGGGGAGAAATTGGGAGTTCAGCCAAATTTTTATTGTCTGCCTCTCGACCGCCTTGAAACATCCCATAATCCACCATGAAGCAGTGGTTAACCCCGCATGCTTTACCACGGATGAGGTATTTGGAGCCGGTGACCTCTTGGCCCGCGCCAAGGAATTGAATATGCATAAAAAAATTAGGGATATAGGCGACTGAATTTGATATGGATCAAGGGAAAACCCAATAATATTGCTACACTGCTAGCACTGATTACATTGTGGAGGGAGATCATATGAAAATACTACTACCAATTGACGGTTCAAAGACTTCATTGAGTGCAGCCAAATACGTTGCTCAATTAGTTGGCAATATGCGCAGTAAGTGTTCCGTTACTCTGATTAATGTACACGATGACTTTGGTCTCAATCACGTCAAGCAATTTGTCAGTAAAAGCGTGGTGGATGACTACTTGCGTGAAATTAGCGAGAAAGAGTTAAAGCCAGCCCAGAAGGTTTTGGATGCCGCAGGCGTTAAGCACAATATGGTCATTAAGCGTGGCCATGTATCAAAAGAAATTTTGGCTACTGCCACCAAAGAAAAGTTTGACATGATTGTGATGGGCGCCAAGGGTCGCGGCGGCGTACTTGATCTTTTGATTGGATCGGTTGCTCAACGCGTCGTATCTTCAGCTAAGCAGCCTGTTCTCTTGGTGAAATAATTTGCCATCAACTCGATAGAAGGGCTGCCTTGGCAGCCCTTTGTTTTTGTAAGCCCGCATGACCATTTCATCGACACCGTGTTATCACTGCGGTAGTGATACCCAGGTAGCATATGCCTTGCATGCTGATTTAGGTGGGATCCAGCGCCCATTTTGCTGTGCTGGCTGCATGGCAGTCGCGCAAACGATCTATGGGGAAGGGCTTGAAAGTTTTTATCAGCGCCAGATCCCTTCTGGGGAACGTCCAGACTATTTAGTCAATGGTGATGAACTTCCTGAAGCGCTCGAAGTCTATAACGATCCGACCTTGCAAGCACGCTTTGTAAAGGTGTTGGATTCCGGCTTAGCTGAGTCGATTCTGTCGCTCGAAAAAATTCGCTGTGCGGCGTGTGTTTGGCTTTGTGATCATCATCTGCAGCGTGTCTTAGGAATTGATGACGTACAAATTAATTACGTCACCCTAAAAGCGATTGTGCGCTTTGATCCTCAAAAAATTACCTTACCCAAAATATTGTATGAGGTGCAACGGATTGGCTATCTAGCCTGGCCTTACGAGCCCTCGGAGTTAGCGCTACGCAGTAAACGCGAGCGCAGAAATTTAATATTCCGTTTAGGGGTTGCTCTATTGGGCATGATGCAGGTCATGATGTATGCCTGGCCGATTTATACCGACTCGGTTGACCTATCTCCTGAAAATAATCTCTTACTGAACTGGACCAGTTGGCTATTAACCGTTCCCGTTGTTCTCTATTCTGCGGCCCCAATCTTTGGCTCCGCATGGCGGAGTGTGCGTTCATTTGCGCAAACACGATCTTTGGGAATGGATGTGCCCATTGCCTTGGCGTTGGGGATGGCCTTTACTGTAGGAACTGTCAACTTATTGGTGGGGGATGGCCCGAGTTATTTTGATTCGATTACGATGTTTGTGGCCTTTACCCTCGGGGCGCGTTATATCGAATTGATTGCCAGGCAGGATGCTCAAAGTGGATCGGAGGCATTGGCTAAACAGCTTCCGGCTAGCTGTGAACGCTACCTTGATTACCCTAAGAGTACTACGGTTGAGCGCATACCCGTTGTGCGTTGCCTCGTTGGCGATCGAGTTCGGGTGGGTCCTGGTGAGATTATCCCAGCGGATGGCGTGCTAATCGATTCGTATACCAGTGTGAATGAAGCGTTATTAACTGGTGAATCAAGGCCAGTGCAGAAGTCTCCTGGTGATCGCTTGTTTGCGGGTACGCATAATATTCAAAATAGTATTGCGCTGGAAATTACAGCAGTTGGTCAAACTACGCGCTTAGCCGGTATTGCAATCTTATTAGATCGTGCTCTCCAAGCGAAGCCACCCATGTTGGGATTGGCTGAAGTGTGGGCCGGTCGATTCGTGATTCTTCTAATCATTGCAGCGATCATCAGTAGTGCCACTTGGTTACTGGTGGATCCAAGCCGAGCCTGGCCCGTGATGCTCGGTGTGTTGGTGGCAAGTTGTCCGTGCGCATTATCATTGGCGATCCCCACAGCACTAGCGGCCGCTCAGGGTGCGCTAACAAAGATTGGTTTATTTGTGATTCGAGGTCGAGCACTTGAAGGTTTGAGTAAAGCAAACACCTTGGTCATGGATAAAACTGGCACGCTAACGATCGGCGAACCTCGTTTACAAAGCATCACTGTATTTCGAAATGGCATGAGCGAACATGATGCATTAGCCTTAGCGGTCGGCATGGAGGATGGTCAAAATCATCCTTTAGGTCTAGCGCTTGGCGATGCACTACGAGAGCGTGACCTTGCACCTCATCATTTTTTGACGCGAAGTGACAACCACTTAGGCAAGGGGCTGTCCAATGGCAACTACCGCCTTGGTAATGCCGACTGGGTGGGTGTGCAAGCGTTAGCCAGTCCATTGGATGCGCTCTATAGTCATGTTTACTTAGGCGATGATCAAGGACTGATCGCCCAATTTAGCTTCTTAGATCGCCCCAGAGAGGGTGTTGAGGCTTTATTGCAATATGCACGAACCCATGGGATGACTGTCTATTTATTATCGGGTGATGCACAGGCTACCGTCGAGGCCTGGGCACGCTATCACGGAATTACGCTGTACCGTGGTGGCGCCAGTCCCGAAGAAAAATATGAGTTTATTCGGGAACTACAGGCGGGTGGCGCTAAAGTATGTGCGATTGGCGATGGGGTTAATGATGCACCGTTCTTGGCAAAAGCGGATGTATCAATTGCAATGGGAAGTGGCGCCCCTTTAGCAGCGGCTGGGGCAGATGCCATATTGGTTAGCCCCAATTTTGAGACCTTGGTTAAGGCATTTTCCTTGGCGCATCGTACCCAAGGAATCATTCGGCAAAACCTTCTATGGGCATTCCTATACAACATCACGATTATTCCGGTGGCAATGATGGCCTGGATTAATCCATGGGTTGCTGGAATTGGGATGGCATCTTCATCGCTTCTAGTAACGCTCAATGCATGGCGTTTGCGTAAGGTCTAGATTAGACTACTTACATGGAAAGCTTGTATCTTCTAATACCCTTATCGCTGCTTCTAGTAGCTGGCCTTGCCTACTTGCTCTATTGGTCGATTCAGGGCGGTCAGTTTGATGATCTACAGGGACCTGGCGAGTCGATCTTGCTCGATGATGACAGCCCACAGCGTAAAGACCCCCCTAATATTTGATCTACATCAAAATACCGAAATTACGCTAACTCGATAATTTCCCAAAGCTTTTAGCCCATTCATTTTGCTTAGGGAGGTTGTATGGCGTTAGCCATCAGTGGGTCGCAAGACGCGAACTTTAACTATAAGGTCGTTAGCCAATTTGCCATCGTTACGGTGTTGTGGGGCATTGTTGGCATGTTTGTGGGGGTGGTTCTGGCAGCTCAGCTGATTTGGCCAGAAATCACGATGAACATTCCTTGGTTAAGCTACGGCCGCTTACGACCTTTGCATACCAACGCAGTGATCTTTGCCTTTGGGGGCAGTGCTTTATTTGCAACCTCGTATTACATTGTCCAGCGCACCTGTCAGGTCCGGCTATTTAGCGACAAATTAGCTGCATTTACCTTCTGGGGTTGGCAGCTCGTGATTGTGGCAGCTGCCATTACCTTGCCACTTGGGATTACTACCTCGAAAGAGTATGCCGAATTGGAGTGGCCCATCGATATTTTGATTACGATTGTTTGGGTAGCTTATGCAATTGTGTTTTTTGGCACCATCATGAAGCGCAAGACCAAGCATATTTATGTATCGAACTGGTTCTTTGGTGCCTACATTCTGACAATTGCGCTTTTGCATATTGTGAACAATATTGAGATGCCAGCGAGTTTATGGAAGTCATACTCGGCATACTCCGGGGCACAAGATGCCATGATTCAATGGTGGTATGGTCACAATGCAGTTGGCTTTTTCTTGACCACGAGCTTCTTGGGCATGATGTATTACTTCATTCCTAAGCAGGCCGATCGCCCAATTTATTCCTATCGTTTATCGATTGTGCATTTCTGGGCTCTTAACTTCACATATATGTGGGCAGGACCCCATCATCTACAGTACACCTCATTACCAGATTGGACTCAATCCTTGGGTATGGTGTTCTCATTGATTCTGTTGGCACCTTCGTGGGGCGGCATGATCAATGGCATCATGACCCTGTCAGGAGCTTGGTACAAGTTACGGAGTGACCCCATCCTCAAATTCTTAATCGTGGCGCTGTCGTTCTACGGCATGTCAACTTTTGAGGGTTCGATGATGTCGATTAAGACCGTCAATGGCTTATCGCACTACACCGACTGGACCATTGGCCACGTTCATTCTGGTGCTCTAGGCTGGGTTGCCATGATCACAATCGGTTCTTTGTACTACCTGATTCCTCGCTTGGTGGGTAAGAAAGAGATGTATAGCACCCGACTGATTGAATTGCATTTCTGGATTGCTACTATTGGCGTCGTTCTTTATATCGCCGCAATGTGGATTGCCGGTGTGATGCAGGGTTTAATGTGGAGAGCCTTTGAGGCCGATGGCACATTGACCTATAGCTTTGTTGAGTCGGTTAAAGCCAGTTATCCCTTCTACGTGATTCGACTCTTGGGTGGTATTTGTTACTTGGGCGGTATGTTCTTAATGGCGTACAACGTATTCAAGACCTTGTATGGTGAGCGTTTTGTGGATGCACCGATTCCCGCAAACGTTCAAGTTGCTCATTAATCGGGAGGAAAAATGTCAGATCAGAATAAATTTTTCTCTCACGCCACTCTCGAAAAGAACGTCGGTTGGCTCATCATCACCACCATTTTGGTTGTGAGTGTGGCTGGCTTGGTACAGATTGTGCCGCTCTTTTTCCAGCACTCGACCACCGAGCCAAGCCCGGGAATCAAGCCATTTACAGCATTGCAATTGGCTGGACGCGATATTTACCAGCGTGAGGGTTGTGTTGGTTGTCATTCTCAGCAGATTCGTACATTGCGTTCAGAGACCGAGCGCTATGGTCCGTATTCAGTTGCTGGCGAATCGGTGTTTGATCACCCATTCTTATGGGGAAGTAAGCGGACAGGGCCGGATCTTGCTCGTGTAGGTGGACGCTATTCAGACGACTGGCAGCGCATCCATTTACGCAATCCTCGTGATGTCGTCCCGGAATCCAATATGCCGGCTTACCCGTATTTGCAAAATGCGCCAGCGGATGTGTCGAGTATTCAAAAACACATGCATGCATTAAAGCGTTTAGGGGTTCCATATACCGATGAAGAAATTGTGAATGCCCCGAAAGAGCTTGAAGGCAAAACGGAAGAGGATGCCTTAGTTGCCTATCTGCAGGGCTTGGGCACTAATCGCCGCGCCACCACTAAAACTGCCAGCCAATAAAGGAGATCAGCATGCAAGCATTTACCGCTTATCTATCGGCTATATCGAGCACCTTTGGTTTATTTGTTTTTTTGGGAATCATTTGGTGGGCATGGTCTAAGCATCGCAAGGCTGCTAATGAGGAGTCAGCAAATTTACCATTTGCACTCCCGGATGAGTTTCAGAAGGATCAATCATGAGTGATTTTTTTAGTCCCGGTTGGAGTATTTTTATCGCGATCATAACGATTGTCGGCATTATTTGGTGCTTGTGGCTATTGATGTCGCAACGTAAAACCAAGGTACCAACAGATTCTGCGGGAAATGTAACCGATACGGGCCATGTTTGGGATGATGACTTGCGTGAACTGAACAATCCACTGCCACGCTGGTGGATGTGGATGTTCATCATCTCATGTATCTTCGGAGCCATTTATCTAGTTCTTTACCCAGGTTTAGGTGCCTATCAAGGTGTCTTGGGATACAGCACTCAAGCGGAGCATGATCAATCCGTACAGACTGCAAATAAAGATCTGCAACCGGTTTATGCGAAATACATGCAAATGAGTATTGAGCAGGTTGCGGCCGATCCTAAAGCCAAAGAAATGGGACAGCGCTTATTTTTGAACTACTGCGCACAATGCCATGGATCAGATGCTGGAGGATCTAAGGGATTCCCAAATCTGCATGACAAAGATTATTTGTATGGTGGCGAACCAGAGATGATTCGAGCATCGATTGTACAAGGACGGGCAGGTGTTATGCCCGCCTTTGGCCACCTCAGCTCTGCCCAAATTAGTGAGGTGGTTGCATATGTCCGTAGCCTCTCGAACTTACCCGCTGATGATCTTCGTATTGCTCAGGGTGAGGCTGTTTATAAAACCAACTGTGCTGCTTGTCATGGACCAGACGGCAAAGGAAATATTGTTCTAGGGGCACCTAACTTGACCGATAAAGTTTGGCTCTACGGTAGTTCAGAGAAAGCGATTACTGAGACTGTGCAAAAGGGTCGTAACGGCATCATGCCGGGTCATGAGGCAATCCTAACCCCAGAAAAGATTCAGATTCTGACGGCGTATGTTTGGGGTTTGTCGCATCAACCGATGAGTACGAAGAAGTAAAGCCATGAATCAATCGTCATCGACACAGACTGCTGGCAACAGCAAGCCTGTGATCGAGATCGTAGAGCAGTCGCTTTACGAAGTTCGTAAACATATCTATCCGCGTTCAGTCAGCGGACCGTTTGCGAGCTGGCGGTTGGTCTTTGTGGTGCTAACCCAGTTGTTGTACTACGGATTGCCATGGTTAAGTTGGAATGATCGTCAGGCTATTTTATTTGATTTGGTACAGCGTAAGTTTTACATATTTGGTTTGGTGTTGTGGCCGCAGGATGTGATTTATCTCACCCTACTGCTGATTTTATCGGCGCTTAGCCTATTTCTATTTACCGCTGTCGCAGGCCGACTATTTTGTGGCTACGCGTGCCCGCAAACGGTCTATACCGAAATCTTCATGTGGATTGAGCGCAAAGTGGAGGGCGATCGGTTTGCCCGTATTCGCCTAGATGGAGAAGAGTGGCCGTGGAGTTTTAAAAAGTGGCGACTCAAAATTACCAAACATGCATTGTGGCTTGTCATTGCCCTGTGGACTGGATTTACTTTCATTGGGTATTTCACACCCATTAAAGAACTAAGCGCCAATATCTTGGCTTTTTCTTTAGGGCCATGGCAAACTTTTTGGTTACTCTTTTATAGTTTTGCAACATGGGGTAACGCTGGCTTTATGCGTGAGCAGGTTTGTAAATATATGTGCCCGTATGCCCGTTTTCAAAGTGTGATGGTCGACAAAGACACCTTTGTGGTGACTTACGACAAGATGCGCGGCGAGCCTCGTGGTAGCCGCAATAAATCAGAAAACCAAGTCCAAAAGGGTTTAGGGGATTGTGTTGATTGCAGTATCTGTGTGCAGGTATGCCCCACAGGGATTGATATTCGTGACGGTTTGCAATACATGTGTATTGGCTGTGGGGCCTGCATCGATGCCTGCAATCAAGTCATGGATAAGATGAGCTATCCCAAGGGCTTAGTGCGCTATACCACTGAGCGTGCCATGCTCAATCGTGAGTCGAATCAATCAGCGCGGAGTCACTTATTTCGCCCGCGCATCTTGATTTACACCTCAATTATTTTGATGTTAACCTCGGTGTTCTTGTTTTCGCTCTTCACACGAAATCCCTTACGAGTGGATGTTATGCGTGATCGCGGTGCTCTGGCTCGTGAAGTGGATGGTCGCTATATTGAGAATGTCTATCGCGTCCAATTGATGAACTCTTCCGAGTCGCCAATGCAGGTCGATATCAAAGCAACCGGTTTGCCAGACATTGCAGTGCTCGATTCCAGCGGCAAGGTGATCCATAGCGTAGTGATTGCACCTGCGAGTAATTTATTGATTCCGGTAAAGGTGAGTGTGGCAATGAATGAAGTGATATCGGGATCGCATCCGATTCTGTTCCAGTTTCGAGGGCAAGAGGGCGAACACATTCGCTCACGCGATGAGAAATCAAGCTTTATCGTGCCACGCTAATAAAGGGAGTTCGTTATGAAAGTCGAATCACAAATTTCAAAACCATGGTGGAAACAGCTCTGGCCCTGGTTATTAATACTCGGGCCTGCCTTGGCAGCAATTGGTTGTGCGATTACTATTTATTTGGCATTCACCATGCATGCCGATGAACCCGTGCGAGATGGCATTAAGCGGGGCCTTAAGGTTGAACAGGTGCAGCCGTGAAACTCAGGACGGCGATTTGGATTCTTTGGCCATCCTTTTTGGCAGCCATTATTGCCGAAGGTTTGGTATTTAGCTTATTTAGGCCCGAGGATTTGCTCCTGTTTGGCCAGCCGCATCAATTATCGAATGAGGCAATTTACTCAATTGGTTTTTTTGCCTTTTGGTCCATTTGCGCAATTTCAAGTGCGATCTCGTTATTTATCGTACGCGACTGTTTCATAAACTCGAAGTCAGCAGATGATGATCTGCTTAACTGAGTCGTACAGGTGATGAGCAGTCGCTTTTCTCGTTCACGTTCGGCACCCCAGCGAGTTGATAGAGTCCTTCAATGTCAATCAGCTTAACGTGGCGTTGCTTAATTTGTAATAAGCCAGACTCGGTAAAGCGTGACAACATCCGACTTACCGTCTCAATCTGAATCCCAAGATAGCTGCCTATGTCCTCGCGACTCATCTTTAAATCAAATTCAGTAAATTCATATCCGCGTGCGGCATATCGTTGGGATAAATTAATTAAAAATCCTGCGAGTCGTTCTTCGGCTCTGAGAGTTCCCAATGACAGTAAATGACGTTGATCCTGAGTTAGTTCACGACTTAAGATGCGATGGAATTGATGTTGCAAACTGGGAATTTGTGATGCCAAGTTTTCAAATTCGGAGAAGCGAATGATGCAAACCTCGCTCTCCTCGAGTGCAATCGCATTGGCTTGGTATTGGTGCTCGCCAATGCCGTCTAAGCCCAAAATCTCACCAGGCATATGAAAGCCAATGATTTGTGCGCGACCATCCGGTAATGAGTGCTCTGTTTTTAGGGTACCAAAACGAACGCTGTATATGGCGTTGAGCGGTTCACCGTGTCGGTATAAGGTATCGCCCTTGTGGAGATGGACTCGATCTTTGACGAGAGTATCCACTTGGGTCACTTCGTTGGCAGAAAGACCAAGCGGCAGGCAAAATTGCCCCAAGACGCAGGTGGAACATTTGTTCAGAATTTCTTTACTGGAAGAAACATTCATGATGATGCATATTCTAGTCGAGAGTCCAAAAAACTTCTATTTCACACCTCATGCTCAGTAGCACATTATTTATCGGAATTCTCCTAGCCACAATGGCCAGTAGTTGGCATTGTGCCCTGATGTGTGGGGGAATTGCAGCCTCGATTGATCAATCGGCGGCAAAAATTAAGGTTTACCCCAATCGGTCAACGGTCGTTTGGGATCTAATAGTGCTTCATTTGGCGAGGATTGCCAGTTACATGACTTTGGGGGCGGGGGCTGCCTGGCTGGGAATTGCTTTTTGGAGGCAGGAAGTCATTCCAATTCAGCGTGGATTATTTGGGATTACTGCGGCGATTCTCTTCTACCAAGCTTATCGATTGATTTATCCAAGTGGTAAAAAAATCACCCATCTTTTTGGGCAAGAGATTACACAGTCCTTATCGCAATGGTGGGCAAAACACTTCGCAAAATCTCGCACAGGTCTGGCGCGCTGGATGACGGGGATGCTGTGGGGCTTGGTGCCGTGTAGTTTGGTGTATGGGGTCCTGGCCCTTGCATTTTTGTCGGGCGATCCAATCGTAGGCGCATTACTAATGCTGGCAATGGGATTGGGTACCTTACCCAGCCTATTGGTGTTTACGAAGGTCAGTGGTGCCTTGATGCAATTTGGACAAAGGGTCTGGGTTCGATACTTTGCAGCATTCTTATTGATAGCAACTGCTGTGTATGGGTTTTATCGTGGCATGACCTTGCCAGCAGAGTTATTAAAGGGTGGCTTTTGTTTGACCTAGAGTGCTTTGAGTGCCAAACCAATTGCAACGAGTCCTGAGAATCCAGCAAAAATGAGCTGAGTCGATTGACCACTGATGCTTGGGGCAATTAGGCGACCCGCCATCATTCCAAGAATGGCGCCAATTGCGAATGGAATTGCGATCAACCAGTTCATGGTTCCAGCCAACCCCGAGCCCACAACACCTCCCAGTGAAATTAAAGACAGAACGCCCAAGGAGGTGGCAACAATTGATTGCATCGGTAAATCACTAATACTTTTGAGTGCCGGAACAATCACAAATCCACCCCCAACACCCAAAAGTCCCGATAAAAATCCAGCCAGGGCACCAGAGCCAATCAGGGCGCGTGCGCAAGGGACGGTCCAAATTAAGCGACCAATCGATAAATCGAGAGAGCAGGGTACCGCTTTGGGTTCTCTGTATATTCCCTTTGATTGTTGGTAGGCCTCTATAAAAATTCGGACAGCGACGTAGAAGAGAACCAAAGAGAAGATCAGCATTAAGGGTTGATTGGGAATTTGGTGAGCCAACCAAAGTCCTGCGGGTGATGGTAGCAAGCCTGCAAAGGCCAACAGCATGGCAGCGCGGTAACGTAATAACCCAGTTCGTAAAGCCATGATGGCACCTAGCGTAGAAGATACGGCGACTGCAAGCAGCCCAATGGGGCTCGCTTCCACCATGGGTAAATGGAGCGCAAAGACCAGCAAAGGAACCGATAAGATGCCGCCGCCGGCACCCGTTAACGCCATGATGAGGCCAACGAATATGCCAAGCCCCGCAGGAATAAGGTGAGGTTGTAAAAAACCGATTAAATCTATCAAGATAGTATCAACGACTTGCTATTAATTAAATCATAATATATTATATATTTATATATATTGTAATTCACCTTGAATAAAGGAGTAAAGCATGCAAAAGCCAATCGTCAAAGCCTTTTTTGATCAAGGAACATGGACCTTTACCTATGTCGTTTATGAGAAACCGCATACACCATGCGTGGTGATTGATACAGTCCTCAACTATGACCCAAAATCTGGCCGTACTAAGACAAAGTCAGCGGATGAGGTGATTGCCTTTGTCAAAGAGCAGGGGCTCACAGTCGATTGGATTTTGGAGACCCATGCTCATGCGGATCACCTGAGTGCTGCACCGTATATTCAAAAGCATCTTGGTGGCAAGATTGCGATTGGTTCGCATATTCAGGATGTGCAAAAAGTATTTAAAAGAATATTCAATCTTGAGAGTGAGTTTCCAACCAATGGCTCCCAATTTGATTACTTGATCGAAGAGGGTGAGGATTTGCATGCGGGTAACTTAATCATCCACCCCTTATTTGTTCCCGGACATACACCGGCATGCATGGCTTATGTGATTGGCGATGCTATTTTTGTTGGCGATACGATCTTCATGCCCGATGTTGGGACGGCGCGCTGTGATTTCCCGGGTGGTAACGCCAATAAACTTTACCAGTCGATGCAAAAGATTTTGTCCTACCCAGATGACACGCGTTTATTTATGTGCCACGACTATCCACCCACCGATCGCCCGATCGCCTATGAAACTACGGTAGGTGAGGAGAAACGAAAAAATATCCATGTGCATCAGGGGGTGACCGAAGCCCAGTTTGTAGAGATGCGTAATCAGCGTGACAAGACCTTGGAGATGCCGGTTTTGATCCTGCCCTCAATTCAAGTCAATATTCGTGCTGGTCATCCGCCGCCTGCCGAGGCAAATGGTAATACCTATCTCAAAATTCCGTTCAATGTTCTCTAATTGGTAGCTCAGTGCCTATGAATATCAATTTAAAGAAAATGCGTCAATCGGCGGATAAAGCGGTTGACTTAATGAAGGTTTTGGGAAATCGAGACCGAATGATGTTGTTGTGTGAAATTAACCAAGGGGAAAAATGCGTTGGCGAGTTGGAGGATTCTTTGGGCATTCATCAGCCAACCCTCTCACAGCAACTAACGGTATTGCGTAAGAAAAAGCTGGTGAAAACCCGTCGCGAGGGTAAGCAGATTTATTACTCCGGCGCTAATCCTGTAGCAATGTCGGTGATGAACTTGCTCTACCAAAATTACTGTAAATAACCAATTGATTTCAAAGGAGGTTTATGATGCAATGTAACGTCGGCCATACAGATCGGGTTCTGCGCATTACGGCAGGAAGTTTATTAATTCTTTTATCTTTAAGTGGAGTGATTGGAGCATGGGGCTGGATCGGGGTTGTGCCATTAGCAACCGGCATCTTTCGTTTCTGTCCTGCGTATCCGCTCTTAGGGATGAATACCGCAAAGAAAAAGTAGCGCATTAATCATGGGCAGTTTCAAGGAAGACTTCAAAGATACTGTTGTTGCGCTTCTTGAAACCGCTCAAGATCAGTATCGAGATGCCGTCAGTTTCGTTAAAGAAACTTGGCCTTTGCTTGTACTTTTGGCCGCTATCTTCATTGGCCTCATTGCCTACTGGAATCCGCCTCCCCCACGTACCATCATGATGGCCTCCGGAATTCAAGGGGGATCATATGAACAATTAGCTGCAAAGTATGTCGAGTTCTTTGCAAAAAAGGGCGTGACCATTGAGCTGGTTCGCACTGAGGGCTCCCAAGAAAACATTAATCGTCTTGCTGACCGCAAAGATCCCGTCCAGGCTGCTTTTGTTCAGGGTGGTTCCTTGCATGCTAAACAAGTTCCCGGTGTTGAGTCTCTCGGTAGTATCGACTATGAGCCGATTTGGGTTTTCTATAAAGGGTCATTTGTAAAAAATGGCTTATTGGACCTTGATAAATTTGCCAAGGCACGTGTCGCGATCGGGCCCGAGGGCAGCGGCACCCATGTGCAAGCCATGAATATTTTGCGAGTTAGTGAACTCGATCGCTTGCCCAAGCTATTACCAATCAAAAATGATGAAGCCGTAACCGCATTAAAAAACGGTGAGGTTGATATTGTCTTGATGGTTGATGGCTTACGCGCTAAGAATGTTCAGACTCTGCTAAACGATCCAACGGTTAATTTATTGAACTTTAATAGAGCTGCAGCATATACCAAAAACATCCATTATCTTGAGGAGCTAGAGGTGCCTATGGGTAGTTTTAATATTGCGCGCAATTTCCCACCCAATGACACCAAAATGCTTTCTACCGTCACTAATTTACTGATTGACGATCGGATGCACCCAGCGATTCAGTTTCTGTTTCTCATGGCAGCGCAAGAAATCAACGGCAAGGAATCTTTTTTTTCCAAGCGCGGTGAGTTCCCTGCATTTATGAACTCGGAGTTTCCAGAAAGTCCCATTGCTCAACAGTTTCATCAGCGAGGTTTGCCGGTCTTAATGGATTTCTTACCATTTTGGGTCGCTGAGTTTATCCATCGCATGTTTTTTACATTACTACCATTCTTTGCGATTGCCTACCCCATCGTTCTTTCATTGCCCAGCTATCGCTTAAGGCGTGTACAAGCAAAACTCAATCGTATTTATGGGGAGCTAAAGTTTTTTGAGAATGATCTCTTAGTAAGCTACGATCCCAAGAGGTTGCCGGAGTATTTGGAAACGTTAGCCGGTATGGAAAGACGCGCCCTCGCGCTGAAAGTGCCTAAGCGCGCCTCAAGTGATTTTTATACCCTAAGAAGTAGTATTGATTATGTGCGCAACGCACTTAATCGGGGCGATCACCAAATTCTGGGTCGCGAGAGTTCCATTTGATTTGGGATGCCATCATTATCGGTGGCGGAGCTGCCGGACTCTTTTGCGCTGGAATTGCAGGTCAACTTGGAAAAAAGGTTTTAGTACTCGATCATGCTCCAGTATTGGGGGAGAAGATCCGCATTAGCGGGGGTGGGCGATGTAATTTCACAAATCTGAACTCAGCGCCCGAGCATTTTTTATCCCTCAATCCGCACTTTGTAAAAAGCCCCCTGGCCCGGTATTCATCAAAGGACTTCATTAATCTCGTACGTGATTACCGCATTCCGTTTCATGAGAAACATCGTGGCCAATTATTTTGTGACGACTCTGCAAAAGACATTATTCAGATGCTGCTGACTGAGTGTCACAAGGGTGGCGTCACGATTCAACACCCAGTATCCGTTACCCAAATCATCAAATCGCAATCGAACTGGACTTTGGAAACAACAGATGGAATCAAGAAAGCTACTCATCTAATCATTGCAACCGGAGGTTTACCGGTACCAGCGATTGGCGCGAGTGATTTTGGGTTGCGGATTGCCAATCAGTTTGAAATCCCAACCACGTTGGTACGCCCTGCATTAGTACCGCTCGCATTCACCTCTGGCGAGTTTTCGGTATTCACCAGCTTGGCTGGGATCAGCCTTGAAGCAAGCGTCCAGGCAGGACAGCGTAACCACGGTTATGGAAGCTATCGTTTTGATGAAGATCTTTTGATAACCCACAAAGGGCTCTCGGGACCTGCTATTTTGCAAGCCAGTAGCTATTGGCAAGAGGGTGAAGTGATCCATATCAATTGGCTAGGAAAAGCTGACTTTGATGCGATCTTTTCTGAGGCTCACCAGAAAACGGTCGATGCCGCCCTTGCAGAGGTATTGCCGCAACGCGTTGCGCAATTATTTGCCGAGCAACTCAAGCTCACCAAGCGCAAATGGGCGGAGGTATCCAAGAAAGATCGAGAAACTTTGCGAACCCATTTAACTAGTGCACAAATGAAGCCTGCCAGTACCCTGGGGTGGAAAAAAGCGGAGGTCATGTTGGGCGGGGTTGATACCAAAGCATTGGATGGTAAAACTATGATGGCTAAACAGCATCAGAATCTTTACTTTATTGGCGAGTGCGTGGATGTCACGGGTCATCTTGGAGGACATAATTTTCAGTGGGCTTGGTCATCTGCTTTTGTTTGTGCAAATGCACTGGTTGACTAGAATACAAATTCAATTTATTGCATAAGGAATTGTGATGGACTTACTAATTGATCGCGTTGATCACCTTGTATTGACGGTGACTGATATTGAGAAAACCACTCAGTTTTATGAAAAGGCACTCGGTTTTGAGCGAGAATTTTTTAAGGGACCCGAAGGACAGCCACGGTATGCCTTGTTATTTGGGCAATACAAGATCAATCTGCAAGATAAAAATACCGAGACCCCGACCAAAGCAAAAGTACCAACCATTGGGGCAGGTGATTTTTGCTTGATCTCTAAGGTGCCACTCGATGACTTCATTGTTCACCTTCAAAAGGTTGGTGTAACTATTGATACCGGTCCGGTACAGCGTCGGGGTGCTTTGGGGCCGATTCGTTCGGTCTATTTCAGGGATCCTGATGGAAACCTGGTTGAAGTGGCCGAATACATTTAAATTTCACTTCTGTCCAACAAAAAAGCCCCAAATTGGGGCTTTTTGTCTTTTTTGCAACTAATTGATTTTAATGGAATAATTTTATGGTTATTCCTAAATAAAGGTATTTTGACACCTAAATATGTATATTTTTATTGACAAAGATATATGTAAACTTAGAATTACACTTAATAAAAGTAGGTTATTACAATTTTGTGGCAGAGGGTGTCATAAAACCCGCGTGCGGGTAGAGCACGAGCAGTAGGGTGTCTTTCAAAGGGAGAAAACTATGTCAGACCCAAATAAGGTATGGCCCACCGGCTTAACGGAGGCTGAATCTGAAGAGTTACACCGTAATCTGATTCAAGGCACGCAGTTCTTTGGCATGATCGCAGCTCTTGCCCATTTGCTTGCGTACATTTATTCGCCTTGGCTGAAATAAGGAGAAAAAAATGATTTACGGAAAAATGTGGTGTGTCGTAAAACCATCCGTCGGGATCCCATTATTCTTGGGTGCCTGCGCAGTTGGTTCATTTGCTGTTCATACAATGATCCTCAACAATACAACGTGGGTTAAAGCATTTTTGAATGGTAATGCTGATAAAGTAGCTAGCACTTCGGCATCGGCAGCAGCAGCACCTGCAGCACCTGCAGTGAAGAAGTAAAGTACTTTAATTTTTCACTAGTCCGAGGTCGGCGGGCCTCGGACTTTTTGCATTTTGATAGTGAGTCTTGACGCCGGTTGATCCTGATGGTGAGATAGCTATACATGAAACGCTTGAGCGAGAAATTAGTGCAATCCTGGGCCAGTCTTGGGCCTAAGTTTCTGCCATTTGCAGACGCCGCAACCCCCGATTTGCCCCTCTCGCGACTTCTGCGACTCTCCTTATTTCAAGTTTCAGTTGGCATGGCCTTGGTCTTATTGATTGGCACGCTTAATCGCGTGATGATCGTCGAGCTTGGGGTGCCAGCTTCCTTGGTCGCGATGATGGTTTCTTTGCCGCTCGTGTTTGCACCATTTCGAGCATTGATTGGTTTTCGCTCCGACACCCATCGCTCTGAGCTTGGTTGGCGACGCGTCCCATACATTTGGATGGGAACTTTAGTTCAGTTTGGCGGACTTGCCATCATGCCATTTGCCTTGCTGGTTCTATCTGGCGGTGGTCAGTCGGCCAATGCTCCAGCTTGGATTGGTCAGGCCTCTGCGGCATTGGCGTTTTTGCTGGTCGGCGCTGGCATTCACATTACTCAGACCGTTGGATTGGCACTCGCGACCGACTTAGCGCCACAAGAATCCCAGCCCAAAGTGGTTGGGCTCATGTATGTGATGTTGCTCCTTGGAATGATTGTGAGCGCATTTGTATTTGCAGCAGTCTTAGAGGATTTTTCACCGGGTCGCTTGATTCAGGTGATTCAAGGCTGCGCAATCACCACCATGATTTTGAATGTGATTGCCCTGTGGAAGCAGGAGACCCGCGATCGAAACCGACGCTTTAAGAATCCCGATCAGCCAACGTTTAAGCAATCCTGGGAACTCTTTTGTAGAGGTGATCATGCGATTCGTCGCTTAACCGCAGTTGGTTTGGGAACGATGGCATTCACCATGGAGGACGTTCTGTTAGAGCCCTATGGTGGCGAGATTCTAAAACTCAGTGTTAGTTCAACGACCTTCTTGACCGCAACCTTGGCAATGGGGGGCTTAATCGGATTTGGAATTGCATCGCGCGTGCTCAGTCGTGGAGCAGATCCATTTCGGATGGCGAGTATGGGCGCACTGCTTGGTTTACCCGCTTTTGTGGCGGTTATTCTTGCGGCACCTTTAGCCTCCGCATCATTATTTAGCTTTGGGGTCTTTTTGATCGGATTTGGAGGCGGCTTATTTGTTCACGGCACATTGACAGCCACCATGAATCTAGCGCCGCCGGAGCAGCGCGGATTGGCTTTGGGTGCCTGGGGTGCCGTGCAAGCCACGGGAGCGGGGATTGCAATGGCTCTGGGTGGTGTGATTCGTGATCTTGTCAATTACTTTGCAATGAACAGTTTCTTCGGAGCTGATCTAGCCAATCCAAGCACGGGATATATTGCTGTTTATGCCATTGAGATCGCGCTCTTAATAGCAACGATCGTTGCGATGGCCCCATTAATGAAGCAACGGGTAATGTCGCAACCCTTGCAAACGAGTTCAGGCGGTATGAGTCGTAGTTCTTAATCAAGGAGAAAGCGATGGAAGCAGGTTACGTTATTGCAATTTTGATCGTTGCCATTGGCGCCATGGTCACCATTCGGAATATGAATCGTCGTAAGTAAGTGCTGCTTAGGAATCGCCTTTGCGTTTTTTACCCAAAAACGATTCCACGATGATCGAGCAAAATACCGCTCCTAGAAGGGCGGTAATCACTGCCATGATCGGCCCACTAATTTGCATGCCGAAATCGTAGCCAAATTTCAGGCCGATACCCACTGCAATGAGGTAAGGGATCAAAAAGAGGTAGTTGCGAAGCTTCTTCATAGGTACCATCTTAGCGGGAGAAGTTCCACTCAGCAATTTTGATAGGGTTGGATCATAATGAACCTTCAATCGGAGAGTTCATCATGTCGATCAAACGGTTTGCGATTAGTGCCTTCTCAATTTTCTCGATCATGTTTGCATTGGGAGCGTTCGCTGCCGATACTGGACCAAGTGAGTCAGCCCCTTCTTGGCAAGCGGATGCCCAAAAAGAGATTAAGGCGAGTAAATACGATGCTGCTATCAAAATACTGCTGGCAGCCAATCAGCCCAACTCAGCAGATTGGAATAACTTACTCGGTTATGCACAACGCAAAAAGACTCCGCCTGACTTAACTGCGGCTGAGCGCTATTATCAGGCCGCCCTCAAAATTGATCCAAAACATCGTGGCGCCTTGGAGTATTACGGGGAGTTATTTTTAATGAAAAATGATCTAGCCGGAGCCGAACAGATGCTTGCTCGACTCAATAAGGCCTGCTTCTTGCCATGCGAGGAGTATCGCGAGCTAAAAGATGAAATTGCAAAGTACAAGGCCCAAAAAGGCATAAAGTAGGTCTCAGCTAAAAATCGGGGCTTGGGTCTCAATATCTGAGAAAATAGAGTTTTGATTAATGAGTTTAAAGACCCGCCATCATGCCAGCAGGGAGAACCACGCTTTCAGAGTATTTAAGCCAGCAATCGGCTCAGCACCCATCGCTCCACCCTGATCTTGGTTCGCTTGTATTAGAAATTGCCAAAGCTGTTCAAGAAATTGCTTTATTAACCTCCCAGGGGGCGCTTGCTGGAATCCTGGGCAGTTTGGAAAGTCAAAATGTTCAGGGTGAAACCCAAAAGAAACTAGATGTTCTCTCCGATGAGATTTTGATTCAGACCTTTCGATCTGGCAATCTCGTCGCAGGAATTGCATCCGAAGAGAACGATGAGCCACTGAGTAATCCCAAGGGTGGATCCTTCCTATGTTTATTTGACCCACTCGATGGCTCATCCAATATTGACGTCAACGTCTCAGTCGGAACCATCTTCTCAGTACTAACCTCAAGCCCGAACGCTACGCTTAAGGTGAGCGATTACCTGCGAACGGGTCGCCAGC
Source organism: Polynucleobacter sp. HIN11 (assembly GCF_030297675.1). Lineage (NCBI taxonomy): Bacteria > Pseudomonadati > Pseudomonadota > Betaproteobacteria > Burkholderiales > Burkholderiaceae > Polynucleobacter > Polynucleobacter sp. HIN11. The sequence goes on from NZ_AP028142.1 coordinate 623,542, forward strand.
AGATTGCAGCAGGGTATGCAATTTATGGACCCGCAACCATGTTGGTCTTTAGTTTGGGACACGGTACACATGGCTTTACTTTTGATGCAGCATCTGGCGAATTCATACTGACACATCCAGATATTCAAGTTCCTGAGGACACGAGCGAATTTGCCATAAACGCCAGTAATGAGCGCTTCTGGGAACTGCCTGTCAGTCGCTATATCAGCGAATGTAAGCAAGGTAAAACTAGCGTGCGAGGGCGTGACTTTAATATGCGTTGGATTGCGAGTATGGTGGCGGATGTTCACCGAATCTTGATGCGCGGTGGAGTCTTTATGTATCCCAAAGATACAAAGGATCCAAGTAAACCAGGGCGCTTGCGTCTGATGTACGAAGCCAATCCGATGACATTTGTGGTGGAGCAGGCCGGCGGCTTAGGTTCCACCGGACGTCAACGTATCTTGGATGTTCAACCGGAGAGTATTCATCAACGAATCCCCGTGATTTTGGGATCTAAAAATGAAGTAGAGCGTATCGAGGAATACCACCGCGAACATGATCGTGCGTAACACCAATAACAAGAATGGATATGAGTACAACATCACTTAATCGTCGCGAACTGGCTAATGCCATTCGCTTTTTGGCCATCGATGCCGTTGAAAAATCGAAGTCAGGTCATCCGGGTGCGCCCATGGGCATGGCCGATATTGCCGAGGTCTTATGGCGCGATCATCTCCACCATAATCCTGCCGACCCAGCATGGATTAATCGGGATCGCTTCGTTCTTTCCAATGGCCACGGATCGATGTTGATCTATGCTTTATTGCATCTTACCGGCTATGCCGTCAGTATTGACGATATTCAGAAGTTCCGGCAGTTGCATAGCATCACGGCCGGTCACCCCGAAGTCGGTATTACTCCCGGTGTAGAAACCACCACCGGCCCACTTGGTCAGGGGCTTGCGAATGCGGTTGGCATGGCCTTAGCCGAATCGCTTCTTGCAAAGCGCTTTAATCGTCCTGGCCACTCCATCATTAATCACCACACCTATACCTTCTTGGGAGATGGTTGCCTAATGGAGGGCGTGAGTCATGAGGCCTGCTCCTTAGCAGGAGTGTGGGGCTTAAATAAACTCATTTGCTTTTATGACGACAACGGCATCTCAATTGACGGGCATGTCGACGGTTGGTTTCGAGACGATACTGCCAAGCGATTTGAGGCCTACGGTTGGAATGTGATTGGTCCTATTGATGGTCACGATAGCAATGCAATCTCACAAGCTATTCAGACAGCAAAGAATGAGTCTAAGCGCCCAAGCTTAATTATTTGTAAGACCACCATTGGTTGGGGAGCCCCGAATATGGCCGGCACCCATGATGTGCATGGCGCACCCTTGGGCGAGAAAGAAGCCCAAGCGACTCGCCAAGCATTGGGCTGGACCCACGCATCGTTTGTAATTCCGGCATCGATTAAAGATGCATGGAGCGCGATCGCGGCAGGTAAGGCCAAACAGGCTGCTTGGGATGCAGCCTTTGCTAACTATCAACGTGAGTACCCTGAGCTTGCCAAAGAGTTGTTGCGGCGCGTTGATGAACACTTCCCTGAGGGTTGGGCCAATACTAAGTCCCAACTCTTTACGAGCATGAAAGCAATTGAGGCACCGACAGCGAGTCGTAAGTCATCGCAACAGGTTTTGGAGGTTTTGGTCCCAGCGCTACCTGAGCTATTAGGTGGTTCTGCTGATCTCACCGGTTCCAACTTAACTGCTACAAAAGCCAGCATCACCTGGCATCAAAAGCCTGATCAAGTGGCGAACTATTTATCCTATGGAGTGCGCGAGTTTGGTATGAGCGCCATCATGAATGGTATTGCATTACATAAAGGCTTCATTCCTTATGGCGGCACCTTCGCGGTGTTCTCTGACTACGCTCGAAATGCCATACGTATGAGCGCCCTCATGCATCAGCGTGTCATTTATGTGCTCACGCACGACTCGATTGGTCTGGGTGAGGATGGACCAACCCACCAACCGATTGAACATGCGGCTAGCTTGCGATTGATCCCAAACCTCGATCTCTGGCGCCCTTGCGACGGATTTGAAACCGCCGTCGCTTGGACTGCAGCGATTGAGCGTACCGATGGACCCAGCGCACTCTTTTTATCTCGCCAAAATTTACCCCAGCTTACCCAGGCGATCACGGAATCCCAGGTATTAAAGGGTGCTTATGTCTTATCAGATTCTCCTAATCCTGAGGCAGTTCTGATCGCAACCGGCTCCGAGGTAAGTCTAGCGATGCAGGCCCAAGCGCTCTTACGCACCAAAGGTAAGTCGGTACGCGTGGTATCCATGCCATGCACATCAGCCTTTGATCGTCAGTCTCGAGAGTGGCAAGACGCGGTCTTGCTCAAGGGTGTTCGCCGGATTGCGATTGAAGCTGGGCAGGGCGATCTCTGGTGGAAGTATGTCGGTTTAGATGGCGCCGTCGTTGGTATCAACCGGTTTGGGGAATCAGCACCTGCACCAGCAGTTTATCAAGCCCTAGGTGTTACCGTTGACCGTATTGTTGAACTTGTTTTGTCCTAGAGGGAAATATGGCATTAATTTCATTAAGACAGCTTTTAGATCACGCCGCTGAGCATCATTACGGACTGCCAGCATTCAATGTCAACAACATGGAGCAGATCCATGCCATCATGCAGGCCGCCGATCAGGTCGATAGCCCCGTCATTTTGCAGGCCTCAGCAGGTGCGCGTAAATATGCTGGTGAGCCATTCCTTCGGATGTTAGTGCTCGCAGCGGTTGAGCAGTACCCTCATATTCCAATTTGCATGCATCAGGATCACGGCGCCTCACCGGCAGTCTGCCAAGCATCGATTCGTAGTGGCTTTTCTAGTGTGATGATGGATGGCTCACTAAAAGAAGATGCCAAGACCCCGGCTGACTTTGCCTACAACGTGGATGTCACCCGTCGGGTTGTGGATATGGCGCATGCGGTTGGTGTCTCGGTGGAAGGCGAGTTAGGTTGCTTAGGTTCCTTAGAAACCGGACAAGCCGGCGATGAGGATGGTAGCGGTGCAGAGGGCGTACTTGATCATTCTCAGCTACTCACAGATCCAGACGAGGCAGCCGAGTTTGTTGCCAAGACGCAAGTGGATGCCCTAGCCATTGCGATTGGAACAAGTCATGGTGCATATAAGTTCACCAGACCACCAACTGGTGATATTTTGGCAATCGACCGCATTAAGGCCATCAATCAGCGGATTCCGAATACGCATTTAGTGATGCATGGATCATCGAGTGTGCCGCAAGAGTGGTTAGCAATTATTCGTGAACATGGCGGCACTATTAAGGAGACCTACGGTGTGCCAGTAGAAGAAATCGTTGAAGGAATTAAGCACGGCGTGCGCAAAATTAATATCGATACCGATATTCGTTTGGCCATGACCGGAGCAATCCGGAAGTTTTTCTCGGAACACCCAGAAGAATTTGATCCTCGCGCTTTTCTCAAGGTTGCTACAGCAGCCGCCAAGGGAATTTGCGAGGCGCGCTTCCAATCCTTTGGATGCGCTGGGCAAGCGAGCAAGATTAAAGTGATTCCCTTGGAGAAGATGGCAGCGCGCTACGCCAAGGGAGAGTTAAAAGCCGTTGTGCAGTAATGATTGAGCAAAAGGAATAAAGAGGAAATCATGACGATCCGAGTTGCAATTAATGGATATGGCCGGATTGGCCGGATGGTATTGCGCGCTCTCTACGAAGAGGCGATGTTGCAGAATAAAAAACGCGATATCCAAATCGTCGCCATTAATGCGATGGGCGATATTGATATCAACGCGCATCTCACCCAATATGACTCCGCCCACGGTCGTTTTCCCGGTACGGTTAGTGTGGACGGCGATTACATGGTGGTCAATGGCGATTGGATTCGGATGTACTCGACCCGAAATCCCCTCGAAACCCCATGGGGTAAAGAGGGCGTTGATTTGGTACTCGAGTGCTCTGGTAAGTTCACCTCCAAAGAAAAAGCCATGGTTCATATTCAGCAGGGTGCCAAGAAAGTATTGATTTCTGCCCCCGGTGAGAAGGATGTGGATGCCACGATTGTGTATGGCGTTAATGAGAAGGTCTTAAAACCCACTGATGTGGTGGTCTCCAATGCGAGCTGCACCACCAATTGCTTGGCGCCACTGGTCAAGCCCTTACTTGAGAAGATTGGAATTGAATCTGGCCTCATGACGACGATTCATGCGTTTACCAACGATCAAGTGCTCACTGATGTCTATCACAAGGATAAGCGTCGAGCGCGTTCAGCCGTGAGCAGCATGATCCCTACTAAAACTGGTGCTGCAAAAGCAGTTGGTTTGGTGCTACCAGAGCTTGCTGGCCGCTTTGATGGTTTTGCGATGCGCGTACCTACCATCAATGTCTCGGTCGTTGACCTCACCTTTATTGCCAAGCGTCCTACCTCGGTGGATGAAGTTCATCAAATACTGAAGGCGGCTAGTGAGCATGAGCTCAAAGGCATTTTGGGCTTTAATACCTTGCCTTTGGTATCCATCGACTTTAATCACGATCCACGACCCAGTATTTATGATGCTTCACAAACTCGCGTCTCGAGCGATGGCAAGTTAGTCAAGGTCCTGGCGTGGTACGACAACGAATGGGGCTACTCCGTGCAAATGCTCAATGCAGCAGAAGCGCTGATGGCGGTATAAGGCATTGGCCAGCCGACCCTCCTCTACCCGAAAGCAAGACCCCGACTCGGCCTTGGTTGACGATATTCGTCTGCTTGGGCGGATTCTAGGGGATGTAATTCGTGAACAAGAGGGCCTTGCAATATTCAATTTGATTGAGCAGATTCGGGTCTTATCGGTCCGCTTTCATCGCCATGGTGATGAAAATGCCAATAAAGAGCTCAAGAAACTCTTAAAGGGACTAAGTGCTGATGATTCAGTCAAGGTCATTCGAGCCTTTACCTACTTTAGTCACTTGGCAAATTTGGCAGAGGATCGTCATCAATTGCGACGTCAAGCCGCCCAAGAACGTATCGCCAGCCAACAGCCGGGTAGTATTGATTTAGCCTTAGAACGAATACATGGGGCGGGCATCAGTAAAGCTACTATTATTAAGACCCTTGCCGATAGTTATTTATCGCCTGTATTGACCGCGCACCCAACTGAGGTACAACGCAAAAGTATTTTGGATGCAGAGCGTAATATTGCGCAATTATTGCTAACTCGTGATCAGATCAAAGATCGGGCGAAAGCATATCAGCTCAAAAAGGATCTGTTATGTGAGCGTGAGCTTACGGACAATGAATTACAAATTAAAGCACGCGTGATTCAGCTATGGCAAACCCGTTTATTACGCTATACCAAACTGAAGGTTGCTGACGAAATTGAAAATGCCTTGAGTTATTACGAGGCGACTTTCTTACGGGAGATCCCTAAGCTCTATGCTGAACTGGAAGACCGGCTGGGGCAGCCGCACATCGCATCCTTTTTACGGATGGGTCAATGGACCGGGGGCGATCGGGACGGTAATCCGAATGTTACTGCCCAAACCTTGGAATATGCCCTAAAACGGCAGGCCGAGATGATATTACGGCATTACCTAACCGAAGTGCATTATCTGGGCACGGAGCTCTCTCTGTCCGCATTCTTGGTAGGCTTTCCAAAGGCCATGCAAGACTTAGCGAATCGTTCCCCCGATGAGAACGAGCATCGCATGGATGAGCCCTATCGGAGAGCCTTAACCGGGATTTACTCGCGACTCGCTGCCACACTCAAAGACTTAACTGGGGGGGATGCGGCGCGACACGCGGTACCACCCCAAAATCCGTATCAAAGCGCAAAAGAATTTTTGGACGATTTGCAAGTGATTGAAGAATCCTTACGCTCCCATTCTGCAGAGGCGCTCATTAATCAGCGTTTACGGGCTCTCATCCGCGCTGTCGAAGTCTTTGGATTTCATTTGGCGACTGTGGACTTGCGCCAGAGCTCGGATCAGCATGAGGCGGTATTGCAAGAGCTGCTAGCTGTTGCCAGAATTGAGGACAACTACCAAGGTTTAGATGAAGCTGCAAAACAAGCCTTATTAATTCGCTTACTCAATGAAGCAAGACCGCTGCAGGTGGTAGGGGCAGAGTATTCCCCGCACACGATGAGTGAGCTCGCCATTTTTGCCCTTGCTAAACGCCTACGTGAGCGTTTTGGTGTGGATGCGATACGCCACTACATCATTAGCCATACCGAGACCGTCAGCGATTTGCTAGAAGTGATGCTACTGCAAAAGGAGCTCGGTCTAATGCATGGCACCTTGGATTCGAAGGCGCGTATTGATCTCATTACCGTGCCCTTATTTGAAACCATTGAAGATCTTCGCAACGCAGCACCCATCATGCGTGACTTCTATGCTTTGCCAGGCATTGCCAATTTAGTGAAACGGTCGGGTGCCGAGCAAGACATTATGTTGGGCTATTCCGATAGTAATAAAGATGGCGGGATCTTCACCAGCAACTGGGAGCTGTATTGCGCCGAGATTGCCCTGGTGGAGCTCTTTGAGCGCTTAGCCAATAGTCACAATATTCAGCTACGCTTATTTCATGGGCGCGGTGGAACAGTAGGGCGTGGTGGTGGCCCTAGTTATGAAGCCATTCTGGCACAGCCACCAGGGACTGTTCGAGGTCAAATTCGCTTGACGGAGCAGGGTGAGGTGATTGGTTCTAAATACGCCAACCCAGCAATCGGTCGACAAAATTTAGAGGCATTAATTGCGGCCACTCTTGAGGCAACACTTTTACAGCCAACCAAGCCCGCAACACCCTTATTCCTAAAAACTGCTGCCCAGATTTCAGAGTCCAGTATGCGGGCCTACCGCCGTTTGATCTATGAGACCGAGGGATTTGCTGAATACTTTTTCCAAGCCACGCCGATTCGTGAGATCGCCGAGCTCAATATTGGTTCACGACCTGCATCGCGGAAAGCGACTCAGCGCATCGAGGATCTTCGAGCTATTCCATGGGGATTTAGTTGGGGCCAATGCCGTCTAACATTGCCCGGTTGGTTTGGTTTTGGATCTGCCATTTACGAGTTATTGCATGACGCCAAACCAAAAGAGCGCGTTGCTAACTTGGCCCTATTAAAACGGATGTATCGTCAGTGGCCATTCTTTCGAACTCTCTTATCGAATATGGATATGGCTTTATCCAAAGCAGACCTTGATCTAGCCGCTCTTTACAGTGAGCTGGTCACTGATACCCGCTTACGCAAAAAGATCTTTGCGGCCATGTGTGAGGAGTGGGATAAGACCATCGATGCACTTGTGCAAATTACTGGGGAGAAGCAGCGCCTTGCCAATAACCCAATCTTAGCCCGGTCAATTCGCCATCGCTTTCCTTACATCGACCCCTTGCACCACATTCAGGTTGAGTTGGTTAGACGCTATCGTGCTGGGCAAAGTGATGAGCGGGTCAAGCGCGGTATCCACTTATCCATCAATGGGATTGCATCGGGCTTACGAAATACGGGATAAAGCCATCAATCACTTATGGTGATTGGCGGGAAGTTCAACACCGCATGCGCGACAGTATTTATCTGTGGCATTGAGATCATCGGCTAAGCAGTTTGGGCAGGTTCTTGGATCTAAATCAGGCCGATGGCGCCGCAGTGCCATTTCACTTGTCACAATTCCAGTGGGAACTGCTAAGGTACCCCAGCCCATGAGCATCATGGTTGATGCAATCAATTTACCAAGGTCGGTTTTGGGTGTGATGTCACCAAAACCAACGGTCGTCATGGTCGTAATCGCCCAATAAATGCTTATTGGAATACTTGTGAACCCATGTTCTGGACCCTCAACTACGTACATGAGTGTGCCCATTACCATCACAACCATCAGAACGACCGACAAAAACACCATAATTTTGCGCCGACTAGCTGCTAGAGCATTCGCAAGATGGTTGTATTCCACCAAGAAACTGGTGAGCTTGAAGATCCGGAATATGCGTAAAAGACGCAGAACCCGAACATCAATCAGTGAATGTAACTCCGGGAAGAAGAGTGCCAGGTAGGTCGGTAAAAATGCGATGAGATCAATGATTCCAAAAAAGCTCAGCGCATACTTGCGTCGATCGGGAGCACAGTAGAGTCGCGCAAGGTATTCAACGGTGAAGATGAAAGTAAAAAACCACTCTAAGGCAAAGAGGATCGAGTGAAACTTGGCTGATATGCTTTGCACACTATCGAGTACCACTACCAAAATTGAGACTAGGATGATAAAAATCAAGATCCGGTCAAAGAGTCGGCCGGCATGGGTATCGGACTCAAAAATAACCCGATACAAGGTCTCTTTCAGAGTCTGTTCTTCATGGATCTGAGGCTTGGCGGTCATATCGGCCTTGGGTGTTCAAAACAATTAGAATAATGGTTTACCAAGTAATCATTAATTTAGCCTAAATACGAAGGAATTTGCATGCCAGGCCTTTTGCCCAATGTAGACCCGGATGGTCTTTTGGAATTCTCGGTAGTCTATACCGATCGTTCTTTGAATCACATGTCAGCGGAATTTAAGAAAGTTATTACTGATATTTCCGCAATTCTCAAGGATGTTTACAAAGCGCATTCCACCGTCGTGGTACCTGGAAGTGGGACCTATGGCATGGAGGCAGTGGCACGGCAGTTTGCTCCTGGCAAAAAATGTTTAATTATTCGTAACGGCTGGTTTAGTTATCGGTGGACGCAAATTTTTGATCTTGAACAGTTCACTCAAGATGTTCATGTCATTAAGGGCCGCCAAGTCGAACAGACTGCGCAAGGCGCGTATGCACCCCCTCCAATTGAAGAGGTTGTCGCCTTTATTCAGAAAGAAAAGCCAGACGTCGTATTTGCTCCGCATGTCGAAACGTCCGCTGGAATTATTTTGCCACCCGAGTATTTGAGAGCGATTGGTGATGCGGTGGAATCCGTTGATGGATTATTTGTCTTGGATTGCATCGCTTCTGGTGCAATGTGGGTTGACATGAGGGCTAGCAAAGTGGACGTCTTGATTAGCGCTCCGCAAAAAGGGTGGAGTAGCTCTCCATGCTGTGCATTGATTGGTCTCTCCGAGCGTGCACGGCAAAAAATTGAGCAAACTCAAAGCAATAGCTTCTCAATCGATCTTAAAAAGTGGTTACAGATTATGGAGACCTACGAGAAGGGTGCGCATGTGTATCACACCACCATGCCAACCGATGCACTGAAGATTCTGCGTAACGCCATGAAAGAGACTCAATCGCACGGATTTGATTACCTCAAGCAGCAGCAGATTGAGTTGGGTACTAGAGTTCGAGCATTAATGGTTGCCAAAGGTTTCCCAAGCGTAGCCGCAATAGGTTATCAAGCTCCGTGTGTTGTAGTGAGTTACACCACTGATCCGGATATGCAGTCTGGTAAGAAGTTTATGGAGGTGGGTCTGCAAACTGCAGCTGGTGTGCCATTGCAGGTGGGCGAGGGCCCTGAGTTTAGGACCTTCCGTATCGGATTATTTGGTCTCGAGAAATTACTTCATATTGAGCGCGCCATCACGCATCTTGAAGCTGCGATGGATAAGATTACGGCGAAGTAATTACTTTTCGATTTTTAAGACGGCAAAGGCAGCCTGGAGGCGCTTGGAGTAAATCTCCTTTAGAGCCTTTACTTTTTCAGGGGTCCACGACCAAAAGCCATGCAAAGCCTTGGTGCCTGTTTTGCCACTCTTAACCATATTCAGGATCGATTCCGGCATCGCAGTGTCATTGCAAAGCGCTGGATAGATCTCCTTGGCGGCATTGCAATTGACATCCCAACCCGATAATTCTTTCTGAGTGATGGGTCCAACTGCAGCATACCGAAATCCAAAGCTGTAACGGACCGCATCATCCACATCCTCCGGCGTTGCAACACCGCGATCAATTAAGTGGAGCGCTTCCCGCATTAAGGCATGCTGAATACGATTAGCCAAAAATCCTGGAATATCTTGTTTGACCAGAACGGGCTTTTTATCAATGGATTGATAAAAGGCATACACTGTATCCGCAATCCTTGGATCGGTTTTCTCGCCCAATACGATTTCGACCAGAGGGACTAGTTCTGCAGGCATAAAGTAATGGGCCCCCATCATACGATGGGCTGTTTTTAAACCCTGTGCAATTTTGCTAATTGGGTAGGCGGAGCTATTACTCCCAATCGGTATCTCTTTCGGAACACGTTGGTCTAAAAAACGAAATAAGGCTTGCTTGGTTTGCAAATCCTCAATAATTGTTTCCACAATCCAGCAGCAGTCAGTCCAGTCGCACCATGTATCAATTTCGCCAGCGCGAGATGAACCTGCAGCATCATGTTTGTCCGATGAGCATAAGGCGATGGCACCCTCTAAGCATTGTTGCGCCTTTTCTTTAGTACGACCCAAAACTACAACGGGGACGTCTGCTCCCAAGAAGCCGGCCGCAATCCCAGTTGCCATGGTGCCAGTTCCAATTACCGTCACATAAGCCATTAAAAGCCCCTATTAAGCATCATGAAATAAATGAGAGTCTAATTCCTTTTGGCAACTGTCAGCCTGGCTTGACAGGCTATTGCATCCAATTGGTCGAGTAGAGAATATCCCATGCAGGTCAAGGCAAGTGAGCTCTGAAACTGGTATAAATGGAACTTCGCTTTTTTAAGCCATTGCCATTGATAACGATAACGACAGACAAACTATGCTGAAACTTGATCAACATCCATCCGGTAGACATTTTTTACATATTCCAGGACCCAGTCCAGTTCCATCCAGAATCTTGCGTGCGATTAGCTATCAAACTATTGATCATCGCGGTCCAGAGTTCGGTGAGTTAGGACTCCAATTATTGGCTGGTATGCAAACCATCTTCAAGACCAAGCATCCAGTGATCATTTATCCAAGTTCGGGAACTGGTGCGTGGGAAGGCGCTCTCGTAAATACCCTGTCAGCTGGTGATCTTGTCCTAATGTACGAGACCGGTCATTTTGCAACCCTTTGGAATAAGTTAGCTCAACGTTTGGGCATTAAAACAGAGTTCATTGGCTTACCCGGTGCCGAAGGTTGGCGTCATGGGGTTGATGCGGCCAAAATTGAAGAGCGCCTCAAGGCGGATACTGGCCATCAAATTAAGGCAGTCTGTGTGGTTCATAACGAGACCTCAACGGGTGTTACTTCCAATATCGCTGCAGTGCGTAAAGCCATTGATGCGGCAAAGCATCCTGCGCTTTTAATGGTTGATACGATCTCGGGTTTGGCATCTGCTGATTTTCGTCATGATGAGTGGGGCGTTGATGTAACCGTGAGCGGTTCACAAAAGGGCTTGATGCTCCCCCCGGGTATCGGATTTAATGCGATTTCACCAAAAGCGCTGGAAGCCAGCAAGCGTGCCACCTTGCCAAAAGCCTATTGGGCTTGGGATGAAATTCTAGAGTCCAATAAGACGGGTTATTGGCCTTCAACGCCCGCAACTAATTTGCTCTATGGCTTGCACGAGGCGATTGATATGATTTTGAACGAAGGCATGGACAATGTATTTGCTCGCCATCAACGCCTTGCCAAGGCTTGCCGTGCTGCGGTTGAGGCATGGGGCTTGGAAGTGCAGTGCAAAGATCCTGCGGTTTACTCGCCAGTATTGACTGGTGTGCGCACCCCAGAGGGTGTGGATGCCGATGCCTTGCGTAAATTAATCTTTGAACGCTACAACTTGTCCCTTGGTACAGGCTTGGGTAAGGTAAAAGGTCAGCTATTCCGCATCGGGCATTTGGGCGACTGCAATGAACTATCGTTGCTGGCCGCTATCAGCGGATGCGAAATGGGTATGAACCGTTTTGGCATCAAACTCAAAGGTAGCGGTATTCTTGCAGCCCAAGAGGCCCTGCAGTAACTACGATTGATTAAGCTGTTTGCGTAGCGCTTCGATCTCCTCTAGGAGGTCAAGCGCCAAAGCAACCCCTGGAGTATTTACCTCCAGGTCTCGCACCAAACGGCTAGCAATCTTGGCGCGGCGCAAGGAGTGGCCCGTAAAGCGCCATTCATTTTGGTTCGACCCTTGCGGTTGAAGAACCCCCTCGGCGACCCACTCTTCAACATGCGTATGGCTGATCGAGCAAGCTTGGCATATTTCAGTAACAGTCAAATGCAGTTGCTCTTCAACCACCACACCTTCAAGCAATACAGAACGATTTGCATTCATATGATTTACTCCTATCCGTTTGCACGAGGATTAAATACAGCAAATGACTTTGCCATTGTTTGATAAGCCTCTTTATCTAAATCAGTGCTCGCTGGTGGGGTAACCAGTCGAACACTTGCATAAAGATCGCCTGGCTCTTGACTCGGAATACCCTTGCCTTTGAGGCGGAGTTTCTTGCCCGCCATGGTGTTGGCCGGGACGTTCAACTCAACTTTGCCTGTGGGAGTAGGTAGGTCTACAGACGCTCCCAAGGCCGCCTCCCAGGGAGTAAGGTTTAACTCAACCGTAACATCTTTGCCATCGACTTTAAAGAGGGCGTTTGGCTTAATCACAATCTCTAAATAGAGATCACCCGCTTTGCCATTTCCAAAGCCTGGACTTCCCTGACCGGCGAGGCGTAAATGTTGACCGCTTCGAATACCCTTGGGTATTTTGACCTCTAAGGTGCGCTCTTGCATGCGCAGATGGCCTTGATTATCTAGTGTGGGCATTTTGAGTCCAATGCTTCGTTGTGCACCCAGATACGAATCAATTAAATCAATCTCGATCTTAGCGTGGTGATCTTCACCCGGAATATTGAACTGTGCACTTTGCTGATTCGCCTGTTGAGCGCGACGCCCAAAAATGGATTCAAAAAACTCACTATGGTCGGGATTAGCACTATCACCCCAACCATTGCCCCGAAACTCATACCCAGAGTCCCAGTTGGGCGGAGGATTAAAGCCTTGACCACCCGACCAGTTGCTGCCCATCTGATCATAGGCTGCTTTTTTCTCAGGATCCTTCAAAACGGCATAGGCCTCACCAATTTCTTTAAAGCGCTTTTCAGCATCAGGCTCTTTGCTGACGTCGGGATGGTATTTGCGAGCCAGCTTACGGTAGGCCTGTTTAATTTGATCAGGCGTTGCATCCCGCTCAAGGCCGAGTATTTTGTAATAGTCTTGGTATTCCATCAATGCACAAAGGAAGTCAATCAATAATCCCTTATTTTAATCGGATCAATCCATTCAGTAGAATGGGCGCATGCCTAAAATTGATCCTTTAACCGCTCCCGATGATTTGCCGCCGAGTAAATCAGAGCTCAAACGCCAAATGGCTGATCGCCAAAAATTGGCTGAGGCTTTAAGCGCGCTCGCAAGCGATGCCTTAAAGTCGATTCCAATTGATGAAGACTTGCGCGATGCAATTGCAGAAACATCCCGCGTTCGATCTTTTGAAGGAATCCGGCGTCACAAGCAATATCTTGGTAAGCGGATGCGGGCGTTATCGGATGAGGATATTACTGCCATTAAAAAGCAGCTTGAGGTGATTGAGGGACCTGGTCGAGTCGAAACTGCAAAGTTACATCGCTTAGAGCGCCTGCGTGAGCGCTTATTACAAAGTGATGAGGCACTGCAAGAACTCATTACTCAGTATCCCACTCTGGATATTCAGAATATTCGTACACTAATCCGAAATGCGAGGAGGGAGCGGGAGTCTAATAAGCCCCCAAAGGCCTATCGCGAGATTTTTCAATACCTAAGAGAGCTTGAGGCCTAAATGACTAAGTCTAAACAAGATCGTGGCGAAATCTACGTATTCATTCAAGCGATTTTATTGATTGCCTTATTTTTTGGTCCCGCTGATCTTTTCGGCAAGCCAGAAGCTATTTATTACCCCTTGTGGTTAGCTGGAAGAGCCCTTTTTTATCTAGGCTTAGGTATTGCGCTTTGGGCCGCCATTGCCTTGGGGCCCAATCTCACTCCAATGCCAAAACCAAAGCGCAATGGTGAGCTGATCCAGACAGGGATTTATAAGTTGGTTCGCCATCCAATCTATTTTGGGGTAATTATCTTAGGCTTTGGCTGGGCAGCTACTTTACAAAGTTGGTATACCCTTGCCGTTGCAATTGCTCTACTCATCTTTTTTGATCTGAAGTCCCGCAAAGAAGAGGAGTGGCTACTAGAAAAATTTCCGAACTATCAAGACTATCAACATAGTACCAAGAAGCTAATTCCCTTCGTTTATTAACGTAGTAAGACAATATGGGCGCGTGCGTGATAAAAGACTCTAATTTATGCTCACATTAAGACAACACATTATTACTGCCGCGTTTTGTTTTCTATCTTTGGATCTAGTTCATGCCCAAAAGAGCATCGTCGTTTCTTCGACAACCTCGACGGAGCAATCGGGTTTATTTGGTCATATCCTTCCCCCTTTTGAGAAGAAGACAGGGATTCAGGTGAGAGTCGTTGCAGTTGGAACAGGACAGGCTTTGGACATTGGGCGCCGAGGGGACGCCGATGTTGTATTTGTACACGACAAGGCCGCTGAAGAGAAATTTGTTGCCGATGGATTTGCGGATCAGCGGATTGAAGTCATGTACAACGACTTTGTCTTAATTGGTCCGAAGAGCGATCCTGCTAAAGTCGCCGGTGGTAAGGATATTCAAGCAGCGCTTAAGAAAATCGCGGATAGTAAGTCAACCTTTGTATCGCGTGGTGATAAAAGTGGCACTCATGCAGCGGAACTGCGTTACTGGAAGGACGCAGATATTGCAGTTTCTCCCAATCTGCCTTGGTATAAAGAAACTGGCTCCGGGATGGGTCCTGCATTAAATACCGCATCCGGTATGAATGCTTATATCTTGTCGGACCGGGCAACCTGGCTCACCTTTAAGAACCGCGGTGATCTGGTTATTTTGGTGCAAGGTGACCCCAAGCTCTTTAATCAGTATGGCGTGATGCTGGTGAGTTCTATTAAACATCCCAATGTCAAAAAAGCTGAAGGCCAGGCATTTGTAGACTGGATTACTTCAAAAGAAGGTCAAGATGCCATCGCCTCCTATAAAGTAGGTGGCGAGCAACTATTTTTTCCAAACGCCAAGAAGTGAATTAGTAGGTACCTGGCACCAAAATATCGTTGGTGACATTATGAATATCACGATGGCCAGTAAACGCCATCGTGAGATCCAGTTCCTTATGAATAATCTCTAAACATTTTGTTACACCCGGGCCACCCATGGCGCCAAGGCCATAGAGAAATGAGCGGCCAATCATCGTACCGCGTGCACCCAAAGCCCAGGCTTTAAGAACATCCTGACCCGAACGAATACCGCCATCCATCCAGACCTCGATGTTCTTGCCAACCGCATCTACAATTGGAGGCAGCGCCTGAATACTAGACATCGCTCCATCAAGCTGTCGACCTCCATGATTCGATACCACGATGGCATCGGCGCCTGATCCGACGGCCGCACGGGCGTCCTCGGGATCCAAGATACCCTTAATAATCAGTTTGCCGTCCCAGTGTTTCTTAATCCACTCGACATCTCCCCAATTGAGACCTGGGTCAAATTGTTCGGCAGTCCATGAAGATAGCGACGACATATTTCCTACGCCAGTCGCATGACCCACAATGTTTCGAAAGGTGCGACGTGGTGTTTGTAGCATGCCCATGCACCAACGTGGTTTGGTCATCATATTGATGATGTTTGGAATGGTGAGTTTTGGCGGCGCGCTCAAGCCATTTTTAATGTCTTTATGACGCTGACCCAAGATTTGTAAGTCCAAGGTGAGCACGAGGGCTGAACATTTTGCTGCCTTGGCTCGTTCAATCAGGCGCTCAATAAAACCTCGATCTTTCATGACGTAGAGCTGGAACCAAAATGGTTTAGTGGTTCGCTCAGCCACATCTTCGATGGAGCAAATACTCATGGTCGATAAACAGAAGGGGACCCCAAATTTCTCAGCAGCTTGTGCAGCCAAAATTTCCCCGTCGGGGTATTGCATTCCTGTTAAGCCGGTAGGCGCTAGCGCAACCGGCATTGCAACCTCTTGGCCGACCATGGTTGTCTTGGTGGTGCGATTTTGCATATTCACAGCCACCCGTTGGCGTAACTTAATCTTCTGAAAATCCGATTCGTTGGCTCGGTAAGTAGACTCGGTCCAGGAGCCTGAATCCGCATAGTCATAGAACATTTTTGGAGTGCGTTTTTGATGGAGAACGCGCAAGTCTTCAATATTGGTAATAATTGGCATGATAAGTTTTATAGAGTAAATACGGCTCAATGTATCAGACAGACATATGATTTGTCTATTATGAATGATCCTAACTGAACCCTAAACCCGAAACCCAAAAATGAAACCAAGCGTATTAGCCTTTGATGTATTTGGAACCGTGGTCGATTGGCATGGCTCAATTGCAGCTGAGGTTGCCCAACTGATTCCCCAGGTGGACCCCATCGCGTTTGCAAGTGCTTGGCGATCGGGTTATAAGCCCGCTATGGCTAGAGTACGCAGCGGGGAATTGGGGTGGACTCGGATAGACGATCTGCACCGGATGATTTTGGATCAAGTCCTTACGGATCAAAAAATCGATCATTTGACCGAAGCCCAAAAGAAACATCTCAATCTCGCATGGCACAGGTTAAAACCATGGCCAGATACGGTGCGCGGTTTAACGCTGTTAAAACAAGACTATACGATCGTTACCCTGTCAAACGGTAATTTAGGTTTGCTTGCCAATATGGCAAAAAATGGCGGTTTACCATGGGATCTGATTCTCTCCGCCGAGGTATTTCGGCACTACAAGCCCGATCCACAAACCTATCTGGGTGTTTGCAAAACCTTTGATCTAGAGCCCCAGGACGTGATGCTAGTTGCTGCCCACAAAGACGATTTGGAGGCCGCGCATGCTTGTGGCTTGCAGACGGCCTTCATTGAGCGGCCTGCTGAATTTGGACCGAGGGCAGTACGAGCAGACCTTGGGCGCGAGCCCTGGACCACCTACCATGCCAAAGACTTTATTGACCTGGCAGCCCAACTTAAGGTCAGCTCATAAAATAATGATCTAGATCAAACCTAAACCTAAAGAAAAGATCATACTGAGAGAATTAACGGGAGGATCCTATGGGAAATCTAATGATTGAAATTGAGAACCTAAAATGCGGGGGCTGTGAGAACACCATCGTGAAGGGTTTAAAAGCGATTACGGGTGTTCAGGCCGTAACGGTCGATCATGCTAATAGAGCAGTTATTCTGGATGCCGATGAAAGTTTACGCCAGCAAATTGTTGATAAGTTACTCAGTATGGGCTACCCAGAAAAGGGGTCTGTTGCGGGTCTTGATAAAGGAATTGCGACCGCTAAATCATTTGTGAGTTGCGCGATCGGCCGCATCGGCTAAGTGATCTATTAATCGGCTAAGATGCCAGGATGTTTCATATTGACATCATTGGCTACTTAGCCGCTTTGCTGACCACCTTCTCTTTTCTGGTTCAGGCCATTCAATCATGGCGAACTAGAGACCTCTCGGGCATCTCTGTGGGTATGTACAGTATGTTTACCCTGGGAGTGGCATTATGGTTAATTTACGGGATTGTGATTGAGAGTTGGCCCTTAATTGTGACCAATGCTTTAACTTTCTTATTTGCTCTGAGTATCTTGCTGATGAAACTAAAACAAATGTCAAAATAACTCGGTACTCACTGTATTCTGACTAAATTCTGATAATGAAAATCCTGAAGATGCTTTCACTCTTGATCGTATTGGCAATAGCGACCGCAATTGGTGTCGCGTACTACACCGCCAATAAATTGGATGGGTATGTCAAGCGCTCGATTGAGAACTATGCTTCGCAATCCCTTGGCACCAAAGTAACGGTGGGCGAGGTTAATCTTAGTCTGCGTCAAACCCAAGCAACGATTCGTGATCTTGAGGTTGCTAACCCTCCCGGTTTTGAGGGGGCTCATGCTTTTAAAGCGGGAACCATTGAGATTGTGCTTAATCCCAAGGAATCCAAATTAGATTCTGTGGTGATTGATCGCGTGCTCTTAAACCAGCCGAGTGTTCGCTATGTCAAAACGAAGGATTCTGACAATTTGTCGGTTCTACAAAATAATGCTAAGCAATATAGCGCAGCCAACCAAAAGGAAGATGCTCAAGGTAAAGCTAATAAGACTGCAAATGATTCAAAGCAGCCACGCATTCTGATTAAGCAATTTGATATTCAAGGGGCGGATCTGGTGTATCAGGATATGCGAATCTTAGGCACAACCGTTAACCTCAAATTAGATAATATCCAGATCGCAAATATCGATACTGGTAAAGATGGTGCAGGAACCAAAGAAGCCGTCGGAAAAATTATCGATGCCATTATTCCAGTGATCAAGAGCGCAGCCCTTAAAAGTGTCAATACCTATTTAAACATCGCCACTGATACCTTGCGCGACGTGACTGGTAGTGCTCAGCAACTTGGTAAGGATGCTGTCACCACCATCAAGAAGCTTTTTCAAAAATAAGCAACATAAACCCATGACCCCTAATGCATATAACGAACGCCTGACCTCACTCTCGCACGGAGGTGGATGCGGCTGCAAAATTGCGCCTGGTGTCTTGAGTGATATCTTGCGAGCCTCACCTCTCAAAATGATCCCATCTGCTTTATTAGCGGGCTCGGAAAATAATGAGGATGCAGCGGTTTATCAAATTAATGATCATCAGGCGATTGTGGCCACCACGGATTTCTTCATGCCGATCGTCGATGATCCCTTTGACTTTGGTCGAATCGCTGCCACCAATGCAATCTCAGACATTTATGCGATGGGTGCTCAGCCCATATTTGCACTGGCATTACTCGGTATGCCAATTAATGTACTCCCACTCGAGGTAATTCAGAAAATCATCGCGGGTGGAGAGTCAGTA
The DNA here is from genome assembly GCF_030297675.1 of Polynucleobacter sp. HIN11. Classification (NCBI taxonomy): domain Bacteria; kingdom Pseudomonadati; phylum Pseudomonadota; class Betaproteobacteria; order Burkholderiales; family Burkholderiaceae; genus Polynucleobacter; species Polynucleobacter sp. HIN11. Next base: position 642,418 of record NZ_AP028142.1, read on the forward strand.
TGTCAAACAGCAGGTATCCCCATTGCTGGTGGTCATTCGATTGATACAGTTGAGCCTATCTACGGCTTGGTTGCGATTGGCATTGTTGATCCGGTCAACTTGAAGCGCAACAGCGGTGCACAAGAAGGGGATACGATTATTTTGAGTAAACCTTTGGGGGTTGGTATTTTGAGTGCCGCCCTAAAGAAAGAGCGTTTGTCAGCAAAGGGATATGAGTCAATGATTGCGTATACCACTCAGCTGAATCAGCCTGGCATTGCGCTCTCGAAGATGCCAGAAGTTCATGCCTTGACGGATGTTACGGGCTTTGGCTTGGCAGGACATCTTTTGGAGATGAGTCGCGGGGCAAACCTGAGAGCCAATTTGAGCTGGCGAGATATCCCAGTAATTGCCGAGGCAGTGGAGTTTGTTAAAGAAGATATCTATACGGGCGCCTCCACCCGAAATTGGCAGGCCTATGGCGGGGAGGTTTCGTTTAGTTCAGATACTCAACCATGGCAACAGCATTTATTGACCGATCCTCAAACCAGTGGTGGGTTACTGATTGCCTGCGCACCGAAAGCTAAGGACCAGGTTCTGGATTTACTTCATCGCTCGGGGTTTCATGAGGCGAGAGCAATTGGCTACTTTGGAAGCGGTCAAGGCCTCGCGATGACCTAAGAGGCTGGCTGGGTCTGGCTCGTACTAATTGCCCCAAAACTAGCTACAATCAAATTGTTATTGATCAAGAGTAAAGGTCCCACCATGAAAAACCAAAGTTTTGCAACATGTTTTCAGTCCTTCATACAAAGTATGATGGGTTCCCCGATGAAGCGTGGCGAGTGGTTTTTGCAGCTGATGATCGATAAGCGTGATGAGCGCTTGCGTAAAAAGATCTATTAATTGTGGCTTGATCGAATGCGATCAACCTTGACTCGATGGGGCACACACTTTGCGGTGTGCCTTTTCATTTTCCCAATCAGTGTGACCGCCGCCGGTCTTGCGGATGTGGTTGGTGAGGGGCAGATTCGGTTTCTCAAAACTAAGCCTGATCCGAATTCATACACCTATGAATCGAAGGTAACCATCTTAGAAGCTAGTCTTGACTCTGGCTTGGTACAAATACAAACTTGTCACAAAAAATTGGATCCGATTCGAAAAGTAGTTATTTTGTTTAATAAAGATCGAATCCGGGATATTCAAGTTCGGACCATGGATGGTATTGCGATGGCTGAAGTCAAGGATAATCGAGTAACCCTCAGTGAAGTGCAAAAAGGCGGATCAATTTGCATTGATTTGCAATCAAAGGCCCTAGACTCACTTGGTAACGGCCTCTACCAACTCAATGCCGGTCCTTTGATGCGTCGACTCTTTGATGGCTATTTGCCCATGACCGCGAACATGAAGTTTTCTTGGCCAGACAAGCTGCTCGCCGTTCAAGAAACTAAACCAGTCAGTCAAGATGGTGTTGATATTAAGTCCTCTAATGATGGTCTGGAGATGGATTTGGTGTTTGCCGGAAAAATGACTGCACAGATCTTGCTTAAGCGCCCTGATTAAGACCTAGAGCTTTTCGCAGCGGTACTGCTCTCTACCAATAGCTAAGCGTGATTCACTTTGAATCAATTGCGCAATTGATGCCTTGACATCGCCAACCTTGCAGCTTTCATCAAAGTAGCTGACTAGCCCAAGACTGCCACAAAAGCGTAACTGTCGATCGCCAAATTTCATGGTTGATTGCTGCAGGACCATGACCACCTTTTTGCTGGAGTCATTCTCGGGAATGCAGTTCCAGGTGGTGTAGTCAGCTTGGCCGCATGCCGAAAGTAAAAGAACTAGGGGAAGAAAGTAAAAAATGCGCATTTACAGGACAATAGAAATTACATTCAATCTATTGTATGAGCCAAACCCTATTACCGTTGACCTTGTTCTATGATGGTGCCTGTCCCCTCTGTCAGGCTGAAATTCTTTATTTACAAACGCGCAACCAACAGCAATTGCTTCAATTTGTTGACGTCAATAGCAGCGCATTCGACCCAGACCGTGTCGGAGTTTCCTGCCAGGCTGCGCTTGATCAGATGCTTGGGCAAATTGAGGGGCAGGCCCCGATTCGCGGAGTCCCTGTCTTTGCAGAGGCCTATCGGCGTGCTAATTTACCCGTCCTAGCTTGGCTATTTTCAAGAAAAACTCTAAGACCCATCTTGAATCTAGCGTATCGGATCTTTGCAAAGAATCGCCATGCAATATCAGGCGCTATCGGACCCTTCGCATTAAAACTCGTTAAACGGATTACTCAATCACCCTGATGAAGCAGTGCATGGTTTTGTTGGGCGATTGAGCATTGGCGAGGCCCAGGAATGATTGTGATGGCATCACCCGCCTGAATCTGTCCTCCCTGCAGGACGCGTAGATACCAGCCGCTACGAGCACCTTGGATCATTGCTTTAGCCGCAGCCGCAACTCCCGTCTTCGCTGTGAACTTATAGCAGGGCTCACGTAATTTGGTAACCGCGCATTCAATAGCCCCAATACGAAGGCGATCGCCAACGTAGACATCGTATTCATTAAGCCCACTAATGGTTAGGTTTTCACCAAGGTAACCATGCTCTAGATGGAGGGATTGACCTTTGGCTTCAGAGAGTAGCGAGGACCAAAAGGGGTAATGCTCCTGTGGATACATGTAGAGGGCTTTTTCTGTCCCACCATGAACTTGAGGGTCGGCTTGCTCATCACCAATGATGCCGGTTGCTGTGACTGCAACCGCCCGGGGTTGAATGATGGTGCTAACGGGAGTTTTGTTAATGGCCGATGTAACCGTACGGAGGTCCTCTCCGTCACGAATCCACAGGGGTTTTGCCGGCCCAGCACTAATGGTTTCTAGACGAATTGCCATAACCCATTATGCCGAAGAAAGCCCCAAGGTCAAACTTGGGGCTATTGGGTTTAATTTACTTCTTCTCAGCGCGAATCGATTGATCGCACTCGCGAATACTATGGTTATAGCGCTTATGGTGATTATTTTTATCCAGCGATGCTTTGCAATCGGCGATGGAGTAGCGTACGTTTGCTTGGTTAGAATTTGACATAGAGACTCCTTTATTGATCATTTAAAAGTCAGGAAAAATCCTGCACAAGAAATATAGAGCCCCGTGCGTGAAAATTCAAGGGTAATCGATTAAGATCAAACGATGAATTGGTTAAAAAGGCTTCCCTCAACTCGTCGAGAGCCGCCTGGTTTTGAGTGGGGCATCTTACGCTACACGCCAAGGCTGATGGTTTATGGCACCAGTACATTTGTGATTCCGCTTGCTATTTTGCAATACGGAATAGAGCCCAGCGGCTCATCCAGATTTTGGGAGCTCTATTTGATTGCTGGACTTATTTTCTTCTGGACCATACTCTTCACAGCTGCTTTATGTGCCTTCATTGTGTATTTAATGAAAGGCCCGGCATTTGTTGCTGATGCCTACTACTTAGAGGATTCTGATTTACCAAAATGAAGTGTAGCGCAGGGGTCAGCGCGCTCGATGCTGGGTGTAATCCAGACATAATCATAGAGTTTGGCTAGCTCCGCCAGTGCTTTAGGGTTGCGCCGATCCTCTTCAACAAAACCAACACTCACGCGTTTCTTAGAGGGGTCAAGGGATCTTAAAACTTGAGGAACTCCATAATCATTGCGAACATGGCCATTCCCTGCAAACAGAATCGCAGGTGAGTGGCGCATCATGACTTGCGCCATGGAGATGTCCGTTAGGCGTTGTACCCGAAACATGGGTTCTAAATATTGGGCGGGAAGCTTGCCGCAATGCCCGTCAATCAGATCGTTCTCAAGACTGCGTTTTGCATCATTTGCCAAAGCGCTTTTTTGGTAATCCGACCCCATCGCAGCTGGGATGGGCCCACCAGAGAAGATGGTTTTTGAGATAGAGCGATCTAAATTAGAGCCATAGAGCGCGAATCCAGATACCCGAATCGCTTCAAATAGCGGTTGATAGAGCTTCCAAGGCCATGCTTTTGGAGAGAATCCTGCTTGCTCTAGGGACTGAAGAGTCGATCCAGTTAATCGGACTGCTGGACCAGTGGGTAGATATTCAACAACCGCAGTATATTTTTTACTGGCAATTGCAACAATCAATCGACCGCGTGCTTCATGGTGATGGGGGTTATCGTGTAGCTCACCTAGCAAAATATAGTCAGCGTTCATTAGCTCGGCAATCAGCAGCTCCTGATTAACGGTGGCCTGACTACGAAGATCAATAATTGGACTTGCCGTCGCAGTAATGCTAGCCAAAAGAAGGTAGCAGCCTAGATAAATATTCTTAATAGTATTCATTAAGAATATTTTTCGAGTGCGGCAAAAAAACGTTGGCCCATCGGAGATACAGGTTCATGCGGGACGCCGACTTTCCCAGTAATGCGTTGGACCTCTTGGACCAGCTTACGACCAAACCCCATTAGCCGGTACATGGGTTGAACATAGATGTACTCAATATCGCCGTTATTGGAATACCGGCAGTAAGCGATCGTGGTGTTTTGGTTCTTCATCCAGATCGTTTGCTGCTCGACTTCGATTGAGTAATCCATGGGATTGACTGATTGCATTATTTCCTAAATCGCTTGTAGAATGAATCTGGATATTTTATGTTTAGTTTTGAATTCTAGTATTGCAAGCATGTCTGTATTGCCTAGCATTTATGTACCGAATAATAAAAATCGATCCTGTCAAAGAGCTAGTCTACGTTGCGGACGAACCGAAAGGGAAGTCCTTTGAGTTTTATTTCCCAAAACTAAGTGATGCTGTTTTCGTTGAGGAATACACCTTAAAAGTGATGAGTAGCGACGGTCGCTACAAAATTATTTCACTGCTGGGCCGATAACGACCGGCATGCCGTTCTCACGCATTGAACCAGGTGCTGATAATCAATTTATGCCGTCAGAGGCTAAATTGATATTGGATAGCTATCAGCATTTTCTAGGTAAGCCTTGTATTGAATTAACCATTTCAAATAATGCAGCGCAAATGCTCTATGGAGCTCCTTTTGCGGTGGTAGCGCACGATACACAAGTCGATCCAATCTTTGGTTACGCAAATCGCATGGCCCAGAATATATTTGAAATGAATTGGGCTGAAATTACCTCAATCCCATCGCGTCAATCAGCGGAGCCAGTTTTGCAAGATGAGCGCCAATCCTTGCTGCAGCGTGTCCATCAATTCGGTTTTATCGATGATTACTCGGGGATTCGGATATCAAAGACTGGTAAACGGTTTTGGATTCGAAATGCAACTGTCTGGAACTTAATTGATATGAATGGAGCGAGGGTGGGTCAAGCTGCCCGATTTGATCGCTGGGATTATTTACCAGCTTAACCCTCGCGAAGCTCAGATGCTTTATCTTGAATTGCCTGCTTGGCTTGATCAGTCATGCGTCCGAGATTGCGAACCTGCATGAGCATGCGCGGATTCTTACTCATCGCGCTTTCATGACGAATCAGAAAATCCCAATATAGGGTGGTAAATGGACAGGCATTAGGACCGGTGGATTGATCGGGCTTAAATGCACAGTGCTTGCAATAATTACTCATGCGATCAATGTATTTACCAGTCGCAATATAAGGCTTACTAGCCATTAATCCGCCATCGGCGAATTGGCTCATACCAATCACATTGGGGAGCTCTACCCACTCGACAGCATCCACATACATACTCAAATACCAGGCATGAATTTCCTTTGGTTTGACGCCAAGGAGAAGGGCGTAGAGACCGGTAACCATGAGTCGTTGAATATGGTGTGCGTAGCCCGTACGTAAACTCTGAGTAATGGTTTGTGACAAACAGTGCATTTGGGTATTACCGTCCCAGAAGAAGGCCGGTAGAGGTTGGTTCGCTTTCAATGCATTGAGTTCAAGATACTTTGGCATATTCATCCAATAGATGCCGCGGACATATTCGCGCCAACCCAAGATTTGACGAATAAATCCCTCAACTGCAGCAATCGGTGCTCGACCCTGACGATAGGCTTTCTCTGCGGCCATCACCACTTCTTGAGCCGATAGCAACTTGAGATTAAGGGCGCTCGCGATATGTGAATGAAATAACCATGGTTCATCGGTCCACATGGCGTCTTGATAGACGCCAAATTGGGGAAGGCGATTGAGAATAAAGTCATCTAAGGCACGCAAAGCTTCTTGCCGATCGACTGGCCACCCAAAACCAGAAGCGCTTGCAGTTACTGAACCAGGATGAGATGCAAACCGACTCTCAACCAGTTGGATGACTTCTTGGGTTATGTGATCAGGCTTTAGGCGTAATGGTGGGGGGATGGGTGGAGGGCCATCTTTGCCAAAGGAGGAGCGATTCTCGGAATCAAAGTTCCATTCTCCTCCAACAGGTGCATCACCATCCATGAGCACGCTATGCTTTTTCCGAAGCTCGCGATACCAATACTCCAACCGTAGTTGCTTACGACCTTTGGTATGTTCAAAAAACTCGCGCACGGTCGAGAAAAAATACCGATCTTCACGGATATCTAGTTCAATGCCGGTTTGCAATGCCAGTTGTTTGATTTTCTCAAGAACCCGCCAATCCCCCGGGGCAGTCATGAGCAAACGGCTTGGCTTGGATTGGACAATGACCTTTAAAAGCTCACCCTCAAGCGTATGGGTATTGCTAGGGTCATCCAGCTTGCTGTAATGCAAGGTAATCTTTTCCTTGCGAAGTGAATTTGCGAAATGACGCATCGCACTAATAAACAAAGCAATCCGTTGCTTTGAAGACCAAATGTGGGTAGATTCTTCATCTACTTCTGCCATCCACACCGCATCCTGCTTAGGATCAAATCCATCAAATGCACTCGCATCCCGATTGAGTTGGTCGCCGAGAACGAGGATTAGGTTTCGCATGACTTATGAACTACAGACATTGAGGTGCGGTTGATCATGAGATCAATTATCCTTGAAAGATCGATAACTTATTGTTAATGCCATGACGAGTATTGATTTCAGTAAAGACGCAGCCCAATTCTGGGATAAACGTTTTTCGGGGGCCGAGTATGTTTTTGGCAAAGAGCCAAATGCGTATTTAAAGAATCAAGTAGCAAAGTGCATGAAGTCTGGCGCCAATGCCCTATGCGTCGCTGATGGTGAAGGACGCAATAGTGTTTGGCTAGCAAAGCAAGAAATGACGGTAGAGGCCTTTGATATATCCCCAGTAGCCGTAGAAAAGGCAAAACAGTTAGCAAAAGAAGAGCAGGCATCGGTTACCTTCAGTGTTGCCAGCACCCACTCGTGGGTTTGGAAATCCAATCACTACGATCTGATCGCAGCCATTTTTATTCAATTTGCAACCCCCAATATGCGTGTCGACCTATTTGCCCAAATGCGCGATTCTCTAAAACCCGGCGGATATTTAATCCTTCAAGGCTATACGCCCAAGCAATTGGAATACAAGACTGGTGGCCCACCAAGCATTGATCATCTTTACACCGCTGAGTTAATTCAGGACCTCTTAAGAGGCATGGAAATCTGCGATTGGCAAGAATACGAAGCAGAGATTCACGAGGGCGAAGGGCATCGTGGCATGTCTGCCCTCATGGGCGTGGTTGCTCGCAAACTCTAGGGTCTCAGATAGATAACTGCTGTTGGATGTAGCGATCTAGATCCCCGGGCCCCAATGCACCGCTGACTCGATTCGTTTCTTTTCCACCCTTAAAGAATGCGAGGGTGGGGATAGATCGAATCTCAAACTGAGCGGCAATCCTTTGCTCGTCCTCGGTGTTGAGCTTCACAAATAAAACCCGATTGGTGTATTGCTTGGCAAGCTGGTTGAAGGTGGGCGCAAACATTTTGCAAGGCCCACACCACGGCGCCCAGAAATCGACGATAACGGGTATCTGAGTTTGTTGAATTAGCTCACCAAAATCGCCGGCATTCGCTTCGATCGGTGCAGAGAGGAGGTCATGATGGCAACTGCCGCAAATAGGCTTGCTAGCCACTTTTTCAGGGGATAAGCGGTTTAATTTGTTACACGACGGGCATTTAATTAGCATCTAGTTATCTCCCCAATCAGAAAAAATCAGCAAACTTTTCTAAAGAGTGCTAGGATTGTTCAATGGTAAAGCAACTCCTCTTAACTCTGTTGGTCGCCGTTCTGCCCATTCAGTCTTGGGCGGTGGTGGATATGAGTTTGCAAAAAGAGGCTTTACAGTTTGGTAGTGGATCGATTTCCTCCAAAGATAGCCATCACCCTTGCCACCAAGAGGCGGCGCTGAATTCTGATGATCAGAATGCTGAAAGTAATCAAGCTAATTGCTATTCTTGCAGTTTATGCATGGCTTTCGGTGCCACCCTGATCACTAATCCTATTGTGCGCTTTGAATCACCAACGCAAAGTTTATTTACCGATCTTCAAAGATTTAGTAGCGAAGATCTTGTATTAGGAAATAAGCCCCCGATTCTTTAACTCCCTAGGATAAGTCCGCCCAAATTTTGGGTTCCTTTTACTTTGGAGAGTTAAATGAAATACCTTTTATTACTAATCGTTAGCCTTTTTTCCCTATCGGCTTCCGCGGGCTCAGAGTGGGTGAGGGCAGAAGTTGTTCGTATAGACACTGCAAAACAGCGGATTGTTCTTAAGCATGAGCCGATTCCAAGCATCAAAATGCCAGCTATGACTATGCGCTTTGATGTGGCTAAAGAGGTTCCACTGGATTCGTATCGGCCAGGAGATCGCGTGCAATTTCAGTTTAAGGAGGCCGGCGGCAGTCTAGATGTCACTGCGTTGGAGAAGTTGAAATGAATCGACTCCCCCAATTTCTATTACTTGGGATGTCTATGTTGGCTAATCAGGTAAATGCTGCCCCCATGGGGTTTAAAAACAGCTGGATGATTATGGGGGACTTCTCTAAGACCTACCAAGAGTTTGCTGTGAACTATGCAACGACAGCGAACGATGCATTTGGGTTTTCAACCAGCGCAATGCAGACAGATAACTCGGTATCTAAACAGCAAAATGCTGAGGCAGTCTATACACGCAAGCTCGTGCGTTGGAATATGCCCGAAGCACAAGCCAATATCTGGTTTATTGGTGGGTTAGGCGCTACAACGGGTAACACCTTTGTGGGAACTAAGGCTATGGCCTCTCCAGGTATTCAGGTGGATTATGAAACCACTCGGTTTTATTCCATGGCCTCGGCCCGAGTGTATGCCGCAGAGGGGGCAACCAGCAATATCACGACTGCACGATTGGGCGCGTCATTCTATGAAGTTGATTATGACGAGCCACAGCCCTGGTTGGTGATTGAGGCGAGGCGAATGACCTTTGTCTCTAAGCAGTATGAATTCACTCCGATGTTACGGGTAATTCATAACCGTTATTTCGTGGAAGCGGGTGCCACTTTATCTGGACAGTGGCGCTTTAACTTTATGTACAACTATTAGGAGAATCATGATGAAATCACTTTATTCCATTCTATTTATTGCGCTCATGGGTTTGGGGTCTGCAGCACATGCCAGTATGAAGGTAACGGTAAACGGTATGGTGTGCTCGTTTTGTGCCCAAGGAATTGAGAAAAGTATTTCGAAGATGGGTGAAACTAAAGCAGTGTTTGTAGACCTAAAGAATAAGGTCGTCGTGATTGAGCCTAAAGAAGGAAAAACACTCAACGAGAAAGAAATCTCTGCCGAGATTAAAGATGCAGGCTACGATGTGGTGAAGATTGAGACGATTCCACAGACCGTTGCCCAATTTAGAGCCCAGCAGAAAGAGAAGAAATGACCACCGATGGCTTACAGGAGTCAAAATCCGGATTTATCAGCTCGGTGATAACCTTACTGGCAAGCTCCAGTACACTAATCTGCTGCGCGATTCCTGCGCTACTGGTTAGTTTAGGTGCTGGGGCCGCGCTCGCTTCATTGGTTGCCGTTTTTCCTCAAATCGTATGGATTAGTGAGCATAAAGAAGTCATCTTTGCGATCAGCACCTTCTTAATGGTCCTTGGCGGCATTTTGCAATGGCGTAATCGCAATGCACCCTGTCCCATTGACCCGGCACTCCGTGATACTTGCCTGAAAACCCGAAAAAATTCCTTACGGATTTATTGGTTCAGCCTAGTTTTGTTGTTAGTCGGGGCTTGGTTTGCATTCATTCAGCCAGTTTTGTAGATTGGGCGCGTTGTATCGGTGGTATGCGCTTCCAAAGATAGATGACCCAGATACCGCAGAGTAGGATTGACCAACCTTTGTCATCGATTCGATATAAAGTGAACTGACACCCATTTGACTTATTTCACAAGATTAGAGTAAGCGGGTTACTAGTTTTCCTATAGAAGATCGTTCATGTTTGGGTTGGATAAGCTTTTGTAATTTCTTAACTTGATCTTGAAGCTTTTTGTAGAACAATTGATCGGTTTCCGCGCGGTACAGAAGTCTGGCCAAGGCTTTTTCATCGCCAACCGGAAAAAATCCCAAATAATCTTTTCCTAGCAGACCACAATTGCCTGGTATTTTTGAGGCAAGCATCGGAACACCTGCCGCAATCGCCTCGGAAACCACATGAGCACCACCCTCCATGCGACTGGAGATAACCATGATATGACTCTGCGCCAGAGTCCTTAGTGTTATCCGATGGCTTACCATACTATGCCAGATATAGCGACCATATTGTTTGGTGGCTTGCAGTGCGGTTTTTTCCATTTCCCTACTCATGGCCATCCCCAAGTGTTGAATGGTGATTTGACTATTGCTATGTAAGTGGGGCAGTGCGCGCACGATACAAAAGGGATCTTTCTCGGGGCGAAGATGCCCAATCACACTCACGCTGAATTGACCTGTGGGTTTCTGCTGTTTAGGTACCTGAGGTACCGACTGATGAATAACCGTAGCCTTATGACGCCATTTTGCGGGAACGATTCGCAACGCCTCTGTTTGTAAAACCACCAATACATCAGCCAATGCCATCGATTCATGAACTTCAGGGTGGTTGGCCATATCTCGGTACAGGTCTGTACCGGTAAGAATGATAATTAAAGGACGATTTGGGTGAGCTATCTTAAATGCATCAATTGACGCATAACTTCGGTAAGCGTGAAGGGCAATCAAGAGGTCGGCATCTTTACCGGACCAGGATTCAGTGATGGGTGCTCGATAGCCAAGTTGTCTTAAAAACCCTTGCCATCGTTTGGCGGTTAGACGATTTCCATGAAGGCTCCCAGGGGGAGCCGGGGTAACAATTTCGATGCGGCGCATATTCAAGAGCTATTCTTTGAAATGCGATTCAGAAAAATAAGCCCCAATACAGGGCCCGGTAGCAATAGCCACGTAATATAGTGATCGATGATGGGTAAAGCAAGAGTGCTGATTTGAATGGAGATCATCGTAATGGTGAAGCCAATTGCATTTTGAATTGTCAGTGCTGTACCGACAATTTCGGGTGGGCAAGCTTGGGCCGATAGGGCCGAGAACTGTGGTGAGTCAGCTACGACACTCATGCCCCAAATAAGCCAAAACAGAATTTGTGCCCATAGCGGTAATCCAGTAACCCATGGATACAGTAGACAGCAAAGACCGGACAGCGCTAGTGCGGTTGAGGCAACCTTTATGCCGCCCATCGATTTGCTAAGTTGCCCTCCAAGAAAGCAGCCAAGTGCTCCAACCCCGATTACCGAAAATGCCAGCCCGGATAAATCCAAAGAATTTTGAATGGGATACGTACTAGCAATTAGAAATGGGACTAGTGCCCAGAACGCATAGAGTTCCCACATATGACCAAAATAACCAAAGGCGGAGCGACGATATTCGGGGATTGCAAAGAGCCGACGAAAGCCACTTAGCTTCACCCGTGAAGCGGCGCCTAATTTGAGGTGTGGGCCGTCGCCAAGCCAAAAAATAATTCCCATCGCAATGACGGCCAGGAAGGAGGAAAATAAAATAACCTCTTGCCAAGGCCAATCCACACCCAAGTACCGTGTGGCATGCGGGATGGCTGTTCCTAGTGTTAGCATGCCAACTAGCTGAGCAATGCGCGATGATGCCTTTTGGGGATCCCAGGTCATGATCAGTTTCATGCCGATGGGATAGATGCCGGCTAGACAAATTCCAACCAAGAAACGCAGTACAGAGCCCATCCAGATACCATCAGCCCATACGGCAAATGCGGTGTTGAACAGTGCCCCAAGTAGGGCGCATCCAGCAAAAAGATGACTCGGCCTAAACCGATCCGCGAAGCCACTTAGGGCGAATACTAGGGTGCCAGCTACAAATCCAAATTGCACGGCATTGGTTAGTATGCCGATGCCTGCAAGATTCATATTCCATGAATCAATCAAATTATCAGCCACTCCATTGATGGAGAACCACAAAGAAGTCCCCATTAACTCGGCAATCACAATTAATAGTGAGGCTAAATTGGGGTTAATCGATCGAGCAGGTTTTGAAATATTCAATTGGGTTAAAAAATTAGGGGTAGCTAAAGCGACCCCTCTTATGTTACTTGGAAAATCCTAATACAAAATATCCAGTTCATACAAATCACACTAGACTAGCATCGGCATAAAGCGGGGCTTTGCGCGTTTGCATTGTATGAATACAGAATAAATTAAGCGATTGTGAACCTGAATCACTATCTTTTTGTGCATGATCCAGTTGATACTGCTCCTCTAGGGTATCGAGCATTTCCTCAATCTGGACTTTTAAGCTTTCAGGCAATTCCGGACATCGATTGAGAGCGCGTAAGGAAATAACGGTTTGCTCGGCAAGCACTGAACAATGTGTTCTAGAAAGTTCCATGATTTTTGCAAGTGCGCCCATGAGTAAAACAGTATGCTGGGTATTCATCATCTTATCCTTATTGATAATCATTCTCATTTATAGTATCATACGAATAGACAGAAAGGGGTACAAGAGTGATTGAAAAAATAGTATTCAGCCAAAAGATCGGACAATTTTGGCCATGGGCCTGCTGACGATTGCCGAAAGCATTCTTTTATGGATTGCAATCTAGGCAAAATCGATCTTGATATGACTCAAAAAGAAGAAACATTAAAACCATCGGCACCGATATCAAGCAATGATATGTGGGTATACCGCAGCGAAGAGCTATTTGGTTCGAAAAGCGCGATTCAGATTAACCATCATGGTGTGATTTATACCTTACGAATTACCCAATTAGGTAAATTGATCTTAACCAAGTGATATGAATTCAGGGAAGTTGCTGCGTTCGCCTTCATTCAAAATTACTCTATCGGTATGCATGGGACATGCCATGCTAATTGGATGGATGATGACTGCCATAACTAATCATCGGCCTGAGTCGCCTGCTATCCTCTATGGCCAATTGATTGAGCGCGAGTCGAATGCGATTCAAAGAACAGTAACTTCGCCAATTCATGCAAAGCAAGATCCAATTAATCAACCGAATACACCAACTATTGAGAGTAGCGAGGGGCTCACAACCGATCAACAGCCAGACAGCAGAAGTTCGAATGTGTCATCTGCACCCATATCCTTGCCATCCGCTGCTGACCCTAGGTTCAATAACCCAAAGCCGCCGTATCCGATCGCTAGTCGAGAAAACGGGGAGGAGGGTAGAGTATGGCTTTCATTATGCGTATCTGAGCATGGCGCTATTAGCCGCTTGCAATTAGCTCAATCGTCTGGTCATCCAGCGCTTGATCGTTCGGCCTTGAATACGGTGACGCACTGGAAATTTCATCCGGCGCGCCAAAATGGTTCTGCTATCCCGTACTGCTATCGATTGCCTATCGTCTTTGTATTGGCTTGATTTCCATGCAGGTAATATTGTCAATATCACTTGACAATGAGAATCATTCTCATTAAAGTAGAGATTCGTTTAAACCAAAAAACGATTACGTAAACGTCACAGCCCGCCGTCGCTAGCTAGTGTCACCAAATTCTAGCGAGCATGAATCTAAGAAAACACGGATTTGCGGCTATTACAGCCATCACCATGGCGAATATTGCCATAAGTGCCCATAGTCAGACAGTGACCACCGAAGATGGAAGACCTATTGAACAATCCCGTGGTGAGCGGGGCGAGGTGGATGTCATTCTGAAAGAGATTATCGTGACATCGACTCGATCCCCTCGTAAGGTGGATAACGTACCCAATGTTGTCACCGTAACAACGTCTGAAGAGATCCAAGAAAAGGGCGACCGGAATATTAAAGACCTATTTAATAACTCGGTCGATGTCACGGTTCCCCAGCAAACACAACGTTTCAGTTTGGCTGTGGGATCCCAGGGCCGGGCAGGAAATGAAAGTATCAATATCCGTGGTCTGCAGGGCAATAATGTTTTACTACTTGTAGATGGTATTCGGGTACCAAATGCGTTCTCGTTTGGGGCACTATCGGTCGGGCGAGGAAACTTTCTGGATGTTGATGGGTTTCGTCGAGTCGAGGTAGTGCGCGGCCCATCGTCAACTCAGTATGGCAGCGATGGCCTCGCTGGGATCGTGAATTTTCAGACCTTTAATCCAAGTGATCTCATTAAAAAGGGTGAGACTCATGGCGGATTGGCTCGTACCGGCTACTCGAGCATCGATACATCTTCGAATACGACCTTTGGCTATGCTGGTATTCAGGACCATTTGCAAGGGATGGTGCTTGGAAACTTTCAAGCCGGCCGCCAATATCAAAATCAAGGATTCAATGACTCAACCGGCATCACCAGAACAGCGCCCAATTCAGCAGATTACAGCAATTGGTATGTTCTGACTAAGGGATTTGCCCAAATCGATCGCAACCAAAAACTGGGCATTACCTATGAGTCTCAAAACGTCACGCAAAACGTCAATAACTTATCGGATTTGGGGACTGGCGGAGGCTGGATTTCCTTTGGAGGGCCTGGCGGATTTACCTATAACAATGTCGTGACATCCACCACGCAAGATAAAACAACTCGTAATCGTGTCTCGGGTGAGTACGACTTTAAGGACAGTGGGGCGCTGTATGTTCAAAAAGCCAATGTCATGGTGTATTACCAAGATGCAGATGTCACTCAAAATGCCTACCAGCAGCAAGTTGGCAATTCACGTCTCTCATCATGGCGCAGCCGCAACAACACCTATAGCCAAGACACCTACGGCATCAATACGACCCTAGAAAGTAATACTACCAGTATCGTCAATCAGCGACTGACCTATGGATTTGATTGGAGTTCTTCACGCATCTCGAGTCAACTCAATGCGGCGGGTAATGGAAGCTCAATTACACCCGCACCCAAATCAACTTACAACTTAGGCGGCGCGTTTTTGCAAAGTGAAATGGAGTTCAATCAAGTGAGTGTGATTCCAGCACTTCGCTATGATAGTTACTCGATTACACCAGTCACTGGTTCATTGCCATCGAACTCCGGATCAGCAGTATCCCCTCGAATCGGAGCAATTTGGAATATAGCTCGCGAGTTTCGTCCGTTTGCAAACTGGGGAACTGGATTTACTGCACCCACACCGGATCAAACGCTATCTTATTTTGCGGGTAGCGGATATACCAACATCCCAAATCCCAATCTAAAACCGCAAACTGGCAATGGCTTTGAGGTCGGTGCTCGCGGTCAGCTTCATCAGTTTCGTTATCAGGCATCGGGGTACGCAAACTATTACAAAGACTTTATCTCTCAGGTTAATTACTTAGGTTCGTATAACGGTAGTGCACCTCAGACCTTGTATCAATTTCAGAACTTATCTAACGTCAATATTTGGGGATGGGATGTTCGAACGGATTGGGCGCTTGCTGAGGGTTGGCAGGCGAATGCAGCAATGGCCTATAGCTATGGTGAGCAAACCCAAAATGGGATTTCAGCACCGCTAAATACGATTCAACCTTTGCGCGCCATTGTAGGATTACGGTATGACGCTAGTAGCTGGGGAGCATTTGCCAATGTTATTTGGAATCAGGGAAAATCCGCCGATCGTGTGAACTTTAATGATGCTACCGGTGGTACGGCAAATCAATTCTTGTCGCCCGCATCCACCGTTCTTAATCTGACGGGCTACTGGAAGCCCCTTAAAAAACTCACGATCAATGCCAATCTCAATAATGTGTTTAACACCACCTATTGGAACTGGTCGGATGTCCAGGGTTCTGTTTTAACTCAAAACCGAGCGGCGGCTGGCGGATTTTCAGGGTACAACGCCCAAGCTGCTCAGCAATCAGCCACAGCAGCGCCGCGGAACTGGCAAATCTCAGCTCGTTATGACTTTTAAGGAGGCCTTATGAAACCGACAATTCATCGTATTCGTCAATCGTTTATCACCTTGCGTAAAGAGAGGCGCTTACGGCATCGAGAAATTGCTGCGATGCTTACTATTTCTGAGGGAGAGTTGATTGCCGCTCACGTTGGACTTGGTGCTACGGTAGCTAAAGGCTTAAGAGCAATTCGTCTGGATGCCAATTGGCCTGCGCTGATAGCCTCGATTGAGTCGATTGGGGAGATCATGGCTCTCACCCGTAACGAAGCCTGCGTCCATGAAAAAACTGGTAAATACCATCAGGTGAGTCAAGAGGGGTCGGTAGGTCTGGTCGTGGGTGAGATTGACTTGCGGATCTTTTATCAACATTGGTTTGCTGGATTTGCAGTTACTGAAAGTAGTTCTCATGGAGAGCAGCGTAGCTTGCAATTCTTTGATGCCCAGGGACAGGCGATTCATAAGGTGCATCTGAAGCCACAGAGCGATGTATCGGCTTTTGATGGAATCGTTTCATTATTTGCAGTCGCCCAACAAGAGCCTGGTCTTGAGGTATCAAAGCTCAAGGTAAAGCCAACCCCCATCCCCGATGCAGAGATCGATCGTCCCGGATTTTGGCAGGCATGGAGAGATCTTAAGGATACCCATGATTTTTATCCGCTCTTAAGAAAATACACACTCACACGTACTCAGGCACTTCGTTTAGCAGAGCCTGAGTTTGTTCGGGAGCTTTCTAAGGACTGCCTGCGATCGATGTTACAGCTCGCAGCTCAGACCCAAACCCCCATCATGGTTTTTGTCGGCAATCCCGGAATGATTCAGATACATTCGGGACCCATTGATCAGATTATTGAACAAGGGTCTTGGATCAATGTGATGGATCCCCGTTTTAACTTGCATGTTCGTCAGGATCTGATTGAGCATGCCTGGATTGTTCGAAAACCAACTGTTGACGGCACTGTTACTTCTATTGAGTTTTTTGATCAGAGCGGCGAGGCCATTGCAATGTTTTTCGGAGAGCGTAAGCCTGGTAAAGCTGAACTTACATCCTGGCGAGATCTGGTAACCGAGATTGAGGGTGAATATAGATTGGTGGAGGTTTGTCAATGAGTGATCTTAGTCATACTGGACGTCGTCGTGTACTGTGCGCAATGGCAGCCATCCCCATGGTATGGCTTGGGAAGCGAGCTTTGGCAGAGCGAGCTCAAGCAACCCCAAGTCGTCAACGTCTGATTTGTATTGGATCAGCAGTTACAGAAATTGTGTATGCATTAAATGCTAGTAATTTGATTGTGGGAGTTGATACGACCTCGATTTATCCGGATGCCGCACGCACGTTACCTAGTGTTGGCTATTCAAGAACCTTATCGGCAGAGGGTGTTTTATCGTTATCCCCAACCCAAATCTTATGCACCGAGGATGCTGGACCTGCAGTGGTACTCCGACAGATTCAAGATGCCGGGATTCAGATACGGCGCTTGCCTGCCCATCACACATTTACCGGAATCTGCGATCGGGTGATTGCGATTGGTCAAGTGATTCATCAACAAACTCGAGCCGATCAATTGAAGCTACAGTTGCAGCAGGGGTGGGCTCGTATCGAAGATGAGATGAAATCTCAACCCTTTCCAAGCGCAGCCCCTCGTGTGCTCTACATTCATTCAATGAACCCATCCCAAGTAATGGTCTCTGGCCAAGAAACCAATGCCAATGCCATGATTCGTTACGCTGGTCTACGAAATGCGCTCGATGGTTTTAAAGGGTACAAACCGCTAACTCCAGAAGCCGTGATTGTGGCTAATCCTGATTTGATCCTGGTCACAGATCAAGGACTGCAAGCGATTGGCGGGCGAGCTCAGCTTGCGCGCCTACCCGGTATGGAAAGAACGAAAGCGATTCTTAGTCAGAAGATTATTTCAATGGATGCTGTTTATTTACTAGGGTTTGGTCCACGAATGCCTGAGGCAGTCTTAGCGCTGCATCGTCATGCACGCACCTTATTAGGATGAGACAGGTCGTCAGTCCTCTTGAGTTCTCAGCCTGGGGCGTAAGGCTTGGGTTAATTCTTGTTGGGTTAATTGCTTTTCTTATCGCAGTGAACTTCGGTGCCGTGGATATTCAAAGCGCTGATTGGTTACACCTATTTAGTCAGCAGAATGGTTATGAGGGTCCCAGTTATGTACTTTGGACCATTCGGATCCCACGTGTCTTATTAGCCATTACGGTTGGTGCTGCTCTAGGCATTGCAGGCGCTCTCGCACAAAGCTTATTTCGTAATCCCTTAGCTGAACCTGGTTTATTGGGAGTTTCTGCGGGTGCCAGTTGCAGTGTGGCAATTGGGATTGTGATGTTGGATGGCTATCGCTTTATCCCCACAGAAGAGTTACGGATCTGGGTCATCCCGTTTTTTGCATTCTTGGGTGCTATAGCGGTTTGTTTCTGCCTTGATTACGTCGCCCGTGTTGTATCTCCGGGATCGATTGCTGGTCTCCTATTAACCGGCATTGCATTGAATGCCTTAGCAGGCGCAGTGATTGGTTTGTGTACCTATTTAGCCAACGATGAGCAATTACGTAGCTTTACCTTTTGGACCCTTGGGTCTCTTGCAAGCGCACGCTGGATGATGATAGGGGTGCTGGTTGGAGCGCTATTTATTGGATGGATCTGGATTCGAACACTTTTACAAGATCTCAATGGCTTGACATTAGGTGAGAACATTGCCAATCATCTCGGCATAAACGTTTCACTCCTACGAACCAAGGTCATCGTTTTGGTTGCTACTCTTTCTGGATTAGCTGTTGCATGGTGCGGAATGATTGGCTTTATTGGTTTAATGGCACCCAACCTTGTGCGTATTTGCTTGGGGTCTGATCAAAAGAGGGTAGTTCCCTATTCTGCAGGAGTGGGTGCCATTCTTCTCTTGATTGCCGACACGATTGCCAGAACCGTTGCAATCCCCGTAGAGGTGCCTGTCGGTATTTTTACTGCCCTGTTAGGCGGCCCATTATTTTTGCTCTTATTGCGGCAATACCGATCAAGGCTTGATTAACATGGAATTGCAATTACAGCACGCTTGCCTACAGCTTGGAAAAAAACTCTTTGGGCCATTTGATTTCACAATCAAGCCAGGTGAGCGGATTGCGATCCTGGGTAAAAGCGGTGCCGGTAAGTCAACGATTATTCGACTGATTGCGCGAGAGTATCAAATCAAAAGCGGCTCAATTTTGTTGAATGGCACTTCGATTGATCAGTATTCATCGGCGCAACTAAGTCGGATACGAGGGGTCTTGCCTCAGAACACTCAGATTGCCTTTGGGCTGATGACTGATCTTGTGATTGAGCTAGGGCGAGTGAGCGCCATTAATAAGATCAACCAAGAAACGATCGTTATGCATGCAGCCAAGATGGCCTGCGCAGAGCATCTTTTGGGGCGTGCATTTAATACTCTGTCTGGCGGTGAGCAAGCACGAATTCATCTGGCACGCGTTTTTGCTCAGCTATGGGATGTACGCGATGGTCTGATTTTGGTCGATGAGCCAGTGGCAGCACTAGACCCGGGGCTGCAGTATCAATTGCTGGATACGATTGACCGTTTTGCGAGAGAAAGAAACCACGCGGTGCTAGCAGTTTTGCATGATATTAATCATGCCCTTGATTTTGATCGATTGCTTCTAGTAGAGCAGGGGTGCATTATTTTGGATTATCTAGCTGATCATCATGCTCTAGGTGATCTAGAGCGTTTATATGAAATTCAGTTAGAGCACCTACGCGATAGTCAGAGTAGGAGTGTGCTGATTCAGGTTCGCACATCCGGTATTTACTCATAATCAAACACTTTAATTTATTTGTTGAATGTCATATGATCCATTCATTAGCAACTGTCATGGAGGGGACATGATTGATCATCTGGATCATTTGGTTTTGACTACAGCACACGAGAAACAGTGCATTGATTTCTATACCCGTGTTCTTGGTATGACACTCGAGTCATTTATTGGGGGAACGCCACCGGTTGAGCGCAAAGCATTCAAGTTCGGCCAACAAAAGATCAATCTTCACATCAAGGGTAAAGAATTTGAGCCTAAGGCGGATCTTCCAACACCCGGCTCGTTAGATTTATGTTTTATTGCCGACCGTCCCTTGAAAGAGGTGATTGAGCAATTGGATGCTAAAAATTGGCCCATTATCGAGGGACCTGTGGTTCGCACTGGCGCAACGAAAAAAATCAATTCAGTCTATGTGCGCGATCCTGACCAAAATCTAATCGAGATTAGCGAGCTACTTTAGGGGCCTGCTTTCAGATCGCTTTTGGGTTCTTAAGTCGATCTTGAACAAAGTAATACCAATTGGCTTGACGCTGCCAATACTCTTTTAATAATGAACGCCAGTTTGCTTTGGGTAGACGCATTTGTCCCTCGACATCGCCATAGATATTCCTCGATTGCAAGCCATGCTTGTCGCATAAATGTCGGATCGCTTGATTTTCCATCACGCAATGCATGTAGAGAGTGCGATATCCACGGTTTTGGGCCCAAGTGATTGCTTCACTAAGTAGCTGATCGGCAATTCCTTGTCGACGAAACTCTTTTTTCACAATCACCCCAAATTCAACTGCCTCATTGAGACAGGCAATATGAATCACGCCTGCCCAATGACCATCATGATGAGCAACCAGAAAATGATGATTCGCTTTGTCTTGTTTAAATTTACGGATGAGGCGATTGATGCCCTCAGCGCTTAAGCTAATCCCAAAGTAACTTCTCAGTGTCTGTGGATCTAAAGTTTTCAGCCACGATCCATACCGACTGATTTGGGTATCCGGCAGAAAGTGGGTAAAGATCGTCATGTTAGGACCCCATGGGGTAACTTTTTCGGTTTCTTGCGATGTAAGCTAAGCGAGCCTCAGACCAAGCTTCAACGATACTTTTCAGGTATTTCATTAGGTTTTTCATACTCTATCCTCTTGTAAAGGTTTGATTTAAATGGGAATTAACTCTTTTTAAGGGTTAACCCTTAGTAAACTATACGCTCTTTTTAAGATTGCTGCATGACAGCAAAAAAGAGGAATCCAAGCCCATTTCCTAAGAAGCCAAAGGTTTGGCCATGGTTCATTAGATAAGTTCATCACTTGGTCTGTAAATGCAGAACAAATCACAATTTGGGTTTTTTAGTGCGGGGCAGCGCAAAATCAAAACTGATACCATCGAATGGTTCAATTCATTGCAAATAACAAGACCGATCTATGCCGCATGACGTTACCCTAATTGCTATCCTGGCTGGAGGATTCGGACTCGCTCTTATTTTTGGGCTTGCGGTTTCTTATCTGAAGATGCCACCGTTATTAGGCTATCTAATTGCAGGCGTGGTCATTGGTCCGGCAACACCAGGCTTTGTTGCGGACATTGGCTTGTCGACTCAGCTTGCAGAAATTGGTGTGATGTTGCTGATGTTTGGGGTCGGACTTCACTTCTCAATTAATGATCTGCTGGCTGTCAAAAAAATTGCGGTTCCTGGTGCGCTATTCCAAATGGCAGTCGCCACTGCGCTTGGCTACTTAGTAGCGCATTACTGGGGCTGGTCATTCATTGGTTCCATCATTTTTGGCTTAAGTCTATCGGTTGCTAGTACCGTTGTTTTGCTACGAGCCCTCGAGTCAAAAGGTCTTTTAGAAACCGTCAATGGGCAGATTGCAGTTGGGTGGTTGGTGGTTGAGGACTTGATGATGGTTCTAGCCCTGGTGTTAGTGCCAGTGATGGCTGAGATTTATGGCAATGATGGATCGGCTGCACACTCGACTAGCCCCAGTGAATTGCTAAGCTTAGTCGGAATAACTTTGGCGAAGGTCACT
The DNA here is from genome assembly GCF_030297675.1 of Polynucleobacter sp. HIN11. Lineage (NCBI taxonomy): Bacteria > Pseudomonadati > Pseudomonadota > Betaproteobacteria > Burkholderiales > Burkholderiaceae > Polynucleobacter > Polynucleobacter sp. HIN11. The sequence continues at coordinate 664,446 of NZ_AP028142.1, forward strand.
GCATTTATTGTTTTGATGTTGGTCGTGGGTAAACGCTTGCTTCCTAGAATGTTGTGGATCGTAGCCAAGAGTGGTTCACGTGAACTCTTCACGCTAGCGGTGATTGCTGCAGCAATCGGGATTGCTTTCCTAGCAGCAGAACTATTTGATGTCTCATTTGCTCTGGGCGCCTTCTTTGCCGGCATGATGCTCGGTGAGTCTGAGCTCAGTAAGCGAGCAGCCGATGAGTCATTGCCACTTCGCGATGCTTTTGCAGTCTTGTTCTTTGTATCCGTCGGCATGCTTTTTAACCCCGAGATCATCTGGCAAGAGCCCATCAAATTACTGATTGTGATTGCCATCATCATGGTTGGTAAAACATTAGCCGCAATTTTGTTGGTATTGCTATTCAAGTACCCCTTGGGTACCGCCTTGACGGTTGGCGTAAGTTTGGCGCAGATTGGGGAGTTCTCATTCATTCTCGCTGGCATGGGCCTTGCCATGAATCTAATTCCGAATGAGGCATACAGCTTGATCTTGGCAGGGGCAATTTTGTCGATTGCCTTTAACTCCTTCTTATTTAATGGGATCGAACCAGCCTTGGTATGGGCTCGAAAGCGCTCACACCTGGCGCGTAAGCTGGATGAGCGATTAGATCCACTGTCGTTATTGCCAACCACCGTTAATGAATCGCTCTTGCATAAGCAAGTGGTAATTGTTGGTTACGGTCGCGTTGGCAAGAAAGTCTTTGAGAACCTCAAAGCGCAAAACATTAATTGTGTGATTGCTGAGAAGGAGCGTGGCACCGTTGAGGAGTTACGTAAGCAAAATATTCCGGCGGTGACTGGTGATGCGTCCGATCCCTTTGTTTTGATCCAGGCACATATTGCTCGTGCGGCAATCTTGGTCATTGCAACGAAAGATTCGATTGATATTAGCAAGATGGTGGAGACTGCCCGAACCCTTAATCCCGAAGTCAGAATCTTTATACGAGCGCGAAGCTCTGAAGAGATCGAGCTCTATGAGAAAGAGGGCTGGGGCAAATCCTTTACTCCTGAGGATGAATTAGCAGCCCGCTTAGCCAGTGAGGTCATCGCGGAGATGGCAAAATAATCTATTTGCTTTGTACTGTAAATAATGGACCACAAAACCATGATGGCTAAATCCAAAAAGCCCATTTGCATTGCAGTAAGCATTGCGGCGACTTTATTGCTCGGTGCTTGTGCTGGAGGTCAGTCCAGTAACGATTTTGGCAACTCAGCGACAGTAAGCGCGAGCCCTCAAATGCTTTCGAATGCGCAGTTAGAGTCTTTAGTTTCTCCGATTGCCTTGTATCCTGATTCATTGCTATCCATTATGTTGTTGGCTTCAACCTACCCGCTTGAAGTTGCTGAAGCCTATAACTGGCGCTCGAGTAATGCGAGTTTGCAGGGTAGTGCGCTTACGAATGCACTCAATGCCCAATCGTGGAACGATAGCGTCAAATCATTGATTTCATTTCCTCAGGCGTTAACCATGATGGGTAAGCAGTTGCAGTGGACACAGAATCTTGGAAATGCATACAAGTTACAGCCGGCAGATACGATGAAAGCCGTACAAACACTGCGTAAGAAAGCACAAACCGCCGGTACATTAAAAAGTAATGCCCAAATGACTGTGAGCACTGATGCCAGCGGGAACATTATTATTGCTCCGCCCAACACGCAAATTGTGTATGTGCCGACCTATAACCCAACCCAGGTTTATGGTCCATGGCCTTATCCCGACTACCCGCCATATCCCGCTTACGACCCAGCCTGGGGTGCAATGTCATTTGGTGTAGGTTTAGCGGTCGGGGGAGCCTTATGGGCAACGCCGGCTTGGTCAAGTGGCACGATTAATGTGAACAATAATGAGCAGCGTCCGAACCGAGGTTTAATTGGCCCAAGCAGTATTGCTAATCAGCAACGTCTCTTGAACGATTGGAAAAATAACGCCACTCCACAAGAGCGACAAGATGTGCGCAATGCCGCGCAGCGCGCCGATAGTGCATTTGAGAAAAATGCTACAGCCCAAGAGAAGGCTCAAGCCAGCCGTCTTGATCAAGAAGGGCGCTCTGCGATTGCAGCGGATCGAGCAAACCCTAATGCAACTCGGGAAGCCGCCCAAGAAAATGCAATGCGAGAACAGGCGCGCTTTGATGAAAATCGGGATCGCTTCGGAGGCTTCCGTGGTGGGGGCTTTGGGGGCGGTCGCATGGGTGGATTTAGACGCTAATCATGCTAACAATCAAAATACGATCAATGAAAACAATGAAAATACTTTTTGGATTGGCATTTAGTTATTTGGCAATCATTCCGACGATCGGTTATGGGCAAGCAAAACCGTATGATGCGTCGACTGCTGCCATGGTAGAACTCTGCAAAGCGCGAAACGATATTGACGCTGAGAACTTTTGCTTTGGATTTGGTGAGGGGGTTTATCAGGCTTATTTAGTGAGTCGCCCAGCGGGCTCAAAGCCCAATATCTGTTTTGCATCTAGCAAGCATACGCGCGAGCAAGTACTAGAGGATTTTCTGAGATGGAATCAGCAAAATCCTCAATTTAATCAAGAGCAGGCTGCCAAAACCCTGGTCCGCTTTTTTAAACAACGCTACCCTTGTAAATAGTAGCTAATTTAGGCAATCGTTATACAATCGTTTTGAGTTGCGCCGACTCTCTTTGCTGAAAGGAAAAAACATGCTCCAGATACTTATTAATGATTCAATGAGTACCACAGACAAGATTATGAAAATCGCCGGTTTTATTGGTATGGTGGTCAGTATTACCGTTGCGTTTTACTTGATTTTCTCCGCTAGCGCGCCAGACTCTAAAACCGCTGTTTTTATTTTCTCCCTGGGCTCAGGTCTTGCCCTTGGTTATTTGTCATTTGCGATTAAACAAAAATCCCGAAATTAATTAAATAGATTCATTTCTTCATGGCTCCATTGCGGAGCCATTTTATTTTCAAGAGCGCTCTATGAAAAATGAAACCAAAGGCATGTTGATTGGTTTCATTGGTATTTTTATATTTAGCCTGACCCTACCAGTTACCAAAATAACCGTTGAGGTTCTCAATCCCTATTTTTTGTGCTTTGCGCGCGCATTACTGGCTGGAACTTTGGCGGGAGCCTATCTTGTCTACACCAAAGCCCCCATCCCAGATGCTAAACAAATTCGGCAATTCGCGATTGTGGCGCTTGGCGTAGTCTTTATTTTCCCCTTATTTATTAATATCGCGATGACCGCGGGTGAAGCCTCTCATGCCGGGGTTATTTTGGGGATCATGCCACTGGCTACGGTTGTTGCGGGAGTATTACTTTTTCAAGAACGACCGTCCTTGGGCTTTTGGATTAGCGCTTTAACAGGCTGCTTATTAGTCTGCACCTACGCATATTTAAATAGTGAAGGGGGGTTTCGGTATACCGATCTCTTGCTATTCATTGCTTGTGCGGCCAATGGGATTGCTTATGCGATTGGTGGTAACTTATCGCGCACGATGAATGCTAAACAAGTGATTTCATGGACCTTGGTTCTCTCATTGCCGATCAACTTAATTGGAAGTATCTTCACTTTCCAAGAGTCTTACTTGATAGCTAGTCCCAGTATTTGGATTGGTTTTTTTTACCTAGGGATCTTTTCAATGTTTATTGGATTCTTCTTTTGGTATGGCGGTATGGCGATTGGCGGCATCTCACGCGTGAGCCAGGTGCAATTGTTGCAACCTTTTTGTACATTATTGGCGTCTGCTATTCTGGTCTCCGAGCCCATTACATTCATCAACATCATATTCGCCGGTCTGGTAATTATGACAGTTATTATCGGGCGCAAGATGTTGGTGCGTCGAGGGCCGGCTGTCTAATTGAATTGACGGTTAGATGGATTCAGATTGTGAAATTAACCGCAGAATCAAGCCAGTAAAGGGTCTGATGGTGGTCAAGATCCCAAAAAAATGCGGGATTATCCCTAGAGTAATCCCCTTGTGTTCACTGAATCTGTGTAGCAAACTCTAATCGTTATCAGTTGCAAATAACTCGGTAATTGGTAATGCATATTTAGGAGACTTCTATTTTGGGCTGCTGATGCAGTCCATTTTTGTAAAGTTTATTAATTGTTTGTTTAAAGGAAGAATATGAATAAAGCTGAACTCGTAGAAAAAATTGCTGATGATGCTGAACTTTCAAAAGCTAGCGCAGAGCGTGCTCTGAACTCTGCGATTGAAAATATTATCAAAGCAGTAACAAAAGGTGACTCCGTTCAGTTAGTTGGTTTTGGAACTTTTAGTCAAGGTAAGCGCTCAGCACGCACTGGCCGCAATCCAAAGACTGGTGAAGCAATTAAGATTGCTGCATCAAAGACCGCAAAGTTCTCTGCTGGTAAGGCGTTCAAAGACGCTGTCAACAAGCGTAAGTAATTCCCACTCGGGTATTGCCAAAACGCCGCCCACAAGGCGGCTTTTTTGTTGCCCTGCAACATGAATACCACGGTAAATTTTTGTAATTTAAGCCCAATGAGCTAGAATCCACCCATGCTTGAGCTCATCAGCAAAAAATTGATTCACTGCTTTGTAATTGCATCCATTGTCTTTGGATGCTCCGTCCAGGCAGCGACTCCTTCCTTTCAGGAAGATCTCGATGATTTTGAAGAGATTCACCATGTAGCTGACGGCAATTCCATAGCACCCATTTTTGAGCCGCTTGTAATACTTTGGCAAAACGAAGATCTTGCACAAACAGTTACCTCAGCGCATGGGGTAACTGATGATTTTGAAAAACATACTGTTCAAGTAAATGCAGTTACTTGCATCGATTTTTTAAAATATGCACTCTATGCTGTTCAAGCAGAATTTTTTGAGCAACACCTTTTAGGATTTCATCAAGCCCGAGCACCGCCGCCCCTGATTGGATGATGTTTTTCAGGGGTAGAGCTTATCTCTACATCAACTTAACCCTTGCTCGGGGATCATTACTTGTTTTTTGTTAGATCGTTTTTTTATTTACTCATCGTATGCTCGTCGATTGGGCAGGCTGTTGCGCAAACTCCTCCCAGAGAAATGGATTTGCGGCAGTTGTGGTCGGAGTTAAAGTTAAATAACCCACAGTTAACTGCTCTACGAGAGAGCTATTTATCAGCGAAGGCAACTGTTCCACAAATCGCAGCGCCTGCTAATCCACAATTAGGACTTGTGTGGTCGGGTATGCCACCAAACTCGCCCCTTGGACTTGGTGGGGCTAATGCAAATGGAATAAGTAGTAATAATTCAATATCTTTTGCGCAACCATTTCAGTTTCCTGGCAAGAAAAGCCTTGCATCGGAGATCGCGGATACCTCAGCAGAGTCTCTATTGGCACAGAGCGAATCGAACTATCTTCAGCTTGGCGCTCAACTTTCCACCTTGTATTACAACGCCCTATCTGCTCAAAAGCAGTTACAGGTATCCAGAGAAACAGTGACGCGCTTTGAGTTAATCAAAAATGTGTCACGTTCTCGATATGCAAATAATTCTGCGGCTTATGTTGAATTTCTAAATGCTCAAGTTGCTCAGAGCGCTGCATTAGTGGAGCAATTTAATTTAGAGAAACAGTTGCAACTGTCCTATCGAAGTATCAATCAGCTAATTGGCCGTGACCCCAGAGAAAAAATTGCTCTATCCGGTAATGTTCAGCAGGCAATTCGCTCAGTACCAACCTTAATTGAGTTGGAAAACTATGCAGAAACAAGCCATCCACTATTACGCAGTTCACAACTCGATGTAGATGCGGCCCGCAAGGGTGTAAGCCTCGCTAAGAAAGCATATTTACCTGATTTCCAGATAATCGGCTCTTCGTATACCCCACGAGGACCCTTTGCTTCCAATAATGGCGCACTTTTTTATCAATTTGAATTCGATATCGTCATCCCCCTGTACTTTTTTATGAAAGAGAAGTATGGGGTAGAGCAAGCTGTCCGCAAACAGGCTGCAGTAGAGGCTACTAATGTTGCCAATCGTCAACAAATTATCTTGGGTGTTGCAAATGCCTACACAGTATTTGACCAAACCAAGAATCGAGTGCAATTTATACGAGATAGCCAATTACCCCAAGCGGATGCAGCCTATAAAGTAGCCTTGACTCAGTATTCGAATAATGGACAGGGGTTTAATGATTTACTAACCGCTCAAAATCAGCTCCGAGTGATCCAAAATCAACTCACGATTGCTGAAAGTGATCTTTTGCAAGCCCATGCCGTATTGATGGTTGCTGCAGGGCGGGAGCCATTTTAGGAATTCTCATGAAACATCATTTCAATCCAAAATTGATTCAATTGATCGAGGGGTTCAGCCATCATCTCCGGTCGCGACTAAAAGTCTTATCCGATGCGTATTGGCAACTTTCTCCAGAAAAGCGTTATCGAATTCGATTAACTGCATTTGCATTTGGTATTTTGATGCTCGGTTTTATAGCCGGTCGATTAACGACCGTACATCGAGTGATTAAAACCGAGCGCCAAGAGAAGGAGATTGTGATTGATAAATCGGGGATGATTTCCCTGTCGATGCCCGGAGTGAGTCTAAATCCTGAAATTTATCAGTTTGAAAAAGTAAATTCTCAAACCGTTCCTCAGGAAATTAAAGTACCTGGGCGACTGGTATTTAATGCAGAGAGAGGTAAAGTGCTAAGTGCGCGTGTACCTGGTAGGGTTGAGCGCATTTTTACTTTTGAGGGCGCTGCAATTGATGTTGGAAGTCCGATTATTGAACTTTATAGCCCAGAGTTTAATTCTGCTCAGCAAGAGTTTTTGTTGACTTATCAAACCGTCAAAATTCTCAGTGAATCTAATTCACTCACAAATTTACTCGCTGATGCAAAGATTACCCAAGAGGCTGCAGCTAATCGATTACGTAATTTAGGGTACGCGGAGGCGGATATTAAGTCCTTGGAAAAATTCGGTAAATCGACTCCGAATCTGCTCATGCGCTCCCCGCTCAAAGGGGTAGTTGTGCGACGCAATGTTGAGCCAGGCGCTATTGTTAGTGGCGGGGACCCCTTGATGTTTCTAGCGGATCCCAAGGCTCTATGGTTCACTGGAAATATTTTTGAACAGGATGCGCGCTTGATCGAGCGTGGCCAGCGTATACGAATTCACTTGGAATCCTATCCAGACCGCGAAATTATCGCTAAAGTGAATTACGTATCGCCTACCGTAGACTCTCAGTCACGCGGAATTCTAATTCGAGCTAATATTGAAAATGCGGACGGTAGTCTGCGTCCTGATATGTATGCCAATGGCAAATTACAGACTGGCACAACGCAAGCGATTGTAGTACCCCAAACTGCCATCGTTCGAGACAAAGAGGCTTTGTACGCATTTGTTCGAACATCCTCTGAGAACTATCGTCGCATTATGGTCAAAGGCTTTGATTTTGATGGTAAGCGTTTTGCAATTACAGAGGGTATTGAGCCGAACACAGAGGTGTTGGTAAAGGGCGCAGTACTCCTAAATGAACGATTTACGAAGCAGGAGTAGCGCGTGAGTTTGATCAGTTCATTTGTGCGCGGCGTTATTCACAAGCGCATTATCGTTTTAGCGTGTTGCGGACTGTTGCTAATCCTTGGAGTGCTGGCTTTGCGAGCGTTACCAATTCAGCCATATCCTGGAGTGGCCCCATTAACCATTCAGGCCATCTCTCAATGGCCTGGACGTGGCACTACCGAAGTGGAGCAGCAAATTACTATTCCGGTCGAAAATGCCTTAGCCGGAATCCCTGGTGTTCAAACTTTTCGCTCGGTATCCCTTTTTGGTTTATCCGTAGTGACGCTCAAGTTCAATAATCAAGCTGATCCTTTTAAGGCTCGACAAACATTTATTGCGAATCTATCGAAGGTTGATTTCCCCCAGGGTGTTATATCGAGCATTAGTCCTGATTCTGATGCAACGGGCGAAATTATGCGTTATCAAGTCGTTTCCGAGCATGCTGATTCAACGCGACGAAAAACACTGCAAAACTATGAGATTTATAAGGAGTTAAAACAAACTTCGGGTGTTGCAGAGGTTACTTCGTTTGGCGGCAAGGTTAGACAATATCAAGTTGTTATCCTTCCAGAAAAAATGCAGGCAAAGGGGGTGACACTTTCTCAACTAATTAGTGCGTTATCAACCTCTAATGCCAATACAGGTGGGGGTCTTTTGCCCAGCGGTGAGCAACAATTTGTTGTTCGCGGTGTTGGATTACTAAAGAACATCCAGGATATAAAGCAGGTTGTTGTTGCCACCAATAATGGTATTCCAATTCGGATTGGCGATATTGCTGAAGTGAAAATCAGCCATGCGCCACGCCTGGGAGTCTTTCAGTTTGATGACAAACCCGACGAGGTGGAGGGAATCATCTTTTTGCGACGTGGAGAAAATGCGACTGAAGTATTAGCCCGAGTGCGCGAGAAAATTCATCATATTAATAGTCACGTGCTGCCTCCAGGAATCGAAATCAAACCATTTTATGATCGGCAAAATCTTCTAGATATTACGGTTGGAACCGTTAAGCACACGTTATTTTTCGGCATTTCCCTGGTTTTGGTTGTGCTCTATGTATTTCTTGGTAATTTTCGTGCAGCAGCTGTTGTAGCCGCCGTTATCCCACTCGCTTTATGTTTTTCATTCATCCAGATGGATCTCTTTAATGTTCCTGCAAACCTCATTTCCCTTGGTGCGATTGACTTCGGCGTAATTGTGGATGCGGCAGTGATTGTTACTGAAAATGTCATGAGGCATCTGGAGGATGGAAAAAAGCGCTTAAATCAAAGTATTGTTGTGGCTATCAGTGAAGTGCAGCGCGCCATGATTTATTCTGTATGTATCATTATTGTGGCGTACTCACCATTGTTTTTAATGGGCGGCGTAGAAGGAATTATTTTTAAGCCGATGGCATTCACGATGGGCTTTGCCTTAATTGCTGCCATGATTTTGAGCCTAACCTTCTTGCCTGCGATCATGTCGCTCATTTTTGGTGAGAACTTTCATCATCAGCCGCCACGATTTATTACATCGTTATTAACCTGGTATAGGCCTCTATTACGACGTTGGATGGATAAGCCTCGAACCATCGCAGCTGTATCGGTATTTATTCTTGGACTTGCATTATTAAGTACGACGCGCTTGGGTACTGCATTTTTACCAACGCTTGAAGAAAACAATATATGGTTACGGGTAACACTTCCGAATACAGTCGATTTGGATTATTCGGTAAAAATTAGTAATGAGCTTAGAGAGCTTTTCCGTAAGCAGCCAGAAATTGAGAAAGTTGCCGTTCAAATTGGTCGTCCAGATGACGGAACGGACCCAACCGGTGTATTCAATCAAGAGTATGGCTTGTATCTGAAGTCGCCCGATAAGATGCCGAGTGGTAGCAGTAAAAAACTATTAATTGCCAATCTTGAGGAAGAGCTTAAGAGAATTCCAGGATTAACCTATAGCTTTTCTCAATATATTCAAGACAACGTTAATGAGGCGCTCTCAGGCGTTAAGGGCGAAAATTCGATTAAGATTTACGGCCCCGATCTTGAAGTTTTGGACGAAAAAGCACAGGAGGTTTTAAAGCTTCTCAAAAAAGTTCGTGGAATTGCAGATGAAGGCATTTTGAAAGAACTTGGTCAGCCCACTCTGAACATCGAAATTGATCGTGAGCGAGCAGCACGCTACAACATTGAGATGGATGAGATACAAACATTGGTGGCCAACGCAATTGGCGGAACTCCAATTACTCAACTTTTAGAAGATGAGAAAAGTTTTGGAATTGCTATTCGTCTTCAGGAGGATCATCGTAATGACATTTCTGATATTGCAGCTCTTTTAATTGATGTCCCCGGAGGCGGTCGAATTCCCTTATCGATGGTTGCTAAGGTGAAAGTAGGCGATGGACCATTCTTTATCTATCGTGAGTACGGCAAACGTTATATCGCAATTAAATTCAGTGTTCGTGATCGGGATTTAGGTAGTGCGGTAGAGGATGCAAAATTTCTAGTTGAAAAATCATTAAATTTGCCACCAAATTATTCGATTGCGTGGGATGGGCAATTTAATCAAATGAAGGAAGCGCAACGTCGCTTATTAATTATTGTTCCTCTTGCGTTACTCGCAATTTTCTTTCTGTTACTCAGTGTTTTTGGTAATCTTCGTGATGCAGGGATCGTCCTCATTAATGTTCCATTCGCGGCAATCGGCGGCATTATTGCCTTGCATCTAGCGGGTGAGACCTTAAGTATTTCGGCCTTATTTGGTTTTTTATCATTATTTGGAATTTCTGTATTGGATGGCGTTATTTTGATCTCCTTTATTAATAAGGTTAGCGCCGAGGATGAATCTCAAATGAAGGATGCGATGGTGGAGGGTGCAAGTCTACGAGTACGCCCGGTTCTAATGACTGCCTTACTATCTGGATTGGGCTTGTTACCAGCAGCCTTGTCGCATGCAATTGGTTCAGAAGCTCAAAGACCATTAGCACTCGTGATTGTCGGTGGCATGATTACTGCCACGATCTTGACTTTGTTTGTTTTACCAGTCTTTTATGCATGGTTACGGTCCCGGAAAGCAAGTAATCTCTATACTGTATAAAACAATTGATAGAGTATAGAAAGTGGCAATTAGGGATTTACTGATCATCGGCGATGGTTTCGCTGCAGCCATCGCCTTGATTCATTTACTGCGTCAAGGATTTGATGCGCAATCGATTAAGATTCTTGGTAAGCATTTTCCTGGACGGGGTAATGCATATGGTTGTACAAGCCCAGCGTTTCGGTTAAATGTCCGAGAAGATCTCCCAATCATTTTTTCCGAAGACCCGCTACATTTTGCTAGGTGGGCAAAAGAGCACATCAAGGACCCCCAAGCCAAAACAAGCGCAGGTTACTTCTATCGCCGAAGTGATTTCGGCACTTACATGAATCAATTGGTTAATGACCAACTTAACGGTAGAGCCCTCAATCATATCGAGGGTGAGGCAGAGCGCATTATTGGATCCGATGGTCAGTGGCGGGTGGAGCTCAAGGCTGATGAGTATATCGATGCAAAGGCAATTATTCTGGCAACTGGTAATGCCACGCCGATTTGGCCATGTCCAGTTCAGATTGAGCAAAGCTCAAGTCAGATCACTCTTACTGAGAACCCATGGCCAGGTGATTACCTTCATCATATACCCGCAAACGATCATGTCCTTTTACTCGGGGGCGGTTTAACAGCGCTTGATGCAATTAACGGCCTCGTAGAGCAGGGCCATCGAGGAAAAGTTTCAGTGATTTCTCCTCGAGCACTTTTTCCCCCATCTCAGGCACCATGGACCCGAATCAAGCAACCGCAATGGCCTAATCCGATGACTCCGGCCCGCTTAGTACGCTTTATGCGCCACTATCTTCCCAATACGCCAACCGATCAATCGGAATGGCAATGTGCTTGGGAAGAATTACGACCCGATCTCAATCGTATTTGGCAGAAATTCAATGCCCATCAGCGCAGAATCTTGATGAAACGTTTTGGTTGGCTCTGGAATCTTTATCGCTTTCGGGCTTCACCGCAAACCATTGCAGCTTACCAACAATTGCGTGATCAGCAACAAATTGAGTTTCGATGTGGACGCGCCAAGGAGATTGCTGTTCGCAATGGGGTGATTCGTGTGACACTTCACCATGGCGAATTGGTATACGGCCACCATTTAATTAATTGCACTGGAATAGCACGCGACCGATTACTTGATCAACTCATTCGTGACGACATTGCATGCCCTGATGCACTCAGGAGTTCGATCGCAATCGATCCACTACTCGCCGTTCTTGATCCAAAAGGCAAGGCCCATCAAAGCCTTTGGATGATTGGACCAGCAACTATGGGCAGTTTAGGGGACGTGATTGCGGCAAGCGCAATTGCCAAGCAAGCCGAGCAACTTGCTAAAGCAATCCGATTAAACTAGATGTCAAGTTCATCTGTTCGATAACACGATTATGAAACGATTCCCTAAACACTCCCAGTGGAAACTTATCATTTTGGCCTCCTTCATAACGTTACAGGGTTGCGCTGCCGTCTTTACGGATGCATCGGACTCTAATCACGTCACCTTTTTGAATAGCGCAGATGAGTCGCTCCCACAGCTCACCGAGAAAGCGAATGCCTACTGCCAACAGTACGGCAAGAAAGCGGTATATCGCAAGGGCGACAATTTGCTAGTCGCCGTATTTGACTGCCGCTAAGCTTACTTTGTTTTCTTGGGAGTCGGTTTAGTATTCAAAAGCTCAGGCTGCATCGTCGTGTCTTCCTCGATTGATTTACGATAGCCCGGCGGGTACTTGCTCCAGTCATAGCCTTTACGGGCTCTCTGGTAACCATAGTCATAAAGCGCCTGCATGTATTTGGTATCAAATTCATCAACATGCGGGAAAGTAAAGTCTGAGCCGATATAAGCCAAATTAAACCCTACCCGATCATCCTGAGTAATGTTGTAAATCCGATACAAGTCACCGATCCCTTGCGACTGAATCAATTGTGAAATCGCACGTCCTGCAATGCTCAGGGTGCGGCGTTCCGTTTGTTGCCAATCAACATCCAAACGAGCGTTCCGAATGATGTAGGCCTGACGGTTAGTTATGCGTTTTACACCAATTTCCTTCGCACGGTTTGCTGCTGCCCCTGGATAGAGAAAAACCTGAGTGGTTGCACCACCATCGACATGCATTTCTTGAAACTCTTTTCCGTCGATCATGAAATCGAACATGACAGGAGGAAAGGCTGCCGGAATCGAGGCCGATGCTAACAAGATCTTGCGAAAGAGCTCTAGAGATTCAGGGGTGCCGATGCTCGCGATTTGTCCCATATTCCAAATCACCGGTGTGCCAGCATCAATATTGGTGGTACCGATTAAAAGCCAGCGACCGCGGTTGTTGTACTCGTGCGCCACTTTTTTCAAAAAGTCAGCAGTGACATGCTTGGATATCAACTGAAACAAAGGGGAGGTATCGGCTAAACCATCACCAAAGAACCCAGATAAAAAGCCGCGCGACTTAAAAATATCACTGGGCTTAACCTTGGTATAGACCTCGGTGAGAACAGGATCATAGTCTTTGCCTAAGTAGGCAAAAGGTGCAATGAGTGCCCCAGTACTAATTCCAGTTACCAGATTGAACTCAGGACGCGTGCCTTGCTCAGTCCAACCAACTAAAAGGCCCGCACCAAATGCTCCATTATCACCACCACCCGATAACGATAAATAGTTACTTTTGCCATCTAGAGCCTTTTTGTTCAAGCGCTGATTGAGTCGATTGACATCGTCAACAAAGCTGTTAATTCCGGCAGATGTAGCGATTAAATAGCGTGAGCTTTGCATGCCGGCAATTTGTGCGCGGGTCAAATCTGAGGCCGGTACAGCGGCTTTGCGCTCTAAGGTACTGCAGGCGCTAAGCGCTAAGGTGCTAAGAATGAAAACGGTGTAACGGATGAGTAGTGTGCGCATGGTTGGTTTGATCTATAAAAAATGAATAAGGAATTCAGAGGAAAAGGGGCTTAGAACTTAAGGAGTAGGGGAGCCACCCAAAGCAAGGTATAGATTGACTCGCTGGGTTAGGGCATCGACTTGCCCCTGACGGAAATTGATTTCAGTGGTGTTCGTTTTGATCTTCTGCTGCTGAATCTGACGTTGATCAATTCGACCGATCACAAACTCTTGTTCGGTATTTCGTAGGATTTGTTTTTGCTGCTTTAATTGAGTTTGAAGAGCAATGGTACGCTCGCGCCAAGTCATTTCACCATTAAGGGCATTTTCAACATCCCCAAACGCATTCAGAACGACTTTTCCATAGTTGGCTAATGCTGCTTGTGCCTCAGCATTCTGATAGGCAATTTGCGCTTCAATCGCACCGCCCTGAAAGAGGGGCATCATGACATTTGCCCCAACACCCAAACTGCTACTTGGACCACTGACTAAACTAAAAACTTGGCTATTGATGTAGCCAAATCCAGCTGTCAAGCTAATCTTGGGAAGACGCGCCATACGTTTCTCAGCAGCGGCATAGAAGGCGCTATTGACGCGCGCTTCGGCGGCCACAATATCGGGGCGGCGCTCCAAAATATCGGCTGGAATACCCGGCGCAACTGGGGGCGGTAAGGCAGGAAGCTCGGTGCTCTTGAGTAGTTTGGCATGGGGATAACGCCCCACCAAAATTTCAACAGCACGCAGAGCCTGGTCGCGTGCCTGTTTGGCAATAAGCTCTGCCTCTTTACTTTGAGCAGCGCTTGCTTTTGCTATTGCTACCTCAGACTTCGATGAGGCGCCAATGTCCTCCCGTATGGCAGTGAGCTCGGCATAGCGTGCCGCAGCACCAGCATTCTCCTCGGCAAGGCGTGCTTGATCTTGTAATCCTCTGGCAAGCCAAACCGTTTTAGTCAAAGTTCCCACCAGCGAGAGTTGGGCCGCCTCTTGTTCTGCATTCAGAGCACGCGCATTCTCACGCGCTCCGGCGACTTGATTGCGTACTCGACCCCAGAGGTCTAGTTCCCAATTGGCACCAATGTAATAGCCGGTTAAGCCAGTGCCACTTGATCCAACGCGACCACCCGTATTACCTACCACCCCTAAGCTTGGGTATTGCGCACCACCTGCCGCATCAATCAAAGCCTGAGCCTGCAAGCGCCGTGCAGCCATCACCCGAATGTCGGGATGATTTTGCAGTGCCTCGGCTACTAACTCATTAAGCTCTGGATCATTAAATTGTGCTAGCCATGCCTTATCGAGCGCTGGCCCACTTACGCTTGGGGTGCTAAATTGATTAGGGATGGCGACCTTGGGTAAGGACTGCTCACGTAGCGCCTGACCTGTTAATGGATCCTGAATTGCGCATGCGCTGAGGCCTAACACTAGAGCACTGCTAATGCTTGTAATAACTCGAGTGCGCATCGGACCAACTATCATTTAGTGCAACTTTGGAATGATGTAATTGAGTTTAGTTCCAACCCTCAACATCACCTTACGAATAATATGTAAGAAGGCCAAATGATTGGTATAGACCGCACCTTCGCCAACTGCGCCAGCAGGAAGTAGGGGATAGTTCTTAGCCTCATCTAGAGATAACTTAACGGCAAAGCGATTGGCTGTAATGTCTCTCAGGCCAATCGTAGGCAGATTGCCGCTCACATTCAGCTGACCTTGACCCTCGGCATAAATGATGGACTCCACTTTGGCCTTGAGGATTTCCCCAGGAAGACTCGGAATAAAAAACTCTGCTTCATTTCCAGGCTCGATCTGATGCAACTCATTTTGTTTAAAGAGGGCATAAATTTGTGGGGTGTCCTCCATAAAGGTCATTACTGAAGAGATCGGGAAGGCTGCTACATAAGCGCCTGGTCGCAGTTGCACGTTCACAATGATGCCATCAGAAGGAGCACGCATCACCGTTTGCTCAAGATCATATTGAGCATGCTTAAACTGCTCTTGAAGATCGAGTAAATCTGCCTCTGCCTTCTCGAGATCAAAACGATTGCCGGCACCCGCCGCAACCAAGCGCTGGTTTTCTGAGACCCGAAGTTTGGCTAGATCTAGTTTTGCTTTGGTTGAATTCACCTGGGCTTGGTATTGGGTTGCATCAATCTTAAACAGCACATCCCCCTGTTTGACACGTTGATTAATATGCACAGGAACTTCGATTACGCGGCCTTTCACCTGACTCACAATCCCTACGCTATTACGAACAACGATCACATCCCCAGAGGATGGGGCAAAGACGTTGAGCAACAAAATCATCGTAATCATGCCAACTACTGGAATGGTCACCACAATGACCTTGGCCGATGTGGTCCAAGGTAAGAGTTTGAACTTAAAAAAGATTAGCCAAACAATCGTGGCATAAATGGCAAGTAGTAATGCTTCCATTATGAGTTACTCGACTCAGGCTTGGATTTGGTATCAGTCTCGTTAATCGGCGAGTACCGATCGGTACCATAAGCGAGCTTATACATGGTCGGACGCGTGTAGGCCCATAAGTATGCGAAGGGCCAGAGAAGACCTCCAAAGAATAAGGAAAGAACACATAGCGCATGAATGGCATCGCGTTGCGGATGCTGACGTCGCTTTGCAACTGTATCGGGCCAGATATGAACAAACCAAAAGAGCGCGATTAGCGCAATTGGCAACACAATAATCACAACCCAGGAAACAATATTCGCAAACCCATCAATTAAATGAGCCGGCATAAATGAAGCGTGGGCGGGTAGGGGTAGGAGTAATGCAACCATCATCGCAAAAAGGAGGGCACGACTATTCATTGGCAATTCCTTAAGTTGGCATGAATTGGGCATGGCAAATCATACATTCCCAATAGTATTCTCGGTAGTTTGGGGTATGGCTATTAGCTATAAAGCTAATATTAATTAGAACGCCTCTTTCTCAGCTTCTAAATAGGCAAGACTAGTGTACTTACCAATATTTCCATCAAATCCTTGCATCGTTTTGGCTCGCTTACTAACGCGTGGATCTTTCAAAACCAACGACTTGGCCACACTTAAGTCCTGACCGTCTTTGACGGCTTTGACGCAGGTGTCGTAAATTCCGGCTAAGAATTCACCGTATTCGTTGAGGAGCTGTTTGCTAGGCTCGCCGTGCCCTGGTACCCAGAGCTGATCACCCTCGGTTGCTTGTAAATTCTTATAGGTCTTAAATGTGCCGACATACGAGCCGTCATCAATATTGGCAATGCGATTACCCATCGCGATATCGCCCACGTAGGTCACCTTATCCTCAATCACCTGCATGCATATATCACCAGGGGTGTGTGCAGTGCCATGGTGATGCACCTTGATGCGCACATCGCCAAAGTTAAAAATATCGCCTTGATTGGCGTCGTGAGTCGGTGGAATCACTTTAGTTCCCGCGGTCGCTTGATTGGTCCAGCGTTCCATTAAATTACGCCAGGCATTGCCTTCGATACCTTTGATCTGTTTAGTGGAGTAGGGATGCGCATAAATCGGCATATCCTTACTGTAGGTTTCCACAAAGGCTTGATTACCTAAAAAATGATCGCCATGGTAATGCGAATTAAAAATTGCAATCACCGGTTTATCCGTCACTTTCTTAATCATCCGGATTGCCATCTCACCAATTTGCAAGGAGGCTCCGGAATCCAATATGACTACCCCTTTGCTGGTAACCACGAAGGTCACGTTGGCCATCATGCCGCGGTTCTCGGGTGTTGGGAAACCGTCCGGCGAGTAGATTAACCAAACATGCTTACTAATTTGCTTGGCAGGAATATCTTTAACTGGCGGTCCCTTGAAAAAATCCTCCGCCGCACTGGCAAATTGCATCGCTTGCGGGGCAAACATGATTCCTCCAGCTCCCGCGATCCATTTGAGTGCTTGACGGCGTTTATCAGCAACCATTGAATACTCCTATTGATATATTCAGTTTAGCGAATATTTGCCCAGCCAATCAATTTCAATGATTACTTGAGTAATTTATTTATTAATTGGGAGCTAACCCACGACTAATTTGGCAATCTGGGTATAGAGGGGGATGCCAAGTATCAAATTGAGCGGGAATGTGATACCCAACGACATGCCCATGTACAAAGCAGGGCTCACCTCCGGTAAGGCGTGTCGCAATACCGCCGGCACGGCAATGTAAGATGCGCTAGCAGCCAGCACCATTAATAGAATCGTATTACCTAATTCCACCTTAAAGATGTAGCAGAGTAAAAGCGCAAAGAGGGAGTGGCAAAGAGGTGCCACAAAGGCATACACAATTAAACGTCGGGGCTTGCCTTTGAGATCAACAAAACTCTTAGCGCTCATTAAGCCCATATCTAATAAGAAAAACGCCAACATCCCTTTAAATAAATCGACGGAGAATGGCGCCATCACCTTTTGCCCATCGGGTCCCGAGATAATGCCAATTAACATCGCACCAAGCAGCAATAGTTGCGCCCCGTCCGTAAATGACTCATGCAGTAGTTTGCCAACCTTCATCGGTTGTTTAGTTTGCGATACGGAGGATTTCGCACGATTGGCGAGGAAGATCGCCAAAATAATTGCCGGGGATTCCATCAGCGCCATTGCAGCGGCCATGTGACCACCATATTCAATCTGAACATGGTTTAGGTATTGAGTAGCAGTGATGAAGGTCACTGCGCTCACCGACCCATACGTCGCTGCTATCGCTGCAGAATCAAGAGCATTGAGTTTGGTCTTCAGAAAGTAATAACTAACCAGCGGAATAATGCAGGCAAGGGTAATTGCAATCCCCAAACTGGTGGTAATTGCAAAGGTAAGTCCAGATTGGTGTAAAGCGAACCCACCCTTGAGGCCCAAAGCCATTAAAAGGTAAAGAGATAGAAACCGGGTGATGGGTTGCGGGATCTCGAGGTTGGAGCGAACCAATCCCGCAAACACGCCAAAGATAAAAAACAGGATGGCGGGATCAATAATGGTGCTCATGAGTTCCTATTTTCTCATTTTTATAAAACACCCAGCAAAAAGGCTACTAAACCCTCAAAAAGTGCTTCAGTAGAATAGACCCATATTTATTAGGGAAATCACTAATTCTGGATCTATGGTCAAATTCATTTATCGATTTTGGGGAGTAGCCTGCCTAGCAATGGGTCTTGCGCATCGACATTCCGGAAAGCCATTAAGAGCCAACCCGGTGCGTGAGGGGAATAAGTCCTTGGCCAGACCAGTTTTAAGTATTGGAAAACTGTGGACCCCTATTTAAGCGTGATTCGCCGAGTAGTTCATGTTGCCCTAATTTGGGTATGTCTTTGCACATCTACATGGGCGCAAACGCAACCTACCAAAACGGTTTTTACCCTTGATCAGCTCATTCAGCTCGCCTTAGAAAGTAATCCACAGGTGATGGCTGCTCGTGATCAGACCCGGGCGGTTAGTGGTCAATTGCGAAGCGCGAGAGCGATTCCAAACCCGGAGTTTGAGGTCAATACCGGTCAGCAACGTGGTACCTCGGGCGGATTAAACACTGGCAACCTCTCGCAATGGGTTGTGACCCAGCCTCTCGACATGCCTTATACCCGTTTCCCAAGGGTGAATGCTGCTGAGGCCAGTTTGCGAGCAGCTGAAGCAAATCGGGTTGCATTTGAGGTTGAGACCATTGCACGTGTGCGCCAAAGTTTTTATGAGCTCGTACGTCGCGAAGCCGAATCACGCGCTGCGGATGAGGACTTGGATCTCACCAAACAAATCCGCGATCGCATGCAATTGCGCTACGACGTTGGTGAGACCGCTCGCTTTGAGTTGATTCGGGCGCAAACCGAGTTTCTAAACGCGGAGATCGTATCTCAAGGAAGTAAGTTACGGATTGAGCAAGCCCGTAGTCAATTGCGCAAGGTCGTGGGCTTTAATCTTCCTGCAAACTTTGAGATTGCGGCCAAAGTAGAGTCCATCTCCAAATTACCTGATCTCAAAGTCTTATTGGATAACCTACGCAATCAGAGCCCTGAGCTAAAGCGCGCCAAGGCCGAGGTTGAAGCCAGCGAGTCACGCCTAAGTTTTGAACAGAACTCGCGCTTACCCCAGCTCGCCATTAAGGCGCAGCAGTACAACGACCCAAACTTCACCGATCGTCTTTACGGTTTAGTGGTGAGTATCCCGATTTGGGATTTCCGCCAAGGCCAAATTACAGAAGCCGAGGCCAATGCCTCGAGAGCCCGTAATCAATTGAATGCCCAGATGCAAAGCCTTGAGACCCAGTTGGAGTCTGCCTACAAGCTCTATGAAATTACGAGCTTTCAGGTCAAAACATTGGATGAGCGGGTCGTACAACTTGCTGCCAGTGCTCGTAAGATCGCCGAGACCTCCTATCGCTTTGGTGAGCGTGGCATGTTGGAGTTCTTAGATGCGCAACGTACGTTTCGGGCTGCTCGTAATGATTTAATTCGAGCCCGCTTTGAGTTGGCATCGATTGTGAATGAGATTGAACGTTTGAGTGCCTCGCCGGAATGGGTGGCCATGATTGAAGGTAAAAAATAATGAGTGCCGAACAAAAACTCAGTAAAAAAATAGCTGATCAAATTCAGAAGGGGCGCGCCCTAATTCTGGAGCAAATCACCGCCGCAATTCATGCAATACGGGATTGGCAAAAGCAAGGCTACGGCCAAATTCGCGAGTTTGCAAATCAAAAAGCTCCAGCAGTTTTGCAAAAGTATGACGCCAGCCCAGATTGGGTCAAGTCGGGATTCTTTGTTTTGCCTTGGGTAGTCGTTATTTTATTAACTCTTTATTACTTTGATGTATTTGATTCCAAACCGACCCCTCGCTTAGTTCAAGACCCAAGCATTGTGTATGTCAATGATGATCTGAGCAAATTAATTAAGAATGGGCAGGTCAAATTAGCCCCGTTTGTCGAGGAGCTAAGAGTCTCTGGCCGAATTGATTTTAATGAGCGCTTCTTGGCACGGATTGGCGCCAATGTAACGGGGCGTGTCTCTGAAATCATAGGCGTACCTGGTCAAGAAGTTCAGCAGGGAGAAATCTTGGCGAAGATCACCTCGACCGAGCTCACTCAGTCGCAACTTGCCTACTTAAAAGCCCAAACCGCTAGCAAGTTGGCTGAGCAAGCTGCTAATCGCGCACGCATTCTCTACAAAGAAGATGTGATTGCTCTGGCTGAATTGCAGCGCCGTGAAGCCGAGGCAATGAGTGCAAAAGCTGAGTTGCGTGCCGCAAACGATCAATTGCGAGTCCAGGGTATGGATCAGAAGAGTATTGATCGACTTGCCAAATCGGGCGTCATTGAATCGATCAATAATGTAATTGCAACCATTCCAGGACAAATCGTTGAGCGCAAAATCAATCGTGGACAAGTGGTTCAGCCCGCCGAATCTCTATTTACCATTGCTGATTTGAGTACTCTGTGGGCCGTTGCCGAAGTACCCGAAGGCAACTCTTCATTGCTTCAAAAAGGTCAAAAGTCCTCGGTGATTATTCCCGCCTTACGTAATCGTGTCATCGAAGGCGTAATTTCGCATGTGGATGCAATTGTTAATCCTCAAACCCGTACGGTGGTAGTTCGGATGGATATCGCTAATTCAACGGGGCAAATTCGACCAGGGATGTTAGCTACGATGTTGATTGATAGTGAGCCGGTCGAGCGCTTAGTGGTTCCAAACTCTGCGGTGATTCGGGAAGATAACCAAGATTATGTGTTTATTCGAAGTGATGATGATCGCTACCGAATGGTTGCCGTCAAGGCGGGTCCGGAGGGTAAAGGCATGCGTGCGATCCTGTCTGGACTCAAAGAGGGCGAAGAGATTGCCATTGAGGGTGCATTTCATTTAAATGCTGAGCGCAAACGTCAGCTTAGTGGTGGCGGCTAAGACCATTTGACATGATTGAGCGCATTGTCCGTTTTGCTCTTCAACAACGCCTCTTGGTGTTGGTGATCTCTGTTTGCTTATTCTTCGTAGGCTTATTTGCTACGAAGCGCTTATCAGTTGATGCCTTCCCAGATGTCACGAATATCCAGGTGCAAATCGCGACTGAGGCCCCTGGTAAATCACCCGAAGAAGTCGAGCGTTTTGTCACGATCCCAATTGAGTTAGGCATGACCGGCTTGCCAGGCCTCGTAGAGATGCGCTCACTGAATCGAAATGGTATTTCGATTGTGACCTTGGTGTTTACAGATAAGACCAGTATCTACTTTGCGCGCCAGCTTGTTTTGGAGCGTTTGATTGAAGTTGCTTCTCGAATGCCCGATGGGGTGACTCCTGTCTTGGCGCCACCAACCACTGGACTAGGGGAGGTTTATCAATACACCCTCGAGCATCCGTCAGATCGAGATCGCCTCCTAACTGAGGATGAGCTTCAAGAGCGACGCACGATTCAGGATTGGGTGGTGCGCCCGATGTTACGCTCGATTCCAGGTGTGGCCGAGATCAACACCATGGGTGGTTTCGCCAAAGAATATCAAGTGCTGGTCAATCCTGAGCGCTTGCGACACTACGGGATTACCTTACAAGACGTGTATGTGGCACTTGCTCGAAACAACGCCAACTCTGGAGGCGGCCAATTACCGACCTATGCAGAGCGGTATTTGATTCGTGGGGTTGGTCTCGTGGCTAAGCCGGAGGACATTGGCAAGATTATTCTCAAAGAGGTAAAGGGAACCCCAGTTTATGTGCGCAATGTGGCTGAGGTCATGATTGGTAATGAGATTCGGCAGGGCGCCATTATTAAAAATGGTGTCACCGAGGGCGTGGCCGGCATTATTCAGATGAACCGCGGCGCGAATGCTCGGGAGGTAGTCAATCGCATCAAAGACAAAGTCGCCGATATCAACGAGCGTAAGTTATTGCCTGAAGGTTTGCAGATTGTTCCGTTCTATGATCGAACCGATCTGGTTAATGCAGCGATGTTCAACGTTGCCAAGGTTTTGGTTGAAGGCATCATCTTGGTGATCGTGTTGCTCTTCTTATTTTTAGGTGATGTTCGGTCATCGATCATTGTGGTGGCTACCCTAATCTTGACCCCGCTACTCACATTTTTTGTCATGAACCGCTATGGCATCTCAGCGAACTTGATGTCATTGGGTGGTCTCGCAATCGCAATCGGCATCATGGTTGATGGTTCGGTGGTGGTAGTTGAAAATACTTTCGCTAAATTAGGCGCTCGCCTAAAAATGGGTGAGTCCCGCAACCGAATTATCTTAGAAGCAGCCACCGAAGTTGGTAAACCCGTGCTTTTTGGTGTGGGCATCATCATCTTGGTATTTATGCCCTTACTTGCTCTCGAGGGGATGGAGGGTAAGATGTTTGCTCCGATGGCGATCACGATTGCGATTGCGCTCACTATCTCACTGATCCTATCGTTTGTTCTATCTCCCGTCCTATGCTCTTACATCTTAAAAGGTGGCAGTGAGGACGATACGAAGATTGTGGCAAAGCTGCGTAAACCCTATAACTTCATGCTCGATTGGAGTTTGAAGAATCCGCGTTTAGTCGTAAAACGCGCTCTGATTGCGCTGGGTGCCAGCGTTGTTCTATTCATCTTCTTGGGTAAATCATTTATCCCGGTGATGCAAGAGGGTTCAATCACTCCCGTGATTGTGCGTTCGGCCAATATTGCGCTCGATGAGTCGATTAAGTTGGAGTTTGAAGCTCTCAAACGAATCATGACCATCCCTGGTGTGGAAATGGCGGTATCCCGTTTAGGACGCGGTGAGTCCCCAGCCGACCCTGGTCAACCATTCGAGTCCGATCCGATTGTGACCTTGAAACCCTTGGGTGATCGTGACTTGAGTCAAGAGGAGATTGCCAATCAAATCCGTGAGAAATTGAAGACCTTGCCCGGTGTGGAGTTGGTGATTTCTCAACCGATTGCCGCACGGGTTGATGAAATGGTTTCAGGTGTACGTTCACAAGTCGCGATCAAGATCTTCGGTGATGATATTCAAACCTTAATTAAATTAGGTACGCAGATCAGTCAGATTCTGTCACGTATGAAAGGCAGTACCGATCTACGAATTGAGCAAGCCTCAGGGCAAAATTACCTCAATATCAAGATTGACCGTGATGCGATTGCACGCTACGGTATCAATGTGGCCGATGTCAACGACGTAATCGAAACCGCAATCGGAGGTAAGCAGGCCTCGACGGTCTATGAGGGTGAGCGCCGTTTCCCCATGGTTTTGCGCTACCCAGCTCCTTATCGTGACAAGATCGATGCCATCGAGAACATCATCTTACTATCGCCTAACGGCGCCCAAGTATTGATGAAAGATTTGGCGAAGATCGAGTTACTCGATGGACCACCGCAAATCTCACGCGAGTCGGGTAAGCGTCGCCTAGTGATTGGTGTCAACGTGCAGGGACGTGATTTGGGCGGGTTTGTGGATGAAGCCCAAAAGAAAATTGCGCAGGATGTGAAATTACCCGAGGGCTACACCTTGGTGTGGGGTGGTCAGTTTGAGAACATGGAGCGTGCTATGGCGCGCCTCATGATCATTATTCCGCTCACCATTGCCGCGATTTTCTTCTTACTCTTTATGCTATTCCAATCGATTCGTTTGGCTGGGTTGATTATTTTGGTCCTACCGTTTGCATCGATTGGAGGTATTTTTGGTCTATTTATCACGGGCGAGTATTTATCGGTACCCGCCGCAGTCGGATTCATTAATCTTTGGGGTATTGCGGTACTAAACGGCGTGGTATTGATCTCATTTATCAAGCAATTGCGGGATGATGGCATGCCTTTGCATGAGGCTCTAATTGATGGATGTGCACATCGCTTTAGACCTGTGATGATGACCGCCTCCGTCGCGATGTTGGCTTTAATTCCGATGCTGTTTTCGGGCGGCCCGGGATCGGAGGTCACAAGACCTCTTGCTATTGTGGTTATTTCAGGTTTAATAACCTCAACAGGCTTAACATTATTGGTATTGCCGGTCTTATACGGTTGGTTTGAAGAAAAAAAGGTTGAAGCGTGATTGAAATTAAGGCAGTGATTCGTCCGAATAAGTTACCCATGGTGCGGGCCGCGCTGATGGATACCCCTGGTTTTCCTGGAATGACAGTAACAAAAGTCGAAGGTTGCAGCGCACCGAACCGAGTCGAAAAAACCACTATCAAGGATGAGCTCACCGATTACTCGGCAAAAGTTCGGATTGAGATTGTTTGCAACGATGAAGTGGCTGATACGATCATGGATCGCTTAGTCCAAGCATGCCAGACCGGACAAGTGGGGGATGGCATTGTCTGGAAGGTGAATGTCGACCGTGCCTTCTTTATTGCGAAGAATTATCCAAGCCCAATTAGTTAAGTGCGCGGCTACTGATGGCCTTGCCTTGGGCATTCACTTTCACAAGCAACATTTGGCCTACGCCAACCGACATGCCAGTATAGGCATACGTATTGACCTGATGGGTCACCAAAATCAGCGGTAACTTATTCGATTTAGATAATTGCTGCCGCACAAATGCTTCTAACTCTCTGGTCTGTTTACCGCTCTCGCTCATTTCATTAAAGAATGAACCGAGCGAACGCTCCGTGGTAACTGGACCTTTATTAAGCAAAACAGCCGTATCGAGGCAGCGGCACCAGGGGCTACTGAATACACGCGCCTCACTAATACCGTGCTTACTTAACCAGGTACCTATGTCTTTGGCTTGCTGGCGGCCATACTCACCCAGATTGCGTTGGGTTGAGCAATCACCAATCCGATAGCCTGGAGGATCTCCAATCCCTGGGGCATCCGCATGACGCATGATGATAAGACTCGAGCCTGATTGAAGCTCAGAAAGCAAGTTGGCATTTGCCAATGGTGCGAACACCAGCCACGCCCAGAGCGCGACAAGAATGCGGATCAAGGTAATACCTTACCTGGGTTCATGATGTTCTTCGGGTCTAGTGCGGTTTTAATGGAGCGCATCAGCTGGTGGGCTACCGATCCGCGATGCGCCTGCAAATCAGGGAGTTTGAGTTGCCCAATACCATGTTCAGCAGAGATAGAGCCATGGTGTTTCTCGACCTGAGAATAGACCACATCATGAATGGTCGCTTCATGAGCACGATTGAACTCGCTAGGATTTATCCCAAGTGGTGGCGCAATGTTGTAATGCAAATTACCGTCACCCAAATGCCCAAAATTGATAATACGCACCCCAGTAAATTGATCCCGAATCAATCGATCGGTCTCGGTAATAAAAGCATCAAGCTCTGAGATTGGTAGCGAGATATCATGTTTTAGATTGGCACCTTCTTGCGCTTGTGCCATGGTGATGTGCTCACGCATGGTCCAAAACGATTGGGCTTGCGAGAGATTGCTCGCAATCACCGCATCACTTGCAATACCTGCTTCAAACGCAGATTCGAGCACCTGTTCCATTAGATTGCGAGCATGCTCCTCGCCCTCGTGATCTGATAGCTCGACTAAGACCGTATAAAGAGGGTCATTGGCCAAGGGGTTTTTCATGTGGGGAAATTGCTTGGCGGTGAGGTCTAGGGAGTCCTTTGACATCATCTCAAAGCCGGTGAGTAGGGCGGCAGTGCGTTTCTGAAAAAGACTCAGTAGCTCAATCGTTGCCGGGATATTTGGGACGGCCACTAAGGCAGTCCATTGGGTCACCGGTAAGGGATATAACTTCATCACCGCGGCGGTAATGATGCCAAGACATCCCTCAGAACCAATATACAAATCACGCAGATCAAACCCGGTGTTGTCCTTGCGTAAGCTCCGCAGCCCATGCAGGATCTCGCCTTGAGCAGTGACCACTTCGAGGCCCAAACACAGTTCGCGGGCATTACCATAGCGCAGCACATTGGTACCGCCCGCATTGGTAGCTAGATTGCCACCAATCTGACAACTTCCCTGAGCGCCAAGACTGAGCGGAAATAAGAACCCCTGTGCTTTAGCAGCCTCTTGTAGGGTTTGCAAAATACAACCTGACTCGACCACCATGGTTTGGTTACTCGGATTAATTTCGCGGATCGCATTCATCCGCTTGAGATTCAAAACAATTTGCCGGCCCGAGTCATTGGGGGTTGCCGCTCCGCACATACTGGTATTACCGCCTTGCGGAACAATGGAAATCGATGCTTGATCACATGCTTTGACAATCTTGGCAACCTCTTCGGTCGTTTTGGGAAGTAAAACGGCGAGCGCCTTGCCGTGATAGCGATTGCGCCAGTCGCTCAGGTATGGCGCTTGATCATTGGGGTCCACCAATGCATAAGTATTTCCAACGATCGTCTGACAGTGTGAAATAAATTCAGAGTGATTCATGGGGTGATTCTAGTGCTTTGATTCGTCCGCCGCTTTTGCCTTAGCCGCCGCCTTAATGGGTTTGAGATGCATCAGTAAAGCAACAAAAACAGTTACTGATAGGATGAGTTCCAGTATGGCCATCCACATATTCCAACCAGGTTCGGTAATGCGAGTTAAGGCTTCGGTGGTGTAAATCAGGATCGCCATGCTGCTCCATTGCATGGTGTACACGTTCGCGCGCCACACCCCTGGCAACATGATGATCAAAGGTACCGCCTTTAACACCAACCATGAGCCCCCGGGACGCAGCGGAGAAATGACCCATTCCCAGGCTACACACAACACAATTAAATCAACGATTGCAGCACTCGCAATCAGCACATACTTATCTTTTTTTAGTAATCCGCTCAGCATGGCTTATTTAGAACCGTAAAGACGTAAAGCGACTTCAGCCAAACGCTTACCTTGGGCAATGGCTAAGCGAGATTCTTCTGAACTAATTGGGGCACTGCCATCGGCGTGCGCAAGGTGCGAAACACCATATGGTGTTCCACCACTCGAGGTGCTCATGAGTTCGGGATTGCTATAGGGCAGACCAAGCAACACCATGCCATGATGAAAAAGAGGGATCATCATGGAAAGGAGGGTGGTCTCCTGACCGCCATGCAAACTACCAGTGCTGGTAAATACACAGGCGGGCTTGCCTTGCAGCGCACCGCTTAGCCAATGTGAGGTACTGCCGTCCAAAAAATACTTGAGCGGTGCAGCCATATTGCCAAAGCGGGTCGGTGAACCCAGTGCTAGACCAATGCATTCTTCCAAATCCGAGTACTCGACATACGGAGGCCCATCCTTAGGTACGGGCGGCTCACTGGCCTCACAAACGGTTGATACCGCGGGTACCGTTCGTAGGCGCATGCTAACTCCGGGCACACTCTCAATTCCTTGGCCAATCAGTCGAGCAAGCTTCTCGGTCGCGCCATAGCGGGAGTAGTACAACACTAGGATCTCGGATGAACGCATAACGGCACTTTCTTTGGAATTTCAGACAGATCCCCTATGATACGGTCATGCCATTATCTTTTCCGATCGAGCGTTGGTTGCCCCTAGGCAAGGAGCTCTGGGATCGTAATCAACATTTACGCCTAAGCCAGGTATCGGCCAGTTTGTCATTCACCACCATTTTGTCTTTGGTGCCAATGCTCACCATTGGGTCGATCTTGCTAAGTCAATTCCCAGCAGTGATTAATCTACGCAATGCCTTTCAGACCTGGCTATTAAAGAACTATTTCCCCGGCGGAATTAGTCAACAGGTATTTGGTTACCTCAATCAGTTCTCTGCCAAAGCCAAGGGGTTAACCATCGTGGGCTCGCTTGGGCTGGTCATTACAACGATTTTGACCATGGTGGTAATTGAGCGCGCTTTTAATGAGATCTGGAAGGTCAAAGAGCGTCGACCCTTTCTAAAAAAGCTCATCATCTATTTAGCGGCAACCGTGATCGGCCCCATCCTCTTAGGTCTGGGGATTTACCTCAGCGGCATATTGTTGGGTTCTGCTAGCGGTTGGTTCCCGGCCTTATCAGCTGGATTTAAATTCATCAGCACGATTATTCCCAGCGTATTGGCACTCATCGTTTTTGCTCTGGCCTACCGAATTCTGCCCTATGCCCCAGTGACTTGGCGTGATGCATTTGTGGGGGCTGCTTTTGTGGCGGTCGCTTACGAGATCACCAAGTTTGGATTTGCCTATTTCATGACCCAGGCGGCCTTTTATAAAACCGTTTATGGTACCTTTGCGATCGTGCCCCTGATGTTGATTTGGATCTATATCACCTGGTGGCTCACCCTTGCCGGTGCGGTGATTGTGGCAAACTTGCCAGCGATTCGGCAAAACCGCCTACGGGAGCGGTCCTCTGCCTAGTGCCATAATGTTGGTATGTCTGGAAATACTTTAGGTCTTCTATTTGCTGTGACCACCTTTGGTGAGTCGCATGGTCCTGCGATAGGTGCGGTGGTGGATGGTTGTCCACCAGGAATGGAACTATCGGTCGATGATATTCAGGTTGATCTAGATCGTCGCAAACCCGGAACATCGCGCCATGTGACCCAACGCAAAGAAGAGGACAAGGTTGAGATTTTGTCTGGCGTGTTTGAGGGCAAAACCACGGGCACCCCCATTTGTTTATTGATTCGTAATACCGATCAACGCAGCCAAGATTACAGCGAGATCTTGCAGACCTTTCGTCCAGGTCACGCTGATTACACCTATCACCATAAATATGGCTTTCGAGATCCACGCGGCGGCGGGCGCTCCTCGGCGCGTTTAACTGCCCCCGTAGTTGCTGCCGCAGCAATCGCTAAAAAATGGTTGCGGGAACACTACGGTACCCAAATCGTGGCACATATGAGCCAACTGGGTGAGATTGCCATTCCATTTGAAGATGCAAAAGAAATTGCTCGCAATCCATTCTTTGCCGCGAATGCCAGCATCATTCCGAAGCTCGAAGAGTACATGGATCGGCTCCGTAAAGCCGGCGATTCGTGTGGAGCCAAAATTGAGGTTGTGGCTCACCATGTACCCATTGGTTTGGGCGAGCCTCTCTTTGATAAGTTAGACGCCGATATTGCCCATGTGATGATGGGTATTAATGCCGTTAAGGGCGTTGAGATTGGCGAAGGATTTGGGGTGGTTACCCAAAAGGGAAGTGCGCACGGTGATGAGATGCATCCAGATGGCTTTGCAAGTAACAATGCCGGCGGTGTTCTAGGCGGTATTAGCACTGGGCAAGATATTCGTGTATCGATTGCGATCAAGCCAACTTCAAGCATCATGAGCCCCAAAGAGACCATTGACTTGCAGGGTAAGTCTGCAACGATTCAGACCAAAGGGCGTCATGATCCCTGCGTCGGAATTCGTGCTGCGCCAATTGCTGAAGCGATGTTGGCATTGGTGCTAATGGATCATGCTTTGCGTCATCGTGCTCAATGCGGCGATGTCGCGGTGAGCCCTCCCGCAATTGCTGCCTCTCGTAGCACCTAAGAATTCATGACAGCGTCTTCGCGTTGGGCCTTCGGGGCCTTTTTCTTTTTGTACTTCGCCTACATTGGCCTCATGTCGCCGTATGCAAGCTTGTACTTCTCGGAACTGGGGTTTGGGGCAATCGAAATTGCTGCTTTGATGTCGATGTTGCAGGTAACCCGCATCTTGGGGCCGTTCTCTTGGGGATGGCTCTCGGATTATTTATCCAACCGGGTAGGCATCATGCGCTTTTGCGGAGTCCTGGCGGTTCTGTGTTTCTTGGTCATTTTCTATTTGGAACAGTACATCCCATTTTTAATATGGATGTTTATTCTGCACACCATTTTGAGCAGTATGGTTCCTCTTGGAGAGGCAGCCACCGTCCATGCCTTATTTAAAGATAACTCGTTTGACCATCGCTATGGACGTCTACGCCTTTGGGGATCGATTGGCTTTATTGCCATGGTCTTGCTCGCTGGTGAAGTATTTCAATGGTGGGGTATCGAAATCTTCCCTTGGTTAGGCTTAGGCGTATTAATTGCACTGGCGATCGACACCTTTTTAATTCGAGAGCCTAAGATTGAGCGTCAACCCTTGGTGCGTGGTGAGCTCCGTACGGTATTGCGGCGCGTGGAGGTGCGCTGGTTTTTAGTCTCCGCATTTGCCATGATCTTTGGCCATGCTGCACTCTATGTGTTTTATTCCCTTTACCTTGCAGATCTAGGTTACAGCAAATCCGAGATCGGGTTTTTCTGGACATTGGGAGTGACCGCAGAAGTCATCTTCTTTTATTTTCAAAGTAAGGTCATGTCGCGATACTCACCAACGAGTGTGTTGCAAGCAACATTCATGATTGCGGTGATCCGCTTTGTATTAATCGGCTACTTTGCCAGTACTAGTCTATTAATCTTAGCGCAGCTAATGCACGCCGCGACCTTTGCAGCACACCATAGCGCAAGTACCAAATTAATTCAGGGTTGGTTCAGCGGTCCCTTGCAAGCGCGCGGTCAGGCACTCTTTACGACGGTTGCTTATGGTTTTGGAGGAACCTTGGGTGGCTTATGCGCAGGCTGGATTTGGGATCATTGGGGCCCCAATCAAGTGTTTGGTATGGCAGCGGTGGCGTGCGCCTTGGCCGGTGTTGCGATTGCGCAGGTTAAAACCAAACAAACTGCTTTACATTCCTGAGTAATTCGGACCACCGCCTCCTTCAGGGGTGACCCATACAATATTCTGGGTAGGATCTTTGATGTCACAGGTTTTGCAATGCACGCAGTTTTGGGCATTGATTTGGAGCTTGGGCTTACCTTCCACCTCGATGTATTCGTAAACACCGGCTGGGCAGTAGCGTTGCTCAGGGCCCGCATAGATATCTAAGTTAATGGCCACCGGCACACTTTCATCCTTGAGGGTTAAGTGAGCTGGTTGATTCTCCTCATGATTGGTATTGGAGATAAATACCGAGGAGAGTCGATCAAAAGTAATTTTGCCATCGGGTTTTGGATATTCAATAACCTGATGAAGGCGCGCCGGTTCAAGATATTCGTAGTCAGCTTTTTT
Source organism: Polynucleobacter sp. HIN11 (assembly GCF_030297675.1). Lineage (NCBI taxonomy): Bacteria > Pseudomonadati > Pseudomonadota > Betaproteobacteria > Burkholderiales > Burkholderiaceae > Polynucleobacter > Polynucleobacter sp. HIN11. The sequence continues at coordinate 695,738 of NZ_AP028142.1, forward strand.
CTGATGAATGGTCCATGGCACATTTCCACCAAACACTTTTTGTTCAATACCAACCATGAGGGTGCCGAGATATAAACCTTTAGACATCCATGCTTTAAAGTTACGCGCCTGCTTGAGTTCGGTATACAGCCAACTATTTTTAAAGGCACTGGGGTAAGCGCTCAAAATATCATTGGCCCGATTTTCAGAGAGCGCAGACATGGCTGCTTGGGCCGCTAACATACCGGATTTAATCGCTGCATGACTGCCTTTGATGCGGGATGCGTTGAGGTAGCCCGCATCGCAGCCAATCAGGGCGCCGCCAGGGAACACCGTTTGCGGCAAACTATTTAAGCCGCCAGCGGTAATGGCACGTGCACCATAGGCCAAGCGCTTACCACCCTCGAACGTCGGACGAATCGCAGGATGCAATTTATAGCGTTGGAACTCATCAAAGGGACTGAGATAAGGGTTGCGGTAGGAGAGGCCAACCACCATGCCGACGGCCACCTTGTTTTCACCAAAGTGATACAAAAAAGATCCGCCATAGGTCTGACGATCTAAGGGCCATCCTGCCGTATGAATCACTAAACCCGGGCGATGGTTCTCAGGCGTTACTTCCCAGAGTTCTTTAATGCCAATACCGTAACTCTGTGGATCGGATTGGCGATCGAGTTGGTATTTAGTGATCAGTTGTCTGCCGAGATGACCGCGTGAGCCTTCAGCAAATAAGGTGTACTTGGCTCGCAATTCCATGCCAAGCTGAAACTGTTCTGAGATCTGCCCATCTTTATGAATTCCTAAATTACCGGTAGCGACTCCGCAAACCGCACCCTGGGAATTAAACAAAATTTCTGCCGCAGCAAACCCTGGAAAAATATCAACGCCCAGTTGCTCCGCTTGGCCACCGAGCCAGCGCGTGAAATTACTTAAACTCAAAATGTAATTACCGTAGTTGTTAAAGCACTCTGGTAGCAAAAGATGGGGTACCGTGAACGAGCTCGATTCGGTCAAAAAGATGAATTCATCTTTACTAACCGGTGTCTCGAGCGGAGCCCCCAGTGCTTGCCAATCAGGAAATAATTCTGTGAGGGCGCGTGGATCCATGATGGCGCCCGACAAAATATGAGCGCCGACCTCAGAACCCTTTTCTAATACGCAAACGGAGATCTCACGACCCTCGCGCTGGGCAATTTGTTTGGCGTGGATTGCTGCCGATAGCCCAGCGGGGCCACCCCCGACGATCACGAGGTCATAGTCCATGGCCTCGCGCGGGCCGTATTGAGCAAGTAATTCCTCGGTATTCATCACTCTAGTTTAGTGCTTTTAAGCCATGAATCGGTCATTCAGAGCGGTTATCATTTAGGTGATATCCGGTATTGATTAAAGAACGTGAAAGAAAGTTAGGCGAATGAACAAGATATTTCCCAATGCCCGCGCTGCTCTTGAGGACATTATGAAAGATGGGCAAACCATCGCGGTTGGCGGTTTTGGTTTGTGTGGCATTCCAGAGGCACTGATTGCTGCGGTTAAAGACTTGGGTACCAAAAATCTCACAGCAATATCTAATAATGCTGGAGTAGATGATTTTGGCTTGGGGATTTTGCTGGCGACTCGGCAGATCAAAAAAATGATTGCCTCTTATGTTGGAGAAAACAAAGAGTTTGAGCGTCAATATTTAGCTGGTGAACTCGAATTGGAATTTACCCCTCAAGGTACGTTAGCAGAGAAGTTGCGTGCAGGCGGCTGCGGTATCCCAGCGTTTTATACCAAGACCGGCGTTGGAACGATTGTGGCTGAAGGTAAGGATGAGCGTGAATTTGATGGAGAAAAGTACATCCTAGAGCGCTCATTGGTTGCCGATGTCTCGCTCGTTAAAGCATGGAAAGCGGATAAAGCAGGTAACTTGCTTTATCGCTTAACAGCACGCAACTTTAATCCAGTTGTCGCGATGGCAGGAAAGATCACTGTGGTGGAAGTCGAAGAGATCGTGGAAAACGGAGATCTCATTCCAGATCAAATTCATACCCCTGGTATTTATGCCCATCGGATTGTGCTCAACCCTCAACCGGAAAAACGGATTGAGCAACGCACGCTATCTAAATAAGCATTTATTTGAAAAGATTACACAGAGGAAATTGCAATGCCTTGGAATCGTGATGAAATGGCAGCCCGTGCTGCAAAAGAGTTAAAAGATGGTTACTACGTCAATTTAGGTATTGGCATGCCCACCTTGGTGGCAAACCATGTTCCCGCTGGGATGGAGGTTTGGTTGCAGTCTGAGAATGGCTTGTTGGGGATTGGACCATTTCCCACCGAAGCACAAGTGGATGCAGACATGATTAATGCCGGAAAGCAAACCGTGACAACCCTACCGGGGTCAGCTATTTTTTCATCGGCTGACTCCTTTGGGATGATACGGGGCGGTAAGATCAATATCGCGATCTTGGGCGCAATGCAGGTTAGTGAGCATGGCGATTTAGCCAACTGGATGATTCCTGGAAAAATGGTGAAGGGCATGGGTGGGGCGATGGACTTGGTTGCTGGCGTGAAACACGTCGTGGTGCTGATGGAGCACGTGGCGAAGAAAAAAGACGGTACCGAAGAAATCAAAATTCTGCCCAAGTGCACTTTGCCATTAACTGGATTAGGTGTGATTGATCGCATCATCACCGATTTGGGTGTACTCGATATCACCCCCAAAGGATTGAAGTTGGTAGAACTAGCGCCCGGTGTGACCAAAGAAGAGATTCAGGCGAAGACCGGCGCCCCCATTGACACTAGTGCGGTTCATTGAATAGCGAGCCATTACATGCCCATAAACGCGGGGATGCGCGTCACACCCACGCGGTAGCTGATCGCAAGCAATCCTTTTTATGGATTGCCATATTCTTCACACTTGGATTTGCATGCGTTGAGTTCTTTGCAGGTCTAATTTCAGGTTCCCTAGCATTGATGTCCGACGCTGGACATATGGTGACTGACTCTGCGGCATTGGGACTTGCCATTCTGGCGCAATACATTGCCAAACGTCCGCCATCCGCCAAACATTCTTTTGGATTTGGTCGCGCCGAAGCACTTGCTGCTTTTGTAAACAGCTTGGTGATGGTTGGTCTTGTCATTTGGATTGCGATTGAAGCCATAAGCCGTATTCAGGACCCGCACCCCGTGGCAGGAATGACCGTGACTATTGTTGCCGCTATTGGTCTTGCCGTAAATCTGATCGTTGCTTGGGTACTGTCACGCGATCAAAAGAGTGTCAATACCCGAGCTGCACTGGTACATGTGATGGGTGACCTTCTGGGATCGATTGCCGCCTTGGTATCGGGAGTGGTGATTCAGCTCACAGGGTGGATGCCGATCGACCCCATCTTATCGATCTTTGTAGCGCTCTTGATCCTAAAATCCACCGTTGCCATTCTCAAAGAGTCCTATCACTTCTTAATGGAAGGTGTGCCGCTGCATATTGACTATGTGAAGGTGGGGGAAGATTTAACCCGTATTGAAGGGGTTATGGCGATTCACGATCTACATGTTTGGGAAATGAGCCCTGGCCATCCCGCATTAATCGCTCATGTGGAGATCAAACAATTTAAGCAGTGGCCGCGGATCCTTGCAAACTTGACCACCATGCTGCGAGAGTCATACGGTATTGACCACATTACGCTACAGCCTGAGGAAGCTGGCAAACAAGAACTTGAATCGCCGCCAGCCAGTGTTGAGCAGGCGCGTCATACCGCCTTACTCAATAGAGACCATCATGGTCATACCGATTATGTGCAATGCACTAGTCCAGCCGGTACCCATCGGATGGCGTTTCATACTTGGGGAGATCCACAGAATCCGAGTGTGCTGTACTGCGTGCACGGCCTATCTCGACGGGGTAGTGATTTTCGGGCAATGGCTGAGGTCTTGTGCGATCGTCATTTTGTGGTTTGTCCAGACATCGTCGGCCGAGGAAATTCTGATTACTTAAGTAATCCCATGTTTTACACGGTTCCTCAATACGTAAGTGATATGACGGCCTTAAGCGCTAAATTGAAAGTCCATACAGTCAATTGGTTTGGAACCTCGATGGGCGGCTTAATTGGTATGGTGTACGCGGCTATTCCAGGTAACGGTGTTAAGAGACTATTGCTAAATGATGTCGGACCACGAATCGAGCCCGCCGCATTGATTCGGTTGGCGAGCTATGTTGGCAAACCGTTTTCCTATGTCAATCGCGATGAAGCGATGGATAAACTGAAATCGATTTGTACTCCCTTCGGAAAACACACGGATGCCGAATGGGAGCTTCTCAATGGACCCATGCTGATTCAAAAAGATCAGCAGTGGATTTTGCACTATGACCCAGCTATTTCTGTTCCCTTTGCTTCGGTGACGCCGGCCCTAGCTCAAGCGGGTGAGCTAGCGATGTGGCAAAGTTTTCAGCAAATTAAATGCCCCATTTTGATTGTGCGTGGTGCGGACTCGGACTTGCTGTCGAGACAAACGGTTGACGAGATGTGTCAATTAAATCCGCATGCAAAGAGTATTGAGATCCCCCATACCGGTCATGCCCCGGCCTTTATCAAAAAAGAGCAAATTGACATTGCGCGCCAATTCTTTCTATAGTGGCTTATCTGCTTATAACGATTGATCGCTGTGAGTACAAACGAGTCAGTATTGCCGTTATCGACAAATCCCATACAGGCGCTTGAGGGCGACGCCTGGTTTGGTGAGCCTGAAGAGGCTCATTCCCATGCTGTCGCAGAAATTTTGCAAACGCTACGTTTGGATGAGGCAAGCATCATTGCTGCACATCATTTACACAGCACGCTGAGCAAAGAAGCTTTAATTAAGCAACTCGGGCAGGATACCGCTACCTTATTGATTGGTTACCGCGGTCTGCGTCAGGCGCAAGCAAAGCTCACTAAGCACGACGGACAGTCGCGGGTAGCAGGTCAAGAAGAGATCTTGCGCAAAATGCTGTTGGCATTCGGTAATGATCTACGCGTTGTGCTTATTTATCTAGCGTCGCGCTTACAGACCCTACGCTGGATTTCAAAGCATCGGATTGCAACACAGGCTTCGTGGGCTCAGGAGATTTTAGATATCGATGCAAGCTTAGCTAATCGCCTGGGTATCTGGCAAATGAAATGGGAAATGGAGGATCTGGCATTTCGGGTTGTCGCGCCTGATACCTATAAAGAAATTGCGGGACTATTGGATGCCAAACGCGTAGAGCGTGAGCAATTCATTGCGGATGTCATCAAGCGCCTCAATCACGAGCTATCGCTTGCTAATATCACGGCTGATGTCCAAGGAAGACCGAAGCACATCTACAGCATCTGGAAAAAGATGCAGGGCAAATCCTTAGAGTTTGCCAATCTCTATGATGTGAGGGCATTTCGGGTTCTAGTCGATGATGTTAAATCGTGCTATGCGACTCTGGGCTTAGTGCACAACATCTGGCAACCGGTACCGAAAGAGTTTGATGACTATATTGCCAGGCCCAAACCAAACGGTTATCAATCTCTACATACCGTTGTGATCGATGAGGACGGGATTGCATTTGAGATTCAGATTCGTACTCAAGAAATGCATCGCCAGGCGGAGTATGGCTTAGCAGCACACTGGCGCTATAAAGAGGGCGCGTATGCGGCGCAAGCAAAAGATCTCGGAACCCATAGTGCTGCGGTAGCCTATGAGCGCCAAATTGCCTGGGCGCGGCAATTAATCTCATGGAAAGAAGATGCCTGGGAACAGCTCAAGCATCACGAGATTGATGATCATATTTATGTTCTAACCCCTTTGGGAAAAGTAATCGCTTTGGAGAAGGGTTCATCGCCGATCGACTTTGCCTATGCAGTGCATACCGATCTTGGCCATCGCTGTCGCGGTGCCCGGATTGATGGAGCCATGGTGCCGCTCGATACTCCCTTACATAATGGCCAGACCGTAGAAATTATTTCTGTTAAGCAAGGTGGGCCCTCAAGGGATTGGCTCAACCCCGAGCGTGGCTATTTGCGTTCACAACGGGCACGTGCAAGGGTTCGGGCTTGGTTCAACGCCCTTGACGATGAGGCGAGTCAAGCGCCCAGCAAAGCAAGTGATGGCAAGCTCGATAAGGGCCCGGATAAGGTATTTGATAAGAAGGAAGAAATTCAGATACGCACCCGCGCAACTGCGGCCAATCAGCGCGGTGATGTATTGGTCGTGGGGGTAGATTCCTTGCTGACGCAATTGGCTAAATGCTGTCGACCCGTTCCTCCAGATCCAATCGCTGGTTTTGTCACGCAAGGCCGTGGCGTATCGATTCATCGGCGCAGTTGTAAAACCTTTCGAGGACTCTTGGAGCGTGCCCCAGAGCGTGTCATCCAAACCGCGTGGAGTGCCAAATTAAATCCAGAGCAGGGCAGCAACAAAGAACGCGTTTTTCCTGCCGATTTATCCATCATTGGACTTGATCGACCCGAGCTCATGCGGGAACTTTTTGAGATTACTTCCAAGATTGGTATCCATGTGATTGATCTCAAAAAATCGGTTCGTAAAGGCATAGCGCATATTCAATTAACCGTTGAAATCTCCAATGCGGAGGCCCTCCGTTTAGTGCAAACGGGGCTTGAGGGATTGCGCGGCGTCACCGAAGTGCGTCGGCGGTGATAAACTCCTGATAAATATAGGCTCGTAGCTCAGCTGGTTAGAGCACCACCTTGACATGGTGGGGGTCGTTGGTTCGAGTCCAATCGAGCCTACCAACGAAACAAATCGTAATGCGCGTTGTGTTCATAGTGTTAAGGACGAACGCGCATTCTCTTTTATGCATGGAGTGTGTATGGTTGCGGTTACTCTTCCGGATGGCTCAAAGCGCGAGTTTGCTGCGCCAGTGACCATTGCTGAAGTTGCCCAATCGATTGGTAGCGGCTTAGCCAAAGCTGCACTCGCGGGTTCCGTGGATGGTCGCTTAGTGGATCTAAGTCACACAATTGATCGCGATGTGCAATTGGCCATCATTACCGATAAAAATCCCGAGGGTCTGGACATCATTCGTCATTCCACTGCCCATCTACTTGCATATGCTGTTAAAGAATTGTTCCCCGATGCGCAGGTCACGATTGGCCCTGTGATTGAGAACGGCTTCTATTACGACTTCTCGTATCACCGACCTTTCACTCCAGACGATTTAGCTGCGCTTGAGAAAAAAATGCTGGAGCTGGCAAAGAAGGATGAGCCTGTTGTTCGTCAAGTGATGCCTCGTGATCAAGCGGTTGAGTTCTTTAAAAAGCAAGGCGAAATCTATAAAGCTGAGATCATTGCAAGCATTCCGCAAAATGAAGAGGTCTCGCTTTACACCGAGGGCAAATTTACCGACCTCTGCCGTGGCCCTCACGTACCATCGACTGGAAAGCTCAAGGTATTTAAGCTCATGAAACTCGCCGGCGCGTATTGGCGCGGTGATAGCAAGAATGAGATGTTGCAGCGGATTTACGGTACTGCTTGGACCAAGAAGGAAGATCAAGACGCCTACTTGCATATGCTGGAGGAGGCTGAGAAGCGCGATCATCGGCGCTTAGGCAAACAATTGGATCTATTCCATTTTCAGGATGAGGCGCCAGGTCTGGTGTTCTGGCACCCCAAAGGTTGGGCCATTTGGCAAGAGGTGGAGCAGTACATGCGCCGCGTGTATCAGCAAGAGGGCTATCAGGAGGTCAAGGCTCCGCAAATCCTCGATCGTGGTCTTTGGGAAAAATCCGGCCACTGGGACAACTACAAAGAGAATATGTTCACGACCGAGTCGGAGAACCGAGCCTATGCATTAAAGCCCATGAACTGCCCAGGCCATGTACAAATCTTTAATTCAGGCTTGCATAGTTATCGTGAGTTACCGCTGCGCTTTGGTGAGTTTGGGCAATGCCATCGCAATGAACCCTCGGGCGCACTTCATGGATTGATGCGTGTGCGTGGATTCACCCAAGACGATGGCCACATCTTTTGTACCGAGGATCAGATTCAGGCGGAGGTCGCCGCATTTGACCAAGCAGTCCGAGCGGTCTATCGTGATTTTGGTTTTACAGAAGTCGCTGTGAAATTAGCCCTGCGTCCTACCAAGCGGGTGGGGGATGATGTCATTTGGGATAAAGCCGAGGCATCACTGCGGGGAGCACTCAAAGCATCTGGGCAAACTTGGGAAGAGCTGCCTGGTGAGGGCGCTTTCTACGGGCCCAAGATTGAGTACCACCTCAAGGATTCGATTGGGCGATCCTGGCAGTGCGGCACGATGCAGGTCGACTTTTCCATGCCAGCTCGCTTAGGGGCTGAGTACGTAGCCGAAGATAACAGCCGTAAAGTACCCGTGATGCTGCACCGTGCGATTGTGGGCTCCTTGGAGCGATTTATCGGGATTCTGATTGAAAATCACGCTGGCGCGATGCCGGTTTGGCTGGCGCCAACCCAGGCGATCGTCCTCAATATCTCTGAAAATTCGGCCGAATATGCCCAAAAAATCCAGCAAATGCTGAAAAAACAAGGGTTTAGAGTGGAATCCGATTTGCGAAACGAGAAAATTACGTATAAAATACGCGAGCACGCGTTACAAAAACTGCCTTATTTGCTTGTTGTTGGCGATAAAGAGCGTGAAAGTAATACGGTGGCCGTTCGTGCCCGTGGCGGAATTGATCTTGGGGTAATGCCCATAGATGCCTTCGTCACCCGACTCCAGCAGGATATTGCCCAGAAAGTCGGACCCGAGCATAGCTAGGGGGTGTGATGGCTTTTGATTGTTTTTGAGAGAGGAATTAGAAGATCGCTACTGAAAAATTGCAACGCATCAATCAGGAAATTACTGCCCCTGTAGTGCGTTTGATCGGATCCGACGGTAATGTGGTCGGTGTAGTTAAGTTGAACGAAGCCTTACGGTTAGCTGAGGAAGAAGATACCGACTTAGTCGAGATTGCTCCAAATGCTGATCCACCCGTGGTCCGAGTGATGGATTTCGGTAAGTTCAAATACCAGGAAGCCAAGCGTCAGCACGAAGCCAAGCTGAAGCAGAAGGTGATTCAGGTGAAGGAAGTGAAATTCCGGCCTGGTACCGATGATGGTGATTATGGTGTGAAGCTACGTAATTTGATTCGCTTTTTAGAAGACGGCGATAAAACAAAAATTACGCTTCGGTTTCGGGGTCGCGAAATGGCCCATCAAGAAATCGGTGCAAAGATGTTGGATCGACTAAAGGCGGATTTAGAGCCTTATGGTCAAGTCGAGCAGTTTCCCAAGATGGAAGGCCGACAAATGGTGATGGTCTTAGCGCCCGCCAAGAAGAAGTAAGAGTTTGTTGTTGCAGTAGGTAGTACTAAGTAGCGAATGATCGGTACAGGAAGAGCAGCCGTCGGTTGCCACCGTAGTCGCACAGAGAAGAAAAGGGAGCAGTCATGCCCAAAATGAAGACCAAAAGTGGCGCAGCCAAGCGCTTCAAGGTCCGCGCGAGCGGATCGATTAAGCGAGGACAGGCGTTTAAGCGTCACATCCTCACTAAGAAAACCACCAAAAACAAGCGTCAGTTGCGGGGTTCCGCTCCGGTCGCGAAATCGGACGTTAAGTCGATTCGCGCCATGATGCCTTACGCATAAATCTTAGGAGAGCACAATGCCAAGAGTAAAACGTGGGGTTACAGCGAGAGCCCGTCATAAGAAAGTCACCGATGCTGCAACTGGCTATCGTGGACGTCGTAAAAACGTATTCCGGATCGCTAAAGAAGCGGTCATGCGCGCTGGGCAATATGCCTATCGCGACCGTCGTAATAAGAAGCGCGTATTCCGTGCTTTATGGATTGCCAGGATCAACGCTGCTGTGCGTGAACACGATATGACCTATAGCGTATTCATGAATGGCATGAAGAAAGCGTCGATCGAACTCGATCGCAAAGTTCTCTCGGATATGGCTGTGTTTGACAAAGACGCATTTGCTGCTTTGGTCACACGCGTCAAATCTGCTGTAGCACACGCTTAAGTTCCTGCAGCCATGGTTTCTCTCGACCAACTTGTCGAGGATGCCAAACGCGATTTCTCCAAAGCTAGCGACCCCGCTGCTTTGGAGGATGCAAAAGCTCGGTATCTCGGTAAATCAGGACTTTTAACTGAGCGCTTAAAGGCGCTTGGCGGGATGTCGCCCGATGAACGCAAAAGCGCGGGTGCGGAGATCAACCAAGCCAAAACAGCCGTTGAGGACGCCTTAAACGCCCGCCGTCAAGCCTTAGCAGATCAAGTATTACAAGCCCGACTTGCCGCCGAAGCAATTGATGTCTCATTGCCGGGTCGTGGGCAGGCATTTGGTAGTTTGCACCCTGTGATGCGAACCTGGGAGCGGGTTGAAACCATCTTTCATTCGATTGGTTTTGATGTCGCCGATGGTCCAGAGATTGAAACCGACTGGTTTAATTTCACTGCCCTTAATAGCCCTGAGAATCATCCCGCACGTTCGATGCAGGATACCTTTTATGTTGACGGCAAGGATACGCACGGTAAACCGCTTTTACTCAGAACGCACACCAGTCCGATTCAGGTGCGTTATGCGAGTGAGCACGTAAAACGTTATGGTCAAGACAATATGCCGCCGATCAAAGTAATTGCGCCGGGTCGGACCTACCGCGTCGATAGTGACGCAACGCATTCGCCCATGTTTCATCAAGTGGAGGGTTTATGGATTGCGAAGGATGTGTCCTTTGCTGATCTCAAGGGCGTTTATACGGACTTCTTGCGGACCTTTTTTGAGACCGATGCCTTACAAGTACGCTTTCGTCCATCGTATTTTCCATTTACTGAGCCCTCAGCCGAGATTGACATGGCCTTTGCGAGCGGTAAATTAGCCGGTCGATGGTTGGAGATCTCGGGGGCAGGTCAAGTTCATCCCAATGTGTTGCGTAATATGGGGATTGATCCTGAGCGGTATATGGGATTTGCCTTTGGATCGGGGCTCGAGCGTCTAACTATGCTGCGTTATGGCATCGACGACCTACGCCTTTTCTTTGATAACGATCTGCGCTTTCTTGCGCAATTTCCGGCCTAGTTCCCATCATGCAATTTTCTGAATCCTGGTTACGCCAGTTCGTTAATCCACCCATTGATAGTGAGGCATTGTCGCATGCTCTGACCATGGCCGGTCTTGAGGTTGAGGAGCGACGCTCACTAGCACCGCCATTCACTAAGATCGTGGTTGCTGAAATTATTTCAGCAGAGCAGCACCCCGATGCTGATCGCTTACGGGTATGCCGCGTGAATGCAGGACCCGATCATCCCAACTTACAAATTGTGTGTGGCGCACCGAATGCACGTGCTGGCATCAAAATTCCCTGCGCCTTGGTTGGGGCTGAGTTGCCGCCGAGTGAAGTTGGTGGAAAACCATTTCAGATCAAGGTTGGCAAGTTACGTGGTGTGGAAAGTAATGGCATGTTATGTTCGGGACGCGAGTTGGGTCTCGGCGAAGATCATGCCGGGATTTTGGAGCTGCCCAGTGATGCGCCGATCGGGCAAGATCTGCGAACCTATTTGCACCTAGACGATCAACTTTTTACGATCAAATTAACTCCCAATAAGGCCGACTGTTTATCCATCATCGGGATTGCGAGAGAAGTTGCTGCGATTACAGGCGCTGCTCTTTGTGTTCCAAAGCGCGAGTCACTTGCGTCAACAATTAACGACCGTGTGTCGGTCAAAATAATGGATTCAGATCTATGCGGTCGCTTTGCCGGTCGCGTGATCCGTGGAGTGAACGTCAGGGTAGAGACGCCAGCTTGGATTAAAGACCGCCTAGCGAGCGCGGGTCAGCGTAGTATTTCGCCATTGGTAGATATCTCCAATTATGTGATGCTCGAGATCGGTCAGCCTAATCACATATTCGATCTTGATCAACTCAAGGATCCGATTGAAGTCCGCTGGGGTAAGCCCGGCGAGTCATTGAAGTTGCTCAATGATCAAACCGTGGAAGCGCATTTAGAAGGACTACGCGTTGGAGTGGTTGCGGATCAAGAAGGCCCCATCAGTCTTGCTGGCATCATGGGCGGGGATCGTACCGCAGTGAGTGATGCAACTCAGAACATTTATGTTGAGGCAGCCTTTTGGTGGCCTGCTGCAATAGCAGGTCGCGCCCGACGCTATCACTTTACAACCGATGCGGGGCACCGCTTTGAGCGGGGTGTTGATCCACAATTAACCATTTCTGCATTGGACTACCTTAGTCAGCTCATTGTGGAGATCTGTGGCGGTCAATTGGGGCCGATCGATGATCAAATTACACAATTGCCAGAACGCAAAGCAGTAGCGATGCGCCTCGAGCGAGCTCAACGTGTGATTGGTATTCCATTAAGCATCGAGCAAGTGAGTGATGTATTCAAACGCTTGGGTCTCGAGTTCACTGTTTCAGGGCAGGGCGAGGCTAGTGTATTTACTGTTAAGGCCCCAAGTTATCGCTTTGATCTCGATATCGAGGAAGATCTCATCGAAGAAGTAGCGCGTTTATATGGATTCGAGAACATTCCCGATTCTCCACCAAAAGCCGAGCTGAAGATGAGTGCCCCGCAGGAGCGCCAACGACCGGTGCACGCGTTGCGCCATCGCTTAGCACATGAGGGTTATCAAGAGGTCTTGAACTTTGGATTTATTGATCCCCAATCCGAACTGCAGATGGGACAGAACAGTCCTATCACCGTACTCAATCCGATAGCGAGCCAGTATGGTGTGATGCGCAGCAATTTATGGGGCGGCCTCTTACAGAACCTGCGCAGCAATCTGAATCGCGGTGCCGGACGGGTTCGTATTTTTGAGATCGGTCGAGTATTTACTAGGGATGCGAGTCAACCAGAGGCTCCTGGCATCGTCGCAGGTTTTATCCAAACCAAACAAGTGGGCGGCTTGGCCTATGGTTATGTCAACCCTGAGCAATGGGCATCGCCCAATCGTTTGGTGGATTTCTTTGACGTGAAGGGCGATCTCCAGCGCTTACTAAGCCCATTACAGATCGAGACCAAAGCTGACAAAGAAACCCATCCCGCTTTGCATCCGGGCCGCAGCGCCCATATTTATTTGGGCGATCATGTAATTGGTTGGATTGGTGAGTTGCATCCAGCTTTACAGCAAACCTATGAGCTGAGTTCGGCCCCAGTATTGTTTTCTCTTAATTGGGATTCAATTTGTGATGTGGGCTTACCAGCACCGACGGAGATTAGTAAGTTTCCTGCAGTGCAACGTGATCTGGCTGTTGTGGTGGACCAATCAGTTCCAGCGCAGTCCTTACTGGATGTGATGCTGGCACAACGCCAACCATTCGTTCGCAAAATCGAGCTCTTTGATGAGTTTCGTCCTCAAAAAGAGAGCAGCTCGATGGCGCTTCATGAGAAAAGCCTTGCGTTTCGGGTCACCCTAGTGAATGATCAAGATACACTGCAAGATAAAGAAGTGGAAACCTGCATGACCGCCTTATTGGACGCCTTAAAGAATCACTGCAAAGCGCGATTGCGCTAGCGGCAATCCGGATTTGCTATATTAGTTACTGAAAACCAATTTATTAGAATCAGAAAAGAGTGTCGCTATGACTGCAAATAATCAAACCGTGACCAAAAATGAACTCTCGGAAGCCTTATTTGATCAAGTTGGTCTCAATAAGCGCGAAGCAAAAGACATGATTGACGCCTTTTTTAATCGAATTGGCGAGACTCTGGAATCTGGGGTTGAGGTCAAGATCTCAGGGTTTGGTAATTTTCAGTTGCGCAATAAAACTGCGCGCCCAGGGCGTAATCCAAAGACGGGTGAGATGATCCCGATTGCGGCGCGACGTGTCGTCACTTTTCATGCCAGTCAGAAGCTAAAGGACGCGGTCGAGTCCCATGCTCAGAACCAAAACAGAGCTTGATTCCAAAGCGAATACGGTTTCGCTGCTTCCCCCAATCCCGAGTAAGCGGTATTTCACGATTGGCGAAGTGGGGGAGTTGTGCGGGGTAAAGCCCCATGTATTGCGTTATTGGGAGCAAGAATTCGTTCAACTGCGACCGCAAAAGCGTCGTGGTAATCGCCGCTACTACCAGCATCATGAGGTGGTCTTAATCCGTCAAATTCGTACGCTATTGTACGAAGAGGGATTTACGATCAGCGGTGCAAAAAACCGTTTAGACGAGAGTAAATCGACCTTGCGATTACGCGAGGAGCTCCAAGAGGTCCTTCAGGTCTTAAGCCGCTGAGATACAATATTCGTTTCGTCGGGGCGTAGCGCAGCCTGGTAGCGTACTTGCATGGGGTGCAAGTGGTCGGAGGTTCAAATCCTCTCGCCCCGACCATCTGCGTTGAGGAAAAAACCATGCATCCATTTCACTTAGCTTTCCCGGTTGATAACTTACAAGATGCTCGTGCATTTTATGGCGGCTTACTCGGTTGTCCTGAAGGGCGAAGTTCGGATGAATGGATTGACTTCAATTTATTTGGGCATCAAATTGTGGCGCACTTGGCTAACGGTGAAGCAAAAAACGATGCGCACTCGGATGTGGATGGTAAAAAAGTACCTGTTCGCCATTTTGGTATTGTGCTGTCCATGCCAGAGTGGGAAGCGATGGCCGATAAATTAAAAAAGGCTGGTATTGAGTTTGTGATTGAGCCTTATATTCGGTTTAAGGGTGAAGTCGGTGAGCAGGCCACCATGTTTTTCCTAGACCCCTCAGGGAATGCGATTGAGTTTAAGGCGATGGCGCATCCTGATCGCTTGTTTGCTAAATAATGAGTAAAGATTATTTTGGTTTAACCATCCCATTCTTGGATGTCTTAGGCGTCGAGCCAAAGTTTGCCAAGGATGGTCATTCCCGGATTCGCTTAAATCTTCGACCCGAGCTATTAAATAGTTTTCATGTGGCCCATGGCGGGGTGGTGATGAGCATCTTGGATTTTGCAATGGCCGCTGCCGCACGTAGTTCGCATGAGCACATTCTTGGCGTCATCACGATTGATATGACCACCAGTTTCTTGAGACCCTCAAAAGGCATGCTCATTGCAGAAGGCAAAGTCTTAAAAGTTGGTAGCACCGTCAACTATTGTGAGGGCAGTATTTTTAATGAAGCCGGCCAATTGACCGCTAAATCCACAGGCAGTTTCATGCTGCGCCGAGCTAAAAATCAAGCCAGTTAAATCAATTTAGTTAAATTAATTATTCAATTAATTATTATATTTTTTAGTAATTAATAATCATAAGTAACTGATTATTATAATAAATAGTCAATTTAAATCACGAATTTATTATTCACTCTAGGGTGAATAATCCAAAATGAATTATTTCTTGATTCATATATAATCGATTCGTAGTAATAATGAATAATTAAAAAAGACTAATCAATAAATGATTTATTCCTTCTAAATTTTTTATTTATTACCCCTCACCATTATTTTAAAATTCAAGGGAATTATTTAATATGTCATCGTATAAAGAGTTACTTGCGCAGCGTGAGAAGTTGGACAGTCAGATCCAGAGCCTGATGCAGCGTGAAAAGTCTGAAGGAATTGCAAAGGCCAAAAAGATCATTGATGAATTTGGCTTAACTGTGAGTGACTTATTTGGTCGCAAGGCTGCCGGTGCCGGCAAGCGTGGACGTCTAGCCAAAAAAGCAGCCGCTAAAAAGCGGGTAGGTAAAAAGCGCGGTAAGGTCGCCCCCAAGTATAAAAATCCAGCAACTGGAGAAACTTGGACCGGACGCGGTAAGGCCCCTAAATGGATCGCAGGGAAGGATCGCAGTAAATTTGCGATTAAGTAATCCTGATCATTTGCACTAAAAAGCCAGTTCATTGAACTGGCTTTTTCTTTACTCAAACACGGTATTGACTGCTTCGATAAATAATTTCTCTAATTCCTGATAGGGCTGTTTATCGCTACTCGCACTATAGGTCATGACATTCGTCTTTTCAGGTAAGGCATTGAGTTCCTGGCTAAGTGCTTCCGTATCGCTCGTTTGCGGTTTTAAATGAACTCCATTCTCTTTGGCCATTTCTAATACGCCAGGATGAAGTTGTACAAAGGCTTCGTCCACCAATAGGGGAATGCGACGTGTCTGAATATTCTTACTCAGATAATGAATTAAATGCAATTGTTCGACTGGCGGGATTAAAGAATCTAAATAAATTACATCGGGATAATGCGACACGGCCTGCATCAGGCCCTCAAGACTATCGAGGGAATGGATTAATTGAAAGGGGATGCCCCACTTTTGAATCGCTTTTTGCATTTCATCAAGATTCTCTTGACGCTTAAAGACCCCCAGGGCGATATGTTGATGATGTTTAGCGCGCTGCTGCATTCCTACTTTTCGGCGGCGTAGCTGCTGATTGAGTGAGCTCGTGAGAATACGGCGGTGCCCACCCCGAGTTTTCCAGGCTGTTAATTCACCAAGCTCCACCATTTTTTGAACGGTTCCTAACGAGACCTGTAGAACCTTGGCACTCTGTCGAGTGCTCAAGTAGGGCTGATTCAGATTAATGGGTTTCATGCTTTCTCCTTTTGTAAATTGGGATAGAAAGAGCATAAAAATCAATTCGATAGAGATCTGTCAGGCAGGGATGAAATGTGGGTAGGAAATTTCCTATAAAGGGGTAGGGATAGGTAAGTTACCTAGTGAGTAATCCCCTAGGACTTTCACTAATTCATTGATCTTGGGGTGTTTTTTCCTCTAAGCCATGCTATCCTTACGAAACATAAGGCATTTGCTTTGCGTTCTGCTAATCGGTCAAGCCGTGTCGCGGATGGTTAAAACCACAGTTTTTTTCGGGTTACCCGATGAAAGGTGAGCATCATGATGCAGTCCTATAGAGGTTCCTCATACCTCTTCGGGGGTAATGCCCCCTACGTAGAAGAACTCTACGAGTCATATTTATTAGATCCCACATCCGTAGCGCAGCATTGGCGCGATTACTTTGATAATGTCGTTCAAGTTCCAGCCGTTGATGGTTCCAATGGACGCGATATTGCGCACGCCCCAATCGTGGCGTCATTTGCCGAACGCGCTAAGCAGGGCCCCATCAAAACCATTCAGGATTCAGCCGATTCCGAGATGGGTCGTAAACGGGTGGCAGTTCAGCAGCTCATTGCTGCTTATCGTAACGTCGGTAATCGCTGGGCAAATTTAGATCCCCTAAAGCGCACCGAGCGCCCCGATATTCCGGAACTCAATCCATCGTTTTATGGATTTACCGATGGCGATATGGATATCGTCTTCAATACCAGCAATACCTTCTTTGGTAAAAACCAAATGACCTTGCGCGATTTGCTGCAAGCCTTGCGTGAGACCTATTGCGGCACTTTGGGTGCTGAGTTTATGTACATCGCGGATCAAAAGATCAAAAAATGGTGGCAAGAGAAATTAGAGTCGATCCGCTCAACGCCAAAGTTCACCAATGAGCAACGTCGTCAGATCTTGGATCGCTTAACTGCTGCTGAGGGACTGGAGCGTTATCTACAAGCAAAGTATGTAGGTCAAAAGCGTTTCTCACTCGAGGGTGGTGACAGTTTTATTCCCTCCATGGATGAGTTGATTCAAGGGGCAGGTAAACGAGGTGTGCAAGAGATAGTGATCGGTATGGCCCATCGTGGCCGCTTAAATGTGCTGGTCAACGTTCTAGGTAAATCTCCCAAAGATCTCTTCGCTGAATTCGATCACACGGCTCCGGAGGATTTGCCAGCAGGTGATGTGAAGTATCACCAAGGATTCTCAAGCGATATCTCGACCCCTGGCGGTCCAGTGCATCTATCGCTCGCCTTTAATCCATCCCACTTAGAAATTGTGAACCCTGTGGTAGAGGGTTCAGCCCGTGCACGAATGGAGCGCCGCAATGATCTCTCCGGCAGTCAAGTTTTGCCGGTCCTGGTTCATGGCGACGCTGCGATTGCAGGTCAGGGTGTGATGCAAGAGACTTTAGCCCTATCGGAAGTGCGCGGTTATTCCACGGGCGGCACGGTGCATATCGTGATTAATAACCAAATTGGTTTTACAACCTCCGACCCGCGTGATTTACGCTCGAGTCTGTATTGCACCGACATCATGAAAACAATTGACGCACCGGTGTTGCATGTCAATGGTGATGATCCGGAGGCGGTGGTATTGGCGACTCAACTTGCGCTTGAGTTCAGAACCCAGTTTAAGAAAGATGTTGCTGTCGACATTATTTGCTTCCGTAAATTAGGCCACAATGAGCAAGATACGCCAGCGATGACCCAGCCCCTGATGTACAGCATTATTGCGAAGCATCCTGGAACGCGTAAGTTGTATGCAGACCGGCTTGAAGCGCAAGGTGTGATTGCTCCTGGAGCTGGTGACGAGATGGTGAAAGCCTATCGTGCCGCAATGGATGCGGGCAAGCAAACGCTTGATCCAGTATTGAGCAATTTCAAAGGAAAGTTTGCGGTTGATTGGTCGCCGTTCTTAAATAAGAAATGGACTGATCAAGCCGATACCGCTATTCCACTCACCGAGTGGAAGCGCTTAGCTGAAAAACTCTCCACCATTCCTGAAGACTTTAAGGCGCACCCCTTGGTTCAAAAGGTCTATGCAGACCGAGCTGCGATGGGTCGCGGTGAAATCAATGTGGACTGGGGGATGGGCGAGGCGATGGCCTTTGCTTCTTTGCTTGCGAGTGGTTATCCAATTCGTTTATCGGGTGAAGACAGCGGTCGCGGTACCTTTAGCCATCGTCATTCCGTATTGCATGATCAAAATCGCGAGAAGTGGGATACCGGCACGTATATCCCCTTGCAACATGTCAGTAAGGACCAGGCACCCTTTACAGTCATTGATTCCATCCTCTCTGAAGAGGCGGTGTTAGGCTTTGAGTACGGTTATGCAGCAGCTGAGCCCAATACACTCACGATCTGGGAAGCCCAGTTCGGTGACTTTGTGAATGGCGCCCAGGTGGTTATCGATCAGTTCATTGCTTCTGGTGAGGTGAAATGGGGTCGAGTGAACGGCTTGGTGATGATGTTGCCACATGGTTACGAAGGTCAGGGCCCAGAGCACTCCTCGGCGCGTCTGGAGCGCTTTATGCAGTTGTGCGCTGATACCAATATGCAAGTGGTTCAACCCACGACCGCATCGCAAATCTTCCACCTCTTGCGTCGTCAGATGATTCGGCAATTTAGAAAGCCACTGATCATCATGACGCCTAAATCCTTACTGCGTCATAAAGATGCTGCCTCACCGCTCATTGAGTTCACCAAAGGTGAGTTTCAGACAGTGATTCCAGAGCAAGACGATTCGCTCGATCCCAAAAAGGTGGAGCGTTTGATCGTTTGTTCGGGTAAGGTTTATTACGACTTGGTCAAGCAGCGCACCGATAAGAAGATTGATAACGTGGCGATTGTTCGCATTGAGCAGCTGTATCCATTCCCCCATAAGGCGGTTGCAAATATCATCAAGTCTTACCCCAATCTTACTGAGCTGGTGTGGTGTCAAGACGAGCCACAAAATCAGGGAGCCTGGTTCTTTGTGCAACACAACTTGCTCGAGAACATGGGTGAGGGTATGCGCCTTGGTTACGCCGGTCGACCCGCATCGGCCTCTCCAGCGGTTGGTTATGCCCATTTACACCAGAGTCAGCAAAAGGCATTACTCACTGCAGCGTTTGCCAAGCTCAAAGGGTTTGTGGCCACCAAATAGGTGGTACGTACAGAACAGCGATTTAATCTAACTTATTCATAGGACATATCATGGCTTTATTTGACGTAAAGGTTCCACAACTCTCTGAATCTGTTGCTGAAGCAACTCTCTTGCAGTGGAAGAAAAAACCGGGCGATGCCGTAGCCCAAGACGAGATCTTGATTGAGATCGAAACTGACAAGGTGGTGCTCGAAGTCCCTGCCCCATCCGCAGGCGTGATGGCTGAGATTTTGGTTGCCGATGGTGGAACCGTGGTGGCAGATCAGGTGATCGCCAAGATTGATAGCGAAGGCAGGGCGACTGCAGCACCCGCACCAGCCACAGCAGCAGCTCCCGCTAAAGCCCCAGCCGCTGCAGCTTCTGCAGACAAGGGCTCAATCGCGGCACCCTCTGCAGCCAAACTCATGGCTGAAAATAATCTAACGGCCAATCAAGTTGCTGGTACCGGTCGTGATGGTCGTGTAACGAAGGGTGATGTACAACATGTGATCGCAGGCGGTGCTAAGCCCGCAACGAGTGCTGCACCATTGCCGATGTCGAGTGTCTCATTAGGCGAGCGGACTGAAGAGCGAGTGCCGATGACTCGTCTGCGTGCGCGCATTGCCGAGCGCCTCCTCGAATCGCAAGCCAATAATGCGATCTTGACCACCTTCAATGAGGTCAATATGGCTCCTGTGATTGCCATGCGCTCCCGCTACAAAGACGTCTTTGAAAAAACTCATGGTGTGAAGTTAGGGTTTATGTCTTTCTTTGTGAAAGCTGCTACCTATGCGTTGAAGAAGTATCCCATTCTGAACGCATCAGTTGATGGTAACGACATCGTCTACCACGGTTACTTTGATATTGGGATTGCGGTAAGCTCGCCACGAGGTCTCGTGGTGCCCATCTTGCGTAACGTCGATCAAATGACCTTAGCTGAGATTGAAAAGCAAATTGCGGAGTATGGCAATAAAGCGCGCGAGGGTAAGTTAAGCATTGAAGAGCTTACCGGTGGAACTTTCTCCATCTCCAATGGCGGCGTATTTGGTTCGATGCTCTCAACCCCCATTATTAATCCACCACAATCGGCTATTCTCGGAATCCACGCTACCAAGGAGCGCGCTGTCGTGGAGGACGGACAAATCGTGATTCGTCCGATTAACTATCTGGCCCTCTCGTATGACCATCGGATTATTGATGGTCGCGAGGCAGTACTCGGTCTAGTGGCAATGAAGGAGCTATTAGAAGATCCAGCTCGTTTACTACTTGATCTGTAAGGAGTAAACCATGAGCCAAGTATTTGATGTGCTAGTAATTGGAGCTGGCCCCGGTGGTTACATCGCGGCGATTCGGGCTGCGCAGTTGGGATTTAAGGTGGCGTGTGCAGAGTCGAATCCATACGCAGATCCCAAAGGGGAGCCTCGACTGGGCGGCACTTGTTTGAACGTAGGCTGTATTCCTTCGAAAGCCTTGTTAGCATCCTCTGAAGAGTTTGAGAAGATTGGCCATCATGTGGCTAATCACGGTATCCAAGTGGGTAGCGTGAGCATTGATATCAAAAAAATGCTGGCCCGCAAGGATGAGATCGTCAACAAAATGACCGGCGGCATTAGTTTTCTGTTTCGCAAAAATAAAGTCACCAGTATCAAAGGGCACGCTTCCTTTGTTGGTAAAACCGCAGATGGTTATCAAATCAAGATTACCGGTAAAGACGCCGGAACCATTAGCGCTAAGAATGTCATTATTGCGACGGGCTCAAAGGCCAGACATCTTCCCAACATCCCAGTGGATAACGTACTGGTTTGCGATAACGAGGGTGCGCTTAAATTTGACTCTCTACCCAAACGCTTGGGCGTGATTGGCGCTGGTGTGATTGGTCTTGAGCTTGGTTCAGTGTGGCGCCGCGTTGGCTCCCAGGTCACGGTCCTCGAAGCCTTGCCAAGCTTCTTGGGCGCTTGTGATGACGGAATTGCAAAAGAAGCTAAAAAGATTTTCACTAAGCAAGGTCTTGATATTCATATGGGCGTCAAGATTGATGGTGTGAAGGCCGACAAGAAGGGCGTGGTGGTTTCCTATCAGGACAGCACAGGTAAACCCCAAAAGCTGGAATGCGATCGCTTGATTGTTTCAGTCGGCCGTGTGCCCAATACTGAAGGACTCAATCTAGAGGCCATCCAGGTCAAAACTGATGAGCGGGGATTTATCCCCATCAATGACCATACCTGTGCTACTACAGCACCTGGGGTCTATGCGATTGGTGACGTGGTCCGTGGACCAATGCTTGCTCATAAGGCCGAGGATGAAGGGGTGCTTGTGGCCGAGTTACTGGCTGGTCAAAAACCACATATTGATTACAACTGTATTCCATGGGTGATTTACACCGACCCAGAGATTGCATGGGTTGGTAAAACTGAGCAACAACTCAAAGCCGAAGGACGTGCCTATAAGGCGGGCCAGTTCCCGTTCATGGCTAATGGCCGTGCACTTGGGATGGATCGTGCTGATGGCTTCGTCAAAATCCTAGCGGATGCCAAAACGGATGAGGTTCTGGGGGTACATATTATTGGCCCCAATGCTTCGGATCTAATTGCGGAAGCCGCGCTCGCGATGGAGTTCAAAGCAGCTGCTGAAGACATTGCTCGTGTTTGCCATCCACATCCTAGCTTATCGGAGGTTATGCGCGAAGCAGCTTTAGCAACGGATCAACGCGCACTCAATATGTAAGTTGAAAGTCGCTGACTTTTACTACCAAGAGTGTAAAGCGCGCGGTTATCAGCCAGATCCTGCGCAGGAGCGAGCCATTGCTCGGTTGCAGCAATGCGAAGATCAGTGGGTCGCTTATAAAGAGATTCGGAGTAACGCGCTCACCAAAAAACTCTTTCACCCCGAGTTACCTCGTGGGGTTTACTTATGGGGCGGGGTGGGCCGCGGTAAATCCTTTTTGATGGATTGTTTCTACGAGGCATCTCCCGTTCAAAAGAAAATCCGGATTCATTTTCATGAGTTCATGCGCGAAGTGCACCGTGAACTTCATGAGCTTTCAGGATTAGCCGATCCTCTCGATGAGTTAGCCAAACGCATCTCCGATCGATATCGCTTAATTTGCTTTGATGAGTTTCATATTAACGATATTGCCGATGCCATGATCATGTATCGCCTCTTAAAGGCTTTATTCATTGATCGAGTGCAGTTCATCATGACCTCCAACTATCGACCGGATCAGCTCTATCCCAATGGTCTGCACCGTGATCGACTATTACCCGCCATTAAGCTTTTGGAGGAAAAACTGGATATCTTGAATGTCGATGCAGGCAGTGATTACCGACAAATTCAGATGACGCGGATTCAGGCTTACTTAACCCCTTTAAATGAAACAACCCATCGGCAGATGGAAGATTATTTTCATGAGCTAATCGGCAAACAAATCGAGGCCACGAACCGCACCCTCAAAATTGAGTCCCGCGAGATCCGAGCTTTGCATTTGGCTGAAGGCGTCGTTTGGTTTGACTTCCAAACCCTCTGCGTGGGCCCGCGGTCTCAAAATGATTATCTGGAGATTGCCAATACGTTTCACACGGTGATGGTCTCTGAGGTGCCGTACATGCCCCCGCGTTTAACCAATGAGGCCAGACGCTTTATTTGGCTGATTGATGTTCTGTATGACCATCGGGTGAAATTAATTATGTCTGCTGAGGTGCCCCCCGATCAGCTCTACACCGAGGGGCAGGTTGCCAGTGAATTTGCTCGAACCGTATCGCGTTTAATGGAGATGCAGTCTCGGGAATACATTGAGGCACCGCGTCGGCTGATTAATGCTCAACTGACCTAAAATAGGGTCATGAGTATGCCAATTCCTATTAATGCCGATTTGCATTGCCACTCGGTGGTCTCCGATGGCACCTTAACGCCAGAGGAATTGGCCTTGCGTGCCCATCAAAATGGGGTTCACCTTTGGTCATTGACCGATCATGATGTCCTGGGTGGTCAGGAGCGTGCGCGTCAATCCGCTCTTAATTTGGGCATGGACTATTTATCGGGAGTCGAGATCTCCATTAGTTGGATGGGGCAAACCGTCCATATTGTTGGTTTGGGATTTGATGCCAGTAATTCAATCTTGCAGGAGGGCTTGCGTGCTACGCGCGATGGTCGAGAAGAGCGAGCTCGTCAAATGGCAGCCCAACTTGCGCAAATTGGGATTGAAAATAGCTATGAGGGCGCCCTCAAGTTTGCAGGCAACCCAGAGCTTATTGCCCGCACCCACTTTGCACGCTTTTTGGTGGAGCAAAATGTCTGTCGTGATATGGATGAGGTATTCAGAAAATACCTAGTCGCCGGTAAACCCGGTTATGTCTCGCATCGTTGGGCAAGCTTGGATCAGGCGGTCGAGTGGATTAGGGGTGCTGGTGGCGAAGCGGTTATTGCACACCCCGGTCGCTATCGCCTAAATGCGATGCAAATGGATGAGCTCTATGCCCGCTTTAAGGATCTTGGGGGCGCTGGTATTGAAGTGGTGACCGGTAGCCATAGCCCCAATCAATACCAAACCTATGCGAAGGTTGCCGAGCGCTATGGCTTTATGGCCTCACGTGGCTCTGATTTTCATGATCCGCAGGAGAGCGATATTGATTTGGGGAATCTTCCTCATCTTCCTGAGCACCTCAAGCCCATTTGGTCGGCCTTTCATTAAATAAGCGACAATCCACTTTATGTTTGCAGAACGCGTTTTATCCGGCATGCGTCCCACGGGCGCCTTGCATTTAGGTCATTACCATGGCGTCCTTAAAAATTGGGTTCGCCTTCAGGCTGAATACCCCTGTTTCTTCTTTGTCGCTGATTGGCACGCATTGACAACCCATTATGAGACCCCCGAGGTGATTCAGGAGTCGGTCTGGGAGATGGTGATCGATTGGTTAGCAGCAGGAGTGGACCCCAATCAAGCCACATTATTTATTCAGAGTCGGGTCCCAGAGCATTCAGAGTTATTTCTACTGCTAGCGATGGGCACACCCTTGGGCTGGTTAGAACGGGTGCCCACCTACAAAGACCAGATCGAGAAACTCAAAGAAAAAGATTTACAGACCTATGGCTTTCTGGGCTATCCCTTGCTGCAAGCAGCTGATATCTTGATCTATCGAGCACTCTACGTTCCAGTGGGCGAGGATCAAGTTCCTCATGTGGAGATGACCCGTGAAGTCGCGCGGCGCTTTAACCATTTGTATGGTCGAGAACCAGGCTTTGAAGAGAAAGCCCTTGAGGCGGTCAAGAAATTAGGCAGCAAGCGCGCCAAACTCTACCTAGAGCTGCGTAATGCCTATCAGGAGCGAGGTGAAGATGAGGCACTCATGCAAGCCCAAGCGCTCTTGCAAGAGGCGCAAAGTCTTTCGATGGGTGACCGTGAGCGTTTATTTGGATACCTCGAGGGTGCGCGCAAGATCATTTTGGTCGAGCCCCAGGCTTTGTTAACGGAGGCGGCGCGGATGCCAGGTCTTGATGGGCAAAAGATGTCGAAGTCCTACGCCAATACGATTGCCATTCGGGAGGCGCCTGAGGAGGTGATCCGCTTGGTGCGGACCATGCCAACTGATCCTGCTAGGGTACGACGCACTGACCCCGGTAACCCAGCCAATTGCCCCCTATGGCAGTTTCATCAGGTGTATTCGGACCAAACGACGAAAGACTGGGCTCAGAAGGGCTGTCAATCCGCAAGCATTGGCTGCCTAGACTGTAAACAACCCGTGATTGATGCCATTTTGCGAGAGCAACAACCCATGTTTGAACGAGCACAGCAATATCTAGACGATCCTAGCCTATTGCGCTCCATCATTGCCGATGGTTCGGACAAGGCGCGTAAGGTTGCCCAAGAAACCATGCGGGATGTGCGTGAGGCCATGGGACTAGACGTTGATTGATCACGAATCACGTGCACGCCACTCTAGAAACTGCTTCCCCTTGGATTGCTCAGTACGCTGACCTGATTGTTCCTGGGGGTAAGGTCTTGGATCTTGCCTGTGGTGGCGGACGTCATGCGATCTTCCTCGCCAATCGTGGCTTCATGGTGTTCGCAGTTGATCGTGATCAGGAGTCTCTAGCGCGTATTCGACATGATTTTGTAATGACCCAGCCAATGGATCTTGAAGGGGAGGCATGGCCTTTGCCCGAATCCGAGTTTGGTAAATGGAATGCCATCGTGGTAAGTAACTATCTCTTCCGTCCTTACTTGGATCAATTGCCACATCTTTTGGAAGAGGGCGGCATCTTGCTTTATGAGACCTTTGCAATTGGTAATGAAGAATTTGGCAAACCCTCAAACCCAAACTTTTTACTCCAGCATGGCGAATTATTGGATCTCGCCAGGCGACATGATCTGCATGTGGTCGCCTATCAGGATGGCTATCGTGAGATGCCCAAGCCAGCCATGGTTCAAAGCCTATGCGCTAGTCGGGGACTGCCCAAAATACGCCATCCGTTACAATTCAATGCGACAGTCGCTTAATCCATAAAGCCCTATGAAATCAGCCATGATGACCGGAAGTATGGTTGCAATTGCAACCCCAATGCACGAAGACGGTAGTCTTGATTACCCCGCATTGCGCTCCTTGCTCGACTGGCATGTGAGCGAGGGTACCGATGCGATTGTGATCGTTGGCACCAGTGGTGAGTCACCTACGGTCTCGGTTGAAGAACACTGTGAGTTGATCCGGATTACTGTTGAACATATCAATGGGCGTATCGCAGTCATTGCTGGAACTGGCGGCAATTCCACCCGAGAAGCGATTGAATTAACCGAATTCGCAAAGAAGGTGGGTGCGGATGCTAGCTTGCAAGTGGTGCCGTATTACAACAAGCCTACGCAAGAGGGAATGTACGCCCACTTTAAAACGATCGCCGAGCGCGTCGATCTGCCGGTCATTTTGTATAACGTTCCTGGACGCACGGTCGCTGATCTTGCCAACGAGACCACCGTACGGTTGGCACAAGTGCCGGGCGTGATTGGGATTAAAGATGCGACAGGTAATCTAGAGCGCGGCTCCCTCCTACTGGCCGAGCTTAAAAGTAAACAACTGAACCAGTTTGCGGTTTATTCTGGGGATGATCTAACCGCGATATTCTTAATGCTGATGGGTGGGCATGGCAATATCTCGGTCACTGCCAATGTGGCACCTCGTTTGATGAGCGAACTCTGCAAAGCAGCGATCGCAGGGGATGCCAAGCGCGCGCGAGAGATTCAGTATCAATTGTTGGCAGTTCACAAGATGATGTTTATCGAGGCTAATCCCATACCCGTGAAATGGGCCTTGCATCAGATGGGTAAGATTCCAGCCGGAATTCGGTTACCATTGACGCCACTTAGCGAGCCATTGCGTGAGCCATTGCGTCAGGCACTAGGCCAAGCCGGCTTGCTGTAATTTCTTTAGGATCGAATGCGTTCAGTTCTTCACACCATCTCGTTGACCTGTGCAATTGTTACGCTTACTGCATGCAGTAGCTTTAGCAGTATGACCGCCAGTGATAAGGTGGACTACAAAAAATCCGGAGATGTACGCGGCCCCAATCTGGCATTACCCCCGGATTTAATCACGGCTCAAGCGGATCGTCGCTATGTAGTACAGGATGGCACGGCGACCATGTCGGAGTACAACCAGGCGGTCAAGAAGTCCTCTCAAACGCGCTCGAATGTGTTGACCGGCATTCCGGGGATGAAGATTGAGCGTGACGGGGATCGGCGTTGGTTGGTGGTCGATAAGTCTGCAACTGAGCTTTACCCTCAAGTAAAAGATTTTTGGCAAGAGAATGGTTTCTTACTAGTAATTGATTCACCATCAACTGGGATTATGGAAACCGACTGGGCAGAAAATCGTGCCAAGATTCCGCAAGATATTATTCGAAGAACCTTAGGGCGTGTGTTGGATTCTGCTTATGATTCTGGGGAGCGGGATAAATACAGAACTCGTCTTGAGGTGCAAAAACCCGATGTCACTGAGATCTACATTACTCACAAAGGGGCAATCGAGACTCCAGTAAAAGATAGCTCAGGCGCCATGATTACCACCCAATGGACTGTGCGACCAACCGACCCTGAGTTGGAAGCCATTTTCTTGACACGCTTGATGGAGCGTCTTGGTATGACCCAAGACCAGGCGAGGGCCCAAGTTGCGGCAACTGCGACGGCTCCCAAGACCCCAAGAGCAAAGTTGGTGGAAGAGGGGCCCGCTACCCGTATCGAAATGAGCTCCAGCTTTGATCGTGCTTGGCGCGATGTTGGCCTTGCCTTAGATCGCTCTAACTTTACGGTGGAAGACCGCGATCGCTCACGGGGGATTTACTTTGTACGTTACGTCAATCCAAAAGATTTGGGTGATGGACGCAGTTGGTTTGGCCGTACCTTTGGTAGAAGCAATGATTCAGATAAGAAAGCAAAACTCTATCGCGTCGTGGTTCAAGCACGAGGCGAGAATCAAGTCGTGATTTTGGTGCAAGACTCCGAAGGTAAGCCTGAGAACACCGCCACTGGCAATCAGTTACTCACCACGCTAGATCGACAGCTCATTAAATAATCACAGCACTCTTCCAAAGAAAAAAGGCGCTCAATGAGCGCCTTTTTTCATACAGCTTCAGAATTACTTCTTGGCTGGAGCAGCAGGTGCAGCTGGAGCAGCAGGAGCAGCAGCAGGAGCGGCTGGAGCAGCGCCGGCAGGTGCAGCAGCTGGAGCAGCGCCGTCAGCTGGTTTTGCATCAGCGGCAGGAGCAGCAGCAGGAGCGGCTGGAGCAGCAGCTGGCTTAGCTTCTTCTTTCTTACCGCAAGCAGACAAAGCAACGGCCAACATTGCGGCCAAGAGGAGTGACTTCTTCATTGATTTATTTCCTTTAAATTTAAGACGATTTACATCAATTACCGGTAATTGTTGTAAGACCTTGAGTGCATATTGCGGATGCAATACAACTCAGATCCACTAATAATTATAGCAATTGCACCATCATTTGCTCAACGCCATTGGGCTAAATTGCTGCCTACTCAAGCAAGAGCCAACCGTCAGAATAGGCTTCATACAGCGAGTTATTTTTCGTTAAAGACGGGAGACTCAATTCCCGATCGATCTTCTTCGAATTCGCTCTTGATAAACCCTTATTTTTACTGGATTTTTGTATTCGCCCTTGGGTGAGGAAATGCTGCTGCGCTAGTATTTGCCATGCTTTGATGGTGGCAAGATCCTGCCCATCAGTCACTGCATCCCCATTGCAAAAAACGGTCTCACCTCGGATCAATAGGCGGGTTTGGGGGTGAGGTACCAAGGCCATTTTCTGAAGACCGGCTCGAAGTGCGCTGGGACTCAAGACGGGGTCGGGTGAAGTAAAGATCGCTTGCGGTTTTGGCTCGCTCAGGTAAGCAGTAATGCCATTAATCAACACTGGGGACTGATTTAGGTCCAGGGCTGCGATGTGTTGGCGGATTTCATCTTCGAGTTGTGCGGGTAGACGCGCAGGATCAGAGGAAGCTTTCTGCTTAGGATCTGCATAAATCGCCCCAAGGGAAGGATCGGACTCTAGGGATTCAGCAAGACGCCATAAACCTTCACTAATGAGCTCACGGTACGAAGGTGACCGAAAGCCCACCGACCAGGTTTGGCAGCCCGCATCGAGCGCCACTCCCTCGTGGGCAATATTGGGCGGCAGATAGAGTAAATCACCGGGTTCTAAGACCCATTCTTGCTCCGGCTTAAAACGTGCAAGGATCTTGAGTGGTAAATCAGGGCGCAAGCTCAGATCAGTCTGCCCAGAAATCCTCCAGCGGCGTCGACCTTCCATCTGGATTAAAAATACATCGTAGGAGTCGACATGCGGCCCTACGCCACCCCCAATACCCGCGATGCTAATCATTAGGTCATCGAGGCGTGCATCTGGGATAAAACCGAAACCAGGATAGAACATGGGCAGCAGTCGGATGCCGTGCCTCCATCCTTGGATCAATAGCGTCCAATCTCGAGCGCTGCTTGAAGGAATCTCTTTTTTCCGAAAAGGGCCATGTTGCAGTCGCCAAGGTTTGGCTTCAACCAAACGCGCCTCGCTAAGGCCATCGCATGCGTATCCAAACAGGGTTTTATCTGGGATTGGGCTTAATAGAGGCAAGCCAGCCTCTTTGCTCAGTGCAAAGGCGGGAATGGCTTGGCGGACCAGGAGTGGGCATTTATGCCAATACCGCTGCATAAATGTTTGGGGGCTCAGATTGCCCAAAAGCGGCCACGGCCGATCAAGCGGCAGTGTGGCTGGGGCTTTGGGGGGTTCGTAGCGAGCGCGAGTCTTAGTCAAGTAAAATGGCCTCATTAAGGAAACACATCGCTATGAAGATTGAAAAAAATACCATCGTATCTCTTCGTTACAAACTTAGCGATGCTCAAAACAATATTATCGAAGAACCCGATACCCCGATGGTTTATCTGCACGGGGGATACGCAGGAACCTTCCCAAAAATTGAGAGTGTATTGGATGGCAAGGATATTGGCTTTGAGACCACGGTTCAACTTGAACCTCATGATGCCTTTGGAGAATACGATCCCAATCTTCTCAAAATAGAACCGCGTGAGCGCTTTCCCGAGCCGCTAGAGATCGGTATGCAGTTTGAGGGCGTACCTGAAGAGCAAAGTCCTGAAGAGATCGAGGCTGCCGATGTGGACGAGATCGACGATGATGAGGATGATCAAGAATCAGATACGTTGATCTATACCGTGACCGACCTGGCTGATCAACAAGTCGTACTCGATGGTAATCATCCACTTGCTGGAATGGCGCTGCGGTTCTGGTTGCAGGTTGAGGATGTTCGTCAGGCTACGGAAGATGAGATTGCCAATCAGCATCCACAAAGTGAAGACGGCTTTGGGATGGACCTAGCAGATGATGATCTGGATGATCTTGATTTATCAGCAACGGGGCAACGCGACCAAGGTCCACGAACCCTGCATTAATGGGTACACCCCCAAAGAAGCGCTTTATTCTCTTAGAAGATTTTTGATGGCATCGAGCTCACGCTGAGTTTCCTCATGCGCTTGCGTGTCGCTAGCTTTTCCACCTAACTTCGCCAGAGCCTCTTCAAGGGCTTTGATCTTATGTTCTTGTTCGATGGTAGCGTCGATCAAACTTTTCAATGCCAACGAAACAGGGTCATCTGCATTCGGTGTAATGCCATAGGCCGAGAAACTCGCTTTACTGGCATCGCTTGCATGTTTGGGTAGATCGGGATGCAGGATGCGGGCTGGCACACCGACTGCCGTTGCGCCCGCAGGAATCTCTTTGAGGACCACTGCATTGGATCCAATTCGAGCACCATCACCCACAGTAAATCCACCCAAGACCTTGGCGCCCGCACTCACAACCACGCCTTTGCCAAGTGTGGGATGGCGTTTGACCCCTTTGTAGAGCGAGGTACCTCCCAAGGTCACCCCTTGATAAATCGTGGTGTCATCACCAATCTCTGCGGTCTCGCCAATCACAATCCCAAGGCCATGATCTAAAAATACCCGACGCCCGATCTGTGCGCCCGGATGAATCTCAATATTGGTCAAAAAACGCGCGAGCGACGCCAGAAAGCGGGCAGGCCATTTAAGACCGAGATTCCATAGGGCATGATTGAGACGATGCAGCCAAATCGCATGTAAACCTGGATAGCAGGTAATTACCTCTAACCGGTGTCGGGCAGCAGGATCGCGCGCAATAATGGCGTCTACATCTTCCAATAGAGAACTCAACATAGAGATAGTGTAATCCGTGCGCCTTATTTTCTCAGGAGCATCTGTTTGGCAATGCCACGCAAGAGATCAATCTCCTCTTTGCGTAAGCGAGTTCTAGCAAACAGCGCTTGCAGACGCGGCATGAGTTTCTTGGGATTTTTGGGGTCCAAATAACCAATCGCCTCTAAGCCCGCTTGCCAATGGTCGAGCATGGCAGCAACTGCTGCTGGATCTGCAAGTTCTGAGAGCTCCTCATTTACCACCGATGGCGATGGATCTTTCAGAAGGGCTTGGCGTAAGCCAAACGCACAGACCATGATGGCCTGGGCCAGGTTTAATGAGGGATAGGCGGGATTGGCGGGTAAAAAGACCCGATGCGTGCAATAGGCAAGATCTTCGTTCTCGAGCCCAGTCCGCTCAGGACCAAATACCAATGCAACCGAGCGGTTCGATTGCAATGCATCGGTGAGCAAATGCAGACCATCTGCCCAAGATAGTGGAGGCGGACCAAACTCTCGATCGCGACTGGTTAGGCCCAGTACCACAGCACACCCTTGAATACTGGAAGAGAGCATATCGTGAGTATTCGACTGAGCCAATACATCACTAGCACCACTGGCTAATGCCATCGCATCGGGGTGGGTATGCATGGCCAGTTCGCGGGGCCGCACCAGATGAAGCGCATCAAACCCCATGGTTTTAAGGGCGCGCGCTGCTGAACCAATATTACCCGCATGACTGGTTTCCACCATGATCCAGCGGACCTGGTCGCTGTATTGAGTAAAGGGAGTCTGAGCCATGAATGAATTCGTTTAGAATATTGCTATTGCGCTAGAGACCTTGTCGACTAGTTTGTTCTTATTTAATTTGTCCACTCATTATGCACCCCATGTTAAACGTGGCTGTGAAAGCCGCTCGCCGTGCCGCAACGATTATTAATCGTGCATCACTCAATTTAGAGCGTTTGCAAATCGATCGCAAGCAACATAATGATTATGTAACCGAAGTGGACAAAGCTGCCGAAGAGGCGATTATCGAGACCCTAAGCGAAGCCTATCCGGGCCATGGTTTTTTGGCAGAGGAAACGGGCGAGGCCACGAATGGCTCCGATCACATTTGGATCATTGACCCATTGGATGGGACCACCAACTTTATTCATGGATTTCCACAATACGCGGTATCGATTGCTCTGTCGGTCAACGGTGTTGTAACTCAAGGCGTGGTCTATGACCCCAATCGTGATGAGCTGTTCACTGCCACCAAGGGCGGTGGAGCCTACGTGGATCGCCGTCGCCTTCGAGTGGCCGAGCAAACCAAATTAGAGAATGCATTGCTGGGTACGGGATTTCCGTATCGACACGATCAAGATGTGGATCTCTACCTGAAAATCTTTGCTGACATGACTCGCCAATGCGCGGGTCTACGACGTCCTGGTGCAGCCTCCCTAGATCTTGTCTATGTAGCAGCGGGCCGCTATGACGGATTCTTTGAGAGTGAACTCAAGCCATGGGATATGGCAGCAGGGGCTTTGATTGTGACCGAGGCCGGTGGCCTAGTCGGAAACTACCGCGGCGAAGAAGGCTTTATGGACAGCGGTGAGATTATGGCTGCGAACCCAAGGATTTTTGCCCAAATGGCAAATATTCTTAGTAAGTACTCCAGAACGGCTACGTAGACTTCACTAAATCAATGTAGCGCACGCCATTGAGGTCAATGCGCAAGGCACTTGCTTTTGGTAACACGGTCTCAGGATGATCTAGATCCCAGTCGGAGAGTACATAGCGTTGCCATTCTTTATTACCCATACTTTCATGGTGCCGTGCCGGTAAGTGGGTATGCCCATGAATCAAGCGTTCGGACCCGAAGGCTCCCATCAGGTTGGCGCACGCCACCAAAGTGACATCGCTCTTGTAGCGAGCGACATCCGGGGTATAACGCGCTGCTTGCTCATACTTTGCGGTGCTGTTGCTACGCAAGGTTCGAGCAATCCCACGTCGCCACTCCAGAGGGAGTCGCAAAAATAATTTCTGGAGCCAGGGCTTACGAACCCATCTACGAAACACCTGATAACTCAGATCATTGGTGCACAGTGCATCACCATGACTAATAACCCATTCATCTCCAGCAATCATGACCTTCGATGGATCGGGCAGCAAATGCATCCCAGATTTCTTAAGAAAGTCTGGGCCGATTAAAAAGTCACGGTTGCCATGGATGTAATAGGTTTTGGTCTTGCTGGATAAAGCAAAGAGCGCGCGCAGGACCTCTTGCTGAAATGGTGAACGCGCGCCAGCATCATCGCCTACCCAGTATTCGAAGAGATCACCCAAAATAAATACCGACTCGACATCGTTCGCTTCTTTTTCAATAAAGTCAAAGAAACGCTGCGCCGTTAAGGGCATCGACGGCGTAAGATGAAGATCGGAAATCAGCAGGGCGCTGGCGTGCTCTTGCATGCTTAAATCAAGGGATTAATCAGCAATGACCGAGGCTTTCTCAATCACCACATCTTCAGTCGGAACATCCTGGTGGTACCCAGCATTGCCAGTCTTAACTTTCTTGATCTTATCAACCACATCCATGCCGTTGGTCACTTTGCCAAACACGGCATAGCCCCAACCCTGTGGAGTGGGAGCTGTGTGATTGAGAAAATCATTGTCATTGACGTTAATAAAAAACTGGGCGGTAGCTGAATGGGGATCGCTAGTACGTGCCATCGCAATCGTGCCCCGATCATTCTTTAAGCCGTTATTGGCCTCATTCTCAATTTGATCCATGGTTGACTTCTGCTTCATGCCCGCGGTCATGCCGCCACCTTGAATCATGAAGTTATCAATCACCCGATGAAAAATCGTGCCATCGTAATGACCACTTTTTACATAGGCCAAAAAGTTTGCAACGGATTTTGGTGCTTTGGCAGCATCAAGCTCGAGGGTGATATCACCGTGATTGGTTTTTAGAAGAACGCTTGGCATAAATAACTCTCTTATGGTTTAGAAATCGGGGGATTGGGTCGGTTACTGGGTTTGGGCGGCGGTGGGTTCAAGATCTCTTTAATGGCCCGAGCGCGTTGCCCATACTCACGTTGACTGGGTTGCAGTTTACTCGCACTGGAGTAATAGCGATCGGCTAGGCGCAAGTACACATCCGCTAGATTGCCCTGGGCTAAGGCATAGTCAGGCCTTAATTTAAGGGCGAGCTCTAAATAATCGCGGGCCTCAATCCATTGCCCTTGATTGGCTGCTAATGCGGCTAGATTGTTATAAGGTTCAGGTAACTCCGGAAATTGCTGAGTAATCTCGATCCAGGTGGCACGGGCTGCATTGACATCACGTAATTCCACTTGTAGTCGAGCCTTGATAAAGCGCAGTTGTACATTGCGAGGGGTTTTCACTAAGGCATCGTCAATCGCTTTGATCGCCTCTGGATATTTACGTTCCTTGATCAGTTTCTCAATATGCGTAGGAATCGCATTTTTCATGACCGGATCGGGCTCGATAATCAAAAAAGAGAGAAACGGCACCGCAATGGACTCCGAGAGTTGGTTATTGCCGGTTTCTGGATTGGGGTTGGTACTCATGCGTGGTGGGTCTGTTGGACCATAGCCACCAAGGTAGGGCGCAGGCGCATTACCCGAAGTAGTGGGTGGCGGGGTGGTGCTGCAGCCAATTACAAGAGCGCAAAATGACATCCCAAAAAATCGTGAGATCCAAGCAATGGAACTGTGGTTTGGGTGCTGGGCTGTCATGGCAAGAAGATCACTCAGAAGGCGCGTCATTCGATATACTCATCAGTCTAACAAATTCGTGTGCCGTTCACTCAACACCATTTAAGCCCCATCATCCCCAACTACTAATCATGCTGTCGATTTACAACACCCTATCGAGAACCAAAGAGGTCTTTAAGCCCATTGAGCCCGGTAAGGTAAAGATGTATGTATGCGGCATGACCGTATATGACTTTTGTCATTTAGGCCATGCACGGGTGATGATTGTGTTTGACATGGTAGTACGCTGGTTGCGGGCCAGCGGCTATGAAGTGAACTACGTTCGCAACATCACCGATATTGATGACAAGATCATTACGCGAGCGCTTGAGAACCAAGAGCCGATTGCGGTGCTCACTCAGCGTTTCATTAATGCAATGCATGCGGATGCTAAAACCCTCAATCTACTATCACCCGATCATGAGCCCCGGGCTACTCACTACATTACTCAGATGCAAGGATTAATTGGTCGTTTAATTGAGCGTGAGATGGCTTATCAAGGTGATGATGGTGATGTCAACTATGCCGTTCGCCAGTTCCCCAGCTATGGCAAGTTATCCGGCAAATCGATTGACGAACTCCAGGCTGGTGAACGGGTTGCCATTGGCGGTGGTAAGCGCGACCCCCTGGATTTTGTGCTCTGGAAATCCGCCAAGCTTGAGGAGCCTGCTGATACCCGCTGGGCTTCTCCATGGGGCGAGGGACGCCCAGGTTGGCATATTGAGTGCTCGGCGATGTCCTGTGAGTTATTGGGACAGCATTTTGATATTCATGGTGGTGGGGCCGATTTGCAGTTTCCTCATCATGAGAACGAGATCGCGCAAAGTGAAGGCGCGATCTACGGATCTGGCAGTGTTGATCAACCCTTTGTGCGTTACTGGATGCACAACGGCCATATCCGTGTGAACCACGAGAAGATGTCAAAATCCTTGGGTAATTTTTTCTTGATCAAAGATGTGTTGGCCCAGTTTGATCCTGAGGTAGTGCGCTTCTTTATGCTCAAGGCTCACTATCGCAGCCCCATTAATTACTCGGATCATCAGCTTGAAGAAGCGCGCACTGGATTAACCCGTTTGTATACCGCCCTCAGTGAACAAGCAGCTATTCCAAGCAGCAAGCTTGATCCGATCTGGAGAGACCGCTTTGCGCAAGCAATGGACGATGATTTCAACACCCCTGAGGCCATAGCAGTGTTATTTGAGTTGGTGACTGAGAGTCATAAAACCCAGGATGTCGAGCGCAAGCAAGAACTTCTCAACACACTTCATCACTTAGGAAACACGATCGGACTTTTGTATCAGTCACCGCAACAGTTCTTGCAAAGCGGTACGCCTAAAGCTGGCTTAAGCCAGAAGCAGATTGAAGAGCGGATTGCGGCCCGCCAAGCGGCCAAGCAGGCGAAGGACTTTGCCAGCGCGGATGCGATTCGCCAGCAGTTGCTGGACGAGGGAGTCATTTTGGAAGATAAGCCTGGTGGCCAAACCATCTGGCGACGAGCCTAATGCCAAAACCACGCACCAAAAAGCCAAGCTATTGGCAAGACGCCTGTGCGGACCTGATGAAGCAAGATCGGATCCTGCGCAAACTGATTCCCAAGTACGGTGATGGAATGCTGGGAAGTCGGGGCGATGCATTCACGACTCTGGCACGCTCGATCGTTGGCCAGCAAATTTCAGTGGCTGCTGCACAATCGGTGTGGAACCGAACTTTGGAGACCTTAAGTCACGAGGTAACACCGAAGCGCGTACTCGATACCAAACATGATGCCTTACGAGCTTCCGGTTTATCCATGCGCAAGGTGGAGTACATCCGCGATCTAGCCGATCACTTTCATCATGGGCGACTCCAAACCGAGCGCTGGCCCAAAATGGATGATGAAGAGCTCATTAAGGAGTTGAGTGCGATTCGGGGGATTGGACGCTGGACCGCCGAAATGTTTCTGATCTTCAATTTGATGCGTCCCAATGTATTGCCGCTTGACGATATTGGGCTGATTCGGGCAATCTCGATCAATTATTTCAGTGGCGAGCCCGTCACCCGTCATGAGGCCCGCGAGGTGGCAGCCAATTGGGCGCCGTGGCGCACCGTAGCCACTTGGTATATGTGGCGTAGCATTGACCCCATTCCTGTCGAGTACTAATTTTGGGGTAAACCCAAAAAGCACATAAAATTAGGCCATGAAGACCACCTTCCTAGACTTTGAGCAAGCGGTAGCCGAGCTTGAGACCAAAATCGAAGAACTCCGCTATGTGCAAGACGAGTCTTCGGTGGATATCTCAAGCGAGATCAAGACACTTTCAGAAAAAAGCCAACAGCTCACCAAAGAGATCTACGAAAAATTAACGCCTTGGCAGGTCTCTCAAGTCGCCCGTCATCCACAGCGTCCTTACACGCTCGATTACATTCAAGCCTTGTTCACCGATTTTCATGAGTTGCATGGCGATCGAGTCTTTGCCGATGATCAATCGATTATTGGCGGCCTTGCGCGCTTCAATGGCAAGCCTTGCATGGTGATCGGTCACCAAAAGGGTCGGGACACGAAAGAGCGTGCCATGCGTAATTTTGGAATGAGTCGCCCCGAGGGGTATCGCAAGGCGATGCGTCTCATGCGCTTAGCTGAGAAGTTTGGCTTGCCGGTTTTTACCTTCGTGGATACCCCTGGCGCATTCCCAGGGATTGATGCCGAGGAGCGTAACCAATCTGAAGCGATTGGTCATAATCTCTATACCCAGGCCGAACTTAAAGTGCCCATCATCACCACCATTATTGGTGAGGGTGGTTCGGGCGGCGCGCTCGCCATTGCCATGGGTGATGTGGTGATGATGTTGCAATTCTCAACGTATTCCGTTATCTCGCCGGAAGGCTGTGCTTCGATCTTATGGAAGACTGCTGAGAAGGCCCCTGATGCAGCCGAGCAATTAGCGCTTACTGCACAGCGTTTAAAAGACCTTCAATTGATTGATACGATCGTGCCAGAACCTGTCGGTGCCGCTCATCGAGATTACGAAGCCATGATGGCCAATATGAATAAAGCACTTGCCCGCGCTCTTTCGGAGGTTGAAGGTCTCTCTGAGAAAGAACTGCTCGAGCGCCGGCATCAACGGTTTATGAGTTATGGCCAGTTCAAAGAAGTCAAAGCCAAAGACCCAAGCTAAACGAATTGGTGTGGCCTTCAGTGGGGGCCTCGATTCAGTCGTATTGCTCGATGCTGTCAGTAAGGCCTATCCCAACGATGTGGTGTATGCGCTCCATGTGCATCATGGACTCCAAGCGCAGGCAGATGAGTGGTTGCTGTTCTGTGAGCGCCTAGCTAAACACTACAAGATTGCCTTTGACTTCCGACTACTGCATTTGCCAATCACTGCAAACATTGAAGCCCATGCCCGCCAAGCGCGCTATGAGGCATTACTGCAGCTTTGTGATCAACATCAACTCGATCATTTATTGTTTGCTCACCATCAGCACGATCAAGCCGAGACCGTGCTCTTGCAACTCTTGCGCGGTGCAGGACCCGCAGGCCTTGCAGGAATGCCCGCCCACAAAGAGCTGCAAAGCCCTAATGGCAGAACGGTGCAATTATGGCGACCATTACTAGAGCAAGACCGCACCCAATTACAAACCTATGCTAAGCAACACAAATTGTCTTGGGTGGAGGATCCCAGTAATCAAAACACGCGCTATCGCCGCAATGCGATCCGTAAAAAAATTCTGCCAGAGTTAGAGCAGATTCAGGGTGGGGCAATTGCCAATCTAGCGCGTAGTGCGCAATGGCTTGCCCAGTCGCAAGTCCTCATGGACCAACTGGCGCAGCACGATGCGCATACCTGGATCGATCGCAATCAACTCAGCATTGCGCGATTGATGACGCTCCATCGCCAAGACCCTGCGCGTGCGACCAATGTGATGCGTTATTGGCTCAAGCGTAATCAACTATCGATGCCCTCAGCAGAGCGTTTGCAATCCTGGTGGCGTGATCTACAGTCCTTGCGCACCGGTGCTAAGTTGGAGTGGTTGCATGATCGGCATTCCATCCGAGCATGGCGCAATACCTTGCGGATTGAATCTGCGCAAAGATCCAAGCGTGGCCAATGGATTTTTGTGCCAATCCCCGAACGCTCCACTCAAGCGGGCCTATCATGGGAATACTGTCAACAAGCCAAATTGATTGAGAGTAGACCTCGTATGGGAGGTGAGCGCTTAAAGATCAAGCCCAATACTCCCAGCAAAAGCCTGAAAAACTTGTATCAAGAAGCTGGGGTTCCCCCTTGGCAGCGCCAAATCCCGCTCTTATTTATCGATGGCACCCTCATTGCGGCCGAGGGCT
Organism: Polynucleobacter sp. HIN11; assembly: GCF_030297675.1. Lineage (NCBI taxonomy): Bacteria > Pseudomonadati > Pseudomonadota > Betaproteobacteria > Burkholderiales > Burkholderiaceae > Polynucleobacter > Polynucleobacter sp. HIN11. Next base: position 735,154 of record NZ_AP028142.1, read on the forward strand.
TAGGGGTCAGCATTACCCACTTAACGACTAAGGGCCCGCGCGTTTGGCCCGAGTGGTCCTATTTGGATTAAGAAAAACAAAACCCTGTAAAATCATCGATTTTGCAATTCAGTTAAACGGATATGTCTTTAATAGTTCATAAGTACGGCGGCACTTCGATGGGATCCATCGAGCGCATCCAAAATGTGGCCAAACGGGTTGCGAAATGGATGCGGGCTGGTCACCAGGTGGTGGTGGTGCCATCGGCCATGTCAGGTGAGACCAATCGTCTTTTGGGGCTCGCAAAAGAACTAAGCACTTCCCCAAACCCTAGAGAACTCGATCAAATTGCCGCAACCGGTGAGCAGGTCAGCTCCGGTCTGCTTGCGATCGCTCTCCAAGAGCAAGGAATTGATGCGATTAGTTACTCAGGTTGGCAGGTCACGGTTCATACCGATTCGGCCTACACCAAGGCTCGCATCATGGGCATTGATGATGCCAAGATCAAAAAAGATTTAGATGCTGGCAGGGCCGTGGTCATTACCGGATTTCAAGGGGTTGATCCTCAAGGTAACGTGACCACACTAGGTCGTGGCGGTTCAGACACCTCAGCAGTTGCTGTTGCCGCTGCTCTAAAAGCTGATGAGTGCTTAATCTATACCGATGTGGATGGCGTATATACCACTGACCCTCGTGTTTGTGAGGACGCGCGTCGCCTCGATCAGATTACCTTTGAAGAGATGCTGGAAATGGCAAGCCTTGGCTCCAAGGTCTTGCAAATACGCTCAGTGGAGTTTGCTGGTAAGTACAAAGTGAAGACCCGTGTGTTGTCATCGCTGACTGATCCACTAATTCCCCTTGATCAAGAAATGAAGTCGGGTACTTTAATTACCTTTGAAGAGGATACCACCATGGAAGCCGCTGTTATCTCAGGAATCGCATTTGCACGCGATGAGGCCAAGATCACTGTGATTGATGTACCAGATCGCCCTGGTATCGCCTATCAAATCTTGGGCCCCATTGCTGAAGCCAATATTGATGTGGACATGATTATTCAGAACCAATCGGTTGAGGGTAAGACCGATTTCACTTTTACAGTGCCGCGTGCTGATTATCAAAAAGCCCTCGATTTGCTGAAAAAGAGTGTGCAAGCGCATATTGGCGCCAAAGACATTATTGGCGATCCCAAGGTGTCGAAAGTATCCGTGGTTGGCGTTGGAATGCGTTCCCACGTTGGTGTAGCTAGTAAGATGTTTAGAACCTTATCGGAGGAGGGCATCAATATTTTGATGATCTCAACCAGTGAGATTAAGATCTCAGTCGTGATTGATGAGAAATACATGGAACTCGCAGTCAGAGCTCTCCATAAAGCCTTTGAATTGGATCAGAAGTAAACTAGTGGTATTGAAGTAATACGGAGACGTGGCCGAGCTGGTCGAAGGCACTCCCCTGCTAAGGGAGCATCTGTGCTAAAACACGGATCGGAGGTTCGAATCCTCTCGTCTCCGCCAATCACTGGAAGGAAGAACTCAATGCAACTTCCTCTTATTTGTCGGCTCGCTTTAGCCTCGATTCTTCTTTGCTTCACAAGCTTTGCTCAGTCCGCCACTAAGGACTGTGTATTTGTTTTGATGCATGGCAAGTGGGGCGGCCCGCAATCTCCCTATCTTAAGGAATTAGCCAAGCAAGTAAGTACAGTATGCGAGGTTGAGCTTCGCGAAATGCCATGGTCTCGAAACCGTAACTACGATGAAACCTACGAGAGTGCCCTCAATCAATTAGCAGGAAGTGTTAAAGGGTATCGAACAAAAGGTTATCGCCTAGTTTTTATCGGCGGACAGAGTTTTGGGGCAAATGCTGCCATGGCATATCAGGCCTATATTGGTGATGCCGATGCCATTATTGCTTTAGCGCCTGGACACTCCCCAAGTTTGATGTATGAGCGTGGCATGACCGGATCCGACTTGGAGCGTGCTCAAAAGGCTATTGCCGATGGAAAACCAGATGCCTTAATTTCATTTACGGATCTGAATCAAGGTCGACAGAGAGATTTTAAAATTCGGGCTGATGTATTTTGGAGTTACTTTAATCCTAATGGACTTGGTAACATGACCTTAACCGCTTCACAATTCAAGAAAAGCACGCCTTTTATGTGGGTCATCGGGCGTTTAGACCCTCTGTATCCATCAGGATCTGCCTATGCATTTGATCGTGTGCCACCAAACCCCAATAATACCTATGTGGTAGTTAGCGCTGACCACGCCACAACCCCAGAGGAAGCTGCTCCGCAAGTGTTGAATTGGGTTAAAAAAGTAAGTACTACGAAGCCGTGAAGCAATCTTTTAAAGGCAATAAAAGCTATTTACCCAGTAAGCCTTGTGCTGTATGTGGTCGCACTATGACTTGGCGTAAGTCTTGGGCCAAAAACTGGGAGAGTGTGTTGTACTGCTCTGAGGCCTGTCGTAAAAAAGGCAAATAACTAATTAACGAGACGCTTACAGACTGCGTCGGTAAACTCCTTAGTCGTTGCCTTACCCTTGAGATCCCCAGTGCGGATCTGGTCAACATTGAGTGTATCGATAATGGCAGTACGCAAACGCGTTGCTAAATCCTGTTTGCCCACATGATCAAGCATCATGGCCGATGCCAACAGAATGGAGATCGGATTAGCAATCCCTTTGCCCGCAATATCGGGAGCTGAGCCGTGCACGGCTTCAAAGATTGCTGTGTTGGTTCCAATATTCCCACCGGGTGCCATTCCAAGACCGCCCACTAAGCCTGCAATTTGATCGGACAAAATGTCGCCAAAGAGATTGGTACATAACAACATATCAAAGCGCCAGGGATTCATGACCAGCTGCATGGCGCATGCGTCCACAATCATGTCGTCCATCTCAACTCGACCTTCATACTCTTTAGATACATCTCGTGCAGCATCCAGAAAGATACCAGTAAGGAGCTTCAGAATATTGGCTTTATGCACGACGGTAATCTTCTTACGACCATTCTTGAGGGCATACTCAAAAGCAAAGCGTGCAATCCGTTTACTACCTTCATAGGTGTTCATGCCGGTTGATACAGCTACGGCTTTAGGATTGTCACCAACTGGTATTAAGTATTCATGGGCTACATAAAAGCCGCCCAAGTTCTCTCGAATTAGAACGATATCGATGTCTTCATAGCGACCCGGGATCATTGTTTTAGCTGGGCGCACGTTGGCATACAACTCAAACTCCTCACGCAAGCGCACATTGGAGGAGCGAAAGCCGCCACCAACTGGCGTAGTCAGGGGACCCTTTAAGGCCAGATGATTCTTACGAATACTCTCGAGGGTTTGGGCAGGCAAAGGATCACCCAGCGCCTCAACGCCCGCAACCCCAGCTTGCTGAACATCCCAGGCAAACGGGCTGCCTAGAGTTTCAAAGATCTGGATGGTGGACTCGACGATCTCGGGGCCGATTCCATCTCCGGGGATGAGGGTGGCGGTCAAGGGTTTGGATGAGCTCATGGCGGATGCTTGGATTATGATCAGAATTCTCCATTTTAGATCCTTTGAGTGATACCAAAACAAAATGACCAAGCCCATACCGACTTCTGTCCAAGAGCAGCTCTTTACTGAGGCAAGAACCGTGCACGCCTTTGAATCACACCCCATCAGTGACGAACAAATTGGCCGGTTGTATGAGTTGATGAAATGGGGGCCGACCGCGTTTAATGCGCAGCCCGGACGCTATGTCTTTTTGCGAAGTGAAGCGGCAAAAGAGCGCTTATTGCCAGCGTTAAGCCCGGGAAACGTTGCTCAAGTGAAAAGTGCATCGGCAACTGTCATCATTGCCTACGACACACAATTTTATGAACACTTACCAAGCCTATATCCGGCCATGGACGCTAAATCCTTCTTTGAGGGAAAGCCAGCGGTAACCGAAGTAGCTGCTCTGCGTAATAGCTCCTTGCAAGGCGCTTACTTGCTATTCGCTGCGCGTAGCTTAGGTTGGGATTGTGGGCCGATGTCGGGATTTGATCCGGCTAAAGTCAATCAAGCATTTTTTCCGGATGGGCGCTATCACGCTAATTTCTTAATGAACATTGGTGTCGCCAATCCGAGCGGAATTTACCCACGAGGGCCTCGTTTAGCCTTTGGGGACGTTGCCCAAATCCTCTAAACTGAGAACTATTTAACAAAAGGAAGAACCATGGGCTATTTCCCCACCGATACGCTGCGCCGCGTGATGATGGCAATCTTTGTGGTCCTCGCGATCATTGAGCTAAGCCGGGGATCATGGTTCTTTATTGTGGATGTCCTCTTTGCATTGTCACTTTCACCAAAAATCTTGGCTACCGTGATCGGTATCTTTAAACGCAAAGAATAAGTTCAGGATTGCGGGGGTATCGAGTAGGTTGCAGTCGCATGGGCAATTGGATCGGGATCGGATCCTGAGTAAATGAAGACCTCCCCAACCACCAGGCTCTTACCCAATTTTAGAAGTCGAGACTGAGCACGAATTTCAGGGCTGGCTTGGGGTCGTCTTAAGAAATTGATATTCAAGCTAGTAGTGACAGTAAGTGGCACGATACCAATTTCACCCAGAATCGCCACATAAAGTGCAACATCAGCGAGCGCCATCATGGTGGGTCCTGAAACCGTTCCTCCTGGGCGTAGCTCACCGTGACCTACCGGATGAGTAACTAATGCCGCACGGTTACCCACTTCCAGAATCTGACACTTAGTTTGTGGAAAATCCTTCTTAAAGAAGGCAGCAATTTCATCTCGGGTAGCTGGCATACAAATGAATCCTAATTAATTTAATCAATCATTTTAGGTGAGCCCAAAGAGTGGTTTAATACGGGGATGCGCCTATCTATTTCCCTCTCCAGTTTTCTGATATCAGCCGCCACCGCTAATCTAGCGCTTGCGCAAGTATCACCGCTACAGCCCAACGAGCTAAAAGCTATTAACGAGCAACCTTTAGTGCCCCCACAAGGGGTCATGGGCAAACCTAAGCCATTACCACCAGAGACTCCTCCGCAAGGCATCATTATTGGCCCCAATTATCAAAGCGACACGCGTGGTGAAGCGGAAGCGAAGTCCTTAGAAGATAATTCAGCGCAGCCCATGAACCCACGCGAGGGATTAATCACCATCCCATTTAATTAATCCGCGTTACCAATGTTGTTTAGAACGCTTTGCAGTATTTTGCTTTGGGCATCTTGTTCCCTGGCATGGCCCTCATCTAATTCCTATGATCTCAATCTTCAGGTCTACCCCAAAGGAGATCGGTTTCAGATCATTGCCAATTACAAAGTTGCCTTGACCCCATGCCAGGCCTTGCTATACCTGAAGGACTACGAGGGTGCGAAGTCGATACCAGGAATTAAAGAATCCAAGATTGTGAAGCGCAGTGGAAACCAAGTCATCGTAGAGCGCGTGGTGGAGGACCGCATCCTCTTAATCCCAATTGAGTTACGCTCCACGGTTCAGTACAAAGAGCTCTCAGATCAAATCATCGACTTTGAACAAATTAGTGGTGACGCCAAGTTATATCAAGGAACGTGGCGCATCGAGCCCGAAGGCAATGCAACCCGTTTCCAGTTTCGAGCCAATGTCGAGCTCGATTCCATAGTACCAAATTTCATTATTGAGTACTTTATTAAGAACCAAATGAGTAAGCGTTTTGAGATGATGGCAGAGAGCGCCAATCAGCGCGCCTCAACGCTGAAACTGAATTGCCCTTAGCAAAAAGCCCGACGGGTATGCCGCCGGGCCGTACCACTCTTCTGAGTGGTTATCGTCGCTACGGGAGTTTGCTGTCCCGTATTGAGAAGGGCACAAGAATGTACCCATTAAAGCTGGTATTGCTACCAGGCGGGTCACACAATGACTGCGACACCACGATTTCATCTTAGGGGCGTCACCAAGTGCTGTCAAGGAAACCAATCATGAAATTTATTTATCAATAATCGATTTAAGCAAATCGGTATAAGCCAATGTTTTTACTCTTTTATTGCAACGAAGCAAATGATGAGGAGCGCGATCAATATCCTCAACTAAGCAGGGTAACTTTGAACCCAAACATCGTGCGTACTCAAGACCCGTTGCATCTGCAAAATCTTTCGATCCTTAGTCATTAATTGACTAGGGCGGTAGTGATATGCCAAATCAATAAAGGGTTGATCATCTGGATCATCGCAGCGATACGAGCAGCGCGGTGGCGTGGGTTTATGAATCGCCATCTGAGTCCAGGAGCCCAGCAAAGTCGATTGATCATTTGAGTTCTGAGCAAATTGTGGACGGGCGATGACGTCGGTGAGCTCAAGGAGCATCTCGGAGCTGTAAATAAGCTCAAACTGTCCCCGAGCAATGCCATCACGAATCCAATCGGCACGTGGATCTTGAAACACCAACAGATCAAGCACGATATTGGTGTCAAGAACCAGAGTTGTTATTGCCATCCGTGCAGCCAACGATCTAAATCCTTCAGTTCAGTCCAGAGCAGAAGATAGCGCCGCTTCGTTAGAACTGCCTCGAGCTCGACATAGTTTTTCGGAATCGTTTGGTCGCTCGGCAATTGCGGATCATGGACCCTGCTCACCAGAAAATGCTTCTCTCGATGTTGAGGGATGACCGCCGTCCATTTCGTAAGTAATAATTTTTTATGCGAAAGAGGGCGTTTTTGCGACTTGTCGGGTGGGGCCATGATTATTCCTTATACTCGATTCTAATCATTCCTATGAAGAGAAAACCATGACCTTATTCATGCTGACCTGGGCAATTACGTCCTTATCCCTATGGGCGGCAACCTATGTATTTGATGGCTTGCAATTTAATGATTCTGGAGCATTAATTATTTCTGCTCTTGTCTTGGGCCTTGCTAACGCCATCGTCCGTCCTTTATTGATCCTGTTTACCTTACCGCTTACCATCCTTAGTCTTGGATTCTTCTTACTGGTGATTAATGCCTTGGTACTGATGCTGGTTGCTCAGGTGGTCAACGGTTTTATCCTCTCCGGATTTTGGACCGCCTTCTTTGCCAGCATCTTTATTGCCATTCTGAACGCCATCATCGGTTCCTTATTTAGCATCAATCGCATCAAAATTGAGCGCATCCGCTAAGCATCCTGCCTTCGTAGTTGAGGTGCCCTATACCACCTCGCCAAAGATGAGCCGGTATGCAGGCCCATTAATGGATGCTCATCCGGACCCTCGTTATTTAGAAGCTAAGAACCATGAGCTTGCTCTTCTTGGGTCTGAGTTATGTGCCCAGCAGGACGCCGAGCAAACGCGGGAACTGATTACTAAAGCGGCACATGCTCTCAATTTGCCAGAAGCCAGAACTATTCGGAAGATTGATGATTTGGCGCTATGCCTCAATGAGGATGTTGCGCTGTTGGAGAACGATACCCTCACGGCCATTTGCTTTTGCTTTCCCAGTAGTTGGATACCTGCTAAACGTCTTGGCATGCCACTCGCACAAATTCATCATCCGGTTGCGGATGGGGAGCGACTGGTGCAGGCCAGTCCAAAGATCGCCCATGTCATGAGCGATCCTCAGCAAGGATCCTTTCGGCGTTTTGTCTGGACGATTAGCAATAGTCCCGAACTCAGTCAACATCCATCACGAAAGTCAAATGCAACACCACAAAGGATCGATGATCTGTATTACCGCTTAGAAACTCAAACCACTATGCCAATCAACACCTCTCAGGGAAGAGCCAGTCTATTTCTTGTGAAGGTTGAGGTTTGCCCATTGATGGTGTTTTGGCAAAACCCAGAACAACGCACTCAAATCTGTGCGAGTATTCAATCGATGAGTGAAGCGGTATTGGAGTACAAAAATTTACACTCGATTAAAGCCTTACTACTTCAGAATAGGTGATTGAATAGGGTTATGAAATGGAAAGTTTTGGACCGATTATTCTGATTGAGGTCATCCTCGTATTTGGAGGGGTGCTACTCTTTGCATGGTGGCAATTGCGCGATCTCAAGAAAGAACGCGAGAAGGATCAAAAAAAGAGGGAAGAGGATAAATCCTAAGCATATTGCACTGCATCGATAGACATCATCTCAAATACTTGCTAAAACTTAGAATTACACTAAGATGAACTTATTGTGCCAAAACCAGCCACAAAATACTTCCCTGAAGAGAGCTACACCGAACTCGATTTGGTCAGTCTGTCCTACGTCAGTGATGCAACCGAAGAGTTTGGCATTTTGGCATTGATGCAGCTAGTAGATAAGGCATCACGTCGCAATAAGAGCTTAAACATCACTGGCGTTTTATCCTTTGACAATGGTCGCTTTGGTCAAATATTGGAGGGTAAGCCCAAGGATGTGGAATTGCTTTGGGAGGCTATCCAGCGTGATCCACGTCATTCCAATGTAGTATCGCTCGGTATGAAGCGTATCAATTCTAGGCGCTTTGCAAACTGGTCCATGCGTCTGTGTGGCCGAGAAGAAATTACTTCCGCTAATCCCGACATCAAGCTCTAATTATTTTTGTAACTCGCATTGCATGATGGGATATCCATCTTGCAAGCTTGCCTGCACATACTGATCGGTCTTTGATACATACACCTTCACTCCTTTGCCGTCGCCAATATTGTTGACATTGGTAAAGAGTGCGGTCTTACTGTCAATCCGTTTTAAGCTTGCAATCGTGGTCGGTTCACCGATACTAAATTTAGAGCCCGTCCAGCGGTCGGGTCGAATGAAGTCGCCCTTAACCAGTTTGCCGCGGTAGGTCTTCATATAAATACAATCTTTTTGATTGAGGATCAAATCAACTGGATCATCTTTACGGTCAAACCAGCTTGCCTGTAATAAGGAACTTGATAGAAGTAGCATCACGCACAATAAAGGGTTAATCAAGCGCTTCTTCATGATGCGAGAATTAGATCAATTGAGAACCTTATAGCCACGACCCACTAGGCATTTCTTGACAATGGCCTCTTGGGATTCATTTCCCTTATAAGCGCCACCAGCAGCTCCGATCACCGCACCGGCTCCTGCAGCCTGAACAATCTCCGTGCGATTACCGCCGGTAACAAGTCCTAGCAAACCCCCCACGACAGCACCCGCGCCTGCACCCTTCGCAGCGGTACCACCCATACCACTTGCTTCCTTGGCATAGTTTTGACATTCGGCAAGATCTTTTTCATAGCGCGCTTCGTTGACACCTTTCATGTCCACTATTGGGCGCACATCAGCGCCAGCACAGGCAGCCAGTACCACTGCTGTTAGGGGAATGAGATAGATCTTGCTTGCTTGATGAACTTTCACCTAAATCATTAAATCAAAGGCGATGGGGATCGTCAAGGATTGCGTGATCAAGCCCTAAACCGCCCACCTTTAATGCTTTCTAAGCCCCGTGGATCAAGTTGATAGAGATAAACCCAAGCGATTTGCCATTCCGATGTTCCAATGAGATGGATGGAGCGCAATACGCGTTGATATTCATGGGGGCTTGGATCGTCGGGCGAGCATTCTTCATATCGATCAACCACATCCAGTAATTGCATATTGTTTAGGCGCCAGAGCTCTCCATAAACCCAAGATTCTGCAAACTGGATTGACTCGCTGGGTCGATCCGTAGCGCCGGGATACCAGGATATTCGATAGAGCAGACCAGGCATCTGCGCTGCACCCAAGTACTCAGCACCCGCATGAAATTGCATTGCATTGGGATGACTAAAGGGGCTCATTAAGGTTCCATAAACAAATAGAAGATCGGAGCGCATCATTGTTTTACATGGAAACCCTAATAGGAGGAAGTAAAAAGCCTATTCACAATCAATCTTAATCGATCAAGAAGGTGCACCAAGATGAAAACCGTTAGCCAGCTGCTCGCAGAGAAACATCACCGAATCGAAACTATTGCTCCCAATGTACATGTGTTTGATGCCCTAAAACTCATGTTGGAGAAAGACATTGGCTCGCTGTTGGTAATTGAGTTTGGTAACCTAGTCGGCATTTTCACTGAGCGTGATTACGCCCGTAAATTAGTTCTACAGGGCAAAAGCTCACAAAATACCTTGGTGCGAGATGTCATGAGTACCAAACTGATTACAGTAAAACCAGCAGATACCCTGGACTACTGTATGCAACTCGTGACAGAAAAGCGCATTCGCCATCTCCCAGTATTGGATGGCGGCCGCTTGATTGGCATGCTATCGATTGGGGATTTGCTCAAAGCTGCACTCGCAGAACAAGCTGCTACGATTGCGCAACTTGAGGCGTATATTAATTCTTAAAGCCCCATTTCTTTAAAGACGTCTTTGGCGGTACGAAAGCTATCAATGGCTGCCGGAACGCCGCAATAGATTGCCGATTGTAAAAAGATCTCTGCAATCTCATCTTTGGTCAAACCATTATTGATTGCACCCTTAACATGCAGTTTGAGTTCATGGGGCCGATTGAGTGCAGTCAGCATTGCTAAATTAACAATGCTGCGGGTTTTGCGATCAAGGCCAGGCCGATTCCAGATTTCATTCCAGCAGTATTCAGTTACCAGCTCTTGGAGCGGTAAGTTGAACGAATCGGCATTGCGAATCGCTTGATCCACGTACTCGGCACCGAGTACCTCACGACGGGTTTTTAATCCTTTTTCAAAAGCATCACGATTCATGACTGTCTCCTTAGTAATTTACTAAACAGCAGTATAGTAATAGGCATGAACATTCGTTTGATTCCCGGAATTCTGATCATGGCAGTAGGCCTATCAGCCTGCGGAACCCCAGAGAGTGGCTTTCGGGTGGTTCAACGTTCCGACGGCATGATTGGTGTGCAGGCTGTGAAGGGCGCTAAAGAGATCGAGGCACAAGAGCTGGCAACTAAAGAGTGTAAAAAGAATGGAAAATCCGTCGCCCGTATTTCAGAGGCCCGCACCACCCACAATGACAAATTTCCAATGATTTATATTTATCAATGTCTGCGCTAGTCATACCTAGCGACCTAATCCAATGTCGATTCACACTCATACCCAAACCATTCCACTATTTCCACTGGGAACCACCTTATTCCCTGATGGAGTGATGCTGCTCAAAATCTTTGAAGTGCGCTACCTCGATATGGTCAAACAGTGTGTGCGCGAGGGTTCTGGCTTTGGTGTGGTTACCCTAAACAGTGGGGACGAGGTGCGTATGCCAGGTCAAGAGATTGGATTTAATTCAGTAGGAACCTTTGCCCGGATTAAAGAATTTGATCCGGTACAGCCTAGTCTCTTCATGATTCAATGCCAAGGGGAGCAGCGCTTTCGTGTCAAATCCAGTGAAACCAAACGCAATGGCCTGATTGTTGCCGAGGTTGATTTCATCGAAGACGATGCTTTCATGGAGGTTCCAGAGGATCTCAAAATTGCCTCTACCGTATTGGGTAAAGTGATTCAGTCTTTTAAAGAGCAGGGCGCAGCCCTTGGGAAAGAGCTGCCCTTTAGTAAACCCTATCGCTTTAACGAATGCGGCTGGGTCGCCAATCGCTGGTGCGAGCTCTTGCAATTAAGCCCTGGCCAGAAGCAATTTTTCTTAGAACAAGAGAGTCCTCGTCTTCGGTTGGATCTGATTCATGAACTGCTAGAAGAGATGGGCGTCTATAAAGCCGTTAAGTAAGCATGAGCTATTCCTACGAATGCTCGGTTTGTGGGAACGCCCGTCCCGTTACTGGCGAATGCCCATTTTGTAATACACCAATTGCACCGCTTGCACACTCCGATACTGACGTCATTAACCTAGAGCTGGATAGCCCTTCGAGCGATGAAGCCCTTGATCAACTAACGCATTACATTCGGGCTGCCAGTGAAGCGCAAATTCGGGCCTTGGTTGTGATTCATGGTTATGGCTCGAGCGGGAAGGGTGGCAATATCCGCAAAAAGGTTCGTGAGGCTTTGGAACATAATTATTTTGCGGATCGTGTGAGCGAGTATTATCACGGTGAGGATCTTCGGCATCAATCGGACTTATATCGTGACGTAATTAAGCGCCGACCTGGTTTAAAGAAGCACTTCAAATTGTTTAAAGAGGGTAATGCTGGAATGACCTTATTAATGATGCACTCACAGCCCTAAGAGCAATGCCAAACTATTGGTCCACCAGCGGTTTTGATACATTGAAAGTGAATGCAGATCACCATCTGGTGGTGACCGATGACTTTCTTAGAACCTATCTTGCTCGCCCGGAGCTGAGTCTCATTCCACAGTCGTGCGCTCAAGAACGAGCGGTCCATGAGCGTCTATTGAATTCACCACGCGAAGAAATTAGCCAAGCTGAGATTCAGAAAATCGCCGATCACGACGTGCAGGCTAACTATGAAATTTGGTTTCGCTACCGAGCTAAATTATTAGCCGCAAGCTCCCTTGAGCACTTTTACATGAGTCTGTTTCAGGGGAAGGGAGTCGATGTCCCACCTTTATTTGTGAGCCAGCTCACTCAAATTTTCCTTCGGCATATATTGGGTGAGAACCCAGACCCTTACGAACTAAGGATGGCAGAGTTCTTCTTTCGCACCCAAAAGGTCAGCATTCTGGAGGGTGGTGTTTTAATGGCAGCAGACCATGAAACGATTGAGCGAAATGCACAGGCCTCTGACTTTGGCAATATTGTTGATCTTCTAAAGAATCAATCACTGGCTGCTCGTACGATCGACTTGGATGTATTGCATCCCGATAATGCCAAGTCCTATTGGGGTCGTGATGAGTTCTATGATTTCGCAGTCCAGCTCAATTTCGATCAGCCTGCATTACCTGCCTTGGCGCGTCTTCTAGAAAAATGGATCAAGCATTTTTTAGGGATCGATACAGTGATTACCCCGTTGAAGGAGATCGCCGACTCCAAATGGGTTTGGCATGTTGGCTTAGATGCTGCTGCGACCGAGATTCTGAATGGTTTGTACCAAGAGCAGAGTCTTGATGAAAGTGTTCTTAACCGCTTAATTTGCCTCTTTAAGCTCGAATTCAAGGACCTGAGCCCAGTGCTTAGCCAGGTTCGAGGCAAACCCGTGTATTTGGGTCTGGCAATGAACGATCAGTCTCAGATTAAGCTCAAGCCCCAGAACCTCTTATTTAATCTTCCCTTAAGCCCTGTTTCGTAAACACTTTTTTCTATTCCGTCTGTTGCAGCGCAATAGAATTTAGGGTATACTATTAGGTATAAACCCTTAGGAGAAGAAAATGACTACAACAACTATCAAACCCACTTTGGCTGCCGGTTCAATAGGAGCTAGCGCCGGATCAAATTCTGGTATCTTGGCAACAATCCTTAAAACCTTGCGCATGCTTGGCAAGGCCTGGGAAGAGTCCAGAGTGGAATATAAAAAACGTGCCATCTTAGGTGGCGGTTGGGAATAATTGAAACCTGTCCGTATTGACTTTGTATCCGATATCGCCTGTCCTTGGTGTGCCGTTGGATTAGCATCCCTAGAACAGGCGTTAAAAGAACTCGGAAGTGAAGTCAGTACGGAGATCCAGTTTCAACCCTTTGAATTAAACCCTCATATGCCCCCAGGCGGGCAAGATGTCTTTGAGCATCTCACCGAGAAGTACGGCACGACCATTACTCAGGTCAAGGCCAATCAAGAGAAAATCTATCAGCGTGCTGCTGAACTAGGATTTCCATTTCATCCCGAAGGTCGCAAGCGGGTCTACAACACCTTCAATGCCCATCGTCTATTACATTGGGCCATGGTGGAATTTGATCTCGATGCCCAGCATCGTCTCAAAAAAGAGCTTCTCAAGAGTTACTTCACCTTAGCAGTTGATATGGATCAGCACGAACAGCTGCTAGAAGCAGTTGAGCGTGCTCAGTTACCAGCCGGGCGCGCTCGAGAAGTTCTCGCCTCTGATGAGTTCGCAAAGGATGTGAAAGACCAAGAGCAAAAATACCATCAGCTTGGCGTGCACTCGGTACCCTCGATCATTCTGAACAATCAATTCATTATTCAGGGTGCACAATCCCCAGAGCTCTTTGCGGAAGCTCTGCGTGATTGCGCCAATGGCGTGATCTAAATCCCAGCACTTCTAATGAATACAATGACGGTATTCATTTTGGAGGGTAGCTCATGATTCACGGAATTCAAATTAACCCACGGCACGAACCTGCCGAATTAGGCATTCATGCGCTGCGTGGTATGCCATCCACCGTGATAAGCGATATGTTGGGACGCACCCTGGTTGCCAAGGATATTCTGCCGATTCATCGCGCGCCAATGTCTGTCTGCGGTAATGCTTTCACCATCAAAGTTCATACGGCAGATAACCTCATGGTTCACAAAGCATTACAAATGGTGCGTCCAGGGGATGTGATGGTGATTGATGCCGAGGGCGATACCGGTTGCGCGGTGATTGGTGAGATCTTGACGCGCGTTGCTAAAAGTCGCGGCGTCGTCGGTATCGTTGTCGATGGTGCAGTGCGCGATGTCGATGCGCTCGAGGAGTTAGCCTTCCCATGCTGGGCACGTGGTATTAGTTTGCGTGGCCCCTTAAAGGATGGACCAGGTGCAATTAATATACCCGTCTCCATCGGCGGGATGATTGTGAACCCTGGAGACATTATCTTGGGTGATCAAGACGGCGTGATTGCCGTTCCTCCAACTCTTGCTGCAGAAGCAGCCCGTCTTGGCCAAGAAAAGATCAAGCAAGAACAAGAGATTCTCAAAACGATCGAAGCCGGAACTTATGCGGCACCATGGGTTGATGAGCTACTCATCAAAAAAGGGGTGAAGCTTTAATTACAAAGCGATCACGCAGCGATTAGCAATCCCCACTTGGCTTAAAACCTGAGAACCATTCAAACCAGCAATCTCAAGAACGCAAACCGCTGCAGCAACTTGCGCTCCGGTTTTCTGAACAAGACGCGCAGTTGCGGCGATAGTACCGCCAGTCGCCAAAACGTCATCAACGATCAGCACCGAAGCCCCGGGCTGCAAAATATGTTTACTGATCTCAAGAGTATCTGATCCGTACTCTAAGCCATAGGATTCTTGATGGATATCGGGCGGTAATTTGTTGGGCTTGCGGACCATCACGAACCCTTTATGAAGATGAGTGGCAAGTGCCGAGGCAAAAATAAAGCCCCGGGACTCAATCCCCAAAATATAGTCAAAGGAGTACTCAGTGCTAAGCTTACCTAGCGATTGAACGGTATAAGCAAAGGCATCCGCATTGGCGAGTAGGGGAGCAATGTCCCGAAATACGATCCCAGGCTTCGGAAAGTCCAAAATGCCAGGCAAGTAGTCTTCAAGCTTCATCCGTTTAGAATCCAATCATGACTATCGAACACCCCATCTTACTAGTAGTTGCTCTTAAGAATGAACTTGAGGCAATTACCATTCCAAAAAACATTGCAGTGGCATACACCGGAATCGGCAAAATCAATGCGGCTACGGTTACTCAAAGTGCGATTATTCATTATCAACCCAGTTTGATCATTAACTTTGGAACTGCCGGAGGATTGAATCCCAAGCTCAGTGAGTTAGTAACGATCGGACGTGTGATTCAGCGCGATATGAATGCGCAGCCCCTGGCACCTCGTGGCATCACCCCGTTTTGCACCAAGCCCGCCGAATATCTATCTGAGTCGGGTAAATATACCTGTGGCACTGGAGATAGCTTCGTAACCAGCATAGATCCTTGGTTGATCGAGCAGAAGGTTGATGTGGTGGATATGGAGTTATTTGCCATTGCGGCAATCGCCCATCAGCACCAAATCCCTTGGCGCTCATATAAATTTATCAGTGATACCGCCGATGATCAGGCAGGTGAGCAGTGGCACGAGAAAATAAACCATGGGGAAGAGCTCTTCTTGGAAGAGCTCAAACAGTTACTATCTTGATCGGACCCATGCTCAATCGACCCATTCTCTTGCTAACAGCAGGACTCTGCCTTCATGGAAATGGATGGGCAAACGAAGAAACCGCTGAGGTTTCCAAAACGATACGCGTCAAGCCAATTCCGATGGAAAGCGCAAAGACCATTATTGGTCAAGACTTTCGTTACCCCAGTGGAACGCCCCAGATTCAGGTCTTTGAGATTGAGATTCCTCCGGGTCAGCAAACCACATTGCATCGCCATGCCATACCACTCTTTGCCTATATCGCCAGCGGAGACCTGGAGCTTGATTACGGCAGCAAGGGCAAAAAGATTATGCGATCTGGCACCTCGTTTGTGGAAGCCATCAACTGGTGCCACTTTGGTAAGCCCCTGGGTAATCAGTCCGTTAGAATCATTGCTGTTTATCTTGGACAAAAAAATCCAGACCTCGCGATTTCAGAAGACTGTACAAAACCCGATTAGGACGATTCATGAGCACATCATTTGTTATTCCAGCCCCAGTTACTCCATCTTTGCCCGTTGTGGGTGATAGCAAGCGCTTTCCCGTCAATCGCATCTATTGCGTTGGGCGCAATTACGCTGATCACGCCCGTGAGATGGGTCATGACCCCGACCGCGAGCCACCATTCTTTTTCATGAAGCCCGCGACCGCGGTTGTGACCGATGGTCATGACATGGCTTATCCGGCTTTATCCAACGATGTTCACCACGAGTTAGAAATGGTTGTCGCTTTGGGTAAAGGTGGAGCGAATATTCCTGTAGACCAAGCCTTAGATCATGTGTGGGGCTATGGTTTGGGACTCGACATGACCCGTCGTGATTTGCAAGGCGAAGCCAAAAAAATGGGTCGTCCTTGGGATACTGGTAAAGCCTTTGATCAGTCCGCACCATGCTCGGCCTTAGTGCCTGTAAGTCAATGCGGACATTTATCCAAGGGTCGTATTTACCTGACGGTGAACGGTCAAGTGAAGCAAGACGGTGATCTTGCGATGATGATTTGGAATGTACCGGAGACGATTGCCTACTTGTCCACGCTCTTTACCCTAATGCCAGGCGATTTAATCTTCTCAGGAACCCCTGCAGGAGTCGCTGCGGTCCAACGCGGTGATGTATTGGAAGGCCATGTAGATGGCTTACCGACTCTCCAAACCAAAATTGTGTAAGGCTTTAGAGCTCAGACTGGTTCTCGAGCGCAAATAATTTGAGGGTATCAAAATCCACATGGTCAAGTGCATTGATGTGGGTACTCTCTAGTTTAAGGAGTGGTGCACAGCCATTCGCTAGAGCCTCTTGCCAGCGAGTAATGCACAAACACCATTGATCGCCCGCTTTAAGCCCCGGAAAGTTCCACTCTGGTCTCGGGGTAATCAGATCATTGCCCCGCTGATGACTAAACTCCAGAAATTCATCGCTCATGATTGCACATACCAAATGCAAGCCAACATCCTCGTCATTGGTCTTGCAGCAACCATCCCGAAAGAAGCCAGTGAGCGGATCAAACGAGCAGGGTACGAGTGGCTCACCAAAGACATTACGCACAATCTCAGGCATTTGTTCTCCTTACTTCCCTTGCCAATTGGGAGGGCGACCACTTAAAAATGCCGTTACACCCTCTTTAAAGTCTGCGCTGCCGTACACCTCGGTAATTAAATCATCGCAATTCGGTAATGAATGTCCGATCACGCGCGCCATGATGAGTTTGGATGCCTTTTGAGTAATTGGTGCTAGAGCAGCTAATTGCTTTGCAAGATCCATACTCATCCGCTCAAGATCCTCTGATTCACCAGTTTGGTAGATAAATCCCTGTGTCAAAAGCTCTTGCGCCGAGATTAACTCAGCAAGTAAGAGCATGCGTTTTGTGATTGCAACCCCAAGATGGGCCGTTAACCAGGCGATATTGCTCGGCGAGAGGGTATTGCCAAGTGTGCGTGCAATTGGTACTCCAAATTTTGCAGTTGGAGTCGCTATCCGAAAATCACACAAAGCCGCAATTGCTAAGCCACCACCAACTGCGAGTCCATCAATAACTGCAATCGTTGGTATGGGTAGTTGTTGAAGAGGCCCCAAATAGTGATCAATCATGCGCTCATACTGAACCCCATCGGCACCACCTTGAAAGGATTGAAACTGGGCAATATCACTACCCGAGACAAAGGATTTACCACCAATTCCTCGCAAAATAGCGACTCGCACAGAAGGATTTTGTGCAAGCTCTAAACAAATCGTGCGCAATTGCTCATACATCGCCTGCGTCATCGCATTACGCGCTTGGGGATGATCAAAAAAGAGATGTGCGATCGAGTCCTTAATCTCGCAATACACCCGAGCATTGATTGCATCACTCATGCAGCAAATGCACCCTGTGCGCGTAGTGATTCAATTTGATCCGAGGTAAATCCAGCCTGCTCTAAAACCTCTTGGGTATGCTCGCCCAATAGGGGAGGATGACGACGAATTTGCTGCGGGGTGCCTTGCATCTTGACCGCAAAGCCGATGTTAGGAACTTTGCCCTCCAGCGGATGATCAATCTCAATCTTCATTTGGCGATGCTTACCATGCTCGCTCTCAAAAGCCTGCGGATAATCTAAGATTGGCCCAGCCGGAATTCCCTCAGCCAACATCAGATCAATCCACTCACTTGCATCTTTATTAGCAAAGGATTTTTCAAGTTCAGTGATTAGTGCTTGGCGATGACCGAGTCGACCAGCAATCGTTTGGTAATCAGGGTTCTGTAACAGATCTGGGCGCATCAAGATGTCACAGAGTTTTTGCCAAAGCTTGTTATTCGTGGCACCCATCACGAAGTAACCATCTTTTGCTTTCACAGCTTGATAAGGCGCAGTCATACGGTTGGCCGTACCCAGTGCAATAGGAGGTTGACCGGTGCCCCAGTACTCGGAGGTATCCCAAATCGAGAACGCCAGTGCTGAATCAAATAAGGATGCATCAATGTATTGACCCTGGCCCGTGCTCTTGGCTCCAATATACGCTGACAGAGCCGCATAGACCGCAAAGAGTGCGCAGCCAATATCAGCAACGGGAACACCGGCTTTGACGGGTTTGCCATCGCCATGGCCGGTCACACTCATTACTCCGGACATCGCTTGAGCCATTAAATCAAAACCAGGACGCTCTGCCCATGGACCACTTTGGCCAAAACCCGAGATGCTGACGTATACCAGTGCGGGATTGATGTTGCGCATTGCCTCGTAACCAACACCCAGTCGTTTCATGACCCCCGGGCGATAGTTCTCCACCAAAATATCAGCGTCCTTGGCCAACTCAAACAAAATCTCTTTGCCAGCATCGGACTTCAGATTAATCGCAATGCTACGTTTATTGCGATTCATGTTCAAAAAGCCCATGCTATCGGGGCCTTTCATCTTAAAACCCATGGCACCACGGGTTTGGTCACCTGAGCCTGGTGGCTCGACCTTGATGACATCGGCGCCCATATCGGCGAGCAACATACAGCAGTAGGGGCCCGCCATGACTTGACTCACATCAAGAACCTTAACACCGGCGAGGGGTAGAGGACGATTAGTTTGGGATGTAGAGGAATTCATCATGGCATTCTAAACACAAAACCATTTTTTGTTTGTGCACATCCGTCTATTAAAATTATGAGTATGTATATGTTTTTACCTTTTGTGATTGCATTACTAGCCGCCATCTTCATTTGGTTTGAGAAGCGCGTACTTGGATTGCTGTTTGCATTCGCTAGCGCTGTGATCACGGTCGCATGGTTCTTGCATCATGCCTCCGACAAACTCAATATTAGCCTATGAGTAAGCTAACCTTACCATCGCTTAGTGGCCTGGGGAACATTGTTCTCTTAGGGGTCATTAATTTGGTACTTACTCTGGCATTTTTGGATCAATTCATCAATCATGATCTGCCATGCCCACTATGCATTCTGCAGCGCATGGGCTTTATCTTAATTGGACTGATGTTCTTGCTCAATATCCGTTCAGGTGCGCAGCCTGCGCATTACGGATTTGCCATTCTGTTTGCGATCTTGGGGTTGTCAGTCTCCCTGCGCCAAATACTTCTGCATGTTGCCCCTGATGATCTGGGTTATGGCGACACCTTCTTTCGTCTGCATTTTTACACCTGGGCCTTTGTTGGATTTGTCTCCTTGATGATTAGTATTGCAATTCTGTTAATCATTCCGGATCGTGGCACCCGCAGCCGCCATTGGTTTGCGCAGTTTATCTGTTTGTG
This sequence comes from Polynucleobacter sp. HIN11, assembly GCF_030297675.1. Classification (NCBI taxonomy): domain Bacteria; kingdom Pseudomonadati; phylum Pseudomonadota; class Betaproteobacteria; order Burkholderiales; family Burkholderiaceae; genus Polynucleobacter; species Polynucleobacter sp. HIN11. The sequence goes on from NZ_AP028142.1 coordinate 755,172, forward strand.
GTTCATCCTTTTATTAGTGGGTAATGTAATCTCGACCTTATCCATTTGCGGTTTAGGTGCTTGCGCAGACAACCCATTGCACTATGACGGTATTACGCAGCTGCGCCAGTGGCTCACGAAGTAAGTTGCTTTGAAACGACTCTTTATCATCGGCGCACTTGTATTTGGGCTATGTTCTGCAGCGCAGGCGGAACGCATCTGGCCACGCGATACCATTCGTATCGTGGTGAGTTTTCCTCCAGGCGGTGCACCCGATACCTTGGCACGCGTTCTGGCAGAGGATTGGCAAAAAACCTTGAACGTAGCAATCGTTGTCGAAAACCGTCCTGGACACGGCGGTAATATTGGAGCCGATCAGGTAGCTAAGAGTGCGCCCGACGGCTATACCTTGCTCATTGGTACCGTAGGGATTCATGCGATTAATGGCGCCCTTTATGAAAAACTCTCTTACGATCCCGTTGCTGATTTCACCCCAATTACTTTCTTGGCAAGCACCCCAAACGTACTAATTGTGAGTAAGCAACTTGGCGTGCAGTCACTCAAGGACCTAATTGCTCTAGCCAAAGCAAAACCGAATGAACTGACGTTTGGATCATCGGGAACGGGTACATCGATTCATATGTCAGGAGAGCTCTTTAAAGAGATGGCGGGCGTGCAGATTCGGCACATTCCATATAAGGGCAGAGCGCAATCCCTGCCCGACCTTGTAAGCGGCCGAATCTCCATGCTCTTTGATAATTTAGCGTCTGCATTACCCTTAATTAAAGCCAATGAAGTGGTTGCGCTGGGAGTCACCACAATTAAGCGTTCCCCATCAGCCCCAGAGATCCCAACCCTCGCCGAGCAAGGACTCAAAGGGTTTGAAGCGATATCCTGGTTCTCTCTGATGGGCCCAGCCAAGTTGCCTCGCGATATTCAGATGCGGTTGAATCAATTGACCCAGCAAACCCTATCGAAGCCAGAGGTCAGAGCCAAGCTGATGAACGGTGGACTCGAGCCTAATCCTGGCAGCCCCGAGGATTTAGCCCGTTATATCCAACTCGAATCCAATAAATGGCGCAAAATTGTCCAGCAATCTGGAGCAAAGGCAGAATGATGTCTGCCAAACCCACTCCAGAAGCGTTAAATACATAGAAAGATCAACCGGAGCACTCCATGCGACTTCAGGCCTTCAAAACAATTGTTATTAGCAGTATTGGTATCGCAGTACTCACTGCTTGTGTATCCGCACCCACTGGTCCCACGATCACCATCATGCCGCGCGAAGGAAAATCCTTTGAAGAATTTAAAAAGGATGATGAGGAGTGCAGAGCCTTCGCATCTCAGTCCGTCAAAGAAGGCAATACCGCAGCCCTAAAGGAGGGGGCCATTAGTGCGGCCACGGGTGCCGCCATTGGTGCTGCAGCCGGAGCCCTGTACCAAGGCGGAAGCAGTACGAATGTTGGAACTGGTGCAGCCATTGGTATGGTTGGTGGCGCTGCAGTCGGGGCCATGGGCGCTGCCAGTAAAGAATCGCAGGCCCAAACCCAATACAACACCGCGTACCAACAGTGCATGTATACCAAGGGCAATCAAGTACCCGGTTTTAAACCGATTGGTGAGTTTAAAAAGATTCAGTAGTAATAAGATTGCTCAACTAAGAATCTGGACAATGCGCTCGCTTCCATCTTGATAAAGAAAGCGCAACTCATATTGACCCACTATCTCGGCACTCTTTAACTCTTTACTACCCCAACTCAACGAAAGCTCTAAGCCCAGTTCCTTATCTTCAACAATGACTAATTTGCTTTGATGATCGATCGCTTTAATCGAAAAGTGTTCGGAGAGAGGAAATAATTTATCAAGCATATAAATTTATAAAACTCATAAGTTTATAGAAAATATATACATATTGGTGAATACGGATTTTCACCTCTTGACAACTAATCTCGGGGGGGGGTGGAATCTATCTAGTAATTAGACCAAAAGCGATTAAACTTACCTTGGGAAATAAAGAAAGTCTTCCATTACAACGATTACTTGTGGGGACAAGAATATGGACGTCTTAGCCAATTACTTTGAGTTCGCAAGTAGTCGGGACAAAATACATGCCAAGTACAAGGTCACTCACCGCGAGTGCATTATCTTGCGCATGATCACCAGCGCCTTTCATGAAGGGCATAAGCTCACTGTGTCGGATGTGATTCAAATGAAGTCGATTGCTTCACCAGCAACATCGCATGCCGCCCTCAAATCTCTAATTGAAAAGAAACTAATTGAGAACAAATCCTGCACCAAGGATGCGCGCGTGAAGAAATTAGTTCCAACTGAGAAAGCCCTCAAACTCTATAAAGAGCTGGGCATGCTATTGGTCAAAACAAAATAAGCTTAGACCGTCACCGGCGGGTTGGTCTTTTTATAATACGCCGCAGTCTTTCTAAAAATCAATAGTAGTAGTGCCGCCGCAATCGCTAGGCTCACGCTGTTGGCAATCCAAAATCCATTGACCCCCTGCAAAATCTGGGGTGTATTGCCCAGCACATTGAAGCCCAATAGGTAGCCGCCTCCAAGGCCCACGCACCACAGTGATCCTGCATAAACCAACATGGGCAAAAACGAGATGCGATACGCGCGCAAGATAAATGCCGCAACCACTTGTACCGAGTCAACTAATTGATAGAAGCAAATAAATAAGAAGAGCGGCGCAGCTAATAATTTGACATCCGGTGTCGGGTCATAGAGATCAAGTAACTGGAACCGAAATACCCATACAAACAATCCAATCACAATGCATAGGCTACTGGTGAAGATCACCGACGACCAACCAATCTCCTCGGCGCGTTGCTGACGACCTGCGCCAATGGACTGCGAGACCAGGGTCATGGTTGCAATTGACAGTGCTAGTGGCACCATATAAATGACCGTACCGAGATTAGCAACGATTTGATGACCTGCAAGCGTGGTGGTGCCAAAGCGCGCAATGAACAAGGACATAAAGGTAAACGAGGTCACCTCAATAAAGTAACTTAGACCAATTGGCGCACCTAAGCGTAAAAGCGTCCAGATCCGATGCCAATCGGGCCAACTAAATTGCGCAAAGAGATGAAACGGCTTATAAAACCGACCCGAGAGCACAATAATGAGGGTCGCAAAAAACCACAGCCAGTTAATGATCACCGTAGCAACTGCGCAACCGGGGCCACCCATCGCAGCAACACCAAAGCCACCATAAATAAACAAGGCATTGAGCGGAAACTTGAGACCCAAGCCCACCAATTGCACAATCGTAATAATCCCTGGCCTAGAAACTGCATTATGAAAGGACATCAAAACCCGCATGCCCATGCTGGCTGGTAAACCAAGGGCCAAGATCTCTAGGTAGAGGCGTGCTTTACTCTCGAGATCCTGCTCAACCTGTGAGATCCCAAGTAAAAGATCGGCATTCAAAAGGATTAATGTGCCGACCACGGTTAAGCCTACAGCAAGCCAACCCGCTTGACGAACCTCTTCACCAATCTCACCAAACCGTTTTGCACCAAATAATTGCCCCGCAATTGGGGTTAGGGCGGCAATCACCCCTGTGAGTCCAACATAAATACTGATGTAGATCGCTGAGGCCATGGCCAGAGCTGCAAGATCCTCAGAGGAGTAGCGCGCCGTCATGGCGGTGTCTAACACACCAAAGGCAATCACCGCTAACTGGCCCACCAATAGTGGACCGGCTAATTTCAGGAGTTCAGGAACATCGTCTCGTAAGCGCGAGACCCGAAAAAATGTCATGCGTGGTCTTACTCGGGGATTACTTCGTATAAGCGCAAACGCTCATCGCGATCAGCAGCACGTCGGTCTTCCCAAAGCAGTTTGAGCTTCTTGTCATGCAGTGCGGAGAATGCCGTTGCCGTGCTGGCATTGTGGGTTAGTACATAAGGGCAGGCAGGATTGTCGGCCAAGGGTAAGCGAGTGAAGTAACTGAATGATGCTAATTGTGCCGCTCCTAAATTACTTGTATCGATACAAGTAGCATTGGCTGGCGCAGCCTGTACTAGCCGCTCAGCAACAAAACGATAGGTCTTGGCGTAGTTGATGGTGGGTAACCATAGAGTCATGAGCAGCACCCACATGAGGGTCGTACCAGATGCCGAGATAATCAAGCAGCGCCAAATCACCTTGGGAGCACGTGAGGTGCGCCACTGCACCACCCACAGCCAAAGACCGGTAATGCCAAGTGCAATGAGGAGGGTGACCCAACTAAATTGAACCTCAAAACCAGGAATATAACGTGCCACATTATCAGCAGTGCTTGCCGGAAAGCCCGTGGTCTTAGCAAGCCAAATCAGCCAAATGGCGATTGCAATAATCGTAAAGCTCAGCATTGCAAACCAGTCAATAAAACTAATGACACTACGTCGCAAAATGGGAAGGCTAAAGGCAGCCAAGATGGCCATTGGTGGAATGAGGATGATTAAATCATGCTCATTCGCTTCCACCCGAAATAGCACATAGATAAGTCCAGCGAGTAACAAACCTAAGGGAATGCATAAATGGGGCGCGCGCCACGCGCCAGCATCCTCATGTCGCACCCAGTGCACGAGGGCGACTAAGGCCAGCGGCCAGACCGGCCATGCGTATGCCCAAAAGTTGACTCCCATAAACTGTAAGGAGTTCCATGCAATGTAGCGATGCATGGGCGGTGTTTGTGCCCAAGCCTGGAGTGCCACTTCTTGTACTGCTGGAGAAACGGCAAAGACTTGCCATAAGAGTGGCCAAATACCAATCCCCACAATCGCAATGACCAGCGAACTCAGTGTCCACCGAAATCGTAGTTTTACCTGACAGAAGAAAACAGCCAGTGCGGTTGCTATCGCAATCAATGTAGTTAAAGCCCAGTTACTTGAGAGACCCAAAATGACTAATCCGAGGCCAGTCCATGCGCCACCTTGCCAAGGTTTATCAAGGCCACGGATAGTGCCATACATCACAATTGATAAACCCATGAGTTGCGCCATCATCGGCGTGGTCTCGTGAGTTCGCTGGGCCAGGCCCACACATGCCAAGAAAATGAGGAGCGCCCCATCGGCTAAGGTCATCCCGTAGTCGCGGGTATTGGGTTGGCCACCCAGCGCAAAACTCATGGGTTGTACTTCTTTACGACGCCCTAAGAGATAACACGCATACCAAATGGCAATTGCGGTCACGAAGAAGCACAGTGCTGAGTAAAGACGTGCCGCATTGCTATCACCAATCCATGAGCCAAACAAATCCATCAAGCTCGCACCCAGCCAGTAGGGTAGTGGTGCCCCCATCGATTGCTCACGTCCAGCGAGAGAGGGGATTAGCCAATCCTGCCAAGAGCTGGTATGCAGATGCCACATCACACCAAACCCAATCGAGTCTTCGTTTTTCCAGGGATCACGACCAAAAAGCCCGGCCAAGCCGTAGACGATTGTGAGTGCAAAGATCACAATCCGAGGAATGGATGCTGTGGCAGCGGCAGTCAGTTTGACCATACTAGTTCATCGTATCCCTGAATACTATCTTGATCCACATTCCCAGAAATAACAAAGGCAGCGTCTGCTGCCTTCGGTAACACAAACCACCTAAGGTGATTACTTCGCTTTCTTGCTGGCCACTTTCTTTGCAGCAGGCTCTGCTTTTTTCGCCTCAGCGGCAGCAGCACGCTTCTCAGCGGTCTTGGCAGCGCCATCACCGGTTGCCTTGGCAGCCGCTTTGCCACCAAACTTCTGACGGAACTTCTCAACACGACCAGCAGTGTCAATAATCTTCTGGGTACCTGTAAAGAAAGGATGCGACTCCGAGGAGGTCTCAATCTTTGCTAATGGATACTCTTGACCGTCTTCCCACTTAATCGTCTCTTTGGTGATGATGGTGGAGCGGGTTTTGAAGCTGAAGTTGTTGGAAACATCTAAAAAAACAACTTCGCGGTAATCAGGGTGAATGCCTTGTTTCATAATCAATATCCTTGGAACGGGTAGCCGTTGTGCGTCACGCGTGATCCCACAATACTTGCCCAGGGTTTAATACAGCAAAAGCGAGATTATGCCACAAAATCAACGCTTAAGCTCCAATGGCTAGCCGCCTCGGCGCATCAACTCAAAGAACTCGGCATTATTCTTGGTGGACTTGAGCTTGTCGACAATGAAGTTCATAGCCTCAATCTCATCCATATCGGCCAGAAGCTTACGTAAGACCCAGATTTTCTGGAGGTTTTCTGGCTTGACGAGGAGCTCCTCACGACGGGTGCCTGATTTATTGAGGTTAATGGCGGGGTAAACACGGCGCTCGGCTAAGCGACGCTCTAAATGGACCTCCATATTGCCAGTGCCCTTGAACTCTTCATAGATCAAATCGTCCATGCGACTACCGGTTTCAATCAGCGCAGTTGCCAAAATGGTGAGCGAGCCACCTTCTTCGATATTACGAGCAGCACCAAAGAAACGCTTAGGACGTTGCAAGGCATTGGCGTCGACACCACCGGAGAGCACTTTGCCTGAGGAGGGAACTACCGTGTTGTACGCACGCGCTAAACGAGTAATTGAGTCCAACAAAATAATCACATCTTTTTTCATTTCCACCAGACGCTTGGCTTTCTCGATCACCATTTCAGCAACCTGAACGTGACGAACGGCTGGCTCATCAAAGGTGGAAGCAACTACTTCGCCGCGGACGGAGCGCTGCATCTCAGTCACTTCCTCAGGACGCTCATCGACCAAGAGAACAATCAAGATCGCATCGGGATAATTTTGAGAGATCGCATGAGCCACATGCTGCATCATCACGGTCTTACCAGACTTGGGAGATGCCACGATCAGGCCACGCTGACCAAAACCAATCGGCGAGATCATATCGATAATGCGACCGGTGAGATTCTCTTCGGCCTTGATATCGCGCTCAAGAGCGATATTGCGATTGGGGTGAAGCGGTGTGAGGTTCTCAAACATGATGCGATTTTTGAGATCCTCAGGCGCCATGCCATTGATCTTGTCGACCTTCACCAAAGCAAAGTAACGCTCACCCTCTTTGGGGGTGCGCACTTCACCCTCGATACTGTCACCCGTGTGTAAGTTAAAACGACGGATCTGTGCAGGGGAGATATAAATATCATCGGGAGACGCCATATAAGACGACTCGGGGGAGCGCAAGAATCCAAAGCCATCGGGTAATACTTCTAAGACGCCATCGCCAAAAACTTGTTCGCCGGCCTTAGCCCGCTTCTTCAGAATGGCAAACATCAGCTCTTGTTTGCGCATCCGTTGGGTATTTTCAATCTCGAGGCTTGCTGCCATTTCGAGGAGTTGAGAGACGTGGAGTACTTTGAGTTCAGTTAATTGCATGATGTGTGCTTAGGATAAAACTAGAAAAGAAAAAAAATAAGATAAAAGTGGAGGGTGCCGATCAGGCGAGAAAAACGATCAACGGAAAAAAGCGTTACGGTGAATTAGTCGTTTGAAATGGGATTAAATTTGGGGATGGCCTTAAAGAGACCTTTATTGAAACTAGATACTACACTAAAAAATGGCAAAACACGTAATTTTTGCCACTCCTCAAAGACGGAAAGGGTCTAGCTCGAATTGTGAGCCTGACCCCAGCCATACTAAAACCACTTCAATTACAGATTGCTATCAATGAATGCCGTGAGTTGCGACTTGGCGAGAGCACCGACTTTTTGAGCTGCGACCGTGCCATTTTTAAACAAAATGAGTGTCGGGATTCCCCGAATATTGAACTGGGCTGGAACGCCTTGGTTCTCGTCCACGTTCATCTTGGCAATTTGGATGCGATCACCGTATTCAGTCGAGAGCTCTTCCAAAATGGGCCCAATCATCTTGCAAGGACCGCACCACTCGGCCCAAAAGTCGAGGAGAACGGGTTTATCAGACTTGAGAACATCCTGTTCAAACGATGCATCACTTACTTGTTTAATGCCGGCACTCATGAAAATTCCTTATGGTTTAAATGGATGGAATAACTCAGCAAACGGTCATTCCAAACCCTATATTATCAATAAGCCACGATTCATGCCAAAACTTGCTCCTGCCCCTAAGTGAACCCGTTGTTATGCAAACGTATTCGATCACTCCGAACCAAGATGCGTTAGCGCAAATCGCGAAGCAAATCTGGGCAATTGCAGCGGCAAGCGATGCGCGCCCCCTGGTCATTTTGCCCACAGCTGGACCCAATCTCAGTTTGCGCTTGGCGTTGGAGAGCAGTCGTCCCTCAAACACCATGCTATTACCCGAGGTACATAGTTTGGCTGATTGGCTTGCGCTGACTCCAGATGGATTGCGCCTACCACAGCCACAGTCGAACACGGAACGAGTCTTGCAAACCTATGCCTCGATTGAGACCCATCCCAATCTGCGCGAGTGGTTTACTGCCGAAGGAGAGGGGGGCGCTTGGAGCTTGGCCAATGCCATTGTTAGTGCCTGTGATCTGCTATCGCAAAGCGTCGTTCCGCAATTGGCCTGGAGCATCGATCATTTGGAGCTCGAACACGGGATTGAGCAGGTACAAATCAAGCTAAGCCAAGCAATAGCAGACGCCTATCCACAACTAGCCCAAGAGCTTGTAAGCAAAGAGTCCGCAGTTCTTTTGGCATTCTGGCGTTATCTCAGCTCCGTGCGTGATCCCGTCATCACCCAGCATCTCGCACTGGTATCCCATCTGCAGCAATGGCAAATCAACCCAAAGACACGTCGACCCTTGATTTGGATTGAGACCATCGAAGAGAATGATGCGCAAGCCCGCGCGCATCAGGTGTTTCTTGATCATTGTGAAGCGTTCATCCCGGTGCACCGATTTGTGATGGATTGGACTGAGGTTGGCCTATGGCCCGAGACCATGGAGTTTGATGCATCGCTCGACGGGCAACTGCAAATCAATCGGTCAGCGCTCAATCAAAAACACATTACCTGCCAAAGCGCAAAACGCTTTGAGGACCTTGCGTGGGAGGCAACGCATTGTATTGAGGGCCATTTACAGGCAGGACGTACTCAAATTGCTCTCGTGGCACAAGACCGACTATTGGCACGCCGCACCCGCGCTTTGCTGGCACGTCTTGGTCCTGGTTTATCCATCGACGACGAAACAGGTTGGAAACTCTCGACCACGCGCGCAGCCGCAGCGCTTCATGCTTGGCTTGAGTTATTGCGTTGTCCACCTCAAGGGCCGAGCGCGATCACCTTACTGGAGTTCCTCAAAAACCCATTTCTCAATCTCAGTGGCTTGCTGAACGCTACGCCTGAGGAAATCGGATTACTCATTAGTGAACTCGAGAGCATGTTGTTGCTCAAGCAGGCGAGAGCTTCGTGGGTTAGTTTCTATTTAGCAATCGAAGCGGGAGCAAGCTCCGAGTTTGACCCACGCTTACATCACCTATTACAGTCCATTCGAGAGCGGGTAAGTATTTGGCAGAACCCCAAGATGCAAAATCTGCCGTCTGCGAGAGCCCTTGCACAACTGCGAGATGATTTGTCCTACTTTGGAATGCGTCAGCAATTTGAGGATGATGCTGCTGGCTTACAGTTACTTGCCATGCTCGACAAACTGGGCTTAGAGCAAGCTCAGCTTCCAACGCTACGAATGCCCCTGGCCGAATGGATTATCTTTTTAAAGACCCGAATGGAAGAAGAGGTGTACCGCGAGCAGGGCAGTGATGCATCGGCACGCGTGACCATCTTGCCACTCAGTGCAACTCGATTGCGCCGCTTTGATGCCGTGGTGATGGTTGGTTGCGATGAACGCCAACTGCCAAGTTATGGCGAGACCCCACTATTTTTCTCGGAGAGTCTAAGTCAGACTCTCGGTGGTACCGATATTGCTCGGCAATATCGTCAACAGGCGCGGGATCTCTCACAACTCTTTGCCTCATATTCCTATATTGATCTGTTATGGCTAACCGAGGGTGCTAGTGGTGAGCCCTTGCGCGCATCCCCTTGGATCGTACGCTTACAAGAAGATCTTCCGCAACTTGCAACCCGTGAATCTAGTCGCTTTGCACGATCCGCTGTAGGAACACCGATGACCATGGCGCAGGCAAATCGACTCGATGGACTACCCATGCCAACGCGCATGAGCCCGAGTGCGTATCGGGCACTGCGGGCTTGCCCGTATCAGTACTATGTGCGTAGTCTCTTAGGTCTTCGTAAACGCAAGGATCTTGATGACGAGCTCGATGCATCGGTGATTGGTCAAACCTTGCATCAAATACTGCGCAATTTTTTCCAGGAACTCAAAAGTACCGAGGCTCGCGACGCCCAGATCAACGATGATTTGCAGTTCCGTAAAGATTGGATGATCACGCGCCTGATGCGCGCTTCTGAGCAAGGTTTTAGTCGCTTACTGGAGGGTGATCAGCGGGTCTTAGGGCATTTGCGGGATTGGCAAAAACAAATTCCCAGTTTTGTGGAATGGCAACTGGAACGGGAGTCACAGGGTTGGCGTTTTCATGATGCCGAACGCAAACTTGGCTTTGAGTTCAATTTCTTGGACAAGCATGGGCAATTCCATCAAATTCAGATTGAGGGCTACGCTGACCGGATTGATGTTAAGCCCAATACATCATCACTCGCGATCCTGGACTATAAGCACCAGAGCCGCGAGAAGGTGTTGGAGCGTGGCACGCAACTGATGGATGACCCCCAGTTACTGCTATATGCCAAAGCGCTATCCACACAAGGTCCGATCGAGCAATTGGATTGGGTTTCTCTAAAAATGAACCTCAAGAAAAAAGGTGCAAACCAACGCTCCGTTGGGATTTCAGAGATACCGCTCGCGATGCAACAGCTTGATGCGCAGTTGCAAAATGATTTAAGGAGCGTGTGGTCTGGAGACGCCATGCAGGCCTTTGCACCCGAGAGTACTTGTCTTTATTGCGATGCCCGGGGTATTTGCCGTAAAGGGATGTGGTGAGTAGCATGCAAGCTCTTAATATCGCAATCGTCTGTGACCCGCAGCGCTCGGTGGTGGTGTCCGCTTGCGCCGGTAGCGGGAAAACATGGTTACTAGTCGCACGTCTAGTCCGCATATTGCTTACCGGTGAGTCACCCCGATCTATCTTGGCTCTGACCTTCACACGTAAGGCTGCGCAAGAGATGCGTGAACGCCTCTATCAACTCTTGCAATCCTGGACCACGATGAGTGATGCCGAGCTGATGCATGCCCTGGTAGAGCGAGGACTCGATCCCGAAGCAGCACAAGTGCATCTTCAGTCTGCACGTACGCTCTATGATCGCCTGTTATCGAATCCGCATACCGTTTCGATTGACACCTTTCATGGCTGGTTCGGACGCTTACTTGCTGGGGCGCCGGTCTCAATGGGAGCTCAATCTGGATTTACCTTGCGCGAGGACGCCAAACGGCTGCAACAGGAGTGCTTAGAGGATTGGTGGGCATCGATCCCCCCCGATGTCCTGTCTGCCTATGAGTATTTGCTTGAGCAACTGGGTTCAGCACAAGCCCATCAGTTTTTATTGGGGGCCAATGGCCTAGTGCAGCAAAAGGGCGCCTGGGTATTTTTCAAGAAAGCCTGCGAGGCCCGTGGTGAACCCGTAACCGAGGCCTTACGCAGATGCTGTAACGCGCTTTCTCAACCTAATCCCTTACTCATCAAACTAGAAGAGAGTGCAGCGCCCCATGAACTCTCTATGTTGTATGAGGTGTTGTCTCATGGCGGCGTGCGTGATCAGCAGGGTCTCGCAGAATTAGGCGCAGCGCTTGAAGCCTTAAAGGAAAAACAATTTGATACCGCGATACGCTTATTGATCCCCGTGTTTATGACGCGTGATGAACTCCCAAGCTATCGCAAGGACAATGACAGTGCTTCGAAAGCGATTCAATCGTATTTAGAGGCGCAGAATCAAGATACCAATCGATTCATTGCGACTCGGCAAGCTTGGGCAATCGCATGTGAGCAATTCATTGAGTGGCAGGCTCAGCAGGAGGCGCTTGCGCTTAATCAAGCCTGGTTTAGTATCGGTGCGGCCATGCTCGAACATATCGAGCGTAGTAAAGAACGCATGCGCGTGCGTGACTTTGATGATCTAGAACTTGGTGTGGCGCAACTGATTTCGGATCCTCGTGTTGCGGCGTATTGGCAAGCACGTTTGGATGCACGTTATCGACATATTCTGATTGACGAGTTTCAGGATACCAATCCTTTGCAGTGGCAAATTCTGCGAGCTTGGCTTGCAGCCTATGGCGATGATCAGGATAAGCCCAAGGTATTTATTGTGGGTGACCCCAAGCAATCTATTTATCGCTTTCGTCGTGCCGACCCCCGTCTATTTGGAGCAGCAACCCGCTTTTTGCAAGCGCACGATCAGGCTCACCTTGAACAACAAAACACCACAAGGCGGAATGCGCCTGAGATTGTGGCGGCGGTTAACCGCATCTTTACGACCAGCCGAGTCCCCAGTAACTATCCATTTCAGGTACAGGCAACTCTCTGGACCGCTCCCGACATACCAGGCCATTCAAAATTCGCCAAAGGCGAGGCTTATCGTCTGCCATTAATCTCGATCATCGATGAGCCACAGGCCATTGCCCGCGAGAACGCCTTGGTCATGCCATTCACCGATACCCGCGATACTGGCGCCAAACAGCAACGTTTGTTGGAAGGACAGCGTCTAGCGCAATTAATCCACGAGGTACTACGAACTCGTTTGGTGCTCGATGAAATGATTGACCCAAGCAATCATCAGCAGCGTCATAAAATCTGGCGACCAGCGCGCCTGGGTGATTTCTTAGTGCTCGTCAAGCGCCGTCAATACCTGCCCGAGTATGAGGAAGCATTGCGGCATGCCAATTTGCTATTTGAGAGTCCGCGCTTAGGCGGCTTACTCGAAACACTGGAAGTTGATGACCTGATTGCTTTACTCACGATTCTGAGTAACCCCAATCATGATCTTGCTCTTGCGCAGGTCTTGCGCAGTCCTTTATATGGCCTCACTGAGGCGCAGATGCAAACGCTCTCAGAGTTGGTGCAAAGTAATCGTGGCTATCGCAATTGGTGGGAAGCACTAATGCATGCTGATGATCATCCCTATGCCGAGACCTTTTTGGGGATTGCTAAGCAACTCATGGAGTGGACGGAGTTAGCCAAACACTTGCCAGTGCACGATCTGCTTGATCACGTGTATTTCTCGGGCGATATTCGTTGCAAATACGCGAGCGTATGCCAAGCGCGCGACCGAGATCAGGTCTTAGCTAATTTGGATGCTTTTCTGGAGCTTGCCTTAAATTTAGATGGTGGCCGCTACCCCAGCTTGGGACGATTTATTACACAACTCAAACAAATGCGGCGTGGCGATCAAGATGAGACACCGGATGAAGGTGAGATGCGCGGTGAGGTTCCCTTAGAGGATGAGAGCGATGATCTAGCGGATGGGGATTTTGATCTAAATACTTACTCACTTTCACACCGTCAACAGCGCATTCGCTTAATGACCATTCATGGGGCGAAGGGACTTGAGGCTCCATTTGTAATTATTCTGGATTGCAACCATACAGCGATCACCAACCCAGGACGCGGCGTATTACTTGATTGGGATCCCGATCAGCAAGCACCAGATCATTTGTCAATGTTCACCAAGCTCAGCTTATCCAAGGCGCGTGAAGATTTACTTGCGCAAGAGAAAGGTATTGCCTTGCATGAGAACTGGAACCTTTTCTATGTGGCACTCACCCGTGCCAAGCAGGGACTTTGGTTAAGTGGGGTGGAAAGTACCCGCAATCGCCAGCAGGGTGGTTTGGTGCCCGACAGCTGGTATGAGCGCGCTTGCGAAGGTCAAGTCCCAGTATTCACTGATCTTGATGAGGCACACATCGACCAGCGTCATACAAGTCAGCCCCAACCATCACACAGCGATGAACGATTTGAATACCCTGATTTGGTCTTGACCTGGCAGGGTGAACCAAGCTTATCTCACAGAACCAAGACGCACAGTATCGATGAGCAACGGCGCATGCAAGAGGGTGATTGGTTTCATTGGGTACTAGAGCGAACCACGCCTCAACAGTACCGAGCGGCTGAGACCTTGCCAGACGAGAAATCCCTAGCGAGTCGACTTGGTATCAATGCCGAAGATGCAAATCGCACCATTGAACGAGTGAGAACCGTTTTTAACAGTTCCGAGTTGCTCCCATTCTTTGACCCGGCGGTCTATCGCAATGCTTGGAATGAGCTTGATGTCGTAAGTGAGGAACGGTGCTTGCGGATTGACCGCTTAGTAGAGTTTGAAAACGAGCTTGTTGTCTTGGATTACAAACTCAGCATCCCTGAGAAAACCGATCCTCTTTATTCTCAATATCAACTGCAGCTTGAGGGCTACTGTCAGGCCGTGCGACGACTATTTCCAGACAAAAGCGTGCGCAGTCTGCTGATTGATGGGCAGGGCCACAGCACCGATTTGCTAACTTAGATCTCAACGATCATTTCAATTTCGACACAAGCCCCCAAGGGGATTTGCGCAACCCCAAAGGCGCTGCGAGCATGCTTACCAATTTCACCAAATACCTCGACGAGGAGTTCAGAGCAGCCATTCATGACCAAATGTTGCTCGGTAAACTCGGGGGTGGAGTTCACGAGGCCCATGACTTTGACCACTCGACGTACGCGATCAAGTGAGCCGAGGTGGGCATTGAGGGTTGAGAGTAAATCAATCGCGATACTCCGAGCGGCTAACTGACCGGTAGCAGTATCCATGTCTAGCCCCAATTTACCAACCCATGGCTTGCCATCGCGTTTGGCAATATGGCCTGATAAAAATACCTGATCACCGGTGGTCACTGCCATGACGTAGGCGGCCGCGGGTGCCCCAGGACTTACTAGGGTAATTCCTAGGTCATTCAGTTTTTGGGAAATTACGCTCATGAAACTCCTTCAAGCAACGGGGTTAAACACGAAATCACCGAACAAGCCCCTAGTATAGGTAGATGACAAAAATAACTGACAATATTCGCTGTCCGCTATACTTCAGCCTACAAAATATTAACCATTTTGCAACACGATCACGCATATGAACAAAGCCATCGTTACTTCGCTCGGCGCTGCAGTATTCGCCGGTCTGTTTTCAATCACTGCCCAAGCCCAAGACGTTAAAGGTTCTGCAAAAGCAGGAGAGGCCAAAGTCTGGCTTTGCGCAGGCTGTCATGCCATTAATGATTACCGGGCTGACTGGCCCCAGGTTTATCGCGTTCCCAAGATTGGTGGCCAGAATGCTGACTACATTATTGCCTCTCTCAAAGCGTATAAATCGGGTGAGCGCAAGCATCCAACCATGCGAGCGATTGCGGGAAGTCTGAACGATCAAGATATGGCTGACTTAGCTGCCTACTACTCGACTCAAACGCCAACCTCTCCCCGTAACCCCTTAAAGTAATTGGAATCGAGAACATGATGAAATCCGCTCTGATCCTCTCCTTGTTAAGTGCCTCCATTGGGTTTGCTCACGCTGGTAATGTTGCCAAGGGTAAAGAACTGGTTGAAAAGAACAATTGTGCTGCCTGCCATGGCGCTGGCCTCAAAGCCCCAGTGGCTCCCGCTTATCCGAAAATTGCGGGTCAATACCAAGACTATTTGTATTACGCACTGAAGTCCTACCAAGTGGATGGCAATTCTCTGGTGGGCCGCAATAATGCCATCATGCAATCGCAAGTGAAGCAATTTAGCGATAAAGATCTAAAAGATATGGCTGCCTATATTGCATCAATTCCTGGTGATCTGATCGTCAAAAAATAGATTGCCGCGCAATCCCAAAAGCCTCCTCTTAAAACTGGAGGCTTTTTATTTGGCGGCCTCTAAGCCATGGGCCAGGTGCGTGCGCATCGCTTGTTCAGCAGCAACCGAATCGCGCTTAAGCAGGGCTTTTAGGATTTCGCGGTGTTCACTCAAAGATTGTTGTAAGCGCCCCGAGCGCGATAACGAGTCCTTGCGTTGCAGTTTTAGAACCTTACGAAGATCGTCAATCACGCTGCTCATCCAGGGATTGGCCGCAATCGCGATGATGCGCTCATGAAAGCGAACATTGATCTCGAAGAATAAATCGAGGTTGCGATCAGCGGCTGCTTTCTCAAGACGCAAGTGCAAATCATCCAAGGCATTGAGATCACTTTCTTTTGCCTTCGTGGCAGCCTCTTTGGCAGCTTCACCTTCCAGTAAGGAGAGAACCGTAAAGATTTGCTCCAGATCGCCACGATTGACTTCGGTGACATAAGCGCCGCGGCGTAGTTTCATGGTGATGAGGCCCTCAGCCGCCAACACCTTAATGGCCTCGCGCATGGGGGTGCGGCTAATCCCAAATTCCTTGGCAAGGCTTTGTTCATCGATCCAAGCACCGGGGGCTAGTTCATGCGCAAAAATACGGCTACGCAGTTGATCTGCAACCTCTTCATAGAGCGGGCGAGTTGAAAGTAATTTACTCATTATTTCTGTAAGTCATTGTTTATTAATGATTTTAATTAATTAAAATACATTTATGAATTCATAATTATGTATCCAATTCTATGGACAAAACTATAAAAGTCAAGCAAAATGATAAAAATATCAATGCACATTCATGCACACATGGGGCGCTTATGACCAAGAACGCATCACAACCCAGCGGGCAATGGCCAGCTGCAGCCGATCAATCCCTTGAGCAATGGCAAAAAGCAGCCAGTAAATCGGCGCCCAATGGCAAGCCGGATGCTTTAGGGTGGGATACCCCCGACGGCATCCATCTAAAAGCCCTCTACACCCAAAATGATCTTCAGGGGTTGCCTTATGTGAACTCACTCCCTGGGTTTGAGCCCTATCTGCGCGGACCACAAGCGACGATGTATGCGGTGCGCCCTTGGACCATTCGTCAATACGCCGGATTCTCAACGGCCGAAGAGTCCAATCGTTTCTACCGCAAAGCCCTCGAAGGGGGTGGTCAAGGGGTCTCAGTGGCCTTTGATCTAGCCACGCATCGGGGCTATGACTCGGATCACCCACGGGTGGTCGGTGATGTGGGCAAAGCAGGGGTCGCGATTGATTCGGTGGAGGATATGAAGATCCTCTTTGATGGCATCCCCTTGGACAAAATCTCGGTCTCGATGACCATGAATGGTGCCGTACTACCAGTCTTGGCAGGTTATATCGTGGCCGGTGAAGAGCAGGGCGTGAAGCAAGAGCAACTGAGTGGCACGATTCAGAACGACATTCTCAAAGAGTTCATGGTGCGCAATACCTATATCTACCCACCCGGACCCTCGATGCGCATTGTCGGTGACATCATTGAGTACACCGCAAAGAATATGCCCAAGTTCAACTCGATCTCGATCTCGGGCTATCACATGCAAGAGGCTGGAGCAAATCAAGCCCTAGAGCTCGCATTTACACTGGCCGATGGCAAGGAGTACGTCAAAACTGCCTTGGCCAAAGGTCTTGATGTGGATGAGTTTGCCGGCCGTCTGTCCTTCTTCTTTGCGATCGGTATGAACTTCTATCTGGAAGTTGCCAAACTGCGCGCTGCTCGCATCTTGTGGTGGCGCATTATGAAAGAGTTCAATCCCAAGAATCCCAAGTCATCGATGTTGCGTACCCATTGCCAAACCTCTGGCTGGTCGCTGACCGAGCAAGATCCCTATAACAATGTGGTGCGCACCACGATTGAGGCCATGGCCGCGGTCTTTGGCGGAACGCAATCACTGCACACCAATTCATTTGATGAAGCAATTGCCTTGCCTTCAGAGATGTCCTCCCGAATTGCCCGCAACACCCAATTAATTTTGCAAGAAGAGACCCATATCACGAGCGTAGTTGATCCTTGGGCGGGATCGTTCATGATGGAGAAATTAACTCAAGAGATGGCCGATGCTGCCTGGGAAATTATTCTGGAAGTGGATCAGATGGGTGGCATGACCAAGGCTGTTGAGAGTGGTTGGGCCAAGTTAAAAATTGAGGCGGCCGCTGCACAAAAGCAAGCCAAGATCGACTCCGGGTCAGATGTGATCGTAGGGGTTAATAAATACAAATTGGAAGAAGAGAGTTTGGTGGATGTCTTGGTCATCGATAACGATATGGTTCGTAATAATCAAATCGCTCGCTTAAAGGACATCAAGGCTAAACGCAATCAAGCGCAGGTGAATCAAGCCTTGGCGGATCTGACAACAGCAGCCGAGAACAATACAGGTAATTTATTAGATTTAGCGGTCAAAGCAATTCGTTTACGCGCAACGGTGGGCGAGGTGTCGGATGCTTTGGAGAAAGTTTATGGGCGCCACCGTGCCGATACACAAAAGGTGACCGGAGTGTACGCAGCTGCATATGATTCAGCCGAAGGTTGGGAAAAACTCAAAGTCGAGATCGCTGAGTTTGCCAAAGAGTACGGACGTCGTCCGCGTGTCATGATCGCAAAACTTGGTCAGGATGGACACGATCGCGGCGCCAAAGTGGTTGCTACCGCCTATGCTGATCTGGGCTTTGATGTGGATATGGGACCTTTATTCCAGACACCGGAGGAGTGTGCGCGCCAAGCCATTGAAAACGATGTGCATGCTTTGGGGATCTCTACCTTAGCCGCTGGGCACAAAACTTTGGTTCCTGCGATTGTGGCGGAACTCAAAAAGCAAGGTGCCGACGACATCATTGTGTTTGTGGGTGGCGTCATTCCGCGACAGGATTACGAGTTTTTGTATGAGGCAGGCGTGAAGGGCATCTACGGACCTGGTACGCCGATCCCCGCCTCTGCAAAAGATGTGCTCGAGCAAATTCGGAACAACCTGCGCTAAGCCCTCACAATGTCGAAAGCTCCAAGCAATGAGCAGTTAGTGGCAGCCTTGCTCGGCAAGCCCTGTGCGGAGCAACGTCGGGCATTAGCCAAAGCCATTACTTTATTAGAGTCAACGCGCCTTGATCATCGCGCGCGCGCCGATCAATTACTCAACACCATCTTGCCGCACACGGGGCGATCCTTTCGTCTCGGAATCTCAGGAGTGCCCGGGGTTGGTAAATCCACTTTAATTGAGAACTTAGGTCTTTATTTAATTTCCAAAGGCCATCGGGTTGCTGTCCTGGCAATTGATCCATCCTCAAGCTTGTCTGGTGGATCGATCTTGGGTGATAAGACCCGCATGGAACTGCTGTCAGTCAATGAGAATGCCTTCATTCGCCCAAGTCCATCCTCTGGAACCTTGGGTGGTGTTGCCGAGCGCACCCGAGAGGTGATGCTCTTAGCCGAAGCCGTGGGACATGATGTCGTGATCGTGGAGACCGTTGGGGTAGGGCAAAGCGAGATTGCGGTGGCTGGGATGACCGATCTCTTTATGTTGTTGCAACTCCCCAATGCCGGTGATGATCTGCAAGCCATTAAAAAGGGTGTGATGGAGATCGCGGATCTCATCGTGATTAATAAAGCGGATCTAGATCCGGATGCAGCCACCCGAGCCCAAGCATTTATTACCAGCTCCTTGCGCTTAATGGGATTTCAGGGGAATCCAGACCACGCCGCTCATGATGCTGAGCAATGGCATCCCGTGGTGATGCAAATGAGTGCACTCCTTAATCAAGGTGTGGCGCAGTTATGGGATGAGATCACTCGCTTTCAGTCCCTCGAATCGAAGAATGGCCATCTACAAAAGCGTCGTCGTCAGCAAGCCACTGCTTGGATGTGGGAGCGCATCGATAGCGCTCTCAAAAGTAATTTTAAGAACCATCCTGGAGTACAGCAGTTATTACCCGAACTCAGTGCCGCTGTGAATGAGGGCACGATCGCACCTTCTGTGGCAGCGCGTCGCTTACTAGACGCGATGCAAACACCCGATATTCAATAGGAGTTTTTATGCAAGACATTATTTCTCAATTGGAATCCAAGCGCGAGTTAGCACGTCTTGGTGGCGGTCAAAAGCGCATTGCTGCTCAGCACGCCAAGGGCAAACTTACTGCACGCGAGCGGATCGAGTTACTGCTCGACGAAGACTCCTTTGAAGAGTGGGATATGTTTGTGGAGCATCGCTGCACGGATTTTGGGATGGCCGATCAAACCGTACCTAGCGATGGCGTTGTCACCGGTTATGGAATGATTAATGGGCGCTTGGTGTTTGTGTTCTCGCAAGATTTCACAGTTCTGGGGGGATCTTTATCGGAAGCCCATGCTGAGAAAATCTGCAAGATCATGGATCAGGCCATGAAAGTGGGTGCACCCGTAATTGGACTCAATGACTCTGGTGGTGCACGCATTCAGGAAGGGGTTGCCTCGCTTGGTGGTTATGCAGAGATCTTCCAACGGAATGTATCTGCTTCGGGTGTGATCCCGCAAATCTCTTTGATTATGGGTCCCTGTGCCGGTGGTGCAGTGTACTCACCTGCTTTAACGGATTTCATCTTCATGGTGAAAGACACCTCTTACATGTTCGTCACTGGACCCGAGGTAGTGAAAACCGTGACCCACGAAGATGTCACCGCAGAAGATTTGGGTGGTGCGAACACGCATTCCACTGTATCGGGAGTCTGTGACTTGGCATTTAATAACGATGTTGAGGCGATCATGATGCTACGCCGTTTCTACAGTTATCTACCGCTCTCAAATAAAGAAAAAGCCCCTTTTCTGGGCGGTCTTGTCTGGTCGGATGAGCCCGATTACTCGCTCGATACATTGGTGCCTCTCAACCCCAATCAGCCGTATGACATGAAAGAGCTGATTCATAAGATTGTGGATGATGAAGATTTCTTTGAGTTGCAGCCCGACTATGCCAAGAACATCATTATTGGCTTTGCACGCATTGGCGGCCAGACTGCCGGTATCGTTGCTAATCAACCTTTGGTGCTTGCAGGGTGTCTCGATATCAAATCATCGATTAAAGCCGCTCGGTTTGTGCGCTTTTGTGATGCTTTTAATATCCCGGTCGTGACCTTAGTCGACGTGCCAGGTTTTATGCCAGGTACCGCTCAAGAGTACGGCGGCATCATTAAACACGGCGCTAAATTACTCTATGCCTATGCCGATTGCACTGTTCCCAAAGTCACTTTGATTACACGCAAAGCCTACGGCGGCGCCTACGATGTGATGGCATCAAAACATTTGCGAGGCGATGTGAACTTTGCTTGGCCCTCGGCAGAGATTGCGGTGATGGGGCCTAAGGGCGCTGTTGAAATTATCTTCCGCGAAGAGAAAAATGATTCGCAAAAGATTGCCGAGCGTGAAGCAGAGTACAAAGCGAAGTTTGCAAACCCCTTTGTCGCAGGACGGCGTGGCTACATTGATGATGTCATCATGCCCCACGAATCACGCAAGCGGATTGCACGATCACTCGCGATGTTGCAAGACAAAGATTTGCAAAATCCTCCCCGTAAACACGGCAACATCCCTCTTTAATTTAATCGACTGACGAATCACTATGTTTAAGAAAATCTTAATTGCGAACCGCGGTGAAATTGCTTGCCGAGTGATGCTAACTGCGAAACGCTTGGGAATCCAAACGGTTGCGGTCTACTCCGAAGCGGATGCCGAGGCGCGTCATGTTCGGATTGCCGATGAGGCCGTTTGCATTGGACCGCCACCATCGCGCGAGTCCTACTTGCAAATGGATCGCATTATTGCGGCGTGTAAAGAAACGGGTGCGCAAGCGGTTCATCCGGGTTATGGCTTTTTGTCCGAGAACGAAGAGTTTGCTAAGCGCGTTGAGGAAGAGGGCATTATCTTCATTGGCCCCAAATATCAATCGATTGCTGCAATGGGCGACAAGATTGCGTCTAAGAAACTTGCTTTAGAGGCAAAGGTTAACACCATCCCCGGCCATAACGCCGCTATTGATGATCCTCAGGCTGCGGTAAAAATTGCGCAGGGAATTGGCTACCCAGTGATGATCAAGGCCTCTGCTGGTGGTGGGGGTAAGGGATTGCGTGTTGCGTATAACGACCAAGAAACGGCCGAAGGCTTTGTGGCTTGTAAGAATGAAGCACTTAATAGTTTTGGTGACGACCGCGTCTTCATTGAGAAGTTTGTAGAAGAACCGCGGCATATTGAGATCCAAGTATTGGGCGATGCGCACGGCAATGTGGTGTATTTGTGGGAGCGTGAGTGCTCGATCCAGCGGCGTCATCAAAAAGTGATTGAAGAGGCGCCATCGCCATTCTTGGATGACGCGACTCGCAAAGCCATGGGCGAACAAGCGGTAGCGCTCGCCAAGGCCGTTAACTACCAATCAGCAGGTACTGTAGAGTTTGTGGTTGGTAAAGATAAGTCCTTCTACTTCTTAGAAATGAACACACGCTTGCAGGTTGAGCATCCAGTCACCGAATGCATTACTGGGCTTGATCTTGTCGAGCAAATGATCCGGGTGGCTGCTGGTGAGAAGTTGGCATTTACCCAAAACCAAATTCCGCGCAATGGCTGGGCGATGGAGTGCCGCATTAATGCCGAAGATCCTCTACGAAACTTCTTGCCCTCGACCGGACGCTTGGTGAAGTATCAGCCTCCTGCATCCAAAGATGGTGTACGAGTTGATACGGGTGTATATGAGGGTGGCGAGATCCCGATGTATTACGACTCAATGATTGCAAAACTCATTACGCATGGTGCCAACCGCGAGGAGGCAATGAGCAAAATGCGCGGGGCGCTCAACGAGTTTGTAATTCGGGGGATTCATTCGAACATTCAGTTCCAATCTGCTTTGCTACAACACCCACGATTTCTCTCGGGCCAGTTCAATACTGGATTTATTGCTGAGGAGTTCCCCAAGGGATTTTTAAAAGGATCGGTTGAGCCCAGTGACCTGAATCGCTTACCAGCTTTAGCAAGCTTTGTGCACCGTCGTTATATGGAGCGTGCCAAATTACTTGAAGGGCAGCTCTTAGGCCACGAAATGAAGATTACCCAAGAGTTTGTGGTGATGCATGGTGATACATCCTACGACACCAAGATTGAGCAACGTGATCACGGTTACCAAATATCCGTCAAAGCCAATCAAGGCAAGAACACGATGACGGATTATTTCTTGGAGAGTGATTGGCAACCCGGTTCGATTCGTTTGATCTATCGTTTAAATGATGGACCGACGGCATGTGCGCAAGTGGAGCGCCCAGGCTTGGGTTGTGTATTCATGCAAGACGGCGTGCATTTTGACTGCGTGGTCTTAAGTCCATTTGGGGCAGAGTTGCAACGCCGTATGCCATATAAGGCGCCTCCTGACACATCGAAGTTACTACTGTCGCCGATGCCTGGACTATTAACCAAATTGCATGTAGCCAAGGGTGATAAGGTTACTGCCGGTCAGAAATTGGTTGTGATTGAGGCCATGAAAATGGAGAACACTTTATTCGCTTCGCAAGATGGGGTGGTGGACGATATATGTGCCACTGAGGGATCGAGTCTTGCAGTCGATCAAATCATTATTCAGTTTGCGAAGTGATCACCATGAGTCGACCATTCAAAATTCTGGGAGTTCAGCAAATTGCCATCGGTGGTACCGATAAGCAAAAGCTTAAAGCGCTGTGGGTTGATCTTCTTGGCTTGAAATACAAAGATGCCTTCGTATCCGAGCGCGAGAACGTCGATGAGGATATTTGTGCCATCGGTCGTGGCCCGCACGAGGTTGAAATTGATTTGATGCAACCATTCGATATCGATAAAAAGCCAGCTGTGCATCAAACCCCACTCAATCACATTGGTCTGTGGGTTGATGATTTGCCCAAGGCGGTGGAGTGGTTGACGCAACAGGGTCTGCGATTTGCCCCCGGCGGGATTCGGAAGGGGGCAGCAGGTCACGACATCATTTTTGTTCATCCCAAAGCGAACGAGGAGTTCATGTTCTCGGGCGAAGGGGTTTTAATTGAACTTGTTCAGGCGCCACCCGATGTAATTGCCGCATTGGCATAAACCCCAATTTGTGTGCAGTGCAACAATTCAGGCATAATAGTCATCAATTTGTCATTTAATCCTTAAAACCGATTAGGAGTATTCATGTCTGGCGCCCCAACCATCGAATCCAGTGGCATTGAGCTTAAAGCCAAACTCAATCCGGATTTTGCAAGCGTTGTTTCCCCCGAAGCCCTAGAGTTCGTTGCTAAATTGCATCGCGCCTTTGAACCACGCCGTCAGGAACTCCTCAAAAAACGGGTTGAACTAGCCAAAAAATTAGACGCCGGTCAAAAGCTTGATTTCTTGCCAGAAACTAAATCCATTCGTGAGGGTGATTGGAAAATTGCTCCAGTACCCAAAGCACTGGAAACTCGCCGCGTGGAGCTTACTGGTCCAGTCGATGCCAAGATGGTGATTAATGCGCTGAACTCTGGTGCAGATTCGTATATGGCCGATTTTGAGGATTCCAATAGCCCCTATTGGGAAAACATTGTGCAAGGGCATGTCAATTTAAAGAAAGCCGTACGCCGTGATATTGAGCTCAATCTCTTTGGTAAGGAATACAAGCTCAATGAAAAAACCGCGACCTTAATTGTTCGTCCCCGCGGTTGGCATCTCGATGAGAAACATGTCTTGGTTGATGGTCAGCGTGTCTCAGGCGGTATTTTTGACTTCGCCATCTTCACCTTTAATAGTGGTAAGTATCTCGAAGCGAGAGGCTTAGGCCCATTTTTCTATTTGCCAAAGATTGAGAGCCATCTAGAGGCTCGCTTATGGAATGACATCTTTACTATGGCCGAGAAAGAGCTGGGCATGAAGCACGGCAGCATCAAAGCAACGGTGTTGGTTGAGACCATCAATGCCACCTTTGAGATGGATGAGATCCTCTATGAGTTGCGTGACCATAGTTCGGGATTAAATGCTGGTCGTTGGGATTACATCTTCTCTGCGATTAAGAAATTTAAGCTCGATAAAAACTTCTGCTTGGCTGATCGTGTGAAGGTGACCATGACCTCACCCTTTATGCGCGCCTATGCACTCTTTCTTTTAAAGACCTGCCATAAGCGCGGCGCCCCAGCAATGGGTGGAATGAGCGCTTTCATTCCCATTAAGAATGATCCTGAGAAGAATGCGATTGCGCTCGCAGCTGTATCAACGGATAAGCGTCGTGAAGCTACCGATGGCTACGATGGTAGTTGGGTTGCCCATCCAGGTTTGGTTGAGTTGTGCATGAATGAGTTCAAAGCCGTATTGGGTGACAAACCCAATCAATTTGATCGTCAACGCGAGGACGTTCAGGTCACCGCTGCGGATTTACTCAACTTTGCTCCAGAGGGACCAATCACCGAAGCAGGGCTGCGTTATAACATTAACGTCGGTATCCATTACATGGGTGCTTGGCTTGCTGGTAACGGTTGTGTGCCCATCCATAACCTGATGGAAGATGCCGCTACTGCTGAGATCAGCCGCTCACAAGTATGGCAATGGATTCGGTCGCCCAAAGGAGTTCTCGACGACGGTCGTAAAGTCACCCTTGAGCTAGTGCGTCAACTGATTGGTGAAGAGCTCACGAAGGTCAAAGACTCCGGTGCTGTTGGACAGTTTGATCGTGCCGCTAAGATCTTTGAGGACTTGGTTGCCAATGATGATTTTGTGGAGTTCTTAACCTTGCCGCTGTACGAAGAGTTTTAAACTCAGGACATCTAGCATGCGCATCTTGGCCATCGACACTTCGACCTCGTGGTGTTCGGTGGCCTTATGTTTTGATGACAAACCGATTCTGTATCGGCATGAGCTACTTGGATCAAAAGCGAGTCAGCATCTCTTGCCATGGTGCAGCGAGCTACTACAGCAGTGTGGCGCACGTTTCTCCGATCTGGATGCCCTGGCGGTAGGTGTGGGTCCTGGAGCATTTACTGGAGTACGTCTCTCGGTTGCAGTTGCCCAGGGATTATCGGTTGGCTCGCAATTGCCAGTAATTCCGGTGACCAGTCTTGATGCGATGGCATCGCAGTTTGCGCAACACCATCAAATGCCTCAAAACACGACATTCACCATTGCTCTGGATGCCCGTATGGGTGAAGTGTATTGGACTCGCTATCAAATAGAAGCCTCACAGCCTAAACCGATTCATCCAATACAACTAACTGCCCCAGAGTATATTGAGGATAACCATCAAGATTTAATTGCCGGTAATGCCCTTGCTGAGTATGCCGATGATTTCAAGGATCATTTTGTAGGTCGACAGATTGATTCGCAGCTAGTGCCCAATGCACTTAGCATCTTGGATCTCGCGCAAGTACGTTATCAAGCGGACCAAACGATTTTGGTTGAGAATCTTGAGCCCCTCTATATTCGTAATAAAGTGGCTCTCACTACCCAAGAACGTCACGATGCAGCAAGCCGCACCCCAACCGGTCATTTGCTTGGCTGAGCTGGTTCTGGAGCTGATGACCGAATCCGATCTGGATGCGGTCATGGCAATTGAAGCAATTTCGCATCAGCACCCATGGTCGCGCAAAAACTTTAGCGATTCGATCGAAGCGGGCCATTGGGCATATTGCCTGCGCGAGGTAGGCGATCCTGACAAGCGCATTTGGGCCTATTGCATCTTGCTACCCGCAGTCGATGATCTCCATCTTCTCAATATTACGGTGGATACGGATCTGCGCAAACAGGGCATAGGCCTGCGACTCATGAGTGCTATCCAAATGATCGCATCTAATTTATCAATCCCGCGGATTTTGCTTGAGGTTCGTCCCAGTAATCGTGCTGCAATCGCACTCTATGAGAAGGCAGGATATGAAGAGTTAGCGCGGCGCAAAGCCTATTACCCAGTAGAATCTTCTTCTAGTACGCGTGAAGACGCGATTGTGATGACCAAAGCCATCGATTGCCCTGCAAAACCCTATGAACATTGACGATCGCTCACGTTACTTAAAAGAAATGGGCATTACCGAGTGGTCTTTGCGTTCTGCTGCGCAAGACTCTCCACCCAGTATGTCTCCGAATGCTGAGCCTCATCAGGCCATCTCCAATTTGGAGCCTAAGGTGTATTGGCTGTTTTATGGTCAAGCGCCCGGTGGTGATCAAGAACGCTTATTCCAGAACATCATTTTGGCCCTCGGGCTCTTACCCAAAGAATGGGAATGGCGTTCACCGACCGATACGCAAGCACCGAATACGCATTTGCCATGTGTGGCATTTGCCTTCGGTGAGCACGCAGCACAGACCTTAAGTGGAGAGCAAGAGCCACTCGCGCACTTGCGGGATGTGGTCCTAGAGATTGCTGGTCAAGACATTCCCTTGATCGCCAGCGTTGATCTGGCGCACTGCCTCAGCCGACCGAAGGACAAAGCGCTCTTGTGGCAAGATCTATTGCTAGCCCGCTCTGTATTGCAATCTCTCTAATTAGTGCTTGGCTTCGCCAATCAGATGCAGCGAGTCATACTCGGCTTGGTTGGCTTGATGCTTCTTAATCACCAACCACATGGTGAGGGCAACGCCTAAACCAAAGCCGGTAATCACGATGGGTACTGGAACGTCTAACCAAATCAGCAGGGCATAGAGCATGAGCATCATTAGAACCGAGAGGTTCTCATTGAAGTTCTGAACAGCAATAGAGTGACCTGCAGAAAGTAGGACGTGACCACGGTGCTGTAAGAGGGCATTCATTGGAACAACGAAGTAACCTGCTAACCAGCCAACGGTGATCAGAAGGATATAAGCAGGTAGAAGATTAAAGTTGACTTCCAAGGCGCCAATCTTAAAGAGCACGATTGATGGGATGTATTCAATATGGTAGATGGCCATGATGCATACCAGCAGGCCCATTACGACGCCATACGGCAAGACATTTAAAGCGGACTTTAATGGAATACGTGAGGCTGCCCAAACCGCACCCCCGGCGACACCAATGGCAGAAACTGCTTGCAAAATAGCCCCTTGCGAGAGGTTCATATTCAGTGCGGTCTCAGCCCACTTCAGCACGATGAACTGTAGGGTTGCACCCGCACCCCAGAAAAGAGTGGTAACTGCCAGGGAGATTTGGCCCAAGCGATCGCGCCATAAAATATGAAAACCGACAAAAAAATCTTTGGTCAACTGAATAGGATCTAAGCGCTGCTCTGGGTAGCGTGCTCCCGTATCCGGAATCTTTAAGTTAAAGAGTGCGGCGATCAGGTAAATAAACATAATGATCGAGATCGCGGATTCAGCAGGGCTATCAACACCTGTGTTAAACAAAGGCAAATCAAAACTCATGAGGGAAGCTGAAACTTTGGTGCTAATCAACACACCACCCAAGACGGTGCCCGCAATAATCGAGCCCACGGTCAAACCCTCGATCCAGCCATTGGCGGCCACGAGTTTTTCAGGGGGGAGCAGCTCGGTCAAAATGCCATATTTTGCTGGTGAATACGCAGCTGCTCCAAGACCCACAATCGCATATGAAGCTAACGGGTGAGCGCCAAAAAGCATCGCGGCACAACCAATAATTTTGATCGTATTGGTAATGAACATCACCTGACCTTTGGGCCTGGAATCAGCAAAGGCTGCAACAAAGGCAGCCAATAATACATAGGAGAGCACAAAGAACAGTTTGAGAAGCGGGGTCATCCACGCCGGGGCAGCGAGTTGGGCTAAGAGGGCAATGGCCGCAATTAGCAGGGCGTTATCGGCGAGCGACGAAAAAAATTGCGCCGCCATAATGGTGTAAAAACCTGGTTTCATTCGTACAATTGCTTCATTTACTAGATTAGAGCATGAAAGGGGAGATTTCTGGAACGCCCGATTCTGGCAACGATTGACACTGCTGCATTAGGCCACAATTTAAGGCGGGTCAGAGAACTCGCGGGTAATTCTCGCATATGGTCTGTGGTTAAAGCCCGCGCCTATGGCCATAGCCTAAGGGCGGCGTTGGCAGGACTTTCGCAGACCGATGGATTTGCGGTCTTAGATCTCGATGATGCCCGCTGGTTGCGGTCGCAGGGCTGGACCAAGCGCATTTTGCTGTTAGAGGGTCTTTTCCAAGAGGGTGATATTCCTTCGGTGATTGAGCTGGACTGCGATGTGGTGGTCCACAACCCCAATCAAGTGACTTGGCTTGAAAAGCAAGCCCATCCCGTCACCATCTTTCTCAAACTCAACTCTGGAATGAATCGTCTTGGATTTCGACCAGAAGCGTATCGATTAGCCTACCATCGGCTTCATGCCGCCGGGCACCGCATGAACCATATGACTCACTTTGCAAATGCCGACTACGTTGATCGCGAGCCCTCAGTCGGTGCTCAAATGGAGTGCTTTACCAAGACGATCGATGGATTAGCGGGTGAGACCTCGCTGGCTAACTCGGCAGCGGTCTTATGGCATCGTAACGCCTTAGGTGATTGGGTCCGTCCCGGGATTATGTTGCATGGGATTTCTCCATCGGGTCAGTTTGCGGATATTGCCCATGCCAATTTGCAAGCGGTGATGACCCTATCAAGTTCCATCATTGCGATTCAAGATCTAGAGCCGGGCGACGCAGTGGGTTATGGATCACGATTCCGAGCAACTGGGCGGATGCGAATTGGTGTGGTTGCTTGTGGCTATGCGGATGGTTATCCCCGTCATGCAAAAGACGGCGCCCCCGTCTGGGTTTATGCGGATGATCCAAGCCAATCACGGCTTTGCCCGATTGCGGGCCAGGTCTCGATGGATATGCTAACCATTGATCTCACCCATGCGCCCTGGGCAACCGTCGGCACCAAAGTAGAGTTGTGGGGTAAAAACTTGCATGTCGATGATGTGGCAACACACGCCCAAACGATTGGCTACGAACTGGTATGCGCGATTGCGCCTCGGGTACCGCTCGAAATTATTTAGTGATCCAGAACTGCCACCACTTGCGCTCTTTCTGAACGCGCTTGCCCGTTTTAAAGATCTGACTATCAGGGAAATTGAGCTTAAAGACCCGCATGGCATCAGAGCTTAAGTCATACATCCCCAAGGCTTGATAGGACTGAACCAAAATGAAGAGTGCTTCCTCAACCGCTGGCGCACGATCGTAATCCCGAATCACGAGCTGCGCACGGTTGGCAGCAGCTAAGTATGCGCCTCGATCGTAATAGTAGCGTGCCACAATCACATCAGCCTCTGCTAAAGAGTTGACGATGTAGCGCATGCGATCAAGTGAGTCGGGGGCGTATTTACTGTTGGGGAAGCGTTCCACCACGACCTTGAAGGATTCAAAGGCCTCTTTGGCTGCCTTGGGATCACGTTCACTCAGATCTTGTCCCGTGAACTTTCCTAAAAATCCTAAATCGTCATTGAAGGTGATCAGACCCTTGAGGTAATACGCGTAATCTAAATTGGGGCTACCTTGGTGCAACTTAATGAAGCGATCGATTTGGACCATTGCTTGGGCAGGCTCCTGGGCTTTCCAAAAGCAATACGCGGAATTAATCTGAGCTTGCTGGGAGTAGGGACCAAAGGGGAAGCGCGCCTCCAGTTTCTCAAAGTACTGACCGCACTTATCAAAATCATTCTCATTCATCTTGTCGCGCGCCTCGGTGTACAGCTTCGCCTCGGACCAGCCCAAGGTTTCATCGGTGCTGGTATTCGCGCATGAAGTGAGAAGCATTACAGAAGAAACTAGCGAAGCGAGAACAACAAGCCTTAAACTAGCACGATGGTGCCCCATAGGGGGAATTGATAACACAATAAGGTCCTTCCAGCGTGGCATTGCCGCAAACTCCTGATCCGAATCCCTCTGATTATATCGATGATGAGGATTTCATTGCGCTTGAGATCCCGGATGCATGGGCGGGAGAGCGTTTAGATAAAGTCTTAGCCCATTTTTTAACCGACTACTCCCGCAATCGGATACAGGCATGGGCCAATCAAGGAGCGGTCCTAGTTGACGGCAAGGTCGTTAAATCTCGCCAGATTTTGCGAGGCGGTGAGGCGATTCGTGTCTTTCCACAAGAGATGCCGGAGCAACATGCATTTGAGCCAGAAGATATTCCACTCAATTGCATCTATGAAGATGATCATCTCTTGGTCTTTAATAAAGCGGCTGGGATGGTAATGCATCCCGCGGCTGGCAATTGGACTGGAACGGTACTCAATGGTCTACTGTTTCATTACCCGGAGCTCGCTCAGTTACCTCGTGCTGGGATTGTGCATCGACTCGATAAAGACACCTCTGGTCTCTTTGTGGTGGCTCGAACGGCATTGGCCCAAACTGCCTTAGTACGACTATTGCAAGATCATTTAGTGGAGCGGCGCTATCTGGCCTGGGTGTGGGGCGATACTCCATTACACGGCACAATTAACGCTGCCTTGGCACGTGACCCACGCGATCGACTCAAGATTGCCGTGGTGCCTGCCGATTCTAGAGTAGCCAATGCCAAAGCCGCACGCACCCATTACAAACGCTTAGCGCTGGGCGCCTACCAACAGAGTAAGGTCTCATTGTTGGAGTGTCGCTTGGAGACCGGTCGAACCCATCAAATTCGCGTTCATCTTGAGTCTTTGTCTTATCCATTATTAGGCGACCCGGTATATCGCAAACGAATCCCAGCGGCTGCGAGTCAATTGTTCTTAAAGCGCCAAGCCCTCCATGCGTTTGCGTTGGAGTTTGTCCATCCAAGCACACACGAACCGATGCGATGGTTTGCTCCCATTCCAAATGATCTCTTAGAACTGCATGCGCAAGTGCACATGGATGCCGCAGATCTTCCCAAACCATTTGATGATTCTTCCTCATGAGCCCGCTTCGTATTCTGAGACCCGATTGGCCGGCACCTACTAATGTGCATGCCTTTACAACCACCCGGCAAGGTGGCTTTAGTCAAGCACCATACGATCAATTCAATCTAGGGGCATTTGCTGGCGAGGATCTAAAAATTGTGCAACAAAATCGGGCCTTGCTAAACGCCTTATTACCGCAAGCACCATTTTGGATTAAGCAAGTGCATGGTACCGATGTGGTCTTAGCAAAAGGCATTCACGAGGGCATCGGCGATTGCATCATTGAGGCGGACGCGAGTGTGACGACGACTCCGCAAACCGTGTTGAGCATCTTGGCCGCTGACTGCATGCCAGTGCTCTTTACCAATCGATTGGGAACGGCTGTCGCTGCTGCACATGCGGGTTGGCGTGGGTTATGTGCCGGTGTTCTGGAAAATACGGTAGCCAAACTTCTCAAAGAGTCCTCAAGCACCGCATCCGATGTGCTCGCATGGATTGGTCCGAGCATCTCGGTGGCACATTACGAAGTGGGCGGTGAAGTGCGTGCTGCGTTTATGGAGTCAGCAGTGCAATTTGATTATCTACTCGACGATGCATGTTTTATTCCTAATCAGACCTCAAGCCATGAGAAGTATTGGGCCGATCTGCCACGAATTGCCAAATCCCGCCTGCAAGCCTTGGGTATTGGTGCTGTCTATGGCGGCGATTTATGTACCTTCAGTGATCCTGAACGTTTTTACTCCTATCGCCGTGAAACCCCCACGGGACGCTTTGCTAGCTTGATTTGGTTCAATCCGAAGCCCTAGCAATCAAGGTAATTGCCGCATCTCAGCCCAGCGATCCTGATAAATGCTAGGGTTAGTGCTTATAACCCTTGCGTCATAATCACCTGAGAATAGAGACGTACTGATTAGATTGATTGACACTTTTAAGAAGATCACCATCATCATGAATTTGGGTAATTCACCAAGCTTGGCCCCGCAATACATGGCCATGATTCCCCCAGACAAGCTCTCCGAAATTCAAACCAAATATCTCGAAGACCTTGGTAAATTGGGTAAAGATCCCAGCGCATTGGAATTCAAAGACCGACGCTTTATGGGCGAGGCTTGGCAAAACCCTTGGAGCAAAGCACTAGTCTCCACCTATTTATTGAATGCACGTTATCTCAATGAGCTCGTGCAAGCCGTGCAGACCGATGCTAAAACTCGACAGCGCATTGAGTTTGCGACCAATCAAATGATTGATGCCTTATCGCCCTCAAACTTCTTGGCCACCAACCCAGAGGCATTGGAGACTATCCTCAAGACCCAAGGTCAATCGATTCAAAAGGGGATCTTGAACTTATTGGGTGATCTTGGCAAAGGAAAGGTGAGCCAAACCGATGAGAGTGGCTTTGAGGTGGGTAAAAATTTGGCACAGACCGAAGGTGCGGTGGTATTTCGGAACTCGCTCTTTGAATTGATTCAGTACAAGCCTCTCACTGATCAGGTTTATGAGCGACCATTCTTAATGGTTCCCCCGTGCATTAACAAGTACTACATTCTAGATTTGCAACCTGATAACTCTGTAGTGCGTTATATGGTGAGCCAAGGGCACACCGTATTTTTGGTCTCCTGGAAAAATCCAGACGCCAGCATGAATCGCATTACCTGGGAGGACTATGTGGGTACTGGCGTGCTCGAAGCAATTCGGGTTACGCAGGAAATCAGTCAACAAGACAAGATCAATATTTTGGGCTTCTGTGTGGGCGGTACTTTAGTGAGCACCGCACTCGCAGTGCTGGCTGCACGTAAACAGGATCCTATTGAAAGCCTGACGCTTTTGACCACCTTATTGGATTTCACGGACACAGGCATCCTCGATGTCTTTATTGATGAGTCCTTGGTCAATCTGCGTGAGAAATCCATCGGCGGTGCTGAAGGGCGTTATGGCCTCTTATCTGGTTTGGAGTTAGCCAATACCTTCTCCTTCTTGCGACCCAACGAGTTGGTGTGGAACTATGTGGTGGATAACTACCTCAAAGGTAACTCGCCACCGCCATTTGATTTGCTCTACTGGAATGGGGACTCCACCAATTTGCCTGGCCCGATGTATTGCTGGTATCTGCGCCATACTTACTTGCAAAATGATCTAGCCAAACCGGGCAAGCTCAAGGTCTGTGGGGAGAAGATTGATCTAAGTAAGATCAAGGTCCCTGCTTACATCTACGCATCACGTGATGATCACATCGTGCCATGGCACTCGGGTTATCAGAGTACTCAAATTTTGAAGGGGCCGATTCGGTTTGTGATGGGGGCCTCGGGTCATATTGCGGGTGTAATTAATCCTCCGCATAAGAAGAAACGCAATTATTGGACTAATTCTGATTTACCAAAAACCGCGGATGCATGGCTCAAAGGTGCCAAAGAAGTGCCGGGTAGTTGGTGGCCCGACTTTACCGAGTGGCTCGCTCAATATGGTGGTAAACAGATTCCTGCACCGAAAAATTATGGGCATGGCAAGTACAAAAAATTAGTTGCAGCACCTGGCACCTATGTGAAAGAAAAGGCGCAAAAGGTTTAATCGATTGATTTGAATACAAGGAGAAGATGATGGCACAACGGATTGCATACGTAACAGGTGGGATGGGCGGAATCGGCACGGCGATCTGTCAGCGTTTATCCAAAGGCGGCTTTAAGGTGATTGCTGGTTGCGGCCCAAACTCGCCCCGCAAGGATCGTTGGATTGGTGAGCAAAAAGCCTTGGGTTATGAGTTCATTGCGTCTGAGGGTAATGTATCCGATTGGGAGAGCACCAAAGCAGCCTTTGAGAAGGTCAAAGCCGAGGTAGGTCGGGTTGATGTCTTGGTGAACAATGCCGGCATCACTCGGGATAGCGTGTTTCGGAAGATGACCCCTGAGGATTGGAAGGCGGTGATTGATACCAATCTGAACTCGCTCTTTAATGTAACCAAGCAAGTGATTGATGGCATGATCGATAACGGCTGGGGCCGGATCATTAATATCTCCTCGGTCAACGGTCAGAAGGGTCAGTTTGGTCAAACTAACTATTCCACTGCCAAGGCAGGCTTGCATGGCTTCACCATGGCGCTAGCCCAAGAGGTTGCTAGCAAAGGGGTGACCGTGAATACCGTTTCACCAGGCTATATTGCGACAGATATGGTTAAG
The DNA here is from genome assembly GCF_030297675.1 of Polynucleobacter sp. HIN11. NCBI lineage: Bacteria > Pseudomonadati > Pseudomonadota > Betaproteobacteria > Burkholderiales > Burkholderiaceae > Polynucleobacter > Polynucleobacter sp. HIN11. Next base: position 789,892 of record NZ_AP028142.1, read on the forward strand.
GCAATTCGGGAGGATGTGCTTGAGAAGATTGTCGGCACAATCCCAGTGAAGCGCCTGGGAACCCCCGACGAGATTGCCTCAATCTGCGCTTGGATTGCCTCAGACGACGGCGCCTTCTCAACCGGCGCCGACTTCTCGGTCAATGGGGGGATCCATACAGGCTAAACTAAGGTAAATTCTGCATTGCAACAGCGAGCAAGGGAATCACCATGGCTACACGAACAAAACGGGCTGGCGATGAGCGCCTAATCAAAAAGTACCCCAATCGGCGTCTCTACGATACCCAGACGAGTACCTATGTAACTCTTGCTGACATTAAGCAGTTGGTTATGGCGTCCGAGAGCTTTAAGGTTCTCGATGCTAAAACCGATGAGGATCTGACCCGCAGCATACTTTTGCAGATCATTCTTGAGGAAGAGGCCTGCGGGGTGCCACTCTTCACGACCCAGATGCTGCAGCAAATGATCCGTTTTTATGGTCACTCGATGCAAGGGTTGATGGGGAGCCATTTGGAGCGCACCATGCAATCCTTTATGGATATGCAGCAAAAGTTAGCGGAGCAATCCAAGTCGATGACCGGTGGTGGTACTGAAGCCTGGACCCAAATGATGAACTTGCAAAATCCTTTTATGCAAAATTTGATGACCAACTATATGGATCAGAGCAAGGACTTATTCCTAAAAATGCAGGAACAAATGCAAGGCTCGAACCAACTCTTTACTGGCTTCCCATTCAAAGGCAAATCTGACACATCGGATTCCAACTCCTAAGCACGGGGCTTAGAGACTTTCATTACATCATTAAGATCGGGCATTATTCGTGGTTGCAAAAGTAGGATTTGTTTCATTGGGGTGTCCCAAAGCATTGGTGGATTCTGAGCTCATCTTGACGCAGTTAAGTGCCGAAGGTTATGAGACCGCAAAAGACTATGCTGGGGCCGATCTGGTGATCGTCAACACCTGCGGCTTTATTGACTCTGCAGTGGAGGAAAGTCTGTCTGCGATTGGAGAAGCCCTCACCGAGAACGGCAAGGTGATCGTGACCGGTTGCCTAGGTGCCAAGAAAAATGCCGATGGTAGCGATCTGATTACTAGCATCCATCCCAAAATATTAGCGGTAACTGGACCACATGCAACCGCTGAAGTCTTGCAAGCCGTACATACCCATTTACCCAAACCGCATGACCCATTTTTGGATCTTGTGCCTCCGGCTGGGATCAAACTAACGCCAAAGCATTACGCTTACCTAAAAATTTCAGAGGGTTGTAATCATCGTTGCAGCTTTTGCATCATTCCAAGCATGCGAGGCGATTTGGTATCGCGTCCCATCGGCGATGTGTTGCAAGAAGCACAAAAACTTTTTGAGTCGGGAGTTAAAGAGCTCTTGGTGGTTTCGCAAGACACGAGTGCCTATGGTGTGGATATTCAGTACCGCACCGGTTTTTGGGATGGCAAACCCATTAAGACCCGTCTTTACGATTTGGCACTTGCACTTCATGAGCTCGCCATATCGCATCAAGCCTGGGTGCGGATGCATTACGTGTACCCCTATCCGCATGTTGATCAGATTTTGCCGATCATGGCTCAATTCAAGGATACGGGATTTGGACTCTTACCGTATCTTGATATTCCATTTCAGCATGCACACCCAGATGTCCTCAAGCGCATGAAGCGACCCGCCAGTGGTGAAAAAAATCTGGACCGAATCCAGTCATGGCGTGCGATTTGTCCTGACCTGGTGATCCGCAGTACCTTTATTGCTGGATTTCCCGGGGAGACCGAAGAGGAGTTTTCAGCCTTATTGCAATTTATGGAAGAGGCGCAAATCGATCGAGCCGGATGTTTTGCTTATTCACCGGTGGAGGGTGCTACTGCGAATGCGCTCGACAACCCTGTCCCAGAGCCCATTCGCGAGGAGCGGCGCTCTCGCTTTATGGCGCTTGCTGAGGAGCAATCGAGCCGGCGCTTACGGCGATTAGTCGACCAACGCATTCGGGTATTGGTTGATCATGTGACCCCAGAGGGTGGGATTGGTCGGAGTGCGGCCGATGCCCCAGAAATTGATGGGATTGTGCGAATTCTTGCACCCAGCAAGCCTTCCAAGCGGTATCGGGTTGGGGAGTTTGTAAAGGCAACCGTCCTTGATACGCAAGGGCATGATCTGATTGTGCAAGTGTAGATAATGAGCTAAAACTAGCTATTGGGCTAATCTGTAAAGAAGGGAACAATGATGAGTCGTGAAGTCGTGGTCTTAAGTGCAGCGCGTTCTGCAATCGGTAGTTATGGCGGCAGTCTCAGTGGCATGGAGCCATCAGAGTTGGCTGGTGTGGTGATGAAAGAAGCCGTTGCCCGTTCTGGCGCCGATCCTGCCAAGATTAATTATGTGACGGTCGGTAATACTATGCCAACTGACTCACGCTACGCTTATGTCTCTCGCGTGGCTGCAATTCAAGCGGGGCTGCCAATGGATTCGGTCGCGATGGCAGTGAATCGTTTGTGCAGTTCTGGATTGCAAGCGATTGTGACCACTGCGCAAGGCATCATGCTCAATGATTATGACTATGGTGTGGGCGGTGGCGTTGAAGTGATGTCGCGTGCAATGTATGGAGCCACTGCAATGCGCAATGGTGCACGCATGGGCGATACCAAAATGATTGACCTGATGGTCGCCGTTCTCACAGACCCTTTTGGTGTGGGTCATATGGGCATCACTGCCGAGAACTTGGCTGAGAAATGGAAGATTACACGCGAGGATCAAGATGCCTTTGCTGTTGAATCCCATCGCCGTGCAGCAATAGCAATTAAAGAGGGTCGCTTTAAATCCCAAATCGTACCGATTACATTAAAGACCCGAAAGGGTGATGTGGTGTTTGATACCGATGAGCATTGCAAACCGGATACCACCATGGAGACCTTAGCGAAGATGAAGCCTGCCTTCAAAAAAGAGGGTGGCACAGTCACCGCAGGAAATGCATCGGGTGTTAACGATGGTGCTGCCTTCATGGTCTTGGCTGCGGCTGATGTGGCTGCCAAAGCTGGACAAAAGCCAATCGCACGTTTGGTCTCTTATGCAGTCGCTGGTGTACCCAATCACATCATGGGTGAGGGCCCCATTCCCGCAACCAAGATTGCTTTGCAACGCGCTGGATTGACTCTAGACAAGATGGATGTGATTGAGTCCAATGAAGCCTTTGCTGCTCAGGCAATTGCTGTCACCAAGGGATTAGGTTTGGACCCAGCAAAGACCAATGTGAACGGTGGTGCAGTTGCCCTTGGTCATCCGGTAGGTTGCACCGGTGCTGCGATCGCCACTAAAGCCATTTATGAATTGCATCGCACCAACGGTAAATACTGCTTAGTCACCATGTGTATTGGTGGCGGTCAAGGCATTGCCGCGGTATTTGAGCGACTCTAAGCCTTAGAGCAGTTCGAGGACTGCATCCAAGCCGACGTTGTCTAAAGCGACGTCGGCTTTTTCTTTAACAATCGCCTTGGCGCGATAGGCGACGCTCAAACCGCAGTCGGCCATCATCAATAGATCATTGGCGCCATCACCAATCACAATTGCAGCGCGCTTATCGAGATCAAAGTGTGCACACGCCGCTTCCACAAACCGATTCTTGGCCGCTCCATCCACAATCTCACCTAAGACCTTACCGGTGAGTCGATCATTCACAATCTCTAGCTGATTGGAGTGCGTCTCGCACAAGGCAAGGCGTTCTTGCATGCGATCGGTAAAGAATGTGAATCCACCCGAAACCAGTAGGGTGTGCATATCACGTTCATGCGCACCGCTGATCAAGGGCTCGGCTCCGGGATTGAGTTGTAAGCGTTCCTCATAGACCGAATGCAAAGCCGAGATGGACGCACCCTCTAATAGGGCAACACGGCGACGCAAGCTCTCAGCAAAGTTTGGGATCTCGCCACGCATCGTGGCCGCAGTAATTTCTGCGACCGCTGCTTTCTTGCCAGTAAAGTCAGCAATTTCATCAATGCACTCAATATTGATTAAGGTCGAGTCCATATCCATGGCCAAGACTTTCAGTGTGCTTGGATTAAAGCCAGTAGGTAGAATGGCCAAATCACAACCACGCTCTGCACAATACTGGCGCAGACCATTGCGTTCGAATGCTTCAATCTCGCGCATTAATAAAAATCTCCCCGCAGTATGCTGAAAATCAATCCCCAGGGTTTGCATAGCACGTTCTAAGCCTGAAACGAGTTGGGGATCAGTCGCTTTTGATCCTAAGATCTGCAAACTGGGGAAGGGGTGAGACGATGAAAACACCATAAATCAATTATGCCTAAGCGATCGATGAGAGCGCAGGAGTTGGTAGAGGATGTGCCGAGGCCACCAGAGCCGTGCTTAAGAGTTTCATGAGCTGTCGAATCGCTTCGATGCGCTGCTCAAGCTGATCAAACGAGGACCCCTTAGTAGGTAAGTATTTAATGCGATCTTGGCCATTGAGTTGCACCTGAGGGTTGGATTGCACCAAACGAATCAATTTCACGGGATCCAATGGAGGGTGTGCAATAAAACTTACCTGGATGCCATTTGGACTCGCATCCATTTTCTGAATGCCGTAGAGAACCATTTCAAGGCGTAGCCGATGGGTCTCGTAAAAGGCTTTGGCAGGATCAGGTAAGTTACCAAAGCGATCCACAAGTTCTTCACGCAACTGGCTCAACTCATCAAAGGCTTCACAGCTGGCAAAGCGTTTGTAGAGCGATAGGCGTTCATGCACATCGGGACAATAATCCGCAGGCAGGAGAGCGGGTGCCCCTAAATTAACATCGGTCACCGCTTGCATGGGTGAGAGGAGATCGGGCTCCTTACCACTGCGTAAGGACTTGACTGCGCGATTGAGCATCTCGGTATACAGCTGAAAGCCAATTTCATGAATCTCACCCGATTGCTTATCACCCAATACCTCACCAGCCCCACGGATCTCTAAATCGTGCATAGCAAGATAAAAACCAGAACCGAGTTCTTCCATCGCCACGATCGCGTCTAGGCGTAAACGTGCTTGCTTCGTGAGTGCATCTGGATCAGGTACTAATAGATAAGCATAGGCTTGGTGATGCGAGCGGCCCACGCGACCGCGCAATTGGTGGAGCTGCGCCAAACCAAACTTATCAGCGCGATGCATGATGATGGTATTGGCGGTTGGTACGTCAATCCCGGTTTCAATGATGGTGGTACACAGCAAGACATTACTGCGCTGCGTGACAAAATCTCGCATCACGGCTTCAAGCTCGCGTTCGTGCATTTGGCCATGCGCCACGGTAATTCGGGCTTCGGGTAAGAGCATCTGTAAGGCTTGCTTGCGATTCTGGATGGTCTCCACCTCGTTGTGTAAGAAGTACACCTGACCACCACGTTTGATCTCGCGTAAGACCGCTTCCCGAATCACACCATCACTCTCACGTCGCACAAAGGTCTTAATGGCTAGACGTTTCTGAGGAGCAGTCGCAATCACCGAGAACTCACGCAAGCCCTCGAGCGCCATACCTAAAGTGCGCGGTATTGGAGTGGCAGTGAGTGTGAGGATATCCACCTCTGCACGCAATGCCTTCAAGGCATCTTTCTGACGCACACCAAAGCGATGTTCTTCATCAACAATTACCAAACCAAGGCGCGCAAATTGCGTCTCTTTGGAGAGGAGCTTATGGGTACCAATCACAATATCAGCCTCACCGGCAGCAATCGCAGCTAATGCCGCACTGATCTCTTTAGCAGTCTTAAAACGTGAGAGCTCCACAATCCGAACTGGCCAGGCGGCAAAACGATCTTTCCAGGTGGCAGCGTGTTGCTCAGCCAGTAGGGTAGTGGGTGCCAGAATCGCCACTTGTTTACCACCCATCACCGCCACAAAGCTAGCGCGAAGTGCCACCTCGGTTTTACCAAAACCCACATCGCCACAAACCAAGCGATCCATCGGCTTGCCGCTAGTCATATCGCCAATCACTGCAGCAATCGCATTCGCTTGGTCCGGCGTTTCTTCAAAGCCAAAGCTCTCTGCAAACGCGGCATAGTCATGTGCCGAGAACTCGAAGGCATGACCTTTGCGGATTGCTCGTGCGGCATAGAGATTGAGAAGCTCTGCTGCCGTATCTCGTATTTGCTGAGCAGCCTTGCGCTTGGCTTTATCCCACTGACCAGAGCCCAATTGATGCAAGGGCGCTGAATCCGGATCGGCCCCCGCATAGCGCGTGACCTGATGCAGTTGTTGGACTGGCACATACAAGGTTGCATCGTGCGCGTAGATGAGATGCAAAAATTCCTCGAAGGCGGGTGCTTCTTTAGGACCCGCCATATTGAGTAATACCAAGCCCTGGTAACGACCAATGCCATGTTCGACATGAACCACAGGGTCGCCGACCTTGAGCTCGGATAAATCCCTAAAGAGGGTATCGGGATCGGTATTGCTGGTTTCCTTACCCCGACGCTGACGCGCCGTTTGCGTGAAGAGCTCAGCCTCCGTAATGATGAGTAATTGCTGGGGTTGCCATACAAAGCCATTAAAGAGGGGAGATACGCAACACCCAAAGCGCTCATCACCTTTTACAAAATCAGCGATGGTGTTTACACCCTGTGGGTGTAAAGCAAACGCTGCATCTTCAGAAGACCCTAAATTACTCTCTTCAATGAGTTGCCGAATTGACTCGAGTCGTCCTGCACTCTCTGCACAAATTAGGATGCGCCATTCATTTTGAGAAACTAATTGCCGCAAGCGCTTGAGGGGATCGGCATCGCGTCGATGAATGGCGACATCTGGTAATTGGGTAAAGACAGGTTCCGTCGTTGAATCCAATGCGGCTTGCGTTTGGAGCACAAAGCGCGGATAGGACTTCGCAATCGTATAAAACTGCTCTAAGCTCAAGAACAAATCCTGAGGCTTTAGCACAGGACGCTCGAGATCGTGCTTTAGAAAAGCATAGCGTTGCTCGGTATCTTTCCAGAACTGCGTGATACTGGTTTCAATATCACCCACATAGCCAAGACAAATATCGCTGCGACTATCCTCTTGATCGCTGCGTACAAAGTAATCAAAGACGGTGGCGGTCTCATCAAAAAACAGCGGCAGGTAAGACTCAATCCCCGCCGTCGGAATTCCAGTACTTACATCCTTGTAGATTGAGCAGCGCGTTGGGTCTCCCTCAAAATACTCCCGCCAGCGCCCCCGAAAGGCAGTGCGTGAGGCCTCATCAAATGGAAACTCATGACCAGGCAATAAACGGATTTCTTTCACTGGATACAAGCTGCGTTGCGTATCTGGATCGAAAGCACGGATATGTTCAATCTCATCGCCAAAGAGATCGAGGCGATAGGGTAGGGATGACCCCATTGGGAACAGATCAATTAAGCCACCCCGAATGCTGTACTCGCCAGGGCGCATCACTGCACTAACGGGATCGTAACCTGCCTGTTGCAATTGCAAACGCAGAGCCTCTTCATTTAAGCGCTCGCCTTGGCAAAAGAAAAAAGTATGAGCGGATAAAAATGCGGGTGGGGCAAGCCGCTGCAATGCGGTGGTCACTGGCATTAGGATCAGATCGCACGTGCCGTTTTGCATTTCATAGAGAGTGGCCAAGCGTTCGGAGATTAAATCTTGATGCGGTGAGAAATGATCGTAGGGCAGGATCTCCCAATCTGGCAGTAAGCGAATGCGCAATTGCGGAGCAAAGCTCGGAATCTCCTCCAGTAAGCGCTGGGCATCGGTCGCATTGGCGCAGAGCACCACAAACTGGCTGTAATTGCTGCGATAGGCGCCTGCCATTTGTGCGAGAAGCGCGGCATCGGCTGAGCCAACAATGGAATCGAAGGTAAAGCGCTGCCCCGCCCGTAGCACGGGAATAGGGGGTGTAAGTAAAGCAGCAGGCCTTGGCGCTGCCGCTGGATTGACAGCATCCGACATCTAGAAGCATTATAGAATCAGGTATGTATCCCATTCTGAACCTGCCATGGCAACACTAACTAAACCTTGCCATGCCGTATTGCCCTCTGCGGGCATGGGCGTACGCTTGGGTGGCGATCAGCCTAAACAGTTTCGGCATTTGGCAGGTAAGCCCATGTTGCTTTATGCCTTGGATGCTTTCTTTGCCTGCCCTAAGGTGAACTCGGTCTGGATCGGCATGAGTCCTGGCTCAAACTCTTTGATTCATGACCTTAAATCACGTTACCCTCATCCGGTTAAACGCTTTGAATTCCTGGAAACAGGTGGCCCCACTCGGCAGCAAACGGTCTTAAATACACTTGCGGCAATGCTTGATCTAGGAGTTGATCCGCAGGATTGGGTATTAGTGCACGATGCAGCCCGCCCAGGAATTACCCCTGAATTGATTGCCAGGCTCATCACTTTAGTCAAAGCTCAAGAGCAAACTGAGAGTCACCATCAGACATTGCAATCCGGTGGTCTCTTAGCAATGCCGGTTGCCGATACGATGAAAGAGACCACGCACGATGCGATGCGTGCCAAGACGACGATTGATCGCTCGCATCTGTGGCAAGCACAAACCCCACAGATGTTTCCTCTCAAAGTGCTCCATGACGCATTAAGTCAGGCCATTGAAGCGGGGGCCAATATTACCGATGAAGCGAGCGCGATTGAGCGCTTAGGTGGGCAACCTCTTTTGGTCGAGGGTGCTACCCGGAACTTCAAGGTAACCCATCCTGCAGATTGGGAGTTGATGGAGCTAGTACTCAGTGAGCGTCGGTAAAATAGTGCCATGACAAGCAGCATTCCATTTCGGATCGGGCAGGGGTATGACATTCATGCTCTGGTACCCGATCGCAAATTGATTCTGGGGGGAGTAACCATTCCCTATGAAAAGGGTCTGCTTGGTCACTCGGATGCTGACGCACTCCTGCACGCCATTACCGATGCACTCTTGGGTGCCGCTGGTCTGCATGACATTGGGCAAATGTTCCCCGATGACGATGCGCGCTTCAAAGACATGGATAGCCGAGTGCTACTGCGAGCAGCCTTACAAAAGGTCCAAGCTGTGGGGTATCAGGTTGGCAATGTCGATGCTACTGTCATCTGTCAAAAGCCAAAATTAGCTCCGTATATTCCGGAGATGGTGCGCCACATTGCGAGCGACCTGAAGGTGACCGACAGCCACATTAATTTGAAAGCCAAAACCAATGAATCCCTAGGCCATCTGGGTCGGGGTGAGGGAATCGCAGTCCACGCCGTGGCTCTCCTCTATAAGGCATTGTAGAATCTACCTTTTACGTGAATTCTGAGCCGGTTCGTGTCTGCATCGCTGAAATAGCGAGGATGGCGAAATTGGTAGACGCACCAGGTTTAGGTCCTGACGCCAGAAATGGTGTGGGGGTTCGAGTCCCCCTCCTCGCACCACACGGCTGCTTGGCTTAGTCTTCACATCTAACCTTCATTAAAGAGGCTGCAGTGCAAATCGAAAACTTAGGTAGCTTAGACCGCAAAATTACTCTCCAATTTAATCGTGCTGATGTGAACCAAGCACGCGAAGCACGTTTAAATAAGATTGGTAAATCCATGAAGATGCCTGGCTTTCGTCCAGGTAAGGTGCCCAAGAAAATGGTGGAGCAGCAGTATGGCCTGCAAGTAGATTTTGAGGTTCAGTACGACAAAGCCTCGCAACTCTTTTATGAGGTCAGCAAAAAAGAAGGAATCAAATTAGCTAGCCAGCCCCGCTTAGAACCCAAAAGTGAGATTGGTGCCGACGAAGTGGTCTTCGACGCTTTCTTTGAGGTCTTGCCGGAAGTGAAGATTGGGGACTTCAGTGGCTCCGAATTAACCCGCTACACCACCGATGTGAACGATCCAGAAATCGATCGCGCATTGGATGTGTTGCGTAAACAGCGCGTGCATTACCACTCGCGTGGTGAGGCAGGCGAGCATGGTGACGGCGGTGCTGACACGAGTGCTCAAAAAGATGATCAAGTCACTCTTGATTTTGTGGGCACGATTGATGGTGTGGAGTTTGCAGGCGGTAAAGCCGACGACTTCAAATTCGTAATCGGTGCCGGTCAGATGTTGCCCGAGTTTGAGGCCGCAGCCTTAGGTCTTAAAAAGGGCGAGAGCAAAACCTTCCCTTTAAGCTTCCCAGCGGAATACCATGGTAAAGAAGTGGCAGGTAAAACAGCTCAGTTCACAATCACCATCAAGGATGTCGCCTGGCCTCATTTACCTCCTGTTGACGATGAGTTTGCCAAATCCCTTGGGATTACCGAAGGTGGCGTCGAGAAGATGCGCAGTGAGATTAAGGCCAATATGGAGCGTGAGGTGAAGCGGCGCAGCGAGGCTCTCCTTAAGAATCAGGTCATGGAAGAGCTAATCAAGCAATGCCAACTCGATGTGCCTAAATCACTAATTACCAGCGAGCAAGAACGCTTAGTAGAAGGCGCGCGTCAGGACCTGATGCAACGCGGCGTCCCCAATGCAAAGGATGCGCCGATTCCTGCCGAGATGTTTGCTGAGCAGGCTGACAAGCGCGTGCGTCTTGGATTGATTCTGTCGGATCTTGTCAAGCTTCATAACTTAACCGCGACCCCTGATCAAATTAAAGCGTCTATCGAAGAGACTGCTGCAACTTATGAAGATCCCAAAGAGGTGGTGCGCTGGTATTACAGTGATCCGAGCCGCCTCAAGGAGGTCGAAGCAGTGGTTCTCGAGGAGAACGTGGTGAAGCACATTTGTAGCCTCGCGAAGGTAACCGACAAATCGGTTAGTTTCGAAGAGCTCAGCAAAATGAGTTAATCTAGTACAAATGATCAATCTAGAAAGTCAATGAGCATGAGCGCACTTGAGACCCAAGCCCTTGGTTTAGTCCCGATGGTGGTAGAAACCTCCGGACGAGGAGAGCGTGCCTACGACATCTACTCACGTCTATTAAAAGAGCGGGTGGTGTTTCTGGTGGGTGAGGTCAATGATCAAACCGCCAACTTAGTGATTGCGCAATTACTATTTCTGGAGAGCGAGAACCCCGACAAGGAGATCTCGCTTTATATCAATTCTCCTGGTGGATCGGTCTCTGCTGGTTTAGCAATCTATGACACCATGCAATTTATCAAACCCCATGTGAGTACCTTGTGCATGGGAATGGCTGCCAGCATGGGCGCCTTCTTGCTGGCCGCTGGTGAAAAGGGCAAGCGCTACGCCTTGCCCAATGCTCGCGTGATGATTCATCAGCCATTAGGTGGTGCACGCGGTCAGGCCTCCGATATTGAGATCCAAGCTCGCGAGATCTTGTACTTGCGCGAACGCTTGAACACGATCTTGTCGCAACGCACAGGCCAAACGATCGAGACCATCGCTAAAGATACCGATCGCGATAATTTCATGTCAGCTGAGCAAGCACGTGATTATGGCCTGGTTGATAAAGTGATCGATCAGCGCGGTAGCTAATACCTAGATTAAGCGATGAGCGAAACTACCACCACGGATAAAACGCTGTACTGTTCCTTCTGTGGCAAAAGCCAGCATGAGGTCAAAAAACTAATTGCTGGCCCATCGGTGTTTATTTGTGACGAGTGCATCGATCTATGCACCGATATTATTCAAGAAGAAATTGCGAAAGAGCCGCTGGCTAACAAAGGAGATGCCTTACCATCCCCTCAAGAGATTCGCTTAAACCTTGATCAATATGTAATCGGTCAAGATCTCGCCAAGAAAACCTTAGCAGTCGCTGTTTACAACCATTACAAGCGCTTATTGCATCTGCCCCCACCGAAAGTGAAGAAGGCGGAAGGCGACAAAGCGGAAGCACCTAAAGATAATAAGAAAACGGCCGCCCAAGCAGGCAACAACAAGCCACTGGTCGATGGTGTGGAGTTAGCCAAGAGCAATATTCTATTAATTGGCCCTACTGGTTCCGGCAAAACCTTGTTGGCACAGACCTTGGCCCGCATGCTGGATGTGCCCTTTGTGATGGCCGACGCCACTACATTGACCGAAGCTGGATACGTGGGCGAGGATGTTGAGAACATCATTCAGAAGCTCTTGCAAAACTGCGACTACAACATTGAGAAGGCCGAGCGTGGCATTGTGTATATCGATGAGATCGATAAGATCTCTCGTAAATCGGATAACCCATCGATTACCCGTGATGTCTCGGGTGAGGGTGTGCAACAGGCTCTACTCAAGTTGATTGAAGGCACGATGGCCTCAGTACCCCCCCAAGGCGGACGCAAACATCCTAATCAAGATTTCTTACAGGTCGATACCACCAACATCCTCTTTATTTGTGGTGGCGCCTTTGATGGCCTAGAGAAAGTTATTGCGCAGCGCACCCAAAAGACGGGTATTGGTTTTGGAGCAGAAGTTGCTGCCAAAGACAGTCGAGGTATTGGCCAGCTCTTGGCAGAAGTAGAACCCGAAGATCTCATCAAGTTTGGTTTGATTCCGGAGTTAATTGGTCGTTTACCAGTACTTGCAACCTTAGCGGAGCTTGATGAAACCGCCCTGGTCGCCATTTTGACCGAACCTAAAAACGCACTGGTAAAGCAATACCAAGCCTTGCTTGGGATGGAGGGTGTGGAGTTAGAGGTTCGCCCCGAGGCCTTAAGTGCGATTGCGAAGAAGGCGATTGCTCGTAAAACTGGTGCCCGAGGCCTGCGATCTCTGCTCGAAGGCGTGCTGATGGATGTGATGTACGAACTTCCATCGATGAAGAATGTCCAAAAAGTTGTGATTGACGACAGTACCGTGCAATCTGGCGCTAAGCCTTTGATTGTGTACAAGCAGGGTGGCGATGACGCGGAGTCATCCCTAAGCAAAAAGGCTTAGGCCTTTGTCATAAAACTCTCTGAAATTAAGCCGTTTTTGCAAAATTAACCCTAATTTGGGGTATTTTTGATCTTTTTTGTATGATTGGTATTGAGTTTTTCGATGAACTCCCCACATAGGTAGTATGCTAGTCATAGAACTAACTGGAGAACAACGCAATGCCAGGACAATTATTACTTCCTTCTGAACCCATCCAGTTACCTTTGTTGCCCTTAAGGGACGTGGTGGTCTTTCCCCATATGGTGATCCCATTGTTTGTGGGTCGCCCCAAATCGATTAAGGCCCTTGAGGCCGCGATGGAGACCGGTAAGAGTGTCTTGCTGGTGGCACAAAAAGCCGCCGCCAAAGATGAGCCCTCGGTTGAGGACCTGTATGAGGTGGGCTGCATTGCCAGCATCCTGCAAATGCTCAAACTCCCGGACGGTACCGTGAAGGTTCTCGTTGAAGGCTCGCAACGGGCTGAAGTCAGTCAGATTGAAGATAGCTTGGGCTACTTCAGTTGCGAGGCCACTCCTAAAGAGATTGAGGTGGTCGACGCGCACGAGACTGAAGCACTGCGCCGTGCGATCATGGCTCAGTTTGATCAATACGTCAAACTTAATAAAAAAATCCCCCAAGAGATCTTGGCATCGCTTGCAGGAATTGATGATCCCAGCCGCTTAGCCGACACCATTTGCGCGCATTTGCCAGTAAAACTTGAGCAAAAGCAGCGCCTATTGGAAATGAACGGTGTGATGCAACGCTTAGAAAGTCTCTTAACAGATCTTGAGAGCGAAATCGATATCTTGCAAGTTGAGAAGCGGATTCGTGGTCGCGTGAAGCGCCAGATGGAAAAGAGTCAGCGCGAGTACTACCTCAACGAGCAGGTGAAAGCCATTCAGAAAGAACTGGGTGAGGGCGAAGAAGGCGCAGACCTTGAAGAGCTGGAGAAGCGCATTAAAGCGGCACGCATGCCCAAAGAGGCTTTGAAGAAGGCCGAGTCTGAGCTCAAGAAATTAAAACTCATGTCACCGATGTCGGCAGAGGCGACGGTGATCCGTAACTTCATTGATACCTTGGTGAACTTGCCATGGCGCAAGAAGAGCAAAATTAATAACGACTTGAGTAATGCTGAAAAGGTATTGAACGAGGACCACTATGGGCTCGACAAAGTCAAAGAACGTATTCTGGAGTACCTTGCGGTTCAGCAACGGGTAGATCGCGTGAAAGCACCCATTCTATGTTTGGTTGGACCGCCCGGAGTCGGTAAGACCTCGCTTGGACAATCGGTTGCACGCGCAACGAACCGTAAGTTTGTGCGCATGGCCTTGGGTGGAGTCCGGGATGAGTCGGAGATTCGGGGGCATCGTCGTACCTATATTGGTTCAATGCCAGGCAAGATTCTGAGTAGTCTCACTAAGGTTGGTGTTCGTAATCCATTGTTCCTACTTGATGAAGTGGATAAGATGGGTATGGATTTCCGTGGCGATCCCGCGAGCGCTCTGCTTGAGGTTCTGGACCCAGAGCAAAACCATACCTTCCAAGATCACTATGTTGAAGTGGACTTTGATCTCTCGGATGTGATGTTTGTGGCAACTGCCAATTCACTCAACATCCCGGGGCCCCTGCTCGATCGCATGGAAGTAATCCGCCTAGCCGGTTATACCGAGGATGAGAAACTCAGTATTGCGAAGAACTACCTCATTCCAAAACAAAATAAGAACAATGGCTTGAAAGACGGTGAACTCACCATTGATGAGAGCGCAATTCGGAACATCATTCGTTATTACACGCGCGAGGCAGGTGTTCGTGCACTCGAGCGTGAGATTAGCAAAATCTGCCGCAAGACCGTGAAGATGTTGCTCCTCAAAAAAGAGAGTGCACCGATCAAAGTCGATGCTGATAATCTCGAGAAATTCCTATCGGTACGCATGTTTGACTTTGGCTCCGCCGCAAAGGAGAACCAAGTTGGGCAGGTTACGGGTCTGGCATGGACAGAGGTTGGTGGTGATTTGCTCACGATTGAAGCAGCTCTGATGCCAGGTAAAGGCACGATCACTCGTACTGGCTCCATTGGTGATGTGATGAAAGAATCCGTCGAGGCTGCCAGAACGGTGGTGCGCTCGCGCGCCAAGGGACTCGGTATTGTGGATGAGGCCTTTGAGAAGAAGGACATTCATATTCACTTCCCGGAGGGTGCCACCCCCAAAGATGGTCCATCGGCAGGTATTGCAATCACCACCGCACTGGTCTCGGTATTTACCGGAATCCCTGTACGTTCAGACATTGCCATGACTGGTGAGATCACCTTACGAGGCGAGGTCCTTCCAATTGGCGGCCTGAAAGAAAAACTCTTGGCAGCACACCGTGGCGGGATTAAGTTGGTCCTGATTCCGGAAGAGAACGTCAAAGATTTAATTGATATTCCGGATAATGTGAAGAATGCGATCGAGATTGTCCCAGTTCGCTGGATTGATAAGGTCTTGGAACTTGCCTTAGAGCGCAAGGCCGAGCCTCTACCCGATCCCAGCCCTGAGGAGTTAGCTAAAAAGGCCGCCGAGGCTGCTAAGCAAACCAGCAGCCCTGCGAGTGGAGACGTCATCAAACATTAAGTTACAATCTCGGTTGTCAGTTTTACGGGTGCTTAGCTCAGCTGGTAGAGCGTCTGCCTTACACGCAGAATGTCAGCGGTTCGATCCCGTTAGCACCCACCATTCTTTTTAATCCATGCTCGACTCCGTTCGTAAACACCAAAAACTAGCTCAGATCATTCTGTTGATCTTTATCGTCCCATCATTTGCGCTCTTTGGTATCTCGAGCTATACGGATTTCTTTGACAAAGATACCGATTTGGTCAAGATTGATGGCAAACCCATTACCACCCAAGAGGTGGATAACAATGCTAAGCGTCAAGCCGAGCGATTTGGTGGAACTACTCAGATTGCGCAGAGTTTGCCCTTCCGACAAGCCGTATTGGATGAGTTGATCCAGCAGCGTCTCTTGGCATTTGCCGTGCGCGACCTCAAACTCAGTATTAGCAATGCCTACCTCAGTCAAAGCTTAGCGCAGATCCCAGAGATCAAAGCCATGTACAAACCCGATGGTAGTTTTGACTCTGCCCGCTATCGTCAACTATTAGCCAATGTGGGCATGACCGTTGATCAATTTGAGAACGCTCAACGCTTTGATCTCATGATTCAGCAACTGGTTACCGCAGTGGCGCGTACCGAGCTACCAAATCCAAAATTAGCGAGCATGATCTCAACCATGTATGAGACCGAACGTCAGGTTCAATCTTTACGATTTACTGCCAATGAGTTTGTAAATAAAGTGAACCCAACCGATGCTCAACTGCAGGAGTATTACCAGGCTAATACCAAACTCTTTGAGTCTCCTGAGACCATCGATGTGGAGTTCCTGGTTCTCAAAGCCGATCCTAAAGAAGACGCTAAGGTATTTAATGACAAGGCTGATCAGTTCGCCAACATCACCTATGATCAAGCTGACAGTCTTAAACCAGCAGCGGATAAATTAAAGCTCTCCATTCAGTCGGCCAAAGGGGTGGGGCGTAATGGTCAAGCGAGTCTTTCCAAAGATCATCCCATGAATGACCGACGCGTGGTGCAAGCGCTATTTAATGATGAAGCACTCAAGAACAAACGTAATATCGAAGCAGTACAAATTGCCCCTGGCACCTTTGTATCGGCGCGCGTAGTAACGTTCAACCCCTCTAAAGTTTTACCCTACAAAGAGGTGAGTGCTGAAGTGCGCCGTCAATACAGTCTGAAGGCTGCCCAAAAACTAGCAGCCGAAGCAGCAGGCACGCGCTTTGAGGCCCTACAAAAGAACCCGAATGACACCAATGGTTTTGGTAAGCCAGTATGGGTCTCGCGTAATAAGCCAATCGATCTGATTGGCCCACAACTCGATGCGGTCATGGCGGTTGATCCAGCCAAACTACCTGTCGTGGTATCTGCTCAAGGCTCGGATGGCGGAATCACTTTGTATCGCATTGATCAAGTGCGCCAACCACCAGCTGCAGACCCTAAAATGAGAGCTGCACAAGCACAGCAAATGGAAGCTCTTGCAGCCCAAGCTGAGTTTGCAGCCTTCCTCAATCACATGCGCATCTTGGCGGATGTGAAGGTTATCAATCCTCTGAAGTAATAATCAATTGGTTTTAAGAAGCTCTCGATACGGTTCGAGAGCCTTCCAAACGTTGTTAAACAGGATTGGTTGTGCCTGTTCATTTGGATGAATCCGATCCGCCTGAAATAACTCAGGCCGGGTAGCGACACCCTCCAGAAAAAATGGCAGCAGGGGAACTTGCTCCGACTGCGATAGGGTTACAAATAATCGCGCAAACTGTTTGGTGTATTCCTGACCATAATTGGGAGGGATTTGCATCCCTACGAGCAAGACCTCAGCACCACTTTTCTTACTCATCACGATCATCTCTTTGAGGTTTTTCTGGGTAGCCGCGAGCGAGAGTCCTCGCAAGGCATCGTTGGCGCCAAGCTCAATAATCACTAAACGAGGTTTGATACGTTTTAAGAGATCTGGCAGACGACTTAAGCCACCTGCAGTGGTCTCACCGCTAATGCTGGCATTGGCAACTTGCCAAATACTGCCATCCTTACGTAATTGATTTTGGAGTAATCCCACCCAACCGGTGCCGCGTGGCAGTCCGTACTCTGCAGAAAGGCTATCGCCCAGAACGAGGAGTTGTGGAGTCGCGCTTGGGGTCTTAGCAGTTTGTGCCTGCACGGGTGCAGCACTGACGAGTAAGATGGAGGCCAATCCAACAATAAATTGTTTAAACAAAGGATTCACATTGACTATTGTGCATGAATCTGCCCCAGTCTTGCAGGCCAAAGGTGTAGGTAAAACGGTTCAGACCAGTGATGGGCTGCTTGCCATTTTGCAGGATATTAATTTCACGATTCGATCAGGAGAGTCGGTTGCCATCGTGGGAGCATCGGGATCTGGTAAGAGCACACTGTTGGGATTGATGGCTGGCCTAGATCTACCCACGAGCGGCTCGATTGAGCTTATGGAACAGGATCTTGGTCGATTAGATGAAGACGGTCGAGCAAAGCTCAGGGGTCAGTTCGTGGGCTTTGTGTTTCAGTCCTTTCAGCTAGTACCGCATCTCAATGCCCTCGAGAACGTCATGCTGCCTTTGGAGATCCGCGGTACGCCCCTCTCTCAAGCACGTGAGCTCGCAGCCGATTGCCTCGCACGCGTCGGTTTATCGCAACGCTTAATGCATTACCCAAAAACCTTATCCGGTGGTGAACAACAACGCGTAGCCTTAGCCCGTGCATTTGTGAGCGAGCCATCCATTCTGTTTGCCGATGAGCCCACTGGTAGTTTGGATGAGGCTAGCGGTTCCAAAGTCATTGAGCTCCTTTTTGAGCTCAACCGCGAGAACGGCTCCACATTAATCCTAGTAACCCATGACCCTCAACTCGCAAGGCGCTGCAGCCGTCAGTTAACCCTGCAAGGTGGTCGTCTGGTCTAAAACAAGGACTGGGGTCGCTGGGATCTTATAATTACACGATGTCCTTTTTCCGTTGTCTGCCCGGGGCCGATGCCCTCTCTGTATTCCGTCAACAACGGCTTCTGAGTTACCTCCATCAGGAAGGGATTGAACTTCAGTCGATTCATGCTCAGTATCTCCATTTTGTATGGTCTGCGAATGAACTAACTAGCGATGAGCTCGCGACCCTCGAGGCACTACTGCAGTATGGTGAACCATTTGAAGCAAAAGCAGCGCCTAATCGTGCGATCGTGATTCCACGCTTTGGCACGGTTTCTCCGTGGGCAAGTAAGGCGACGGATATCGCACATCAGTGCGGATTAAAAGTCCTTCGAATTGAACGCGGTATTCGTTACCAATGGAGCGCAAAACGCACGCTCAACCCAGAACAAGAACGTATTCTCCACGCCAGCCTGTTTGATCGCATGACCGAGGTCATCATTGCTTCCCCAGATGAGGCGAACGCCCTCTATCAAACCTTACCCGATCGCCCATTCACCCGTATTGATGTCATTGGTTTGGGTCAAAAGGCACTGGATGATGCAAACCAATCGCTCGGCTTAGCACTCTCTACCGATGAGATCGCTTATCTCGAAGAGAACTTCAAGCGCTTAGGTCGCAATCCTAGCGATGTTGAGTTGATCATGTTTGCCCAGGCAAATAGTGAACACTGCCGCCACAAAATCTTTAATGCGAGTTGGACAATCGATGGAAAGGCGCAAGAACACTCACTCTTTGCCATGATTCGGAACACGCACCGCTTGCAACCCAAAGGGACAGTAGTGGCTTACTCGGATAACTCGGCCATTATGGAAGGGTGCGAAGCGGATGTATGGAGCTCCTCGGGCCCCGCAGGGCAATACCACACGAAGCGAGCCTTAGTACACACCTTAATGAAGGTTGAGACCCACAACCATCCCACTGCGATTGCTCCGTTCCAGGGGGCGGCTACAGGATCGGGTGGAGAGATCCGTGATGAGGGCGCAACCGGTATTGGTGGCAAACCCAAAGCAGGTCTTACTGGGTTTTCGGTATCGAACTTACATATTCCTGGAACGAACTTGCCATGGGAGCAAAAGCCCTACGGCAAACCAGAGCGAATCGCGACCCCCTTACAAATCATGATCGATGGCCCATTGGGTGGCGCCGCCTTTAATAACGAGTTTGGTCGCCCTAATCTGGGAGGGTATTTCAGGGTCTTTGAGCAAACGATTGCAGGCAAGCGCCGCGGTTATCACAAGCCCATCATGATCGCGGGCGGGATTGGTGCGATTGAAGACATTCACACCCATAAGAAAACCATTCTAGATGGCGATCTGCTGATTCAGTTGGGTGGCCCAGGGATGCGCATTGGTATGGGTGGTGGCACAGCAAGCTCCATGGCAACCGGGACCAACACCGCCGATCTTGATTTTGACTCCGTACAGCGTGGCAACCCCGAGATTGAGCGTCGTGCGCAAGAGGTGATTAATCAATGCCGAGCATTAGGGGAGAACAACCCCATTGTGTCAATCCATGATGTCGGAGCAGGTGGTTTATCGAATGCATTTCCTGAGCTCGCCGATAGCGCCAAGCTTGGTGCGCAATTTGAGCTACGCAACATTCCGCTGGAAGAGAGCGGTATGAGTCCTGCCGAGATCTGGTGCAATGAATCGCAAGAGCGGTATGTGATTGCGATCCACGCTAAAGACCTTGAGCGCTTTGCCGGTCTTTGCGAGCGGGAGCGTTGCCCTTATGCCGTCGTGGGCCACACCACGCAAGAGCGTCAACTGCAATTGCACGATCAGCAGCAAAGCGCCAACCCAGATCAACAATATCCAATTGATATGCCCATGGAGGTGCTCCTAGGTAAGCCTCCTAAAATGCACCGTGATGTAGAAAGTACGCACGAGCAGTTTGCCCCCATCAATTGCAATGAGATTGATCTCAAAGTGGCGATTGAGGCGGTATTACAACAACCAACGGTAGCCAGTAAATCATTCTTAATCACGATCGGGGATCGCACCGTAGGAGGCTTGAACTCGCGGGACCCATTTGTGGGTCCATGGCAAGTACCGGTAGCTGATTGCGCGGTCACCACGATGGACTATCAGGGCTATCGTGGAGAGGCGATGAGTATGGGTGAGCGCACCCCCGTGGCTCTCTTTAATGCGCCAGCAGCAGCCAAGATGGCGGTGGGTGAAGCCATCACGAATATTCTGGCAGCAGATGTCCGAGGGATTGAAGACATTAAGCTCTCAGCGAACTGGATGGCCGCCTGTGGTCAAGCGGGCGAGGATGCCAAACTCTTTACCTCAGTCGAGGCGGTCGGCATGGAACTTTGTCCGGCCTTAGGAATCTCGATCCCAGTGGGGAAAGATTCTTTATCAATGGCCACGACCTGGCAGGATCAGAATCAAACCAAACAAGTGATTGCACCGGTCTCACTAATCATCTCAGCGTTTGCCCCAGTGCAAGATGTTCGTAAAACACTCACACCGCAGCTCAACACCGAGATCGCAGATACCGAGCTGATTCTGATTGATCTAGGGTGTAATCAAAATCGCATGGCAGGTAGCATTCTTACCCAAGTGTTTGATCAAACCGATTCTGAGGCACCCTCCGTTGACAGACCTGAGGTCCTCAAAGGATTTGCCAACGCGATTACACAACTGCGTTCCAAACAAATGGTCTTGGCCTATCACGACCGTTCGGACGGAGGACTCCTCGCCTGTATTGCCGAGATGGCCTTTGCTACTCACCGCGGTATTTCGATCAATGTTGATCTACTTTGCATTGATGCGCGGACCGAACAAGATTATGGTGATGCGAAGAACTGGGCTAGCCAAGTGAGTGGTCGACGCCACGAGCAAACCATACGGGCACTCTTTAATGAAGAGCTTGGAGTGGTCATTCAGATTGAACGGTCCCAGCGTGATCAGGTATTTGCTATCTTGCGAGAGCAGGGCATCAGTGCCTATAGCCATGTGATTGGCAAAGCCAATCAAAACGACACCCTAGAGATCTGGCGCGATGCCAAATGTATCTATACAGAGAGCCGCATCACCTTGCAAAAACTTTGGCAAAACACCAGCTATCAAATTGCTCGCCTGCGCGATAACCCCGAATGCGTCGATAGTGAGTTCAATGCCTTAGATGACGCCAAGGACCCGGGTATGAGCCCGAAACTCACGTTTGATCCCAGTAAAAATATCAGTGCGCCATATCTCCAACAAGTAAGTCGTCCAAAGATCGCAATCTTGCGCGAGCAAGGCGTGAACTCGCATCTGGAGATGGCGTATGCGATGGATCTTGCCGGCTTCGCCACGCATGATGTACATATGAGCGATTTACTGGCTGGCAGAGCCCATCTGAAGGACTTTCAAGGCTTAGTAGCCTGCGGTGGATTTAGCTACGGCGATGTATTGGGAGCGGGTGAGGGTTGGGCAAAGACCATTTTGTTTAACCAGATGCTCAGTGATCAGTTCAAGGCATTTTTCAATCGCTCGGACAGCTTTGCCTTGGGTGTTTGCAATGGCTGTCAGATGATGAGTAATTTATCGAAACTCATTCCGGGGGCGGATGCGTGGCCGAAGTTCACGCGTAATCAATCGGAGCAATACGAAGCGCGTTTGGTGATGGTGGAAGTATTGGATTCACCATCATTATTCTTTCAAGGGATGGAAGGCAGTCATTTACCCATCGCAGTAGCGCATGGTGAAGGGTATGCCAACTTTAAACACCAAGGTAATTATCAGCAGATTGAATCCAATCACTTAGCAGCCATGCGTTTTATTGATCACTACGGTAATCCAACTGAATGCTATCCCTTTAATCCCAATGGCTCACCCCATGGACTCACCAGCGTAACGACTGCTGATGGCCGCTTTACCGTGATGATGCCGCACCCCGAGCGCGTCTTCAGAAATGTGCAAATGAGTTGGTATCCCAAGCAATGGAACCAAAACGCCGATGGCGCAAGCCCTTGGTTACGCATGTTCCGTAATGCCCGTGTTTGGGTGAACTAGGTGGCCAGTAATAAAACTAAATTTCCCCCTGTGACATTCTCGGAGTCAGGCGGAATTCGTTATCTCCATCTTGGTACTCCATGGATCCAAGGCGCGATGCGCATTCGCGATCCAAATGAGATCTATCTCGAGTACTCGCAGCAAATGATGGCATGGTTACTCTTTTTGCAGAGTAAGCCCAAGATGCAGGTCGCGCAATTGGGCTTGGGTACTGGCTCACTCGCGAAGTTCACCTTAGAGCATTGTCCCGATGTTGTGAATACGGTTGTCGAGCTAAACCCCGCAGTCATCCTGGCGGCGAGAACGATGTTTGCTTTACCCGACGACCATACGAAGCTACGAGTTCTACAGGAGGATGCCTTAGCCTTTGTGAATAACAAACGGCATCAGCAGCAGTTCGACGTCTTGCAAGTGGATTTATATGATGCGGATGCCAAAGGTCCCGTCTTAAGTTCGCTCGAGTTTTATCAAGCCTGTTACCGAACCTTAAAGACAGTTGGGGTGATGACCGTTAATCTGTTCTCACAACACAAAAGCTTTGACATTAATCTCAATCATATGTGTAAAGCCTTTCAGGGTAGGGTGCTGATATTCCCGGAATCGCACGATTGCAATGCCGTCGCGATCGCTTTCAAAGGACCAATGATCAAAACTGATTGGGAGCATATTGTGCAGCGCGCAAAAATTATTGAGAAAACGACGGGATTGCCAACCAAGTCTTGGGCAAATGGCTTACGGGCTGTGAATGCCCACCAAGAAGAGCGACTGGTTATTTAAATAACACTTTTCTTTTACATGTTTAGGTGTAATATTCGCTTTACACAACCTTTGTGGGGTATTAGCGATGACCGACACTACTTTTATTAGCCTTTTCATCCTCTTTGGCGCGTGTTTTGGGTTTATCACCTATGAACAACGTCACTTATTTAGTGAGGGTCCTCATAAGGCAAAGGGCTCGGATGACAGCCCATTTGAGACCCGCACCTTTTGGGTCCTGCTATGCGCATTACTCTGGCCAATCATGGTCGTTACCAGAGTCCACAGCGCTTGGATCATGCATAAACGCAGAAAACAAGCGAAGCCAGTCGCCTTACATTGAGATTTAAATCATCACCGAAGAGTGAAAACTGAAACAAAAAAGCCCAAGGCTAAAACCTTGGGCTTAATCGTTTAAGGAAAGACTTAAACACTGACGGTATCCGCAACCTCACTAAAGTCTTTGATCTTGTCAAAATTCATATAGCGATACACATCATTGGCTTTGGCATTGACCGCTTGGAACTGTTCCAAGTACTCCGCCATGGTGGGTATGCGACCCAAGAGGGCGGCGACTGCAGCCAACTCCGCAGAGGCTAAATACACCCGCGTATCAATTCCTAAGCGATTAGGGAAGTTACGTGTCGATGTAGAAACCGCTGAGGCACCCTTGCGCATCTGCGCTTGATTGCCCATGCACAACGAACAACCTGGCGACTCCATGCGTGCACCCGTGCGACCCAAAATGCCGTAATAACCTTCCTCGGTAAGGATCATGGCATCCATCTTGGTGGGTGGCGCGATCCATAAGCGCGTTGGAATATCCGTTTTACCTTCGAGGATCTTGCCAGCCGCACGGAAGTGACCGATATTGGTCATGCACGAACCAATAAATACCTCATCGATCTTGTCACCTTGAACCTCCGAGAGATATTTGACATCATCGGGATCGTTGGGGCAGGCCAAGATGGGTTCCTTGATCTCGTTCATATCGATCTCAATAATCTCAGCGTAATCTGCATTCTCATCGGCCTTGAGCAATTGTGGATTTGCAATCCAGTTCTCCATCGCCTTAATGCGACGCGCGAGCGTACGTTTATCTTCATAGCCATTCGCGATCATCCACTTCATGAGCGTAATGTTGGAGCGCATGTACTCAATGATGGGCTCTTTGTTGAGATGCACAGTGCAACCACCGGCTGAGCGCTCGGCCGATGCATCGGAAAGTTCAAAGGCTTGCTCAACCTTGAGATCAGGCAGGCCCTCAATCTCGAGGATGCGACCCGAGAACACATTCTTCTTGCCTTTTTTCTCGACGGTGAGTAAGCCACGCTTAATCGCAAAGAGGGGAATGGCATTCACTAAGTCGCGCAATGTAATGCCAGGTTGCATTTGACCTTTAAAGCGAACCAAGACAGACTCGGGCATATCCAGAGGCATGACACCGGTGGCAGCCGCGAATGCGACCAGACCCGAGCCAGCGGGGAAGGAGATGCCAATTGGGAAACGAGTATGGCTATCACCACCCGTGCCACAGGTATCAGGTAATAACAAGCGATTTAACCAACTGTGGATCACGCCATCGCCTGGGCGCAGTGAGACGCCGCCGCGATTGGTCATAAACGATGGCAGTTCATGATGGGTACGAATATCCACTGGCTTTGGATAGGCCGAGGTGTGGCAGAACGACTGCATCACTAAGTCTGCCGAGAACCCAAGGCAGGCGAGATCTTTGAGTTCATCGCGAGTCATGGGGCCGGTTGTATCTTGCGAACCAACGGTGGTCATATGGGGCTCGCAGTAGGTACCGGGACGAACGCCTTGACCTTCTGGCAAGCCACAGGCACGACCGACCATCTTCTGCGCCAAGCTAAAGCCCTTCTTGTTATCAGGTGGGCTAATCGGTACTCGGAACTCGGTCGATGCAGGTAAGCCCAGTGAGGCACGCGCCTTGGCGGTTAAGCCGCGACCAATGATGAGTGGAATACGACCGCCGGCGCGGACCTCATCGAGAATCACCGGTGACTTCAGGGTGAACTCCGCAATCACTTTGCCATCTTTGAGCACTTTGCCTTCATAGGGGCGAAGTTCAATGACATCGCCCATATTCATTTGATTGACATCGAGCTCAATTGGCAGGGCACCCGCATCTTCCATGGTGTTAAAGAAGATCGGTGCAATCTTGCCACCTAAGCAAACGCCGCCAAAACGTTTATTGGGAACGAAGGGAATGTCTTGGCCAGTCCACCAAAGCACAGAGTTGGTAGCCGATTTACGAGACGATCCGGTACCTACGACATCGCCCACATAGGCAATTTGATGACCCTTTTGTTTAAGAGCCTCAATTTGTTTCATGGGGCCACGCACTCCAGCCTCATCAGGCTCAATACCCGGACGGGGGTTCTTGAGCATGACGGTCGCATGGAGCGGAATATCTGGACGGCTCCAAGCATCGGGGGCCGGGGAGAGGTCATCAGTATTGGTCTCACCAGTTACCTTGAAAACCGTGAGGGTCATGGACTCAGGGACGGCGGGGCGGCTGGTAAACCACTCGGCATTCGCCCAGCTCTGAATAACAGCCTTAGCATTTGCATTACCTTTCTCTGCTAAGTCATTGACATCATTGAAGTAATCAAACATGAGTAAGGTTTTCTTGAGGGCTTCGGTCGCAGCAGCGCCACACTCCTTATCCTCAAGCAATTCAACTAATGGCTTGATGTTGTAGCCCCCAAGCATGGTGCCCAAGAGTTCGGTCGCTTTGACACGAGAAATCACGGGGGACTGCAGCTTACCTTTAGCAACCGCATCCAAAAACTCAGCTTTCACCTTAGCGGCTTCATCCACCCCAGCAGGCACACGATAGGTAATTAAATCAAGGAGTTGTGCCTCTAAACCCTTGGGAGGGTTTTGCAGCATTTTGACCAATTCAGCGGTTTGATCCTTGGTTAATGGGAGGGCGGGGATGCCTTGCGCAGCACGTTCGGCTACATGGGATTGGTATGCGTCTAACATAAGATTCCTGATCAGAAGTGGGCCAAAAGAACAGGCTATATTGTAAAACTTTACTGACAGCGGATCTAGTGAAAATACCCCTAATCCGCCTGATATTTACAGGATCTCTTCGTCCTTCAGAGCCCAAACCAGGGCAATCACCCAGCCAATTAAGGACCAACCTAAAAAGAGGTTCAGGGCAAAAATAGCCCCGGTATTGGCGCGTTTGCGGTAAAACGCAATCGCTACGGGCAGGAAGTAAAACAGGGATAGAAGGGTGATGAGGATGGCGAACAATAAACGCATTCCTAATTTTACTTAGGGCAAGTCCGAAGTCTCTTTTTTTCAATCCGCTCCAGCTATCGTTATAATTGCGTATTACCAATAGACGTTAAGCGATGACCAAATACGTTTTTGTCACTGGTGGTGTAGTTTCTTCTCTCGGAAAAGGAATTGCAGCCGCCTCGCTTGCCGCGATTCTTGAATCACGCGGCCTGAAAGTCACCCTCCTAAAATTAGACCCTTACATCAACGTTGATCCCGGAACAATGAGTCCGTTTCAGCACGGAGAAGTATTTGTGACCGAAGACGGGGCTGAGACCGATCTCGATTTGGGTCATTACGAACGCTTTGTGAGCGCCAAGATGCGCAAGAGCAATAACTTCACCACCGGCCAAATTTATGAGTCGGTGATTCGCAAAGAGCGCCGTGGTGAGTATCTCGGCAAGACAGTTCAAGTGATTCCCCACATTACCAATGAGATTCAGGCCTTTGTGGAGAAGGGTGCTAAAGCCAGTCATGATGGCCATGCCGATATTGCCATTTGCGAGATTGGCGGTACCGTCGGCGATATTGAATCACTCCCGTTCTTGGAAGCAGCCCGCCAAATGAGCTTGCGACTTCCTAAAGGTGATTGCGCATTTGTCCATCTCACCCTAGTGCCCTGGATTCAGAGTGCGGGTGAGTTGAAGACCAAACCCACCCAACACTCGGTGCAAAAACTGCGCGAGATCGGGATTTTGCCAACGGTCTTATTGTGCCGTGCCGATCGCGAGATCCCCGATGACGAGCGCGCCAAGATCTCTTTGTTCTCGAATGTGCGTGAAGAAGCAGTGATCTCAGTGTGGGATGTCGATACGATTTATAAGATTCCGAAGATGCTGCATGAGCAGGGGATGGATGAGCTCTTATGCAAGGAGCTCAATATTCAAGCCAAACCTGCCGATCTCTCGATGTGGGATTCCTTGGTGTACGAGCTTGAACATCCTCAATATGAGGTCACGATTGGTATGGTGGGTAAATATGTGGACCTCACCGAATCGTATAAATCATTGATTGAAGCACTACGCCATGCTGGCATTCACAATCACACCAAAATTAATATTCGCTACATTGACTCCGAGCGCCTTGAGCAGGGCAATCTCGAGTGCCTCTATGATCTCGATGCTATTTTGGTACCCGGTGGATTTGGTAAGCGCGGCACTGAAGGAAAAATCAAAGCCATTCAGTATGCGCGTGAGAACGACGTGCCATATTTAGGTATCTGTTTGGGAATGCAACTTGCTGTGATCGAGTTTGCTAGGCATGTTGCTAAGATTGAGGCGGCTAACAGCACCGAGTTTGATCCAGAGACCCCCAATCCAGTTGTGGCACTCATTACCGAGTGGCTCGATCGTGAGGGCAAGATTGAAAAACGTGCAGCCGACTCCGATATGGGCGGAACAATGCGCTTGGGTTCACAAAAATGCCCAGTGAAGCCCAATACACTTGCTCATAGCATTTATGGTGCTGAAGTAAATGAGCGTCACCGCCATCGCTATGAGGTGAATAATATCTACGCTCCAAAGCTTGAGAAGGCCGGCATGATTATTTCTGCGCGTACCCCCAATGAAGATCTGCCGGAGATGATGGAGTTGCCTAAATCGATGCATCCATGGTTCTTCGGTGTGCAGTTCCACCCCGAGTTCACCTCAACCCCAAGAGCCGGGCACCCCTTGTTCTTGGCGTACATCCGCGCAGCGCTCGCGCGTCAAACTGCTAAAACAGCAGTCGCTGCGTAATTGGATCTTTATGTTTAATCATTTGTGTGGCTTCGAGATTGGTTTAAACAAACCTTTCTTCTTGATTGCGGGCCCATGCGTGATTGAGTCGGAGCAGTTTTCTATTGACACGGCTGGTCAGATCAAAGCAATTTGTGCCGATCTCAACATCCCCTTCATTTACAAGTCCTCCTTTGATAAAGCCAATCGTTCCTCAGGATCCTCGTTTCGGGGACTGGGAATGGAAAAGGGCTTGGCAATCTTAGAAAAGGTCAAGAAACAAATTGGCGTACCAGTCCTGACCGACGTACATGAAATCAGCGATGTGGCAGCGGTAGCCTCCGTAGTTGATGTCTTGCAAACCCCAGCGTTTCTCTGTCGCCAGACAGACTTCATTGCTGCTGTTGCTCAAAGTGGCAAACCAGTCAATATTAAGAAGGGGCAATTCTTATCCCCGTATGAGATGGGTAATGTAGTCGATAAAGCGCGGGCTGCTGCGCGTGAGAAAAACCTACCCGATCAGTTTATGGTGTGCGAACGTGGTGCCAGCTTTGGCTATAACAACTTAGTCTCGGATATGCGTAGCCTCGCCATCATGCGCGCGACGCAAGCCCCCGTTGTGTTTGATGCAACCCATTCTGTGCAATTGCCCGGTGGTCAAGGCAGCAGTAGTGGTGGGCAGCGTGAGTTTGTGCCGGTGCTAGCGCGCGCAGCGGTAGCAGTCGGCATCAGCGGTCTCTTCATGGAAACCCATCCGGATCCAGCTAAGGCTTTATCGGATGGCCCCAATGCAGTGCCGCTCAATCACTTAAAAGAGCTATTAGCAACGCTGCAACAGTTGGATCGTGTTGTGAAACAAGCCAATATGTATTTAGAAGACCGATTTGTGGGTTGACCCTTAGTCAATCATCGACCTTCATCACCGAACAGATATTTAGGAGAGAGCATGAGTGCAATTGTTGACATTATTGGTCGTGAGATCCTGGACTCGCGTGGTAATCCCACCGTCGAGTGCGACGTTCTGTTGGAATCGGGTGTCATGGCCCGCGCTGCGGTTCCATCGGGTGCATCGACTGGCTCGCGCGAGGCGATCGAGTTGCGTGATGGTGATGCCTCTCGTTATCTTGGCAAAGGCGTACTAAAAGCCGTTGAGAACATCAATACCAAAATTGCTGAAACGGTATTAGGTCTAGATGCGAGTGAGCAAGCATTTCTGGATCGCACCTTGAATGATCTTGACGGCACCCACAATAAAGCCGGTCTTGGCGCAAACGCTACCTTAGCGGTATCGATGGCCGTAGCACGCGCCGCTGCAGAAGAGGCCGGCTTGCCACTCTATCGCTATTTTGGTGGCTCGGGCGCCATGCAATTGCCAGTACCGATGATGAACATCGTCAATGGCGGTGCCCACGCTAACAATAGCTTGGATATTCAAGAGTTCATGATCATGCCAGTGGGTGTGGATAGTTTTCGGGAGGCGTTGCGCTGTGGTGCCGAGGTCTTTCATGCCCTCAAAAAAATATTGCACGATAAAAATATGCCAACCTCGGTGGGTGATGAAGGTGGCTTTGCGCCCAACTTCAAGAGCAATCAAGAGTGCCTAGAAACCATTCTGAGTGCGATTGAGAAAGCGGGCTATCACGCCGGTGATGATGTGTTGCTGGCCTTAGATTGTGCGGCGAGTGAGTTCTATAAAGATGGCAAGTACCATTTATTAGGCGAGGGTTTGCAACTGAGTTCCACCGAGTTTGCGGATTACCTCGGCAATTTAGCCAATCAGTTCCCGATCGTATCAATTGAAGACGGGATGCATGAGAGTGATTGGGATGGCTGGGCGACCTTAACTCAAAAGCTTGGTCAAACTATCCAGTTGGTTGGGGACGATCTATTTGTCACCAACACTCGCATTCTCAAAGAGGGGATCGACAAAGGCATTGCGAAC
This sequence comes from Polynucleobacter sp. HIN11, assembly GCF_030297675.1. Classification (NCBI taxonomy): domain Bacteria; kingdom Pseudomonadati; phylum Pseudomonadota; class Betaproteobacteria; order Burkholderiales; family Burkholderiaceae; genus Polynucleobacter; species Polynucleobacter sp. HIN11. The sequence goes on from NZ_AP028142.1 coordinate 819,923, forward strand.
TCGATTCTGATCAAGATCAACCAAATTGGCACACTCACTGAGACCTTTGCGGCGATCGAGATGGCTAAACGCGCCAATTACACTGCAGTGATCTCTCATCGCTCTGGTGAGACCGAAGATAGCACCATTGCGGATATTGCAGTGGGTACCAATGCTGGTCAAATTAAAACCGGTTCCCTGTCTCGCTCTGATCGGATCGCGAAGTACAACCAGCTCCTGCGTATTGAAGAGGATCTGGGTGATGTGGCGAGCTATCCCGGTAAGGCTGCGTTCTACAACCTGCACAATTTAAAGTAAGCCTGCTTGCGTAATGCGCCTGATTATCTACTCGATGTTGGGGTTGCTGATCGTGATTCAGTATCCGCTCTGGTTTGGTCAGGGCGGATGGCTCAAGGCCTATGAGCTAGAGCGTCAGCTCGATGCGCAAATCCAGAAAAATAAAGCCTTAGAAATTCGGAACAATAAACTGGCTGGCGATGTAAAGGATTTAAAAGAGGGCACACGTGCAATTGAAGAACGGGCCCGATCAGAGCATGGGATGCTCAAAGAGGGCGAATATTTTGTGCAGATCGTACCAAAAGACGGCGTGCCCTCAAGCCCTAATGCCGCTCCAGTACCCGCAACACCCAAGCAATAGTTAATGCCCCTTGGAGGCCGGTCGCACAGCGTCGCTGAGCGTCGCGCTGGCGAACGCTTGTTTGCAATCAACCGCATCAAAACGATATTGCATGCCACAGAAGTCGCAGCGAGTCTCTACCGCACCGAGTTCGGCCAAAATGCTATCGACCTCTTCTTGACCTAACATCCGAATCACATCGGCAACTCGCTCACGTGAGCAGCGGCAGGCAAAGCGAACGAGGCGTATTGGAAAGCTGCGCACACCAAAGCGCTCCGATTCCTCGAGAAATAAGCGACGCAATAAGGTCTCAGGCGCAACTTCTAAGAGCTCTTCATTGGTAATGGTGCTTCCTAGCATCTGAATGCGCTCCCAACCCTCGGACATCATCTTGGGGTCATATTGAGAGGCGCCACCGGCATCGGGCATGCGTTGCAATAAAAAACCGCCCAAGGATTTTGAACTTGAGGCGAGCCAGATACGGGTATCAATTTGTTCGGAGCGTTGCATATATTGCATGATGGCCTCTGCGACCGTTTCAATCGGCTCGTCCAAACCGGGGTGGGTGGAGGATGGTCGTTTTAATGCCACGATTCCTTGATAGGGTGTTTGGGATGGCTTGCGATCGATCGGATCGAGGGTGATGGCTAAGCGCCCTGAGCCCTCTGCATCAAGTAATTCAGCGAGAGTGGCATTATCAGGAATTTGACCAAAATCCGGATTGAGGGTGACACTCGCCCGAATCTCAAGTTGGGATGTGCATTCAACCACCAAGAGCTGAATTGGCCCCTTACTCTGGGCTTGAATAATTAAAGTGCCATCGAGCTTGATGCTAGCCGTTAAGAGCGTGGCTGCTGCAATAAACTCGCCCATCACCTTTTGCACCGCCGGTGGGTCATTGCGCAGGGCCAAGATGTTCTGCCACGCACTACCAATCGAGACAAACTCACCCCGCACGGGGGCGCCGTCACACACAAAGACCAAAAGCTGATTCATCCGAAAAATATCCTAAGCAGTTCTGACCTGAGATAATACTGCCCATGCGTATTCGAACTCGTTTTGCCCCAAGCCCAACCGGCTTTATTCATTTAGGTAATCTGCGTAGTGCCTTGTACCCCTGGGCCTTTGCGAGAAGTAAGGGTGGGGACTTCATCTTGCGGATTGAAGATACTGATCAAGAGCGCTCCTCCCTCGAGGCCGTTGAGGTGATCTTAGAAGGAATGCATTGGCTGGGCTTAGATCCCGATGAGGGTCCCATCTATCAAATGCAACGCATGGACCGCTATCGTGAAGTTCTCAAGCAAATGCTAGCGGATGGCTCGGCATACTATTGTTATATGAGCGAAGATGAGCTCAATCGTTTGCGTGACCAGCAAATGGCTAATAAAGAGAAGCCTCGCTACAACGGCTTTTGGCGTCCCGAACCTGGCAAGACATTGCCAGAACCTCCCAAAGATGCTTTACCCGTAATTCGTTTTAAAAACCCAATTGGCGGCTCAGTCATTTGGAAAGATGCCGTTAAGGGGATGATTGAAATTAGTAACGATGAGTTAGATGATCTCATCATCGCCCGTCCCGATGGCACTCCCACCTATAACTTCTGTGTGGTAGTGGATGATCTCGACATGCAAATTACCCATGTGATTCGGGGCGATGATCATGTGAACAATACCCCACGGCAAATCAATATTATGAAAGCGCTTGGTGGTACGCCGCCGGTCTACGCGCACCTACCAACGGTCTTGGATGAGAGTGGCGAGAAGATGAGTAAGCGCAATGGTGCTCTGAGTGTGCGCGACTATCAAAAAATGGGCTATCTACCTGAAGCGGTCCTAAACTATCTCGCGCGCTTAGGCTGGTCGCACGGCGACGCTGAAATCTTTACGCAAGAGCAGTTTGTGAAATGGTTTGATTTGGAGCACTTGGGTCGCTCACCCGCACAACATAATCCCGAGAAACTACTCTGGCTCAATCACCACTATATTCAGCAGGGCGATGCAAAACGACTTGCGCAGTTGTGCATGCCGTTTATCCATCAGCAGGGAATTGATCTCTCGCAAGGCCCTGATTTTGAGTCCGTGGTTAACTTACTTAAAGATCGTGCGAACACTTTGTTAGAGATCGTCGAAGGTGCCAAGCTTTTCTATCAGGGCCTACCCAATCTCAGTAATGAGCAAATTTCACAAAATATTCCAAATGCTGTGATCCCAGCCATTACTGATTTTAGAGAGCGACTAATAGCATCAAATCCCAAAACTAAGGAAGAGGTCGCCACTCAGCTGAAAGCGACGCTCACTCAGTTTCAACTCAAGATGCCCGCCTTGGCAATGCCAATCCGGTATGCGCTATTTGCCACCACCCAAACGCCAGCGCTTGATGCGGTGATTGCGGTGATGGGTAAGGACGAAGTTGTCGAGCGTCTCTCAAAAATAGGCTAAAATCTTGGATTGTTTTGAAAGTGCACCAATATAAGGGGGTATAGCTCAGCTGGGAGAGCGCTTGCATGGCATGCAAGAGGTCAGCGGTTCGATCCCGCTTATCTCCACCAACAAAACAAGTAGTCCAAGGTCCCCATCGTCTAGAGGCCTAGGACATCACCCTTTCACGGTGAGTACGGGGGTTCGAATCCCCCTGGGGACGCCAGTCATGCAGTGACGCGCATGATGCAGTATCTGGAGCGGTAGTTCAGTTGGTTAGAATATCGGCCTGTCACGCCGAGGGTCGCGGGTTCGAGTCCCGTCCGCTCCGCCAATTTCCAAAAGCCACCTTCGGGTGGTTTTTTCATTTCCTGGTCATGAAAACCACTATCATTACAACAATATTCTCGTTTGAGGTATTTTTGTTAATTAACCATAGAGGAATTTCATGAAGAAAATTGCACTTGTAAGCGCAGCCGTATTAATGATGGGCACATCCGCTATCATGGCCCAAAATAAACCACAGGCAGTGGTTGCTGTTGAAACTGCTCCAGGCGTCTTAAAAGTAGCTGAAGGTGTTCAGTTCCAAGGCAAATTCAAATCAGTAGATCCAAAAACCCGTGAAGTGGTGATTGTTGGCCCAAATGGTAATGAGTACAAAACCGTGTTGGGTGATGAGGTCAGAAACTTTAATCAAATAAAAGTGGGCGATATTGTTACGCTCACTCATGTTGAGATCCTCGTGGCTGACATTAAAAAGCCAAGCAAAGTTGAAATCCGTGAGCGTGTTGAAACCGAAAAGGCAGCGCGTGCAAAGTTGGGTGATAAGCCTGCTGCTGCGATCGAGCGTCAAGTCACTGTAGTTGCTGACGTAACCGCTGTAGATGAAAAGAAAGGTACTATCACTCTGCGTGGTGCTACCCGTACATTGGATCTAAAAGTGAAGGATCCAAAAGTACTCAAGGGCGTTAAAGTGGGTACACAAGTTGAAGCAACTGTTACCGAAATCATTGCGATTGAAGTAACTGCTCCCAAGAAGTAATTTATATCGTATTGAAGACCCGTCTAGTGTGAACTAGGCGGGTTTTTTCATCATGACCCTCAAGAAAACCGATTTAGCAAAACGCCAAGGTCTTCAGATCGCGCTGCGCCTGAAAAATGCCAGCAAGGCTGATTTGCAAAACAAGCAAACAAAGTCAAAATCAAACGCCAAACCTGCACCTCTATTGCAGTCAATTTTGCGCAAATCCAAACAAGACGACCCCAAGCGCTAAATTAGTATTAGCCCGAAGTCATGTAGAGTCATCTACTCAATTTAGATATAAAGAGTATTCACATCCAAACTAATTGATCTGATTTGCTCTATTTTTGCTTAAATTTGGGCTATTTTTGTAATAGACTAATTTCAGTTCATAAGGAAGTGATTACCAAGCAAAGATCCGAACGGGGGCGTACGATGAGAACAAGTCAAGCAGTTAATGCCGTGGGTAGTATCCCCAAATCGATTGATGGACCGTGCGCATGGCGAGGCGCCGACCTTGCTCAAAAATCGGATTGGATCGTGCACTGGACTCCCGAACAAGTCGCCGAACTCGAGCGCGCTGCGGAGCACTTTGCTAGCACCGGACTTGCTCTTGAGAACATCACACCCGCGAGTTTTCCTCTTCACAATCTAGAGCCATTTATTCAGGGGCAGCTGCAAGAGCTCTTGCATGGCCGTGGCTTTGTGATGCTACGAGGGTTGCCAATTGCAAACTGGTCGATTGAGAAAGCCGCCACCATTTACATGGGGATCGGTCGTCACATGGGGAGTTTGCGCAGCTCCAATGGCAAAGGACATCTCTTGGGTCATGTGCGCGATCAAGGCGCCAAAGTGGAGGCGGGTGCGCGTTTTTACCAAACCAACAAGAAGCTGGACTACCACACTGACTCCGCGGACATTGTGGGCCTCTTGTGTCTACAAAAGGCAAAGCAGGGTGGTGAGTCCTTCATCGCCAGCTCAATGGCTGTTTACAACGAACTTGTGAGGCGCCGCCCCGATCTCATTCCTGCGATGTTTACTCCGTATCCCACCGATCGCCGTGGCGAAGTTCCCGAAGGACGTGACCCTTGGTTTGAGATCCCCATCTTTAACTGGTATCACGGTGAACTATCGTGCGTTTATCTACGCCATTACATTGAAGAGGCGCAACGACGCTTTCCCAATGCGCCACGCCTCACCAAAGAACAAGTGGAGGTCATGGACTTGATCGATGCAATCTTGCAAGAGCCCGGATTTGCTCTGCAGATGGCATTTGAACCTGGCGATATTCAGCTTTTGCATAATCATCAAATTCTGCATTCCAGAAATGATTTTGAGAACTGGCCTGAACCTGAGCGTCATCGTCATTTGCTAAGACTCTGGATTGCCCCGCCATCTGGACGACCTTTGCCCGATTACTTTGCATCTCGTTGGGGCAATACGACCCCTGGGGATCGGGGCGGCATTATTGTGCCGGGCACCAAACTCTCAGTGGAATTGAGTATTTAGCCCCTAAAAGAGTAAAAACCTAGTTTTAACCCTGATTGGTTTCCCAAAAATCGACTTGTAGTATGGGTTGTTGTGCCTATAAAAACATCCCATTGTGGAGGAGACCTACTATGTTGAAGTCTAGTAAACGCCTAATCGGCAAATCGATTCTTGCGGGATTAGTTGCAAGTGCGCTTGGTATCAGCCCAGCAATCGCGCAAAACTATCCCAATAAACCCATTACCTTAATTGCCCCATACGCAGCTGGGGGTGATAGTGATTTCTCAGGCCGCAATTTAGCCGCTGTTGCAAGCAAATTGATTGGGCAGCCCATCGTGGTACAGAACGTGGTTGGTGCCTCTGGCACAATCGGCTCACAAAAGGTGAGCGCTGCGCCACCCGATGGATATACCTTATTGGTGTCGCGCGGTGGTTCGCAAGCCATTGTGCCAGCTCTCGATAGTAAGGCGCCTTATAAGTGGAATGATTTCACAATGATTTCCTTGTTGGATTTCAATCCAGTGGTGTGTGTGGTCAAAAATGACGCACCCTATAAGACCATGAAAGATTTAATTGATGCGATCCGCGCTAATCCCGGTAAGCTCAATTACGCAACTGCTGGCCCTGGAACAACACAACATTTAGCAGTGGAAGTCATGCTCAGTCAGCTTGGATTGCCATCTACTGCTGCCATGATGATCCCGTATAAAGGAGGCGGCGAGGCAACTACCGCATTATTAGGTGGTCAAGTGCAATTCATCTGCAACAATCTCACCACTATGGTTGGTCAAATTAAGGGCGGTGCCATGCGCGCACTGGTTACATCAACCCCTAATCGCCTAAAGGACTTCCCAGATGTGCCAACTGCCAAAGAAATGGGCATCGGCAACCTAGAGCAAGTCATGGGATGGAGTGGTTTGTATGGGCCCCCAGGATTACCTGCTGAGGTTGTGAACAAATGGCAAGCTGTTTTGAAGGAAGTCGCCAAAGACCCAGCTTGGTTACGTGGAAACGATACCGTTGGTGCAATCCCAGCGATTCGGTCACCCCAAGATACCGAGAAATTTGCCCGAGAGCAATTTGAGCTCTATAGCAAACTTGGAACACAACTGAACCTTAAGAAATAAACAAAATATCTTAAAAACTACGGCCCCAAAATCTGGGGCCGTTTTTATTTGGTCACATTCTCTCGCTTTGCCGCCTCGTATAAGGGCATGACCTTCGGTATCAATGCAGAAAGCTCTTTAATACGATTCTCATTGGAGGGGTGGGTCGATAAAAACTCAGGTGGGTTCTTGCCCTGACTTTCTTTACTCATCTTTTGCCACAGCGTTATCGCAGCGCGAGGATCATAGCCACCACGCGCCGCAAGCTCTAAGCCAATCGCATCAGCTTCGCGCTCATTCTGGCGAGAGTTAGGAAGTACCATCACGTATTGCATGATTTGATTGGCTGCATCAATCGATTGTGCCGAGCCCGCCCCAGCAGCAGCAAGCGCAACATTACTAATAATGTTTTGGGCTAATGCCTGGGAAACTTGCTCCCGTCCATGTTCTCGTACGGCATGAGCAATCTCATGACCCATGATGGCTGCAATTTCATCATCATTGAGGTTAAGTTTATTAATGATCCCGGTATAAAAAGTAATCCGACCACCAGGTGCACAGGTGGCATTCACAATAGGGGAATCAATCAACTGTAGACCCCAGTTCCAATTGCGGGTATCGTCCCGAAATACCGCGGTCTGTGGAATCAGTCGATTGGCGATGGTCTTGAGGCGCTCATATTCTGGGCCACTGGTAATGAGGATTTTTTTCTTCTGCGCCGCCTTCGCCTGCTGCTCAAAACTAATCGCCGACATCCGATCAATTTGCGCTGCGGAGATCATCATGAACTGCGAGCGTTGCACGCCTACAACCCCAGGACGGCTAGTATTGGCGCACGCCACCAAGAGGCAGCTTGCTACCAAAATACCAACAACTGCTTGAATAAAACGCGGGCGATACATCAGGTGCATGGTCGTTAAACGCCTGATACGTAACAGCGGATGACCCTAACTAACTGCGCTTGAGATTGGGGGCAGGTAAGCCCTCGATCAAGATGTTCAAGATCGCTGGTAAGCCTTTGGCCTGTAAGCGCTGCGCAGCAGGTAAGACATCAACCGCATCAGTCACTAACTCTCCAGCACCACCAAACGCCTCTGCAACCTGATCATAGCGGGAAGGTAAAAGCTCACATCCCTTCGCCCTTTCTTGACCATATTCCCGTATCTGAATCTGATACTCGGCATTCCAGCAGGCATCATTGCCCACGACCCCAATGAATGGCAGTTGATAGCGAACGGCAGTATCGAGCTCGGACGAATGAAAGCCAAAGGTGCCATCTCCCATCACAGCAACAACTGGCACGCCTGGCTTAGTGTACGCAGCTGCAGTCGCAAAGGGCAGTGCTGCACCTATCGAACCAGCAACACCATTAATCACTCGGTTGGGTGCATGCAGGCAAGCCTGTGCCCATTGGCCAATTTCACCACCATCTGCTACCAGTACTGAATCTGGATGGGAGTCGAGGATGGCTTGTAAGGCAAGCATTGCTCTGCCTGGGTGCGCATGCTTGGGTGTCTTAGATGTAGCGGTTGACCAAGTATTGGGGCGATAAGCGATTGCCTCCTTGACCCATGGCAACCAACTAGTATCTTGAGATTTAGCTTGATCACTCTTAGCAGTTTGCAATAAGGTCTCAATAGATGGAAGTAAATCAGCTTGTACTGCCAACTCCAACCGCGAGCCGAGTGCATTCTGAGAGCGCTGCAGTTCAGCCGCCTCTGAGTCAATTTGCATAAAGCGCGCATCGGCTTTGAAAGTTGGTGAGTTACCAAACTTGAGCGTGAAGTCCAGTCGTTTCTCAAGCAATAAGACACAATCACTTTGTGCTAGCACCTCAGCAAAGGCGCCTAAACTGGGATCGCCTACGCCACGAGGACTTTCTGTGGCAATCACTGGCACGCCAAGCGCTTCGCTTAATTGGTGAAGTTCCTTAGCGTATTGGTAGCAACCACGCGGACCCACTAAAACCACCGGCTTTTGCGCAGCACGTAACTGCTTTACGATCAACTGTGCATTCTCCGAACTTAAGGGAGGGTTTGATGCAAGTTTGGGCGCACTAGGACTCGGTGTTGCAGATGCAGCTGTTAATGGATTCTCAAGCGCATCGGATGGCAGGCTTAAATGAACGGGGCCTGGTCGACCCGATTGAGCAATTGCACAGGCTAACTCAAAATCGGCTGCTAAATATTGGGGGCCCGCACAGGTCCACGATGCTTTGCATAAAGGCGCGGCAATATCAGCTTGGGACATTTCTTGGAAGGCGCCTTTGCCTAATTGATTTAGAGGAGCATGTCCAGATAAAAGCACGACAGGAGCTTCGGCCATCGCGGCTGTGTATAGGGCAGATACAGCATTGGCATGGCCTGGCCCACCTGTGACCATTGCAATGCCCACTTTGCCACTCAAGCGAGCATATGCATCGGCCATATGAACGGTTGCCGCTTCATGACGCGTATGAATTAATTTAATCGGGTGATCAATCACCGCATCAAAAATGGGCATGATGTGATTACCAGAAAGGGTAAATATTGAATTCACACCCTGTGCCTTAAAGGCATCCACCAATGAATGCGCACCAAGCCGTTCTGCCATGATTGCTCCTTAATAATTGCTTTATTTTAATTAGACGTTCTTATTTTTTCTGGGTAGCAGCAGTAGGAGCCGTAAAGGATGCAGCCATTGCATCGTATAAAACAATCTTGACCTCGTCGTTGACGGCAATATCCTTAAGTAGGGCCGCATTCTTGATGCGGTAGGTATCGGGCTTACCTTTGGGACCCTTAACCGAGATGGTCATCTTCTGGCGATCAATACCAATCACGGTGGCAATAATCGTGGTGGTATTAGAAATGACTGAAGCGGGCTTGCTGCCAAGTGGAGCAGAGGTTTGGCTGGTGGTTTGTACTTCGCTGCGAATACCCTGGTTGTTGACCTTAGCCAATTCAATTACAACTGCTAACTCATGCGTGACGGTAAGACGATCACCCACTTTAATTTGGGGGAAGTTCTTGATCTCAGGCCCTGCAACAAAATTGGTCACTGTGCCGTCTTTATCTTTTAGGGTAACTGTGCGCGTTTTGCTATCGACCTTTGTTACTACTGCATCGACTAATTGATAGACCTCATCAATCCCAGCAGCCGCGATCGGAGCCTTATTGGGGTCAACCATTGCCGGCTTGTTTTGGGCAAAGACAGTAGAAGAGAGGCCAATGCCTATAGCGAGGATTGCAAGATTTTTTGAGATGTATAACGATGAGTTCATGATTTTGAGCAATAGTTGATTGAATACCAAATGATTATGACCCGATTTCTCTGGCCCACCAGTTTCCCTTAAATTGACCTGCGAGCCAATCGATTAATTTACTAACTTTACTCGTTAGCAGTCGTGGTGAGCTATAGACCGCATGGATCTCTTGAGCGGGCATGGTCCAATCTTCTAACAAGGGCTTAAGGTGTCGGCTTTGAACGGAGGTATAGGCTATATACCAGGGAAGGGCCGCAATTCCGAGATGTTGCCTGGTTGCAGATAGAAGTGCTGAGAGATTATTGGAGTAGAGGGGTCCTTGCACCTGAATGGATTTATTGGAGCCGTCACGACCAGTAAATTGCCAACGATGGTCTCCTTGAACGGAGCTGTAGATCAGTGCGGTATGACGACTTAAATCACTGGGTATGGAGGGCGTGCCAGCTTGCAAGAGGTATTCAGGGGTAGCGACTAGGACCCAGGGATTGAGACCCAAAAAGCGTGCACCCAAACTAGAATCGGATAGACGCCCCATCCGAATCGCTAGATCAACACCTTCCTCAACCAAATTAATGTAGCGGTCATCTAAGTTGAGGCTTACCTGTAACTGTGGATGATCCCTCATGAACTCTAGGACCAGCGGAGTCAGTACACGACGACCGAAGGCGACCGAGCTACTGATATTGAGTTTGCCTTGTACTTCGGTTTGTAAGAGGCCGGCTAGATTCTCGGCATCCTCAACTTCATGAATAATTGTTTTGCACTTCTCATAATAGATCTTGCCGATTTCGGTGGGCGTTACCCCGCGGGTACTGCGATGGAGCAGAAGGGATCCCAGGCGCTTTTCAAGGGCGGCGACATGCTTGGTGGCGGTGGGTTGAGTTATTCCCAAACTGCTCGCCGCTTTGCTAAATGATCCCGTTTCGACCACTCGTATGAATAAGGAAATGCCTTGAATTCGATCCATAAATTATTGATTTAAATGAATTAAAACTAATATATTCCAAAATAGAATAGATGATATTAAGGTATCACACTTCTCAGAATACCTCAATTTAAGGATGATTCATTCATCTTATTCAAAAGGAGGCAACAATGGCACTCATGAAAGCCGCAATGGCAGCTGTTTTGGTAATGGAAAAAGAGGGCATCACCACCGCGTTTGGCGTTCCTGGTGCCGCGATTAATCCCCTGTACGCACAATTACGCGAGCGTCAATCCATCACCCATATTCTGGCACGTCACGTCGAGGGCGCATCTCACATGGCTGAGGGCTACACCCGTGCCAAGGCTGGCAATATCGGTGTTTGTATCGGTACCTCCGGCCCCGCTGGAACGGACATGATTACTGGCTTGTATTCAGCAAGCGCAGATTCAATTCCAATCCTTTGTATTACAGGCCAAGCACCACGTGCCCGTCTCTATAAAGAAGATTTCCAGGCGGTTGATATCGAGAGTATTGCCAAGCCAGTGACCAAAATGGCCGTAACCGTGCGTGAGCCTGGTTTGGTACCTCGCGTATTTCAGCAAGCCTTTCATGTAATGCGCTCAGGACGTCCTGGCCCTGTACTGATTGATTTGCCCATCGATGTGCAGTTAGCCGAGATCGAGTTTGATATCGATACCTACGAGCCATTGCCGGTTTACAAACCATTTGCCAATAAGAAGCAAATTGAGAAGGCCATGGAGATGTTGATGTCAGCCGAGAAGCCATTGATCGTGGCGGGCGGCGGAATCATTAATGCAGATGCCGCAGATCTTTTAGTGGAGTTTGCCGAGATTACTGGTGTTCCTGTGATCCCAACATTAATGGGTTGGGGTGCAATTCCAGATGATCATCCCTTGATGGCTGGCATGGTGGGTTTACAAACCTCGCATCGTTATGGCAATGCCACGATGTTGGCCAGCGACTTTGTATTAGGAATCGGTAATCGTTGGGCCAATCGCCATACTGGTTCGTTAGAGGTCTACACCAAAGGCCGTAAGTTTGTACACGTCGATATTGAACCAACTCAGATTGGTCGCGTATTTAATCCTGACTACGGCATTGTGTCTGATGCGAAGGCTGCCCTCGAACTCTTCGTTGAAGTAGCCAAAGAGTGGAAGGCGAAAGGCAAGCTCAAAAATTACAGCGATTGGGTCTCGCGTTGCCAAGAGCGTAAGCGCCTCATGTTACGCAAAACAAACTTTGATAATGTGCCCATCAAGCCTCAGCGTGTTTATCAAGAGATGAACCAAGCGTTTAAACGCGATACGGTTTATGTATCAACCATTGGTCTTTCACAAATCGCTGGCGGCCAGTTCTTGCATGTCTATGGCGCACGTCAATGGATTAATTGCGGTCAAGCAGGCCCCTTAGGTTGGACTGTGCCAGCTGCACTTGGTGTGTTGGCTGCTGACCCAACTCGCACCGTCGTTGGTCTTGCAGGTGATTATGACTTCCAGTTCTTGATTGAGGAATTGGCCGTTGGTGCTCAGTTTAAGTTGCCACTCGTCATGGTTCTCGTGAACAACAGCTACCTTGGCCTCATCCGTCAGGCGCAGCGTGGCTTCGATATGGATTACTGTGTACAGCTCGCGTTTGACAATATCAACGTACACGATGACAACCTGAAGGGCTATGGCGTTGATCACGGTAAGGTGGTTGAAGGCTTAGGTTGTAAAACCTTGCGCGTTACCCATCCAGGCAAGATTCAGGAGGCTTTGATTGAGGCCCAGAAGATGGCCAAAGAGTATCGAGTCCCCGTAGTTGTTGAAATCATTTTGGAGAAGGTCACCAATATCGCCATGGGTACCGAGATCAATAATGTCAACGAGTTTGAGGACATTGATTGCCGTCACCCAGCCGGTACTGAAGGTTTGGTAACGGCCGGTCTTTTAGAATAAATCTTTTTTAAACTCACATAGAGGAACTGGAATGCCAAAGTTTGCTGCAAATCTAACCATGTTGTTTAATGAAGTGCCCTTTATGGAGCGCTTTGATCGTGCAGCCGCTTGTGGTTTTCAGGCAGTCGAGTTCCTCTTTCCATATCCGTTTGCAGCGAGCGAGATTAAAGCAGCGTTAGATCGTAATCAACTCAAACTGGTGTTGCATAATTTGCCTGCTGGTAATTGGGAGGCGGGTGAACGTGGCATTGCGTGCCTGCCCGATCGAGTCGAGGAGTTTAAGTCTGGCGTTGCTAAGGCGATTGAATATGCCAAGGCTCTCGGGGTTGGTCAGCTCAATTGCTTGGCCGGCAAAGTTCCAGACGGCGTTGATCACAAGACCTTGCACGCAACATTTGTTAGTAATTTGCGGTACGCAGCGGCTGAACTGAAAAAACATCAGCTCAAATTGCTGATTGAACCTATCAATACATTTGATATCCCTGGTTTCTTCTTGTCTACCACCGCCCAAGGAATTGCAATCTTGGATGAGGTGGGTGCCGATAACGCTTTCTTGCAATACGACATCTATCATGCCCAACGCATGGAAGGGGAGTTAGCCAATTCCATGAAGAAGTACCTCAGTCGTATTGCGCATCTGCAGTTAGCAGACAACCCTGGTCGTAATGAGCCCGGGACTGGTGAAATTAACTACGCCTATTTGTTCAAGTTCATTGATCAATTGGGATATCAAGGTTGGATCGGCTGCGAATATAAGCCAGCCACCACCACGGAAGCCGGCTTGGGTTGGTTGAAGTCGATCTCCTAAAATCAATTTAGTTCGTTATTTTTCTTCAAAGGGATTGCTATGAGTGCAAAGAAATTGGGTTTTGTTGGATTAGGCATTATGGGTTCACCAATGGCTGGTCATTTGATTAAGGGTGGTCATTCGGTCTATTTAGCAACCCGTAGCCAAGTACCCGAGGAGCTCATCAAGGCCGGCGGGATTGCCTGTAAGACCCCTGCCGAAGTGGCTCAGCATGCCGACATCATCTTCACAATGGTTCCTGATACACCCGATGTTGAAAAAGTTCTGTTTGGGGAGAACGGTATCGCATCCGGAATTAGTAAAGGCAAGATTGTGGTGGATATGAGTTCCATCTCACCAATTGCGACCAAAGAGTTTGCTAAAAAGCTCAACGATCTTGGGTGTAACTATGTCGACGCCCCGGTATCGGGTGGTCAAGTAGGCGCACAAAACGCCACGCTCTCGATTATGGTTGGAGGAGACGAAGCGGTATTTAATCAAGTCAAGCCGCTCTTTGAGCTCATGGGTAAAAACATTAACCTAGTGGGTGGTAATGGAGCAGGGCAAACCGCAAAAGTGGCTAATCAAATCATTGTGGCTCTCAATATTGAGGCGGTTGGTGAGGCTCTCTTATTTGCTGCTAAAGCAGGTGCTGATCCAGCTAAGGTTCGTCAAGCCTTGATGGGCGGCTTTGCAAGCTCGAAAATTTTGGAAGTGCATGGTGAGCGCATGGTCAATCGCACCTTTAATCCAGGCTTTCGGATTGAGTTACATCAAAAGGATTTGAACTTGGCGCTTAGCAGTGCCAAAGCACTCGGCGTTTCATTACCCAATACGGCGACTGCCCAAGAGTTATTTAACTCCTGCGCAGCTCACGGTGGCAAGGCCTGGGACCATTCAGCCATGGTAAAGGCGCTCGAGACCTTAGCCAACTTTGAGATTGGACAAAAAGCAAACTAAGACACTATGCCCGATCATCCTGATCTGCTAATTGTCTATTTGCACGGATTTCGGTCCTCACCGAACTCCTCCAAAGCACAACTGACCAGGGATGCAATTGCATCCCTCGTTGAAAAAGGCAAATCCATTGACTGGTATTGCCCTCAATTGCCCCCATCACCCGCAGAGGCGATCGCGATGATCAAGGCAAAAATTGAAACAGTAAATCCCAAACGGATTGGTTTTATTGGCTCATCGCTTGGTGGCTTCTATGCAACTCATTTAGCCGAGCAATTCCCGAATGCGCGCGCTGTGTTGCTTAATCCAGCAGTACGAGCCGCTCGGGAATTGGCACCTTATGTTGGGCAACTGACTGCCTATGACAGTGATGAGCCTTTTGATTGGCGCGCCGAGTATGTGGAGCAGTTGCGTGCCCAGCAAGTCGAAGCGATCACCCATCCCGAGCGCTATTTACTGGTTGCGGCAACAGGCGATGAGTTACTCGACTGGCATGAGATGGTTGACTTTTACCCCAATGCGAACCATGTCGTAATTGAGGGGAGCGATCATGGCATCACAGAGTATCCTCTGTATTTAGATCGTGTAGTTCACTTTGCCAGTTATCTCGACTAAGAACTAGAATTAATCCCAGTTCTAAATTGTTCTTCAATCGCTTTGGTGATTTTGGTGCGGGCATGATTTTTTCGTTCAAGTAGGCCCACCCGACGATAAATCGTTTTACGGGGCGGATTTGCAATCACAATTCGTTTGTCTTTATCCCACTCAACATTGGCTAATTTTGGTACTACGGCATAGCCGAAGCCTTGGCGAACTAATTCAATAATGGCCTCAACCGAGTTAACCACCATGCTGTTGCGTATCTCTAAACCATTGACCCGAATAAAGCGATCGACTAGCTCCCCAGTCCAGGTTTTGGGTTCAAACCGAATGAAGGGGAGATTGGCAGGGTCCTTGCCTTTGGGGTATATCAAGATCATGGGCTCTTCATACAGCAAGGTCCAGCGAACACTTTTGGGTAATGCGTAAGGGGATTCAGTAACGATGGCTGCATCGAGCATGCCATCAATCACTTGTTGCAAAAAATCGCTCGATAGGCCGGTACTAATTTTTAATTCAAGGCCTGGATACTCATCTTTCAAATGATCCAATGTTTTACCAAACTGGCCCATCAGGCTTGAGACCAAGGCGCCCACTGTGAGCGAGCCAGAGAGACCTGTACGAAACTGACTTCCGAGGGATTCATAGCGGGAGAGAATATCTTGGATGGGCTCAATCAGAGCGCGGCCTTGATTATTGAGGATTAGTGAGCGTTTATTGCGATCAAATAGCGTCACACCCAATTCGGCCTCGAGCTGTGCAAGCTGTTGTCCTGCAGCAGCGGGGGTCAAGCCAATTTCACGGGCCGCAGCAGCCACGCTGTTGTGACGCGTGATGGCGATGAAATTTTTAAGTACCCGGATGCTGGTCATTGATTCAATAGTAAATAATTTTTTTATCTCAATTAAAATACTATTCGATTTATTTTTTATTGTCTATCCCTATAATGTTTACATGAATCCAAGCATCCTCAAAGTAAAAGTCTGGCGGGGCACCGATGACGGTGAGTTCGTAGAGTACGACGTGCCACGTGCCGCCAATCAAACAGTATTGGACGTAGTTACCTACATCCAACGCAAAATTGACCCAACTCTAAGCTATCGTTTTGCATGTCGTGTAGGAATGTGCGGCTCCTGTGCGATGACCGTCAACGGTAAAGCACGTTGGACCTGCCGTACTCATGTTGCCAAAATTGCAGATCAAAATACGCTTGAGATTGCGCCTCTCGATAATCTACCCATCATCAAAGACCTGGCCACCGATATGCGCGAGTTCTTTGACAAGATGAGTAAGGCGGTGGGTTACTTTAAAGGTGATAAAACCCGATTTGATGATTTTGCGCAAGTCAAACCAGATTCAGAGGAGCGTCAATTGGCGAATGCTGGTATTGAGTGCATTGGTTGTGGGGTTTGCTACGCCTCGTGTGAGGTGGTCTCCGCACGTGATAGTTATTTAGGTCCAGCCGCCCTCAATCGTGCCTGGACCCTAGTGAACGATGAACGCGATACCCAGCAACTGGATCGCTTGCGTGCGGTCGCTGGGGATGCAGGATGTCATTCATGCCATACGCAAGGTACCTGCTCAGAGCGCTGCCCTAAACAGATTGAGCCAACCGCTGGTATTGCAGGATTGAAAAAGATGGTTGGTCGTGCAGCAGTTAGGGGTAGCAAATGGGGCAAACTGTAATGACTAGCGGCGCGATTCTTCAAGCCAAACTTTGGTACTACCAACGGATCAGCGCCATGGTACTTACACTATGCGTTGCAATTCATCTGGTGATCATCTACTACGCAATACAGGATGGCCTGACTGCTGGAGAAATCTTGGCGCGTACGCGAGGTAATCTTGCCTTTGCTCTTTTCTATGAGATCTTTGTTCTGGCTTGCTTTGTTCATGCGCCCATTGGCTTAGCGAATATTCTGCGTGAGAACATCCAAAGCGCATTTCTGATTAGAGCGCTCCCAATATTGCTTGCGGCATTCATCCTGATCTTGGGAACGGCTGCTGTTATTGGCGTAGTGTGGGGTGCGCCATGAGCAAGGCGGGGCGTCGACTCGACTTTCGAACCAAGGCGCATTGGTCTTACTTTGCCTATTACCTGCATCGCGTCTCTGGACTCTTGCTAGCGTGCTTTTTGCCACTGCACTTTTTTTTCCTCTCGCGCTCCCTGTACGGAGAAGCGGAACTGGGACGGTATCTGCAGTTTACCGACCATCCCATGGTCAAGTTTGGTGAATGGGGACTGGTGACTTTGTTAGCCCTTCATCTAATTGGCGGCACCCGTTTATTGGTGATCGAGTTTGGAATCTGGAAAGGCCTTCGTAAGGCCTGGGTGCAGGTGACCTTAATTGGCTCCTTAATTAGTGGAGCCTTGTTTTTAATTCTTTCTCGCTAAGGCGAATCATTTATGGAACTGAACCTGCAACACGTTGAAGATGCATGCAAAGAGCTTTACATCCGGGCCCTGAAATTATTACCTGACGATATTAAAGAGGGAATTAACGATCTCAAACAGAAAGAGCGCGATGCTCGCGCGCAAGTAGTGCTGGGGACGATGGTCACGAATATTGCCGTGGCAGAACGTGAAGATAATCTGCTTTGTCAAGATACGGGATTGCCAATCTATAACGTTTGGATTGGTCGAGATGTTCAATTTGATGGAGTCCAGCTGAAGCAGGCGATTCGAAAGGGCTGTGAGCGGGCCACAACGGAATACCCCTTACGCTCATCCGTTGTGCACCCCATCACCCGAAAAAATAATCACACCTCCACTGGTATTGACATGCCAGCAATTCATATTGATTTTATGGATAAGCCCGGCGTGATTGAGATTGAAATGATTCCAAAGGGTAGTGGCTCGGAGAATAATTCCTTTCTGAAGATGGCGATTCCAGCAGAAGGAATCTTAGGAGTTAAAGCATTTGTCATTGAGAGCGTTGTCAACGCTGGCGGTAAGACCTGTCCACCGACCATTGTTGGTGTTGGGGTGGGCGGCACATCCGACCAATGCGTGGCACTTGCAAAGCGCGCTGCTACTCGGCCGCTTGGCACTATTTGCAGTGATGCGGAAGGCGCCAAGTTGGAGAAGGAGCTAAGTACCGCAGTCAATCAACTCGGAATTGGTCCCCAGGGACTTGGTGGTGATGGTACAGCGTTTGCAGTGCATGTGGAATTGGCGGCTACGCATATCACCATGAACCCTGTTGCAGTCAATATGCAATGCCACTCGGCGCGACGCGCGCGGGCATCGATTGGATCACACGGTATTGAATACGGCTTTTAAGGAAGATCATGGCGCACTACAACCTAGCAACACCAGTCAGTGAGGGTGATATCCGCAAGTTGAGGATTAATGACACCGTTACCTTACAACAGACCTTATTTGGTATCCGCGATGCAACGCAAATTCATTTATTTGATCGGGGACGAAAAACTAAATTTGATCTTCAGGGGCATGCTGTGATTCATACAGCACCCAATGTTCGTAAAGTGCCTATTAGTTCTGAGTTCCCAGCGGGTTATGAGCCGATTTGCATTGGCACAACCACATCGGATCGAATGGAGCGGTTTACAGAACCTCTCATGCGGGAATACGGGGTTCGCATGATTGTGGGTAAAGGTGGCTTACGGGAATCATCCGCAAAAGCGTTTGAGCAGTTCGGTGGCGTCTATCTTGCCATTATTGGTGGTACTGCGGCTCTTGAGACTACCTGGATTGACCAAATTGAGGACGTGGATCTCGATGACCTAAACCCTGAATCACTCTGGAAGTTCAAAATTAATCAATTTGGTCCTTTGTTAGTGGCGATGGACAGCCACGGGGGCAGCATCTATCAAGAGGTGAAATCCGATGTTGCAAGTAACAAAGAAGCGGTACTTAAAAGCTTAGGCATTGTCTAAAGAAAGAGAAGGTTGGTATGCCATCGATTGAAACCATTCAAACTGATATCTTGGTCCTAGGCTCCGGCGGGGCAGGTCTCTTTGCAGCTTTGCATGCGCATCAAGCCAACCCAAATTTGCATATTACGATTGCAGTAAAAGGTCTTTTGGGCAAATGCGGTTGCACTCGTATGGTTCAAGGCGGCTATAACGTTGCGCTGGCCGAGGGTGATTCGGTTGAACGCCACTTTATGGACACCATCGAGGGTGGCAAATGGCTATCTGATCAAGAGCTCGCTTGGACCTTGGTGACTAAATCGGTTGAACGAATTCATGAGCTCGAGAATGAATTGGGCTGTTTCTTTGATCGCAACCCTGATGGCACGATTCATCAAAAAGCATTTGCTGGACAAACCTTCGATCGTACGGTTCATAAGGGCGATCTCACTGGAATTGAAATCATTAATCGCTTAGCAGAGCAAGTTTGGGCTCGTGGAATTCATCGCTTAGAGGAACATCGTGCGATCGAATTAATTAAAAGCACCGACGGTAAAGCAATTGCTGGAGTATTAATGCTCAATATGCGCACTGGTCAATTTGTGATGGTGCGTGCAAAGGCAGTCTTATTGGGAACCGGTGGCGGCCCCACGATGTATAAATACCATACCCCATCGGGTGATAAAAGCTGTGATGGATTGGCCATGGCCCTTCGAGCAGGATTGACGCTGCGCGATATGGAAATGGTGCAGTTTCATCCAACTGGAATGTTGGCTGGCCCCAATACGCGTATGACCGGAACGGTTTTGGAGGAGGGTTTACGAGGAGCGGGTGGTTACCTACTAAACGGTAATCAAGAGCGCTTTATGGGTAACTACGATCCACGCAATGAGCGCGCCACACGTGATATTGTCTCGCGCTCGATTTACTCCGAAATGCGCGCTGGGCGGGTTAGCCCAAATGGTGGGGTTTATATTCAGATGCATCATCTGGGGCCCGACAATGTTCGTAAATTGTTCAAAGGAATGGTCGAGCGTTGTGCCGACTCGGGATTTGATTTGGCAGGAGGATTGGTTGAAGTTGTTCCCACCGCCCATTACATGATGGGTGGAGTGGTGTTCCACGCGGACACTAGTACGGATCTGCCTGGCCTATTTGCTGCTGGTGAAGATACCGGTGGCGTTCATGGTGCGAACCGATTGGGCGGTAATGGTGTTGCAAACTCCACAGTATTTGGTGGGATTGCCGGCGATACGATGGCGCGCTATGTATCCGATCGAGAGTTCTTGGAATTTGATCCCGTAATGATCGAACAAAGTATTGCGATACATCGCAAACCACTAACACAAGCCCAAGGGGATATTGAGTTCATTCGCGATGAGTTGGCTGATTGCATGTGGGATCAGGTGGGTATCTTACGTAATCGCAAGGATTTAGAAGCGGCCCGGGAACGCTTAGATCGCTTAGATCAAATGTTGCAAACCATGGGTGTGGGTGATACCAACCCTGCATTTAATCTTACATGGCAGGATTGGATGAATTTACGTAATCTATTGCTAGTTAGCAAAACAGTTGTAGGGGCTGCCATCGCTCGCGAGAACTCTCGGGGGGCGCATTATCGTGAGGACTACCCTGAAGAAGGCGACCTGGAAACTTCCTACTATACGGCTGTGCAAATGGTTGGCGATCAATTAACGATCGATAAAAAACCAGTGATATTTAGCATGGTCAAACCAGGTGAAACCATTTTGGTGGAGGCATAAAAAAAGCCCAGATCAACTGGGCTTAAGAGATATGAAGGGTTTTATTGTTATTGACTTAAATTGCGAGCCTTCACAATCTTTTCCCAGTTTGCACCTTCTTTTTTAATCTGAGCTGCAAATTCTTGTGGTGTATTAAGAACCGGGGTTAAGCCAGCACCTTCAACGCGTGCCTTAAACTCAGGGTTCTTAAAGGCTTCTAGAGTTGATCGATAAATTTTGTCGACAATCGCATTGGGTGTGCCAGAAGGAACCACTAAACCAAACCAACCCGTGTTTTCAAAACCAGGAATTGTTTCTGCAATGGTAGGTACGTCTGGTAATTGTGGAACGCGTTTCGCACTGGTAACGCCCAGAGGACGAATCTGCCCCGATTTTGCAAAGCCAGTCGCAGCAGTTAAGTTACCCACCATAAAATCAATTTGACCAGCAACCAAGTCGTTTAATGCTGCAGATTCACCCTTGTAAGGAACGTGGGTGGCATTGATGCCAGCAGCATAGGTAAAGTTTTCACCCGCCATATGCACTTGGCTACCAATACCTGCAGAACCAAAGTTGAGGTTCTTGGTTTTAGCCAATGCAATTAATTCCTTAACGTTCTTCGCAGGTACCTTTGGGTTCACCGATAGAAGCATTGGGCCGCTTGCGACATTGGTTACAACCTTGAAATCCTTGTCGTAATCGATTGGCAACTTCTTATAAAGGTAGGGATTTACGGTCAACATACTGCCTGAAGCCAGCATGATGGTGTATCCATCGGCAGGGGACTTAGCTACTAAATCCGCAGCGATATTGCCTCCCGCACCGCCTTTGTTCTCCACAATCACGTTTTGTTTCCACTCGGTGCTTAATTGCTGGGCCAACAAACGACCCAAAATATCGGTGGTACCACCAGCAGCAAAGGGAATCACAAGCTTTACAGGCTTATCAGGCCAGCTTTGCGCCTGAATCGAAGGGCTTGTGAACGCGATCGAACTGGCCGCCACAAGACCCAAGGCAAACTTCATACGACTAAGTACGGTTTTATACATACTGATCTCCTTGGTTATCTATCTTCTGATCCATTTAATCACATATTCGATCGGCCGCCTCTTGCAAGAGATCTAAGTCATCTATATGATATGGATATGTCTAATATTTTCATCTCGGAATTCATTACGAGTCAAGCCCTAGAAACCCTTAAGGCTCGGCATACAGTTATTTATCAGCCAGATGCCTATCAAGACCCAAAGCAAATGGCTGATTCCTTGGTCAGCGCCGATGCCTGGATTGTCCGAAATCTAAGCAAAGTATCCAAGGACTTGGTCGATGGGGCCAAGCAATTGAAGGTGGTTGGTCGCTTGGGCGTTGGTCTAGAGAATATTGATTTACATGCCTGTGCTGAGCGAGGGGTTCGGGTGATTCCGGCCACCGGTGCGAATGCTGAGTCGGTAGCCGAGTATGTGCTTGGTACTGCGATGGCACTCATGCGCTCGTATCGCGAGGCCACGTTAGAAACTCTCGCAGGAAAATGGCCCAGACCGACTTACTCCAAATGCCACGAAATTGCTGGTAAAACAATTGGCATCGTCGGATTTGGGAGTATTGGTCGTGTCGTTGCTGAAAAAGCACTCGCGCTGGGAATGCGCTGCATTGCCTACGATCCCATCATTAAAGAATCCTCTATTGCCATAAAGGGTGGGGATGTCGTAATGCGCTCGCTATCGGAAGTACTTGCAAACAGCCAAATTGTTAGCCTGCATCTGCCATTACTCCCTGAGACTAAGGGCCTATTCAATCAGGATTTGCTCAACCAGATTCAAGAAGGTGCTTATCTAATTAATACAGCTCGTGGCGGCATTGTGGATGAGCTAGCGCTCGCACAGTCTTTGAAATCCGGCAAGCTCGGTGGAGCAGCGCTAGATGTGTTTGCGCTTGAGCCCGCAAAGGATCTGGGTCATTTTATGGGTGTGCCGAATTTAATTCTGACGCCACATGTAGCAGGCGTCACCGAAGAAAGCAATGATCGTGTGAGCACCATGATTGCCCGAGAAGTGAATCTATTTTTGGAGAAGAATACGTGAGTCATTCATTTCAGGAGCTAGTACAACTTGCTTATCAGGGCTTATGTGCCGCTGGAGTTAAACATGAGGCAGCAGCAGATACCGCCTTATTTTTAGCCTTAGCAGAGATTGATGGATTAGCCTCTCATGGCCTAGCACGGGTTGCACAGTATTCGGGGCATGCTAAACATCAGCGAATTAATACTCAAGCAGTCATTAAGACGCATCCCTATAAATCTGCGGCAGCATTGGTTGACGGTCAAGATGGTCTTGCATTTCCTGCGCTGAAGTGCGCAACAGATCTTTCAGTGAATCTTGCACATCGCTATGGCGTTGGCTTGGTGGCAATTAAGAACACCCATCATTTTGGTGTTGCGGGTCACTATACAGAAGCCGCAGCTAGAGCTGGATACATCTCGATTTTGCTCGGTAATACCCCTGCGGCAATGCCGATGGCTGGCGGCACCAAAGCGGTCTTCGGAACCAATCCACTGGCTGCTGCCTTTCCAGTTCAGGGCAAGGATCCTTTGGTCATTGATATGTCACTCTCTGCAGTGGCGCGAGGCAAATTATTAGTGGCATCCAAAAAAGGGGAGTCAATTCCATTGGGCTGGGCTCTAACTGCTGACGGCCAGCCCACCACCGATCCGAATGAAGGTCTTAAGGGTTTAATGGTTCCGCTCGGTGGTGATAAAGGTGCGTTATTGGCACTCATCATCGAACTACTTGCAGTTGGTTTATCGGGAAGTCAGTACTCGTATGAAGCTGATAGCTTCTTTTCAATGAAGGGTAATAAGCCACGATTAGGTCAGCTCATCATCACGATTGATCCTGGTCTGCCAGGTAAGGGTGTCTACCGTAATCGTATGCTTGACTTACTAAACACCTTTGCAAGTGATATGGGTGTGCGATTACCTGGACAGCGTCGCTTTGCCGTACGCCAAAAGGCAATGAAGTCTGGGGTTATGGTCAATGAAGCAGTATTGCAAGAGATTCAGAATGGCATTCAAAGCCGTTGGAATAGTTAATAAGTCAATCTTTAAAGGAGAGAAAGCATGATTCACTTTGTCGTACATGAACCCGGAGATGTGGTGGGTGTCGTAGTAGTGGAGGGCGTGAAAGCCGGTAATGACCTAACAGGGTGGGTGATGGACGGCGATACCACCCTGAACATTAAATCCGAGAGCGATATTCCGATTGGTCACAAGATCTCATTAAAAGATTTAAAGGTCGGTGATACCGTGATCAAGTACGGAATTGATATTGGCAAAGTAGTCGCCCCAATTAAAAAGGGCGAACATTTGCACGTTCAAAACGTTAAGACAAAGCGCTGGTAATCGATTAGCCAACTGATTAACTAATTTTTTGATTGAGAGAAAGAACAAATGATTGATTTGAAAAAAGCGACCTTTATGGGATATCGTCGTGAAAATGGACGGATGGGTATTCGTAATCACGTAATTATTTTGCCCCTTGATGATTTGTCGAATGCAGCCTGTGAGGCGGTAGCAAACAATATCAAAGGCACCATGGCAATCCCACATCCTTATGGGCGTTTGCAGTTTGGTGCTGATCTGGAACTCCATTTCCGTACCCTGATCGGCACTGGCTGCAATCCCAATGTGGCTGCAGTTGTGGTGATTGGAATTGAGCCACAGTGGACCAATACCGTAGTTGAGGGGATCAAGAAATCAGGTAAGCCTGTTGAAGGATTCTGGATTGAAGGCAATGGTGATACAGCGACCATTGCTGCTGCAAGTAAAGCTGCCTACAAGATGATGAAGCACGCATCGAAGTTACAGCGTGTCTCTGCACCCTTGTCTGAGCTCTGGGTCTCTACCAAATGCGGTGAATCCGACACCACCTCAGGTTGCGGTGCCAATCCGACCGTTGGCAATGCCTTCGATAAGCTCTATGACATTGGCTCTACTTTGGTGTTTGGTGAAACCACTGAGTTAACCGGCGGTGAGCATCTAGTAGAAGCGCGTTGCCGTACCCCTGAAATCAAAGCGAAGTTCAAGCAAGTCTTTGATCGTTATCAGGACGTGATTGAGCGTCACAAAACCAGTGACCTTTCTGACTCACAACCAACCAAAGGAAATATTGCCGGTGGTTTAACGACGATTGAAGAGAAAGCTCTAGGTAATATTCAAAAGATTGGTAAAAAGTGCATGATTGATGGCGTATTGGATAAAGCCGAAACCCCGACCGGTAAAGGTTTGTACTTTATGGACTCCTCATCAGCGGCTGCTGAGATGGTGACCCTATGTGCAGCCGCCGGGTATGCAGCCCATTTTTTCCCAACCGGACAGGGCAATGTGATTGGTAACCCCATTCTTCCAGTGATTAAGCTATGCGCGAATCCAAAAACAGTGCGTACGATGTCTGAGCACATTGACGTCGATGTTTCTGGAATCTTGCGCCGCGAGGAAAACATGGATACCGCCGGAGAGAAATTATTAGATTGCCTCTTGCGAACTGCGAATGGCGAGCTAACCGCTGCTGAGATTTTGGGTCATCGCGAGTTTGTTCTCACTCGCTTATACGAATCGGCCTAATTTGTCCCATGGGCCATTCAGACGTCTGACTGGCCCGGATTGGTATGAAAGCAATTACTGCGTATCAAGAAGTAAAACAGAAGATCACGGGCGATATCGTCCGTGGTCGTTACTTTATGGGCGAGGCCCTGCCTGCTGAAAAGGAGTTGGCAAAAGAGCTGAAGGTATCAATTGGCACGCTCCGCAAAGCAGTGGATGAGCTTGTCTCAGAAGGTATTGTGATTCGACGGCAAGGGAAGGGCACCTTTATTGCCGAGCATGACGAACAGCGCTTGCTGTATTACTTCTTTCATGTGATTAAGCATGACGCTGACCACAAAAAATATCCAACGGTTGAATTAGTCTCGTTCCAAAGTGCAAGCGCAAATAGCGAAGAAGCAAAAAAGCTTCAACTAAAAGAGGGTTCGCCAGTATGGCGGATTATTAATCGCCTCTCACTAGATGGTCAATGCGTCATTGTCGATCGACTTACGCTTAGCAAAGAGCGATTTCCAACCTTGACTCGAAGTGCTTTTCAGCATCGTGAGGGCAGTATTTATCAGTTATATCAGGCCCAATATGGACAAGTGGTTGCGCGAACCAGTGAGCGATTACGAGCCGGTGCAGCAAGTAAACAAGATGCTGAATGGCTTCACTTAAAGGCTGGTGACCCCGTAATTGTGATTCGTCGTCTAGCGATTGGAATGCAAGACGAGCCGATTGAGTGGCGAGTCTCAACCCTAAATACCCAGCATTACGAGTACTTCAGCGAACTAGGGACTTAAGCAATACGCTGGTAATACAGATTTTGTGGGTGGTTGGATTCAGCAAAAAATAGCCAGCGCTCTGCAATTAGACCAAGCAGATGCACTAAAAACGCTACGATAATTAAATTTAAGCTAGCTTGACTTGCCGCAAATACCAGTAGGGTGACAGGAAGCAGATAAGCCCCAAAAAATGCCAGCTTGCGAACATTGGCAACAAAGAAATTCGATTGCTGATGAAAGAACTCACGCGTATTAAAACTACCACCCATCATCCCCATTGAAATTTGTCGAACGGGGCCTTGCTGGATTCCGGTCGCCGACTGCAAGGTTGATTTTGGCTTAAGGCTGCGATTTCGTTTCCAGATCCAAAGTTTCAGAGTGAGTGATAGCAACAATAAGAATCCGGTAAAACCAGTCACACCAGCAATGTTTTGAGAGGTGACGATAGCTTGTTCAGGGAGCCATGCTGACCAAATGGTAAATAGGGTCATTAGCAAAAACCATCCTGAAGCAAACCCAAGTGCAATGAAATTAACCATGGTCATCGGATGGGCCCACTCTTGAATAAACCGAATGCATTGGTAAATCATGGCAGTGCACACCCATAGAAGAACTGCAAAAATACCGAGTAACAACCACAGCCAATTGGGAATCGCACCCATTTGCCAGGAGTAAATATAGGCTAGAACTGTGAGGGCGATGAAACTTGGCAAAACTAACACCTCACGCGAGAGCCAGGAAGTTCTCCACATCAAAATGGCGCGCCATGCACGCTCTGGGTGTCCCAGATGAAAAAATGAGGCGAGCAATCCACCAGCCAATAGCAATAGCACGATTGGAAAAGCCAGGTAGTTCATGAAGTGACTGGGTAATGGATCACCTGCTAGATGCAAAACGAGAAGACTCATCACCATACCCTGAGCCATACCGGCCATACCGGTAAAGAAGATGAGTGAGAAAGCGGGATGCATTAGTTTTCTGCCTTTACAGCCGCAATGGTTTCAGTAATCGAACGGGGCAAGTAGTGATTTGCTGGTTGGGTCTGCCATTCAGGCATTAAACCGTATCCGCCTCGTTGGGCAATCACCTTACTGGCATCTGACTCTGGATCATGTACATCACCAAAGATCCGAGCGCTGGTTGGACAGGCTAAAACGCAAGCTGGCTTACGCTCTGACTCTGGTAGGGTCTCGCTATAGATGCGATCGACACATAAGGTGCATTTGGTCATCACCTGCCGGTCCTCGTCGAGCTCACGAGCTCCATACGGGCAAGCCCAAGCACAATACTTACAACCGATGCACTTGTCATAATCAACCAGCACAATGCCATCTTCTTTGCGCTTATAGCTAGCTCCGGTTGGGCAAACGGGCACGCATGGTGGATCCTCACAATGTAAACAGGATTTCGGGAAATGCACGGTCTCCATTTTTGGAAATACACCAGCCTCATACGTTTGGACCCGATTAAAAAAGGTGCCGCTGGGATGAGCGCCGTAAGGATCTTGATCGGTCATCGGGCCAGCTGATCCCTGCGTATTCCATTCTTTGCATGAGGTAACGCATGCATGGCAGCCCACGCACACATTTAAATCAATTACGAGTGCTAACTGTTTACTCATTCGGCTTCTTAATTTCGTACGATGATAGTTTGAGCATGCCAGGAACTTCTTTGGCTTGTGCCGCTGGCCAAGTGTCTAAATTTTCACTTGATCCAGCAGGGGATATCTTGACGCGCACATCGTACCATCCCGCTTGACCAGTAATCGGATCTGAATTGCTGACACGGAAGCTGCCCTCGCGTGTGCCCATGGGCAGCTCTTCGGTAATTAAATGATTAAGCAGGAAGCCCTTCTTAGACTCATCCGCATTAGGATCAAGATGCCATGCGGATTCTGCTTTACCAATGGCATTCCAAGTCCAAACAGTCCCCATTTCAACAGCCTGGGTATGACGGGCCATGCAGCGTACTTTGCCCCATTGGGATTCCACCCAAATCCAAGCGCCGTCCTCAATACCATGATCAATGGCCGTAGCTGCATTAATAAACAGGAAGTTATGACTGTGGATTTGTCGTAACCAGGCATTTTGTGAGTCCCACGAGTGATACATCGCCATCGGCCGTTGCGTAATGGCGTTGATGGAGTACTCGTCTAAATTAGTAACCGCATCCTCCAAAGGTGGATACCAAAAGGGCAGCGGATCAAAAAATTGGATGATCCGTTCTTTGAGGTGATCCGGCGGTACGCGACCGGGGCGTTGGCCTTTGGCAGCCAGTCGAAACTGTTGAACGATATCTGAATACACCGCCAAAATAATCGGATCGTTCTTTTGGCGTAAGGCGTTGGCTTTGGCAAAGTCTAAATAGCCTTGGTTCCAGTTACGCATGTATTGATGTTCGGGGGGCATGCTGTAGTGAAAAACACAATTATTTTCTTGGTACCGCTCCCATTGGTTGGGATTCGGTTCACCACGAATACTTTTATCACCATCCTTGCCGCGCCAACCCATTAAGAACCCAATACCTGAATCGGGTGCCGTCTGGAAGTTGGTAATGAAGTCGGGATAATCCTTGAACTTTCTTTGTCCATCCGCGGTTGTGAACGCAGGGAACTTTAAGCGGGAGGCAAGCTCAATTAAGACATCTTGAAAAGGTTTGCATTGTCCGGTCGGCGGCAAAACTGGGATACGTACTGAATCGCATGGCCCGTCAAATTCAGAGATAGGGCGATCCAACATACTCATTGCATCGTGGCGCTCAAGATAGGTCGTGTCAGGAAGCACGAGATCAGCAAAGGCCACCATCTCCGATTGAAATGCATCACAAATCACAAGAAATGGAATCTTGAACTGTCCATTTTCATCTTTAGCATTGAGATGCTGTCTAACTTCCATGGTGTTCATCGTGGAGTTCCATGACATATTGGCCATGAAAATCATTAAGGTATCAATCGAATAGGGATCGCCTTTGACAGCATTAGTAATAACGTTATGCATCAATCCATGAGCGGCTAAAGGGTGCTCCCAGGTATAAGCCTTGTCAATACGTAAAGGCTTACCATCCTGATCAAGTGCCAGATCTTCTGGGCGAGTTGGCCAACCAAGCGGTGCTTTTGCTAATGGGGTATTGGCTTGAATATCGTTTTCAGAAGAGGGCGGTTTGATGTTCGGAGGAATCTGGCGAGGGTAGGGGGCTTTATGACGAAACCCACCTGGACGATCAATGGTGCCGAGTAGAGTCATTAATACAGCTAAGGCACGCGTGGTTTGAAAGCCGTTGGAGTGTGCAGATAAGCCACGCATCGCATGAAATGCCACAGGCCGTCCGGTTACCGATGTATGCTGCTGACCAAAGGAATCGGTCCAAGCAATTGGTAATTCAAATGATTGCTTAAATGCGGTGTGCGCCATTTCCTTGGCCAGTAAGCGAATGCGTGCCGCTGGAATCGAGGTAATTTTCTCGGCCCACTCGGGCGTGCAAGTCTTAACTTGACGACGCAATAATTCAAATGCAGGCGCAACCCGCTTGCCCTGATGGGGGCCGGGACCCATGACATACTCGCCTGATAGGGCAGGGTCGACATCATTTGCAAAACAGGCTTTTGCAGCATTGCTTTTGATGTCCCAAATGTATTTGTTATGAGGAATGTCGGTATTAATTGGATCCGACTCAGGATCAAATAAAAATAATCCTTCTTCAGGACCCGCATCAAGACAAACCAACTGCGATGAGTTGGTATACCGCTTTAAGAATGGATGATCGACTTGATTGGATGCAATTAACTCATGCATCAAAGCCATGAATAGCGCGCCATCAGTACCCGGTTTAATTGGAATCCATTCATCGGCGATCGCTGAATAACCAGTTCGTACGGGATTAATTGAAATGAATCGCCCACCATTGCGCTTGAACTTCGACAACGCAATCTTCATTGGATTGCTATGATGATCCTCCGCAGTGCCAATCATCACAAATAATTTGGCCCGCTCTAAATCAGGACCGCCAAACTCCCAAAAGCTACCGCCAATGGTGTAAATCATGCCCGCGGCCATATTGACCGAACAAAAACCTCCGTGGGCTGCGTAGTTAGGAGTGCCAAATTGACGAGCAAATAAGCCTGTAAGAGCTTGCATTTGATCGCGTCCAGTAAATAGTGCAAATTTTTTGGGATCGGTTTCTCGGATACCTCGTAAACGATCTTCCAAAATACTAAAGGCTCGTTCCCAAGAGATTTCTTCAAACTCCGATTGGCCGCGCTCTGAACCTGGCTTACGTAAGAGTGGCTTCGTGATCCGCGCAGGGGACTTCTGCTTCATGATGCCCGATGCACCCTTGGCACAAATGACCCCCTGATTCAGCGGATGATTTGGATTGCCATCAATATAGACCAGTTCGCCATCCCGCAAATGCGCTCGGATGCCACAGCGGCAAGCGCACATATAGCAGGTCGTGGTTTTTACCTCAGTCGCCGGGTTTTGCGAATGAATCGGATCGTGAACTGGTTGGGAGGATAGGAATTTGAACATGCAGCGACTTATAGTTATCTCTGAATTGTAGCGACATTTCAGTGAATTCACAGGTATTACAGCACCATTTGTTTTATAAATTCATGATTGAAATCAATGATTTGAAGATATTCTTGGATAGTTACCGTAAAGCTCATTTTATGAGCCTTTAATGAACCACAATGATCTCTCAAAACAAGGAGAGTGTCATGAAAAAACTATCGGAATGGATCGTTTGGTTGGTATTCGCAGAGCGTCCTGGGGAGTGGGGTCGTAAAGAATGGGTTTGTAAACGATTTGAGTAGAAACCAAGCTCTTTCCAGCAATTACTCATAAATCCTCTGGGGGCTTGAAAAACGTCATCTTTTTATAGGAAACTTAGACTATATTAAGAGTTATCAGGCGTGCCATGGCGCTAAGACCATGACAGAGAGGAGGAGTGGTGCTCAGCATTTTGAAGTTGGATGCGGGCGGTATCCCCCAGTGCTGGATAGATGCTGAGGATGCAACCCGACATTATGCGGATGACAGCGTTTCATGGACGCTGGGTGAACCTGTCGCCATCATGCGTGGTGGCATCTCTCGTTTAACCGGCCAACAATCGATCATTGAGCTGCACTCCATCATTGCTGTTAAGGGCTCTGCAAAAATAAATTTGTTTGATGTGGTTCCAGCCATCACGAAACGCAAGCTCTATCGACGTGACCGCGGCCTATGCGCCTATTGTGGCTGCCGAATCTCAGAGCACGATGCTGAAGCAGAGCATATTGTTCCCAACAGTAAAGGCGGTAGCTACACCTGGATGAACCTAGTTGTCTCATGCCGTCCTTGCAATCAACGCAAAGGTAATCGTACGCCCGAGAGAGCGGGGATGAGCCTTCTCTACGCCCCTTATACGCCTAGTTTGTACGAAGATATGATTTTGAAGGGCAGAAATATTTTGGCAGATCAGATGGATTTTCTGGCTGCCAATCTGCCGAAGGATAGCCGCATCTTGCAAGACCCATTTTGGGTCTAATTGATTGCAGTAGCAATCGTTCGTTGAGTCTTTTTATGAATGGTTTGCGCTTACTCAAACCGCGTACGATTGTGCTGTTTGCAATCACCATATCGGTATTGGTCCATCTTTACATATTTGTTGGGTTTCCCAGTTTTTTATTCTCTAAGGCGGCTCCATTAGAAGATGTGACCGTCGCCGAGCTGCGTGTCGAGCCTGTTAAAAAAGTTCAGTTAAGTAAACCGGCCGCACCTGAGCCAACCGTGCGGGATCAAAGCTCAAACGCAGTGGGCGATGGCGCGATCATTGAGTCCGATGGCGGGAACGGCGCAGGGCAAGTGGAGCAAGAAGGTCAGGCTTTTCGAGTTCCCGATCCTGGTATTTATTACTACGATGCCTATCTCGATGGCCAATACTTGCAAACGGCTTCAATCGAGTGGCAATTTGATCCAAAACTTGGCTATCGATTATTCATCAATATTCCCTATGCATTTGTTGGGCCATTTATCTTTGAATCCCGAGGAAAGATTGATGCCTACGGATTGGCCCCTGATTTTTATGTGGAGCACCTTGGGAGCCGGCCAGCACGATTTACCCGATTTGATCGCGATGATAAGGGGGGAGGGAAGTTATTCTTCTCTCAAAAGCCAGATCAATTAAAAGATATTCCACCTGGCACCCAAGATCGTTTCAGTCTCATGATGCAGCTTGCATCACTACTAGCGGGCAATGATCAGATTGATGAAAAAGGTACCGTGCGAGAAGTTCCAATTGCTAATTTGGATACAGTGGAGACCTGGCGCTTTCAAAGCCAAGGTGAAGAATTATCGGATGCAGTATCGACTCTAGGACCCACGGTCCTGCGGCACTACAAGCGCTTACCTGTCAAGGAGATGGACCACAAGCGCAGAAATGACATATGGTTAGTGAAAGATTTTGGCTGGATACCGGGTAGGGTGCGCCTGGAAAATGAAAAGGGTCGAACCTTTGAACTATTTCTAAAGCAAGTCGACCCAATTGCAGATTTGCCCAAGTAAAACTTATTTGACTGTTTTCTTGCGGATAATCTGACCAATCATATTAAAGAGGACCGCCCCAGACATCGAGGCAGCAAATATTCCGCTAAAGGCAACAACGATCGGTAGAATTTTCCAGTTATCCGGTAATGGAAAGCTTCCATACCCAACCGTGGTGTACATCTCGCCAGCAAAGTAAAAGGCGTTGGTATCGACCTCAAAAATCTTCAGTGCAATTAGTGCGTAGGACCACACCACAATATCGACCAAATGGGTCATTAATACCAAGCCAACAGCAATCATATAAAAAGGGATCGACAGCCAGAACATTTTCCGGTTGTCCGCCCAGTCAATCAACACTTGGTAGATCTTGCCAATTAATAGGATTAGTAGCGCATGGGCAACCAACATAGCAATTGCTGTGACAAACACTACAGTTAGCTGATCGGGGAGGCTTTCGCCAACTTGCTGGGCTAGGGTAAAAAAGTTTGGAAGCTCTGCCATCGCTATTGAATGCTATATTTCTTATTTGACATAATAATGATTATACGCAAATATGATATTTAGCCCTTAGGCTGGGATTCCACGGCTACAGGCTTTGGACCCCCCTCATATTTGGTTTTATAGAGCTTTTCCCAACGCGAACGCAGACCTCTCGATATCTCTTCTTGATTGAATAAATCTGCAACATCAATGGCACTAAAGCCTTGGTGATTGCGGATTTGCAAATCAGCGCCACGATCAAGCAATAGTCTTACTAGCTGAATATTCCCAGATCGCACAGCCATCATCAGTGGCGATGTATCACTATCAGACAAGGCGTTTACCTGAGCACCTTTATCCAACAGAAACTCCGCAACTTGCAAATGACCATTAGTACAGGCGTAATGCAGTGGCGTCCAACCCGTTTTATTAATCGTAGCGGCCCGCTTATCAACCAGGGTCTTAACCTCAGGTAGCAGCCCATAAAGCGAAGCCATCATTAGAACGTTTTCACCCGAGAGGTTCGGTTGGTCGACATCCAAATTCTTAAGAGTAAGAAGGTAATCGAGGGTGGTACGCGAGTTCTCTCGCACTGCGTAAACCGAGATCGGATTGCCACCGCGAACGAGCAAATTGGGGCTTACGCCGTCTTGTAGGAGCCTTTTCACTTGCGCAAGGTCGTCAAATTGGACAGCGCGCGCCATTCGATCGGCCTGCTCTTGAGATTGGGCAATAGCAAAACCTGAGATAAAGCTTAGGACGGTAAGAGCAATAAAACTGCGACGTAGCATCATGAATAACTTCTATTTAATTGAAAACATTGAAAAAAATTATCTGTAGTTTGCTTGGCAATGCGCTCAACTGATTCACCACGCAATTGAGCAATATAGCTCGCCACATGCGCTACCCAGGCAGGTTCATTGGTTTGGCCGCGGTGCGGTACGGGAGCCAAATAGGGTGAATCGGTCTCAATGAGCAATCGGTCTAAAGGCAAGGCCTTACAGGTTGCCTGAAGATCCTTGGCATTTTTGAAGGTCACAATTCCAGAAAAAGAGATATAAAACCCAAGCTCAATCGCTGCCTTGGCCACTTCATAAGACTCCGTAAAACAATGCATCACGCCACCAATTGCATCAGCGCCCTCCTCTCGCATGATTCGCAAGGTATCTTCTGAGGCCGAACGCGTATGAATAATCAAAGGCTTTTTAGCTACTAAGGCAGCGCGAATATGAGTCCGAAAGCGTTCGCGTTGCCACTCCATTGAGTCATAGGATCGATCACCCATTCGGTAGTAATCAAGCCCGGTCTCACCAATCGCAATGACTTTATCGTCTTTGGCTTCCTCAACTAAAAACTCAAACGTAGGCTCAGGAGTTTCCTCGTAATCCGGATGAACACCAACCGAGGCAAATAAATTTGGATAAGTGTGGGCGAGTTGCTTCACCTTGGGAAAATCTGGAATGTCTACGGAGATGCAAAGCGCATGACTCACATTGGCGCGCATCATATTTCCCAAAACCTCGGGAAGGCGATCTTGGTATTCTGGGAAGTCGAGATGGCAGTGCGAATCAATAAACATAACAACTAATTTTAGTCTGCAAAGAGCTGTTGATATTGCAAGAGCATCGATTCCATTTGAACCCGTGTGGACAAGGGGTGATTCTCGTGACGACGAGCGAGCGTTAGGGTTGACCACAATCGCTGAGCTTTTGCCAATTGCAGTTGGGACGCTAGTTGCCCGATGAGTTGGGCGTGCCGGCGGTAGTAGCGCACCTCCCCTAATTGGCGAGACAATTGCAAATCAAATAGCCAGCGTTGCATACACATTAATAAAGCGGAATACGGGGCTTTTTGAACCTTCTCTGCACATTCCAAGTAAGCAATCTGAGGCCCTTTGCTTAAAGCCTCCAACAACACTCTCGTGGCATGGATGGCAAGACCAATGCCATCCTTATCATCGCCGAGATGCCTTACCAAAATCTGATCCTTTGCGCTTAGCGGTGCACCCGCATGCTCATCGATCGTAGCTTCCAGTTCCTCGGTTCGAACCGTATCCGTTAGTAATAATTTCAGCTCAGATTGCAACCAATCAAGCGCCACATCCCGACTTGGTTTTGGTAAGGCAATCAGTTGGCAACGTGACCGTATGGTTGGTAGCACACGATCAATGCGGTCGCTCACCAGAATAAAAATTGTGTCGAGATTGGGCTCCTCCAATGATTTGAGCAAGGTGTTGGATGCATCCTCTCGCAAACTTTCTAAGGGATAAATTAAAATGATGCGTTTGCCACCCCGGTGCGAACCAATATTGATGCCCCCAAGCGCCCCTCTCACATCGTCAATTTTGATGAAAGGACTCTCTTTCTTTCCATCGCTATCGTCTTGGCTCTCAGAGGCTGCAGGGTCGATTTTTGGGCTTCCTTCCAGTTCAGCTTGGACCAAGCGCCCTTTTAAGCTTTGCGGTAGTAAAGCAATAAAGTCTGGATGATTTCCAGTATCAAACCAACGGCATGCCTCGCAAGAATTGCAAGGCTTATGCCCTGTTGAGAACAAATCAGCCTCACACAGCAGCGCCTTAGAAAGCCAGCGGGCAAAATCAAATTTACCTATGCCCGGCTGCCCATGAAACAAAATTGCCTGGGGGGTTGCCTCCAAATTGAATGCTTTACCAAGCGCATCAAACCATGGCAATAGCTTCACTGATTCATGATGAATATTTTCTATTGGCATGGATTTTAGAAAAAACTTATCATGAAATTATTAATATAAATCAGTAATTTGCATCAGTAATTCAACTGAATTTCTGATAATTGCTTCCAGATCAGCTCTTGCGATTGCCGTGCATCAATCACCATAAAGCGGCCGGGATCGGCCTTAGCACGTCGCAAGTACTCATTGCGAACGTTCTCAAAAAAATGCAGATCCAAGCGTTCAAACTTATCGGGGGTTCTCGCCTTCGAGCGACGCTGCTCCGCAATCTCGCCAGGTAGGTCAAATAAGAGCGTGAGGTCCGGCTGTATCAATTCAGCCCCCCTCCCCTGCACCAGAGTCTCAAGTGTATTTAAGGTATCGAGACTTAAACCCCTTCCACCCCCCTGATACGCAAAGCTGGCATCGGTAAACCGGTCCGAGATCACAATCTTGCCAGCCTGTAAGGCGGGCTCAATAACCTGAGCTAGGTGCTCACGTCTAGCGGCAAACATGAGCAAGGCTTCAGTCTCAATATGCATCGGCTCTTGCAATAAAAGTTGCCTGAGTTTTTCACCCAAAGGGGTGCCGCCTGGCTCACGAGTAAGCACAACCTCATGATTGGGATAGCGCTGCCCCAAATGCTTGGCAAAGGCTTCAAGGTGAGTACTCTTCCCAGCACCATCGATACCCTCGAAGCTAATAAAAAAACCAGGGCGATTGATATTCATAAAGTTACTTTACCGACTTGGTCGACGATTGGGCAGGCATGCGCTGATAGCGATCAACCGCAGCCTCATGCTCTTTTAAGGATGCGGAAAAATGACTGCTGCCATTGCCCCTAGCAACAAAATACAGTGCATTGGTGGGAGCGGGTTGCGCAGCGGCAATTAGCGATTCTTTGGAGGGTATTGCAATCGGGGTTGGAGGTAAGCCATAGCGCATATAGGTATTGTAGGGAGTATCGCGGCGTAAATCGGTTTTTCGGATATTGCCATCAAATCGTGGGCCGATTCCATAGATGACCGTTGGATCAGTTTGCAACATCATGCCCTTTCTGAGCCGATTATGAAATACCCCAGAAATTAATCCACGCTCAGACGCTTGGCCAGTTTCCTTCTCAATAATCGAGGCGAGGATCAGTAATTGATACGGACTCTTTAAGACCCGATCATTCGGCTGGCCCTGCAGATAAAGATCCCATGCATTCGCTAATTGCTTTTGCATACCCACATACGCACGTTGATAAATACTCGAATCCAAATCATCGGGATCAAATACATAGGTGTCTGGAAATAACCACCCTTCTGCACTCGGCTGCGTTAGCCCTAAGAGCTTAGCGAGCTGAGCATCACTGAGCGAATTCGTTTGATGAGTTAGTGCTGGGTGCGCATCAATTGCTGCCCGAACCTGCCATATGGTCATGCCAGGAATAAGCTTCACAACCTCCCGAACTCGATCGCCCCGAGCCATTTGCAGCAGTATGCTGCCCAAGCTTGCATTGGCCGGAAACTCATAAGTGCCGGGCTTTAATGATGAAGCGACTCCAAGGGATCGAGCGCCGATTTGGAAAACCAAGGCAGGAACCCTAATTCCCTGGTCTTGCAGCTGGCTTGCGATCTTTGAGACCCCGGATTTCGGTAACACCTTAAACCGCACGGCAGCATCTTCTACCTTGGCCTGGCTGGACAAAGCAGATTTGGGTGGCACCACGCCCCATGTGAATAAAGCAAGGTAATACAGGCAAATAATGCCCATGAGCGATACAAGACCAATGCCCAGTAACCGTTTACTTAGAGCCATGGCAAGAAATAAGGAATTCGATGATTTAGAAAGTTTTTGCACATAGCACTATGATAAAAGGCTAAGGAACTGACATGACCATCATCGATCAAGCAACACTATGAACTCACTTGCTATTTGCCGCTTACCAGACTGGGGCTTGATTCTGGTTGAGGGATCTGATGCAAGTTCATTTTTACAAGGTCAGTTAACGAATTCAGTGCTCGGGTTAACCACCACCCCCACCGGAGCAATTGCTCATGGAAGTTCAGCCGCCCGATTGACTGGATATTGCACGGCAAAGGGTCGCTTACTCGCCTCTGCATGGATTAGTTTGCATTCATCCCAAGCAGTAACGCAATATGCTTTATTTGTCTCACGCGATCTTGCTGCGGCATTTGCAAAACGACTGAGCATGTTCGTTTTGCGTTCCAAGGTCGTGATTCGTGACGTCAGTGATGATTGGCTCGTATATGGCTCTCTTGAGACTATTGAGGGGCTTCTCCCTCGCCTTCCGGCCGATGCAATTGCCTTAGCGATGCAATCCCCCAGTGACACAAATCCTACAAAGCGGATTGTGTTTGCCTCCCAAATGACAGTCGACGCCCAACTCAATTCACGCGAATGGAATACAACTGAAGTAGCCAGTGGCATTCCCCGAATTGTGGCGGCTACGCAGGACCAATTCGTTCCTCAAATGGTGAACCTGGAATCCGTGGGTGGGGTCGATTTCAAGAAAGGGTGCTACCCAGGCCAAGAAGTCGTTGCTCGCAGCCAATATCGAGGGGCGATTAAGCGTCGCCTCTATTTGGCTAAAGCACAAATTCCTTCTGAGTCCTGCCCGCCAGCGACCGAGATTTTTCATGAAGAGGATCCAGGCCAGCCGGCCGGAATGATCGTGCTCTCAGCACCTAATTCGAATAACCCTGATTGGGTGGATCTTCAAATTGAATGCAAATCAGAACTTGCGCAAAGCGGCAAACTTCATCTTGGTGACGCTAGCGGCCCCAGTCTGGAGCTTGGAAAACTACCCTATTCTCTAATCGAGATTTAATCAGGCATAGTATTGATATGTGCCTCATTTTATTTGCCTGGAAATCGCACCCAAAATA
Organism: Polynucleobacter sp. HIN11; assembly: GCF_030297675.1. Lineage (NCBI taxonomy): Bacteria > Pseudomonadati > Pseudomonadota > Betaproteobacteria > Burkholderiales > Burkholderiaceae > Polynucleobacter > Polynucleobacter sp. HIN11. Next base: position 858,610 of record NZ_AP028142.1, read on the forward strand.
CCCATTGGTGGTAGCTGCCAATCGGGATGAGTTCTACGAGCGCAATACCACTGGCATTGCTTGGTGGCCTGAGCATCCAGATGTATTGGCCGGTCGAGATCATGCTGATGTGATTGGTAGTCCAGGCACCTGGTTAGGGCTCAATCGGCAGGGGCGTTTTTCTGCACTTACGAACGTGCGCTCACCCAGTGAGAAAAAACCTGATGCGAGAACCCGAGGTGAGCTACCCTTTTTATATCTTACGAACCCAGATAAACCCAGCCACTTTATTGAGAAGCACAGCAAGCGCTTTGATCAGTACAACGGTTTTAATCTATTGATGGCTGACCTGAGTGATCCGAGCGATGCTCAAATGCACTGGGTGAGCAATCGCGTGGTGATGGGTAAATCCGTGCGCCCCCGCAAAACATTTCCAAGTCAGCCACTAACTCCAGGCGTCTATGGGCTATCGAATGCCATGCTCGATACTCCATGGCCCAAAGTGAATCACCGGATTGCTGCGTTTGCTCAAACTCTAGCCATGGATGCTGGCGGCTTAAAAAATGCCGATGCCTATCTCCATGTATTAGCCGATGACCATCAGGCACCTGAACGTGAACTTCCAAGCACCGGTGTTAGTTTGGAATGGGAGAAAGCGCTTTCCTCGGCTTTTATTCGGACCGAACATTACGGCACGCGTTCAAGCACAGTATTGCGAGTTCGTAACGACGGTAACTATGAGATGGTGGAGCGGCGCTTTGATGCCAAGGGCGTGATTGCACACGATGTGATTACCGGAAATTTAATTGGCTCCGCTTGGGCCAATTACTCGGTGTAGCAATGGCTTTTCCCTTACAGGGTGACAATACCTGTCAATCAATTGCACCCACACCCATACCAGAGCCCTATTGGGTCGGATTCTCATCTTTGCTCGGACAAGAGCTCGGTATTGCCCTTAATGAATCTGGTCTTCCTGCCGACCCACTTTGGTTGGATGTCTTAAGTGGTAATACATTAGCTACCAAAGAACATGCTTTTTCTAACCCAATCGCCACAGCGTACAGCGGTCACCAATTTGGTGTCTGGGCTGGGCAACTGGGCGATGGTCGCGCTATCCTTTTGGGCGATATTGGTCCTTATGAGATTCAATTAAAAGGTTCGGGCATCACCCGCTATTCGCGCATGGGGGACGGCCGAGCCGTATTGCGTTCATCCATCCGTGAGTTTTTGGCTAGTGAGGCCATGCATGCTCTTGGCGTACCAACTAGTCGAGCTTTAGCGGTGACGGGATCCAAAAAACCAGTCATGCGAGAGACCCTTGAAACTGCAGCGGTCTGTACGCGCTTAGCCCCCAGCTTTCTGCGCGTAGGTCATTTTGAGCACTATGCGGCTGCGCGCCAAACCGAGCATCTCCAGCAATTGGCCGAGTATCTTCTCGATAGCCATTACCAAGAGTGCAGAGATGGTGATGATCCTTATCTTTCATTATTCTCAGCGATTAGTCGTCGTACTGCTGAGCTTGTGGCACATTGGCAATCCTTGGGCTTTTGCCATGGGGTTCTCAATAGTGACAACATCAGCGTTTTGGGACTTACGATCGATTACGGCCCCTTTGGAATGATGGATCGCTTTCAAATGGATCACATCTGCAACCACAGTGATTCGCAAGGAAGGTATGCCTATCATCGCCAACCACAAATCATGCATTGGAATATGGCGTGTTTGGCAGGCGGCATATTGCCTTTATTGGAGAAGAGGTATTCAACCGAAGAGGCCCAGCAGAAATTACAAACTGCGCTCGAGCAATTTCCAAACCAATATCGTGAGGCTTGGTTACGGCGCTTTCGAGCAAAGTTGGGTTTGCTTGAAGAACACGCCAATGATTTCGCATTAATTGAGAACTTGCTGGAATTGATGCATCAGAATCGCGTGGATTTCACAAACACATTCCGTCTTTTTGCTCAGGTTCAATCGCAAGCCGATGATCAAACCAATCCATTGCGCGATCACTTCATTGACCGCCAAGAGTTCGATCAATGGATGCAATCTTACTTGGATCGACTAAAACTTGAACGGCTGTCTGATCTTGATCGACAGAGTGCCATTCTCAATATCAATCCGAAATTTATTTTGCGTAATTACATGGCACAGCGCGCCATCGAACTCGCCCAGCAGGATGATTTTTCGGAAGTCCAAAAACTCCTCCAGATCCTCGAAAATCCGTTTGCAGAACAGCCAGAGCATGAAGCTTACGCTACCCCTCCCCCCAAAGAGCTCGAGGATGTTGTCCTTAGCTGCTCCTCTTAATCCTTCTTTACAATCCAATCTATGACTAAAAGTGATGAGCAATACCGTCAAGAGCTATCGGAGATTGAGTATCGGGTAACGCGCCAAGCGGCAACCGAACCACCCTTCTCGGGTCGGTACTGGGATCATTGGGAAAATGGTCTCTACCGTTGTGTCTGCTGTGGCACGCCATTATTTGTATCAAGCACCAAATTTGATGCCGGATGCGGTTGGCCAAGTTATCACAGCCCCGCCAATCCTCAGGTTATTAGCGAACATCGTGATTTGACGCATGGCATGATCCGAACCGAGGTCCGTTGCTCAAACTGCGATGCCCATCTTGGACACGTCTTTGAAGACGGTCCAGAGCCTACTGGACTGCGCTATTGCATTAATTCTGCGTCATTGCGCTTTGAGCCAAGTCAAAACGCCACCCTCAAGCAATCCTCATGAAAAAATTTCTCTTTGACCTATTCCCGGTCATTCTCTTTTTTGCTGCATTCAAGCTCGCCGATATCTATGTAGCAACTATCGTGGCAATCATTGCAACCATTGCCCAAATTGTGTGGCTTTATTTGCGTTGGCAAAAAATTGAGGGCATGCAGTGGGCGAGCTTAGTGCTCATTGTTGTCTTTGGTGGTCTCACCATACTGTTAAAAGATAAAACCTTTATCCAGTGGAAGCCCACCGTCTTATATTGGTTATTTGCAGCAGTGCTCTTCTTTAGCGCCCAGTTCTTTAAGAAAAATTGGATTGAGAGCCTCATGGGAAAGCAAGTGACTTTGAAACCCGGTAGTCCACGCTCAGTCTGGATTAAGCTCAATCATGCCTGGGCGGCATTTTTCTTCTTCATGGGTGTTCTGAACCTTTATGTGGCCTATACCTTTTCTGAGGATGTGTGGGTGAACTTCAAACTCTTTGGTGGCATTGGTTTGCTTATTCTCTTCATCATTGCCCAAGGACTGTGGTTAAGTCGTCATATGGAGACGGACGAAGCATGATGACCAATCAAGAGCGTATTGCCGCATTTCAGTCTAGCTTGCAAAAGCAACTCCAGCCATCTCATCTAGTCATTGAAGACGAGAGTCATTTGCATGCTGGTCATGCGGGTGCTGCTGGGGGCGCAGGTCACTTTCGGATCAGGATTACTGCGCAGGCATTTACGGGTCTTAACAGCGTGGCACGTCACCGCTTAGTATATGGTGCATTGAAAGGGTTCATGCCGCACGAGATCCACGCACTGGCCATCCATGCACTTGCACCAAATGAGTCATAATTCCTCTTTTAGCTTCTTTATTCTCTATATGCGTCTGACCAAAAAAATCATCTTCGTCTGCTCTATCGGCTTCATGAGTACCGCTGTAATGGCTCAAAATGCAGCGATTGTGAACGGCAAGCCCATTCCCAAGGCGCAGCTTGATCGCCTCATTAAAAATTCAGGGCAATCTGCAAGCGATCCAAAAATTCGTGAGCAAGGCCGTGAACTTCTCATTACCCGTGAACTGATTATTCAAGAATCGGATAAGCGCGGCGTGAGTCAAAAGGACGATGTCAAAGATCAAATTGAGCAGGCTCGTTTGGGAGTATTAGTAGCAGCCCTGTTTGATGATTACATTGATAAAGGCGGCATTACCGAAGAAGATTACAAAACGGCATATGATTCCATTAAGAATCAATTTGGCGGCAAAGAATACAAAGTACGGCATATTTTGGTAGAGAAAGAAGCCGATGCCAAAGCTCTTATTGCCAAGATCAAGGCCGGTGCAAAGTTTGGCGATCTGGCCAAGGCTAACTCCAAAGATCCCGGCTCTGCTCCTGAGGGTGGAGAGCTTGGTTGGGTAAGCGATAAGGCACTCGTTCCTGAGTTTTCTAAGGCAATGACCTCTTTACAAAAAGGTCAGATGACCGATAAGCCAGTGAAGTCCCAATTTGGCTGGCATATTATTCAGCTCGAAGACGTACGTGATGTGAAGATACCCCCAATGGCTGAAATCAAGGAACAGTTAAAGACAATGTTGATGCAAGATCAGGCCTGGCAAAAGGCTAAGTTCTCTGAAATGATGAAGAAGATTCGCGAGAGAGCCCGGATTGAGTAAGATGATTTTGCACACCATGCTGCGCGTGGGCGACATTGCCCGCTCGGTTGATTTCTACACCCGGGTATTAGGTATGAACTTATTGCGCACGACCAATCGCGAGGAGCAAAAGTACTCCCTAGCCTTTGTGGGATTTGGGCGTGGTAATGAGGATGGGCAGGCGGAGATTGAGCTCACCTACAACTACGGCGTGAGCACGTATGACCACGGTAGCGCATACGGTCATATCGCAATTGCTGTCCCCGATGTTTACAAGGCATGTGAGGATATTGCTGCTGCTGGAGGCACGATTACTCGTCCTGCCGGCCCAGTTCAGGGTGGCAAAACCTTAATTGCCTTCATCACCGACCCCGATGGATACAAGATCGAACTGATTCAACGCTGATTGGATGCACTTGGCTGATTTATATGCAAGCTAAGTATGAGGTTCGGGTTCTAAATCAAATTTCGGATGTCCCACAGCAGGCATGGGACTCAATCCTCCCGCCCACTGCCGGCCCCTTCATGCAGTATTCATTTGTGAGTCTTTTAGAGAAAACCGGTTGCGTGAGTGCAGAAACGGGATGGCAGCCATCGCATCTGGCGCTCTATGAAGCTGATAGTGACGCGCTTCTTGGCGTATTGCCTCTCTATCTCAAAACTCACTCCTATGGAGAATATGTCTTTGATTGGTCCTGGGCAGAGGCCTATACCCAAGCAGGGCTTCCCTACTTTCCAAAAGCACTGAGCGCCATCCCATTTACTCCGGTTACCTCTTCGAGATTATTAGCCCGATCAACTGAGCATCAAGAAGCCCTAATTACCGGTTTAAAACAATTGGTTGGCGAGCTAAATCTATCATCTGCCCACCTTCTTTTTCCTGTCGAAGAGGAGGCAAAGCTTCTTAGTGAGGCGGAATTCTTAAAGCGGGAGTCGGTGCAGTTTCATTGGCATAACCATGGCTATCATGATTTTGAGTCCTTTTTATCTACCCTCACCATGAAGCGTCGCAAGAATATCAAGCGTGAACGTAAGCAGGTACAAAGTGCAGGGATTACCTTTGAACACCTTCCCGGAGAGTTAGTCACCGAGGAGGATGTGCTGTTCTTCTATCGCTGTTATCGCAATACCTATCAGAACCACTACTCCACTCCCTATCTAAATCAACTCTTTTTTCAGGAGTGGGCGCAGCAGATGCCCCGTAATCTTCATTTGATCGTGGCCAAGCGTGAAGGCCGCGCAATTGCCAGCGCTCTATTGGTCGTTGATCGTGAACAAAGTAAAGCCTATGGGCGGTATTGGGGGTGCGTGGAGCAACATCCCTGTCTGCATTTTGATACCGCCTTCTATCAAGCAATTGAGTATTGCATCCGCGAGGGAATCCAAACCCTGGAAGGTGGTGCGCAAGGTGAGCATAAGATGGCGCGAGGGTTTATGCCAACCAGCGTCTTCTCATACCACCATCTGAGTGATCCACGCTTTGCTGCTGCAGTGGCACGATTTCTGGAGCGTGAACGTCAAGGGATTGGCCTATATCTTGATGAATTAGCTGAACATAGCCCCTTGCGCCAAGACCCTAATTCAAGCAGCCTCGGCAGGATTGAACTTGATGCATTAAAGTAAGGCATGAGCTCAATCAATAACGGTGCTAATTCTTTGGGAATCGGCGATAGCGATTCTGATTCCCCATGCATTGGGATCTGCTCCACCCTCTTTGACGAGATCTGCAAGGGTTGTGGTCGCACCGCCCTAGAAGTCAGCAACTGGGTCTTCATGAGCCCCGAAGAGAAGCAATCGGTCTGGGTTCGTATTCAGGCAGAAGGTACTGCCATGCGCTTTACCCGCGAGCAAAAATCTTAACCCGCAAGTTCCTGGCTTCGCAAATACTCCTCATAGGTGCCGGAGTAGTCATTAATCGTGCCATCAGGTTTGATCTCCAGAATCCTATTTGCTAAGGCTGAAACAAACTCGCGGTCATGGGAGACAAAAATCAGAGTGCCATCGAATTTCTCAAGGGCGATTTGTAAACTCTCAATTGACTCCATATCCATATGATTGGTTGGCTCATCCATTGCGAGCACGTTATGCTTTTGAAGCATCAACTTACCCCAAATCATGCGCCCCTTCTCGCCACCCGAAACCACCTTCACCGATTTACTGATCTCATCGCCTGAGAATAAGAGGCGCCCCAGAATCCCGCGCACGACCTGATCGTCATCACCTGGTTTGCGCCATTGGGTCATCCACTCAATGAGGTTCTCATCTTTAGGAAAGCATTCGCTAGTATCTTGCGGCATGACACCCACATTGGCATTCTCAGCCCACTTCACATCCCCAGTATCAGCAGCAATGCCATCAAAGCGTTTACTCAGAATGGTTTTCAGTAAGGTGGTCTTCCCTGCGCCATTCTGACCAATAATCGCGATCTTCTCACCCGGACGAATCGCAATCTTGAAGTTCTTAAAGATCACCCGATCAAACTGTTTGGTGAGCGCATTACACTCCACTGCCATATTGTGTAACTTCTTCTCAGTTTCAAACCGTATAAATGGGTTCTGGCGCGATGAGGGCTTAATATCAATCAGCTCAATCTTCTCGAGTTGGCGCTGGCGTGAGGTCGCCTGTCTAGCCTTTGAGGCATTGGCCGAGAAGCGACTCACGAATGCCTGAAGTTCAGCCATCTTCTCTTTGGCCTTGGCATTAGCCGCCATTTGCTGGGCCCGTGCCTGGGTGGATGCCAACATATAGGAATCGTAGTTGCCAGGATAGACCTTCAGCGTACCGTAATCCATATCGGCCATATGCGTGCACACTTCATTTAGGAAGTGGCGATCATGCGAGATGATGATCATGGTGCTATTGCGTTGATTCAGAATTTCTTCGAGCCAATGAATCGAATGAATATCTAAGTTATTGGTTGGCTCATCAAGCAGCAACACATCTGGATCCGAGAATAATGCCTGAGCAAGCAAGACACGCAATTTCCAGCCCGGTGCAATATTGCTCATCGGGCCATTGTGTTGCTCTAGTGGAATGCCAATCCCAAGCAGCAACTCGCCAGCACGTGCTTCAGCGGTATAGCCACCAAACTCGGCATACTTGGCTTCGAGCTCAGCCGCACGCATATATTCTTCGTCAGTGGCATCAGGGTTGGCATAAATCGCATCGCGCTCTGCCGCCGCTTGCCACATTTCGGCATGGCCCATCATCACTACATCGAGCACCCGAATATCTTCATAGGCAAATTGATCTTGACGCAACTTTCCTAAACGAATATTGGGTTCAAGGCTGACATTGCCAGCCGATGGCTCCAACTCTCCGCCAAGGATTTTCATAAAGGTTGATTTACCACAACCATTGGCGCCAATTAAGCCGTAGCGATTGCCGCCACCAAACTTGACCGAGATGTTTTCAAACAGGGGTTTTGCCCCAAACTGCATAGTGATATTAGACGCGTTTAACACAAGAACTTTCTCAATAATGATGCCGTGCTGGCAAAGCTCATTATTTTAACGGTCTTCCATGCCAGTGATGCTTAATACGCAGCAGCAAGCCCATCTCGGCGACTATCGCTTGCTGCAACATAGCCATCGTCAATTTGATCAGATAGGCGCCAGATAAATTGGCCAGAACCAAAATCCATATAGGGATCATCCACCTTTTTCAGAACATGCCCCCGTTCAATGAGGCCCTTAACCGTTTGAGGATCCATATTGGCCTCGACATCGAGACTGAAATCTCGATTGATCTTCCAACGCGGTGCATCACACGCAGCTTGGGGCTGCTGTTGATAGACCAACATGCGCAAGAGGGTTTGTAAATGCCCTTGCGGTTGCATATCACCTCCCATCACTCCAAAACTCATTTGGGGAACGGTTTTGCCATTCACTTCTTTAGTTAAGAATGCCGGAATGATCGTATGAAATGGTCGCTTATTGCCTGCCACCACATTGGGTGATTGAGGGTCTGATGAAAATCCATATCCCCGATTCTGAAAACTAATTCCCCAATTCGGTTCCACTACACCAGAGCCAAAACCCATGTAATTACTCTGAATAAACGAGATCATGCGCCCCTTTTCATCAGCCGCACTTAAATAGATAGTACCCCCCGTATTGGGCATGCCAAAGGTAAATTGGGTGGCGCGTTGTAAATTAATTTCCCCTGCTCGCTTGGCAAGGTATTTGGGATTAAGCATTTGTTCGGAGCTGACTTCCATCGAGCGTGGATCCGCTACATAGCGATAAATATCTGCAAAGGCTAATTTCATGGCCTCGATTTGCAAATGCTGGCTATCGACACCGTCTACTGGATACTTTGATAGATTATGGTTCTCTAAGATCCCCATCGCCATTAGGGCGCCAATCCCCTGGCCATTTGGGGGTATCTCATGGACGTCATAGCCCTGCACCCGAGTGGAGATGGTGCCAACCCAGTCTGGCTGATAGTTGGCTAAATCACTGGCCTTCAATGCCGCTTGGTGCTCCTGAGCAAATTCAACGATTGATTTGGCAATCTCACCTTCATAAAAATCCCGGATACCCTTGTTAGCAATTTGCCTTAACGCTCGTGCAGCTGCTGGAAAATGAAAGATCTCACCCGTGAGTGGTGCTCGACCATTTGGCATGAATGCCTTAGCAAAACCTGGCTGGGGGCTAAGCTCCTTCAAAGCGGCAGCCCACTTATGCGCCACGATTGGTGCAACCGCATGCCCGCGCTCTGCAATCTCAATGGCGGGCTGCAGGATATCAGCCAAAGACAAGGATCCAAAGCGCTGATGAAGCGCCTCCCAGCCAGCAATGGCGCCTGGCACGGTCACACTATCCCACCCTCGCATGGGGCGATTGGTCATGCCGTGTGTATCACGACCATACTTCTTGGCAAAGTAGTCAAGACTCCAGTCGGCTGGTGAGACCCCTGAGGCATTTAAACCATGTAGTTCATGCCCATCCCAAACGATAGCAAAACAATCGCTGCCCAAGCCATTAGAAACTGGCTCAACGATCATTAAGGCCGCTGCGGCAGCAATGGCAGCGTCAATTGCGTTACCCCCCTGCTGCATCATCTTTAATCCTGCTTGAGCGGCATAGGGATGGGAGGTTGAGCAAATATTGCGGCCAAAAACGGGCATCCGTACAGTGGGATATGGGTTGTGCCAATTAAACGGTGAGCTCATGATCGTGTCTTTATTCTTCGAAGTTGTTCACGGATAACGGGAATCCGCACTACTAACAATATCAAGATTATCCCAGCATAGATGTAAACGGTCTGAAAATCGTTTTTGCCGGCCTTATGCCAAAAGTAATGCAGCACTCCAAGAATGGCAATCAAATAAATGAGACGATGCAGACTCCTCCAGCTTCGCCCCAACCAGTGCATTGCTGCTCGGTTCGAAGTGATTGCTAATAGACTCATACAAACAAAGGCAACAAACCCTACTGTAATGAATGGGCGTTCAATCACGTCTGCAAACATCTCTTGGAAATCAAGATTGTGATCCAGCCAATACCAAATCGTGAAGTGTAAGAATGCATAGAAGAATGTAAATAGCCCCAGCATCCGACGCATTTGGATCCAGCCAGACCATGCCGTTATCCAATGCATTGGACTCATGGCCAAGGTGATGCACAAAAAGGTAATGGTCCAGGTACCAGTTGAACGAGTAATGAACTCGACAGGATTAGCACCCAGCTGTCCAGCATAGGCAAGAACAAATAAACGGGCAAGCGGAATCAGCGCTACAACAAAGAGCCAGCGCTTGATCTGCGTAATTGCAAGCATGCTTTAGTAAAACTTACGCAAATCCATCCCTGCATAGAGCTTGGCAACATACTCGCCATAGCCATTAAAGGGCTCAGTTTTAATCTTGGGTGCAAAGATCCCCCGACCATCAATGCGACGCTCCGTGGCTTGACTCCAACGTGGATGACTCACCGCTGGATTGACGTTTGAATAAAAACCATATTCACGTGGTGCGGATGCGCTCCAGCTCGTGAGCGGTTGTTTCTCGGTCAAGCGAATCGTCACTAAGGATTTGGAGCTCTTAAAGCCGTACTTCCAGGGTACGATCAAACGAATGGGGGCGCCATTCTGTTTGGGCAATAACTCACCGTACATCCCAAATGTGAGCAGGGTTAATGGGTTCATGGCCTCATCCATCCGCAGACCCTCACGATAAGGCCAATCGAGTACGGGTCGCTTTAATCCAGGCATCTGTTTAGGATCAGCCAGACTAATAAACTCGACATACTTGGCAGAGCCCAGGGGCTCCACTCGATTGAGAAGATGCGATAAGGCATAGCCATTCCATGGAATCACCATCGACCAACCTTCCACGCAGCGCAGTCGATAAACGCGCTCTTCCATGGGCGCCAACTTCAGTAGTGCATCAATATCGAGTGTGACCGGTTTTTTTACCATCCCCTCGATTGATACGGTCCAGGGTCTAGTTTGTAAGCGATCGGCAAACTTGGCAGGATCATCCTTATCCATTCCAAACTCATAGAAATTATTGTAGGTGGTTGCATCCTCATACGAGGTTTGGGTCTCGCGCGTTGAGTATTGCTCATTAAGCTTAGAAGGTAATTTCTCGCGCGGTGCTGCTGTTTTAGCAAAGACATCGCGCTCAAGCCAGGATCCCATGCCCACTGCTGCGCTTCCCAGGGCAATGGTTTTTAACCATTGACGACGGTTCTCAACAATCGCACGTGGAGTGATTTGACTGGGATGAATTCTTGGGTCTTTAAATATCATCGATCTACCTTTAATTGAAATGGTGTGAAATTAGTATTGGTGTCGTAATAATCCTCGTTCTCTTTACGCTTCAAGTATCCCACCACCGCATAGGTCAGCGGAGTTGCCAAAATCTCCCACGAGGTTTTGAGGATATATTGTGCAATCGCTACCTGAATAATCTCATTCGTGGGCCAAATCGCATAAAAGGCCAAGAAATAGAATAATGAAGAATCCACCAGCTCACCAACCGCCGTTGAGCCGATCGTGCGGGTCCATAAATACTTCCCTTGGGTCCAGATCTTCATCTTGGCCAGCACATAACTATTCGTAAAACTGCCGCACCAAAATGCCAGCATGGAAGCCAATGCGATCCGCCAAGAATTACCAAAGACCGTTTCTAGACCATGCTGATAGTTCGCCATATAGGATCCCGGTGCCACTGGTAGCGCGATCACGATCAAGGCCATGATGGCAGCAAAGCCAAGGGCCGTAAATCCAGCCCACACCGCGCGACGATCATAGGCATAGCCATAGACCTCGGTCAGAATGTCGCTAAAGAAGTATGAGATGGGGAAAAATAGAATCCCGGCGCCAAAGATGACGTAACCAAAATATGGCAGCTCAACCGTCGCCGCCTTACCAGCCCCAATGAAGTTTGAGCAAAGCAGCACCGCGACGAATGCCCCCAGGATTAGGTCGTAATAGCGATACTGGCGACGCATGGGGTGTTAGGGCCTTATAGGTTCGGTGAGGCGGTTAAAAGGGGAAATATTTCATAGAATAGCGGTATTGGCATGAATTCACAGAATAGGTAAATAATGAGTAAGCCGCAGTTTCATTGGGAAGACCCCCTCCTCTTACAAGACCAATTGACCACCGAGGAGCGCATGATTGCCGACGCGGCCCGTGAGTATGCCCAGGGGAAGCTGGCCCCGCGGGTGCATGAGGCCTATCGCTCTGAAACAACCGATCCCACCATCTTTCGAGAAATGGGTGAATTGGGCCTGCTTGGCATTACCATTCCCGAGGAATACGGTGGCGCTAACCTCAATTACGTCTCCTATGGCCTCATTGCCCGTGAAATTGAACGGGTTGACTCTGGCTACCGCTCCATGATGAGTGTGCAATCCTCCTTAGTGATGGTACCCATTTACGAATTCGGTAGCGAGGCTCAAAAGCAAAAGTACCTTCCTAAATTAGCCACTGGTGAATGGATTGGATGTTTTGGTCTAACAGAACCCAATTACGGCTCCGATGCTGGTGGGATGATCACACGCGCCAAGAAAGTTTCTGGTGGATACTCGCTCACAGGCTCCAAGATGTGGATCTCCAACTCCCCGATTGCTGATGTATTTGTGGTATGGGCCAAGAACGATGATGATCAGATTCGGGGCTTCATCCTTGAAAAGGGCATGAAGGGTTTAAGCGCCCCCAAAATCACTGGTAAGCAAGGTTTGCGCGCCTCGATTACTGGTGAAATCGTGATGGATGAAGTATTTGTGCCCGCTGAAAATGAGTTCCCAGAAATTACAGGTCTGAAAGGCCCCTTCACTTGTCTAAACTCAGCGCGTTATGGCATCTCGTGGGGAGTACTCGGTGCCGCGGAATTTTGTTGGCACGCAGCACGCCAATACACCTTAGATCGCAAACAGTTTGGCAGACCTTTAGCGGCCAATCAACTCATTCAGAAAAAATTAGCCGATATGCAAACCGAGATTACCTTGGCACTGCAAGGCGTTCTGCGATTGGGGCGCATGAAGGATGAAGGAAGCGCTGCCCCTGAGATCACCTCCATCATGAAGCGCAACTCCTGTGGCAAATCGCTTGATATTGCACGGATGGCACGCGATATGTTGGGCGGGAATGGTATCTCGGATGAGTACGGTGTGATCCGTCACATGCTCAATCTTGAGGTGGTTAATACCTATGAAGGCACGCACGATATTCATGCCCTCATTTTGGGTCGAGCCCAAACTGGTATCCAGGCGTTTAGCTAGATTGTAAAAGTTGCTGCGCTAATTCGAGATAGCTTGCCTGCTGCGCATCTTGAACCGTGAGAGTGCGAGCATTTTGATATTGGCTGAAGTTACGAGCAATTGAATCTTGATACGCTGGATCGTAGTGCTTAATCAGTAATTCTTCAACCAATACTGGGTAGCGCCCCTCAGCGGCCAATTGCTGCCATTTGGTAATTTGTTCCTTACCATAACGTTGCGTCAACAGACTCAGCAAATGCCGCAGCCCATCATGATCACTTAAGAGATGGACGTACTCTTCCATCAGTACATCGACCCGCACCGAGCGATCCGCTTTGATTTCAACACAATCCCCCTGCCGAATTTGATCCATCAGAGCATCTGGAATATGCAGGCAACCCACCTTCTTGCTCTCCGACTCGACATAAATGGTTTGATCAAATGTAAATTGCCGTAACGCATTCCATAGGCGACTCTCAAACATTTTCTGACTGGGCTGCACTTCATTAGGCAAGCCACCCAGCACTGAGCCACGATGGGCCGCGAGACCCTCGAGATCCAAAACTTGAGCGTGACTATTTAAGGCTTGTAATAAACGAGTTTTGCCGGTGCCAGTCATGCCACAAATAACGGTGAACTTTGCATGTGGCGCCCATCGCTCAAGATCAGCAACCACCTGACGCCGATACCCTTGATAGCCACCTTGCAGCTGCTGGGCCTTCCAACCAATTCGTTGCAGAATATGAGCAAAGGCACCACTTCGCTCCCCGCCCCGCCAGCAATACACCAAAGGTCGCCACTCACGCGGCTTTTGAATAAAGTGTTCTTGCAAATGACTGGCAATATTTTTAGCAACCAGAGCAGCGCCTAATTTCTTGGCTGCAAAGGGAGACTCTTGCTTATACAGTGTGCCAACAGTAGCACGCTCTTCATTGTTTAATACCGGGCAATTGATCGCGCCTGGAATATGATCTAAGGCATACTCAGCAGGTGAGCGCGCATCAATAATGCAATCAAACTGACCTAAGCTCTGACCCAAGGTCTCGGGGGAGAGTAAAGCGGAACTCAACGCAGCCCTAAATTTTGCTTAATTGGCTCTGGCCACGGTGCAGGACGATTGGTCTTGAGGTTAACCCACACCAAGGTTGCGCCACCGGCTGCACATAGTTCTTCTGGATTGCTCGCAAGCGACATGAGGTTATAGGTATCCACGCTGGTACGCCCTACTTTACCAATATAGGTACGCACCACAATATCAGCAGGGTAACTTACTTGGGCATAGAAATTACAAAATGCGTTTGCAATTAAGGCACCACCTTCATCGTGATGCGCACCGAATCCAAAAGACTCAATCCAATGAATACGGCCTTGCTCCATGTACCGAAAGTAAAGTGTATTGTTCACGTGACCAAATGCATCCATATCACCCCAACGTAATGGGATGATCGTTTCATGAACAAATTTCTTATCGGCAGGAATTTCAATGCGCATGATTGAGGAGTTCTAAATGACAAAGCAAAGCGCTAGTTTACCTCTAGGCTTATGCTTCCATCCGTATTTGGGCGCGCAGATCCCGGTAGAACTGAGGCCTTGCATCAAGAGGCACGAAGATACCGATCGGCATTTCCTTGCTTCTCTCCTCCACCCGAATTAAACGCTTACCGCTCTCCTCTTGTGTGAGCGTTAGCCAACGGGTATTAAATACGTGACGTTCAATCTTTCCGCCAATATTCTTCTCAATCTTTAGGGCCGTGCCATCGATGGCAATTGATTCGTAGTCGAGCGCATGCCGTGCGTAGACGATCAGCGCAATACCTAATACGGTTAACTCAATCACGGTGAAGATCAAAATCATCCAAACGCCATGAAGCAAGAAGTAGGTGGCGATAAACGATGAAAACAGAAACATCGATAAATAGAAATAACCAACCTGGCGTGGCGTGAACGAACAATTTCGTTTCGTGTGCCACGTACGCATGGGGATTATTTTGCTAAGAGAGCATTGGCGTATTGATCCATGGATCGCGCCAAATCCAGATCAAGTTTTGTGAGACCGCCAGCATCATGGGTCGAGAGCGTAACCTCAACCCGATTCCAGACATTAAACCACTCGGGATGATGATTCATTTGCTCAGCCATGAGTGCGCACTGTGTCATGAATGCAAAAGCTTCCTTGAAATCCTTAAACTGGTACGAACGGGTAATGGCATCTCGATTAGCAACCATTGCCCAATGCGCTAGATCAGTAGCAATGGCCAAGCGCTCGTCTGCACTGAGAAGGCTTGCCATGGCAATACTTAAGAGTTTTGTAAGGCCAGTTGATACAAAAAGGTTGAGCGCGCGCCCGAGCGGCAAAAGGCTAAGATCGGTTGCGGCATTGCCTTAAGGAGCTTGGCCATCTCCACCACTTGCTCGGGAGTAATTGCACCGCTCACCACGGGTAAGTAGGCATATTCAAGGCCATGCTCTTTGGCCATGGCAGCGATGGAAGCATTGCTAGGTTGCTCTGGGCCCTCTTCACCATCTGGGCGATTATTAATAATGCTCTTGTAACCCTGCTGTGCAATTTGAGCAACATCGGTCGGCTCAATTTGACCAGCGGTTCCAAAATTGGGGTTGTGACATGAAATATGAACGCTCATAGGATCCTTACAAATATCTCATCAAGAATTTAAACAGAATTTTTCTGGGTTCGCTCGAACAACCACATACCCGCAACCATGGCGACGACAAAAACTAAGGCTTTGGTTTCACCGGAACCAAGAGAAACCAGCGCAGGCCCCGGACAAAAACCAGCAAGTCCCCAACCCACACCAAACATTGCACTACCAATAATTAAGGGACGATCAATGTCGCGCCGAGTTGGGATATGCATTGCGCCACCCAAAAAACTCTGGGTGCGTTTCTTGGCTAAGTAGAAAGCAATGAGCCCTACAAGCACAGCACCGCCCATCACAAAAATGAGAGATGGATCCCAGTTACCAGCAAGATCAAGGAAGGCCAAGATTTTGGCAGGATTGGTCATGCCTGAAATCATTAAACCAAGACCAAACAAAACGCCGATGAGATACTCGCTACCGTTTGAAAAGAAGGATTGATTTTGATTCATCGACTTAGATCCAATGCCGCACGAGATACACCACTAAGAATCCACAACCCATAAATGTGAGGGTTGCAAGCAAGGAACGTGGTGAGAGGCGCGATAAACCACAAATGCCGTGACCACTGGTGCAGCCCGATCCATAGCGAGCACCAAAGCCTACTAATAAACCAGCTACGATGAGCGTGATGTAATCCGCATCAATGACTGCGGTTGTGCTCATCTGGAACACATACTTTCCCCACAAAGGAGCGGTTAACAATCCCAATACGAAACTGGCGCGCCATAACCAATCAGTCTTCTTGGGGCCAATTAAGCCGCCCAAAATGCCACTGATTCCAAGAATGCGACCGTTGATGAGAACGTATAACGCAGCCGCAATTCCTAGCAAAATACCGCCTGCTAGAGCGGGTCCCGGGGTAAAGGATGTCCAATCAATTGTCATGACATCATTTTAATACTTAACAGGGTTTTGGACTCATGCGCCACTGTAAGTATTGAAGCCCCAAATAGCCTCCCAAGAAAAATCCAGGGAGTGCAATAAATGCATTGAGTGCTAAAGTTGATATTCCACTCAAGCCCTGCCCGACCGTACACCCCATCGCAGTGACTCCACCAAATCCCATCAGCGCGGCACCCACGAGATGATTGGCGGTATCCTCAACACCCCGAAATGCTTCCCAACGAAAACGCTTACTGATGATGGCGCTAATCGCCGAGCCAACAATCATGCCCAAGACCGCCACAATGCCAATGGTGAGCACTTTAGACTTATCACTCGTGAACATTAACCAATCCAAGGAATAGGCATACGGCGCCACAAATGAGAGGCTTTCCATCCGACCCGAGTTTGTCACCAAGAATGCTTCTTGCAAAGTATTGGGGTCCTCTTCAAGATGCGCAAAGTGCCCGGATACCCACCAAATAGCGGTGATCGCCAAGCCAACCCCGACTCCTGCTAAGAGATTATCAATAGTCCAAAACGATTTCTTTAGGAGCGCGTAGGCAATAAAGGCGCCACCAATCACAATGGACAGAATCCAACGTAGTTGTTCTTTGCCCATACCAACGCTGGCGGAAAGAACGCTTGGCAAATCCTGTGAAGTTTTGAGATTCAGTGCCACTTGGTCAATCGAATTGGTTCGCAAAACTCCTAAAAATCCACGCATGGTCATATAGGCAACGAGTCCCAACACAATAAACACCACGATGGATTTCAGATTGCCGCTGCCGATCCGAACTAGGGTTTTGCTACCGCATCCGGATGCCAGAACCATCCCGATCCCAAATAGAACGCTACCGATTAGGGTCGATAGATAAAGCACGCGGTTACCGGTATAGAGGGATTTGGTGACATCAATCCATCCAAGGTGGGACATCGTAGCAACCCCCAGTATTGCGATGCCAATCGCTAAGCACCATTGGCGCATACGAGACCAATCTTCCATTAGGAGGCCATCGGATACGGCACCCAGTGTGCAAAAGTTCGTGCGCTGCATGATGGCACCCAACACTGCAGTGATGGCAAAGGTAATCAGCAAAGCCTGACTACCCAGAGAGCGAATCTGCTCTGGTGATAAATCAGTCATGATGATTCCTAGGGTTTAAATTTGTAGTATTGCTGGTTTAGGTAAGCAACGACGTCTGCTTCATCCTCTGGGAATAAATCTAGGCGCAATTCGGTATTACAGCGTGCGACCATCACTTTCAAGCGATCTAAGCCCTTCACCCGACGATCTTTGCGGGTGTAAATCAAAGTGCCATCACCCAAGCCAGACTTCTCAGCATGGCATTGATAGCACTTGGTATCTTCAATCTTCTTGCCATTGGCAAGGTTGGGCGCAGCCACGGCAGGCTGCGCGGCTAATCCACCTAAAACACCGATGAGAATTGCTAATGTCGATAAAGTCTTCATAGTCTTTGTATGTATCAATTTCTGAAGATGTGATTCTATCGGACTGAATTAAAAAACTACAGCAAAATCAGTGTTTTAGAAGCCAAAATCAAGATTATTCCGTAATGCTAATATAAGCAAAAGTTATAAAGCAATGAGTAATCAGGGTCGGATATAGGCGTATTTGTCCTTAAATTGCAGGTCAGCAATCCGAACCACGCCAGAGGGGGTGAACTCGGCATCTAGGATAAATTGGTCGCGCTTGAGGTTACGATTGCGCAGGGTAATCTCGCAGACCTCAAAACGTACCCCACGAGACTTTAAAGCGGCAACCAGTGGAGCGTATTCGGTTCCATTCTTGTCTTTGCCACCCTCCATCAGAATATCGACCCCGTTGGCATGGGTCACCACAATAATTTTGGTCTGTGGTGAGACATCGAGGTGATTGCGTATATTGCGTAAGCCTTTTAAGCCTTGGGTAGCCGCATCATCGATGTGATAAACCACCCGGGTTGATTCGGCTTTTGCTAAATTAGAGCCAATCGTTAAAGCGATGGCTAGAAAGCCCATCAATACTGTACGAACGAATGCTTTCATACCATCCTCCAGTTAAAAAAGGAACGACTAAATAGGGGCCATCCCCGGATTACCCTTGACACCTTTAATGACAGGCTCATTAAGCTTCACCGCCTTAATGGTCTTCACCTCCCGTAAGTGACGTGCCATTAGATCCCAAATGGCTTCGCCGCCGGCATTCTTTGCCTCTTCCGAAACCGGCGCCCAGCCAGCTACTTTATAGGTCTTACCTGCCTCAATCAGATTGCCATTTAAGCGCATCTCAGAAATGCGTTTGCCAGCACCACCCGCTGGATCAATCGTATATTGCAAGCCACCGACCCGCACCATATCACCACCCTGTTGGTAGTAGGGATCGGGGTTGAATAAATTATCAGCGACGTCTTCCAATACGGTTTTGATCATCTCACCACTCATATTGGTGACCGTGGTGTAGGGATAAGTAATCGCGGTCTGATCGAGTAGATGCTCCATCGTGATCGACTCACCAGGCAATAAGGAGGTGCCCCAACGGAAGCCGGGCGAGAATGAAATCTCCGCATTCTTTTGCTTTAAGAGACCATCTAAGATCACTTGATCAAAACTACCATTGAAGTTACCACGGCGATACAAGAGGCCATCGGTCACTGCGAGCTTCTCAGCAAGCTTAGACTCATACGGTGCCCGAATCTTCTTAATCAAAGCACTCATCCCTGCGTCTGCGGGCAATAAGTTGGAGAATACCGGTAGAAGTTTGTAGCGGAAGTCGCTTACTTTGCCCCCCTTCACATCAAAATCCAAAACGCCCAAGAACTTACCGTTCGATCCAGCATTCGTAACTAAGGTGACGCCACCTGGATTTTTCACTTTGACTGGGGCTGGAACGCCATCGTGCGTATGACCGCCCATGATGGCATCAATCCCTCGCACTCGAGAGGCCATCTTTAAATCCACATCCATGCCATTGTGCGAGAGCACCACAACGACTTTTGCACCCTTCGCACGCGCTTCATCAACCACCTTTTGCATATTCTCTTCTTGAATACCAAAGGTCCAGTTGGGCGTGAAATAACGCGGGTTCGCAATCGGTGTGTATGGGAATGCCTGGCCAACCACGGCAACCTGAATACCATTCATGGTCTTCATCGCATAGGGTGCAAAGACCGCATCACCAAAGTCGGCAGTCTTAATGTTTTGAGCGACAAATGAGACCTTGCCCCGGAAATCCTTCTCCACAATCTCCATGACGCGTTTCTCACCCAAGGTCATTTCCCAATGGGGGGTCATCACATCGACACCCATCGCTAGACAGGCATCTACCATATCCTGACCATTGGTCCATAATGCCGTTCCTGAGCCTTGCCAGGTATCGCCCCCATCAAGCAATAAAGCGCCAGGTCGGCTCGCCTTAATTTGTTTTACCAAAGTAGCAAGATGAGCAAAGCCGCCGACCTTGCCATAAGTCTTCGCTGCAGAAGCGAAGTCTAAATAGGTAAACGCATGGGCATCACGCGTGCCAGGCTTCACTCCATAAAACTTCAATAGATACTCGCCCACCAAATGGGGTGGCTTGCCTTCTTGTGCGCCAATGCCTAAATTGACATTGGGTTCACGAAAGTAGATTGGGAGCAATTGCGCATGGCAATCCGTGAAATGCAAGAAGTGCACATTGCCAAACTTTGGCAGGTCATAAAACTTCTGTGCAGCACTTTGAGCATGAGAAAAATTGGACTGCAAGCTCATTCCACCAGCCGATGCCACTGCAAGGGCTTGCAGAAACTCCCGTCTACTAAAAGACATACAACTCCTTTGAAATTGGTTTACTGATTAACGGGGGAGTTCGGATCTAATAACAAGGCCATCACGTCTTGCATTTGTTTCTCGGTCAACAAATTGAAGTGACCAAAGCGCGGCATATTACTGCACACGTTATAAGCCTTCGAGTTATAAATCCGATTCCAGGTATAGGTCACAACTTCTTTGCTGTAGCCGCGTAGCTTGCCGTAGTTCCAGAGGCTTGGGCCGATGTTTCCGTAGGAAAGTTCTGCTTTATTAATTTGATGACAGTTATAGCAACCACCACCATTCACCGCATCCGCTTTATCACTCCAGGTCGCGCCGCGACCACTCTGCGCAACTCGCTCACCGGCCTTCCAGTCGCCGATGTATTTGCCATCAGCGGGTTGCTTAATGCTTGCCATATTGGCCTTCTGAATCGACTCAGCCTGCTTAGGGTTGCCTTTACCTGCTAATACCGCAGGGTCCGAGCAATACTTTTGTGCTGCGTCTTGCTTCAGACGATCAATCGAGGCAATGCCTTTCGTTTGAAAACTATCCTTCATCATCTTGTCAAACTTTGCATCGGCGAAGGCAGACCCCATGGGTAACGCCAATAATGTTGCTGCTGTAATTAGATATTTATTCTTCATGTTGTTCTCCAGCGATTAGCGTTTCAAACCAGGAGCGGCCATCTTGCCGCCATTTGCCGTGACGGCCATATACATCGATACCGCAATCGTGTCATCGGATATATAGATCGGCTCTGGGAAACGTTGCTGACGATAACAATCGTTCAAACGGTATTGCATGGTCCAGAAGGTACCGCTTGATACGCGATACGCTGGCCAAGCACCCCAACCGAGCGCGGCGCCCTTTTGTTGGGTTAAATCAGGCAAATCTTGCAAGCGAATCCGCTTACCAGGATCAGCATGGCAGGAAGCGCATGAGAAATCCATTGGCCCGGCTTGATAGAAGAATGACTTCTTACCAAGTTCGTACATTTCTTTCTCTTTCGGATGCTTCACCGAAACATTAATGGTTGAACCTTTGGAGTTCGCAACTACATAAGCGACAATCGCTTCGACATCTTTGCGCTTGCCTTGACCAAAATTACCAGCAATGATTTCTTTTGCATCGAAACCTTGTAGACGTTCCATGCAGGTCACAATGCGTGACTCAAGGTCTTGAACTTTATTGGTGTCTTTGAAGTACTTAGGCAACACAGCATAGACACCTTTCACAACACCAGGCCCTAAACCAAGATCACACTTTTCTAGAGTGGCGTTCTTGGGGCCCATGGCTTTCTTCCATAGTTCCTCACCAGCCATTTCATACAAATCAGAGGGATTACCATCAGCAATCATCGCACGGTACTTCTCAATCTCAGCCGTTGGTGCGCCGGCCGGGGCAGCAGCGGCTGCCTGTGGAGCGGGCGCGGGAGCCGCTGCTTTCTTAGGTGGCTCAGGCGTAGTACATGCTTGCAGAACAAATAGCGACGACACAAACAGTGCCCCGCGAGTCCAATGTTGTCTCATAGTATCCCTCTTCTTGTTATTAATCAGTGAAGCACAAACTACGGATTACGAAACGGTTGCCTCATCGGTCCGTTTGCCACCCTTGTTATCAACCCAGCTAACGGTGACTTTGTCGCCTTTGGCGCCTTTGTACTTGAAGTTCAAGAATGGGTCTTTGGATACTGCTGGGCCAAACTCGCCCACAAAGACATCTTTACCATTGGCTTTGGCAGTTACGGTGCTAATAAACCATGCTGGAATCGCCTTGCCAGACGCATCTTTGCGTTGACCAGTTTCCATA
This sequence comes from Polynucleobacter sp. HIN11, assembly GCF_030297675.1. NCBI lineage: Bacteria > Pseudomonadati > Pseudomonadota > Betaproteobacteria > Burkholderiales > Burkholderiaceae > Polynucleobacter > Polynucleobacter sp. HIN11. Next base: position 880,804 of record NZ_AP028142.1, read on the forward strand.
TCATGTTTCATTAGGATTTTGACATCCACTACACCGCCGCTCTCGGTTGCTCGTACGCGCATCGGATCTGACATTTTGCTTCCTCTCTAATTCGTTAAATAAGTAATCGACTATTCGGCTTAATCATTAACCGCCGCAACCACCGAGGGTTACTTTCACTTCTTTCACGGCCACACTCCACTTGTTATCGGCTTTTACTAAAGCGTAGACATTGGAGGTTTGACCCATCTTGATACGAGTTGTAACAAATGGCTCGGTCCCGGCTGGAATGAAAAACTGAGCAGCGAGTGCGCTGGGGTTCTTATCCACCAAAATTGCCATTTGCTGGGCCTTGAGGGTGGTATTAATGCCAACAGGAACCACGGCGCCGTTCTCGGCAATATCGGGTGCGATCATGGTAATTGCTGCCGAGGTCTCTGGCTTACCAGCACCTAGCACTTTGAACACATCATCCAAAGTTTTACCTTCAAAGGCGGCTTTGTTCCACTCTTGCGCTTGTGCGGGAGTAATCAAACCTGCTGAAGCCATCAAGCCAAAGATGGCTGAGTATTTCAGTACATCACGTCGTTGCATATCCATAAAAACTCCTTGTTATCAACTGCTACTCATTCGTTGTTGCTTACCTAAAACTATAAAGCCGATGGGGTGTTACCTTCGTTAGTAATAACCCCTAATTTCTGACGAAATGCTTATTTTGCTCCACTCAAGATCCACTGCACGATCGCTTTGTTATCAGCATCCGATAACTGCGCTTGAGCAGGCATTGGAATTGGACCCCAAACACCTGATCCTCCGGCCTTGACCTTCTTCTCTAACTTCGCTTGGGCGTCGGCTTGACCTTTGTATTTATTAGCAATATCTGCCAATGAGGGGCCAACCATTTTGGCAGCTGGAGCATGGCATGCGGCGCAGCCATTCTTTTTAAATAGCTCTCCTGGGGAGGCATAGACCGCACCTGCGAATAGAGCCGCCGAACTAAGCACTGCCATTTTTCCAACTAAATTACGAACTTTCATATTGTTCCTTTATTTCAAGTGTTAACTAATCTTATTTGCCGCCGTTTAACATCCACTGCACCAAAGTCTTATTGTCGGCATCCGAGAGTTGTGGTTGAGCGGGCATTGGAATTGCACCCCAGACTCCCGCACCACCCGCCTTCACTTTCTTCTCAAGTATCGCTTGCGCATTGGCAACGCCTTTGTACTTATTGGCAATATCCGCAATCGATGGGCCTACTAATTTCGCTGCAGGTGCGTGGCAAGCCGAGCAATTTTCTTTCTTGAATAAATCCGCAGGACCCGCCGCTTTCGGCGCCGCAGCACTTGCAGTCGATACCATCATCATGCCGGCCGCTGGCAAAGCAGATAAAGGTGGTTTGGTGGTATCAACTCCGCGATACGGACCATACTCTCGGTTTTGCTCTGCCAGGTTATTGTGCGCATTGCGAGCATAGTCAGGTAAGACCGATCCAATCGCAACGTGTTGGGCGCAATTGCTCATACAAGCTGTATTCTTCACATCGGGTGTACCCTTCACGGTCCATAAACCGTGTTTCTGGGTCATGCCATTGCGATTAGGCATCATGCCTTGCACTTGCGCAATATTTTTGTTCGATAGTACAAAGTCATCCGGAACCACTTCACTCAAGTTGAGCATGAAAGCAACTAGCGCATAGGTCTCGTCAACCGTCAGTGTGCGCGGCGCATTCCATGGCATGGCACGATAAACATAATCCCACAAAGTTGAGATCGTGGCCACCTTCATAATCGTGGTTCGCTGCGGTTGCTTCTCACTCGTTAATGAAGCAACACGACCGGTTTTAACATCATCCTTTGTGGTTCCACCGGCAATTGGCGTAAAGACCTCGTTGGATTCGCCGAATGTGCCATGGCAGCTCGCACATTTTTGCTCCCAAATACCCTGCCCCTTGGATACTGAGCCAGATCCAGGTGGTAAGCCCTTAAAGTCAGGGCGCACATCAATGTCCCAGGCTGCTACTTCTGCAGGGGTCGCATTACGGCCCATATTCATATAGGGCTTTGGTTTGCTTACCGCTGGAGTAGCTTGAGCCGTTTGCGCATGCGCTGCACCGCTGGAGAAAATAACAGTAGCAACTAGGGCGCTTGCAAAAATGGGTTTCATCAAAACATTAGCCGACTTGAACATTGCTGACCTCGCCATTGGTATCAACCTTCCACGATTGAATTGCATTGTTGTGATAGATGGAGCGCGTACCACGCACGGCTCGTAATTGACGAATCGTGGGTTGCACATAACCCGTGTCATCGATCGCACGCGATTGCATGATGGTGGGCGAGCCATCCCAAACCCAATCGATGTTAAAGCGCGTAAGAGCCTTCGTCAGGATGGGGGTCTCAAGCCGTGCTGTACGCCAATTATTACCACCATCAAACGAGACATCCACGCGCTTGATCTTGCCACGACCCGACCACGCCAAACCACTCACGTTGTAGTAACCCTTATCAAAGAGTTGCTGACCACCTGATGGTGTAGTGATGACGGATTTGCATTCCTGAATTGAAGTGTATTGACGATGCAAGCCATCTGGCATCAAATCAATATAGTGAATTGCCTCATCCTTGGTGGCGTATTTCATATCACCCACCTCAATACGTCGTAACCACTTCACCCAACTGACGCCCTGCACACCTGGCACGACCAAGCGGAGTGGGAAGCCATTTTCTGGGCGCAACATCTCACCATTCATGCCCCAAGCAACGATGACATCGTCCAACGCCATTTCCATGGAGATGGTGCGGGTCATACCTGAGCCATCGCCACCTTCGGCCAAAATGTACTTGCCCTTCTTTAGATCAGCGCCACAGATATCCAGAAGCGTTGATAGTGGTACGCCCGTGAACTCGCAGCATGAGAGCATGCCATGGGTATATTGCACGGTTGGTACAGCCACATTGCCCCACTCTAAACCGGTATTGGCACCGCACTCGATAAAGTGAATGCGTGATACCGATGGCAATCGTAAGAGGTCGTTCATCGTGAACACTTTTTCATTCTTCACGAGGCCATTAATCATCAAGCGATGCTTATTGGGATCAATGTTGTACCAACCCTGATGGTGGCGCTCGAAGTGCAAGCCGTTGGGCGTAATGATGCCAAACAGTCCTTGCAGTGGTGTAAACGCCACGGATGCCGCCGATACGCGGGTTAATCCTGGTGACTCGCGACGGATTAAGTTCTTTTCATAAATGGATGGGGTGCCATAGGGCTCGGTAGCTACATTCTTACCGAGAGTCGTTTGCCAAATTTGCTTCTCCAGAATCGCTGGGTCGCCCTGGGGATTAGCAAGGGCCAAGCCGCTTCCTGCAGCGCCTACACCACCAAGGGCCGCCATGAAACTCTTGCGCAGAAATCCGCGGCGGGTCTCATCAGCGCCATGTTGGTTGATTTCAGCGATTGTCTCTTGCGACAGAAAGTTCTCGGGTGCCTTCCGAATGAGATTCGGATTACCCAGAGATTGCGTGGTTTTGGTTCGTTCACTCATATTCATTAAGGATTAGATGGTTAAACAAAAATTCATCAGACTTAATCAAGACAATTCATTCATGACGCGGCCACAAACGCGTTGACAGATTTCAAGCGTGGCGTCGTCGCAGATCGAGTAATAAACCGTGGTGCCAACCTTACGACGCGCCAATATTCCAGCCTGATGGAGGGTGCCTAAATGTCGCGATACATTCGCTTGACTCGATTTCGAGAACTCAATCACCTCACTAACGGATTTTTCACCCTCGCATAATGCATACATGATGCGCAGACGGGATGGCTCAGCAAGAACCGCAAAGAACGCAGAGACCTCTTTAAAAAGGGTTTCCATTTGTTCCGGGGATAAATGTTTTTTAGACAAGCCAACCGCAAAGCCCTGGGCTACAGAGTTTTTAGTTTGAGGTAATGGACTTGACATAAATATGCGTAATTGCGCATATTACACCGAATATTTGTCTAAATAAATATACAGAGTTACCCTGATTCGATCCGACTAGAATAGAGACTTGGTAGACATCAATACCCAGATTCATTCTAGAAACATTTTATAAGCAACTGATTTAAATAATTAATTGTTAGATACCCAAGCAATTTTCCTGTCCTTACAGTTAGCCTTTTGGACCTTGGTGGTCTTAATCCCCATTGGGATCTGGCTTGGCTATCAGTTAGCCCAAGCTGGCCCCTGGAAATCCTGGGCCGAAGCCGCACTCGCCCTACCCTTGGTCTTGCCGCCCACGGTCTTGGGTTACTACTTTATCGTGGCGTTTGCTGGCAAAAGTCTCTTTGGGGAACCCCTGGTGTTCTCATTCACTGGTCTCTTAATTGCCTCCATCATCGTCAATCTACCGTTTGCAATCCAACCCATCCAACGGGCCTACGAAGCGATCCCCACAGAGATTAAGGAAGCAGCCAAGGTCAGTGGACTTAGTACTTGGCAGCGCTTTCGCTTCATTGAGCTGCCCTTGGCCTGGCCAGGCATCCTTAGTGGTGCGGCGATGACCTTTGCCCATACCTTGGGTGAGTTTGGAGTGGTCCTTATGGTGGGGGGCGCCATTCCTGGAGAAACCAAAACTGCATCGATCGCAATTTACGACAAGGTGCAGACGTTTGATAGCGCAGGAGCCGGTGCTCTTTCTGTGATCCTGTTGTTGATCTCGCTTGTTGCCATTGCTATTTCCTATGGAGTCTTTGGTCGCAATACTGCTGGGGCGCGCCGTGCTTAAGGTTCATCTTCAGCAAACGCTTCCCAACCCCCTGTCGATTCAGCTAGAGATTGATGCCGGTGAAGTTCATGCCTTAGTGGGCCCCTCGGGCAGCGGCAAGACCAGTATCTTGCGCTCCATTGCCGGCCTTCACCATCCGGAGTTTGCTTACATTGAATGCGATCATCAGGTCTGGCTCAATCGTGATACGGCCCGTGGGCCTATGATCATCTTGCCACCCAATCAACGCTCATGCGGATTCTTATTCCAACAATACGCTCTTTTTCCCCATCTCAGCGCCCTCGATAACGTATGTATGGCGCTTTACAACGCCATCAGCGATCCACAAAAGCGTAGGGCTGAAGCTCAGCGTTGGCTCGATGAACTCAATATTGGCGAACTTGGAGAGCGCTTACCCAAACAGTTATCGGGTGGGCAGCAACAACGTGTTGCTCTGGCGCGCGCCTTAGCACGTTCACCCAAGATGCTTTTGCTCGATGAGCCTTTCTCAGCAATCGATATACCGACTCGCCAGAAACTGTATCAAACGCTGGCTGAGCTTCGCAAGCAACTCAACATCCCCATCATCTTGGTCACGCACGATCTGCGTGAGGCCCATTTATTAGCCGACCGCATCACCGTGCTCGATCACGGTGTGGGTTTACAAACCGCGAACCCACAATCCTTATTTACTAAGCCCCGTAATGCACGTGTTGCCCAGCTCGTTGGCATCCCCAATCTCTTTCATGGGGTGTTTAATGGTGGCACTCTGTCGTGGGGTTCAAGCCCCTGGACCTTTCAAGTGATTGATAAAGGTCGCATTCCACCAAATGCTCAAGTAGCATGGGTGATTCCTCAAGAGGGGCTCAGTGTTCACATCAACCCAGACAGCCATCGCATTCCGTGTCGCGTTAACGCCATCAGTGCTTTGGGTCAGATTGCGCTCATTGAGTTCTCGATCGATGGTTTGAATGAACTCTTAACATGGGAAGCTTCTGCTGCAGAAGTGAAGCGTTTAGGTTTGGAACGAGATGCGCAGGTGTATCTCGAGCTCGATTGCAAGCTGATTCATATCATGCCGCTGCGCCCAATTAACGACCCGCGACGTTTTGTTGGTGTTACTTAATTACTTCTTTAATCCAGCCGATAGGTCGCGCTTGAGATCGTCAATGTTCTCAAGGCCAACGGCAATCCGGACTAGACCATCAACAATGCCGGCGTCTTTACGTGCTTGCGGTGTAATACGAGCGTGGGTCGTACTGGCTGGATGTGTAATCGTAGTACGCGTATCGCCAAGGTTTGCTGTGATGGAGCATAAACGTGTTTGATTAATGAGCTTATACGCCGCTTTCTTGCCACCCTTCAGAACAAATGACACAATCGGGCCACCTGCTTTTTGCTGGCGCTTTGCCAAGGCATGTTGCGGATGGCTCTTCAGACCTGGGTGATACACGCGCTCGACTCCAATTTGTTTCTCCAACCACTGCGCCAATGCTAGAGCATTCGCACTTTGCGCTTGCATTCTCAGCTCTAAGGTCTCCAGCCCTTTTAGAAACACCCAAGCATTAAACGCGGAGAGCGTGGGACCCGCGGTACGAACAAAAGGAAATACTTTACCCATGACGAAATCACGACTGCCCACAATTGCCCCGCCGACGACCCGCCCTTGCCCATCAAGATACTTGGTCGCTGAATGAATCACCACATCTGCACCGAGCGCCAAAGGCTTTTGTAAGGCCGGGGTACAAAAACAGTTATCCACTACCAATAGCGCTTTGGCTTTCTTAGCAATCTTCGCAATTCCCGCAATATCCGCAATCTCGGTTAGGGGATTAGACGGGGTTTCTAGATAAAAGAGCTTGGTATTACTTTGCACCGCTGCTTGCCATGCCTTTAGATCATTAATAGCCACATAGCTTGTCGTAATGCCAAAGCGACTCAGAATTGATGAGAACAGCTGGGTGGTTGCACCAAACACGGATTTTGAGCACACGACATGATCACCTGCTTGCAGATGCGCCATCGCCGTGGTCAAAATGGCGGCCATTCCAGAGGATGTGGCAATGCATGCCTCGCCACCTTCGAGTGCCGCGAGACGGTCCTGAAACATGCTGACCGTTGGATTGGTAAACCGTGAATAGATAAATCCTTGATCGGCATGGGCAAAGCCATGCTCTGCCTCTTCGGCTGAGTTAAAACAAAAGCTGGAGGTCAAGAACATCGCCTCCGAGTGCTCCTGATAATCGCTTGAACGACGAGTACCAGCTCGAACCGCTAGGGTCTCAGGTGCCAAGGTTTTGAGATTAGGTTTAGGCCGTATGGATTTTTTCATAACAGATCAAGTTTGACAGGTAAATGACGGGCTGTCACGCAGAGCATGCTGCAAATGCCACGACTGTTGTTTAGTCTCCGTTAGCTAGATGCAAATGCAGTTGTGAGCGCGCAAAGTCACTGGGGTCGCTCTTACGATCCTCTTCCTTGTTTGCAATATTGCGTGCTGCCTCGAGTGCATCCAAATAAGCCTCGGTGATATCGCCCGTAATGTAATGGCCATCAAAGCACGATGCCTCAAAATTTTTGATATTGGGATTAATGTCTTGGACCGCTTTTTTCATATCCTCAACGCTTTGATAAATCAGCTGATCGGCTCCGATGAGATCATTGATTTCGTCATGGGTGCGGCCATACGCAACCAGCTCACTGCGGGTTGGCATATCAATGCCGTAGACATTGGGAAAGCGCACTGGCGGTGCAGCAGATGCAAAGATCACCTTCTTGGCTCCTGACTCACGCGCCATCTGTACGATCTCATACGAGGTGGTACCGCGCACAATTGAATCATCGACAATTAAGACGGTCTTATCTTTAAACTCAATACGCATTGCATTTAACTTCTGACGCACAGACTTTTTGCGCACTGCTTGACCAGGCATGATGAAGGTACGACCGATGTAGCGATTCTTAAAAAATCCTTCACGATAGGAGATGCCTAAGCGTTTTGCCACTTGAAGTGCTGCAGGTCGACTGGAGTCTGGGATTGGCATCACCACATCAATCTTGCTAACGTCGGTCTCCGCCCGAATCTTCTCGGCCAAGTAGTCACCCATGCGCATGCGAACGTTGTATACCGTCACGCCATCAATGGTTGAATCGGGACGAGCCAAATAGACATACTCAAAAATACATGGATTAAGACTAGCATTGGGTGCGCACTGCCGCGTATGAAAGTTTCCATCGAGATCAATGTAGATTGCCTCACCCGGCGCCACATCCCGCACGAAGGTGTAGCCCAATCCTTCCAGCGCAACCGACTCGGAAGCCAACATCCATTCCGGCCCATCGGGTGTATCGACCTTACCAATGCACAAAGGACGAATTCCAAAAGGATCCCGAAATGCTAACAAACCAAATCCAGCAATGAGAGACACCACTGCGTAGGATCCCTTCACCCGTTTGTTAAGCCCTGCGACGGCTTTAAAGATCGAGTCATCATCCAAGGCAGCACTGTTGGTCTCTTTTTGTAACTCATCAGCGAGGACATTGAGTAAGACCTCGGTATCGGAGCTAGTATTAATATGGCGGCGATCACGATAAGCCATTTCACTCCGCAGCATAGGGGCATTGGTTAGGTTGCCGTTGTGCGCCAAGATAATGCCAAAGGGTGCGCTGACATAAAACGGTTGTGCCTCCTCTTCACTGCTAGCCGAACCAGCAGTGGGATAGCGCACTTGGCCGATGCCTGCATTGCCAACGAGACTGCGCATATTGCGAGTACGAAATACATCGCGCACCAAGCCATTGGCCTTATGCATCGCAAATGAATTACCGTTCATGGTGGCAATCCCGGCTGCGTCCTGGCCGCGATGTTGCAGCAGGAGCAAGGCGTCATATAAGAGTTGATTTACAGGTCGATGCGAAATCGTTCCGACAACACCACACATAGTTAGCCCCCTGCCGATCGGGAACGATCGGTCATTGAAATTGCATTTAACTGCTTTGCCCAGTTTTCAGGCAACCAAGAACGGATTAGGCCCGTTCCCTGTTCAAGCACTGGCCGAATTGCAGAAGCTTGCCATGCCTGGGTGTCCTGTGCGCCAGTGAGCGCCCCCAGCGTGCTTAATACAACGAGCACTAAGGCGCCCCGGACAAAACCAAACAATAATCCAAAGAAACGATCAACCAAGGTAAGCCCAGCGCTCGAGAGTAAGGACTGAAAGGCGCGAGCCAATAACCCAGCGGCAATGAGGATGGCAACAAAGATGAGTAGGAAAGCAGCCGCTAAGCGCGCGGTCTCATTGGGAATAAATGCCGAGAGCCATTCGGTCGCCAAATAATTACAGAAATGGTAAGCGAGCCACGCAGCAGAAAACCAAGATGCGAGCGCAATGATCTCCCGAAAAAATCCGCGCCACAAGCCAACTACTGCTGAAACTATCAAGATGCCAATCGCAAAGTAATCTAAGGTTGTTAGTTGGATGGCGCCGAGTGACTGCATGATTAACTCTTATTCAACTCAACGATGCGAGGGCTTAAGCCAAGGGAGCGGATTCGTTTCTCGGCCGACTCTGCCGCCTCGCGCTCAGTAAACGGGCCAGCTCTTAGCAAATAGAGCTTGACGCCCTCCGCGTTATTGCGAGTCAGAACGTAATACGGAATCTTGTTCTCTTTTAACTTGGCAACCCAACCATTGGCACGCTCCTCAGAAGCAAAGGCCCCAATCTGAATCACAAACTTGCCGTTGGCTGCTACCTTGGCATCAGCTGCGCCAGCAGGCTCTTTACTGGTGCTCACCAACTCTTCACCCGGTGCTAAACCTAAACTTTTATTTGGGGCATTCGAAGTTGCTGGGGCTGGGCTAGCTGGTTTTTGCGCTGCCACCGGAGGGCTCGCAGGGGCTGCTGGCGCAAGCTCAGGTTTTGGTTCTGCTTTCACTTCCACCGGTGGTTTTTTATCAGGTTCGGCATTGAGCACACCAGCTGCAGGATTAGGCAAGTTACTCACAATTTGCACCGTGATGTCATTAGCGACTGGTTTGGGTTGTTGATCCAAAATCTGCGGCAAGCCAATCACTGCAATCAATACCAGTGTGGCTGCACCAATCAGGCGATGGCGGGCACGTTGCTTTTCAGGGTCCTCGGTCAGCGCAAGGTCTTCTCCATTATCTTCAGCAGACTTTGCGCGCTTTGGAAGGGTGCGGCGAGCCAGGGGCTCAATTTTTTGGGGGGCAGGCTTGCGTCGAAACAGATTCGATAAGAAGGTCATGGATCAATGTGCCTGGTTATTTCGATAAGCCATTACGCCTGCAACGGTATAGAAGGATCCGAAGACTGTAATTCTATCACCCTCGCCTGCCTTATCCAACGCAGCTTGATAGGCAGCTCCTGGATTTGGGAACACTAAGGCTTCTTTGTTGAGTGCCTGCAAGCGTTTTACAAGATCGTGCGCTGAGGCAGCTCTTGGCGTTGGTAAATCGGTGCAATACCAATAATCAACGATATCTAACATTGGTTTGAGTACACCTTCAATGTCTTTATCGGCCATTGCTCCGAACACGGCATAGGTGTATGGGTGATATGCCATAGCTTCAATACTTTGAGCCAAGGTGGCTGCCGCATGCGGATTATGGGCAACATCTAATACCACGATGGGCCTGCCTGGCAGAACCTGAAAGCGTCCAGGTAACTCCACCAGCGCTAAGCCATTCCGAATATCCTGAGCGCTAACCGGTAATCGATCATGCAAGGCCATCAATGCAGCAATTACTGCTGAAGCATTGAGAAGTTGATTAGCACCACGTAATGCAGGATAGCCAAGACCACTAAAGCGCTTACCCCGTCCCGACCAACCCCATTGCTGTTGATCGCCCGTAAATGAATAATCCTTGCCCATCAGGTAGAGGTCAGCACCAATCTCCTTAGCATGATTGATCAAAGACGTGGGAGGCATCGGATCACCGCAGATTGCAATCGCCTTGGGTCGGAAGATACCTGCTTTCTCAAAAGCGATCGCCTCACGGGTATTACCTAAATAAGCCATGTGATCCAAATCAATACTGGTCACAATCGCGCAATCCGCATCGACAATATTGACCGCATCGAGTCGCCCGCCCATCCCGACCTCTAAGATCGCAGCATCAACCTTCGCATTGGCAAATAGATCCATGATTGCTAAAGTGGTGAACTCAAAATATGTGAGGGTTGGTGGATCACTCAATCGACAACGCGCCTGTTCAACTCGCTCAAAGGCGTTTAGTAAATCAGCATCACCGACATCAGCCCCATTAATTCTGGCGCGCTCGTTAAATCGCAAGAGATGGGGTGATGTATGACAGGCGACCTTATATCCGGCCGCCAGTAAGATACTTTCTAGAAATGCACAAGTGGATCCTTTGCCATTCGTTCCGCCCACCGTAATCACGGGGCATGGAAACTTCAGTCCCAGCGATTCCTTGACCCGGGTAATACGGCCAAGTCCCATATCGATTCCTACTGGATGTGCAGTCTCCAAGTGGGATAACCACTCGTCTAGGTTTGTAAATAGAATTGGTTGGCTCTGCTGGGGTTCAAGCACGACTTAGCTCGAACTATTAGTTTGCAGCAATTGCTTTGGTAGCTTCTCAGCCGGGATCTTTTGCAATAAGGCGAGTAATTTTGCGAGTTCGGCGCGCATCTGACGACGGTCAACAATCATGTCGATACCGCCTTTTTGCATCAGAAACTCAGAGCGCTGAAATCCTTCGGGCAATTTCTCACGCACGGTTTGCTCAATCACGCGCGGACCGGCAAAGCCAATCAAGGCCTTAGGTTCAGCCATCACCACATCGCCCATGAATGCAAAACTGGCTGAGATGCCGCCCATCGTAGGATCGGTTAAAACGCTAATGTAGGGCAAGCCCGCTTGCGAGAGCTTAGTTAGCATCGAGTTTGTTTTGGCCATTTGCAGGAGTGATAACAAGCTCTCCTGCATGCGCGCTCCGCCAGTTGCAGTAATGCAAATGAAGGCGCATTTTTTCTGGATGGCCTCTTGAACACCCCGCACAAAGCGCTCACCCACTACCGAGCCCATCGAGCCACCCATGTATTCAAACTCAAAACACGCCACCACTGCAGGAATGGATTCAATCTTGCCGGCAATTACTACTAGGGCTTCGGACTCACCCGATGCATCACTGGCTTGCTTTAAACGATCGGGGTATTTTTTACTATCTTTGAACTTGAGAGCATCAACCGGATACACTGATTCACCAATTTCAACGCGAGGCTTAGGATCTAATAAATGATCAAGGCGTTTGCGCGCATTGATGCGCATATGGTGGGAGCACTTTGGGCAAACCGAAAGATTGGCTTCAATATCGCTGCTGTAAAGAACCGCATCGCACCCGCCACATTTGACCCATAAACCCTCGGGGACGGTCTTCCGACTGGCCGGATCGCTTTGTTGGATCTGGGGCGGAAGTATTTTGTCAATCCAGCTCATAGCGGTATTGTAACGACCTTCAATCGCGGTCTAAAGCCTGGCGGATTTCGTGGATAAAGCGCTCAAGCACCACCAACTCTTCACCCTTTTTTGCCTCTTCAAGTAATTGAACAATCCGACTACCAATCACGACTGCATCAGCTGTTTTAGAAACCGCTTTGGCACTCGCCGCATCCCGAATCCCAAACCCAACGGCAACCGGAATCGAGGTCGCTTGCCGAATCAGGGGCAATACACTCGCTACATCTTGCGTATTTAAGTTACTTGCACCGGTGACGCCACGCAGCGATACGTAATAGATGTAACCCGCTGCAATTTGTGCGGCATGATGAATACGTTCTTGACTTGAGGTGGGTGCCAACAAGAAGATTGGATCAATACTCTCACTGCGCATTTGTTTAGCAAACTCTTCGCATTCTTCAGGTGGATAATCCACAATCAATACACCATCAACGCCAGCTGCTTTAGCAGCTTTTGCAAATACCGCGTGACCCATTTGCTCAACTGGATTGGCGTAACCCATCAACACCACGGGAGTGTTTTGATTCTTTTGTCGAAACTGCTGCACATTGGCTAAGCATTGCTTGAGTGTTACGCCTTGTGCAAGGGCGCGCTCGGACGAACGCTGAATCACAGGGCCATCAGCCATTGGGTCTGAGAAAGGAACGCCCAACTCAATGACATCAGCCCCGCCCTTCACCAAGGCATGCATGACGTCCACGGTTAAATCAGGATGCGGGTCGCCCGCTGTAACAAAGGGGATCAGCCCTTTTTTATTTTTGGCCTTGAGTTCTGCAAATACGCCAGCAATCTTTGACATGAATTAGCCTTCCGAACCGGTTGCTTGAGCAACGGTATGCATGTCTTTATCGCCCCGACCCGAGAGATTAATCAAGATCACTTTATCTTTACTTAAGGTCGGTGCCAATTTGCAGGCATACGCCACTGCATGAGAAGACTCAAGTGCAGGAATAATGCCCTCAATGCGGCAGCAGTCATGGAAGGCCTTTAACGCATCCTCATCCGAAATCGCCACATACTCTGCTCGACCCGAATCTTTTAACCACGCATGCTCTGGTCCAACACCGGGGTAGTCCATACCAGCTGACACTGAATGGGTCTCGGCAATCTGACCGTTCTCATCTTGCAAGAGATAGGTACGATTGCCATGGAGTACGCCCGGTTTGCCGGCGCATAGTGCCGCGGAGTGATCACCGGTATTCATGCCGCGACCTGCAGCCTCAACGCCGACCAAACGTACGTTAGGCACATCAATATACGGATAGAAGATGCCCATGGCATTTGATCCACCACCCACGCACGCTAATACATAGTCGGGCTGGCGACCAATCATCTCTGGCATTTGGACTTTGCACTCTTCTCCAATCACACTCTGAAAATCCCGCACCATCATGGGATAAGGATGAGGGCCGGCGACTGTACCAATGATGTAGAAGGTGTTTTCCACATTGGTAACCCAATCGCGCATGGCTTCATTGAGCGCATCTTTGAGCGTTTTACTACCTGACTCGACTGGCACCACTTTGGCGCCGAGCAACTTCATGCGATATACATTTTGGGCTTGGCGCGCAACATCGACAGAGCCTTGATAAACCGTGCAGTCCAGACCAAAGCGAGCACAAATGGTAGCGGTTGCCACGCCGTGTTGACCCGCACCAGTTTCGGCAATGATGCGAGGCTTACCCATGCGCTTAGCCAACATCGCTTGGCCAATCACATTGTTAATCTTATGAGCTCCGGTATGGTTCAGATCTTCGCGCTTGAGATAAATCTGCGCCCCACCCAATTGCTCACTTAAGCGTTTGGCATGATAGACCGGGGATGGACGACCCACAAAGTGTTTGAGCTCGTAGTGGAACTCTTCAATAAATGCTGGGTCATGCTGATATTTTGCATAGGCTTCTTTGAGCTCGTTTAATGCATACATCAATGTCTCAGAAACAAAGATGCCGCCATAGGGGCCAAAGTGGCCACGTTCATCTGGTTTGTCGTACATAGGTACCTCGACTTGGTTTAACGCCAGGGCGTTAGGAATGACTGCTTGGATTTGTTTGATCGGCGCAACGCACTGCATCCGCAAACTGCCTGATTAATACCGGGTCTTTTACCCCTTTACGAACCTCGACTCCGCTCGAGATATCAACCGCGCAGGGGCGCAGACGAGCAATCGCCTCGCCAACGTTGTGCGAGTTCAATCCACCACTCAAAACGACCCGATGCGCGTTTACGTTTGCCCATGTGTCCGGTATAAGCTTCCAATTAAAGGCGGTGCCACTACCGCCGTAGCCATCGACTAATGCATCCAGCAAAAAGCCGGCACCATCCCCATATTGTAGGGAAAATTCTGGGAAATTGAAGGACTGGCCAATTCGGGCGGCTTTGATCCAGGGTAGACCTCCCGAAAGCCGCCGACACTGCTCGGGGGTCTCATCCCCATGAAATTGCCAGAGGGTAATGGCAGCATTTGCCCGAATCTCCTCCATCTGATTGGGGGTGGGATTAACCACCAGCCCTACAGCATCCATGGAGGCAGGCAATTGGGTAATGAGGGTGCCGGCATCTTCTGGGCTAATCGCTCTAGGGCTTTGTGGGTAAAAGACAAAACCCACGGCATCGACCTCGGCCGCCACCGCGGCCTCAATATCGGCAGGTGTGCGCAAGCCACAGATCTTGATCCGGGTGTGTTTGGGAGTGAAGGTTAGTAAGCCCATAGTTAAGATTGGAGCATAAGCTCTTTTGGAAAACCGGCATTGTGCAAATGCGGTGCTGGGATTGCAAATTCTCCTGGGTAGGCCACCCGCACCAAGTACAGGCCATCAGGGGCAAAGGTTGGCGCTGCTAAGTCCCGATTTCTACCGGCAAGGACAGCATTCATCCAATCGCTGGGTTGCCGCCCTAGGCCAATATGCAAAAGACTCCCAACAATATTGCGCACCATGTGATGTAAAAAGGCATTGGCCCTGACCTTGAAATACACAAAGGGTTGCTGATCTAGGATGGCGCATTCGTAAAGATGCTTCACAGGGGTCTTGCTTTGACACTCCGATGCCCGAAATGACGAGAAATCATGCTCACCTACCAAGTACTGTGCAGCGATTTGCATTTGTTCGATATCAAACCACTGACCGGCTGGCAGCATTTGATAGCCATAGCGCTGATACAAGATGGGTGAACGCGTTGGCCCAGCCAGTAAGGCATAAATATAAGTACGCTCTTGGGCACTAAAGCGCGCATCGAAATCATTCATGACGGGCTTTGCCCAGTTCACCACCACATCGGGCGGCAAAAAGGTATTAATCCCTCGTACCCAAGACCAATCCTCGCGCTCCACCTGAGCATCAAAGTGCACCACCTGCCCGAGCGCATGCACACCAGTATCGGTTCGCCCTGCCGCAGTGACTCTCACTGCTTGTCTGTTCCCAATGAACTGACAAATCGCGGATTCGAGGACGACTTGAACGGTCGGTTGGTTGGGTTGAACTTGCCATCCGCAATAGGCGCGGCCGTCATACTGCACGCCTAGAGCAATCCGAGTCATTTAACGATCGTGACGTTGATTGATTTGCGCCATCAGGCCACGAGCGGCGATGGTAATCTGCGGATCAACCTGACTACTCACCAGCAGAATCTCTTCCAAAGCTTTGCGCGCTGCTACAAAATCCTCAATGGTGATGTAAGCCTTCACCAAATTGAGTTTTACCCGCAAGGCCTCAGCATCGTGCTGTTTAGGTGAGTCTAGATTTAGGTCAAGACTCGACAGAATAGCGGCCGCTTTGGGCGGAATCGCTGAGGTGCTCGAAGCTAGCTTGGTCTCTTTGGCATCAAGGGATGATTCATGAGATTGCGATTCAGCACGGCGGGTGTAGCGGGCTAGAGACCAAAGCAGCAAGCCCGTGATACCGATTAAGCCAACGCCTACAAGGGCTGGACCCCATTGATCCATGCCTGACTTTGGTTTGGCAGAATCACTCGGGCTCACACTCTCCTTGCGAGCCTCTAAGAGCTTTTGGAGGTCAGCAATATTTTTCTCAAGCTCTGCCACGCGCGCCTTACTTTGTGCCAAGGCCTTTTCTTGGGCAACCATCTCCTCCACATAACGCCTTGTATCTGCCTCGCTACCTGCGCCTGGGCCAATCCGCAAGCGATCCTCGCCAACTCCCTGTGTTGGGTTTGAGGCCTGAGTCGCCGCGCGACTTGGCGTGGCGCTTTGACCCGATCCACCCTGCTGCTCGAGCCATACACGATTTGCCTCTTGTGCAAACTCCTTTGCTTGTGCGGGAGTAATTGAACCTAACAAAGCAGCATCGGGCTTATTGAGTTGTGCGCCAGCTTTTAGGCGATGGATACTGCCCCCAATAAATGCATCTGGATTGGCTTTGTATAAAGCAAGCAAGGCTTCGTCCATATCGGCGCTACCCAATTGCGGTCTGATCTGCGAGGCGATCTCACTCAAACTTTGGCCTGGTCGTACCGTTACCTGGCTGACGTCGCCGACCATTAAGCTGTAGGTCTTGGCAATACCCCCGTTCGTCCATTTGAGCCCTAAGATGATGTCTACAAATGGATCCTTCCCAGTCTCAATGGGGTTCTCGGTTTGCACCACAATCAGAAATTGCTCGGGCTGATTGCGCTTGAGGGTAATGGATGGCTTGTAATCCAAAATCCGTGTAGCGATGCCCAAACGCTCGTAGTCGGCTTTAGTCACTGGATCAATCGCTAGCGAGTCTAGGTAGGCTCGATCCTCAATACCCGTTCGCACCGGAATCTCCGCACGCAAGGGCTCCTTGGGTTTTGACAAAATAATGGGTGATCCCAGAGTTACTGCGTGTGCGGCGGGCCACATGAAAAAGATCACGATGGCCAGCACCAGCCAGTTAAATAGGGTTTGCAGGACGCAACGCCAAGGCATCTTAGATCTATCTTAGGTATTGAGCAGAATGCGTAACATGCGACGTAGAGGTTCAGCGGCACCCCATAGCAACTGATCACCGACCGTGAATGCACCGAGATACTCGGGGCCCATTGCTAATTTATGCAAGCGTCCAATCGGAATCGTCATGGTGCCACTCACTGCTGCTGGGGATAACTCACGCTCGGTGATCTCCCGCTCATTAGGAACTACTTTCACCCACTGATTATCAGCCGCCAACATCTTCTCAATCTCAGCCAGCGGAATATCCTTCTTTAACTTGACAGTTAAACCCTGTGAGTGGCAACGCATCGCGCCAACTCGTACACAAATGCCATCAATCGGAATACTGCCCGGTGACCGAAATGGCGGATTGCCCATAATCTTGTTGCACTCGGCTCCTGCCTTCCACTCTTCTTTGGTTTGACCGTGCTCAACCGGCACATCAATCCAAGGAATCAAGCTGCCAGCTAAAGCAGTGTTCCGAAAGTTCGTTTTGGGAAACTCGGCCGAACGAATGGTCTGCGCTACCTTGCGATCAATATCCAAAATCCATGAGGCCGGATCAGCAAGTTCGCTAGCTACGCTGTGATGCAAAGTGCCCATTTGTTCGAGGAGCTCACGCATATTGGCAGCTCCTGCACCAGATGCTGCTTGATAGGTCATAGCGCTAATCCATTCAACATTCCCGCTTTTGAGAAGCCCGCCCATGGCCAGCATCATCAAGCTAACCGTGCAATTACCACCGATCCAGTTCTTACCGCCTGAGCCCAGCGCCTTATCGATCACCGGTCGATTAATGGGATCCAACACAATCACCGCGTCGTTTTCCATACGCAGTGCACTCGCCGCATCAATCCAATGCCCCTGCCAACCCGCTGCGCGCAGTTGGGGATAAATCGCCTTGGTGTAATCACCACCCTGACAGGTCAAAATCACATCACAACGGGCCAAGGCCTTCACATCATTGGCATCTTGCAAACGAGTCTCACTTTTAGTAACTCGTTGACCATTGATCAATGGCACCTCACCACCGGCATTACTCGTGCTAAAGAAGATAGGTTCGATGTGAGTAAAGTCGTTCTCGTCTTGCATGCGTTGCATCAGCACACTACCAACCATGCCACGCCAGCCGACCAAACCTACTACAGGATTTACTAAAGGGGTATATGCCATATTCAAGTTCTTTTGATGATTTAATTAACGAAGAGCCGCAACCACGGCATCACCCATTTCCGAGGTGGATACACGTTTCATTCCAGCTGTATCAATATCAGCCGTGCGATAGCCTTGAGCCAGAACTGTTTGCACAGCCTTCTCAATGCGCTCCGCTTCATTTGCTAAGTTAAGAGAAAAGCGCAACATCATCGCTGCCGACAAAATGGTGGCCAAGGGATTAGCAATATTCTTTCCGGCAATGTCAGGGGCTGAACCATGACTAGGCTCATACAAGCCTTTATTGTTCTTATCAAGCGATGCCGATGGCAACATCCCAATCGAGCCCGTGAGCATGGCAGCCTCATCAGAGAGAATGTCTCCAAACAAATTACCAGTCACGATCACATCAAAGGATTTGGGGGCACGTACTAATTGCATAGCAGCGTTATCCACATACATATGACTTAACTCTACATCGCTATATTCCTTGGCGATGCGTGTCATGACCTCGCGCCATAACTGGGATGTTTCCAATACATTGGATTTATCCACACTGCATACCTTGCGATTGCGCTTGCGAGCCGCTGCAAATGCTACGTGCGCAATTCGCTCAATCTCGGGTTCGCTGTAGCGCATGGTATCAAAGCCTTCGCGTGCCCCAGTAAAGAGGCCATCAGGAGCATTACGAATACCCTTGGGTGAGCCAAAATAGATATCACCATTAAGTTCCCGCACGATCAAAATATCGAGGCCGCCCACAATTTCAGGTTTTAGACTCGAGGCAGCGGTTAACTCCTTGTAGCAAATCGCTGGGCGGAAGTTTGCAAAGAGGCTTAAATGTTTACGCAAACCCAAGATCGCTTGCTCGGGTCTTAACTCTCGCGCTAGAGTGTCGTATTTCCAGTCGCCCACCGCTCCAAATAAGATGGCATCTGCTGCTTTGGCTAAATCTAGAGTGGCTGGGGGCAACGGGTGACCCGCCACGTCATAGGCGGCCCCACCAACCGGTGCAGTTTCCATCTCGAGGGGTAACTTGAGCGCCTGTAGCACTTTTAATGCTTGCGCAACGATTTCCGGACCAATGCCATCGCCCGGGAGAACAGCAATTTTCATCATGAACCTTTATGTAATGGCGCTAGCCCATTGAGCGCCAGGAATGCGTCAGACTACGGGAGCTGGGTCGCAAGCCATGGCATGCGCAATATGCGTTCTGCCTCAAAAGCTTTTATTTTATCGGCATGCCGTAAGGTCAGGCCAATATCGTCTAGACCATTGAGCAAACAATACTTCCGAAATGGAGTGACCTCAAAGCGGTAGCGACGCCCATCTGGGGCAATCACTTCTTGGCTCTCAAGGTCAATAGTGAGCTGATAACCTGAGAATGCCTTAGTCTCATTGAATAGATGATCGACCTCTTGCTCCGACAAAACCACGGGTAAGAGGCCATTCTTAAAGCAGTTATTGAAGAAGATATCGGCAAAACTTGGGGCAATAATGGCCCTAAATCCGTATTGCGCCAACGCCCATGGTGCATGCTCACGGGAGCTTCCGCAACCAAAGTTCTTACGAGCCAGCAAAATACCGGCGCCTTTGTAACGCGGTTGATTTAGAACGAAGTCAGGGTTTAGAGGCCGCTTGGAACAGTCTTGACCGGGCTCACCCTGATCGAGATAGCGCCACTCATCAAAGAGGTTCTGACCAAAACCGGTCTTCTTAATTGACTTCAGAAACTGCTTAGGAATAATCGCGTCGGTATCGACGTTCTCGCGATCCAATGGGGCAACTAGCCCCTGGTAAACCGTAAATGCATCCATGATTATTTGACCGGTGTGACTGTAACATCTTTGTTATTGGAATTTGTGCTTGGAGCACTCGATGAATTGGGTGCGGTCTCCACAGGCTTTGCCTGAGGATCCATTTTCTTCCCCATCTCCTGCAAATCTTTACCAACGCCTGTCCAAGTATTGGAGCACGCTGCTAGCGTGATCGCTGATAGAAGAATTAATCCAGAGCGCATCAGTGAGTTCATATTCATATATTCTAGGAAAGATCAGGCAATCTTGCGCACATCCACAAAGTGCCCTTCAATCGCCGCGGCTGCAGCCATTGCAGGACTAACTAAATGGGTTCGACCACCCGCACCCTGACGCCCCTCAAAATTACGGTTGGAGGTTGAGGCGCAGCGCTCTTCGGGCTCAAGACGATCGGCATTCATCGCGAGACACATCGAGCAACCAGGCTCACGCCACTCAAAGCCAGCGGCCTTAAAGACGCGATCAAGACCTTCGCGCTCTGCTTGTGCTTTTACCAACCCAGAGCCGGGAACGACTAAGGCTTGCTTCACGTTAACTGCGACCTTTTTGCCTAAACGTTCAACCACTTTAGCTGCAGCCCGTAAGTCCTCAATACGGCTATTAGTGCACGAGCCAATGAAGACTTTGTCTACATAGATCGTATCAAGTGGCAAATTGGGTTCAAGCCCCATGTATTGCAAGGCGCGTTCCATCGCTTGACGCTTGATGGGGTCACGCTCGCGCTCTGGATCAGGCACACGACTGCCAATCGGCAGAACCATTTCTGGGGAGGTGCCCCAACTGACTTGGGGGGCGATCTCTTCAGCCCGCAACTCAACCACGCGATCAAAATGAGCGCCGGGATCTGAATGTAAGGTACGCCAATATTGCAACGCTTGGCGCAAAGCCTCACCTTTGGGGGCGTAGGGTCGACCTTGGATGTATTCAATAGTGGTCTCATCAACCGCCACGAGGCCAGCACGCGCACCGGCTTCAATGGCCATATTGCAAATGGTCATGCGACCTTCCATCGATAGCTGACGAATGGCTTCACCCGCAAACTCAATGGTGTAACCGGTACCACCAGCGGTGCCAATCTTGCCAATCACAGCCAAGATGATGTCTTTAGCAGTACTACCAGGTTGTAGGCGACCATCAACCCGTACCAACATATTCTTACTCTTTTTCATGAGCAAGGTTTGGGTTGCGAGCACATGCTCAACCTCGGATGTACCAATCCCAAAGGCCAATGCTCCAAACGCACCATGCGTGCTGGTATGAGAGTCACCACACACCACGGTCATCCCAGGTAAGGTAGCGCCCTGCTCAGGACCAATCACATGTACGATGCCTTGCCGTTGGTCATTCATTTTGTATTGAGTAATACCAAAGCGATCGCAATTTTGATCCAAGGTATCCACTTGCAACTTCGATACCGGATCGGCAATCCCTTCGGAACGATCCGTAGTTGGGACATTGTGATCGGAAACTGCAAGGTTAGCTGAAACACGCCAGACTGGGCGCGCGGCGAGACTTAAGCCCTCAAAAGCTTGCGGGCTCGTAACCTCATGAAGCAACTGTCGATCGATATAGATGGTTGCCGTGCCGTCTTCTTCCGAATGAACGACGTGTTCATCCCACAACTTGTCATAAAGCGTACGCATAATTCCCTTTAAAGCAAAAAAAGCAATATAACGCTTATTTTCGCTCAGAAATAGGAGGAACGGCTCGAGGGGTTGCGCCGATGAATAACTGACGTGGGCGACCAATCTTGTATTCCGGATCGGTAATCATTTCTTCCCACTGGGCGATCCAACCCACGGTTCGAGCAAGCGCAAAGATACAGGTAAACATCTCGGTTGGGATGCCGAGCGCCCGCTGAACAATACCGGAGTAGAAATCCACATTCGGGTAGAGCTTGCGACCCACAAAGTAATCATCCTCAAGCGCAATCTTCTCAAGGGTCATCGCAAGTTTAAAGAGTGGATCGTTCTCTAATCCAAGCTCTTTAAGAACCTCATGACAGGTCTCGCGCATGAGCTTAGCGCGGGGATCAAAATTCTTATAGACGCGGTGACCAAAACCCATCAGACGAACGTTGGAGTTTTTATCTTTCACTTGGGCAATAAATTCACCGATCTTCTCGACGCCACCACTAGCCTGAATGGAGCTCAACATCTCAAGGCAGGCTTCATTAGCGCCGCCATGGGCAGGACCCCAAAGGCAAGCAATCCCCGCGGAGATAGCTGCAAACGGATTAGTCCCCGAGGACCCAGCCAAGCGAACGGTAGAGGTCGAGGCATTTTGCTCATGATCGGCGTGCAAGATGAAGATACGATCGAGTGCGCGAACCAAGACCGGATTGACTTTATAAGGCTCGCATGGCGTTGCAAACATCATGCGCATGAAGTTTGCCGTGTACGACAGGCTGTTATCTGGGTACATAAACGGTTGACCAATCGAGTACTTGTACGACATGGCCACCAAGGTTGGCATCTTGGCAATCAACCGAATTTGGGCAATCTCGCGCGCTTTAGCATCACCATAATCAATTTCATCATGGTAGAAAGCGGCCATGGCACCGACCAAGCCGGTTAAAACGGCCATGGGGTGTGCGTCACGCCGGAATCCTCGCAAGAAGAACTGCATTTGCTCGTGCACCATGGTGTGATGCATCACCATGTCTTGGAACTCACGATTCTGCTTCTGATTGGGCAATTCGCCATTAATTAAGAGTTGGCAAACTTCTAGGAAGTCACATTTAGTAGCTAATTCTTCAATGGGGTAACCACGATAGAGCAATTCGCCTTTATCGCCATCAATGAAGGTGATCTTTGAGCTGCAAGAGGCGGTCGATAAAAAGCCCGGGTCGTAAGTGAACTTTCCAGTTTGACCATAGAGCTTACGAATATCAATCACATCGGGACCTTGGGTACCCTTATAGATTGGCAGCTCGATGTCGGGCGTACCGTCTGAGAAAGAAAGTTTGGCTTTGATGTTCGATTCAATCATGGTTTATTTCCAATCTGTCAATGCAACTCAATTATCGTTGACGCAACATACCCAATACCGCTCGAGCAGGCTCAGAATCCATCGCGGGATTTAACTCTTTGCGAGCCAACAACAAATCCAGCAAATCATTGTCATCCAATTGCAAGAGCGCGGATAACGCCCTACCCTGCTCATCATTTAGTTCATGAGCGTATCGATGAAAGAAACGCTCCAGAATTAAATCGTTTTCCAACAAACCGCGTCGCGCTGCACTGCGAAGCTGATAAATCTGCTTAGCGTCAAGGCTCATACCGCCCGACGCACCATCAATTCTTTAATCTTGCCAATCGCTTTCGTTGGATTGAGATGCTTTGGACAAACGTCAACGCAGTTCATGATGGTATGGCAACGGAACAAGCGATACGGATCTTCCAAATTATCTAAACGCTCAGCGGTTGCTTGATCACGGCTATCGGCAATAAATCGATAGGCTTGAAGTAGGCCAGCAGGTCCAACAAATTTATCGGGGTTCCACCAAAACGATGGGCACGAGGTTGAGCACGACGCACACAGAATGCACTCATACAAACCATCAAGCTCCTCACGCTCTGCTGGACTTTGCAAACGCTCTTTCTCAGGCGGCGGCATGTCGTTAATCAAATAAGGCTTGATCGAGAGGTATTGCTTAAAGAACAAAGTCATGTCAACAATGAGATCGCGCACCACTGGCAGTCCTGGTAATGGACGCAAAGTAATCTTCTGGGGCAAGGAACGCATATTGGTTAGACATGCAAGGCCATTCTTACCATTGATGTTCATGGCATCGGAGCCACAAACGCCCTCACGGCAGGAACGACGATACGAAATGCTCTCATCTTGTTTTTTAAGCGAGATCAGGGCATCTAAAAGCATGCGCTCACCCTTGAGCTCCAACTCATAGCGCTGCATCCGAGGAGCCTGATCAACGTCTGGATCGTAACGATAGATTTCAAAGATACGGGTATCACTCATAGTCTTTATCCATGTATTAGAACGTACGCTCTTTGGGTGGAACCGACTCCACTGTTAGAGGTTTAAGTTGCACTGGCTTGTAATCCAACTGATTGCCTTCGTACCACAGGGTATGTTTCATCCAATTGGCATCATCACGCTTGGGATAATCATCATGAGCATGCGCACCACGACTCTCTTTACGAGCGGCTGCAGAAATCATGGTGGAGTTCGCCGTCTGAATTAAGTTGTCAATTTCTAGCGCTTCAATCCGCGCAGTATTGAAGATCTTTGATTTATCTTTCACCCAGAGGTGTTTCGCACGCTCGGTGAGCTCTGCCATCTTGCGCACACCCTCATCAAGCAACTCTTGATTGCGGAACACGCCTGCATAGGTTTGCATAGTCTTGCGAATATCGTTTGCAAGATCTTGCGCATACTCACCTGAGCTGCTGTTATCAAGCTTGGCAATGCGCTCGAGCGTGAACTCACCAGCATCGGCAGGCAAAGGTTTGTGCTCGCGGGCTTTCAGATTGGCCTGCACGACGTGATTGCCTGCAGCACGACCAAAGACCAATAAATCTAATAGCGAATTAGTTCCCAGACGATTTGCACCGTGCACTGATACGCACGAGCACTCGCCAATCGCGTAGAGGCCGTTCACAATCGTATTGGGATTGCCATTCTTCGGAACCACCACTTGACCATGAATATTCGTGGGAATACCACCCATTTGATAATGAATCGTTGGCACCACAGGAATGGGTTCTTTGGTCACATCCACGTTCGCAAAGTTCATACCAATTTCGTAGACCGAGGGTAAGCGCTTCATGATGGTCTCTGCACCAATGTGCGTGAGATCCAACACCACGTAATCACCATCTGGACCACAACCGCGGCCTTCTTTGATTTCCTGATCCATCGAGCGCGATACAAAATCGCGTGGGGCCAAATCCTTCAGTGTGGGTGCATAGCGTTCCATGAAACGCTCACCATTTTTGTTGCGCAGAATACCGCCTTCACCACGACAGCCCTCGGTGAGCAAAACGCCTGCGCCCGCAACGCCGGTTGGATGGAACTGCCAGAACTCCATATCCTCGAGAGGCAAGCCGGCGCGCGCCGCCATACCCATACCGTCACCGGTATTGATGTATGCGTTGGTTGAGGCGGCCCAAATACGACCTGCTCCACCAGTAGCCATCAAGGTAATTTTTGCTTCGAGGATATAAACCTCACCCGTTTCCATTTCCAGTGCGGTAACACCGACTACATCACCTTCTGCGTCCCGAATCAAATCAAGCGCGAGCCACTCGACAAAAAAATGGGTCTTTGCTCTGACGTTTCGTTGATACAAGGTATGCAACATGGCATGGCCGGTGCGGTCAGCTGCGGCGCAAGCGCGTTGCACAGGCTTCTCGCCATAGTTCGCGGTGTGGCCGCCAAAGGGGCGTTGGTAAATCGTGCCATCGGCATTGCGATCAAATGGCATACCAAAGTGCTCAAGCTCATACACTACCTTGGGTGCCTCACGGCACATGAACTCAATCGCGTCTTGATCACCCAACCAATCAGAGCCTTTTACCGTATCGTAGAAGTGATAGTGCCAGTTATCCTCGCTCATATTGCCAAGCGATGCACCAATACCACCCTGGGCAGCAACGGTATGCGAACGGGTTGGGAATACTTTTGATAAGACTGCAACGCTAAGTCCTGCTTCTGAGAGTTGCAAAGCCGCACGCATCCCAGAGCCGCCGGCCCCCACGATCACAGCATCAAAACGCCTGCGGGGAAGTGATTTTTTAATGGCTGTCATTTCTTACACTTTCCATAAGATCTGAATGGCATACGCAGCACTGCCCACGAGCCATAAAACAGTAATTACTTGTAGGCCCAAGCGAATACCAACGGGCTTTACATAATCCATCCAAATATCACGCACACCGATCCAGGCGTGATAGAAAAGGCTTAAAAATGCCAGAAGGGTCAGCACCTTCATCAAAGGGTTAGCAAACAATCCTGCCCAACCGTCATAACTGGGATTGCCGTTTAGTAGATAAACAATCAATAGAACAACGGTGAATGCAACCATCACAATCGCGGTGACGCGCTGAATAATCCACTCTTTGAGACCGTAATGAGCGCCAACGACCAGCCGCTTGGGACCAATATTATTTTTTGACATAGTGTGTGCCCTAAAAGAGACCAAATAAACGCAGACCCAAAATCGCAGTCAGCATCAGACTAATCACCATGACCGATACCGCCGAACGATTGGCGGCTCCCTTATCGACCCCGATCTCAAGATCAAGAAGTAAATAACGAATCCCGGCGAAGAAATGGTGCAAATATCCCCAAATCAAACCCAAGCAAATTAATTTCACAAGGGGATTGCCGAGCAAGTTCGAAAAATAAGCAAAGCTAACTTCGGAAGCTAGACTTTTATCGAACAAATAGAGAATAAAGGGAAGAAACAGAAATAAAGCAGCACCAGAAATGCGGTGAAGGATGGAAACTTTGCCGGGCCAAGGAAGCCGGTATTGGGCAAGTTGCGTAATCCCGATATTCCGAAACACTGGCCGCTGCTGGGCTGGATTTGAGTCCTGGTGTGAGTCACTCATAGCTGGTTGTAATCCTGAGTAATGAAGGGCCAAATTGTTAAATTGTTGTATTGCAACATATTCTATTAGAAACGTCAGACATAGTGGACACTTTTTTACATCAACCAGTCTAACCTATTGATTTTAGGTAATTTTATGAATATATCTTTAGGTGTTTATCCTTAAAGGATTAGCTTAATTCGTTCACATAGTGCAACTTCGTGGTCTCGTAATATGCCATGCGGACCTCAACCGGCTTATTGCCATATGTGAAGCTGCGACGCTCAACCGATAAAAGTGCTTCACCAGGGTCAAGATCGAGATGTTTAGCCAACTCAGCACTGGCATTCACAGCCTTAATTTGCTCCTGGGCCCAGACCATGTGGGTATTGAATTCGCTTTCGTAAAACCCATACAAGGGACCATGCCAAGCACTCAAGCGCTCGAGGCTAATGCCCTCAAAACGCTTTGGTAGCAGGTAAATGGTTTCAAACACGGTTGGTTGCCCACCAAAGCGCTGAATTCTTTTGACTTCGATCACCGAGTCGCTTGGCTTGAGTTCCAAAAGCGAAGCGATATGCGTGTCGACCTTGCGTGATTCGCAGCTTAGAAAAGTGCTCTTCAGAATTAGCTCTTTGCCATCATCAGGAGCGAGGCGCAAGAACCGAAACTGCACGGCATCTTCGCGATGGCTGGCCACAAAGGTACCCTTTCCTTGATGTCGCACCACCACATTCTCAGCTGCCAAGGCATCAATGGCTTTGCGCACCGTTCCTTGACTCACCTTATAGCGCTCAGCTAAGTCCATTTCACTGGGGATCGGATGCCCAGGTTGCCACTCACCGGCTTGCAAGCTCTGCAATAAGAGATCTTTAATCTGTTGATATAGAGGACTAAAACTGGCGGATTGCTCTACGGATCGCATCGTGACTAATCTTGATTCTTTTATCTTATAAAAGACTTGGCTCTAGTGTAAATGTAAACTAATGGTTTGTAAGCAAGTTCATCATTAACCCTTTATCCGGAGTTTGTAATGGCAAAAGCCCCTATGCGTGTCGCTGTCACTGGTGCAGCAGGTCAAATTGGTTATTCCCTACTGTTTCGTATTGCCAATGGCGATATGTTGGGCAAAGATCAGCCCGTCATTTTGCAGTTACTGGAGATCCCGGATGAGAAGGCACAAAAGGCCCTCAAAGGAGTCATGATGGAACTGGAAGACTGTGCATTCCCTCTGTTGGCTGGGATGAGTGCACACAGCGATCCAATGACCGCCTTCAAAGACATTGATGTGGCTCTGCTTGTCGGTGCTCGCCCACGTGGTCCCGGTATGGAGCGTAAAGATTTACTCTCCGCCAATGCACAAATTTTTACAGCACAAGGCAAGGCTCTCGATCAAGTGGCAAAGCGTACCGTCAAGGTATTAGTTGTTGGCAACCCTGCCAATACCAATGCCTACATTGCGATGAAGTCCGCACCCAGCCTACCAGCCAAGAACTTCACTGCCATGTTGCGCCTTGATCACAACCGCGCCCTCTCCCAATTGGCAAGCAAGACTAACAAGGCGGTAGCCGATATTGAGAAACTCATTGTGTGGGGTAACCACAGCCCAACCATGTACCCCGACTATCGCTTTGCAACGGTCAATGGTCAGTCGGTTAAAGATCTGATTAATGATCCTGCTTGGAATAAAGATGTCTTTATTCCAACGGTGGGTAAACGCGGTGCTGCCATCATTGAGGCACGCGGCTTATCGTCAGCCGCCTCCGCAGCTAATGCGGCGATTGATCATGTGCGCGACTGGGTCTTGGGTACCAACGGTAAATGGGTCACCATGGGCATTCCCTCCGCTGGAGATTACGAGATCCCTGCTGAGATCATTTATGGCTTCCCTGTGACCTGTGCCAATGGTGAATACACCCTAGTTAAGGGCTTAGAAGTTGATGCGTTCTCCCGCGAGCGCATGACCTTAACATTAAATGAGTTGCTCGAGGAACAAGCGGGCGTCAAGCATCTTTTGGGTTAATATCATTTTATTGAGGAAGTTAACGATAGGAGATCGCATGCGCAAATTACCAAGCTCATTACTTGCAACATTGTTCGTGAGTATGGCGCTTGGTGTTGCGCATGAAGTTCGTGCGCAAGAAAGTGCATTGACTGTGCCGCATGTCTGGACCTGCAGTAACAACGAACGCTTCATTACAAGTGGCCCGGTCGAGAAGCTCGAGGTGCAATGGCGCTCCAAATCCTATGCCATGCAAAAAGAGCAGTCTTTGCCAGGTAGCATGCGATTTAAGAACCACGACAGTGGTCTTGATTTAGTGGTCATCGGCCCTAAAGCGATGCTGTTTAATATCAAAACGGGGGTTCGGGTGGCAGACGAGTGCAAGACCGTGGCCATGAAAGAAGGCAAGGAAGCGCATCTTCTCGCCCTCGAGAAGTAACCAATACCGATCAATGAAATAAGGGTTGCTGCGAAGGACTATCTTCGGGCATCTCGGCGTGAACCACCTCACCCTGCCGATCGGGAAATAGTGGCACGCCACAATCATCACATAACTCGGGTGTAAATAAGACAGCGTGTCGAAATACATCCTCTACGCCAGCGTCATGCAAAGCATCGCAGATCCGTTTAATCGGACTCTCCTCGTCCGAGACATCATTGAGTGCGTCACTGGCCACACTTTCCCGATCGTACAAGGGCCAAATTACCCCATAGATAATCTCCGATGACCCCTTGAGGCTAAATGAGATGCGGTACTCATCGGCCTGCTCCTCACCAAAGGCGCCGACCACACATGACAAGCCAGCTGGCAGCACGCCAAGGGTAGATTCTAAAAAGTTCACCGCTGCACGAATACTCAAGGGCCGCACATGCTTATCCGCCAAGCGGCAATTCGTGAAATACGCCTCCGGCAAGAGGAGTTCAAACTCACAACCGGGCAAGAGCTGACATAAGGGATCGTACATGGCGCTTTGCCATTCTGCTAAAGCCACGCCGCGCTCTTGGCGTTGAGGACCATCCATTTGCCACCGAAAGATCGGTTGCTGATGTGGCGCAATGATGACCGCCAAAATGAAACGAGGATCGGCCAGAACAGCAATGGTCTCTGACATATCACGCAGCTCGAGTTTCATTTCGCCACCGGATACGGCGGCATTCGCTAGGGTTTCAAGTAAGGTACGAGTTTGGGTATGCGAATGGGGCATCTGATCAATGCTATAGAGCCAGGGCACGATGGCAAATTGCGTGCCCTCGGCAGCTACGGCTCGTTGTAATGCGCCCGCCGATGCTTCAATTAAGGAAACGGGCAAGGGTCCTGAAGGAATTTGATAACGAGTATGAGCCACAATGGGCATGGCAATCAATAATGCATCCCAATGCGTACCCTCATGCTCAAAACTCATGGACTCGGCCAAGGTCTCGGCGGTATCGGCTAACACCTCAAAGGCAACCGTATTGATCCGAAAGGTTTGATCAAGCGCCGCATCAATCACCGATTGATGATGACTTTTCAAAAGCTTGAGAAGACGGGCTCGTAACCGCTCTTCCCAAAATCGATCTTCAACCTGACTACCCGATGCCGCCAACGAGATGGAATCGGCTACTAAGCGCTCGGTCTCGGGCGAGGTCCGTTGAGATGTTTTGGAACGATGAACCGCCATTGAATGATCACTCCTGCTAAATGAATTTACTTCAGAATTTACTTCGCTTGTTCCGCACGACGAAATACGGGTTTATCCGGCTTCGATTCGGCAGCACTGTAGCGATAGCCTTCGGATTTAAAGTGCTTGAGCTCTGCAGGATCGGTGATGCGATTCTCCACCACAAAGCGCGCCATGAGTCCTCGTGCTCGCTTGGCATAAAAAGAGATGATTTTGTACTTGCCATCCTTCTCATCCTGAAAAACCGGTGAAATCACTGGACACCCCAAAGCATCGGCTTGCAATACTTTGAAATATTCTTCCGATGCTAAGTTCAGTAAGAATGGTTTTTTCTGTTGAGACAGTGTTTTCTCAAGGGCTTTAGTAATGCGATCGCCCCAAAATGCATACAAATCTTTACCACGGGCATTTTTCAAAGCAGTACCCATTTCCAGGCGATAGGGTTGCATTAAGTCCAAGGGTCGTAACACACCGTACAGACCAGACAAAATCCGCACATGCTCTTGCGCAAAGTCTAGGGCCTTCGCATCCAAGGATTTTGCATCAAAGCCCTCGTACACATCCCCATTAAAAGCGAGGAGTGCTGGCCGACTGTTCTCGGTCGTGAATGTTTTGGACCAATCGCGATAACGTCCCACATTCAGTGCTGCTAATGGGTCTGAGATTCCCATTAGTTTTCCAACTTGCTGGGGAGAAAGTTTTTTGAGATCCGCTATCAGCTTGGCGGACTCCCCCACAAAATCAGGCAGGGTGTGTTTTTTAACTTTCAGCGGTGATTCGTAATCGAGAGATTTGGCAGGCGATAAAACAATTAACATAAATGATGGCCTTTTAATAGTGCTTAGTACCTTATTCTAGTCACCTTCAATTATTTTGCAGACGCGCTAATCCGCTTGGCAATCGCGGCGCTACAAATACCAGCCAGAACGGCCCATTCCAAAGAGATGGTTACGGTACCAACGCCAGTAATAACCATCGGAATCCATTCTTGTGCCCCCGAGCGAAATTCATGGCGAATCTGCCTAAGATCAATCAGGTTCCAGGCCACCGCCAATAGCAAGGCGGCAATCACCGCATAAGGCAGATGCTCCGCCAAAGGCGAAACAAAGATCAAGATCACTAATAAGAAGACCGCAGCACAAATCGCGGCCAGCGGCGTTTGCGCATTAGCTGCTAGGTTTACGCCAGAGCGATTAAAAGAGCCGCTCGAAGGATAGGCAGAGAAGAAGGATCCGCCCACATTCGCAAGCCCCTGACCAATAAACTCCTGGTTTGCATCAAACGAGTCATTGCGTTTCAGGGCTAGAGCACGTGCAATTGCCATTGCCTCGGTCGATGCCAACAGAGTCATTACTAAGACGGGCCCAAATAGGAGTTGCAGATGCTCTAACGTGAGGGCTGGATACGAGAGTGGTGGCAATGCCCCAGGAATCGCGCTCACCTTGCGGATCCCAGAAAATTCGGTGAAGTACTGTTCCAGAACCAGCAGGGCAACACTACCTGTAATCACCGCAATCAGCATCGCGGGGATCCAACGATTGAGCGGTTTCCACAAACGCATGGTCACCAAAGTAATCAGTACTAGAGCCAATACCTGTGGTCGCCACTGGCCTTGATGAATCGCAATGATGGTTTGCACGATAGTGTCAACGACACTCGTGCCACGCGCGATCTCAATACCCAATAAGGTTCCGACCTGACTATTGATAATGAGTACAGCAGCGCCAGCAGTAAAGCCCACGATTACCGAATGCGGCACTTTCTCAACCCACTTTCCTGCCCCACCCAAACCCAATGCAATCTGAATTACACCAATTAGAAAACTAAGCGTGAGTACCAGCACTACGTAATGCTCGCTCTCTGGAATCGCGAGCGGCGCAATCAATGCCATGGTGGTTAGCGAAATTGCATTGGCCGGTCCGGTCACCATTAAGCGGCTTGATCCAAAGAGTGCGGCAATGATGCATGGGACCATCGCAGCATACAAACCATAGTGCGGGGGCATGCCTGCTAATAGAGCAAATGCAATCCCTTGAGGCAACACCACGATGGCACCCGTTAATCCAGCAAGAAGATCCGCACGTACCACTCCCGGCTTCTGATATTCGGGTAACCAACGGGTAAAGGGCAAAGAGAACCGCAATTTATGAATGATCCTAAGTACTTAGAGTTAGCGTGGCACAATTTAGTTATGCCATCACCGCTTCTCCAAACTCCACATTCTAGCGATAGTCTTGCGCCCGAGGGCTGGTTTACCTCCAAACTACCGCAAGTTGGCACCACGATTTTCACTACCATGTCGGGTTTGGCCGCTGAGCACCAAGCCATCAACTTAGGACAAGGATTTCCGGACTTTCCTTGTGATCCGGCCCTACTCGATGCCGTCAATCACGCCATGCGATTTGGTCATAACCAATATGCCCCCATGCCGGGCATTCTTGAACTGCGTGAGGCACTTACGCAGAAGATTGCAAGCTTGTATGGCCATCACTACGATCCGTACTCTGAAATTACGGTGACCGCTGGGGCAACCCAAGCAATCTTTACTGCAATTGCCGCTTGCGTTGGCCCCAATGATGAAGTGATTGTGATTGAACCCGCCTTTGATAGTTACTTACCAGCCATTCAATTGGCTGGCGGCAAAGCGGTTCCTGTGGCGATGGAGATTGTGCGCGATCACAATGGACTCGTCGATGCCTATGCCTTGCCATGGGAAGCACTAGCGAATGCCATTACTTCAAAGACCCGTTTAATTATTACCAATACGCCACATAATCCTACGGCCAGCATTTGGGAAGCCGCCGATTTGGAACGCTTATATAGCTTGGTCAAAGATACCTCGATCTTGATCCTTAGCGATGAGGTCTATGAACACATGGTGTTTGATGGCAAACCTCACGAGAGTATCGCGCGCCATGCGGCACTCGCAGAGCGCAGCTTCTTGGTTTCTAGTTTTGGCAAGACCTTTCATGTCACGGGCTGGAAACTGGCCTTCATTGCTGCCCCCGCTGCACTCATGCATGAATATCGCAAGGTACACCAATTTAACGTGTTCTCAGTGAATACACCCATGCAATACGCCATTGCTCAATATATGAAAAACCCCGAACCTTATCTTGCACTTCCTGCGTTTTATCAAGCCAAGCGCGATTATTTCCGGGCGGGGCTTGCCAGCACCACACTGAAGTTATTACCGTGTGCAGGTAGTTATTTTCAATGCGTTGATTACACCGCTCTGCCACGCAAAGAGGCCAGTCTTCCAGAGGCAGAGTTCTGTCGTTGGTTAACCACGGAGTTGGGCGTTGCAGCCATTCCAAACTCGGCCTTCTATGCCAATCAAACGGAATCGGGTGTCATCCGTTTTTGTTTTGCCAAACAAGAGTCAACACTGAAAACCGCACTGCTTCGTTTACAAGCCTTAGTACCCTAATCAATACCGACAAGAGAACCATGATGAAAAATTCTATGATCGATGTATATAGCTGGGCTACTCCCAATGGCCATAAGATCCATATCATGATGGAAGAATGCGGCTATCGCTTAGATCGCGATTGGCGTGCCATTCCGATTGATATTGGCAAAGGGGATCAATTTAAACCCGCTTTTCTGAAAATCAGTCCTAACAATAAGATCCCAGCGATCGTAGACCCCAATGGACCTGATGGCAAACCGATTCATCTATTTGAATCTGGCGCCATCTTGCTCTATCTCGCTAATAAAACGGGGCGCTTCCTACCGAAATCGATTCGGGGTAAATACGAGACCATGGAATGGCTCATGTTTCAGATGGGTGGCTTAGGACCGATGCTGGGTCAGAATCATCATTTCCGCTTATACGCACCTCAAAAAATTGATTACGCGATTGAGCGCTATACCAATGAAGCAAAACGCTTATATGGTGTGTTGGATGAACGCCTAAAGAAACATCAGTTCATCGTTGGTAATGAATACACGATTGCTGATATTGCAATCTATCCATGGACACGACGTTGGGATAAACAAGGGATGGATCTCAAGGACTACCCAAACTTCAAACGCTGGTTTGAAATGATTAGTGCAAGACCAGCAGTGCAACGCGGTGTTGAAGTACTAACAAATCTGCGTAAGCCCGAGATGGATCCAAAGGAAAAGGAACAGTTGTTTGGTGCAACTCAATATCAACGCAGGAAGCAAACAAAATGACCATCACTTCGATTGGAATCATTGGCGCTGGCACGATGGGCAATGGGATTGCGCAAGTGGCCGCAAATGCTGGATACGATGTTGTATTACTGGATGTTAGCGATGCAGCACTCGAGAAAGGCTTAGCAGCACTAAATAATAGCCTTGATCGCCTCATCAAAAAAGAGGTCATCAGTGCTGAGCAAAAGTCTCAAACCTTGGCGCGGATTAAAACTACTACGCAATACGCTGAGCTTGCATCAGTTTCTTTGGTGATTGAAGCAGCTACTGAAAATCAAACGATTAAAGAGTCGATCTTGCAGCAAGTGGATCGAGTGGTTAGTCAAGATACGATTATTGCGAGCAATACCTCGTCCATCTCGATTACGCATCTGGGTGCACTCAACTCACGGCCCGAGCGCTTTATTGGGATTCATTTTTTCAATCCCCCACCCCTCATGGCTCTCATCGAGGTCATTATGGGCAAGCAAACTAGTCCTGAGACCCTGAAGGCAGTCCTAGCGATGGCCGCTCGTATGGGCAAAGAGCCTATCACTGTACAAAGCTCACCTGGCTTTGTCGTCAATCGCATCCTTTTGCCAATGATTAATGAAGCCTTCTTTGTCTTACATGAAGGAATTGCTAGCCCCGAAGACATTGATACCGGTATGAAACTTGGTTGCAACCACCCCATTGGCCCCTTAGCATTGGCCGACCTGATTGGTCTTGATACTTGCCTTGCAATCATGGAGGTGTATCACCAAGAATTTAAGGACGATAAATATCGTCCATCACCCTTACTGATTGATTTAGTTGCCAAGGGTCATCTAGGACGCAAGACTGGACGCGGAGTGTATGTCTACGACAAAAAGTGAGTTGCCAACGATTGTGCGGATCCTCGGTTACGCGGGGCTCATCCCATTTATTGGGCTGGCGTTCATGGTCCAGTTAGCGGATAGCCCCAACGACCTCATCGCTCTTGAGTCATTGGTTGCCTATGGTGCAGTGATTGTCTCGTTTTTGGGCGCCTTGCACTGGGGCGCTTGCTTTAAGACCATCGGCGAGTCAACCCAAAATCGCTGGCTTGATCATAGCGTTTGGATTTGGGGCATCATGCCAGCACTGATTGCGTGGTTGGCGATTCATATCTTTATACCATTGGCACTACTCTTACTCGCAGCCACTTTGATCGTACAACGTGCGATTGATCAACGCACTTACGCGTACTATTTTGAGAACACTCAAATGGCCAATGCGTTCTTACGCATGCGCACTCACTTAACAGTGGTGGCTTCAGTGTGCTTGATCTGGGCGGGTCTAGCTAGCTTGATTCGTAATTACTAATCGAGTTTTTCTGATGCTAGTGCTTCTGGTGGGCAGCAGAAATAATTTTCTCGGTATACGCAATTGCTAATGCCGACAACACAAACGTCACATGAATTAGGGTCTGCCAGAGCAAGGTCTTCTCATCATAGGATGCGGCATTGATAAATGTCTTTAGCAAATGAATCGAAGAGATCCCAATAATCGCGGTAGCCAGCTTGACCTTTAATACCCCAGCATTGACATGCGAGAGCCACTCGGGCTGATCGGGGTGATCTTGCAAATCAAGACGTGAGACAAAGGTCTCCCAACCGCCCACGATCACCATGACCAAGAGATTGGAGATCATCACGACATCAATCAATCCCAAGACGATCAGCATCAGTGCGGTCTCGGTCATCTCATTGGCACCCATCATCGTAATGAGATGAATCAACTCTAACCAGAACTGCCAAACGTAGACGCCTTGGGCAATGATGAGGCCAATATAAAGTGGGGCCTGCAACCAGCGGGACATAAAGATCCAGCGCGGCAAGGGGCGCAATTTTTTCTCGAACACAAATTCTTTGTTTTCACTCATGGCGAGGATTTTAACGAAGTTTGTGTCATGGCCATGACGCCAGGGGCTTCCTTAAAAGTGTGAGAATATCAAGGCCATGCCTAGCCTATTTGACTCCAAACCGATTGCGCCATTAGCTGAGGCCTTGCGCCCCAAGACCATCGATGAAGTGATTGGTCAAGCGCACTTATTGGGGCCCGGTAAACCATTACGCTTAGCCTTTGAAAGTGGTCAACCGCATTCGATGATTTTGTGGGGGCCGCCTGGAGTCGGTAAAACTACGATTGCTCGATTATCCGCGCAAGCCTTTCATCACTCCTTCATCGCGATCTCCGCTGTCTTAGCAGGTGTTAAAGAAATCCGAGAAGCGATTGAACAGGCGCACCATGACATGGCTCAGTTTGGTCGACAAACAATTTTATTTGTTGATGAGATCCATCGGTTTAATAAGAGTCAGCAAGATGCATTGCTACCGCATATGGAATCGGGTCTCTTCACCGTGATTGGCGCAACTACCGAAAATCCTTCCTTTGAGGTCAACGCCGCCCTTCTCTCGCGCGCTCAGGTCTATGTTCTCAAATCGCTCACTGGGGATGAGTTAAGACAACTCTTGGTGCGTGCCTGCGATCATGCTTTGCCAAGCGTTACGCTTAGTGACGATGCGAGAACAACCATCGCGGCCTATGCCGATGGAGATGCACGGCGCTTAATGAACTTGGTCGAGCAATTGCAACAAACCGTCCGCACTCAAGGTATTACTTCTGTGGATCGGACTCTGATTGAGAACACCCTCAATCTCAATGTACGACGCTTTGATAAAGGTGGTGATCAGTTTTATGACCAGATCTCAGCCTTGCATAAATCGGTGCGCGGCTCACACCCCGATGCTGCGCTCTATTGGTTATGCCGCATGCTCGATGGCGGTGCTGATCCGCGTTACCTCGCACGTCGGATTATTCGGATGGCCTGGGAAGACATTGGTCTAGCCGATCCACGGGCGATGCAACTTGCCAATGATGCTGCGCAGACTTATGAGCGTCTGGGATCGCCCGAGGGCGAGCTAGCCTTAGGACAAGCCGTGGTTTATCTAGCGGTGGCGCCCAAGAGTAATGCGAGCTATCGCGCATTTAATGCGGCTCGCGCTTTTGTTGCCACCGATCGCAGTCGTGAAGTGCCGGTGCATTTGCGTAATGCCCCAACCCAACTCATGAAAGACCTCGGGCATGGTCATGCCTATCGCTATGCGCATGATGAACCCCATGCCTACGCTGCAGGAGAATCGTATTTACCCGAAGGGATGGCAGAGCCGCGCTGGTATGAGCCGGTTGAGCGTGGCCTTGAAAATAAGATTGCAGAACGCATGGCCTTCTTGCGCAGTTTGGATGAGCAGGCCAATAAAACGTAAGGTATGGCCCGTTTCTGAACTAACAAAATTACTATATACTGTATAAATATACAGTATATGAAATCCCCTGATTTAAACCCTCTGCTGTCTTCGTGCTTCGCCCCCATCCGGCGTGGATCTTGCTATCGACCCCTGATTGCTGGGCGCGCACCTGCCGGGTTTCCATCACCCGCCGCTGATCATTACGACAAGCGCCTTGATCTCAACGAGCACTTGGTCTTGCATCCGGAGGCTACC
This sequence comes from Polynucleobacter sp. HIN11, assembly GCF_030297675.1. NCBI lineage: Bacteria > Pseudomonadati > Pseudomonadota > Betaproteobacteria > Burkholderiales > Burkholderiaceae > Polynucleobacter > Polynucleobacter sp. HIN11. The sequence goes on from NZ_AP028142.1 coordinate 918,814, forward strand.
TTCTTCTTGCGAGTGAAAGGCAACTCAATGATTGGGGCGGGGATTCATGATGGGGACTTATTGGTGGTGGATCGCTCGCTTGAACCCAGTCACGGTCGCGTCGTGATTGCCGCGCTCGATGGAGAGCTCACCGTCAAACGCTTACATCAACAACGCGGCAAGATTTTGCTCTGTGCTGATAACCCCGATTACCCTGCGATTGAGATTCGTCAGGGGCAAGAGTTACAAATTTGGGGGGTGGTCGCGCACGTGATCCATAAGGTGTAGTTATCCATGCGCCCTGTCTTTGCTCTGGTGGATGGCAATAATTTTTATGTCTCGTGTGAGCGGGTCTTTAACCCTCGTCTCGAAGGCAAACCCGTTGTGGTGTTATCCAATAATGATGGCTGCATCGTTGCCCGCAGCCAAGAAGCACGCGCACTCGGCATTCGGATGGGAGCCCCCTTCTTTGAAGCCAAACATCTGATTCGCTCACACGGCCTCATTTGGCTCAGCTCCAACTACACCCTCTATGGCGATATGAGCGCTCGCCTGATGGCTTTGTTAGGGGAGTTTGCACCTCACCAAGAAATCTACTCCATCGATGAATGCTTTTTAGATCTAACTGGTATCCCAAATGACTTGGTAGCCCATGCCCACCAAATACGTAAGCGCATTAAGCAGTACCTAGGACTACCAACCTGCGTTGGGATTGGGCAGAGCAAGACCTTAGCTAAATTAGCAAACCACATTGCCAAGAAACGCTTGCGCTATCAAGGCGTATTTAGTTGGTCGCATTGCAATCGCCTGGAGGCCGATGCCTTAATGGCCGATATTGAGATTGGTGAAGTATGGGGGGTGGGTCGACGCCTAAAGATCAAACTCGAGCAATGCGGTATACGGAGCGTATGCGACCTGAAATATGCCCCAACTAGTTTGATTCGTAAACGCTTTGGTGTAGTGCTTGAGCGCACCGTGCATGAGCTCAATGGGATTAGTTGCCTTGATTTAGAGGATACCGAAGACCATCAGGCAGTGCGTAAGCACCAAATTATCTCGAGCAAAAGTTTTGGTAAGCCCGTGCATCAACTCGATGAGCTACGCCAAGCAGTAGTGAGTTATGTCACGCGCGCCGCCGAGAAATTGCGCCAACAAGGTTCGTGGTGCTCCCATCTTCTGGTTTATCTGCGCACGAATCCATTTGCACCCCATGATCCTCAATACGCCAAGAGCATGACCATCCCCCTATTGGTGGGTACGGATGACACACGCGTCTTGGCCAAATACGCTAGCGCAGGTATTGAGCGTATTTATCGTCCTGGCTTTGCATATAAGAAAGCAGGTGTGATGTTGTTAGGTCTGCACCCAGCGGGTCAGGATCTTGGCGATCTTTTTTACAATCTGCCACAACGTGAGCGCTCATCGCAACTCATGCAAGTGATGGATCGACTCAATCAAGAGTACGGCTCCAACACCCTGCGCCTAGCAGCCGCTGGTTTGCGTCCGCAGTGGACCATGCGCTCTTCGCAGCGCAGCCCCAACTACACCACGGCCTGGCATGAACTTGCGCAGGCATGCGCAAATCGCTAATACAATGAAGCATCCATAACCATTGCAATTAAAGGAAATATGATGCGCAAATTTTGGCTCTCGCTTGGTCTCGCGATTGGTATCGCTACCCTCTCTGGGTTCTCATACGCAGGACCCAAAGTAGAATTTAAGACTAATCTCGGTAACTTCGTTGTCGATCTTGACTCCGATAAAGCCCCCAAGACCGTCAATAACTTTTTGACCTATGTAAAGAGCGGTTTCTATAACGGCACCGTGTTCCATCGCGTAATTAATGGTTTTATGGTGCAAGGTGGTGGCTTTACCACCGAGCTGGTACAAAAACCAACGCAGCCACCCGTGGTCTCTGAAGCACAAAATGGTTTAAAGAACCAGATCTACACCATTGCCATGGCAAGAACCTCGGATCCCGATTCAGCAACTGCGCAGTTTTACATCAATGTCAAAGATAATCCAGGCTTGGATTTTCCGAATGCGATGGGAAGCGGTTATACCGTCTTCGGAAAAGTGATTTCAGGGACACAAACCATTGATAAGATTAAGCAAGTCCCAACCGGGGTTGCTTCAACCCCACGCGGTCGCATGGCCGATGTGCCCAATACGCCTGTCGTGATTGAGTCGGTTACCATCCTCAAATAAGCCAATGCTATTGTTAGACGATGTTGAGAGCAGTCGGGAGCAACCCACCAGTCGACTCTATCAACACGTCCAACACGAGTGGTGTGCCAATCGATTTAATGAGTTAGACACTTGTTTTGATAGTATCGAGACCGCTCTCGGTCGGGGTCAATATGTGGTTGCACTCTTTGCCTATGAGCTTGGTTATTACTGGCAAGGCATTGCGTGTAAGCACCCTGAACCACTGCCTTTACTCAGAGCGTGGTCCTTTGCTGAGGTCAGCAAACTTTCCAAAGAGGCGGTCGATGCGTTTTTACACGAACGCCTAACGATTGAGTCAGCGCCCAGTGGCATCCTCAATCGGCATGACTCAATCAATCACGCACGTTTTACCGAGGATATTGAGCGTATTCAAGCATGGATTGCGGCGGGCGATACCTATCAAATTAATCACTCCTACCGGGTGTATGGCGAGGCCTATGGCTCACCCCTTGCTCTCTATGCGCGCTTGCGAGAGCGGCAACCGGGGCGTTATGGTGCGTTCATTGAAGATGGCCATCAAGTAGTCTTATCGCAATCCCCCGAACTATTTATTCGGCGCTCTGGTGACACCTTAATAGCAGAACCGATGAAGGGCACGGCCGATGCAACATTGGCACAGGCCAGTGAGCTAGCCAATGATCCCAAGAATCAAGCGGAGAACGTCATGATTGTGGATCTCCTGCGTAATGATCTAGGGCGCATTGCACAAACTGGATCGGTTCATGTTCCCGCACTCTTTGAGGTCAAGCAACACGGTCAGGTCTTGCAAATGACCTCAACCGTACAAGCAAAGCCACGAGCTAATCTTCGGATTGAGGATGTGTTGCGAGCTGTGTTCCCATGCGGCTCGGTAACTGGGGCTCCCAAAAAACGCAGTATGGAGATTATTCAAGCGCTGGAGGATCAACCACGCGGCTGGTATTGCGGGGCATTAGGCTGGTTTGATCCCAACGGAGACTTTGCGATGAGTGTGCCAATCCGCACGCTGCAGATGGATCACGACCCACAATCCGACTCATCGTCGTTTGTCTTGGGTGTTGGCGCCGGAATTACCATAGACTCTGATGCTGATACGGAATACCAAGAATGCCAACTCAAGGCATCATTCTTAACGAGCCTGCCAAGCGGTGTAGGGATTTTTGAAACCATCCGCTTTGATCGCGGTAGCGATCTCAACCGAATTGCAAATTGGTCAAAGCATCTCGAGCGCCTATCGAGCTCAGCTCGTGATTTAGGAATTCAATTTGATGATGATGCCTTGCAGAGTATGGTGCGAGCGGCTGCAAGGGATTTGGCGCACGATCACATCCATCGCGTGCGGATTGATTTAAGTGCAGCCGGCCAACTATCACTATCGCATTCCATCATTGAGAAGCTCCCCGGTCCTGTTCAATTATTTTGGGCCCATGAGATTTTGCAAGATCAATACACACCACAGCAACTCACCATGCAGTCGCATAACCCCTTATTGCGTCACAAGGTTAGTGAACGTGTGATCTACGACGCCGCCTGGCACAAGGCAGTTGAGCTGGGTGGCTTTGATGCCTTATTTATGAATGAGCATAGGCACGTCACCGAAGGTGGTCGTACTAGCGTATTGATCCGTGAAGATGTCAATGGTCCATGGCTCACACCACCGCTATCGGCAGGTGTGTTGCCGGGTGTGATGCGATCGGTCATCTTGGCCGATCCAAGCATGAATGTCCGCGAGGCCAACCTGACTATTTCCCAGGTAGCAAATGCTAATGAAATAATGCTATGTAATGCTTTGCGCGGAATGATCCCGGCCCATTTATGAACTACTGCTCCTCCTGCGGCTCCAATGTCCGCCTGCAAATACCGCCTGACGATACTCGCATGCGTCATGTCTGTGCGCAATGCGGTGAGATTCATTATCAGAATCCGCGCAATGTAGTTGGCACCATTCCCATTTGGGAGAATCAAGTTCTACTCTGTCGACGCGCGATTGCGCCTCGGCATGGTTACTGGACATTACCAGCGGGCTTTCTAGAGGTTGGTGAGAGTACTGAACACGGCGCTGCCCGCGAGACCCTTGAGGAGGCAGGTGCGCATGTTGATATTGGCCCCCTCTTCTCACTTCTAAATGTGGCGCATGTTGAGCAAGTCCACCTCTTTTATTTAGCGCAGATGCGCACACCCCACTTTGAAGCGGGTATCGAGAGTTTAGAGGTCGGCTTATTTACCGAAGCACAAATCCCCTGGTCGGAGCTTGCCTTTCCGACCGTGAAGCAGACCTTGCAATGGTATTTTGAGGATCTCCGTAGCGGTGGGATCTTGCAAGGCCGCACGCGCTCGCGTGATATTTTGCCCGGTGAGCGCATTGAGTAAATTGCATCACTGATCATGAGTACCATCCCATGGCTTGGCCCAAGCGATCCATTCCCTAACCCACTCACCCAGCCTGATCCTGACCCAGAGGTGCCGGGATTGCTCGCAGTGAGTGAACGGATCTATCCTGGACAGTTAGAGCGTGCTTACCGCAGCGGTATTTTCCCCTGGTACTCCGATCATCAGCCCGTCTTGTGGTGGTCACCTGACCCGCGCATGACTCTCAGGCCCGCGAATCTCAAAATTAGTCAGTCATTACGTAAAACAATCCGCGCATGCTTGGATGATCCAAATATGACATTGCAGGTTGATCATGATTTTCCGGGGGTAATGCGCGCCTGCGCCACCACCGAGCGCCAAGGCCAAGATGGTACCTGGATTACGCATGAGATCATGGATGCATACACAGCATTGCATGATCAAGGGCATGCTCATTGCATCACCGTGGAGCAGAATCAGCACGCCATTGGTGGCCTATATTGCGTCTCTTTTGGGGCGATGGTGTTTGGCGAGTCGATGTTTTCTAGGGTTCGGGACTCGTCTAAGCTTGCTTTAGCAGCCTTGTGCGCATGGTGCTACGATCATGGAGTGACTTTCATTGATTGCCAACAAGAAACCGCCCATCTTCGCTCTTTGGGTGCCTTGCCGATTAGCCGCTCTGAGTTTTTAGGGCATATCGAGCGTGCGGTATCCACCCCAATCCAAGAAAAATGGGTAATGGATAAGTTCATTCTAGAGAGATACCTGCGATGAGCCGTGTCCATGAACTACCGATTACGGCAATCCAGTTTTATGCCACAGCACCCTATCCGTGTAGCTACATTCCCAACCAAATTGCTCGCTCGCAAGTTGCCACCCCTACGCATTCCATCGGCGCCGATGTTTATAGCAATTTAGTGAATGCGGGTTTTCGTCGCAGCGGCTCTTATACCTATCGACCCTATTGCGATCATTGCAAGGCCTGTATCGCAACACGTATTCCAGTAGCCTCCTTTACTCCTAATCGCAGTCAACGCCGCGCTTGGCAAAAACACGCCGGATTGCAGACTCAGGTCTTAAGCCTTGCGTTTACTGACGAGCACTACCAACTCTATCAGCAGTATCAATCAACCCGTCATCACTCCAGCTTGATGGAGCACGACAATCAAGAGCAATACACACAGTTCTTATTGCAAAGCCGAGTTAACTCGCGCATGGTAGAGTTTCGGGATGGTCCGAATGATCCACATCCCGGGCGGTTGCGGATGGTGAGCATGATTGATGTCTTGGAGCAAGGCATTTCCTCGGTCTACACCTTTTATGATTCCAGTCAAGCAGGTACGAGCTATGGCACCTATAGTGTCTTGTGGCAGATTGATCAAGTTCAAAAACTCGGTCTACCCTATTTATATTTGGGCTACTACATTGCACAAAGCCCTAAAATGTCATACAAGATTAAATTTCAACCACTGGAAGGATTGATCAACGATCAGTGGCAACCCTTGTTGCCGCATCAGCTTACTGATGATTAATACCTACCCGTTTGTTCGTCCCCTGCTGTTCTCAATGGACCCCGAAGAGGCTCATGACTTCTCCTTCGCACAACTAGATCGCTTAGAGCGCTGCGGACTTCTGAAGGCCTTAATTGGCAAACCCATCATCAAGCCGGTTGAGCTCTGCGGTTTACGATTTCGTAATCCAGTGGGTTTGGCTGCCGGTTTAGATAAAGATGGCAAACATATTGACGCACTTGCAAGCCTTGGATTTGGGTTCTTAGAAATTGGCACCGTGACCCCCTTACCACAACCAGGTAATCCCAAGCCGCGCATGTTTCGTCTGCCAAGTGCAAACGCCTTAATTAATCGCATGGGCTTTAATAATGATGGAGTTGATGCCTGTATTGAACGTGTCAAACGCTCTCGGTTTTACCAAGAGGGTGGCGTGATTGGTCTCAATATTGGTAAGAACGCCAGCACTCCGATCGAAGATGCTGCTAATGACTACGTGACCTGCATGCGCAAGGTGTATCCAGTGGCAAGCTACATCACGGCTAACATCTCATCACCAAATACCAAAAACTTGCGCGATCTTCAGGGTGAAACGATGTTGCGCCAGTTATTACAAGCGCTTCACCAAACCCGTCAAGATTTAAGTAATCAGTTAGGCGTGCGTAAGCCACTCTTTCTTAAAATTGCACCGGATCTTGAGGCCGCTGATCTTAGGCTGATTGCCGAGCTCTTAATGGAGTTTGAGATCGATGCGGTGATTGCTACGAATACCACTATTGCACGCACCGGTGTAGAGGAGCTCGAGCATGGTCATGAAACTGGGGGTCTCTCAGGGTCGCCTGTTTTGGCTCGCTCCAATCAAACGATTTATGATTTATTTCAGGTGCTTCATAACCGTATACCCATTATTGGGGTTGGCGGCATACTGTCTGGCGAGAACGTCAAACAGAAACTCGATGCAGGCGCTAGTATGGTGCAAATTTATACGGGGCTCATCTATCAAGGACCTAAACTCATTGCAGATTGCGTCCGGGCCTTTCCCTAGAGACTTCATCCGTCCCTTAGTTGTTGAATTGCTCCGGTTGATTTACTATTAGATTTCACAATACGCAACGCTGTAAAAACTCATTACAATCATCAATATGGATAGCAAGGCAACCAAAAACTCCGGTGATGTTGGCAAGACGGCAATTCAGGTCGTTGAGCGCATGATGAACCTGCTTGATTGTTTGGCCGATCAGGAAGAAGCGAGTAGCCTCAAACTGCTCTCTCAAAAAACCGGATTACATCCTTCTACGGCGCACCGCATTCTCAACGACATGGTTGCCTGTCGCTTAGTCGAGCGTGGTGATGGTGGAACGTATAAATTAGGCTTACGGCTCTTAGAGCTTGGTAATTTGGTCAAAGAGCGTCTATCCGTTCGAGAAGCTGCTCAACTGCCTATGCGAGCCCTTCATAAGCTGACCGGGGAAACCGTCAATCTCTCTGTTCGTCAGGGTGATGAAATTGTCTATGTCGACCGTGCCTATAGTGAACGCTCTGGGATGCAAGTGGTGCGCGCCATTGGTGGTCGTGCCCCATTACATCTCACCTCCGTTGGTAAATTATTCTTGGCGGTCGATGACCCCAATCAAGTACGCGCCTATGCTACCCGAACGGGTCTTGCCGGCCATACGCGCAACAGCATCACACAGTTAGCGAAGCTTGAGAGTGAGCTTGGTAGTGTTCGTCACGTGGGCCACTCACGGGATAACGAAGAGCTTGAGCTCGGAGTGAGTTGCCTCGCGGCTGGCATTTTGGATGACACGGGTAAGTTAGTGGCAGGTCTATCACTGAGCTCACCAACCGATCGCATGCAACCCGATTGGCTCAAGGCCTTACAAGAAACTGCGCTACAGATTTCTAAGGGTCTGGGATATAAACCCCAAACCAGCTCTAAAACCGACTAGTCTCTACATTGTCAGGCGGCGAATCGGCTTGGGCTCACCAGGCTGATAACTTTCAATCCAGTCTCGTACCCGAACGGCATCCGCAAAGCGCGATTGGGTTCCAACCGAATCCAAGAACACGAGCAGTATGGGTAGGCCGTTTACTTTGGCTTGCATCACTAAGCACTTACCGGCCGCACTAATGAACCCCGTTTTTTGCAAGCCGATTTCCATATCACCCGCGCGCACCAGTCGGTTGGTATTTAAGAATACCTGTGGGCGTTTATTAATGACCAAGGTCGTATCGGGCCAGACTGAGAACTCCCGAATCAATTTGTAGTTATAAGAAGCAACCAACATTCTGGCTAAATCCTCAGCGGTCGATACATTGGTCGCCAATAAACCGGTTGGATCGGTAAAGTTGGAATGGGTCATTCCCAAAGAATAGGCTTTGTGATTCATGGCCTCGACGAAGGCCTTCGCACCGCCTGGATAATTGCGAGCCAATAAATACGAGGTGCGGTTCTCTGAAGACATCAACGCCAGGAGGAGCGCTTCCTCACGGGTTAACTTGGTCCCCAAAGACAAGCGAGATTTAGCATAAATCTTCACATCCTCTTGGGTAATCGTGAGAACTTCGTTCAGTGGTGCGTTGGAATCAAGCACCACCATCGCGGTCATGAGTTTAGTAATGGATGCAATAGGCAAGCTGACATCTGGATTTTTCTCAAAGAGGATATCTTTAGAGTGCTGATCCACTACCATCGCCACACTCGACTTGAGATTGAGATCATCGGGTTGGTTTCGTAACCCCATGGCAGTTGCAAATGATGGACGACCAGCGGCCTGGGGGGGATTCTTGGGGCGATTGACCGTGGTTCGAACCTGCTTCGAATTAGCAGACTTGGGCTTTTGAGCCGCCGTCGACTTGTTTCCCTGGGCGCTCTGTTTCGGCTTGTTCGCTTGAGAACTATTTGAAGACTGCGCCAAGGCTGGCTCAGTAACACCAAGAGTAATGCTAAGAATGCCAAGGAAAAGAATCTGGAGGGGGCGTCGGGCCCTTGTCTGCTGTTCAGACAAATGACGAGTAACTGAATTAATAAACGCTTGAATCAATCTCAATATAAATCCCAGAATTCAGTACAGTTACATAATAATAACTGGATTAGCGCTTGGCTGGTATTTTTCCTTGGTAGTTGACCAAGATCACCGCGGTCATCGTTAGCAATAGCCCCGCTAGCATCATGAGAGTCAGGGGTTCATCAAATAGTATCCAGGCCATCAACGCTGTGGTGGGTGGTGTTAGATATAAAAGACTCGTAACCTTGGTGGCAGCACCCTTACGAATCAAAATAAACAATAAACTAATTGCACCAATCGAGGTGGGCAAAATGCCCCAGAGCAAGGCCCCAATCACTGGCGTATTCCAGATAATCTCACGGGTCTCAAAGAGCAAGGCAACAATCAAGCATAAGAGAGCTGAGATCGAAAACTGAATCATCGATCCAACCCGAAGATCAAAATCTGGGCAGTATTTTTTCTGGTAGAGCGTACCAAAGGTAATGGCAAATAAAGCGGCAATCGCAAAACCATAGGCACTGATTGGAATATCCAAAAAGCTGGTTTTATCAGCCACCACCAAAGCCACACCACCAATGCCCAAAACCAAACCAAGCCATTGGCGATAGTTAACCCGCTCGGCAACCCATGACGCACTCCACGCCGTTAAGATGGGTTGCAATCCCACAATCAATGCGATCAGTCCAGCGGTCATCCCCAAACGCACCGCACTCCATACCCCCATGACATAGCCAAATTGCAATAGCACTCCAGCGACTGCAATATGGATGGTCTGGCTGCGGTTTGGCCAGATGGGTTTCCAGAACAAAATGATGAGACCCATCACGAGCAATACGCCAGTAAAGCGCAAGAATAAAAATGTGGCGGGCTCCATGTATGGCATACCAAAGCGCGCAATGATGAATCCCGTACTCCAGATAAATACAAATAATGGCGCGGCAAATGCCTCGATTGGAGTGGCTGATTTCATGAAGAGGGTCGAGATTTGGAGGTACTCATTTTATGCTGATGCGCACTTGCAATTTGGATCGTTTGATAATGAATCTGCACGGTATCCTCAATTGGATTAGCGTACCCTCCTGCCATCGCAATGGCGATAGGGATACCCCGCTCTCCCACAAATGCCATGACCTGTTGATCACGTAGCGCTAGCCCCTCTTTTGTGAGTCTTAGGCGTCCCAAGCGATCACCCTCAAAAGGATCGGCACCGGCCAAGTAAATCAGAAATTCAATGTCATGTTTTGCAAGAAACTCGAGGGCCTGTTCGAGAGCCTCTAGATAGATGGTGTCGCCACTACCGTCGGCTAAGGCAATATCCAGATCACTGTTCGTTTTTGCGAATGGATAGTTTTTCTCACCATGGATCGAGACCGTGCAAATCGCAGGATCATGTTGCAAAATCGCTGCCGTGCCATCGCCTTGATGAACATCGAGGTCCAGAATGCCGATTCTTCGAGGACTGATTGGGTACTTCATCAGCACCCGCGCCGCAATCGCGGCATCATTGAAAACGCAAAAGCCCGAGCCCTTGTTACGGTAGGCGTGATGGGTACCACCCGCTAGATTGACTGCGACACCCTCCTCGATAGCAGATTGACATGCGGCAATCGTGGCACCCACCGAGCGGCGGGAACGCTCCACCATTTTCTCTGACCAAGGAAATCCGATTTCTTTCTGCTCTGCCTCACTCAGGGTTCCACTAATCACCCGTTGCAGGTAGGAAGCGTCATGGGCTAAGAGCAGTTCTGTATCACTTGCCCTGGGTGCCTCAAGTAATTGAGCGTCTGGAAGATCAACAACCAAATCTCGCAGCATCCTGTACTTCGCCATCGGAAACCGATGCCCCGCGGGCAAGGGTAATACAAAGTGATCGCTGTAGTAGGCTTTCAAGGAATCTAAGGTTTATTGTATAAGTTACTGATTATATTGAATTATTAATATTAATCTTACGGCTAATATTTTTTGTTGCGACGCAACAAATCTTCTCCTATAATCAAAGGTAAGATGACTTTAACCAGTCTCCCCCATTTAAATTAAAGGAGTTCATCATGAACCTAACCCCAGAACAAATTGCGGCCGCCCAAAAGGCTAATCTGGAGACCCTTGCCGGTCTTACCAATCAAGCCCTCAAAAGCGTTGAGAAACTCGTTGAACTCAATATGCAAATCGCCAAGAATAGTTTGAGCGAGAGCATGAGCAATGCCAAGAAAGCACTAGAAGTACGCGATGTTCAACAACTCATTACCCAGCAAGCTGAAATGATTCAGCCAATGGCTGAGCGCATGATGAACTACGGTCGTGATCTCTATGAGATTGCACAAGATAGCTCCCATGCGTTTACCAAAACGGCAGAGGCAGAGTTCGCTGCTAACCAGAAAAAATTGCAATCCATGGTTGATGAGTGGACCAAAAACGCTCCGGCCGGGTCAGATGCTGCCGTGCAAATGATGAAGCAAGCAATCGCGGCAGCAAACAACAGCTATGAGACCAGCCAAAAGGCTATCAAGCACGCGATGGAAGTGGCGCAAGCCAATATGCAAAATGCAGCAGATACTGTGACCAAAGCGGCTAGTAAAGCAGCAAAAGCCTCGAAGAAGTCTTCTGAGTAATTTATAGAACGATTGAAGTTGAAACCCCGCTGCGGCGGGGTTTTTTCTTGGGGCCCAGGATTCGTAAATCTTTTTTGTACGCTACTTCTTCTTGACGGGTGGCAAATCGGTACACGATCCATGATGTGCTTCTGCTGCCAATCCCACGGACTCCCCTAGGGTTGGATGCGGATGAATAGTCTTACCAATATCAACCGAATCGGCTCCCATCTCAATCGCTAGGCAAACCTCACCAATGAGGTCACCCGCATTGGTTCCCACAATGCCTCCACCAATAATGCGGTGGGTGTTGGCATCGAAGAGCAATTTAGTAAAGCCTTCGTCACGACCATTGGCAATTGCTCGTCCACTAGCTGCCCATGGGAATAAACCTTTCTCATAGGCAATGCCTTGTGCCTTGCATTGCTCTTCAGTCAGCCCTGCCCAAGCAACCTCGGGATCGGTATAGGCTACCGACGGAATTTGCTTCGCATCAAAGTAGGATTTCTGACCAGCTGCTGCTTCAGCTGCTACATGGCCTTCATGAACGGCCTTGTGCGCCAACATGGGTTGCCCAACGATGTCGCCAATCGCAAAGATATTGGCTACATTGGTTCGCATTTGTGAATCTACGGGAATAAATCCGCGCTCATCAACCTGCACACCAGCAGCGCCTGCATCAATCTTCTTACCATTGGGGGTACGCCCTACTGCTACCAACACGAGGTCGTAGCGTTGTGGACTGCCTGGTGACTTCTCACCCTCAAAATAAACCTCAATGCCATCCGGCTTGGCTTCTGCACGAACCGCCCGAGTTTTGAGCATGATGTGATCAAAGCGATGCGAGTTCATTTTTTCCCAAACGCGCTCGAGGTCACGATCAGCCCCAGCCATCAAACCATCCATCATCTCCACAATATCGATGCGAGAGCCGAGTGCGCTATAGACGGTGGCCATCTCTAAACCAATAATGCCACCACCAATGACCAGCATCCGCTTCGGAATACTCTTTAATAGCAATGCGCCCGTACTATCCACCACCCGGGGGTCTTTGGGCATAAAGGGCAAAGCAATGGGTTGACTACCAGCCGCGATAATGGCTTTCTGAAAACGGATCACCTCTTTCTGACCCAACAGATCTTGTCCGCTACCTGTGCATAGATCCACTTCAACGTGATGAGCATCCAGAAAACGTCCCAGACCTCTGACGACATTGACCTTGCGCATCTTAGCCATACCCGCTAGACCACCAGTTAATTTAGCAATCACGCCCTCTTTGTGTTGGCGCAATTGATCGAGATTAATTTTGGGAGGAGCAAATTCAATGCCATGCTTAGCCATGTGCTTCACCTCATCCATCACCGCTGCGGTGTGCAAGAGTGCTTTGGATGGAATGCAGCCCACATTGAGGCAAACGCCACCGAGGGTTGGGTAGCGCTCGACCAAAATGACATTCGCACCAAGATCGGCACTCCGAAATGCGGCACTATAGCCACCGGGGCCGGCACCTAAGACAAGTACTTCGCATTCATGCTGTACCTTACCCTGATACGCGCCAGCGGGAACTGGAATGGCTGCAGGCGGTGCTGGTGGTACTGGTGGTGCAGATGATTTTGTAGTCGCTGGAGTAACTGATGATGCTGTACCCGATACTTCAAGCTGCCCAATCACCGAACCTTTACTTACCTTGTCACCCACTTTCACCGCAAGACTAGTGACGACACCCGCTTGATCCGCGGGGACCTCCATCGTGGCCTTGTCGGACTCCAGAACAATCAGTGGCTGCTCTTTCTCAATTGCATCACCAACTTTCACCAAAACCTCAATGACCGGTACATCAGAGTAATCGCCAATATCAGGCACTACGATCGCATGTTGACTCATCACCTTCTCCTACAAAACAGCGCGACGGAAGTCGGCGAGTAACTGCGAAATGTAAACATTAAAGCGCGTCGCTAACGCCCCATCAATTACTCGGTGATCCGCTGTGAGTGATAGTGGGCAGATTAATCGCGGCACAAAGGCTTTGCCATCCCAAACGGGTTTCATGGCAGCTTTACTAACGCCCAGAATCGCTACCTCAGGAGCATTAATGATGGGCGCAAAGTATGTACCACCAATGCCACCCAAGGATGAAATCGTGAAACTGGCTCCTTGCATTTGCTCGGGCTTTAACTTGCCCTCACGTGCAAGCGCTGCGAGTTCTGCGGTCTCTCTGGCAATCTCGAAGATCCCTTTTTGATCCGCATTGCGAATCACTGGCACAACCAGACCATTAGGCGTATCTGCTGCGAAGGCAATATGGAAATACTTTTTGAGAACGAGATCATCGCCGTCAAGTGAAGCATTGAACTCAGGGTACTTCTTCAATGCGGCAACCGAAGCCTTAATCAAGAATGCAAGCATCGTAATTTTGCTGCCCTGCTTCTCATTCTCTTTATTGGTCTGCACTCTAAACGCTTCAAGGTCGGTAATATCGGCATCCTCATGATAAGTAACCGCCGGAATCATCACCCAGTTACGTGCCAAATTAGCAGCTGAGAGTTTCTTGATTCGGGAGAGCGGTTGACGCTCGGTCTCACCAAATTTACTGAAGTCAACCTTAGGCCATGGCAAGAGATTGAGGCCTCCTAAACTGCCGCCTGGGCTTTGACTTGCTGGTGCACTCGCACCGGTCATCACGGATTTAACAAACGCTTGCACATCCTCTTGTGAAATCCGCCCTTTGGGGCCTGTGCCTTTAACCTGCGCAATCGTTACGCCCAACTCACGGGCAAACTTACGAACCGATGGGCTGGCATGGCTTGCGCCATCAATTGAGCTTACTGGCTCAGCTCGTACCGGAGTTGCAGCAGGGATCGCTGCTGGCGAGGGTGTTGGTGTGGGTGCTGGGGCAACCGGCGCAACTTGGGCTGGCGGAGCTGCAGAGGCAGCGGGCGCAGATGCACTCGCATCACTTGCTTCCAATAAGAGCACGACACCACCTTCCGAGATGTTGTCGCCCACTTTGACCTTCACCTCTTTCACCACTCCTGCGTGGGAGGATGGCACATCCATGGTTGCCTTATCGGACTCGAGGGTGATGAGGGATTGCTCTTTCTCAACGCGATCACCTGCTTTGATATGCACCTCAATGACCGGCACATCCTGATAGTCTCCAATATCGGGGACCTTGATTTCAAGTAATTGACTCATGATGGCCTTACATCTTCATGGGGTTGGGTTTATTGGGATCAATTTGGTACTTCGTAATCGCTTGTGCAACCTTACTGCGATCAATCTTCCCATCATCGGCCAAGGACTTCAGTGCAGCGACCGTAATCCAGTGACGATCCACCTCAAAGAAGTGACGCAGTTGCTCGCGTGTATCGGAGCGACCAAAGCCATCGGTTCCCAACACCTCATAACGACGACCCAGGTTCTGAATCGCTGGACGTATTTGCTCTGCAAACATGCGCATGTAGTCGGTGGCAGCAATGACTGGACCCTGATGATCTTTCAGTAAGCGCTCGACATGCGATAACTTCGGTGTGGCAGTTGGGTTAAGTAGATTGCTGCGGTTGGTTTGATTCCAATCCCGCCCAAGTTCGTTCATACTGGGGCAACCCCATAGATCCGAAGCAACTCCCCAATCCTGGTTTAATAGTTCTGCAGCAGCAATCACTTCGCGGAAGATCGTGCCACTACCGAGTAATTGAACGCGTAATGGATTTTTTACGTCACCCATCGACTGCAACTTGTACATTCCCTTAATAATGTCTTGCTCAGCACCCTTAGGCATCGCTGGGTGAGCATAGTTCTCATTCATTAAGGTGATGTAGTAATAGACATCTTCTTGCTCGGTCAGCATGCGACGCATACCATCCTGAATCACAACCGCTAACTCAAACGCAAAGGTGGGGTCATAGCTCACGCAGTTCGGCACGGCTGCCGCCCAGATCTGGCTATGGCCATCCTCGTGTTGCAAGCCTTCACCGTTTAGAGTCGTGCGACCGGCAGTACCACCAAGAAGGAAACCGCGACTGCGCATATCCCCGGCAGCCCATGCTAAATCACCAATGCGCTGGAAACCGAACATGGAATAGAAGATGTAGAACGGCAACATCGGCACTCCGTGGGTGGAATATGATGTCGCGGCTGCAATCCAGTCACACATGCCACCGGCCTCGTTAATACCCTCTTGCAGAATTTGTCCGGCTTTATCTTCTTTGTAGAACATCAACTGATCGTGATCTTCTGGGGTGTAAAGCTGTCCCAACTGATTCCAGATACCAAGTTGGCGGAACATACCTTCCATACCAAAGGTACGTGACTCGTCAGGCACGATCGGTACAACTCGGCGTCCAATGGTCTTATCACGCACGACTGTATTTAGTAAGCGTACAAAGGCCATGGTGGTTGAGATCTCACGGCCTTCGGTCGTTGCTTCTAAAAGAGGTGCGAAGGCATCGAGTGCAGGGACTGGCAAGCTCTCAGCTTTTGCACGGCGTTGTGGCAGATAGCCGCCCAGCTCCATGCGTCGTGCGCGCATGTATTCCAGTTCAGGGCTACCCTCGGGGAACTTCACAAAGGGCATATCAGCCAATTGATCATCGCTTACCGGAATCTCAAAGCGATCCCTAAAACGCACCACATCGTCATGACTCATCTTCTTCGCTTGGTGAGCAATGTTCATACCCTCACCTGAGCCACCCATGCCATAGCCTTTAATGGTTTTCGCCAAAATCACTGTTGGTTGACCACGATGGTTCACAGCCGAATGAAACGCGGCGTAGACTTTATGGGGATCATGGCCACCGCGATTGAGGTTCCAAATATCCTCATCACTCCAGTCAGCCACTAAGGCTTTTAGTTCTGGGGTATTAAATACCTTCTCACGGACATAGGCACCATTTTTGGCTTTCATGGTTTGGTACTCACCATCCACAATCTCACCCAAGCGCTGCATCAAGATGCCATTCTTATCGCGGGCAAAAAGTGCGTCCCAATGACCGCCCCAAACCACTTTGATGACATTCCAACCAGCGCCTCGGAACTCGCTCTCAAGCTCCTGAATAATCTTGCCATTACCACGAACCGGTCCATCTAGGCGCTGCAGGTTGCAGTTCACCACAAAAATGAGGTTGTCGAGTTTCTCACGGCCCGCCATACCAATAGCGCCGAGCGACTCGGGTTCATCGGTTTCACCATCACCCAAGAAGGCCCACACTTTGCGACCTTCGGTCTTCGCAAAACCGCGATCCTCGAGGTAACGCATAAAGCGTGCTTGATAAATAGCCATGATGGGACCAAGGCCCATCGATACCGTGGGGAACTGCCAGAAATCAGGCATTAGCCAAGGATGGGGGTAGCTTGAAATGCCTTTGCCATCCACCTCTTGGCGGAAATTATTAAGCTGCTCATCGCTTAGGCGTCCCAACATATAGGCACGAGCGTATACACCGGGCGCCGAGTGTCCTTGGACGAAGATTAAATCGCCGCCATGTTGTTCGGACGGCGCATGCCAGAAGTGGTTGTATCCAACGTCATATAAGGTAGCAGCCGATTGGAAGGAAGAAATATGCCCGCCAACGTTTGTGTTCTTGTTGGCGCGCAATACCATCGCCATGGCATTCCACCGAGTAAAGGATCGAATTCGATGCTCGATATTTTGATCCCCTGGAATCCGCGCTTGGATCTCTACTGGAATCGTATTGATATACGGTGTTTCTGCATGAAAGGGTTGATCAACACCATTCACACGCGCATGCGCGATTTGCTGATCAATCAAATACGCAGCACGATCGGTGCCCTCATGCTTGATCACGCCATCGAGTGCTTCTAACCACTCTTTGGTTTCAACTGGATCAACATCCATTGGATTCATTTGACCTGCCACTTGCTCGGGTACAGCTGCCATGGTTTGCCTCCGTTTTAATCTGTGACGAGGGATTGTGTCCCTCTATGGCTAATATTCTAAGAATAGGTGACGATTGTGACAATTAATTTTCCACATTCCGGTAATCTTTATCACTATATGGAATAATATTGCAGTGCAAAGCCCTTTATATTAGGAACTTCCTCTAATTAGAAAGACCCTTGGATTGGCTACTGGGAACTCCTTGCAGGTAAAGCTCTACGAAGCGTTTAAACGAATGCCTTCGATCCGGCGCTTTATTGGTTCGCGCTTGGTTTACACGCCACTAATGGCGATTGTGATCTTTTTGGTGGTGATGGCCATCATTCTTGGAACGCTGCAAGTTCAAGAGCGACAACAACAAGAGGGCTCCCTCTTTCGTGAACTAAGTTTGGTGAAGCAGCGGATTCAGCTGCGCTTTATCAATAACAGTGAAGCTTTGCAATCCTTTAGTCGTGATCTCGCCCAAACCCAAAATGATCGCGCCGCACGTGACAAGGTCTTAGCTCAAATCGAGTCCTTTGTTTTAGGGAACCCCGAGATATTGCAGCTCATCTGGTTAAACGATAACGAGTGGCGGCAATGGATGATCCCTCCCCCCGCTCGTAATCATGAATGGTTTGATATCGTGCCCCAAGCAACCGATATTGATCGAGAATTAAAGAAAGCTCTGTTCTTAAGTCGTGAGACTAATCGACCCGCCTATAGTCAGGTAATTAGTATTACCGTCCCCAAAGACGATCCAATCATGAGTGAGCGTCAATCGGTTTTTTGGGAGGTTATTTCAATCTTCAAAGATGGGGAAGCAACAGGTGCACTCGCGGTGATGTACTCGAGCCAGGGGATCTTGCAATACATTATTCCACCCGAGCTAAAGAGCCAGCATCGCTACTCCTTAATTGGTAAAGATAATCGGGTGCTCGCCATTTCATCCGATCGCGATACACCCACGCGCTCACTCAGTAATGAAACGAGCCTAGACTTTGGTGCACTGGGCCCCAACATTATGTTACGCGTGGATACCTATCCACCTCCAACTGACCTCACCTTTCGGATGCTGCTGGGTGTTGTGATTGGCTTATCCGCTTTTGTGGTCTGGAGCTTGTGGTCGGTTCTAAAACAGATGCAAGTGCGTCAACTCACTGAAGCAAACTTACGAACTGAGAGTAGCTTCCGTAGAGTGCTAGAAGACTCCATGCCGGTCGGAATTCGGGCGCATGATATGGAAAAACGCATTACCTATGTCAATCGATCGTTTTCTGAAATGACGGGCTGGGCCCAAGAGGAGTTGCTTGGATTAAAACCGCCCTTTCCATTCTGGCCAGCCGAGCTTCACGAAGAATTAATGCAAAAGATGGCTGGGGCGCTTGAGGGTAATGCGAAGAATGGGATCGAGGGCACGATTCAGCGTAAGAATGGAACTCGGATTGCAACACGTACCTTTATCGCCCCATTAATTAATGATAAGGGCCAGCAAACCGGTTGGGTGACATCGGTGATTGATATCTCAGAACCCAAAAAGATCCGAGAAGAATTATCGGCTACTCAAGAGCGCTTTGTCACAGTGCTTGAGGGCTTAGATGCGGCCGTATCAGTGGTCTCGATTGAAACTGGCGAACTGCTCTTTGCTAATCGCTATTACCGCGAGCGCTTTGGCGATACCGCCAAGGGGCATATTGATCTAACCGGCCATGAGATGGATCCATCTTCCATCTTCCATTTTGAAGGTGATAACGTCGATGCCTTAGCAGGCCTCCCCGCGTCTGCCTTAAAACAATCCAATGAAATTGAATCTGAGGAGATTCAGTTACGAGGCGATACGACGCATTGGTACGAGGTGCGGCGCCGTTATATTTCGTGGGTGGATGGTCACCTGGCACAGTTACTGATTGCTACGGATATCACGCTGCGCAAGAATACCGAGGAGCTCGCCAGACAACAGGAAGAGCGGATGCAATTTACCAGCCGTCTTACCACCATGGGTGAGATGGCGTCCTCACTCGCACACGAGCTCAACCAACCTCTCTCTGCGATCTCGAACTATTGCATGGGAATTGCTAAGCGGCTATCGAGCACCCAAAATCCGCTCTCCAACGAGCTAGTCCCCGCATTAGAAAAAGCCAGCGACCAAGCACATCGGGCAGGCACGATCATTTCGCGCATTCGTAGCTTTGTAAAACGGAGTGAGCCACAAAGTAAGTTATGCAATATTGGCGACATCATCGCTGACTCTGTTGGTCTGGTGGAGATTGAAGCAAATCGCCACCGCCTCAAGATTATTTCCGAGATAGCCCCTGATATTCCTCAGGTTCAGCTTGACCCTGTTCTGATTCAGCAGGTCTTGGTCAACCTCCTGAAAAACTCCTTAGATAGCCTGCGCGAGGTTTACCCCCTCTCCTCACGTTGGTCGGCCCCACCGGTGAAGATTAGCGCTGACCTCGAAACCAGCACCTTCCCTAGCATGCTGCGGATTCGGGTGACCGATGCTGGGGCCGGCATCGCCGAGTCGGTTCTCAACCGAATGTTTGAACCCTTTTTTAGCACCAAATCCGATGGAATGGGCATGGGCCTGAATATTTGCCGCTCCATCATCGAGTCCCACCATGGTAGGCTGTGGGCCAAAAATCACATGGATACCGAGCACACACGCTTAGTCGGCTGCACCTTTACAATTCTGTTACCGTTGGAATCCAGTCAAATAACAAAGACGTCAATAGGAAATAGCGATGAACATGAGCAATCCACCGAAAACAACCCAGGCTGAAGTCGTTTATGTGGTTGACGACGATGAGGCAGTGCGCGACTCTCTGACCTGGTTACTTGAGAGTAACGGCTACACCGTCCGTTGCCATGCCAGTGCCGAGCGCTTCTTGCAGTCCCTCCAAAATACCGATAAGTCGACGATCTCGTGCTTAATATTAGATGTACGTATGCCCGGCATGTCGGGTCTTGAGCTCCAAGAGCGTCTCATCAGCGAGAACTTACCAATGCCCATCTCGTTCATCACTGGTCACGGGGATGTCTCGATGGCAGTGTCGACCATGAAGCGTGGCGCAGTCGACTTTATTGAGAAGCCCTTTAAAGAAAATGAACTGTGTGCGCTAGTTGAACGGATGCTCACCAAGGCACGCGTGGATTTTGCGCAGGCAGATCAACGTAAGAACACACAGAGCCTCTTGAGCAAACTCACCGGTCGTGAGCGCCAGGTTTTGGAGCGCATTGTGGCAGGTCGTCTGAACAAACAAATTGCCGATGATCTGAGCATCTCTATTAAGACCGTTGAAGCACATCGTGCCAACATCATGGAGAAGCTCAACGTCAACACTGTTGCTGACCTGCTGCGTCTGGCACTCTCTTAATCATTTGAGTAAGCGCGATGCCAGCCCAACTGATTGACGGTAATCTTCTCTCGAAAAAACTTCGGGCTGAGATTGCAACCCGCTCTGCCATCCTGACCGCTAAAGGTGTGCGGCCCGGATTGGCCGTGATTGTGGTGGGAGATGATCCTGCGAGCCAGGTATATGTACGCAATAAAGTGAAAGCCTGTGAGGATGTGGGATTTCATTCGGTCTTGGAACGCTACCCTGCGGAGCTTGATGAAGCCCAGCTCCTAGCGCGCATTGCGACTCTTAATGCAGATCCGAGTATTCATGGGATCTTGGTGCAATTACCCTTGCCTAAACATATCGCTGCTGATCGCGTCTTGGAGGCGATTGCTTCCGAGAAGGATGTTGATGGATTTCATGTGGCTAATGCTGGCGCCCTCATGGTCGGCGCCCCACTCTTTAAGCCCTGCACTCCTTATGGCTGCATGAAGATGCTCGAGAGCATTGAGTACCCACTGCGTGGTGCGCGTGCGGTTGTGATTGGGGCATCCAATATTGTGGGCAAGCCCATGGCAATGCTTTTACTTCAAGCGGGCGCCACGGTCACGATTTGCAATAGCAAGACCAAAGATCTCACAGCTCACACTAAAGAGGCGGATATCCTCGTGGTTGCAACTGGCAAACCCAAGATGATTACTGGCAATATGATCAAGCCAGGGTCGGTTGTCATTGACGTGGGTATTAATCGCCTACCAGATGGCAAGCTCTGTGGCGATGTGGATTTTGATACGGCCAAGTATGTGGCAGGTTGGATTACCCCCGTACCAGGCGGCGTTGGTCCCATGACCATCACCATGCTCCTCATGAATACCTTAGAGGCGGTTGAGCGTAGTACCAAGCCAGTGAGTAAGCTTAGCTAGTTGTTGTTGAGGGGAATACCGGTTTTTCTGCATTCGGGTAAGCTATCCCTATGAATGCTCCAATCAATCCCTCCTCCCTCGATTCCCGAAATCCCCTTTTATCCTTTGGTCGCGGCATTGCGCAGTACGATGCCGTGCGTCCTGAGCAAATTGCTCCAGCCATTGAGCACTTGCTAGGTATTTGCGAGAGTGCGGTTACTCTGGCGGTCGATCCAAAAACACCGGCAACGTGGCTTGATTTAGTCGAACCACTTGAGGATGCCACCGAGCAATTGGGTCGTTCATGGGGGGTGGTATCGCACCTCAATGCAGTCGCTGATACTCCAGAACTTCGTGCAGCTTATGGTGCGATGTTACCCAAAGTTACCGCCTTCTTTGCCAGTCTTGGGCAAAACTTAGCCCTCTACCAGCGCTATAAAGAGTTAAGGAATAGCTCTTCATTTGAAGCTCTAAGTGTTGATCAAAAGAAAGTGATTGAGAACTCCTTGCGTGACTTTCGTTTGGGAGGTGCGGAGCTACCCGATACTGATAAGCCCCGCTTTGCCCAGATCCAGGATGAGCAGGCGGTTTTGGCTAAAGCTTTTTCAGATCACGTGCTCGATGCCACCGACGTCTTTGTGCATGTGGTGACCTCGATTGACGATCTGGCTGGATTGCCTGAGGATGTGATTGCGGCAGCGGCTGATACTGCCAAACAAAAGGGCTTGGAAGGTTGGGCATTTACTCTGCACTTTCCATCCTATTATCCTGTGCAACAGTATGCTGAGAATCGCTCACTGCGGCGTCTCATGTATGAGGCATACGTCACACGCGCCTCCGAGCTAGCTGCGCAATATGGTCGTGGTCAACTGGAATGGGATAACACCCAAAACATGATTGATCAATTACGTCTGCGGGATGAAGAAGCAAGAATGCTTGGGTTTGCAAACTATGCGGCACTCAGCTTAGCTCCCAAGATGGCACGAGATGTGGCTGAGGTCGATACTTTTTTAAGTGACTTTGCCCAACGCGCCAAGCCATTTGCACAAAAGGATTGGTTAGAGCTGCAAGAGTTTGGAATGAAGTCCCTAGGCCTTCAAGAAATTGAGCCATGGGATATGGCATTTGTATCCGAGAGGCTCAAGCAAGCTCGTTATGCGTTCTCTGAGAATGAACTCAAACAGTACTTCCCTCTTCCAAAGGTTTTAGAGGGATTGTTTAAGGTAATCCAGACCCTATTCTCAGTGAGTATCCGCCCTGCATCGCTGCCCACATGGCATCCTAGCGTTCAATCGTTTGAGATCCTAAATGGTCAGCAGCAACCCATTGCTTACTTTTACCTAGATCCCTATGCGCGTCCAGGCAAACGCGGTGGTGCATGGATGGATGATGCGCGTGGCCGTCGTGTTTTTAGTAATGGCGAGGTGCAGGCACCAGTTGCGTATCTGGTTTGTAATTTTGCTGCACCCGTTGAGGTTGATGGTCAATTGCGCCAACCAACAATTACTCACGATGATGTCATTACCCTCTTTCATGAGAGCGGTCATGGTCTTCACCACCTTCTCACGCAAGTGGGCGCATTGGGTGTCTCTGGTATTAATGGAGTTGAATGGGATGCAGTTGAGTTACCCAGCCAGTTTATGGAGAACTTCTGCTGGGAGTGGGAAGTGTTACAAGGCATGACCGCTCATATTGATACGGGCGAGCCTTTACCCCGATCCTTATTTGACAAAATGCTGGCTGCCAAGAACTTCCAAAATGGCTTAACCACCATGCGTCAGCTAGTGTTTTCCTTAACTGATTGGCGTTTGCATTCGCGCTTTGATGCAAATACCGCACAAGGTCAGGCGGTCTTAGACCTGGCCCGATCGATCAATAACGAATACCACGTGATCCCACAAGCATCGATCTCACGCTGGCCCAATACCTTTAGTCATATCTTTGCGGGCGGTTATGCCGCAGGCTATTACAGCTATAAATGGGCTGAGGTTTTATCGGCAGATGTGTATGCTGCATTTGAGGAAGCGGCCAAGATTAAGGGCACGGTCTTGGATCCAGAGACGGGTGTTCGGTATCGCCAAGAGATTTTGGAGGTAGGCGGTAGTCGCCCGGCTGCTGAGTCATTTGCGGCGTTTCGGGGGCGCCCGCCGCAAATTGATGCGCTATTGCGTCACGGTGGCTTAGTGACTGCACATTAACTTATTTAGCAATCTCCACAATCACCGGAGCGTGATCCGAAGGCTGCTCCCAGCTCCTGGGGGTTTTATCAATCGTACTGGCCATGCATTTTTCTTGAAGAGCGTTGCTAAGTAGTATGTGATCAATACGCAATCCCGCGTTACGACGAAATGCCATCATGCGATAGTCCCACCAGCTATAGGATTTTGGGGCTTGCTCAAAGAGTCTGAAAGAGTCGTGCAATCCCAATTGAATGAGTCTCTGAAATTGCTCCCGCTCTTGCGGAGAAACTAGGTTTTGCCCTTCCCAAGCTTTGGGGTCATGCACATCCTGGTCCTCCGGCGCAATGTTGAAGTCGCCCAGCAGAGCTAAGCTGGGATAGGTTGCTAGTTCATCACGCAGCCAGATTTGCAAGGCTTGTAACCAAGCCAATTTGTACTGAAATTTATCGCTCGCCGGGTCTTGCCCATTGGGCATATAGGCACTGATGATGCGGATGGGTTGTGCTTCTTTAAATGAAATCGTGGCGGCAACAATCCTTTGCTGCTCATCAGCGAAGTTTGGGATGTTCTTGGTGACCTTTAGAAAGGTAGTTTGGGGATCGGAACTGATTGCACTGAGCGCGGCCTTGCGCACCACAATCGCGACACCGTTATAGGTTTTTTGGCCATTGGTGAGACTCAAGTAGCCGGCCTGCTCTAACTCTTGATGAGGATACTTATCATCAGTGAGTTTGAGTTCTTGGAGGCACAGGGCATCGATTGGACGTTGCGCTTTTTCCTGGCCCTCTAACCACTGAATCACATGCGGCAAACGAACCTTGATGGAATTCACGTTCCAAGCGGCTAAACGAATACTTGAATGGGTAGACATCACTGGATTGTAAAGGCCAGTGATGTTGACTTAGGCTTCGATCTGCAACTCTTGCAGTTTGCGTGTGATTGTATTGCGTCCAATTCCTAAGCGGGTTGCTGCCTCTACCTTACGGCCGCGCGTGACCTCAAGCGCCGCACTTAAGACCGAGCGCTCAAACTTAGCTAAGAGAGAATCAAATACCTCGTCTTGGTTCTCTTGCAGCATCTTGACCGCCAAGCGATGTAAGTTACTCTCCCAATCCCCGCCCCGTTGACTAATGCTGGCTTCTAAACTTTGTATAGAGGCGGCTACCGATGAACTTGCGCTTGTAGCAGGAGGATTGGCCGATTGCAGTAAATCCTCGGGGAGATCATGAACCCCAACAATGGTGGAGGGTGACATCACGGTCATCCAGTGGCAAAGGTTCTCGAGTTGACGCACGTTTCCGGGAAAGGACATTTGGCTAATCGCCTTAATGGCCTCATCCGATAGGCGCTTTGCCTCAACCCCTAAAGACTTCGCACTGGAGATCATGAAGTGCCGTGCAAGTGCAGGAATGTCTTCCGAGCGCTCACGTAAAGCGGGCAAACGGATCCGAATCACATTTAAGCGATGCAATAGATCTTCCCGGAATAATCCTTGCGCCACTCTTGCCTCTAGGTTCTGATGGGTCGCAGCAATAATGCGCACGTTCGCCCGAATCGGATCATGCCCACCCACGCGGTAGTAATGACCATCGGATAACACCCTTAAGAGCCGAGTTTGCAAATCAAATGGCATATCACCGATCTCATCTAAGAAGAGTGTGCCGCCCTCAGCCTGCTCAAAACGTCCACGCCGCAGTGCTTGCGCACCGGTAAATGCGCCACGCTCATGGCCAAATAACTCGGACTCAAGTAGGTCTTTGGGAATAGCTGCGGTGTTCAAGGCGATAAATGGTCCCTTGGCCCGTGGGCTGTGTTTATGTAGTGCATGCGCCACCAACTCTTTACCCGTTCCAGACTCACCTGTAATCAGCACCGTGACTTGCGATTGGGATAAACGTCCGATGGCTCGAAAGACCTCTTGCATAGCTGGCGCTTGACCAATGATCTCTGGGGCCTCTTGAAGCCATGCATTGGATTCTTTATTGGGTCCTGGTGAGCGTTTGCCTTCACTAACCGCACGATGAATCAACTCCACGGCCTTATCGATATCAAATGGTTTGGTGAGATACTCAAACGCCCCACTCTGAAACGATGAAACCGCTGACTCGAGGTCTGAATAGGCAGTCATAATGATGACTGGCAAATGCGGGTGGCTCGCCTTCACATGCTGTAACAAATCAATGCCATTGCCACGAGGCATACGGATATCGGAGATTAATACCTCTGGGGATTCTTTTTCAAGGGCATTGAGCACGTCATTGGGATTGCTGAAGCTACGATGCGGTATCTTCTCGCGACTTAGTGCCTTCTCGAGAACCCAGCGAATGGATTGATCGTCATCCACGATCCAGATTGGTTTGCTCATGCCGCTATCTCCTGCTTCCGATAAGGAATCTGTATATGAAAATCTGTATAGCCTGGACGGCTCTCGCAGGCAATAAAGCCCTGATGCTGCTGCACAAAGGTTTGCGCAAGGGTTAAACCAAGACCACTCCCGCCCTCGCGTCCCGAGACTAAGGGAAAAAAGATCCGCTCCCGAATCTCATCGGGGATACCAGGACCGTTATCAATCACATGCAGATCCAAGGCTAATTTATGACGTTGCTTCGCAATCGTTACCGAGCGTGCGACGCGGGTTCGTAATTCAATCTGGGCGGTCCCACGGCGAATTTCATCAGCCAAGGCTTGCGCAGCGTTGTGCACAATATTGAGGACCGCTTGAATCAGCTGCTCCTGATCGCCTAATATATCGGGCAAGCTGGTGTCGTAGTTCCGAATAATCTTCAAGCCTTGGGGGAACTCAGCTAATACCAGGCTACGAATGCGCTCCAAAACCTCATGAATATTAAGCGGCTCCATCGCATGGGCTTTGCGATGCGGCGCTAGTAAACGATCCACGAGGGTTTGCAGGCGATCTGACTCTTTAATAATGACCTGGGTGTACTCGCGTAGACCCTTCTCGGGTAACTCAAACTCCAGTAATTGAGCAGCTCCTCGAATACCACCGAGGGGATTTTTGATCTCGTGCGCAAGATTACGCATGAGTTGTTTATTGGCTTCAACTTGATGCGAGACGCGCTCGTCACGCTCACTACGTAATTGTTGATCGATCGGGAACCACTCCATCATCATGAGCGTTGGATCTTCTAACATTGCAATCACCACATGCACTGCAAGTGGCTCACGATAGATTTTTCCAGGAACCGAGTACAACACTAACTCTTGGCGCTGAGCCGCAGCGCGGCCTGCAAAGACCTCATCAATCATGTGATTTAAGGATTGGTTATCGCCAAAGAGGTCATACAGGGTTAAGCCTTGTAAGCTCTTGCGGGATAAATCCAAGGATGCTTCGGCAGCAGCGTTGGCATAGGCTAAATCTTTTGTGGCGCCCACAAACACCAATACCGAGTTTGGCATTTGGTCGAGCATGCTGGAAACAAAAGGGGCAGCGACTGGCGAACCAGTAACCGCCCCTTTACTTAATGGATTACGCAACATAGCGCGCGCAACCAATCAAATAATTACAGCGAGTAATACATATCAAACTCGATCGGATGCGTGGTCATTCTGAAGCGGGTGACCTCTTCCATCTTCAGATCAATGTAAGCATCGAGCATCGAATTTGTGAACACGCCACCACGAGTCAAGAACTCGCGATCCTTATCCAAGCACTCCAGAGCTTGATCCAAGCTATGGCACACGGTTGGGATCTTGGCATCTTCTTCAGGTGGCAAATCATAGAGGTTCTTATCAGCTGCTTCACCTGGATGAATCTTGTTCTGTACACCGTCCAGGCCTGCCATCAACAAGGCAGAGAATGCCAAGTATGGATTTGCTAATGGATCAGGGAAACGGGTCTCAATCCGGCGACCTTTTGGATTAGCAACGTATGGAATACGAATCGATGCCGAGCGGTTACGTGCTGAGTATGCCAACTTCACAGGGGCCTCAAAGCCTGGAACTAAACGCTTATAGGAGTTTGTACCTGGGTTGGTAATCGCATTGAGTGCACGAGCGTGCTTGATGATGCCGCCAATGTAATAAAGCGCGAACTCAGACAATCCCGAGTAGCCATTACCTGCAAAAAGGTTCTCACCGTTTTTCCAGACCGACTGATGCACGTGCATGCCTGAGCCGTTATCACCAACCACTGGCTTTGGCATAAAGGTTGCGGTCTTGCCATAGGCGTGCGCTACGTTCTGGACGACATACTTTTGCCAAATGGTCCAATCGGCGCGTTGTACGAGCGTGCTGAACTTGGTACCCAATTCATTTTGGCCTTGACCCGCAACTTCATGGTGATGCACTTCCACGGGAATGCCCAAGGACTCAAGAATCAAGCACATCTCGGAGCGCATGTCTTGGAAAGTATCAACAGGTGCAACGGGGAAATAACCACCCTTCTTACCAGGACGATGACCCGTGTTACCACCTTCAACATCAGCACCCGATGACCATGGTGCCTCTTCAGAATTGATCTTTACGAAGCAACCTTGCATGTCGACATTCCATTGCACGCCATCAAATACAAAGAACTCTGGCTCTGGACCAAAGTAAGCCGTATCTCCTAAACCGGAGCTCTTCAAATACGCTTCAGCGCGCTTAGCAATCGAACGTGGGTCGCGATCATAGCCCTTACCATCGGACGGCTCGATCACATCACAGGTGAGAACCAAGGTTGGCTCTTCGTAGAAGGGATCGACATACGCTGCGGTTGGGTCTGGCATGAGCAACATGTCCGACGCCTCAATACCCTTCCATCCAGCAATCGATGAACCATCGAACGCATGACCACTCTCAAATTTATCTTCATTGAATGCGGAGATAGGAACCGATACATGCTGCTCTTTTCCCTTGGTATCCACAAAGCGGAAGTCCACAAAAGTACATTCCTTTTCTTTGACTAATTTCATTACGTCTGCGACAGTTTTGGTCATGCAACTCTCCTCAATGAATAGATAATGCGTTTTTCAACAACATGGTTTTAACCATGCCAATTCTGATTTAATACATAGGATGAACTGTACTCGTGCAGGATTGCACGATTTTGACATTTTGCACTACTTTGGTGAATAAATTGCGATTTAAGCCAATATTGCACTATTTAAGTGCAATAAAGTGGATTTATTGGTGAATAAAAACCTCAAAACCAAGATCAGAAGTGCCAGATTTGAGCTTTTCAAGGGCCATTGGCACGATATCTGCATCACCCTTCACGCCCAACTCAATGTGGCGTCTAGCAAATACGCCGCCCCGAAGCGGATCACCCACCGAAGGCAAACTAAACACTTTAATCCCTTGAAATTCAGACTCAATGGATTCCATGAGTGGGGTTAAGGTCGATTCGATACCACTAGGAACAATGAAACTTTGCTCTAACCAGTTCGTTTGATGAAAATGATCACGGTAATGTTCATCCAAACACCAGGCCATCATCGGCGCAGCCATTACTGGAAATCCTGGAAAGAAATGGTGCTCACGGATCCGAAATCCCGGAATCTGGTTGTACGGATTAGGAATAATCTCGCTGCCCACTGGAAACTCACCCATCTTAAAGCGATGCTGGTTCTCAGGGCGATTGAGATCAGCTTTGATGGGATCGCCCTCGGCGCTGGCAATGATACGAGCTGTAATGAGCTCCTTCGCTTGCGGATGCAAGGCAAGCTCAACGCCTAGAGCGCGAGCAGCAGCCTGACGCGTATGGTCATCCGGAGTCGCTCCAATACCACCAGTACTAAAGACCACATCGCCACTTGCAAAGGTTTCTTTAAGGGTTTGGGTAATGTGATTGGGGTCGTCCGCCACATAACGAGCCCATGACAAATGCATACCCCGCTCACTGAGTAACTCAATCATCTTGCTCAAATGCTTATCACTGCGACGCCCCGACAGAATCTCATCCCCAATAACGATTAAGCCAAAACGACGCTCCTTAGCCATCAATCACTCCTGGATTTGATGGATTAGCGATCAAGGTTGCCGAGGTATCAATCGTGTTCAATTGCTCCTTCTGACGTAATTGCTTGAGCGCATGCAGCAAAAAATGACTAAACCAAAGAGCGGAGAAGATAAAGATGAGTGAGTATATCCACAGTGCCACAAAGGATACAAATGGAAAGAGGACTAAAGCCAATACCGAGGTGGCCCAAAAGAATGTAGGAACCGCACCAATCATCCCTGCGACCACGCCCATTCCCAAAAGAGTCCAGCGATGCTCTTCCAGTAATTGATTGCGCTCTTCTGCTGTTGCGTGATCTAGTAAAACATCATAGGCCATCAAACGCATCGTTAACCAGCCCCATAAGAGCGGTGGCAGAATCGCAAACAATGGGGGGATCCACCATACCGGTAGGGTCAGCATCACCAGAGCCAAGCAAATCAGTGCGGACCACAGGGTATAAAAGAAGCTGCCAACAAAGCTACCACCTTTGATTCGCATGATTCCTTCGTAGGCTTTTTGTTTCGCGACCGAATCCACTACAGCAGGAACGGTCGAGAATGCAATAAAAACCAAGAGGCTAATGGCAATGATTGGTATTAATAGGATCACTAAGAACAAGGGTGCAATCCAAGCGCGTGCCTCATCAAAGCCAACGTACTCAAGTCCCGATTGAATCCAGCTGGTAAAGATCGATGCGGTTAAGAAGGTACGCAACATCTCCAGCGCAGGCGACCAGATCAACCAAATCACGACCCCCCAGAAGATCGACACAATTAGAAATGGCCGAAAGCTCAACCACAGCATTTTTGGGTGCATGGTCCCAACCAATGCGAGGCCCAGTGAACGAATTAACTCAGACAATCGTGCTCCTTCATCTACTTAGCTGATCGATTTGGATTTGGTCTCTGTTGACCGGGGTAGATTCAACAGGTATCGCAAGGAGTGTGTGAAGCCCTGCCATTGCTGCACCAAAAGATTATTTGATACTTCAAGATTACGAACACCCGTTGGAAAAACGCGCTTCTCAAACACCGCAGTACCAAACAACATATCCCACCACGGAAATAACACCCCAAAATTACAACCTCCCAATACGCCAGGCTTACCCGGCGCATCATGGCCATAACCGACCGCGTGGTGATAGCGATGAAACATGGGTGATACCAATAGATACTTTGCGGGGCCAAGATCAATCTTCAGATTGGCATGTTGCCAGCTTTGCACCAACTGTCCGACCACTACCAAAAAGATAAATTGCCCAGGCGGTACACCAAAGATCAGGGCAAAGAAAGCAAAGACCATGGCACGCATCACATCATCGATGATGTGATTGCGATCATCGGACCATGCGGTCATGCGTGTTTGGCTATGGTGTAAGGCGTGTAACTGCCACCACCAATGAAAGCGATGCGAAGCGCGGTGATACCAATAATCAATGAAATCGAGAATGATCAGATAGATCAGAAAACTAACGATGGGGATGGTGGTTACACCGGGGATCCAGCCCTCGACATTAAAACGCTCAAAGCGCCAATCGTGCAAGACACCCGAGAGGTAGAAAAACAGGCTTGAGAACAAGATAAAGAATGCCCCATGGAATAAACCAAGGCGGTGAATCAGGGTATAGAGAATATCCGTCCGCACATACGGTCTTGCATTGTTCTGAGATTCAGCAGGGTTGATACGCTCCCAGGTCCGAAACACAATGGCGATGATCAGAATCTGAATCACGCCCAACATAAACCATTCGGTACCGTCAAACAGATCTTCCGCCCATGCCATCGCACCGGCTCGGAACAAAATAGGTTCGACCATCTGCGTATACAACCAGGTATGCAAATCGGCGTAAGCGTCTTGAATCGATTGAATCAGGCTCATGCCCCTATTATCGTCAATTCGGGATTAAGGCGAAGCAGAAGCCGCGTTTCTTCCAGTTCTCAATGAGCGGCTCCAGAACCGCAGGCGCCCATGGATCCTCTCGCGACCAAATGCCCAAATGGGCAATGGCAATGTCGCCATTCTTGAGACCCCGACTGGCCTGCTCTAGTAACTTTGCATTCGGAAAACGCTTAGAGTCCAACTCATCACCCAGAAAGCCGCTGGGGGACCAACCAATGTGGCGATAGCCACACCGCTCACCCATGGCAATTAGTCGAGGTGAGGTCTTACCGCCCGGCGCACGCCAGATCAGATCAATCGGCTTACCTGTAAGCTCCTGAAAACGGGTGCTCACTCTGGAAATTTCTTGGCAAAGTTGCGCTTGATCAAAACGAATCGCTTTGCCAGCATTTTTGCCAAACTGGGGTCTTAACATCACATCACTCTCACCAACATCTTGGACCCAATAGCTGTGATCGTAGGTGTGGCTACCAAAGCGATGACCCTCTTGAAGTCTGGCTTGCCAATAGCCCTTCCATGAATCATCCAACGAATAGCCGCCCTGTTTGGTTTTCTCATTGGCTAAGAAGAAAGTGGCTTTAATGTTCTGTTGCTTGAGTACTTTGGCAATGTACTCGGCAACCGCCATATTGCCAGTATCAAACGTGAGGTAAGCCGTATTTTTACAAGCACTGGATTGTGCAGACACGACTTGGCTCAAGAGAATGCATGCGATGATGAGTGGATACCGAATCATGCGCATGCGAGACACCCTACTCCCACTTAGCGCGGGGATAGAAAAAGACACCGTGTGGAGAGCGCCCCACCGGAATCACATCAATCAGCTTCATCGAGGGCACATCGATCACACCCACTCGTTTTGAGAAGCGCAGGGTGACCCATAAGGTTTTACCATCAGGCGTCAACTCCATATCGTCAGGCCCTGCTGGAAGTCCTGTGATATCACCGATCTTCTCAAGCGTTTGCATATTCAAAAGGCTAATCGAGTTCGCTACACGATTGGTGACAAACACATGCTTCTTGTCACCCATTGGCCGAAAGTTATGCGCTCCGTTGCCTGTCTTGATACGTTTAATCTCTTTTTGGTTGCGCCAATCAATCACCTGCACATAATCTGCCCCAGTAATGCCGACTAATAAGTACTGATCATTGGGCGTCATCCACAAGCCGGCAGGAACCGGTCCGGTGCGCATCCGCCAGACGATCACCTGCTTATCCAAATCAATCGCCACTACCTCAGCCGAATCTTGCAAGGTCACAAATGCCAGTTTGCTATCGGCAGTAAACGCGATGTGACTAGGGGTCTTGGCTGCAGGAATTGATTTAGCCAACTTAAAGTCGGCACCATTGGCAGCGTAGACATCAACACGGTCTAAACGATTGGCAGCGGCCACAAACCATTTATTGTTAGGCGAATAGCCAATCTGATAAGGATCGATAATTTTGGGGATCCGTCCAGTAATCTCACCGGTTAATGGATTCAGCAAGGCAATGTCATCGCCCACCGCATTGGCGACCAAGAGAGTTTTCTCATCCGGGGTCATCATCAAATGATGCGGCTCTTTGCCAACATAAAAGGTTTTGGTCACCTTGCGGGTTTGCATATCGATGAGGCTCACGGTTGCCTCGCCGGAGTTCAGCACAATTGCGAGTTTGGGTTCGGCTGGGGCAGCAAGCGGAGCCGAAATCCAAAGAAATGAGGCCACTGCGATGGTTAAAAGGGATTGAATCATTTGCATAGCGTGATTGTAAGGCCCTACTTGCCGCATCCAAAGTGACCAAAGGCCTAAGAACTCTGGGCTTATTAGCGCAGACTGGCTAAGACCTTTTCGAGGCGCTTGACCGACATTGGCATAGGGGTCTTGAGTTCTTGGGCAAATAAGGCAACCCGTAACTCCTCAAGCTGCCACCGGAACTCACGCAAGCGCGCATCGTGCTCATCATTCATTCCAGCCATGCTTTTACTCTCTTGCATCATCCTCTGCCAAGGCCTTGCAACAGACTCCCAATCGCGCTGGTTTTGAGCGTCGCGGCTAGCATTACTACGCAGTTTTTCAATCCTTAGCCCAATGGCCTTCAGGTAGCGTGGTATGTGCACCAAATGCTCATAAGGTATTTGCTTCACAAACTGCGCATGAATCAATCCCTGCAATTGCGAGCGCATGTCTTCATAGGCGCTACTTGATAAGGCTTTGGCAGCAATTAATTTCTTATGCAACTCGGCATACTCTTGCAGGCTGGTTAACACGTGTTTCGCGATCTCACCAGCAATGAGCATGAGGCGGGGTTTGCCTTGTTTTAGTGATTCTTCAAACTGCGCTTTGTTGGTGGGATATTGGTTTTGCAACATGGCACGCTCAATCGCCATCATGCCAATGTTCTCAATGAGCTCCTCGACTGATCCTAATTGAATAAAGAGTAAACCGATGTCACGCGCATGCGGTAATTGTTTATGCAAAGCCTTGGTATGCTCTTTTAAGACCAGGCTATATAGTCGGCATAAACCCTGGCGGTGGATTCGTTTCGCCTCCGCTGGGTCATCAAATACTTCCAGTTCTACCGCTGTCTTACGATCTACTAATGCCGGATAGCCCTGGATGGTTTGGTTTCCACGTGTCATGGTGACGGTCTGCGCTAGCTCACCAAAATCCCAAGCCTGATAACTACCCTTCTGAATGGGTAATGCCTGTGCTTGATCCGTTTGTACCGTTCTTATATTGGCATCAGCAAGGCTCTGGAAGGCGTCACGCGCTATCGCACCATACTCGCTACGTAAGCGATTTAAGTTACGCTCTAACTCTAGCTGTCGACCATGCTCATCGATTAAACGGAAGTTCATGAAACAATGGACCGGCAAGGTCTCGGGTCGAAAGTCGGTACGCTTGACCTCAATTGGATTCTGGTCACGGATATAGCGCATCAGCCGATCAATTAAATCCCCCTTCCCAAAACTGTTGCTGTCTAAGTGTTCTTGAACAAATTGTTTAGCACTCTCTGGCAATGGGATGCAATGACGACGAATCTTTTGTGGCAAGGACTTCAGAAGTAGCTGGACTTTCTCAACACAGAGGCCTGGCACGAGCCACTCCGCTTGAATCGCATCGACCTGATTCAGAACGGTGATGGGTACGATCAAGGTAATGCCATCTTTGGGACTACCCGGTTCAAAGTGATAGCTAGTTTGCAAGCTCACACCATTCATGACGATTGTTTTGGGGTAGCGGTCAGCGCTAATACCTGCAGCTTCGTGGCGCATCAGGTCTGATTTCTGGAGACGCAGACTCTGGTCTTTTTGTTCCAGTTTGGCACGATCCTCCTCAAGCCAGGCTTGGAGACCGCTGCGACTATAGACCGTTTCTGGAATTCGTTCGCGATAGAACGCACACAGCAACTCATCGTCCACTAATACATCAGGGCGGCGTGAGCGATGTTCTAGCGCCTCCACTTCCCGAATCATTTGACGGTTGTGCCAAAAGAAGGCAAATAATTTACCGTAACGACGTTTTGCTTCCGCTTGGGTCTCACGCTCCAAAGCTGGGGTGTCGACCTTACCAAACATCTCCCCTTCGACTAAGGCTTTCTGAATAAACAAGGCGTGCGCCTCCCTTGCATCGTGCGGCGCATAAGCTACTCGTCGACCATGGTAGACGGGTAAGCCATACAGTGTGGCTCGCTCAAAGGCTAAGACCTCGCCGCGTTCCTTATCCCAAAAGGGATCGCTCAATGATTTCACTAGACGATGTTTGGCAACTCGCTCAATCCATTGAGGCTCGATCTTGGCCAAGGTTCTCGCGTATAAGCGAGTGGTCTCTTGAATCTCACCCGCCACAAACCATGCGCCCACTTTTTTACCCAGGCTCGATCCGGGCCAAATGAATAAACGAATACCCCGAGCCCCGAGATAGTCACCGGCTTTATTGCCCCGTTGATCACTTGCATCTTCGTCGCGCTTGCCAATATAGCCAAGAAGCCCAGTAAGAAGAGCTGTATGGATTTGCTCATAGGTTGCTGGGGTTTGATTCTCTTTCCAACCCTTCTCCGCCAGCAAGACATGCAATTGCCCATGCACATCGCGCCATTCTCGAAGACGCCTAGGTGAGAGAAAGAGGCTGCGGCATTGATTCTCCAGCTGGCGATTACTTTGCTTGTGTTTCAGAGCCTCTTGATACCAGTTCCACAGTTTCACAAACGATAGGAACTCAGAACGCTCATCAGCAAATTGCAAATGGGCTTGATCAGCTGTACTGGCAAACTCCAGCGGCCGCTCCCGCGGATCTTGACAGGCCATGGCTGCAGCAATGATGGTGAGTTCTTTGAGTGCCTGCTGCTCACGCGCAGCGAGCAAGATCCGCCCGATACGAGGATCTAAGGGTAGCTCAGCGAGAGCCTTGCCAATCGCGCTGAGTTGAACACGGTGTTGACCCTGTACATCTGGCTCGGCTGCGTTCTCAATCGCACCTAACTCTTCTAAGAGCTGCATGCCGTCGACAATCGCTCGACCCAAAGGTTTATCAATGAATGGAAATTGAGCAATATTGGGTAGGCGCAACGCGGCCATTCGTAGGATCACGGCGGCGAGTGAGCTGCGCAAGATCTCTGGGTCGGTATACGCGGCGCGCGCTTGGTAATCCACTTCACTATAGAGGCGAATGCAGATACCGTCGGCTACACGGCCACAACGACCCGCACGTTGGTTCGCTGCAGCCTGAGAGATCGGCTCCACTTGAAGCTGTTCAACCTTATTCCGATACGAGTAACGCTTGACGCGCGCTAATCCTGAGTCAATCACATACCGAATGTTCGGCACGGTCAAGGAGGTCTCGGCCACATTGGTTGCCAACACAATCCGGCGGCCATTGCCGCTTTGGAATACGCGCTCTTGCTCACTCACTGCCTGCCGTGCGAATAGGCTCAGGATCTCTGGATGAAAACGCTGTTGTAAAAATGGGTCTTTGCGTAAGGCTTCAGCACACTCCCGAATCTCCCGCTCACCCGGCAAAAACACCAGGACATCGCCAGCCCCTGCGGCACCCTCACGCCACACATCACCAATTGCTTTGCAAACCGCTTCGGGGATCTCAAGAGCCTCCTTTTGACCATCAACTTGCAATGGTGCATAACGTTGCTCCACAGGAAAGAGTCGACCACTCACCTCAATCACCGGAGCGGCTTGACCATGGATTGCAAAGTGGTTGGCAAACCGTTGGGCATCGATCGTCGCTGAGGTAATGATGAGCTTGAGATCGGGTCGCTTGGCGATCAGTTGCTTAAGATACCCAAGTAAGAAATCAATATTGAGACTGCGCTCATGGGCCTCATCAATGATGATGGTGTCGTACTTTTTAAGGAGAGGATCAGCCTGGGTCTCCGCCAACAAAATCCCGTCGGTCATTAATTTGATCGATGCTTGGCTACTGGTGTGATCGGCAAAGCGCACCTGATAGCCCACGTCTTCACCCAAAGGTGTACCCAGTTCTTGGGCAATTCGTTTGGCGGTACTTGTGGCGGCAATACGACGCGGCTGCGTATGACCGATTAGTCCACCCTGATGGATTTTGCCTCGGCCCAAAGCTAGGCATATTTTGGGGAGCTGGGTGGTTTTGCCTGAACCCGTTTCTCCGCACACAATGATCACAGGGCTTGCCAGTAAGGCTTTGGCGATCACCTCGCGCTGCGAGGAGACCGGCAAACTCTCTGGGAAGGTGATGGGCTTATCCCGCAATGGATGCCAAACGATCGCACTCGACTCGCTCATGGTCTAGCCCTAAGCGTGGTTTGTAGGGATTGGCATCCATGATTTATTTGGTGTCTAAGCGCTTGCACCCTATAATTTTCGCATTATGTCCGCGCTTCCATCCTCCTCCCATTCCGCTCACTTTCCCTTCGTTGGCTGGCTACGCGAGGTAGCGCCCTATATCCACGCCTTTCGTGAGAAAACCTTTGTCATTGCCTTTGCCGGTGAGCTAGCCCAGGACTTCGATCAACTCGAGAACCTAATTGAGGACATTGCCATGTTGCATGCCATGGGTATGCGCATCGTCCTGGTTCATGGCATTCGCCCCCAAATCGATGAGCAGCTCTCCTTGCGTAAGATCAAGAGCAAGTTTGGTAAGGGCCACATGAGCAGTTATCGGATTACCGATGCTCCCGCTCTTGAGTGTGTCAAAGAGGCGGCTGGTGAACTGCGTCTGGATATTGAAGCTGCGTTTAGTCGCGGTTTACCCAATACCCCCATGGCGGGCTCCCGCATCTCGGTGATCTCGGGCAACTTTATTACGGCCATGCCGATTGGTGTGGTTGATGGGATCGATTACCTTCTTACTGGGCTTGTCCGTAAAGTCGACTCAGAATCGATTCGGATGTCCCTCAATAGCGGTAAGTTAGTATTACTCTCACCACTTGGATTCTCACCTACTGGTCAGGCATTTAACTTGTCGTTTGAAGATGTGGCTGCCGCTACTGCTGCAGCTCTGAAAGCCGATAAGCTCATGTTCTTAACCCCATTCCCCGGGTTGCAAGATGAGGAAGGTCATCTGGTTACTGAGCTCTCGATTGCCCAACTACAGCACTATCTCCAGCTCTACCCTGATCTACCTAGCAATATGCGCAACTTCTTAAACACGGCCATGCGCGCGGTGCGCTCTGGTGTGAGCCGTGCGCATTTCTTACCCTGCGATCGGGATGGTGTTTTACTCGAAGAATTGTTCACACACGATGGCGTGGGCATGATGCTGGCCGCCTCCGATATCGAGAACCTCCGTGAAGCAACGCAAGATGATGTGGGTGGTATTTTGCAACTCACACTGCCACTCGAAGCAGAGGGCATTTTGGCTGCGCGTGGTCAGGACGTGATCGAGCGCGATATCGCCAGGTTCTCGGTCATCGAGCACGATAAGGTCTTATTTGGTTGCGCCGCCCTCTTTCCGTTTCCCAATGGTGTGGGAGAGCTTGCTTGCCTGGTGGTTGACCCCAACTCCCAGGGTTCGGGTGATGGTGAGCGGCTATTAAAACGCATTGAAGCACGTGCCAAGCAAGAAGGCATTAACAAATTATTTGTTTTGACAACTCGTACGGAGCACTGGTTCCTCAAGCGCGGCTTTGTCCGCGCTACCGTTGACGATCTTCCAGAAGAGCGTAAGCAGATCTACAACTGGGATCGCAAATCCATGGTGCTCACCAAGAAGATTTAATCCCCCGCATTTAGAGGTGCAATGCCGACTCAGGTGTGAGTGCCTATAATCAAAGGAATTAGTTCAATCGAGGTTGATATGGCACGAATGGTTCAATGCATTAA
Organism: Polynucleobacter sp. HIN11; assembly: GCF_030297675.1. Classification (NCBI taxonomy): domain Bacteria; kingdom Pseudomonadati; phylum Pseudomonadota; class Betaproteobacteria; order Burkholderiales; family Burkholderiaceae; genus Polynucleobacter; species Polynucleobacter sp. HIN11. The sequence continues at coordinate 957,889 of NZ_AP028142.1, forward strand.
GCTTAATAAAGAAGCTGAGGGCTTAGATTTTGCTCCCCTACCTGGCGATCTTGGTAAAAAGATCTGGAATCAGGTATCTAAAGAGGCTTGGGCTGGATGGCTAAAGCACCAGACCATGCTCATTAATGAGAACCGCCTCAATATGGCCGATCCCCGAGCCCGCCAATACCTTCTCAAGCAGGTCGAGAAGTATTTCTTTGAAGGTGGCGCCGATATGGCTAGCGGCTACGTGCCGCCAGCAAACGGTTCTTAAAGTACTTTGGAGTACTTCGCCTGCGAGCGCGACTCTCGTAGGTGACGATCAAATACCATGGCAACGCGTCGGGCCAACAGACGGCCCCGCATCGGCACTCTTAAGTACCCATCCTGATTCTCGATTAAACCGGTGCCTTCTAGATTTGCGAGCTCGGCAAGCTCCACTGCAAAGTAATCCGCAAAGTCGATTGCATGTTTTTTGGCAAAGGCCTTCGTGTCCAGCTCAAACTGGCACATTAACTCGCCAATGAGATCGCGACGGATCCGATCATCATCGTTCAGGGTAATGCCTCTTAAGGTTGGTAACACACCATGATCCAGTTGCGCATAGTACTCAGGAAGGGTTTTGTGATTCTGGGTATAGGTACCGGCTACTTTGCCGATTGATGACACCCCAAGGGCAATCAGATCACACTCAGCTTGGGTGGAGTAGCCCTGAAAATTACGGTGCAATCGCCCTTCGCGCTGGGCAATTGCAAGCTCATCACTCGGCTTAGCAAAGTGGTCCATCCCGATGAATACATATCCCGCATTTTGGAGCTGAGAAATGGTATTGGCCAGAATTGCTAATTTCTCATTAGCGCTCGGTAATTCAGTTTCCAAAATCCGCCGTTGGGGCTTAAATGCATGCGGCAGATGGGCGTAGTTATAGACAGAGATCCGATCAGGTTGCATGGCCAAAACCGCTGCAACTGTTTTCTCAAAAGTACTCCGGCTTTGTTTCGGAAGACCATAGATCAAATCAATGCTGCGCGATTTAAATCCATACAGATGCGACCAATCCAATACCGCCTGGGTCTCTTCCACGCTTTGAATCCGATGAATAGCCGCTTGGACCGTGGGATCAATATCTTGCACACCCAGACTAATGCGGTTAAATCCCAAGGCAGCCAATAAGGCGATATCCGCCTCCTTCACACGTCGTGGATCAATCTCAATCGAATACTCGCCATCGGGCAAGAGCTCAAAATGATCATGAATGAAGCCCATCAGTTCGCGCGTTTCCTGATGCGACAAAAAAGTAGGTGTCCCACCACCCCAATGCATCTGACTGACGCTGAGCTTGCGTCCCCCAAGAGCCGCTAAGACCAAATCCATTTCTTTCGCGAGGTACTCAATGTATCGCTGGCTTTTGGAGTGATCCTTCGTAATGATCTTGTTGCACGCGCAGTAATAGCAAATATTGGGGCAAAACGGGATATGAAAGTAAAGCGATACCGGGTCGGTTTTTGTTGCAAGCGCTTTCAGAGCGTGATCGTAATTGCTAGCAGTATAGCCCTCATGAAATCGATCAGCACTGGGATAGGAGGTGTAGCGAGGTCCATTCACATCAAACCGCTTGAGCAGTTCTGGCTCAAAGAGGATCTCCTGCTCATGTTGAGCTAAACAAGCGCTTGGCGGTATGGTATCAAGTACAAAACTCATTGCTTCATTCCTTGGTCGCATTATGCGGTGCGAATCCATAAAAGTTGACACTTTTTTTGAGAGACCGCCTGTGTTTTTGATCTAGATCAAAAGCCTCACTTCTGAGGAAATTAACATCCCTATATCAACCCATAAATCTCACATAGAGAAAGCCTCATGACCACCATCACCGAAATAAATACTCTTGAAGATGCCGCTCGTAAAGCAGTCTCAAGCACCATGATTAGTCCCCGCTTTTACACCACCGATCATGACTATATGAACCAAATTAATATCGAGCCGGTACGTGCCGAGTGGGACATCATGATGAAAGAGTATGAGGGTGATAACAACCAGGATCACTTTATTCGGGATGCCGATTTTGCTAAAGAAGTGGACGAGTTATTGCCCAAACTCGACCCAGAATTACGCAAGGAGTTTTTGGACTTCTTGGTCACCTCACTGACCTCTGAGTTCTCGGGCTGTGTGCTCTATAACGAGATCCGAGGAAAAATCACCAATCCAGATATCAAGCAGCTGATGACGTATATGGCCCGTGATGAATCGCGTCATGCTGGTTTTATTAATTCCTCCCTGAGAGACTTTGGGCTAGGAGTTAATCTAGGTGATCTCAAGCGTGATAAGCCTTATACCTATTTCAAGCCAAAGTTCATTTTGTATGCCACTTACCTCTCAGAGAAGATTGGCTATGCAAGGTACATCACCATCTTTCGGCAGTTAGAGAAAAACCCCGATAAACGCTTTCATCCAATCTTTCGCTGGTTTCAGCGCTGGTGCAATGATGAGTTTCGGCATGGCGAATCCTTTGCACTGATCATGCGCGCCAATCCAAGCCTATTGCAAGGAGGCAATATCTATTGGATCCGTTTTTTCTTGTTATCGGTCTATGCCACGATGTATGTCCGTGATCACACCCGCCCTGCTTTAAAGATGGCGATGAGCCTAGATCCAACCCAATACGATTACGAGGTATTTCGGATTACATCTGAGATCTCAAAACAAGTGTTTCCCATTACTCTCGATACCGATCATCCAAAATTCCGACAAGAAATGGATTATTTGCATCGTGTAGCAGATCGGTTTTATGAGGCAAAGGCCAAAGGCGGAATCACTGGACTCATCCAACAAGGTTGGTACGCCAGTCTAGGCTTTCTGAGCTTTGCGCGCCTGTACTTCATCCCAGTCAAGCACCACAAGTTACCTAAAGAGATTCGCTTGGCACCAATTTGGTAGTTACTAGGTAAACCGAATTCTCTCCACCTGATCGGCTTTGCCAAGCAAAAGGACATTGGCCTTGCGTTTGGCAAAGAGTCCTACGCTGATCACGCCTGGGATCAGATTGATTGATTCTTCAAGAGCGATTGGGTCTTCAATGGATAAGCCATGGATATCTAAGATCCAAGCCTTGTTATCGGTGAGATACGGTTGACCTTCGGCTTTACCGGATTTGATCAGTCTTATTTGAGCTTGCCCACCAAGTGGGGCAAGGGCTTTGGTAACCGCCGTTTGTGCAAGGGGAATAATCTCTACCGGGAGGGGAAAGTGGCCAAGTTGCTGCACGAGTTTAGTCTCATCGCAGATGCAGATAAAGTCTTGGGCCATGCTAGCAATAATCTTCTCGCGGGTTAGAGCGCCACCACCACCTTTGATCATATGACCCTGCGGATTAATTTCATCAGCACCATCCACATAAATTGGCATGGGGTAGGATTGCTTTGCAATCGCATCAGGTAATTGGTTGGCGTCGACCACATGAAAGCCCAATTTAAGCAAACGCTCAGTGCTTGCTAGTGAACTTGAGATCACTCCCGCAAAATGATCGCGGTACGGTGCAAGTAGATCAATAAACCAGTTAGCGGTTGAGCCAGTCCCGATCCCCAAATACTGACCCTTGGGCATAGCCCCAATGACATAGTCTTTGGCAGCTTGGGCAACGCGTTTTTTGAGGTCGTCTTGGTTCATAAACGCAATGATACAGAAGGATATTCGCTATCATATGCCATTACCTTATGGACACATTAGCCCAACTCAAACGCTATACCACCGTGGTTGCTGATACTGGCGACTTTGAGCGCATGCGCGCCTTTGCTCCGCAAGATGCAACCACTAATCCATCGCTCATTCTCAAGGCGGTCTTGCTGCCAGAGTATCAAGCCTTGGTTGCATCGGTGCAGCGTGATCATCCCAACGCCTCCCCTGCCCAATTAATTGATCGGATCTTGGTGGCGTTTGGGGTGGAGATACTGCGCATTGTGCCGGGTCGGGTCTCAACCGAAGTCGATGCACGTCTGTCATTTGATACCGCTGCCACCATTGCGAAGGCCAAAGAGATCATGGCGCTCTACGCGGCAATGGGCATCCCCCGCGAGCGGGTTTTAATCAAACTTGCTAGCACCTGGGAGAGCATTATGGCGGCTCGTGAGCTTGAGCAAGAAGGTATTCATTGCAATATGACTCTGCTTTTTTCGGTGGTGCAAGCAGTTGCGTGTGCGGATGCTGGGGCAAGATTGATTTCCCCATTTGTGGGACGCATTAGTGATTGGTATAAGAAGTTGTTGGGCGATCAATGGTCTCTCGAGCAGTTCGGGGGCGCCAACGACCCCGGGGTGCAATCGGTGCGCAGCATCTATACCTATTACAAACACTTTGAGATTGAAACCGAGATCATGGGGGCAAGCTTTCGAAATACCAGTCAGATCTTAGAGCTTGCGGGTTGCGATCTACTGACCATTAGCCCCGAACTCTTAGCTGAATTGCAAGCCAGTACCGAACCAGTGAGCCCAAAATTACTAGTTAGCGATGCTAAATTAGCCAATGTGGAGCGCTTGAACTTGGATCAAGCACGGTTTCAGACCCTCTTAACTGAAAACACCATGGCCTTCGAGAAACTCCAAGAAGGTATTCAGGCCTTTTGTGCCGATATTGAGAAACTCGAGGCCTTGCTAATTCGTTGATCACCTCTTCGGTGATTTAGCTTGTGCGCGTTGGCGGCGCGCCTCATACAGTGTCACACCAGTAGCCACGGAGACGTTCAAACTCTCGACCGCCCCTTGCATCGGAATATGCACCAATTGATCGCAAGTCTCGCGGGTTAAGCGCCGCATACCCTCACCTTCTGCACCCATGACGATCGCAGTGGGCCCCTTAAGATCAACATCGTAAATCGATTCCTGGGCCTCATCATCAGTACCAATGATCCAAATTCCAAGCTCTTGCATCTCGCGCATGGTTCTTGCAAGATTGGTCACCGTAATAATTGGGATTACCTCGGCAGCGCCACTGGCGACCTTACTCACGGTGGCATTGATACTGGCCGAGCGATCTTTAGGAACGATCACGCCATGCACTCCTGCACCGTCGGCTGCACGCAGGCAGGCACCTAAGTTATGAGGATCGGTAATGCCATCGAGCACTAAGAGTAAGGGTGGATCACTTTTAGCATCTAAGCTATCTAATAGTTCTGGCAAGGTTCTTGCTACAGAGATGCCCTCTGCCATCGCCACAATCCCCTGATGACGATCATGGCCAGCAAGATTATGTAAGCGCTCGGCATTAGCGGTGTACAAACGCTTCCCTAAAATGGGTTCTGCTTGCTTAATGAAGTCCGCCATCCGACGATCGCGTCTAGCAGGATCGTAGTACACCGACTGAATACTCTGGGGATCAACCCGCAAACGCGTCTGCACCGCATGAAATCCCAAGAGCAACTGCTTCATTTGCGTTTGCCTTTATGACTTTTACGACCGGTTCCCTGACCCATCGATGGCTGACGTGCAGTCTTACCCGTTTTTGCCTTTGATTTCTTACTCGCGGTTGTGGTTTCGCGCTTAGGCGCTTTCTCGGCAGGACGGGTTTTCTTGTGGGCCGCTTTCTTAGAGGGGCGACCTGAGTCATTGGCCAAGACCGCTGATTTAAATCGTGCGCCATCGCGCTCATTGCTGCCATTGGCTTTCACGAGGCTGAACTCAATCTTGCGGGCATCGAGATCCACTCGACTTACTAAGACATGCAAGCGATCACCAATTCGATACCGAATCCCAGTACGCTCCCCCCTTAACTCCTGGCGGGCCTCATCGTATTGGTAATAATCACCGCCTAATTCTGTAACGTGGACCATGCCTTCCACAAATAAACTCTCGAGCTGCACAAAGAGACCAAAGTTCGCCACCCCGGTAATCGTGCCGGCGTACTCCTGCCCCAAATGGTCGCGCATGTAATAGCACTTCAGCCAGGCCTCGACATCGCGTGAGGCCTCATCGGCTCGACGCTCATTGGCAGAGCAATGCACCCCAAACTGGGCCCAGACGGCTAGTGCTGCACCCTCTTTGGATCCCTTGGTATTCGCTGCGTGCTTACTCTTTGCCTTAGTATCCTGCTGTGACTGCTTCACAGCAGCGGCATTGGCGCGACCTTGCCCCTTACGAGGCATGGTGAGGTTCATGGGTACATCTTCTGGCAAATGCGGATGATAGGCTTTCTTACTCAAGATTGCTTTGATCGAGCGGTGCACCAGGAGATCGGGGTAGCGCCGGATGGGGCTTGTGAAGTGAGCGTACGCAGGGTATGACAGACCAAAGTGGCCCTCGTTCTCTGGTTGGTAAATGGCTTGTTGCATCGACCGCAAAATCAACATCTGCAGGGTGCTAGCATCGGGCCGGCCCTTGATCTCTTTCATGAGCTTGGCAAAATCTTTCGGGTGGGGCTTCTCGCTTCCGGTTAGATGTAAGCCAGTGGTTCGCAACACCTGCTTGAGGGTCTGCACTTTCTCGACCGAGGGTTCGCCGTGCACTCGAAAGAGACTGAGATGCTCATGCTTTTGCAGAAAATTAGCAGCACAGACGTTCGCGGTCAACATACACTCTTCAATCAAGCGATGGGCGTCATTACGCAATCGGGGCTCAATGCGCAAGATCTTGCCGAGCTCATTACTAATGATCTGGGTCTCAACGGTCTCAAAATCAATCGCGCCTCGCTTCTCACGGGCGGCAAATAGTATTTTGTAGAGTTGGTAGAGGTGATTTAGTTGATCATTAAACTGGGCAAAGCGTACTGCTTCGGGTCCACGAGTATTACTTAATATCTCCCAGACGGTATCGTAGGTGAAGCGTTGCGCAGAGTGCATCACGCCTTGGTAAAACTGATACGCCAGAATCTCACCCTTTTGATCTACCACCGCATCACAAACCATGCACAGGCGGTCGACTTCGGGATTAAGGGAGCAAAGGCCATTCGAGATTTTCTCGGGCAGCATCGGAATCACTCTGCGAGGGAAATACACCGAGGTGGCCCGCAGCAAGGCATCCTTATCAAGTGGATGACCGGGCTTCACATAATGGGCAACGTCAGCAATCGCCACAATTAAACGCCAGGCTTTGGTTTGGCCATACTGCACTGGCTCGCAATAGACCGCATCATCGAAGTCTCTGGCATCGGCGCCATCAATCGTAATCAGTGGGATATCGCGTAGATCAACTCGGCCCTTGAGATCCTCCTGAGTGACTTCATTCGGTAATGCTTCAGCTTCTTTTAGGGCAGCAGGTGAGAACGTATGGGGCACACCATACTTACGAACCGCAATCTCGATCTCCATACCGGGGTCATCAATCTCACCCAGGACCTCAACAACTCGGCCAACAGCCTGGCGATAACTATCGGGATAATCAATAATCTCAACACTCACCACCTGGCCCAATTTGGCCATGCCTTGCCCGCGCGGTGGAATGAGGATGTCGTGACCGATACGCTTATCCTCAGGCGCCACAATCAGAACACCGTTCTCATTAAGTAGACGTCCAATGACCAAGCGATTGGCATGCACCAGCACTTCCACAATTTGACCCTCAGGTCGGCCGCGCCGGTCGGTACCCAATACTCGAATCGAGACCCGGTCACCATGCATGACCCGAGCCATCTCACGCTCGGCTAGGAAGATATCCTCACCGCCGTCATCGGGCACCACAAAGCCAAAGCCATCGCGGTGACCCTGAACCGTGCCCATGCGATCGCTATCGCGGGTAATGGGTTGATCCGATTTACGCATGAACGGCTTTCGCAATTAAGGTCATTAGAGTGATTTGACCACAATGTGATGACTGCAACCTATAATGCAAATATGCCCAAATGGCGAAATTGGTAGACGCACCAGCTTCAGGTGCTGGCGATCGAAAGGTTGTGGAGGTTCGAGTCCTCTTTTGGGCACCAAAATGCAAGAGGATTAAATACCAATCCTCATTTAATCTTCAAACGGATGCTGCAAGAGGATGGTCTCATCCCGCTCTGGTCCGGTAGAGACCATCGCAATCGGTTTGCCACAGATCTCTTGCACGCGTTTGAGATAGTCTTGAGCGGTCTTGGGTAACTTGTTCCAATCTGTAATCCCAACGGTACTCTCAGTCCAGCCCTTAAAGTCTTCGTAGATGGGTTCACAACGCGCGACCGCTTCAGCACCTCGTGGCAAAACATCCGAGGTCTTGCCATCCAGCTTGTAGCCTACGCACAGACGAATGGTCTCAATACCATCGAGCACGTCAAGCTTCGTGATGCACAAGCCAGAGAGACCATTAATTTGGATGGAGCGTTTTAGTGCCGCGGCATCAAGCCAACCCGTACGCCGTGGTCGTCCGGTCACTGATCCAAACTCTTTACCAACTTCAGCCAAGCGAATACCTACCGGATCTTGCTTATTGGGGTTCTCATGGTCATACAGCTCACTGGGGAATGGTCCTGCGCCCACCCGGGTGCAATAGGCCTTGGTGATTCCTAAGATGTAATGCAATGAACCGGGTCCCACACCAGAGCCAGCAGCCGCATTACCAGCAACGCAATTACTCGAGGTCACAAAGGGATAAGTACCGTGGTCAATATCAAGTAAGGTGCCCTGTGCACCTTCAAAGAGAAGGTTCTGACCCGCTTGCTCAGCCGCATAGAGTGCGCTTGAGACATCCACCACCATGGGTTTAATGCGCTCCGCATAGGACATGGCTTCATCAAGCACACGATTAAAGTCTAGAGCATCCACTTTGTAATACTGAGTTAATGCGAAGTTGTGATAATCCAAGTTCTCGCGCAACTTAGAGGCAAATTGTTCGGGATAAAAGAAGTCTTGTACCCGGAGTGCTCGTCTAGCTACTTTATCTTCATACGCAGGACCAATTCCACGCCCGGTCGTACCAATCTTATCGCTGCCACGTTTTTTCTCACGCGCATGATCAATCGCCACGTGGTACGGAAGAATGAGCGTGGCTGCTTCGGAGATCTTTAAGCGTCCTTGTACATTAAGACCTGCGCTTTCAAGTTCGCCAATCTCTTTAAATAGAGCCTCCGGTGAGAGCACTACACCATTGCCGATATAGCAAATGACTTGAGGATGCATGATCCCTGAAGGAATCAGGCGTAAGATGGTTTTCTTGCCACCAATAATGAGTGTGTGTCCGGCGTTATGTCCACCCTGAAAGCGTACGACGGCTTGTGCGTGATCGGTGAGCCAATCAACCACCTTGCCCTTCCCCTCATCGCCCCACTGCGTGCCAATCACGACAACATTACGACCCCGAGACTTACTCATATCCATTCCACTTCATTTTTTATTGATTTAGCCTAATTGTAGTGATCAAGCCACTAGGCACGTGATTTTAGTTCCCAGCCAGTGCCCTGCTTAACGAGCTCGCGTTGGCACTCAAACTCCTCAGAATGTGCGTCATCCCCTTTGTGAACCTGGATCACCACCTCACCCTCGGCGCGTAACTCTGCAATGCGACGGTTTAAAGCAGGGTCGTCCGACCATGGCGCCAGAATAGCCTGGCGCTTGATGGAAATCGTCGATAGGTCGGCCAGCGTGAGCAGGTCAAGAGAGAACCCCGTAGCCGGACGTGAGCGACCAAAGGCTTGACCCACATGGTCATAGCGCCCACCTCGCGCAATCGGCTGAGGTAAACCATCGACATAGGCCGCAAACATCACACCGCTGTGGTACTGATAGCCACGCAAGTCCGCCAGATCAAGTGAGAGCTCGAGTTGATCGGATAAGCGACTGATCGCCTCAATCAAACGCTCTAGGTCTTTGAGAGATTGCTCAATCAGAGACTGACTGGGCAAGGCCAAGGGGCCAGAACGGGCATTGGCCAAGACCTCGGCACATGCTCCATTGAGTTGCAATAATGCCAATAAAGGCTTGCTAATCGAGGGAGCAAACTGGCTCACCCATTGAGCGAGACTCGGCCGGTCTTTCGTTTGTAATAAGGTGTAGAGGGTCTCGGTATCAGCATGACTCAATACTAAATTCCCCAAGATTCCTTTGAGAACGCCGGCATGTGAGAGATCCAAATAGATCTTGCCAATGCCAGCTTGGCTAAGTGTTTTCAGAAGGAGTTGGATTGCCTCGAGATCAGCTTCCCATCCGGAATGCCCATAAATCTCGGCACCCAATTGCAACTCTTCACGCGAGGTCGAGCCTGGTGGTGTGCGCACCCGCGCCACCGACCCTGCGTAGCACAGACGGGTTACGCCTTCGCGATTGAGAAGGTGCGCATCAATGCGCGCTACTTGAGGTGTGATGTCGGCACGCAAGCCTAAGGTGCGGCCCGAGAGCTGATCAACTAGCTTGAAGGTCTGCAAATTAAGATCAGATCCCGTCCCAGTTAAGAGCGAATCCAAGAACTCCAATAACGGCGGACTAACGAGCTCATAGCCATAGGATTGATACAGATCGAGCGAGCGGCGCCGCAACTCCTCGATCTTACGAGCCCGGGCTGGCAATACATCAGCAATATCCTCGGGCAATAACCAACGGTTCATGGTGAACTCGATTAGTTCTTCTTCTGCATGAACCGGAAGAAGTCGTTACTCGGCTCGATCACCATCACGTCTTTCTTATCCTTGAACGAATTGCGATACGCCTCAAGGCTGCGATAGAACTGAGCAAACTGCGGGTCACGGTTAAATGCATCTGCGTATAAAGCGGTGGCACGCGCATCGCCTGCTCCCTTAATGCGCTGGGCATCACGATAGGCCTCTGCCAAGATCACATCGCGCTGACGCTCCGCATTCGCCCGAATCTTATCGGACTCTGCCGCACCAGTGGATCGCAACTCATTCGCAACGCGCTTACGCTCGGCTTCCATTCGGCGATAAACCGAATCGCTAATCTCGGCCAGGAGGTCAATCCGCTTGAGACGAACGTCGACGATCTCAATACCAATGGCTTTGGCATCGTCCTCCACTTTTTTCTGGATGCCCTGCATCACCTGATCACGCTGCTCAGAAATAATCTCGCGGATGGTGCGTTTAGTGAACTCTTCGTTCAATGCCGACCGAATGAGCTGATTCATACGATCCGTTGCTAAACGCTCATCGCCACGGAAACTCACGAAGAACTTAAGCGGGTCGATAATGCGCCATTTCACATACGAATCCACCAAGAGGTTTTTCTTCTCAGCAGTAATGAAGCGCTCAGCATCGGGATTATCAATCGTCATGATGCGACGATCAAAAAAGATGACGTTTTGGAATGGCGCAGGAAGTTTGAACTGCAGACCTGGCTCTTCAATTACTCGTACGATCTGACCGAAGGCAAACACCACCGCAAACTTGCGTTGATCCACTACAAAGATGCAAGAACTAATCAAATAAAACGCAACGATTAGACCCAGAATAAGACCAAGGAGACGATTAGGCATGATAACTTTTTCCTCGATTCTTAACGTTCACGACTACGCAAGCCCTCACGACGCTCTGGAGCGCGCTCTGCGGGCGAAGGGGATGCATTGGGGGCAGGAGCGGAGATGGCATTCGGTGATACAACACCAGGCAGCGTGGCGCCCTGCACTTGGGCAGCTTGCTGTGCCTCGGTGGTTACCTGATTAATGATTTTGTCGAGCGGTAGATACAACAAGCTATTGCTCTTGGTGGTATCCACCAAGACCTTCGAGACGTTGTTATAGATTTCCTTCATGGTGTCGATGTACATCCGATCGCGGGTCACCTGTGGAGCCTTCGCGTACTCACTGTAAATTTGTTTAAAGCGCAAGGCATCACCTTCAGCCATCGCCGAGACTCTGGCTCGATAACCCTCAGCCTCTTGAATCAGACGAGCTGCAGTACCTTTGGCGCGCGGCAGGATGTCATTCGCATAGGCCTCACCCTCGCTCTTGAGACGCTCTCGGTCTTGGCTGGCTTTCACTGCATCATCAAACGCGGCCTGAACTTGCTCAGGCGGTTGTACGTTTTGCACGGTTACGCTGGTCACAAAGATACCGGTTTTGTAACTATCCAAAATAGTTTGGATAGCCAGCGCCAGATCAATCGCAATCTTCTCACGACCTTCATACAGAACCGTATCCATCTTGCTACGTCCCACAATCTCACGCACCGCGGTCTCAGCGGCTTGAACTACGGCCATGTCTGGATCGCGATTATTAAAGAGGTACTCCATCGGATCTTTTAAGCGGTACTGAACTGCAAAACGCACATCAATGATGTTCTCGTCTTCGGTCAACATCGAGGAGTCTTTTTGATTGGTACCCTTAATCATGACCGAGCGACCGATCTCAACCGAACGAACGGCTGATAAGTTCACGGTCTCGGTTGATTGAATTGGCCAGGGCATCCGCCAGTTAATACCGGGGCGCGCGGTGTAATCATACTTACCAAAGGTGAGAACGACGCCCGCCTGACCTTCCTGAATCATGAAGAAGCCACTAAAGAGCCATACTAGGGTCACAATCACCAAGGCGCCCAAACTAGCCGTCTTAGGATTAAAGCCTTCAACATTAAATTGCGGTGGCTTACGACCACCACCACTTGGGGGCTGACCACCGCCCGATGGGCGCTTCTTACCGCCAAAGAGATTATTCAACTTGTCATTAAAGTCACGCCAGAGGTCATCTAAATCAGGTGGCCCACTATTAGGACGGCGATTACCTTGAGACTGCCCGATTGGATCATTGGGCTGAGCCTGATCACCACCTTCTTTGGGGTCTTTATCCCCTTTGGGTGCTTGGTAATTATTTCCCCAGCCAGGATCATTGACGGAGAAAAACCCTTTAAAGTAGTCACCTACTTTATGGAGTGTTTGGCGAATAGTTTCGGGTCGAATGGAAATCAAAATCAGCGGTTTCTGGTCTATCGGTTAAGGGTTGGAGCAGATCGCCATGCGCCTTGCGATGTTGGACGTCAGCGTGCTCAACCTTTAGTTTATCAGTCCTGTGCGCAAACTCGCATAGACACTCACGCAGGAGGTCTAAACCCATACCGGCTTGAGCGGATATAAAGACCCTATAGGGCACTCCATGGATATCACGCTCAATCTGGGGACCCTTCGTAAAGGTCTGTGGCATCAAATCAATTTTGTTCATGACCTCTAAGCGGGGAATACCATCCGCCCCAATTTCCTTGAGAACTGCCTCGACTTGGGCCTGCTGTTCCTTCGCAACGGGGCTGCAGGCGTCGATCACATGCAAGATCAAATCCGCATGCACTGTTTCGTCGAGCGTGGCCCGAAAGGCTTCCACCAATTGATGGGGTAACTCACGAATAAATCCCACAGTATCAGAAAGGACAATTTGTCGCCCCTCTTCCAAGTGAACCCGTCGAGAGGTGGTATCCAAGGTTGCAAAGAGTTGGTCAGCAGCATACGTGCCGGCTTTCGTGAGCGCATTAAATAAAGTGGACTTACCGGCATTGGTATACCCCACTAGAGACACCGAGAACACCTCATTGCGAGCGCGTGCCCGACGTTGAGTGCGCTGCTGACGTTGCAACTTTGCAAGCTCGGCTTCTAAGCGTTTTGCTTTAGTGGCGAGCATGCGGCGATCCAACTCCATCTGGGTCTCACCCGGGCCACCACGCAGACCAATACCACCCTTTTGACGTTCCAAGTGACTCCAAGCGCGCACTAGCCTTGACATGCGATAGCGCACATTGGCCAACTCCACCTGAGTCTTACCCAAATGACTCTTCGCGCGTTGGGCAAAAATATCCAGAATCAACCCCGTGCGATCGATCACATGTTTACCGAGATGCCGCTCAAGATTACGTTGCTGGGTTGGGGAAATCGCGTGATTGACGATCGCGAGTTCAGCATCGTGCTCCTTCATGGCCCGCAGCAATTCATTGGCCTTACCGGAACGGATGAATAAGGATGGATCCACACTGCCGCGGCGACCAATCACCGAGGCACTTGGAATGGAGCCCGCACTCTCTGCCAAGAGTGCAAGCTCAGCCATGCTTTCTGGGAAATCGTCTTTGCCGGTATCAATCCCAACCAATACCGCGCGGACCTCCTCGACTCCGGTGTTATGCAGCTGGAGCGTCCTCATCGTCTGCCCTAAAGCTCACAGCTCGGGCGGGTACCACGGTCGATATCGCATGCTTGTAGACCATTTGCGTGACAGTATTGCGCAACAGAATCACGTATTGATCAAATGACTCAACGTTACCTTGCAACTTAATTCCGTTTACCAAGTAGATGGATACCGGAATATGCTCTTTACGCAAGGCATTGAGAAAAGGGTCCTGCAGCAACTGGACTTGTTTGGTATTCATACTGCTCCTTAATCGTTATTTAAGTTAGGGAGTCTTGCTTTTGTATACAACACTGATGTTTTCTATAAGGATATTAACCCTAATTAATGGATTTCTGTATTTGTGTGACAAATCCTACTTACGGCGTGGTTTTTCATCCTTGACATAAGGGTTTGCCGCAGTCCGAAACTCAATCCGCAAGGGGGTGCCGCGCAGCTCAAAGATCTCCCGAAAGCGCCCTTCGAGATAGCGTTTGTAGCTATCGGTAATCCCATGCAGTGCACTCCCATGAATAATCACGATTGGGGGGTTCATACCACCCTGATGGGCATAGCGAAGTTTGGGTCGACCCTTGGCCACCCGCTTGGGCTGCTGGTGTGCTACTGCATCGATCATGGCGCGGGTCAGTTTGGGCGTGGAGAGTTTCGCCATCGCAGCTTGATAGGCCTTATCCACATCCTTAAACAGCTCTTTGATCCCAAATCCTTTTTTAGCTGAGATGGGATGCACATTGGCAAAGTCTAGAAAGCGAAGCTTTTGGGCAATCTCAACCCGAGCACGTTCTTTCACGTAGGCATCAATGCCATCCCATTTATTCACAGCTACTACTAATGCGCGCCCTGCTTCCACAATATAGCCAGCAATGTGTGCGTCTTGCTCCGAGATATCCTGTTGGGCATCGAGCATCAAGATCACCACATTGGCATCGTTAATTGCTTGCAGAGTTTTGACCACCGAGAACTTTTCGATCGCTTCAAACACCTTGCCACGCCGGCGCAGCCCTGCCGTATCAATTAAGACATAGGATTTGCCATTGCGCTCAAACTCGACTTCAATGGCATCGCGCGTGGTGCCGGGTAGATCAAAAGCAATCACCCGATCTTCGCCAAGCAAAGTATTAATGAAGGTGGACTTGCCGACATTGGGTCGACCGACCACCGCAATCTTCATGGGTCGCGTGCCATCGGCAACGGCAGCATCATCGGGCTCAGGTTCGGGGATCTGCAGCTGATCAAGAGCCTCTTCAATTAAAGCCCGCACTCCATCGCCGTGCGCAGAGGAAATGGGCTCGGGTTGACCAAGACCCAGTTCATGAAAATCAGCGGTGACCACGCTAGCTGACATACCCTCGGTCTTATTCACTGCCAAGATCACCGGGCGTCCGGTCTTGCGCAAGAAATCCGCAATCACGCGATCCTGCGGTGCAAGTCCGAGTCGGCCATCGACTAAAAAGATCACCAGATCCGATTCAGCGACCGCTTGCTTGGTTTGCTTGGCCATCTGGGCCATGATGCCGGTCTTGGCAACGGGCTCAAAGCCGCCCGTATCAATGCAAATAAATTCACGATCCCCCACTCGACCGTTGCCATAGTGGCGATCGCGCGTGAGTCCAGGAAAATCCGCCACCAAGGCATCACGGGATTTGGTTAAGCGATTGAATAAGGTGGATTTGCCGACATTGGGTCGGCCCACGATGGCAATAACGGGTTTCATGAGTAATGGGTCTTAACGCGGGCGATACGCCGCAATCTTGCCACCTTGAGAAGCAATGATGATCACGCCCCCGGCTGCAATCGGTGCTGCTGTGACCGGTGAGCTGTCGTGACGAATACGCGAGACCATCTGACCACTATTTTGATTCAGAAGATGCACATAGCCTTGTTTATCACCCATCATCACCACGCGTCCAATCGCCAGTGGCTCACCAACATCACGCCAGGTTAACTGGGTGTTCTCCCAAACTTGCACACCATCGCTTGCACGGTAGGCATACACATGGGATTTTTCATTGGCAGCAAACACAAACTCGGTACTTTGGGTGGTACCGGTATAGCTTGAGAAGTCCTTCGACCACACTAAATTACCGCTACGCAGTTCTGCGCAACCGATCTTGCCCTGATACGAGACTACGCAAAGACGCCCTTCTTCTAAGCTGGGTCGACTGGTAACATCATTTAAGCGCTCAATCTCAGAGAAGCCCTTGGGGAAGGAGACGGCCGATTCCCAGATGAGACCGCCGTTGGAGAGCGCAAGTGCTCCAAAGCGACCGCCCCCAAATCCAGTCACCACTGCATCATTACCCACCAGGAGCATGCCGTAGCCGACACGCAACGACAAAGGAGTCTGTTGTCGCTGATAGATCCAACGCCGCTTACCCGTCGTTGCATCCAGACCAATAAAGCGATGGTCCAGGGTACGTATCACTACCACCCCCGCCCCCACAATCGGATCGGAGAGCACCTCGCTACCAATCGGGGTCTTCCAAATATTTTTGCCCGACTCATCGTAACCGTAGGCATTGCCTTCCGCGCTCACCACAACCGTGGTCTTACCATCCGATCCCGGACCAATCGAGAGTTTCTCAGGAACACTAACTTCCCACACCACGCGTCCATTCTGAATATTTAATTTACTAAGGGTGCCACGCGCAGATGCCGCAAATACATGATCGCCAGCAACCACGGGGCGGAAGTTCGCGGGTATCGAACTGCCTACATTGGTTGACCAAACCTCAGCAAGCTCGACTTGATTACTAACATTGACGAGCTCAGCGGGTTTGCGAACTTTAGACGAGCCAGAACAAGCAATCAATGCAAGTGAAAGTGATGCAATGAGTCCCCAGCGCAAAACTTGCACTACATACCCCCTACGGCATCAATCTTCACTTTCAACAAACCACGTGCGTCCTCTGGAAAGGCTTTATCACTTTGCATCGCCTTCATCGCCTTGAGGTACTCGGTGCGGGCCTCCGGAATCTTCTTTTGCACCAAATACCAATCGCCACGGCGCTCAATCCATAAAGGCTCAAATCCTTTGACGGCTTTTTCTTTGAGGAGTTGATCGGCCTCTTTCAGGCTGGCTTCCGTTCCTTGATCAATCAGAAGTCCTAAGAGACGCAATTGGGCCAGCGCCCGAAACGAATCATCACTCGCTTTATTGGCGGTCCACTTCAAATACGCTTGTGCTTTCGCAGCGTCATTGCTATCCATCGCAATCTTGGCAGCCACGAGGTTGCCCATGGCAGCATAGGTGGTACCGCCGTATTTCTTTTGCAGATCATCGGCGGCGAGATAGGTTTTATCTTTCTCGTTCTTCGTGACTGCATTAATCAGGGTCTCGTACAACTTACCCGCATCGGCTGCTTGGCTGCGCTGATACCAGCCCCAAAGATTGAAAGCGGCATAGGCGAGCAATGCCACGGTAATAACACCGATGATGTAATTGCCATAGCGGGCCCAAAACGATTTGAGGTTCGCTAGGTTCTCTTGTTCTTCGAGGTCAAGTGCCATTCCAATACTGCTTTCTTCAATTGTTCAAACGCTTATTTTATGCTTTATGGCTAAGAATCCACTAAAGCATCCACCACGGCCACCAATAAGCCAGAGAGTGGCACGGCATGTTGCTCACCGGTGCCGCGCAGATTTTTTAACTGCGCCTCATCACGGGCAAGCTCATCAGGACCAATAATCAGAGCCAATTGCGCACCGCTGGCATCCGCTTTCTTCATTTGAGATTTAAAGCTTGCACTCTGCCCATCGGGTGGGCAATGCAAAATCACATCAATTCCGGCACTACGCAGCGCCTCTGCGGCAATCATGGCTTGCACCAGAGTTTCGCCGCCTTGATGCAAGACATACACATCGCATACGGGTTCACTAGCGGGAGTACTTTCCGAGATCGCCATCAGATCGAGTACGCGCTCCATACCCATCGCCCAACCGCAGGCTGGGGCACTTTTACCACCCATCCGCTCCATCAAGGGGTCGTAGCGACCACCGCCGGCGATCGTACCCTGGGCACCCAATGCCTCGGTGGTCCACTCAAACACGGTCAGGTTGTAATAGTCTAAGCCGCGCACCAGTCGTGGGTTGATCTTAAATGGAATGTTGTTAGCCTTTAGGAGCGTTTGTACTGCTTCAAAGTGAGCTAAGGACTCTGAACCCAAAAACTCCAAGAGTTTGGGGGCGCCCTCAATGAGAGCCTGCATTGCTGGATTCTTCGAATCCAAAATCCGCAGTGGATTGGTTTGTAAACGTCGCTGCGAGTCCTCATCCAATTGTGCGTGGTGTTGCGTAAAGTAATCAACGAGTGCTTGGCGATGCGCAGCGCGTTCGGGCGCCTCGCCCAGGGAATTGAGCTCCAAACGCACGCCTTGCAAACCCAGTTCATCCCACAGGCGTTGGCCCATCAAGATGATCTCGGCATCAATGTCTGGTCCTGCAAATCCCAGTGCCTCAATCCCAAATTGATGAAACTGGCGATAGCGTCCACGCTGTGGGCGCTCATGCCGAAACATGGGTCCTGTGTACCAAAGCCGTTTGGGGCCGTCATAAATTAGATTGTGTTCAATCGTAGCGCGCACGACTGCTGCGGTTCCCTCGGGGCGCAGTGTGAGTTGCTCTCCATTGAGTCGATCTTCAAAGGAGTACATCTCCTTCTCGACAATATCAGTCACCTCACCGATACCGCGTTGGAATAGTGCGGTGGATTCCACAATGGGTGTCCGAATCTGTTCATAGCCGTAGGCTCGAGTCAGATCCGCTAAGGTGCGCTCGAGATAAGACCAAGCTGCTGCATCCTTAGGCAGCAGATCGTTCATGCCGCGGATGGCATTAATTTTTTGCATGGTAATTGGCTTTAACGTACTCGTCGACGATTAGTTGAAATTCTTCGGCGATCCCCTCACCGCGTAAAGTTTTAACCTTCACACCATCGACAAACACTGGGGCTGCGGGGCTCTCACCAGTGCCTGGTAGAGAGATACCGATATTGGCATGCTTACTCTCGCCTGGGCCATTGACGATACAACCCATCACTGCCACGTTCATATTCTCCACGCCTGGATGGGTTTTCTTCCACACTGGCATTTGTTGACGTAGATACGATTGAATCTTGGCTGCCAGTTCTTGGAAGGTGGTGCTCGTAGTGCGACCGCATCCAGGACAAGCAATTACCATCGGCGTGAAATTGCGCAATCCCATGGTTTGCAAGATCTCTTGCCCGACAATCACCTCATTCTCACGCGGCGCACCAGGATCAGGTGTTAAGGAGATACGAATGGTGTCACCAATTCCTTCTTGTAAGAGCACTGCAAGTGCTGCAGTGGATGCCACGATACCTTTGCTACCCATGCCAGCTTCGGTGAGCCCGAGATGCAAGGAGTAATCGCAACGTCTAGCGAGATCGCGATAGACTGCAATTAAATCTTGTACACCACTCACTTTGCACGAGAGCGTAATCTGATCAGGGTTCATGCCGAGCTCAACCGCTTTACTGGCCGATTGAAGTGCCGACTGAATCAAGGCTTCAATCATCACCTCTTGAGAGGTTTTGGGAGTGGGCAGCTTTGCGTTCTCATCCATGATCTGCGCGAGCAACTCTTGATCAAGACTGCCCCAGTTCACACCAATGCGGATTGGTTTGTCGTAATGGCAAGCCGCCTCGATCATTTGCGCAAATTGTGGGTCGCGCTTGGCGCCCTTGCCCACATTACCGGGATTAATACGGTACTTCGATAAGGTCTTGGCACAATCGGGATACTCTTTGAGTAAGGTGTGGCCGTTGTAATGAAAGTCGCCAATCAATGGCACCTTCACATCCATCTTATCGAGTTGCTCGCGAATATAGGGCACTTGTGCAGCGGCTTCTGGGGTGTTCACGGTAATGCGCACCAGTTCCGATCCGGCACGTGCCAACTCCTTTACCTGAATGGCAGTTGCAATCGCATCCTCGGTATCGGTATTGGTCATTGATTGCACTCGCACCGGAGCATCTCCACCAACTGTGACGCGGTTATCGCCCCACGCCACCACCGACTGGCGCGATAGACGGCGCGGTAATGGTCCGAGAGGTAATGGTGGCAAACAGCCTGGCTCGATCTTATTCATCATGGCATCCAATTGCGTTCATTATCGTCCCTGAAACTGAATCACCTGCTCATTGAGTGCTTGCATACGCTCAGCACGGCGGGTTCGATCAATCACATCGCCTGCCAACTGACCGCAGGCAGCTGCGATATCGTCACCGCGGGTCTTACGTACCGTGGTCACCAGATCAGCGTCTTGCAAAATTTGGGCAAACTGTTTGACGCGCTCTGCGGGTGAACGCTTGAGGCCCGAGGCTGGAAATGGATTAAAGGGAATGAGATTTAATTTGCAACGCAAGCCCTTTAAGAGTTTGATTAACTCTTTGGCATGCTGGTCTTGATCGTTTACATCATCGAGCATGCAGTACTCAAAGGTAATGAAGTCGCGCGGTGCAAATGGTAAGTAGCGATCGCACGCGGCAATCAGTTCTTTTAAGGGGTATTTTTGATTCAGTGGCACGAGCTCATCGCGCAGAGCGTCGTTCGGTGCGTGCAAGGATACAGCGAGAGCCACTGGGCAATCCTGGGCCAAGCGATCCATCATGGGCACCACACCCGAGGTTGAGACAGTCACGCGACGGCGCGAGAGTCCATAGGCGTGATCGTCGAGCATCAAACGCAATGCCACGAGCACCGCATCGTAGTTGAGCAAAGGCTCGCCCATGCCCATCATCACCACATTCGTAATCACACGACCCTGTGCTTGCTCCGCACAATCCTCATCCAGCCTGCGAATCGCAAGCGGATCCTCGCGCAAATGATGCTCGGCAAACCAGAGTTGTCCAATAATCTCGGCCGGGGTCAGATTACGAGCAAAGCCTTGGTGACCAGTGGAACAAAATCGGCAATTGACTGCACAACCCGCTTGGGAGGAAATACACAATGTGCCGCGATCATCCTCGGGGATGTACACCATCTCAACGGCATTACCAGCCCCCACATCCAGTAACCACTTGCGGGTACCGTCACCAGCCTTCATATCCCCAATGACTGGCAGACTAATGACTTCTGCTTCTTCTGCGAGTTGATGACGAAAGGATTTAGCCAGATCGGTCATCAGCGCCACGTCACTGACGCCACGCTGATGAACCCACTGCAAGAGTTGCTTCGCCCGAAAGGGCTTCTCATTTAGTCCCGCAACGTACTCTGCCATCTTGGCAGCATCAAAATTGAGTAAGTTCGTGCGGCTTGAATTCAATGGTGAATTAACGTGCGTAGATGTTCATGCCGGGAAAGAAAAAGGCGACTTCCACTGCAGCGGTCTCTGGTGCATCCGAACCATGCACGGCATTAGCATCAATGCTATCTGCAAAGTCAGCGCGGATTGTGCCCTTGTCGGCTTTCTTGGGATCGGTCGCACCCATCAGCTCACGATTTTTGGCAATCGCGTTCTCACCCTCAAGTACCTGAATCATGACCGGACCCGAGATCATGAAGCTCACGAGGTCTTTGAAGAAAGGACGCTCTTTATGCACGGCATAGAACTGCTCAGCTTCATTTTTTGAGAGGTGCGCCATTTTGGCGGCGACGATCTTCAAACCAGCCTGCTCAAAACGAGCATAGATTTGGCCAATCACGTTCTTCGCGACTGCGTCAGGTTTGATGATGGATAAGGTGCGCTGAATTGCCATGCAAAAACTCCAGTGAGGTTGTGTGAAACGGTTTTTCGGTTTTATTGAATCATTTGTCAGCAATACTCGGTATTGCGATGCGAAATTATACGTTGTTTTTAGGGTTTTATCCCCGATTCCGACCCCTAAGCCATTGAATTTCTTAGGTATATCACCAAAAGACCCTAATGCCAGCGACCTTCCTGTCACAAAGGTCTTGATTTTTATATGTTTTGTCTATACTTGGTGACTATCAAGTCCATGTTGGACTTACTTTAAGGAGCTACTCAATGAGTGATCTCAATTCGTATGGTTTTGGTCGTGGTGCTGCGGTTGCAACTGCCCAATCCCGTAACCGTGTCCTAAGAAACACCTACGCCCTCTTGGCACTCTCCATGGTGCCTACCGTAATTGGTGCGTGGCTGGGTGTGGCCATGGGCTTTACCTTCTTTGAAGGTAGTCCATTTATGGGCGCAATTTTGTTCTTGGCCGTTGCCTTTGGTTTCTTCTGGGCAATTGAGAAGAACAAAGACACCGGTATGGGCGTCGTGCTCTTGCTGGCGTTTACCTTCTTTATGGGTGTGATGCTCTCGCGCTTGATTGGCATGACCCTGGGTAGCTACAGCAATGGTGCTGCTCTCATCATGGGCGCCTTTGGTGGCACAGCTGCAATCTTCACCGTGATGGCGTCGATTGCCACGGTCTCCAAGAAAGACTTCTCGGGCATGGGCAAGTTCCTGTTCGTAGGCGTCATTCTGTTGATCTTGGCTTCCTTGGCCAACATCTGGTTGCAGATCCCTGCCCTGATGCTCACCTTGATGGTTGTAGCGATTGCCATCTTCTCCGCGTTCATCCTGGTGGATGTGCAGCGTGTGGTTAATGGTGGTGAGACCAACTACATCATTGCAACTTTAGGCATCTACCTAAGCATTTACAACATTTTCTCCAACCTCTTGGCTCTTCTGGGCATCTTTGGTGGAGACCGCGACTAATAGCAACATCGTCACGCGGTAATTTAGGGCGCTTCGGCGCCCTTTTTATTTCTTGCTCTTCAAATAATCCAATACCCAAGTAGGATCACTATCACTTGGGAAGATTGGGTAATGTACTGCCTCAATATGCCCATCATTGGTAATCAGGGTCACGCGTTTGAGTAAGGTTATCCCTGCCGCCACAAAGGTTGGCAAGTTGAGCGCCTGCTGGAACTGATACTGCTCATCACTGAGCACCTGAAATGGCAAATGCAAACGGGTAGCCATCTCGCGTTGGTAATCCGTACTCTGCACACTGAGGCCATACACATTGGCATTTAAGGCTTGGAGTTCTTGATAGTGATCACGATAAGCACAGCTTTGGGGTGTGCAGCCACGCGCGCCTGGGATTTGATCCCACCCTTCGGGCAATGACACATTAGGCTGCCCGGTCATGGGGTAGCAATAAATGACTGTGCGCCCGGGTAGTTGTGAGAGGTTCACCATCGATCCATCGGTTGCTAATAAAGCAACATTCGGCAAAGCCATGCCGACCAAATGATTGCACGCCCCATCGTCTTTGGGAACGGGTAAATCAGTCGGTAGTTGGTTGAGGTTGGTCATGGGGAATCTAATCGATGAACCCCATCAGAATACCTAACTTTTATCCCAGTCGATCAAACACCGCAATCGATTCAATGTGCGAGGTGTGAGGGAACATATTGATGATCCCTGCTTTACTCAGGGTGTAATTTAGTTCGTGCGTCAGAATCGCTGCATCACGTGCCAGTGTTTTGGGATTGCATGACACATAGACAATGCGTTTCGGTAGCGCTGTTGTTGGTAAATCCTGCATCGCCTTGCAAATCTCCATAGCACCCTCTCGCGGTGGGTCAATCAGCCATTTATCGGCCCTGCCCCAGACATTGAGATCAGTGGCCGTGATCTCAAAGAGGTTACTCTGACTAAATTGGGTTTTGTGTTCGAGTTGGTTATGCCGAGCATTTTGCAAGGCACGCTGAGTTAGGGTCTTACTACCCTCAATGCCAAGCACTTCCATGGCTAGGGTTGCAATGGGCAGTGTGAAGTTCCCAATGCCACAGAAGAGATCAATCACACGATCACTTACTTGAATATCTAATAGAGAAATGGCCTTACTGATGAGGACTTGATTGACTGCGTGATTGACTTGGGTGAAGTCCGTCGGCAGAAACGGCAATGTCACCCCAAACTCTGGCAAGGTGTAACTCAGCGACTGCTCGCTGGGGTAAAACGGTTTGGCGCTCTCAGGCCCTTGGGGCTGTAACCAAATACCAACTTGATGATGTTTGGCAAATGACTCCAGATTCTTGAGATCGGCGGGGGTCAGCGGCAACAAGTGACGAATCACTAAGGCAATTTGAGTGACGCCCGGTTGGTTTATATCTTCTCCAACAGCAAACTCGATTTGCGGTACGCGATCCCGGATACTCAGTGAGCCCACCAGTTCCCGCATCGGTACCAAGAGATCGGAGATGCGTTTGGGGATGACTTCGCAGGTCAGCATATCCGCCACATAACTACTGTTGTGTTCATGAAAACCCACCAAGATTGTGCCCTTCTTGATCGAGCGATCGATCACACTTAAACGTCCTCGATGGCGATAGTGCCAAGCGGATCCTGCAATCGGTCGTAAGATCTCTTGAGGCTTAATCCGTCCGATGTGCCACAAATCATCCTCTAAGACCCGTTGCTTGATTGCAATCTGCGCAGCAAAATCCAGATGCTGCATGCTACATCCTCCGCAGGTCCCAAAATAGGTGCAGCGAGGTGTGGTGCGATAGACCGCGGGTTTAATCAGTTCGTGGAGTTTGGCTTTGGCAAAACGCGCTTTCTCCCGCGTGATAGTGTAGGTCACGCGCTCGGTCGGCAACGCTCCCCGAATAAAGAGTACTTTACCGCCCTCTTCATTCGATTGCCGCGCAACGCCTTGTGCATCGAGATCCAAAGAGTCAATCGTGACGATCGGAGATGCTTTTGGCATCGGTGCTTCCGTACTCATTCTGAACGTGATGGATGCTAGTGACTAAAGCCGGCTAAGTACTCGGGCCAGGGTGCTTTACCCTGCTTGGCATCCTGCTCGAGTTGCTGCTTCACATAAGCGAGTTCTTCGTCGTACTCATCAGCAGTAAAGCCGCCACGCATTTGTTGAAAGCGGCAGTAGACCAAATAGGTGTTCACCACATCGGTCTCGCAATACTGTCGGATTTGTTCAATCTCTCCGCGTTGATAGGCAGGCCATACTTGCGAGCCATCCATCCCCAGTTTTCCAGGAAAGCCACACAGCTTCGCTAGCGCATCGAGCGGTGCGTTGGCACGGGCATTGTGTTTGGCTAGAATATCCATGAGATCAATGTGACGCATGTGATAGCGGTTAATGTAGTTGTTCCACTTAAAGTCTTTACTATCGCTATCCATGCTCTCACCCATCTCCCAATAGCGCGGTGCGGCCACTTGGTTTAACAGCGCCCGGTAGTGCAAGACCGGTAGATCAAAGCCGCTTCCATTCCACGACACCAACTGGGGGGTGTATTTTTCAATGAGTTCATAAAAAGCTTGTACGAGAGTTTTCTCATCATCGGCTGCGGTTCCGAGACTACCAACCTTAAATTGCGGTAAGCCCTCTTTGGTGGTTCTGCGGATCACGCACGAGATCGCAATGATCTTTTGCAGGTAAAGGGGTAAAAATTCATGGCCAGTTTGGGCAGCACGCTCATCCATCGCGGCCTTTGCGACCTCAGCATCGCTCATCGAGTCTGGATAGGCATTGAGTACCCGAAGACCCGCAACATCCGGAACGGTCTCAATATCAAATACCAGTACGCTGGGGATCGATTTAGCCAAACGGGTGATTACAGTTATTGCAAATATTGCATTGGGTTAACGGGCTTACCGTTCATACGCACCTCAAAGTGCAACTTCACCATATTGGCATCGGAGTCGCCCATCTCAGCAATCCGTTGACCTTTGCGCACGTTCTCACCCTCTTTCACTAAAAGAGTGCGGTTATGGGCATAGGCCGTGAGATAGGTGTTGTCATGCTTGACGATGACCAGGTTGCCATACCCTCGCAGACTGTTACCGGCATAGACGACTTTGCCATCGGCTGCCGCTTGAATGGGCTCACCCATCTTGCCGGCAATATCAATACCCTTGTTCTTGGCCTCATTGAACTCCTCGACCACTTTGCCCTTTGCAGGCCATGAGAGCTTAATGGGTGGATCAATTGCATTCGCTTTGGGCTCAGCAACTACTACCTCTTTCTCTTCCGCTTTCTTAGCAGCCACTTTGCTATCAGCAGGCGCTTTACTATCAGCGGGTTTGATCGGCTCAATCGGCTTGCTTGTTACCCGAGCCGTGCTTGGCGGTGGCTTCACCCGCAAGACCTGATCAACCTCAATCAAATTAGGGTCGGTGATGTTGTTCCAAGAGGCAATATCGCGATAAGACTGCCCGTTATCGAGCGCAATCCGAATCAAGGTATCGCCGCGTTTGACCCGATAGAACCCCGGAGGAACTGGCTCTTGAGCAGGTGCGCTGGCTACCGGTGCGCTGCGATCCGTAATGGTGGCTGGCTTGGTTCTGGGTGGTGTTGAGCATGCTGCAAGCCCAAAAGCGATAACCGCTACGAGAGCGGTCTGGCCGAAGCGAATCGCGTATCGGGATTGTGGGCTGGCATGCAATGGGCTCATATCACCCCTGATTGTAAGGGCACAAAAAAGACCTCATCAAGTGCGGTCCTTTGATAGCGGTGGGAACTCACCCGCTCAATGAGTAAGAGCTGTTGCTCGGTCTCGCTTTTAGAGACCGGCGCAATTAAGCGCCCCCCAATCGCCAGTTGATCCAATAAAGGGTCGGGCACCCCCAACCCCGCCGCTGCCAGGATGATTCCGTCAAAAGGTGCTGCTTGCGCTAGCCCGCGGATTCCGTCGCCATAGATGAGGCGCAAATTGGCGATACGAAAGGGTCGTAATTTGGTGCGAGCCAGATCATGCAAAGCACGAACTCGCTCAATCGAGTAGACCTCTTGCGCCAACAAACTCAGCACCGCTGCTTGGTAGCCACATCCTGTACCAATCTCTAGCACCTTCCCCAAGGGTTGTTTGTTCTTGTGCAAGAGCTCAATCATGCGTGCCACCACCGAGGGCTTCGAGATGGTTTGCTGATGACCAATCGGTAATGCCGAGTCTTCATAGGCTTGCGCGTGCAATCCAGCATCCACAAATGAGTGGCGCGGTACGGTGGCTATGGCTTGTAAGACCTGTGGGTTCTTCACCCCGGCCTCATGCACCTTGCGTGCGAGGTCTTGGCGATGCCCGGCAAAGCGCTCGGCCGCTTTCATCCGCGGTCCCAGCCAGAAGCACGCATACTCGCTTGGCGCGCATGGTGCGTGAGATCGAGTTGCATCGGCGTAATTGAGATACATCCTTCATTGATCGCATGAAAATCCGTCCCGGGGGAGATATCACGCGCTTCGCCTGCGGGACCAATCCAATAAATGTTCTCACCACGAGGATTTTGTTGCACGATCACGGGTTGCGAGTGATGACGTGTTCCTAAGCGCGTCACCCGCCAGCGTTTGAGTTGCTCATAATGGCCATTGGGAATATTGACGTTTAGTAAGGTGGCGATGCCATCGACCCGCTCCATCGGCTCTTGCAGAGCCTGGGTCACGATGTCACGCGCTGCCTTTGCAGCATCCTCAATTTGAGCCCAACCACGGTCCACTTGTGAGAACGCAATGCCTGGCACCCCAAACATCACACCTTCAATCGCAGCGGCAACGGTACCTGAGTACAGGACATCTTCGCCCATATTCTCGCCTTGATTAATTCCTGAGACCACCAAATCAGGTTTACTCTCCAAAAATCCGGTCATGGCCATGTGCACACAGTCGGTGGGCGTGCCATTTACAAATAGAAATCCATCGCGCTCACCACCGGCGACCCGATGAATACTCAAGGGTCGTGAGAGCGTGAGCGAGTTCGATGCGCCACTGTGGTTTTGCTCCGGTGCCACAATCGTTAACTTGCCTAAGGGGCGTAGTGCATTAACCAAAGCGAGTAAGCCAGGAGCTAAATAGCCATCGTCATTACTCACTAAGATGTGTGGGACTTTACTCATAGATGCTTTCGTTGATTGTTTTAGCTGATGGAGCGGCGATCGAGTAAGGCGCGTGCTAAGGTGCCAGCATCCACATACTCCAACTCGCCACCCACCGGAATGCCGCGGGCAATGCGGGTTGCTTTGATGCCTTTGATCTTTAAGACCTCGCCAATGTAATGCGCGGTGGCCTCACCCTCGCTCGTGAAGTTGGTAGCCAGCACCACTTCACGTACGGGTCCACCAAACTCTGGTTTCTCGATCCGATCGAGGAGGCGATCAAAATGAATCTCATTGGGGCCCATACCATCCAGTGGTGAGATACGCCCCATCAGAACGAAGTACTGACCCTTAAAGCTCATGGTTTGCTCAACCATCACTTGGTCTGCCGGGGTCTCCACCACGCACAATAAGGCGGGGTCGCGACGTGAATCGCTGCAGGTCATACAAAGCTCGAGTTCAGTAAAGGTATTGCAACGCTGACAATGGCCGATGGACTCGACTGCCTCACCCAATGACTGAGCTAAGACAGCCGCGCCATTACGATCATGTTGCAGCAGATAATACGCCATGCGTTGCGCTGATTTGGGGCCAACGCCAGGCAAGACCCGCAGAGCCTCCACCAAACGACTAAGTGCGTCTTGAGGCTCGTTTGGCGCTTTGGTCCGGCTCATCCGACTTTAGAACGGTAACTTAAATCCGGGAGGCATGGGCATACCAGCGGTCGCTCCCGACATGAGCGCTTGGCTAGCTGCTTCAGCCTGCTTGAATGCATCGGTATACGCAGTGACCACCAGATCTTCGAGCATCTCGCGATCATCCATTGCTGCCGGATCAATTTGCACCCGCTTCATCTCATACTTGCCAGTAATCGTGACCTTCACCATGCCGCCAGCGGCTTGGCCCGTGAGCTCCAAGGCATTGAGCTCCTCTTGGGCGCGCTTCATCTTCTCTTGCATTTGCTGGGCTTGCTTCATTAAACCCGCAATTTGACCTTTCATCATGGTGTGCTTCTCCGCTATTGAAATTAATTAATGGGACGAACTGAGCCCGAGACCACTTTGGCTCCGAACTCACGCTCCAGCTCTTTTAGGAATGGGTCTTCAGCAATTTGCTCTTCGGCATTGAGTTTATTCTCTTCGTAAATTTGGGCATCTACTTTAGCAATCGTGTGATTAGCCTTACCCTCACCCAATTGCAGCTTCACAGGTTTACCGTACTGCGCCCGGAGGGTCTCCCCAAAACGGGCTAACGCATCATCAGTCGCCAGTTGGGGCATCGCAGTCGTCAGAGTAATAAAGAGTGTCGTTGGGGTGTCGCGCCACTCCACCAGTTCGGTTTGGTGAGCGAGTTGTTGCAAGAGTCCTCGCAATGGCAAATTACGTACCATCGCATGCCAATCGGGTTTGATCTCACTATTGAGGTTCGGCGTATGGGTTGCGGTTTCGGGTGCAGTATTTGTAACAGTACTCGCAACAGTCTTTGCAACCGGCTTTGCTTCTACTGACTTGTTTGCGGGAGCGGTTGATTTAGGAGTAGCTTGCGTAGCAGGCTTTGGTATGCTGTTCGCTGTTACTGAAGTACTACCACTGCCACCGGGTTTGAAGGCTAACATTCGTAGAAGCGCCATCGCAAATCCAGCTTGCTCGTCGGGAGCCAATGACAAATCGGCCCGGCTGGTAATAGCGATCTGATAAAAGAGTTGGGTCTCTTCGGGAGTAAACGCTTTAGCAAGCCTACGAATCTCATTCGCTTCTGGCCAATCCTCCAATACAGAGTCAGGCACGATCTGGGCTGTGGCTATTTTGTGTAAGAGACTGGCTAGATCTTGCAGTGCTAAAGAGAAGGACATGCTGCGCAAGCCCATCTCTTCCGTGATGTCGTTTAGAGTTTTGCCGTCTTTATTCTGCAAGGCATCCAAGATCTTGATGAGATAGGTCTCATCAATCGTGCCCAACATGGTGCGGACTGCGGCCTCTGTGACCGGCCCTGCGGCATAGGCAATTGCTTGGTCGGTAAGCGATAGTGCATCGCGCATGGATCCCTGGGCCGCTTTTGCAATCACACGCAAGGCATTCGGTTCAGCAGTCACTGACTCCGAACCCAGAATCTGCTGCAAGTGCTCTACGATCAAAGGGACTGGCATTTGCTTAAGATTGAACTGCAAGCAGCGAGAGAGCACGGTGACCGGTACCTTTTGGGGATCGGTGGTTGCCAAGATGAACTTCACATGCGGCGGTGGCTCTTCCAAGGTCTTGAGCATGGCATTAAAGGCATGCGTGGAGAGCATATGCACCTCGTCGATCATGTAGACCTTAAAGCGAGCACTGCTGGGTGCATAACCGGCTTTCTCTAATAATGAGACCATCTCATCCACACCACGATTACTCGCCGCATCCATCTCAATGTAATCAACAAAGCGTCCAGCATCAATCTCGGTACAGGCTTGGCATTGGCCACAAGGTTCTGAGGTCATTTGCCCTTTGCCATCTACTCCGGTGCAATTGAGGGCTTTAGCCATAATGCGAGAGATGGTGGTCTTACCAACTCCACGGGTACCCGTGAATAACCATGCGTGGTGTAAGCGGCCTTGATCTAAGGCATGGGTTAAGGCTTTCACTACGTGATCCTGACCCACCAGTTCAGTGAAGGTTTTGGGGCGCCATTTACGAGCCAGTGCAAGTGCAGTCATGGGCTCAATTCTAACAAGGCTACAATAAGAATGGACGGGCCTCCTCGCATGGTGGCTTGGCAACCTGGTCAGGTCGGGAACGAAGCAGCCATACCCAAATACTATCAGTGCCGAGGGTCGGGCTCGTCCTTATTTCCTAGTGATGCAAATGAATCGATCGTTTAGCTATTTGCTGAATAATCCTAGAAATACCCCAAGTAAACTTTTGAAGGTCAAATAGGCAATTCCTAGGATTGTGATTGCCATGAGCAAGCGAGAGCCAAACTCAATACGGAATATTTTGGCTCGATTATGAGTAAGTTCGATTAAAAACACCATTTTGAATACGTAACCTTTTGGATTTAATAATCACTAGATTATTTGTATGCATTTGGTTTGTGAAGAAGGTTGGGCCTAAACGTTTGTAATCACAACGGAAGTAGTACGTATGTATTACTTGATTAATTATTGAACTTTTGCAAAGCGCTTAAGGTCTGCATACTCCTCAGGAAATATCTCCCCGATTTCACGGTAGATCACTTTGTTGTTCTTATCCAAAATGATAAGAATTGGTATGCCTTTGACCTTCCCCATTGATTTTTGCAGTTCTGGGGTCATCATGGCTGCCGGGAATGTGTACTTATTGTTTTCCATATATTGCTTGGCAAGCAATGGGTTCTTATCAATGGAGATGGTGATGACATTGAGTGAATTAGGCGGCAGCTCTTTGTAGAGTTTTTCTAAATAAGCATTTTGCTTCTTACAAAATGGGCACCAGGTGGCCCAAACCTGGATTAAGGTGTTCTTGGTGTTGTTAGCCGGTATGACATACGGAGTGCTGTTGAGTGTTTGCAGTTGCCCCAACTCAATGGTTTGGCCAACTGTCAGTGCAAGAACCATGCCCGGGATGAGCATAAGGCACACGAATAGAAGTCTGATGATTTTCATACCCTAATCCTAACTGAAGTGCTTGGGGGCTGGTATTGGTTTCGCGTCATTGACTTACCTTGATCTGGCTCATATAGTGAGCCTTTTATGGCCCATGCTGTTGCCTATTTTGTTATGGGAGATTGCTTATGAGCGATATGGAGCGCTTGCACAAGATTAAGTACATGATCCAGAGTCGGGGCTGCGTGCCGATTGAGGATTTCTTAAGTGGCTTAGAAATCTCGCGCGCAACCTTCAAACGCGATCTTGACTATCTGCGTGATCGTATGAACGCACCAATTGTCTACGACCGCGCCATGGGCGGTTATCGCTTTGATAAGCCCAATGCCGGCGATAAGTTTGAGTTACCCGGCTTGTGGTTCTCAGAAAAAGAGGCGACTGCCCTCGTTCTCATGCAACACCTCTTATCCAATCTAGATACCAATGGCTTACTAAGCCCTCATATTGCGCCCCTCATGAACATCATTGATGGTATCTTGGGTCAGTCTGAGATCTCTGCAAAAGAGTTACGAAAACGCATTAAGGTCTTTGGTGTTTCAGCCCGCAAGAATGTGCTCGAGAACTTTGAAGAAGTCGGTATCTCACTCCTAAAACGCCAGCGCTTACACCTGTCCTATTACTCCAAGGGTAAGGATGAATCAACCGAGCGTGATGTATCACCGCAGCGCTTAATTTTCTATCGAGATAACTGGTACCTCGATGCGTATTGCCATCTCCGCAAAGGCCTGCGTAGTTTTGCCATGGATGGCATTCAAACAGCGCATGTTTTGGATGAAAAAGCCATTGATGTCTCTGAAAAAGAATTACAAGAGAACTTTGCTGAGAGTTATGGCATCTTCTCTGGCAAAGCTACACAACGCGCCAAATTACGCTTTACCCCTGAGAAAGCCCGCTGGGTTGCTGCAGAGACCTGGCATGGCCAGCAAGTAAGTAGCTTCGATAAGGAAGGCAATTACTTCCTTGAGTTTGATTACAACCAAGATCCGGAACTCATCATGGAGATCATGAAGTATGGGGATAGTGTTGAGGTATTGGCACCTGCCAGTTTACGTAAACGTGTTGCCGAGGAACTTCTAAAGGCCGCCAAGCGCTATCAATCATTGTGATGCGCGCCATCTCACCATACAATGAATTATCCGAACGAGGTGAATATGATCACAGTCATTAAACGAATCATTCTGAGCTGCTTATTATTAAATCTTGGTCTTGCCCATGCCCATCACGGCTGGTCTGAATATGATCAGACCAAGACCGTTAAGCTCACTGGCACGATTACTCAAAGTAGCTATGAGCATCCGCATGGAGTAATTAAACTAAATGCCGATGGTAAGTCGTGGACCATCGTACTTGCTCCACCCTTTCGGATGGAAAACCGGGGCTTGAGCAAGAGTGATATTGCTAACGGTTCGCAAGTCACGGTTGAGGGGTATATCAATCGCAGCCAACCCGATGAGCTGCGCGCTGAGCGCATCACTGCTGGCGCTAAAACCGTTGAATTGCGTTAATGACTAGCCCCATCATGGCCTTAGAGGGCTTATGGCTAGCCCAGGCCATGAAGTACTCGACGTGGCTCTACCCTACGGTTGAGACCATGCACATCTGGGGCATCGGCATGCTCTTTGGAAGTGTGGTCATCATGGATTTACGAGTCTTGGGATTTGGCACCAAACTCAGCATGTCGGATCTATCTCGTTTGGGGATCTCAGTGGCATTCGTCGGGTTTGGCCTAGCGGTTCTCACTGGATCGCTCCTGTTTATTACTCAAGCCTCTGAGCTCATTGGTTCACGCTTATTTATTCTGAAGATGTGCCTTATCTTCTTATTACTCGCCAATGCCATGATTCTGCGCATGCGCACAGTAACAAATGGCATCAGTAAATTACAAGCCCTTCTCTCACTCACCGGTTGGGCGAGTGTCATTGGGATGGGGCGTTGGTTGGCTTATATCTAAAGCTTGCTAGGTCGAGAGCTTCTGACGATTGGCCTCTAGGCGGCGATCCACCAGCGCTACCTGAGCATCAATTGCTGGATGATTCATGCCCTTTGATCTAGCAATGAGTTGCACCAACTTATCAGCGCGCTCAATATAAGGGGCACCATTCTGTAAAGCACGCGCTGCAGATGCAGGCCTTGAGAGTGACTGGGCTGCAGCGGCATACTTCTCAAAGGGGACCAAGTCAGCTGGGTTGGAACCTAATTTGATACACAAATCGACCACAAAGTTATAGACCGATTTGGATTCATCAAGGTTGGCGTGAACAGCATCCTGAGTATTGCGCATGCCATCGGCAGTCACGCAACGGTAATTACCTGCTAACAACATCGCCCACTTCGCTAAGGGCACAAATAAAGAATCATGTACCTTCAATTTAACAGGTAGTTCAATGGGTCCCTCTGGTGTTGCAAAGCGAGCATTGGCTACATCAGTTTCCAACTGGCGCAAGATTTGATTGTACGCATCATTACTAAAGGTGGCGCATTTGAAGTTCGTTGGTAAGGTCACCTGCAGAACATTGGCTGGTTCGCCTGGTGGGCGGATCGCCTGAGGATCGGGGCTATTTAATGTAACGTTGTTTGGATCAAAGGTATCCCACACACGTGCGTCGGTATAAGCAGCCTCTAGCGCCTGGTAATCCAGTCCAGGAATACGCTTCATGTATGGCAATGGCGGCATGTTCATAATCGACATACACGGTATTCCAGAACGACCGATCGCTGCCATCAGCTCACGCACACCGGGTGAGCGATATTGAGGCTCTTGCATACACAGTCCCACCAAATCGTATTGGCTAACATCGACTGTTTCTGCGGGTCCGGCACTCACTGAGCCTGGCAATTGTTGTGAGTTCAATAAAACCGGTTCAGCACGCCCCCGAATGGGTAGGCGAACCTTAAATCCTTCCGCATTGATGAGCTTTGCCTCTTCGGGCAAACACACCAAGTGAATGTGATGACCACCATAGAGTAATTTAGATGCTAAGAGAGAGCCATAAGAGGCTCCTAGTAATAAGATTTTGTAAGGCATAGTTTCTTAGTTAAGAATTGCTTTTAGTCGTGCTTCTTTGAGTCGCGGATCCACTAAATGACCTTTACGGGCACGGTTACCAGCAAAGCCCTTCAATGTTTTAGCGTCAAGCAGTGTATCAGTGGGTTTACCAGCGCGTCCTGACCCGCTGTAACTTATCCCTGCTGAGCCAAAGGTAATTGCGCAACGCAAATGCTCTTTAGCATCCAGCCCCATCAAGATCACACCCTTGCCGCCAGTCGGTAAGCGTTTGAGCTCATCCAGGGGGAACACTAAGAGTCGGCCGTTCTCCGATAAGCAAGCAACCTGGCGCATCCCCTCACTCACCTTCGCAGCACCCAGCGGCGCATCCCCGGGCAACTTCTTATCGAGCCCCACAAAGGATTTACCTGCTTTATTGCGAGTAATCATATCTGCCACATTCGCCAAGAATCCATTGCCACCTTTAGTAGAGATCAATACCAGATCATCGGCGTGACCTGCATAGTAGGCGACCATTTGCGAGCCTGGCGCGAGATTGACGTAACTCGTAAGTGGCGAGCCATCGCCTCGTGCGCCGGGTAATTCACTCACGGCAACCGTATAGACACGACCATCACTACCAAAGCCAAGCATTTGATCGACAGTGCGGCACTCAAAGGTATCGTAGAGCGCATCACCGGCTTTGAATGTGAACTGTTGGGGATCATGCTCATGACCCTGACGGACTCGGACCCAACCCTTTTGGGATACGATCACAGTCACCGGCTCATCAATCACCTTCACTTCAGCCACTGCCCGCTCATCTTCTTTCATGAGGGTGCGACGCGCATCACCAAACTCTTTAGCATCGCTCTCAATTTCTTTGATGATGTGTTTGCGCAATGCCGACTCATTACTGAGTAACTCATCAAGCTCCGCCTTTTGCCCTTTGAGCTCTTTGAGTTCCTGCTCAATCTTGATTCCTTCAAGACGGGCCAGCTGGCGCAAACGAATCTCTAGGATATCTTCAGCTTGACGCTCGGTGAGCTTAAAGGCCTTCATCAAATCGGGTTTTGGCTCATCGCTATTGCGAATCAGCTTAATGACCTTATCAATGTTTAGAAAGACAATCTTGCGCCCTTCCAGAATATGCATCCGGTCTTTGACCTTCCCCAAGCGATGCTGGGTACGACGAGTGACGGTCTGCACGCGAAACTCGATCCACTCGGTGAGGATCTCTTTTAATCCCTTTTGACGGGGTCGGCCGTCATTACCAATCATCACCAAATTAATCGAAGCATTCGACTCGAGTGAGGTATGCGCAAGAAGCAAGGTGATGAACTCATTTGGTTCTACGTTCTTGCTCTTGGGCTCAAACACCAGGCGTACCGGGGACTCACGACTCGACTCATCGCGCACACTATCTAAGACGTTCAGAATGGTTTGCTTGAGATTGTTTTGCTCGGTGGTCAGTGATTTCTTGCCCATCTTCACCTTTGGATTGGTGAGCTCCTCGATCTCTTGCAAGACCCGTTGTGCTGAGGTCGCTGGTGGCAACTCATTGACCACCACCTGCCATTGCCCACGTGCAAGTTCTTCAATGGTCCAGCGTGCGCGCACCTTGACCGAGCCGCGTCCACCCTCATAGATCTGGGCGATCTCACTGGCTGGTGAAATAATTTGCCCACCCCCCGGAAAATCCGGACCAGGGATGTGTTTGAGTAAATCATCCAAACTGGTCTTGGGGGACTTCATGAGCGCTACTGCGGCACTCGCCACCTCGCGCAGATTGTGCGATGGGATCTCGGTCGCCATACCCACGGCAATACCCGAGGCGCCATTGAGCAAGACAAATGGCAGACGTGCTGGGAGTAGTTTTGGTTCTTTAAAGGAGCCGTCGTAGTTGGGCACAAAATCAATCGTGCCCTCATCGATTTCAGCGAGGAGCAGGCTCGCAATCTTAGTCAAGCGTGCTTCCGTGTAGCGCATCGCCGCGGCTCCATCACCATCGCGCGAGCCAAAGTTACCTTGGCCATCGATTAATGGGTAGCGTAAGGAGAAATCCTGTGCCAAGCGCACCAGGGCATCGTAGGCCGATTGATCACCATGGGGATGGAACTTACCCAAGACATCGCCGACCACGCGCGCACTCTTAACTGGCTTCGCATCGGCACGCAAGCCCATCTCGTTCATCGCAAACAAAATACGACGTTGTACTGGCTTTTGCCCATCGGCGACTTCGGGTAATGCCCGCCCTTTGACCACACTAATCGCATAATCAAGGTACGCACGCTCAGCGTAGATGCCTAAGGATAAGAACTCCTCTGGGTTAGCCGTATTTGCTTTGGGCCGCTCTTGAGTAAAGAGATCCCCCTGCTCAGGAGTTGCTTTCTTATTTTTAGTCGCCATGCTGTGTCCTAAATGTCGGCTTCTACTTCATTACCGCGCTCTTCTAACCAATCGCGGCGCGCGCCAGATTCTGCTTTGCCCATCAACATATCCATGGTCTTAATGGTCTCGCTCTCGCTCATCTCGCCCAAGGTCACCGGCAAGAGACGTCGGGTATCAGGATTCAAGGTGGTATCCCACAGTTGCTCAGCACTCATCTCACCTAAGCCCTTAAAGCGCGAGATTTGCCAGGCGCCCTCGCGCACACCGTCTTTGCGCAGCTTATCTTCAATGGCAGTTAGTTCGCCCTCATCGAGTGCGTAGATCTTCTGTGCGGGCTTCTTGCCACGCGCAGGTGCATCAACGCGATACAGTGGTGGTCGCGCAACATACACATGACCGTTCTCGACCAAGCGTGGGAAATGTTTATAAAAGAGTGTGAGCAGCAGCACCTGAATATGCGAGCCATCCACATCGGCATCCGACAGTATGCAAATCTTGCCGTAGCGTAAGTTCCCCAAGTTGGGTTCATCATTAGGCCCGTGGGGATCAACTCCAATCGCTACTGCGATATCGTGTACTTCGTTATTGGCAAAGAGCCGATCGCGCTCGGTCTCCCAAGTATTGAGGACCTTACCCCGCAAAGGCAAAATCGCTTGATATTCTTTATTGCGCCCCATCTTGGCAGAACCACCGGCGGAGTCGCCCTCCACCAAGAAGATCTCATTTAAAAGAATGTCTTCACTCTCGCAATCGGTGAGCTTGCCAGGCAGTACCGCGACACCCGAGGATTTTTTCTTTTCCACCTTTTGACCAGCGCGGGTGCGCGCTTGTGCTTGTTTAATGACGAGCTCTGCAAGTGCTTTGCCGTAATCAACGTGTTGATTGAGCCACAACTCAAGAGCGGACTTCACAAAGCCAGAGACCAAGCGCACGGCATCGCGGGAGTTCAGGCGCTCTTTAATCTGTCCTTGGAACTGGGGATCCAACACTTTGGCAGACAAAATAAATGAGGCCCTGGCAAATACGTCCTCAGGCATGAGCTTCACTCCCTTGGGTTGCAAGGCATGGATCTCAACAAAACTTTTGACCGCATTAAAGAGTCCTTCGCGCAAACCACTCTCATGCGTACCACCCGCTGGGGTTGGGATGAGGTTCACATAACTCTCGCGCACCGGTGCCCCCTCTTCGGTCCAACTCACGACCCAAGCGGCACCCTCACCTTCGGCAAAGGCTTCTTCATCGCCTGCGCCACTGGCGTAATGCTCACCCTCAAATGCAGGAATTACTGGGGCACTATGGCCACCTTGTGCCAAGGCTTCATCGAGGTAACCTTTTAGTCCTTGGGTGTAGAGCCAGGATTGGCTTTGCCCGTTTTTTTCTTGAACCAGCGTGACCTTGACGCCGGGTAAGAGCACTGCCTTGGAGCGCAAGAGGCGCTCGAGATCAGCCATGGGAATGGTGGCACTATCAAAGTATTTTGGATTCGGCCAAACGCGCACTTTGGTGCCATGCGCTTTATCGCCTTTGGTTGCTGCTTTGGATTTAAGTTTCTCGATCACATCGCCATCGGCAAAGGTGATGTTGGAGACCTGTTGCTCACGCCACACGGTCACCTCTAAACGTTTAGCGAGCGCGTTCGTAACCGACACACCCACACCATGTAAGCCTCCTGAGAATGCATAAGCACCGCCACTACCCTTCTCAAACTTGCCACCGGCATGCAATTGGGTAAAGACGATTTCAACGACGGGTTTTTTCTCTTGGGGATGCATACCCACTGGAATGCCGCGGCCATCGTCTTCCACACTCACACTACCGTCGGTGTGTAAGGTCACGACCACTTCTTTACCGTAACCACCGAGTGCTTCGTCTGAGGCGTTATCTAAGACCTCCTGAATGATATGCAGGGGATTATCGGTGCGGGTGTACATACCCGGGCGCTGACGCACTGGCTCCAAGCCCTTTAAGACTTTGATGGAGGATTCGCTGTATTGGGATGGTTTACGGGTTGCCATGCGCAGAAATTGTAGTCATATCCCAAAGGCGTGTGACAAAAGCATGGGAAAATAAGCCTATGGGAGCTTTAAGTCATATTCGCGTATTAGATCTGAGCCGGGTATTAGCGGGTCCGTGGTGTGCTCAAAACTTAGCTGATTTGGGTGCTCAGGTGATTAAAGTGGAGCGCCCGGGCGCAGGTGACGATACCCGCCATTGGGGCCCTCCCTTTGCTAAAGACCCAAATGGTCAGGACACCACCGAGTCAGCGTATTACATCTCGATTAATCGTAATAAGAAATCCATCACGCTCGATATCAGTACCTCTGAGGGTCAAGCGATTGTGCGTGATTTGGTCAAGACCTCCGATGTGGTGATCGAGAACTACAAGGTGGGTCAGCTAGCGAAGTACGGTCTTGACTATCAATCCTTATGTGCGATCAAGCCCAATCTCATTTATTGCTCGATCACTGGCTTTGGTCAAACCGGTCCCTATCAACATCGCCCTGGCTATGACTTTATCTTGCAAGGCATGGGTGGCTTTATGAGCATTACCGGTGAAGCGGATCATTTACCCGGTGGTGGTCCTCAAAAGGCTGGGGTTGCGATCGTGGATTTATTTACAGGGATGTATGCCAGCTCCGCCATCCTTGCGGCGGTGATTCATCGCGATCGCACCGGTGAGGGTCAATACATTGATATGGCTCTCCTCGATACTCAGGTAGCAATGCTTGCAAATATTTCTAGTAATTATTTATGCAGCGGGGTCTCACCGCATCGCTGGGGTAATGCTCACCCCAATGTAGTGCCCTATCAAACCTTTCAGACATCGGATAGCTGGATCATTGTGGCAGTTGGTAACGATAGCCAGTTTCGTAACTTCGTGAAGGTCGGCAATCGCGAGGCTCTTGCTGACGACGTGCGCTTTGCAACAAACCCAGCGCGCATTGAGCACCGCACTGCATTAATCCCACTGTTAGCCGAGATGGTGAAGGAGAAGACCAAGGCGCAGTGGATTTCTTTATTGGAGACGGCAGGT
Organism: Polynucleobacter sp. HIN11; assembly: GCF_030297675.1. Classification (NCBI taxonomy): domain Bacteria; kingdom Pseudomonadati; phylum Pseudomonadota; class Betaproteobacteria; order Burkholderiales; family Burkholderiaceae; genus Polynucleobacter; species Polynucleobacter sp. HIN11. Next base: position 997,707 of record NZ_AP028142.1, read on the forward strand.
GTGCCTTGCGGGCCCATTAATAATTTGCAAGAGGTGTTTGAGAACGAGCAAGTCATCTCGCGTGGCATTGAGATGCGCGTGCCCCACCCAACCGCCGGCACCATGAAATTGGTTGCGAGTCCGATGCGTCTCTCCAAAACCCCGGTGGAGGTGCGCATGCCACCGCCGCTGTTGGGACAACACACCGATGAGGTCTTACGCGAACTGGGTATGAGTGAAGAGCAAATTAGCGAGTTGCATCAGAAAGGAATTGTGTGACCCAGCGCACGCCCAGCCTATCGATGCTTCAAGTGCTGATCTTTGGCAGTCTGATGGTCACCCTTTCCATGGGTATTCGTCATGGCTTTGGTCTCTTCAATATGCCGATTACCTCGGCTAACGGCTGGGGGCGTGAGACCTTCGCATTAGCGATTGCGCTCCAGAACCTGATTTGGGGATTTGCCCAACCCGTCGCTGGCGCGCTTGCCGATCGCTATGGGCCATTCAAGATCATGATTCTGGGTGGATTCTTGTATGCCGTGGGTCTAATTGGGATGGCACTGACCAATGATCCCTTGTTATTCCATTTGGCGGGCGGTCTATCCATTGGTATTGGTCTAGCGGCGACAACCTACAGTGTGGTGTACGGCATTATTGGTCGCAATGTATCGCCCCAAAAACGCGTATGGGCGATGGGGGTTACTGCAGCGGCAGGCTCCTTCGGTCAGTTTTTGATGATGCCATTAGAGCAAGGCTTGATTAGCAACTTTGGAGCCAACGAAGCACTCATCTATTTAGGACTCATGGCCTCACTCATGATCCCCATTGCATTTTTCTTACGCGAGACCGGTTTTGCGCCCAATCAAGCTGGTGGCCAAACCATCCGACAGGCTCTTAACGAAGCCATTGGTAATCGCAACTTTCGTTTCTTGATGATGGGTTACTTTGTATGCGGCTTTCAGGTAATCTTTATTACGGTTCACCTCGCCCCGTATCTCAAGGATATGTCGGCGATCTATCCCGGTATCAACGGTGCTACCGTTGCTACTACTGCCTTGGCCTTGATTGGTTTATTTAATGTGATTGGCACCTACTACGCTGGGGTCTTGGGCGAGCGCTTTCCTAAACGATTTTTACTCTCGGGTATTTACTTCACCCGCTCACTAGCGATTGCTCTCTTTTTATTGTTGCCCCTCTCGTCGATGAGCACTTATGCGTTTGCTGCTGTGATGGGAGTACTCTGGCTCTCAACCATTCCGCTCACGAATGCGATCGTCGCTCAGATCTTTGGGGTCAAATACCTCACCATGCTCTCGGGGGTGGTGTTCTTCTCCCATCAATTAGGGAGCTTCTGTGGTGCCTACTTCGGTGGCTACCTCTATGATCTCACTGGTTCCTATCAGATCGTGTGGGGCATTGCCATGGCCCTGGGGGTCTTCGCTGGTCTGATTAATTTACCGATCCGTGAAGAGCCCTTGCAGCGCCCGGCAAGCGCATGAGGACGTAGCTATTCTGTGGCGATGACCATCTGCTTTCGGTAGAATGAGTGAATGAGTCAATCGCTATCAATTACTTCAACTCTGACCAGAAAGAAGATCGCTCTCTATGCAGTCGTTGTGTTCCTTTTGATGCTGGTCTTTGCGCTCTACTTCATCCCTGAGGTTGTAATTGGTTTGGCTGAGCAAGCATGGGCCCTGTGTGGCTGGTAATCCCCTCCCGCTGTAGCACAATGGATAGTGCAATCGCCTCCTAAGCGATAGATCCAGGTTCGACTCCTGGCAGGGGGACCAAATTTATTCATGACGCATTGATTGTTAAATTAGGAAAACTACTAATCTTGTTTGATGTGAACGTGTCTTTTATTTGTTACGCTTTTTAATTGATGTACGATGGATTGGTGATGAAGTTATCCACAGCATGTGTGGACAAATCGTTCAAAGTTTTCCTAAGTGCTGATTTTTAAACGAGTGAGCTAGCATGCTCAAAAATTAAGCATGATCAATATAGTTCGCTTACACTTGACTCATGTCAATAATCCCTGTAAGCACACTCGCCGCTCTCGAAGAAATGTTGCAAAACGCGAGTTGTCATTTACCTCATGCGTGCTTGCCCATTGTGTTGGGTGATCGCACCGTCGGTCACCTCGTCCCTGAATTCACCCCTTTCGTGATCGAGAGTTTGCAAAGCGATCCGATTGCCCATCTGAATGTGAGTGGGCGGGGTTTGGTATTTGCAGTAGTTCCTCCTGCCCACCTCAGCGCCAGTTTGCGTGTCTTGGCGATGAGGATGCGTGACGCTGGATTGATACCAGCGTGGCGCAATGAAGAGTTTGCATTCTATGGTGCTGATGGTCATGAGTACTTTCGGGTCGAGCGCGCGGCGTTTCGAAGTCTCGGGGTGCAAAGTCAGGCAGCGCACATCAATGGTATGACTGCCAATGGCCAACTTTGGGTAGGACGGCGCAGCGAGAGTAAGCAGATTGATCCCGGCAAACTCGATAACCTCGCCGCTGGCGGCATTAGCGCCTCCGAGACCGTGGTGAATTGCGCGATACGAGAGCTATGGGAAGAGGCCGGCGTTCCCGAGCCCATCGCGAGCGCCATTACTCCAGCAGGCAAGTTATTAATTAGTCGCCCTAACCCACCCCATGGCATCCACCACGAGAGCCTTTTCATCTTTGATCTTGTCTTACCCTTGCAATTGGTTCCCATCAATCACGATGGCGAGGTGAGTGGCTTTATTCAACTGGATCTCGCGGAGGCTGCCGCCCGCATCCTGGCGGATGAGTTCACGACTGATGCAGCCTTGGTCACTGCCGACTTGATATTGCGCCGCAACCGGATGGCTTGATGAAGCTCAAGGATGGGCTTTGGGGATTCGTGGTTAAATAGGGTCACAAGGATGAAACAGGGGTGCCCCCACTGCGGTGGTGCTGAGAAAGACCCTCGAACCCGATCCAGGTAATGCTGGCGTGGGGAGTTCCATCAGACCGGCACACGGTTTCGTCCACTCTATGAATATTGCGAGGAGATGGACATGAGCGTTAGCACCGAGAATCAAAAGAAGGCGAAACCTGAGATCCCAAGTCTGAAGAGTTTGGAGCGTGACTTTGGACAAAAGTTTGCCTATCCGGCTTCCACCAAAACCTATTTGCAAGGATCGCGGCCTGACGTGAAGGCACCGATTCGGGTGATTGAGCAGTTACCGACCAAAACTGGTGAAACCGAGACTGCCAATCCGCCGATTCCGGTGTATGACACCTCGGGTCCCTACAGCGATCCTGATATCGTCATCAATTTAGAAAAGGGTCTACCCAAATTACGTAGTCAATGGATTGCTGAGCGCGGCGATACCGAGCAATTGGCTGGCCCCTCCTCCGAATACGGAGTGGCTCGTGCGCATGATCCAGCCACAGCGCATTTACGCTTCTCACACATCGCTGCACCTCGGGTTGCCAAGTCCGGTGCGAACGTGAGTCAAATGCATTACGCCCGCAAAGGCATCATTACCCCTGAAATGGAATACGTTGCGCTGCGCGAGTCCATGGGCCTTGAGAAACTTCGCCAAGATCCACGCTATCAACAGATCCTCAAGCAGCACCCTGGCAAATCCTTTGGTGCGAATATTCCGGATGTGATTACTCCGGAGTTTGTACGCTCGGAGATTGCCGCAGGCCGTGCCATTATCCCCGCCAATATTAATCACCCAGAGCTCGAGCCCATGATCATTGGCCGCAACTTCCGTGTGAAGATTAATGGCAATTTGGGTAACTCCGCCGTGACCTCCTCGATTAATGAAGAGGTCGAGAAAATGGTCTGGGCGATCCGTTGGGGTGCCGACACCATCATGGATCTCTCCACCGGTAAGCATATTCATGAAACGCGTGAGTGGATTATTCGGAACTCGCCTGTACCCATTGGTACGGTGCCGATTTATCAAGCACTCGATAAGACCGGCGGTATTGCCGAAGATCTCACCTGGGAAATGTTCCGTGACACCTTGGTGGAGCAAGCCGAGCAAGGCGTGGATTACTTTACGATCCATGCGGGCGTATTGCTGCGTTATGTACCGCTCACTGCCGATCGCATCACCGGCATCGTCTCACGCGGTGGCTCGATCATGGCCAAGTGGTGCTTAGCGCATCACAAAGAGAACTTCCTCTACACCCACTTTGATGAGATCTGCGAGATCATGAAAGCCTATGACGTGTCATTTAGTCTTGGCGATGGTTTGCGTCCAGGTTGCATCGCGGACTCCAATGACGCTGCTCAGTTTGGTGAGTTGCATACCTTAGGTGAACTTACCGCTAAGGCCTGGAAACACGATGTACAAGTGATGATTGAAGGCCCTGGTCACGTTCCAATGCAACGCATTGAAGAGAACATGACCGAAGAACTCAAGCATTGCCTTGAGGCCCCCTTCTACACCCTAGGACCCTTGATTACTGATATTGCTCCTGGCTACGATCACATCACCAGTGGTGTGGGCGCTGCGCAGATTGGTTGGTACGGCACGGCGATGCTGTGCTATGTAACTCCCAAAGAACATTTGGGTCTTCCCGATAAAGAGGACGTGCGCGAGGGCATCATTACCTACAAGATCGCTGCCCATGGCGCTGACCTTGCGAAGGGCTTTCCGGGTGCGCAATTGCGCGATAACGCCCTCTCCAAAGCACGTTTTGAGTTCCGCTGGGAAGATCAGTTCAATCTAGGCTTGGATCCCGAGCGTGCGCGTGAGTACCACGATGCCACCCTACCAGCCGAGGGTGCCAAGATTGCGCACTTCTGTTCAATGTGCGGTCCCAAGTTCTGCTCCATGAAGATCACCCAAGATGTGCGTGATTACGCCGCGAGCCTCAAAGAAGGTGTTGATCCTGCCAAGGGTATGGAAGAGAAATCCATCGAGTTCCGCAAACGCGGCAGTGAGATCTATCAGTAGGTCTTGAAATGAGTATGTCATACGCCATCGTTGGTGCCGGCCTCATGGGTCGGATGATGGCGTATGCCCTCACCAAATCGGGCTCAAAGGTGGAACTGTTTGAGCGCAGTGGCCCCGATGCAGAGCACTCCGCTGCACGGGTTGCCGCTTCGATGTTAGCCCCTCTTGCCGAATCAGCGATTACCGAAGCACCGGTGGTGCGCATGGGGCTGTATGGGCTTGATCGCTGGAAGCAGCTCATTACGGAGTTGAACGCGCAAGTATCGCAACAGACCTACTTTCAGCAAGACGGCACCCTCGTTCTGTGGCATCGTCTTGATGCACCCGAGGCGCAACGCTTTGCTGAACATCTTGAGCGTAATGTGCGCATGAACCCAGCTCTGGCGACACCCTGGCATCTTGATAGCAAGGCACTCACCGAGCTTGAGCCTGCCCTAGCGGAGCGCTTTACCCAAGGTCTCTTTTTGCCTCGCGAGGGCCAGCTCGATAATCGTCAACTCTTAACTGGCTTACTTGAGTTCTTAACGAAAGCACAAGTGCCCATGCATTGGCATCGTGCGATGGAGCCCCATGAGCTGCGTGGACATGGCTTTGACTGGGTGATTGACTGCCGTGGCTTAGGTGCCAAAGCCAGTTGGGCCGATACCCGCAATCCCCTGCGTGGGGTTCGGGGGGAAGTGATTCGGGTGCATGCCCCAGAGGTCAAGCTCAAGCGTCCTACACGCTTGATCCACCCCCGCTATCCCATCTACATTGCACCCAAAGAGAATGATCTCTATGTAATTGGGGCCACTGAAATTGAATCCGATGACCTCTCGCCCGTGAGCGTGCGCTCTTCCATGGAATTACTCTCAGCGGCCTACTCGGTGCACTCCGGCTTTGCCGAGGCACGGATTGTGGAAGCGGCTACGCAATGTCGTCCAACGCTTAAAAATAATTTGCCGGAGATATGCATCCCTGAACCTGGGCTCATGCAAATCAATGGGCTCTATCGCCATGGTTATTTAATTGCGCCAGCAATGATGGATGCAGCAATACAACTTCTACGTGGTGAGAACCAAACGCTTGCCAAGCGCTTTGATTTGAAAATCCAGCAAGCTAGCTTGAGTGGATCCCTCGTATGATGCGCGTGCTCGTCAACCAACAGGTCCATGAGCTTCCCCCTGCGAGCAAGGTTAGCGATCTCTTAACAGTGCTCGATGCCAAGCCACCGTATGCCGTGGCGGTTAATTTGCAGTTCGTTCCCAAATCACAGCATGCGGAGTATGTATTGCATGACAACGACTCCATTGAAATTATTTCACCGGTGACCGGTGGTTAAACTATCCGTATACGCACCATGACCGCTCCTTTACCAACCCACCTCAACGATCCCCTCATTCTGTATGGGGAGTCATTTGCGAGTCGCTTACTATTGGGTACCTCACGCTATCCCTCGCCTCAGGTACTAGAGACCGCCGTGCAACGTGCACGCCCAGCGATGATTACAGCAAGCTTGCGACGTCAAGGCTCCGCTGCAACCGAAGCGCACAGTGGCTTTTGGGAGCTCCTCAAGAAAATGGCAGTACCGGTATTACCGAATACCGCTGGTTGCCACAGCCCACAAGAGGTAATTACCACCGCGCAGATGGCACGCGAGGTGTTTGAGACCAATTGGATTAAGTTAGAACTGATTGGAGATGATTACACCCTGCAACCGGATACCTTGCGCCTGGTGCAAACCGCCGAGCATCTCATCAAAGATGGGTTCAAGGTTCTGCCATATTGCACCGAGGATCTCATTTTGTGTCAGCGCTTAGTCGATGTTGGTTGCCAAGCGGTCATGCCCTGGGCTGCACCGATTGGCACCGGTCAAGGGCCGCTTAATCCTTATGCGATGCGCTTGCTGCGCGAGCGCTTGTCGGTTCCCTTACTTGTCGATGCGGGCTTAGGTCTACCGTCCCATGCCTGTACGGTGATGGAATGGGGCTTTGATGGTGTGCTACTGAATACGGCCGTAGCACTTGCCCAAGATCCTGTTGCGATGGCTCAAGCCTTCGCCAGCGCCGTTCATGCAGGTCGTCAGGCATTTTTATCGGGGGCGATGCAACCCCAGGATTCAGCGCAGGCGAGTACCCCATTGGTAGGCACTCCGTTTTGGCATCACGAATAGGAATCTAGTGTGAGTCATATTCGGGAGATGGCGAAGCAAATTGTGGCAGCGCATTGCCATCATGAGTTGTGCTTACCCTTGCCAACCTTTAGTCCCGATCAACCACCGCCAACCATTAAGACCGAGACCAGCCAAGATCAATACGAACTTGCTGGTACGATTGCGGCGATTGAGATGGGTTTTATTGAGAGCGATGCGCGCGTGTTAGGCAAAGCATGGTCACGTATGATTAAAGACGTAGGTGACTTTAATCCCAAGCTCTGGCCCTCACGCCCAGAGTATTTTGAGATGTTGCCCTACTCGCGCAATTCGAATCCAAGGGCTTTTAAAGAGTGTCCGAAGCGTTTAGGACTCTATGGGGTGTTCCCCGATGCGGATTGGATTAAGCGCATGGTCGATGCTGAGCTCCCTACCGCACAGTTGCGATTTAAATCCGATGATGTAACCCAAATACGTTCACAAATCCGTGAGGCGGTTGCGGCAGTTAAAGGTAGCAAGACCCTCTTGTTTATCAATGACCATTGGGAAGAAGCGATTGCAGCTGGCGCCTATGGAGTGCACTTGGGTCAGGAAGATTTAGTAAGCGCCAATTTGGATGCGATTCGTGAGGCAGGCCTGCGTTTGGGGCTGAGTACCCATGGCTACGCTGAGTTGGTGATTGCGGATCGCTATTGCCCAAGCTACATTGCCATGGGTGCGGTGTTCCCGACCAATCTAAAGAAGATGCCCACCGCACCTCAAGGCTTAGGTCGCTTATATGCCTATGCCAAGCTCATGCAGCACTACCCGCTTGTCGCCATCGGCGGCATTGACGAGGGCAGTATTCATGCGGTGGCACAAAGTGGTGTGGGATCGGTCGCAGTAGTACGCGCGATTGTGGCCAGCGATGATCCCAAAGCGGCGGTCAAGCGCTTACAAGAGCTCATGAAAACCAACTAAGCAAGCTATTGTTGGTCAGGTAGTTGGGTGGGATAGAAGTCGTGCATATGCCACAGCGGCCCGGGACCCTTACCAATTTCTAAACGCTGCCCTGCTTCAATTGCTGCACTCACAAATGATATTGCTTTCGCTACCGAGTGACTGAGATCATGCTTGTCAGCCAAGTAGGTTGCAATAGCACTTGAGAGTGAGCAGCCTGTGCCATGGGTGTTCACCGTCGGTATGCGTGGATGCTTAAACTCTTTATGAAACACGACCGGCACATCGTCTTTGCGATCATGCCAGATTAAATAGTCGACTAGCTCATTGGGCTCACCTTCCAGGTGTCCACCTTTGATCAAGACCGCGCGTGGGCCAAGGGCTAATAGTTCTTCAGCAGCTGTCTTGAATTGATCAACCGCCACAATCGGACGTCCCAATAAGATCGAAGCTTCATGTAAATTGGGGGTGATGATGGTCGCAAGGGGAAAGAGTTCGGTCACCATGGTGCGCGCTGTATCGTCACTACCCAAACTGGCTCCTGAGGTAGCCCGCAAGACCGGATCCAATACGATTTTACGAATACCGTGTTTCTTGAGTGTAGCGGCCACTGTTTTTACAATGGCGGGGCTCGCCAGCATGCCGATCTTGACCACATCCACACCAATATCCGTCACTACTGCATCAATTTGCGCTTCAATCACATCAAGGTCAACATCTTGGATACGGGTCACACCCATCGTGTTTTGTGCAGTAATTGCCGTAATGGCGGTCATTCCAAAGCCACCTAAGGCAGTAATGACCTTCAGATCCGCCTGAATCCCTGCGCCACCACCACTATCAGATCCCGCAATGCTTAATACCTTGGGGATGAAGATGGGGTTGGGTTTAGTGAGTTTCATGAAAAAGAGGTCCTCGGAATCTATTCGTTATAATAGCGTCTATTCCCTGATAGCTCAGTCGGTAGAGCGACGGACTGTTAATCCGCAGGTCCCTGGTTCGAGTCCAGGTCGGGGAGCCAAATTCAGTAAGGCTTACAGCTTAATTGGCTTGTAAGCCTTTTTCTTTACTCTGACTACTTATAAAACTGTTGGTTAGCACTCTCAATCAGTTGATCGACCGTACCACTGGCAACTGCTTTTTTGATCCCCTCAGTAAAGCCCTTTTCTAATTGGGAGTAACACTTCGATTTTTTAGAGAAGGCAATATACATATCTGCTGTTAACACGCTCTTGGGCAAGAAAACCACCTTTGAGTCCAGATTTAACTTCTTAGCCTCTAATTTGCCTGGGTAGCTTCCAATAATTAAATAGTCGGCCTGTTTATTGAGCAACTGAGTAAATGCCTGATCAACGCCATTGGATCGAACAACATTCAAATCAGTTTTGATATAGGCATCAAATTGACTGCCATAACTCTCTCCTTGGTTGGTCACGCCACGATGCCCTTTTAAATCAGACCATTGAGTGAACTTAAAGTTGTCACCCTTACGAATCACGATCGATACTGGATCGAGCATGTAAGGTGGCTCTATGTAATGCATATATTCGGCCCGAGCTGGGTTCTTATAGATGCCAAAGATGATGTCTGCGCGACCATCACGTATGGCTTGTTGCGCCTTCTCCCATGAACCAAAATCCATCGAGGTAACTTTCTCAACCCCAAGACCTTTGGCAATATTGCTGACTAAAGTAACCGATGACCCTTGCAGTTTTCCGTCGGCTGCCCAAGCAACTGGCGGATATGCTGGATGGCCAGTGATAACCAATGCCTTACATTGCTGCGCTTGAGCGATATGAGTTAGGGATAAAGTAATTAGGATTGTTGGTAAATAACGGCGCATCATCAAGAGCCTTTCGTTTAGAAGCTTCATCATACTTGACCTTATTGGGCTGATTTAATACTAACCCCAAGGTAGGCTCCAAAGCCTTTAGCACTGGTTGGTGTTGTGGTCACCATATAGGTTGGTCCCAACTGAAATGAGACGTGATAGTCCAGCAATTTGACCGTTTTGCCACCACTCAAGGTGAGCTGATTAGTAGCATTGCGCGCGGTGTAATTGAAGTTCATTTGACTCGATAAGTTGTAAGTCCACGCATGATCGCTCGTATAGGACAGTGTTGGTTGCACATTCAGAATGTTGGCTGAGCCACCTGATAGGTCATTGCCAATCCCCCAAGAATTAAACATGGTCGCGCCAATGGTCCAATTATCTGGTGCATATAGAGCCCCAGCCGATATACCAACACCCGTTTGCCTTGACCCATTATTGGCATTACTGGCTGGGGTCTGAACGTAGGGACCGATTCCGGCAAACCATCGTTTATCGAGAATGACAGTGAAATAACTTGGGAACTGAATTGGTTGTTGCTGATTAGTGACCTGCTGATTGCTGATATTGCGGTTGTAGGTTAATGTCGGGTTCAGAATCAAATGAATGTTTGATCCAAGATGCAGTGGAATGACTGGAGCAACCATATACTCATCTTGCTTAATATTACTGTTGGCACCTAACTTTTGATTAGCGTTATAGGCGACTAAGACATGCGATTTAGGGTACAGCGGATTTTGCATTTGCTGCCCCGATTTGGCAGTATGGCTCATAGTACTCGTTGGGGATTGGGCCAGTGTCACCCCTGAAAGCAAGGGAATGGTCAAGCAAATGAATTTAATTAAATTAATCAACAGTAGCATGTTATTCGTAGTACGATCAATCAATTGGCTTAATGTACAGCATCCTTCCAACTTAACTACGGAGAATGAAATGATTCGATTACGCATGAGTCAACCTATATTAACAATTAGTACTGTTCTAATGATCTGGGTGAGCCCTGGAATGGCTCAAGATACCAGCAATGAACAACGCATGATTGACCATTGCCGCCAACGCCATCCTGAGATGAGTGTTGACCAGTGTCGCTCGATGTATCAAAACATGAAGAACATGACCCCTGAACAACGAGTTGAGCGTTGTAAGCGCAATCATCCCGAGCTATCCGCCGAGGCCTGCCAGAAAAAATACGGCGGCTCGACCTAGCGCTGCGCCAGGATTTGCCTGGCAATAGTTTCTGCGATGAGCATGACTGGCGCATTGGTGTTACCGGAGGTAATACAGGGCATCGCTGAGGCATCGATGACTCGTAAGCGTGCTACTCCGCGTACCCGACACTCAGAATCCAATACGGTATTTGGATTATCAGTTTGACCTTGGGCGTCGACCTTCCCCATAGCGCAGGTACTCACTGGATGAAAAATCGTTGTTCCTAAATCACGTGCCGCGTGCTCAAGGTCTTGCTCGCTTTGTAATTGAGTACCAGGTAATACCTCTTTGGGGGCGTAAGGCTTTAGGGCATCGCTTCCCATAATTTGGCGTGTGATTCGAAGGCTATCGACTGCCACCTTTAGATCGTCTGGGGTGGATAAATAATTGCACCGGATTTCTGGATGCATCTGGGTATCGGCTGATTTAGCCCTCACCCAGCCGCGTGAGCTGGGTCGCAAATTGCATACACTCGGTGTAATCGCATTAAAGGGATGTAGCGGTTCCCCAAATTTAGGTAAGGAGAGTGGCTGAACATGCCATTCAATATTCGCTGTAGGCTGCGATGGATCGCTTTTGGTAAATGCACCCAAGGTCGATGGTGGCATCGTTAGTGGTCCAGTACGTTTGATGAGATATTCAAGGCCCATTCCCATTCGGGTCAACCAGTTTTTATAGAGTGTATTGACGGTCTTGCAGTTCTCAACCTGATACACCGTGCGGATCTGTAAGTGATCTTGCAAGTTCTCGCCTACGCCCGGAAGGTCTATCCTAGTTTCGACCCCGATGGAATTGAGGTGATGGTGCGCACCGATTCCTGAGACTTGCAATAGTTGGGGGGATCCAATCGAACCGGCTGACAGAATCACTTGGTCCTTGGCATGGGCAGTGACGCGTGATCCGGCGTGTAATAGATCTAGACCACGCACTTCCCAGGCTGCGCCATACCAGGCATTCATCTGTTGTGTTGGATTATTTTGGGTTTGGGGTTGCGTCGGTATTAAATTGAGTTGCAATACCTGTGCTTTAGTCAGAATCGTTAAGTTCTTTCGATGACGAATTGGGTGGAGATACGCATCGGCCATCGACCAACGCACTCCTTTCTTTTGGGTCATCTGAAAATATGCACAACCCTCGTTATCGCCTCGGTTGAACTCCTCGATCGAGGGAATGCCCTGCTCCTGCGCGGCTTTGCGCCAAGCGTCCAAGATTTGCCATTGGACACGGGCTTGCTCAACCCGCATCTCCCCTTGATCTCCGTGCCAGGCATTGGCTCCAGCAAAATAGTTTTCTAGGGATTTATATGTCTCTAGGGTGTGATCCCACCTCCAGATAGGATCGCCGGTTAACTCGGCCCAACGGGCATAGTCACTCGCCTGACCACGCATATAGATCATGGCATTAATCGATGAGGATCCGCCAATCACACGCCCTCTTGCATAATGGATCGAACGTTGATTGAGGCCAGGGTCAGGATTGGTTTTAAAGCACCAGTCAGTTCTGGGGTTGGCAATCGTATAGAGGTAGCCGACAGGAATCTTGATCCAAAACCAATCGTCTTCTCCTCCGGCTTCGAGTAATAAGACTCGATGGTTTGGGTCTGCGGAGAGACGGTTTGCTAAGAGGCAACCCGCACTACCAGCGCCCACAATAATAGTGTCAAACTCAAGCGCTGCTGGGGTGCTCACTTCTGTGTCTCACCAAACTAGAAATTATTTCTTCTGACGGCGCTCTTGAATGGCTTTTAAGACCGCTGGGGTATTGAGCTGCTGATCAACCATATATAAAGCGCCGCCATAATTGGCTTGCAAATCGTAGCCCGAGATGCCCACGGTGTAGAAGGTCACATTCGGATTAAACGAGCGGATCGTACTGCTTGAGCCGGCCGAGAAGTTCGCCTCGACATCAAGGCCTAACTGCTGACCATCAACGGTAGTCAGAATAAATTGTTCGATGGCATCTTGGGTCTTAAAGATAATAATTTGATATTGCTCTTGGTATCCTGCACCGAGGCCCTCACCGGTCTTCATATCACGCATGAATACGGGTTGGTCTTTGTAACGCTTATCGAACAAAACCCCCTCGCCGCGAGCCACCACCACCAAGATGACGTTCACATTCGTGGTATTGAATATGGCATAGCCTGCTGCGCTCTCAATATCTTTACGAACCTTGGGGTCTTGCTTCAATAGAAGATTTAAGCCCGTCTCTGCCATTTTGATGGTTGCTTGGCGCTTTTCCGTAATCTCGGCTGGGGTCAATGGTTTGCCATCTTTGCCCGTCGATTGACATGCGATCAAAAGCAGTGGGCAAAGAAGAGTTAAAAAGATAGCAGTCCAGCGATTGGAAATACGCATTGATGGGTCCTGTTGATAAGAATCGATTAAAACGTCATAAATGACTAAGCCCACATATTTTATAGACCATTCATGAAATGGGATTAATTTCTAGGTAGTATGTTGGGTTGATCAACAGTTATTTCCTTTAAAGAGCCAGCGATGATCATTATTCCTTTTTTATTAATTGGGGCTTTATCCCTCACAAGCGGACATGCTCTGGCTCAAGCCAAACATGGCCATGCGCATGAGCATGGTAAGGGCAAACTTGAGCTCACAATTGAGTCTGGTAGGGCAATTGGCAACATGAAGCTTCCACTGGAGGCGCTCGTTGGGTTTGAGCGCGCCCCCAAGACAGAGGCGGAGACCAATGCCATTAATACTATGAACCAGAAACTGCAGAATCCTGGCGCATTCTTTGTGGCAAATAATGACGCAGAGTGCTCCCCCAAATTAATTAGCAGTACCATCGTGCGCGATCAAGCAGGTAAGCATGCCGATCTGGACTATCAGTTTGACCTGAACTGTGCCAAACTCGGTTCACTCAAACAACTTCGCATTGGCCTCTTTTCGGAATACAAACGTCTCAAAGAGATTCGGGTAGAGTCAGTTGGTCCTTGGGGTCAAAAATCAGCGACCGCCAAACGCGATTCCAGTACGGTTAACTTTTAAGTGAGACGCTCGCCCCACTCCCTCGCGATTGAGGTTAAGCATTTGGAGTTTGCTTGGCCAACTCAGGCGCCACTCTTTACCAATCTATCGTTCTCGGTGGCCCCTGGGAAGAGTCTCTTCATCTCAGGGCCATCGGGGTGTGGCAAAAGTACTTTATTAAATCTGCTCGCCGGGGTGATGCCACCCAAGCGTGGTGAGATTTGGATCCATGGCGAACGTTTACAGGACTTAAGTCGGAGTGCGATAGATCGCTTACGCGGCGAGGAAATGGGTTTTATCTTTCAACAATTTAACTTGATCTCTTACCTTAATGTTGCCGATAACATCTTGTTGCCTACCCATCTGTATCCCAAGCGACGTCAAGCTGCCATTGCGGAGTTTGGTTCCCTAGACTCCGCACTGTCGCATTTAATAGAACGCCTAGGTCTCGCTCCAGCTCTCCTCACCCAACCCGCACATCGGCTCTCGATTGGTCAACAGCAACGCGTTGCAGCGGCACGTGCCTTTATTGGTCGGCCATCGATTGTGATTGCAGATGAACCTACCTCAGCCTTAGATTGGCAGAATCAGACCCAACTCATGGATTTATTTTTGAGTCTTGCGCAAGAGCAACGCACTGCCTTGGTGATGGTCAGTCACGATGAGCGCTTGAGCGAGCAATTTGATGAGCGCATCGGCTTTGCCCAGAAAGTGGCTGCCTAATGGTTTGGTTACGCATTGCACTTTTGAGCGCCTTAGCTCGCAAAGGCGGCTTATTGATTATGGTCTTATCGACCGCTATCTCGGTGGCGATACTGCTTGGGGTCTTTAAGATCCGCGATGACACCAAGACCAGTTTCTCGAATGCCATTAGTGGTGTCGATTTAGTAGTAGGTGCCAAGGGAAGTCCCACCGAACTCATTTTGTATAGCGTCTTTCATATTGGTCGAGCGACCAACACCATTGCCGCCTCTTATGAAAAATCCCTCATGAGTATGAAGCCTGTGGCCTGGGTGGTACCTGTGCAATTGGGCGATAGCTTCCGGGGCTATCCAGTGGTGGGAACGAGCATTGAGTTCTTTACTCATATCAAGGCACAAGGTCGTCATCTGGAATTATCCGAAGGCAAGGTACTGACCGATCCCACACTCTTTGAGGTCGTGCTGGGTGCTAACGTGGCTAAGAACACCCAACTGAAACTAGGTGAACAAATTGCCATTACCCATGGCTCAGGTACCGGCCCCAAGCAAGACCACAGCAACTCGCCCTTTCGGGTGGTGGGCATCCTAAAGCCTAATGGCACCCCCATCGATAACGCGGTGTTCATTTCCACCAATGCCTTTGATGCGCTCCATGACATTGAGGAAGGCGGAATTCAGTTTGCCAAGCTCAATCCGGATTCTCAGGTGAGTGCGTTCTATGTCGGGCTCAAGGATCGCGGCAGCGTGTTCTCAGCACGGCGCCAAATCGACGCCCTGCCCAATGCAGGGCTTATGGGTGTGATGCCCGGGGTTGCCTTAGATGACTTATGGTCCACCATGGAGGTGGCTGAGAACGCGCTCTTAATTATTTCTTTAGGGGTGTTGATCACGACCATCCTAGGAATCACGGCCACCCTATTGGTCTCACTGGAGAACCGACGTCGTGAGTTGGCCATCTTTCGGGCGATTGGAGCCAAGCCCTATCAACTGTTACGCCTTGTACTTTTTGAAGCGCTCTTGATTAGTCTAATTGGTATTGCACTAGGCTGGCTGATGTTACAGATCGCGATCCTCTTATCAGCCGATTACTTCCGCACCTCTTGGGGCGTGGTCACCAGCATTGGGCTTCCAACTACCCATGATCTACTTTCCTTACTCGCCTTGGTGATTGTGGTGCTCCTCTGCGCCTGCATTCCGGCCATCAAAGCCTATAGAATGGCACTCAACGAAGAGTTAAATCCCCCATCCACATGAGACGATCCTTTTTACGCTTATCGAGTGTCAGCTTACTGGGCCTCATGCTAGGGGTGTATCCACTTCGCAGTGAGGCTACGACCTATAAAGAGATCGAGTGGGATGATCTGATGCCTGAGGGCTGGCGTAAGAAAATGATCTTGGAGGTCACTCGCATGCGCCGCTATGGCAGCTTAATGGATGGTGATCCTAAAGCTGATGAGGCTTATGCTCGTTTAAAGAAAGCCTGGGACTCAGCGCCGCCGTCCAAGGTTTATATCGGTAAAGCAATACGTATTCCTGGTTATGTGGTGCCACTTGACGCGGAACGCATGCAAAGTAGCGAATTTTTATTAGTCCCCTACTTTGGTGCCTGCATTCATTCGCCACCACCTCCGGCTAATCAAATTATTTTGGTCAAGCCCCCAAAGGGCTCGAAGGTGCGCACCATGGATGCCATCTGGGTGGAAGGCATTCTGAGCGAGGGTCGAACTTATTCTGAGATTGGCAGTAGCGCCTACGTTCTCAACGCCGACAAGATTACGCCCTATCGTTGATGGATCGACTTACTCGCCTTACAAAACAACATTACCATCACGAGGGCAGCAATCAGTTCAGCGCTGACAAAGCCCAACACATCGGCAGGCGCAATGCCCACAAAGGTATTTGTGAGGCTTCTAGCCACAGCGACCGCAGGATTGGCAAAAAAAGTGGATGAGGTAAACCAGTAACCCGCAGTGACAGTAAGCGCCACCAACATTGGCACCTTATCTTTTGCCGCTTGATCCCCAATCCGAATCACCGAGAGAAGTACCAGCGTTGAAATCAACTCACTAGCCCAAATACCAAGACCAGTTCGCACCTTGGTTGACTCTTGCAAGATTGCTAGACCAAACATCAGATGTGTTACCCATATTCCAGTAATCGCACCACTGAACTGACATGCCCAATAGGCAAGTAGCTTGTTGAGATTGAGATGCCCCAGCTTCCAAAACATCAGGCTCACCACTGGATTAAAGTGTGCGCCGGAGATCGGGCCTAAGAGCACGATTAAGACATAGAGCCCTGCTCCGGTGGCGATGCTATTACCAAGCAAGGCTACAGCTGCATTACCATTCGAGAGGGTCTCACCCATGATGCCGCTACCCGCCACAATCGCAAGCAGCAACGCGGTGCCAAAGAACTCGGCCGCGTAGGACTTCATGAGGCTTTGTGGTGAATATCTTTCAGAGCCATCGAGTCGAGTTTATCGAGCGGCATGCTGGCTAACAAATCAATGCGTTTTTTGAGACCGTTCATCACTTCGATAAATGCAAGACGCTTCTCTACATCTGTACCACTAACTTGCGATGGATCGCGAAATCCCCAGTGTGCGGTAGCAGGATTGCCTGGCCAGACGGGGCATACCTCACCCGCCGCGTTATCGCAGACCGTAATAATGAAATCCATCTTGGGGGCATTGGGTAAACCAAACTCATCCCAGCTCTTACTGCGTAATTTGGATTCGTCATAGCCCATCTCCAACGCTAACTCCTTGGCAAAGGGATTGACTTGGGTGCCGGGGGTTGAGCCTGCAGAATAGCCCACGAAGAGACCACTGGGATGGGTGGAGGCCAGTGCCTCCCCCAGAACAGACCGGGCGGAGTTATGGGTGCACAAGAAGAGTACGTTGTATTTTTTCATGGGCATGCGACTTTTTTCTTCGATTTAGGAGTACTACAGGACTGACCCTGGCAGCAGTTATCCAATAAAAATTCACTGAGATCCTCAATCACATTGGGATTAGGGCGATAGATCAAGTTGCGGCTTTGGCGCTCTACCAATAACAGCTTGGCATTGACTAGCTCTTTCAGATGAAAGCTCAAGGTTGCATTGGGAATGCCTAACTTCTCAATCAATTGACTCGGGGTCAAGCCAATATCTCCGCGTTGCACGATTAGACGGAAGATATTGAGTCGAGTCTCCTGCCCTAAGGCTAAAAGGACTTGGATGGCATCAATATTTTTCATATTTCCAATTATATAGAAATATATGACAGCTTTGTGACATAGGCTGAAAGATTAAATGCTTACCTCGGAATTACTTTTGTGGAATCTAGATGGGTCTTCATAAACTGAGGTGATGTAACCCCCATCGACACATAGATGCTGGTTAGTTCTTCCATACCAATCTCGGCAGGGCTTACCCAGTCAACTGGCACATAGAGCAAGCCCCCTCCAATCGGTACTGGTGCGGTTGGCACGATTACTGCATAGCAGGCCTGATCTTTGACCATTACCGCTTGGGGGGATGAGAGCAAAGCCAGCGCTGACACTCCACCCGCTCCACCAAAATGCACCCATACCGGGCGCATCGTTTTCAACTCCTCATCATCCCGCTTGGCAACCAGACTCACAAAGCTATGAATGGTGTCATAGACCGTTCGTACTACTGGTATCTTCCGAACCAAGCCATTAATGATGGCCGTAAATCCCTTCTGCAAACCCTTCTCAACCAACAGGCCAAGAATGAGCAAGGCTAGGATCACAATCGCCAAGCCAATGACATAACCAACCCACTCGAAACCTGCAATGCCTAAGCCCATCTTTGCCATCACACTGCCGACTGCGCTCGATGGTCCAAGCCAACGAATCACGATCCCCACTACAAAGGCAATCAGCAGAGCCGTTGCTATCAGAGGAAACGCCGCTAAGAGTCCGGCTAGGAATAGGCGAACAAGTTTGGATGAGCTTGGTGACATAAGATCAAATAAGTTCTATTAATGCTTGAGTGTAATTCACACAAGATCAAAGACCAACACCTCCGCCTCTTCACCTTGGCTGATCTCAATCCTTGACTCATCTGCAATCATGGCAGCGTCGCCACCACTTAAGCGCTGACCATTCACCGTCAGGGTGCCTTTGATGAGATGCACATATCCTTTGCGACTTGGGTCCAGTTTGAGGATCGCTGATTGATCACCATTAAAGGTACCGGCATAGAGCTTCGCATCCGCGTTCATGGTGATCGAGTCCTCTGCTCCATCGATGGAGGCTAAGAGGCGTAATTTGCCATCTTTATCTTGGGCTGGAATCGTTTTTTGCTCATAGCCTGGCTTGACTCCCGTAAATTTGGGCTGGATCCAAATTTGCAGAAAGTGTGTCGTTTGATCCTTGGCATAGTTGAACTCACTATGGGTGACGCCCGTACCCGCACTCATACGTTGGATGTCTCCAGGCGGGATGGATTTGACGTTACCCATACTGTCTTTGTGTGCCAACTCGCCTGAGAGAACATAGCTAATGATTTCCATATCCCGATGGCTGTGCTCACCAAAGCCCGTACCAGGATCAATGCGATCCTCATTGATCACCCGCAAATTACCCCAGCCCATAAATTTGGGGTCATAGTAATTGGCAAACGAGAATGAGTGAAAGCTCTTGAGCCAACCATGATTGGCGTAGCCCCGCTCCTGCGATTTACGAATCTGCATCATGGCTTAGGCGTGGAATTGGCTAGCAATTTTTGCAATCCGCTCACCATACAAACGTGCGGTCTCGAGGTCACCGGAGTTAACCTCATCGGCGCTGGCATCCGATGGGGTTTGCATCATCGCGCCCGCAAAAGAGCCGACATAGTTCACATCATCACGTTTTGCAGACTTAGCATTCGACGGCATGAGGCCAGTGCCAACCCAGATACCTGAGTGTTGCATCGCCAAAGTAAAGAAATAATGCAAGGTGGAGTGCTTATCACCATTCATGGTGGCTGAGTTGGTAAAGCCACCAAAGATCTTGTCTTTCCACTGCTGGCTAAACCAGGGCTTTGAGCTTGCATCAGCAAATTTCTTGAACTGCCAACTCACACTGCCCATATAGGTGGGTGAGCCAAAGATGATGGCTTTGGCGTTCTTTAATACCTCCCATTGGGCTTCGGTAATATTGCCATCGGCATCAATAGCGATCAATGTTGCGTTTGCGCCTTTGGCAACGGCCTCGGCTTGCTTTTGGGTATGGCCATAGCCACTGTGGAATACCACTGCAATGTTTGACATGTTCTCTCCTGTTAATTTAGGTTAATTGGGGTTAAATAAACTGACTACGAATTCGGTCTAAGGCTTCGATGGTTTGATTGAGCTCCTTCATGCTGCACTTGGCAAAGCCCTGCTCCAAATACTGCACATGTTCAGGGAAGGCTTTCTTAAAGAGGCGCTCGCCCGCTTTGGTCAATCCAATTCGGTAACTGCGGCCATCCTTCGCATTGGGTATTTTTGTAATCAAGCCCTTTTGCTCTAAGCGCTCAAGCACACCGGTCATCGTGCCCTTCAAAATCAAGGTCTTCTCGCCCAATTCCTTACAGGTCATAGGCGGTTGATTGCCTAATGTAGCAATCACATCAAATTGGGTCATGGTAAGACCCATACCCTTAATGTGCTTGGTCGAGTAAGCCTCAAAGGCTTGGTAGGTACTTGCTAGGCTGCGGATAAAACGAAGGTAACTCATGGTATTTCCAATTAGTCTGTATGCGTACTATTTTAGTACGAGTACAGACTATTTGAATACCACCAGTTTTTCTAGGGAAAATTGGTTGCTTGTGCTGAGGTGTGATGGTTGGCGGTAAACCGCCAACCACCTGGATTTAATCGACCATATTGCGCAAGGCGGCAATACGCTCATCTAATGGAGGATGACTCATGAAAAGACGCTTAAGGCCAGTGCCCATACCACCTGAAATTCCAAAGGCCTCTAATTGCTCAGGCAAATGAGGCTCGTTAATGGACTTTTGCAGGCGTTCCAGCGCCCGAATCATCTTCTGCTTACCTTCTAGATAGGCTGCGCCTGCATCAGCACGGTACTCCCGCTGACGGCTAAACCACATCACGATCGCACTGGCCAAGACACCCAAGACCAACTGCGCAATGATGGTAGTGATCCAGTAAGCAGGACCATGCCCACGCTCGGTCTTAAAGACCGCCCGATCAATAATGTGACCAATCACACGCGACAGGAAGAAGACAAAGGTATTGATCACCCCTTGAATCAGCGCCAAGGTCACCATATCACCATTGGCCACATGGCTTACCTCGTGGGCCAGTACTGCTTCTGCCTCATCGCGGGTCATGCCGCGTAATAAGCCAGTGCTGACCGCCACCAAGGAACTGTCGCGCATCATCCCGGTTGCAAAGGCATTGATATCTGGTGAGTCGTAGATTGCCACCTCGGGCATGCCAATACCTGCTTCCTTGGCTTGCCGAGCTACTGTATTTACGAGCCACTGCTCCTGCTCGTTACGGGGTTGCTCAATCACATAGGCACCGGTGGAGTGCTTGGCCATCGTTTTAGATAGGGCCAGGGAGATAAACGATCCCGTAAAGCCCACCACACCAGCGAGCATCAGTAACGAGGTCAGATCAAGACCAACACCCTGCTCATCCAAGACTTGGCCCAAGCCAAAGATATTGATGATGATCGTGATCACCAACATGATGGCAATGTTGGTAATTAGGAACAGAAAAATACGTTTCATGCGTAATACTCCTTATGACAATAGGGCTACGCTATCAGGAATTTCTTAAATGTGCTGAAAACAAATTGGTTGACTATTTTTAGGGGAATTATCGGTTGTATCACCAAACTAGATAAACAAAGCTCCCGAGCTGGATAAAGTTGATCACTATGCTCAAGCCGTGCAGGATCCCAAATTTCTTCTTCTGCCCTTGATCCGATGCGCGGTTAATGGCGGGTGTAAGAACCCATAGGGAGATAAAGAATAAGGCTGCGCATCCCACTAACAATCCCATGCTAAGCGTGTCGTTCGCCAAGAAGGAGGCAATGATCGAGACCGCTCCTAGGAAAGCGTAGTACTTAGGAAAAAAGTTGCGTACATATTTACTCGCCCACTCTTGAGGCAGCACCTTAAATACCGTCGGTGCCACGGCGATGGTGAAGAACACCATGATGCCGATCATGGCGGAAACGAGATAAAGACTGAGATTAGGATTCATCGATTTATTTGTGTTTGTATTGGGTTGGACAATAAGCACGCTGCACATCAGGGTCGCGCAATTGCCGATGCTTAGTTTGTCGTCCGGTGACTCGCGCGCGCCATAGACGATAGGAGCTCGGCTTTAGGACACTGCGCATAAGTGCCTTGACCTCGGGTTCACTCAACTGAAATTGCGCATGGATTGCCTCAAAGGGAGTGCGGTCTTCCCAGGCCATTTCGACGATACGCGATAGCTCAGATGGATTCAGTGTGTGCATGCATTGGATTAAACACGAATTTACAAAATCAGGTACAGTCGCCGCATGTCCTTGCTCCAAAAACCGTTTCGGGCCCTTGTAATTGGCTCCTCTGGAACCATCGGCTCTGCCTTGGTATCGGCCCTCCAAATGCATTCCAACTGTGCCGAGGTGGTCGGGGTCCATCGTGGATCTGAGCCATCCATCGATTACGCTCACCCGAACTCGATTACTTTGGCAGCAGAGCAATTAGTAGTTCATGCGCCCTTTGATCTGATCATTAACACCATTGGGGTTTTGCATAATCAGAACATCTCTCCCGAAAAGCGCTTGTCAGATCTACGAGCCGCACAACTCCAAGAGCAGTTCTTGGTAAACGCAATTGGGCCAGCGCTGACCATCAGCCAGTTCACGAAGCTCTTAAATCCAGCGGGTGCTATTTATGCCACCCTATCAGCTAAGGTGGGCAGCATCAGCGATAACCGTTTAGGAGGTTGGTATAGCTACCGATCCTCGAAAGCAGCTCTCAATATGTTGATTAAGACTGCGGCGATTGAGCTCAAACGCACCATGCCAAAGGTTGCCTTGATTGCGATCCATCCGGGTACCGTGAACTCTAATTTATCCAAACCGTTTCGGGGCGAAGAAATTGGTCGCGACCCTCAACAAGCCGCCAATGAAATCCTAACCGTTCTATTAAAAGTGAGTGCCGAGAACTCTGGAAGCTTTGTGTCCTACAGTGGCGAAGTGATTCCCTGGTAATTAGAGAATCTGCTTTAGTTGCTCCGCCAGGCGATAGCCACTCAACCAAGCTCCTTCCACGGTGGAGTTCTTTAACCAATCCCCACACAGGCCCACTGCAATCGATGGATCAAGGGCAAACTCTCGTTTATTGGCTGCCTCAAGTTTGGCATAGCGCCATAAATGGCTTTGGTGCAAATCGGGCTCCACCCAAGTCAGCTCCTGAAATGCTTTAATCAAAATGGGCTCGATCTCAAACTGAGTGCGATCTACATGCTCTGATGACCAAGCATGACTCGCTTGTGCAACCCAGGTCTCATATATGGGACGATCGGGCTTGGAGTTATCACGCGCCAACCAGGAAAACAAACTACCCTCCACAAACGCACCATCAAAAGAAAGATTGAGCGGCTCTTTTAAATAGGCCAAGAGAGTCCAACAGGGCAGCATCACCACTTCCTGGCAAATCGCTTTTAAGGATGCTGAGTATTGACCAATCAGGCGTTCAGCCTGCACCGACGGAATCGCTAGTACGAGATACTCAAATGCCCCAGCGAGTTGGCCATGCTCTTTGGTGGTGATTTTCCAGAGATCATTAATCCGATGCAGATCCACTACCGTATGTTGGGTCAGCACATTCAAATTCTGTGCTAAGTGTTTGGCTGGCGAGGTCATCGCCGGAATACCGACATAGCGCGTCGCATCCGAGGGTTTATCGATGGCATTGCCATGATTGAAGCTCACAATCCGACCTGACCATGGTTTGGCAACCTCAGCTTGCACCCACTGAGCAACTTCTCTCTGGAATAGAGGATCGCGCGCCGTGAAGTACTGAGCACCATGATCGGCTTCCCAATCACCAAAGTAGCGATGGCTCATACGACCGCCTACCCCTTTGCTCTTGTCAAAGAGAGTCACTGCAAAGCCATGAGCCTGTAATTCTTGGGCACAGGATAGACCAGCAATCCCCGCACCAATGATGGCAACCCGTTTTTTAATAGTAGTCATTTAACTCAACCAGCGTTTTCGATAAGAACCATCTGCATCATATTGCGCAATCTGTTTGGCGACATTAAACGCTCGACCACCCCTTGGGTCGGTACCATGACCCGCAACATACAACCAGTTACCTTGATTGCTATAAACATCATAGTCAATTAAGCAGGACTCAAACCAGGCTGCCCCTGCCTGCCAATTGCCGTTCATGGCATAGATCCAGTGACTCGCCACAATTTGGCGCATGCGATTCGATAGAAAACCCGTCTCAGCCAGCTCCCGCATACCCGCATCAATGAGATCAACACCGGTAGTACCGGTAGACCACTGATGAAAGCATTCGGGGTCAAAGGTGTTGGGTGCACGTTGACTCAATCCCATAGGTCTAAACAAGCGTTTACCGTATTTAAGCATCAGAAAGCGAAAGTAATCACGCCAGAGCAGCTCAAACCAAAGCCAATAAATGCCATCATTAGCCCCGTATTGTTCTTCATATTGATGAATCCGCCCAGCAATCGTGCGCGCAGAGAGCGATCCGACCGCCAACCAAGGTGAGAACTTACTCGATGCATCAAATTGACTTAAGGCATTACGGGTCTCTTTATAGGTATCAGGTAAGCGTCGCTCGCAATATTGTTCGAGATGCCTTAGAGCATGAGACTCACCACCGTCGACAAAGAGCGTGACCGCACTCTCTTGAATTTGATCCTGGGGTGGCAACCTGGATGGCAGTGGTGGAATCGTTTGAGGGATCGTTACTGGCTCGGCAAACTTGAGGTGACGCTTTTCAACCCACTGTCGAAAGTTAGTGAAGACATCCGGTAGCTCGCCAATATCCATACTCAGGGTTTGAGGATCGAGCATCGTCGATTGCCATTGGGTGTGTATATTTAGTCCTGCTCTTTGCAATTCCAAAACATCGTGCTCTTCTTCCGGCGCGGCGATCACTTCGCAGTAAAGCGCATCAGCACCAATTTCCGTGTAAAGCGTTGGCAAGACATTCTTTGGGTCACCCTCCAGAACGAATAGGGTTGAGCCCTTCTCTTCTAGTGAGTTTCTTAAGTCACGAAGGTTCTGGTGCAGCCATGCAAGGCGTCCTTTACTGATTCGTTCAAATCCCCAAGGTGTTTGCTCTTGCGGGGGGAGTATAAAAATCGGTAAGAGGTTTTGAGAGTTCTGGCAGGCGTTTACAAACTGGGGGTTATCAAGAAGACGTAGGTCTGCTCTAAACCAATAGATTGAACAACCCACGATGAAATGCTTTAAGTTGACTGTAGCTTAGCGCTGGGATCTACCATGCACTGTTTTTGAGCGTTACGCTCGATCACCTTGAGCCACTCGGGCTTGGTTTGATTAGTCAATGAATTAAGCTCACTCAATTGTTGATCATTGGCTAAATTGCGCACAACCCGCGCGACACAGGTACAGTAGTTACTAAAGTCACTGGCCTCGAGGCTTCTGTTCTTGACGTTTTGATGATTACGTAGCTGCTGATTAATACAGCTTTTAGCGATCGGGTCGCTGCTAACCGTAGCTAGACTTGGGCTAGACGTGACAAGCAACAAGCTACTCAAGACAGTGGCGAGGATTGGGATCAATTTCATGGATGGCTTTCAAAAAGATGAATCCAGCATACCAAAATCCACTTTTTTATGCAGAGGGTTCATCGCCCTCACTTTCAACCATACTATTTGGAGCGGATCATTAGAAGTCAAAGCCCAGTTGTGCCTTTGCGGGAGCGGTCTTTGCCCTGGTCCGATGCATCGTTTTGCGAGAGCCGTGCTTTTCTAGTACTGCCTGCTTGGCAATTCTGACTTCAGCCTGCTGGCGGCGCCCATACAGGCGTGACTTGGCTTCTTTGGTAGCAATCACCAAATCCACAATCGGTAGCGGAATCTCAACCCCCACCCGAATGCCAAGTTGCTCTTGCAGAGCTTGGGGCATATTCCAGGGCTCAAAGAGATAGGTATCGGGCACTTTGCGCATCGCTGGTAACCAAGTGCGCACAAACTCTCCAGTAGGATCATGATCCATCGCTTGCTTAATCGGGTTATAGACTCGGGTGGTATTGATACCAGTAGTGCCGGATTGCATTTGCAATTGACTCCAATGAATCCCAGGTTCGTAATCCAAAAACTGGGTAGCTAACCATTCGCCTACAGGTCGCCAATGTAGCCATAGCGGGTAAGCCGCGACCGAGACTAACATCGCGCGCATCCGAAAGTTGAGCCAACCGGTCTCGCGAAGCATCACTACACAAGCATCGACCATCGGCCAACCGGTTTGTGCCGCCTTCAATGCCTCAAAGTGCTCATGATGAAAGTCATTCTCACGCAAACCATCGTAGCCGCGGTGCATATTGCGCCACTCAATCTCAGGCTCACTCTCGAGCTTTTGAATGAAATGGCAGTGCCAATACAGTCGACTCAGAAACGCTCGCAAGCCCGCTTTTTGCCTTGCTGCAATCCCCTCTTCCGTGATTCTGGCGCGGGTGCGACTCACTACCTCCCGCATACTCAGGCAGCCATAGGCAAGATAGGTTGAGATCCTTGAGCATGCCTGAGGAGACGATAAAGGCGAGGAGATACCGCCGCGGTAGTGTTGGCTGCGATTGCTCAAAAAATCATCCAAGGTCTTGAGTGCAAGACTACGCCCGCCTCGTTGACGCTTTGGGGGATCGTACTGAAGATGTACTGGAGGATTGATTACTGACAAAGGTGGTATCGCGGGATTCCAGAATGAAAGTCTTGGGACTGTTTCTGGCGGACTCGCCATATGACGCTCCCAAGCCGACTGCCAGGTATTGCGATTTTTAAGGCGACGCACTACGCCAAACTGCGGATACTCATGCCACGCAATCTGATGATCTGCGCACCAATGCGACACGGATCGATCTCGATCATATGTCCATTGATTACCGATCTCCTCATGCGAATGGATTGCAGCAAAAGGCTGGGATTTCCACAAGCGCTCCAAAACCTCAAGCATCTCTCCCGTAAACACCTCCAAGCCACCACCATGTTTACGGAGTTCTGCATCGAGATCCCTTAGCGACTCGGCAATAAACCCAAAATGCCCTAAAGCCATATCGGGCTGCTGCCAGAGGCTCGGCTCAATCACATAAATACAGCGTATCGGTCCGCGCTTTGCAGCATGCGCTAAGGCGGCATGATCCTCCCAACGCAGATCACGCTTAAACCAAACGAGCTGATAACTCATGACAAATCACTCTTATAGACAGAGTGATAACAATAGCATTGAAGTAAAAATTGTGTTGGTTACCAAACCATCGATACTGGGGTTGATCCTTCAATTATCTCAATGGATTATTGGTTAGATAAACTGCGTTGACGATTGCGGATTCGATTGAGATACAGAGGAATAAAACCAAGAGCAAGACCACCTAAGCCAATGAGATTAGTCAGAAAATCAAAAGTTTGGGCACTGTAGATCGCAATAAAGACCATGAATAATGCTGATAGAAATGGCCAAATGACATAGCCAATTGCATAACTTGGCCCATTGGATAATTGAGAGCGGTAGTACCAAGCACATGCAAAACCCGCAAGACTCATATAGAAACAAATTTGAAATCCAATCGCCATGATGGAGCTTGAGAGGATCGATTTCACGGTCGGCATATACGATGAAGTAAATAACAGCAAAAGTCCTAAAACCCAGATTGCCAGGGTTGCAATCCATGGCGTTTGCCACTCTGGATGAATTTTTGAATAGGACGGATGCATCATGCCATCCCGCGACATCGAGAATAAACTCCGACTAAATTGCAGAATTTGGGTTTCGATTGTTCCAACTGTACTCAAAATCGTGCAAAAGACAGCAAGATAGTTCCATGGTTCCGGAAATAGCTTGCTTGCAACTGCGAATAAGACATTAGTATTGGCACTTGAAATCTCATCATCCGTCAATACAATCAAGACCACTACCATCATGATCGAGAAAAAGAGAATCATGTTGATCACAGACCAAAAGGCACCGGTACTTGCCGCACCAGATGCATGACCCTGACTCGATTTACTCTCCTCACTTAGGTTCATCGTGACATCCCATCCCCAGAAGAAGAAAATTGCGATTAAAGCGCCTGTCGCGAATAGTCCTGGAGAGAATGACAATGGCGAAATCCACTGCAACGTTGGTATGCGCACCGGGGCATCCCAGTATTGAATAAATGCGCCAAAAATAATGGCAATCAAAATAGTTGCCTCAATGATTGTGAAGCTAATTTGTACATAGCTGGAGTGCTTGATTCCCCTAGCCACCAGAAGTGTAATTAGTGTCAGCCAAATCGCTGCAACAGCTGCAATCGCATGGGTATTCTCAACATAGCTTGGCGCAATTAATAACAGTGTGGAGCTAGCGGCAGGAATCGTTGCCGATACCATAAAGCATACCGAAGCCACCAAAAGACCCCAACCAGTAAAAAATCCCCAATTGGGTCCAAATACGTGGCCCACCCATGCATAAGCAGCACCCGCATTAGCAGTAATTTTGCTTAGATTCATGAAGGCTAAGACAATGCCAAACATAATGAGCCCGCAAAATAGCACGCTGCCAACCGAAAGCTCCCCTACCGAAGAAACAATCGCTGCAGTGGTTACCGCCACACTAAATGCGGGGGCAGTTCCTGCAATACCCATAATGATGGATTCAGAACTACCTAGGGTGTTTTTAGATAGTTCGTCGGGTACAGACATGCTCAACTTTCAAGGCTTAATGAAAAGCCAATATTGTAGAGCTGCCCACCAGGGTGCCTCCGTTAGCTGGCTAATTGCACTGAAGAATCAAAAAAGATGGCTAATCACCCAAAAAATTAACGATCAGCCATTGCCTTAATTTCTGCGGCGGTTACATAGCCCTTCTTCTGGGTATCAATGCGCTGGAAGTTGGTTGCCACTCTTGGCATGCCGGCTTTTGCTTCCTCTAAGGTGAGCTTGCCATCCTTATTTTTATCTGCAGCTGCAAAACGTTCATCAATCTCACGATCAGTTCTTGATTCTTGAGCGTATGCCGTACCAACGGCTGCAAGCATAATTAAAGAGAATGCGACTTTCTTCATGAACTCGATCCTTAAGTAATTACTTCAAACTGACTTGCTTGCCATCAATCCAGGTCGAAACTACTTTGATATTACGAATCTCTTCAGGCTTGGTTTTGCGTGGGTTCTTTTCCAGAATTACCAAATCGGCTTGCTTACCAACTTCTAGGCTACCAACCAATTGATCAGCAAAGATCTGGTAGGCAGCGTCAATAGTGATTGCTCGAATTGCATCATCAACTGAAATAGCTTGATCAGGACCCAATGCTTTACTCGGTGGTAATTGCCACATACGGGTAACCGATTCAGTAATGTAGTTCAGTGGTCCCACATTGGAGACTGGGGTATCACTATGCAAGGTGAACTTGCCGCCAGCCCGCTTGATCTCACCGGCCGGGTCAATGCGTTTGGCTCGATCTGCACCAATAAGCTGGTTATAAAAAGCCGAACCCCAATAATCCACATGACCAATGGTGAAGCTTGGAATCACCCCAAGTTTCACGGTTTGCTTGACCTGTTCAGGATGGTTCACCGTAAAGTGCTCGATGCGTAAGCGTCGATCTTGTGGCTTAGAGTTACCAGAGAGCAGTTTGGTATAGCTTTTGAGCGTTTGATCGATTGCTTTATCACCATTGGAATGGGTTGAGATTTGCCAACCTTGATCAAAGTAAGACTTCATCGATTGGTAGATTTCGTCATCCTTAAAGTTCAGTGCCCCACTCCAAGAACTTCCCTTCGGATAGGTATAGGGCTCGCGCAGCGCGGCGGTTAAACCTTGGGTTGAGCCATCCGAGATGTATTTGATACCGATAAAGCGCAAACGATCATCACCATCATTCGGCTTAATGGTTTTGTATCCAGGTGGCATTGCCTCACTAAACAAATAACCCCGGACTCGAATCGGTGACAGATTCTTGGCAAAAAGACCTTTATAAATGGCGATTTCTTGATCAACCCCAAAATTACCGCCCACACTCATCTCCGAGGCGGTGGTCACGCCAACCGAAGCCATCTTGCGCATCGTTGCCAAGATTGCCGCTGTCAACTCGGCCTCCGAAGGGTTAGGCATTTTGGCCATGAATGGCAAGTACGATGGTGGCTCAACTAACTTACCAGTCAGCTTGCCATTAGCATCTTTTACATAAATACCGCCACCCTTCGGGTTTGGGGTTTTATCCGTAATGCCAGCAAGTTCAAAGGCCTTGCGGTTTACGTAGCCAATATGACCAGATTGATTGACGATAAAGATGGGTACATCTTTGGAGACCTTGTCGAGATCATCTGCGGTGAGCTCGGCCATGAATGGAGAAGTTCGCGATGGATCGACACCAAAACCAAATAGCCAACCACCCTTGGGCACATTTTTCAGATGCGCCTTCATTTTGGCGATTAAGGTCTCTTTGGTGTCATATGGTAAGTTGAAATTACTGAGATTTAGTCCCAAGCCCTCAAAGACCGAGGTCACAATGATGTGCACATGAGGCTCCACAAACCCTGGCATCAAGGTCTGACCCTTGAGATCAACCATCCGAGTTGTCTTCGATTGCCAGTCCTTTGTAACTGCATCTTTGTTACCTACAGCCACGATCTTGCCACCCTGAACGGCCAAGGCTTGAACTTCTTCATTTTTCTGATTGACGGTCACAATCGGGCCGCCATAAAAAATGGTGTCAGCATTGCCTTTCGCAAAGGATAACGAGGCAAAGCTTATTAGAGCAATGGTGAGTATTTTTCGAAATAAGGTCATTGATTCTTTCTAGTATGATTTTTCTGAAATAATTTCACGGTGAAATTAGCGATGTTTTTATCATAATGTAAAATTATTTAAAGTAGTAATATCACTTATTTGCTATAAAACTAAGCGCTTTCAGAGTCCGACCAAACTACGCTTTGGTTTCGCCCTCTCTGCTTAGCCTGATACATTGCTAAATCAGCTTGCTGAAAATATTTATCCACTAAGGCTGGATGAACTAAATCAAACTCGTTTTCTGGTTTAAAAATAGCAATTCCGCAACTAATCGTAATTCGAATTGACTCATTATTAATGTGCGCAAGATCAGAATTCTCAATCTGAATTCGTAGGCGCTCTGCAATCATTAGCGCAGCATCCTCATGCGTATTTGGCAAAATTGCTAAGAACTCCTCTCCACCAACTCGCCCAAAAATATCAACATCTCGCAATTCTTGTTGGCAAGACATGGCCAAATTTTTTAACACTACATTTCCCACCAAATGTCCGTAGCGATCATTCACAAACTTGAAGTGGTCAATATCAATCATGATAAGCGCCAGAGGTTGGCGATTACGAAAACTTCGATTGATTTCTTGCTCAAAGCGTTCAAACGTTTCCTGGCGACGAAGTGCACCCGTCATTGCATCAACCTTTGCATCTTGCTCGAAAATACTACTTTGGATTTCAATACTAGAAAAAGCCTGAGTGAGATAATGCATCCCAAGCATAAATAATCCGGAAGTAATTAAAGCAATCAAGGCATCTAGTTGATTTGGATCACTGTCCCAAATAGTGTTAATTAGTAAATTAATTTGACGTAATGCAATTGCAAGAAAGCCCAGCATTAAAAATAAACAAGGTAATCGATATACACCCGCACGACGAAACAGCTGAAATGAGAAATAGAATGCACTAATCTGAAATAACAGAGAAGTGGCATATAAACTAGCGGCGATGAGATCAGTCATTAGTCATGATCATTAATTGACGAAATGCTGAATCAGCCAAAACGGTACAGGCTGCGTTGACAACCTGAGGGTCTAGACCAATTCCCGCATCTGCTTTGATTTGCTCAAGGGCCCGATCTAAGCCCAAACCCGGACGATATGGTCGATGAGAGGATATCGCCTCAATCGTGTCAGCAACAGCTAATATTTTCGCCTCCGGGATAATTGAGTCTCCAGATAATTTATTAGGGTAGCCACTTCCGTTAAGGCGCTCATGGTGCTGATAAACCGCTTGTGCAATTGGCCATGTAAATGGAATATCTTTGAGTATGTCGTATCCGGTCTTTGGATGCTCTTTGATTAAAGTCATCTCTATTTCTGTGAGCATTGAGGGCTTTGTTAAAATTTCAGCAGGCGTAGCAATCTTCCCGATATCATGAACTAGTGCAGCAAGATATAAGCCTCTAATTTTTTTCTCGCTCCAACCTAATTTTTGTGCGATTGCTCTAGATAAGACTGCGACCTTTTTCTGATGTCCTGCCGTATAGGGGTCTCGCCATTCCATTGTTTTTGAGATTGCCTCAATGGTTGCATTTAAGGAATCAACTAATTGAGTATTTAATTGTTCGCGCTTGGTGATTTCTTCATCAAGCATGCGTTGCTTTTCAATGGCTGCTAGCCCAAAGCCGATTTCCTTAGCCAAACTCTCAAATAATTGAACCTCAATCTCACCAAACACATTTGGCAGATTGGCATAGACCGTAAGCGCACCAATTGCTTGGGGTTCATGATCTTTAATTGGAACAGCAATCACTGAGCGAATGCCATATAGTTTAGAGCGCTCTCGCCAAGGTAAAAAGCGAGGGTCATTCTCAGAATCCGCAACCAAAACAGGCAAACTGGTTTGAATACAAAGACCGGTGGGTCCCTGTCCTGCTGATGTGTCAGCAGTCCATTTAACATCAATACCCTTGGCATAGTCTGCTGCTACTCCATGCGCACCAATAACCTGAACAGTTTTTAGATCGTCTTGCATAGCCAGACCAACCCAAGCCAGTATATAAGGTGGTTGATTAACGATTGCATTACAAACACCTTCGATGAGCTCATCCCGGTTGTTCGAGCGCACTAAAGCAGAGGATGCCTTCGCGTGCGCAAGTAGCGCCCAGTTTTGCTTCTGCAGATCATTAAGACTTTCCAACGCTTGACTACCTATTCATTGGATTAAAGGTCAATGATACGCCGAAAACTACTAGTTTCGATGGATAAGTCAATCAAAATCGCCATACATGCGTAATTAAGTCAGGCTCTGGTATACAGATCCAAAGCAGCCTGTTAACCTGAATTCATGGCTTATCAAACAATCAAAGCCAAATACGTGATCTGCCTCATGGCGGCACTTGCCTGGATGGTAATCTCGATTTGGTTATCACTACCGTGGTACCAAGATCTTTCTCAGGTTATTGGCTGGCCACTCGCTATTTTCTTTATCTCATTTATTGCCATTATTCCGGGCTATATGAATGCGTTTGTGGTTAGCTCCTTGCTGCTTGATAAGCGCCCACCTATCTTACAGGAACAGCACTACCCTCCCATTACGATTTTGATTGCAGCCTATAACGAGGCTTCTGACATTGCAACGACACTGAATAGTATTTTTCAAGAGGACTATCCCAATGCGGTCCATGTCATTGTGATTAATGATGGCTCCCGAGATGATACGGCTACTATCGTGAGTCGGTTTATGCCCGATCATCCCCAGCTCCAGTTGATTGATTTACAAAAAAATGGGGGGAAAGCCAATGCGCTCAATCGTGGGCTAAAGGAATGCACGACAGATATTGTGATCACAATTGATGCAGACTCCTACTTATTAAAAGATGCATTGCGTCACCTCGTGGGACGCTACTTGTCGGATCCTAGCAACACTCGCGCAGTTGCTGGCGAAATCTTGATTCGGAATTCACGGGAGAACTGGATTACTAAAGCACAGGAATGGGATTACTTTTTAGGGATCGCTTCGATAAAGCGGGTTCAGTCACTATTTCAGGGAACCTTAGTCGCACAGGGCGCTTTTTCACTCTATGACCGCAAGACTGTTGAGACCCTTGGGGGCTGGCCAAATAAGGTGGGTGAAGATATTGTGCTGACCTGGAAAATACTGCTAGCGGGCTATCGAGTAGGTCACGCTGAGAATGCCTGCGCATTCACAACCTGCCCAAATACGTTAATGAAATTTGTAAATCAACGTCGACGCTGGTCGCGAGGTTTGATTGAGTCCTTTAAAGAAAATTGGCCCATTCTTTTTAAGGCTCAAAAAAGCACCCTTTACATTTGGTGGAACACCCTCTTCCCAATCATTGATGTTGCCTACACCTTTGGCTTTATTCCCGGACTAATCCTTGCTGGCTTCGGTATTTACTGGATCGTGGGCCCAATGACCATTGCCCTAATTCCCATGGCATTTCTACTCAATATTGTGATGTATAACCGTAGTAAAGCCATGTTTGTTCAAGAAAATCTTCATATCCGAAAAAACTATCTTGGTTTCATTTTCTATGTTTTGGCCTATGGCATGGTGTTGCAACCGGCCTGTGTTTGGGGATATGTCAGCGAGATTTTTAATCTTCGTAAGCACTGGGGCACCAAATGATCAGACTGCTTGGCGGATTCATCCTATTGCTCCTAACAACGCAGGTTGGCGCTCAAGATGCAACTCTCAAGCCAAAACATGCCATATCAATTCCAGAAGTGTATGTATCGTCCGATAGTGAGGGCTTTTTAACTCATAAGTACAAAGCTAGCATCTATCCTCTATATCAGAATGCCGATAACTACACTGGACTGCAATACCAACACAATTACTTTAGTCAAAGTAATTGGAACTCCACCGCTGAGCAATATACGTTAGTAACCAAGAAAATTAATCCACGCAACGGCCTCGGTTATAACCTTAATCTTGGCTACAACTTGGAGGGCGGCTATAAATTGCTGACGACTGACAGTAATTACTCCACCATGCTGACTGACACTACGCGGGCAGAGATCATGGTGTTTCGGGATCGGGTAGAAACCCAAAACTCTCTGATTAATGGTATTTACTACACCATGGGCGGAATTAGCATTGAACAGCAAGTCATGGAGCGGCTAAGCATTGTATTGTTCGGGGGCAATCTCTACTTCTCAGACACCAATACCCGCCCCACCCTGCGTGCCAGAATTATTTACGATCTGATTCCTGATTATGGCATTACGGCCCAGTTGCGCTACCGCCAGTATCGCGATACCAATACCAATGTCGCGAACAACTACTTCAACCCAGATAGTTATAACGAATCCATGGTGGCCTTGGGGATGCGTCAGCGTATCCAAGGCTGGATGATCAATGGCACTGCTGGTGTAGGGCAGCAAAGCATTGATCAAGGCCCCAGTACAACTACACAACTCTATGAGTTAGCGCTCACGAGCCCTGTCAATGCGAATGATGTATTCTTACGAACAAAAGCAGGATATGGCAAATCAGCGGGCTTTTTGGGCCCCAATTATTTTTACCGCTACTTTATGGCTGAACTGATTTTCCCTTTTTAGGAATGGTAGCGAGACAATGAACGACGATATTGAAAAAATCTATGCCAAATTAGTGGCACATGAGACTGAGATCATTAACCTGCGCAAAGGCTACATGATCGTTAATGAGCGCTATACCAAAGCACTTGCCTCTCTGAAAGAACTAACCAGCAGTGCTGCTGAAGCTGCCAAGAAAGCTTGCTTAGCAGCCGAACATGCCAAAGGCGCGACCGAGCGCTGTGCCAATGCCGCTAGAGAGGCAGCCAGTCAATCGGTCATTGCTGCGGCTGAAGCGGCGGCCGAGGCTGCCAAGTTCTCAGCGGAGGCGGCTATTCAAGCAGCCGCTGCAGCATCCTCGGCAGCAGCAGCGGCGGCTGCTGCAGTTGCCCATCAAGCAGAGGCTTCATCGCTTCAGGCATCGGCTGAGGCAGCATCGGCAACAAAGCGTGCAGCTGAAGCGGCAGCTGAAGCAGTCAAGCTGGCTAACTTGGCATCTGACTCTGCAAAATCCCTTCGCCCCTCAAGCAATTCTTAGGTACATTTTTTGATTACCTCAGGCCCAAAAGGCCTTAATTTGAGCAGCCTCTCTCTTGGACCGCTCATAGCCAGCTCGCAGAGCGGGTTGAATTTGACGGGGGTCTGTTAGATTAATGCCATCCGGCGCTCCCGCCACAATCCATTTCACTTTGGTGCCAACACTCTCAATATCTTTGATATTTTGTGCCATCGGATGCGGAATCTTTGTCAGAATGGGGCCTGTTACACCATCGGTAAGAGTAATCACTAGAGCACGTTTTGATCCGGCCACTACATCAACATGGGCTGGATTGGAGCACATTCCACCGTCCATACCGTAACGCTGGCCAAGTAAAGTGGGTCCCACGATTCCGGGGAGCGAGCTACTCGCTGCAACAGCATGAGCCAATGCAATCTTATTCTTTCTAGCACTGGCTTGACCAACAATTAGCCGTTCACCGGTATAGCAATCAATCGATGATGTGAACATTTTGGGTGTTGGCCAATCGGTCTTACTATCCCCGGTGAGTAATGCCGCTAGGGCTTCAACTCGCGAACTATTCAAACGGTTATCGGCTGCCAGTGCAGCTCGTCCAATCACTTGCCTTGTTTCACTGCTGCCATCGGTTGCACTCATATTGATTTCCATCGCTCTGAGTTGGCTCGCATTAGGGTTAGTCGTTGGTGCAAGTTTGGCAAAGATCTTGGGAAACTCGCCAAAGAAATCCATTTCCCCTCGTAGGCGACCAAAGTGCCCCGATAGGAGAGATGAACCCATATACGATCCTGCTGAGGTTCCCACCACCATCTGCGGCAGACCTGCCATATCAAGGCCAGCTTCCATTAAGCCGTGAAAGAATCCGCAATACCAGGCAATGTAATACTCCCCACCGCCACCCAATACCATCGTACGGTCCAGGCCCTTAGCTAAGGCAGAAACCTTTGGTGTCGTAGCAATTGGAATTGATAAACCATCGTTACCAAAGATCTTCTCTGAGATCTGCTCAGCTTTTTGAGTCAAGCCCTTGGGTACGGTTTGTTGAGCATGGGCTGGAGTTAGGCAGGAAGTACCTGCGATTGCAGAGGCAGCCAAGGCAGAGGTTTTCAGAAAGGTTCGACGTTGCATAGTAAAAGTAATCGATCAGTGGGTTTAAAGATTGAATTCATCAAGACAATAATACCAATCCAAGAGATCGCACACCATCAATACTAAAAGCGCAGAAATTCAAAAGAAAAAACCCTCGTCATTACCAATGAAGATCTACGAGCAAGGAGTATCGATTAGTTAACTTTTGGGACAACCCTTGGCTAATGACTTACCCGCGACCCGCTCTTTGATTCATTGCAAGTAATACTGTTGTGATATTGGATGGGATATAAAATAATTTTGCTCACCCAGTTGCTGCATTCTTCCAACATTACCACCGAGCTTCCACATTTAACTTGATAGAGCTTGTGGATTGGTGGGGGCCGTGATAACAGTAGAGCCAAAATAAATTTTGACTCGCGATACAAGTCTTACTCCAGTATGCTGGCCTTTGAAAATGTTTCTATCTAGGCAAAGGTATTCCTAGGAGCTTTCTTCGCAAGATTCATGAGAGTTTGCTGTAGTTGAAGTTAAGTGTATCTGCCTTTGAATGCTTACACTTATTATTGAATACTTTATTAATTACCTTCACACTCTTATTGATGATTGCGGACACCACCTAAACCCTGACAGTCAGTAACCGTGGTGACATAGCCCTCTTTCATTCACCCTTTAATCAAAGGGATGATGTATTTAGAAAACTATGAAATAGTTGGGATATTGGCCTTATATACGTGGTTTTGCAGTGAGATAGGAACTGGCTGACTCTCAGATGCTGGAATCATAACCTCAATGTATGAGGCGCCATCATATGAATTAGCCTTATCGATGGCAGAGTCCAATTCAGCGACGGTGGATACCTTGGCACAAAACCAATTGCTGCATCCCATTGCCCCAGGAATCTGTGCATAATTCCATTTCGCTAAATCATCGTATTGCCATCCGGTTTCGCTCACCACAATCTCTACACCATACAGAGCATTATTCAGAACAAAAATAATCGGTTTAATGCCATAACGCCCCATTGTGCCAATTTCATTAGCGGTAAGCTGGTGCGAACCATCACCAGTCACGATAATCGTGCGTCCGTTTTTATTGGCCATACAAATACCTTCAGCTGCCGGGGTTGCCCAACCAATCGAACCCCATAATGCTTGCGTCTGGAAACCAACTCCTTCGGGCAAGAGCATCGGGGACATATAGAGCATGCATGTGCCAGTTTCAGCAACCAACACATCACCGGAGCGCAACATATTTTGTAAGCGTGGATAGAAATTAGCAGAACATATCGCGTCGCTTGGGGTGCCCACCATTGGGAACTTTACAAGTTTTTCTGCCGTTCGGACCGTTTGAACTGAATTAATGCGCGCCGTTAATCTCTGAAGCACATCCGCCAGCGCTACACCAGTAAATATAGTCCCTCCAAGTTTTACAAAATGATCACCCAGCACAATCGTTTTCTCCGGGTCAAGCTGATTGGTCCAATTTCCCGTATTAATGTCCTCGGGAATCAAGCCACCAATATCAAACACTAAGTCAGCGCCCTCAACCACCGCTTTTAAGTCTTTGGGAGTGGAGCTTACTCCGCAATAGATACCAAGATAATTGGGATGAGATTCTGAAATGATCCCTTTACCCATTGGCGGGGTTGCATAAGCCATCTGCGACTTATTTAAAAACTCAATAAATTGATCTTGCAAGCCATAACTGGCTACTAAATTTGATGGCAATGCAACGATCTGCTTCGCAGCATTTACCTTATGCATGATGAAATTTAATGCCGCATCCAGGCTTGCGGGGTCGCTCTTGGTACGACCTACTGAAGCTAATGGTGAACCCTTTACAGGATTACCAATAATTGGCATAAGAGCCAAATCCATGGGGACAATTATGTAAGCAGGCTCGCTCTGGCGTAAGGCCTCCCGAATCACGCGCTCCATTTCATCGATAACATTATCGGGCGTGAGATTGGTTGATACACAGCACGCCGATGCGGAAATGGCTTGAAAGTTATTAAAGATTCCATCACCTAAGGTGTGGTGAGTAACCAAACCTTGTCGCTGAATCTGCGTACTCGGAGAACCAACTAAGAAGAATACTGGTAAGCGTTGTGACTTAGCGCCCATGACGCCATTAATGGCGCTTAACTCCCCAACTCCATAGGTGGTCGACAGAATAGAAGCGCCATAGATACGTGCATAACCATCAGCAGCATATGCAGCATTCAACTCGTTGGCACATGCAATCCATTGCAGGCGGCCACATTTCTCAATAGCATCATCAAAAGGAAACGCATAGTCTCCAGGTACCCCAAAAACTCGATCAATACCTAAATCCGCCAGACGATTAACAACATACTCAACTACGGTTTGGGTTTTAGAGACCATGATCAGTCCTTAATTTCTTTAAATCATTATTTTGCAGAACACGCATTAGCCAAGGGCTTACCGGCAATCCGATCTTTGACCCAAGAAACATAAAAGGGTTTTGAAGATCCCGGGGTTGTGAAATGAGACTGCTCACCAGGCAATTGCATTCTACCTACATTACCGCCTAATTTACATACCTGATCTTGATAGAGCTTGTGCATCATCGGCGGAACTGCAGTGTCTTTATTACCAAAGTAGATTTGTACAGGGGCAACAGGCTTTGCTGCTGGTACTCCGCCTTTCACCATTGCCTCAGTCCAAGCTAACGTATTAGTCGGTTTTTGCTTGAGTAGGTTTCGATAATTAGAGCTATAAAGAAAGTTAAAGGTATCCGCTGCGACATGCATACACTTATTACTATAAATCTCATTGGCAACTTTAGCGCCCTCTTCTGTAAAGACATCGGTTAGCTTGAGATTGGGAAAGGCTGCCTGAGTTCCCCAATAGTACATCGTGGCATGGGTAAAGTTAAAAACGCTATCCGTAAACATCTTTTGGGAGTCTTGAAAGTACTTATCCGCACTAGCCTGGTCCAATTTACCTGCGGGAGCAAGAATTGAAATATCCTGAGGAGCTAAAGCAACGAATCCAACCACATCTAAATTATCAAATACCGTTCCGGTTTGCTTAACGTAATCAGCCATACCCGCAGCGGCAATCACTGCGCCACCACCTTGTGACCAACCATAGAAAACAGTCTTCTTGTTGGCGCCCAATTCTTTGATCGAACCTGCGGCACGGGCGGCGTTAATAGTATCCATACCATTCGTAGCTGCAACACTATATTGATGTCTACCACCACCACCAAGCCCTTGGTAGTCAGTTGCAACAATGATGTAACCCTCATTGATAAACTCTTCAACAGCTGGGATTCCGTAATCGGTCCATGAATTTCCACCAAGCAAGAAATACTCATTTAATGGCACCGCAGGATTAATAATTTGGGATGGTCCGCAGTTTTGAGCGGCCCCAGTGGTGCCATGTGCCCATGACAGAATAGGTCGCCCACCTGCTGGCGCTGGGGCGACAGGTGCAACGATCAAACCGGTTGAAATCGTTTTGCGCCCTGCAATATCCGATGAAATATAGGCGATCTTCCACGCTTGCGCACCTTTTACTGGGGTTGCTATTTTTTCCTGCTTAATCACTTGACCCAATTTACCTTCGGGCGCCATTTTCATGACATCGGCATAAAAAGGTGGCACCGGAGGACTAGCATACGCAGCAGAAAAACTAACATTCAATAAAGAAGCAGTTGCCAAGGCAAAGAAAAGTTTTTTCACGAGAAATCCTTTACAAAAATTAATCTACTGCAAGTAGTTGAGGAAATTACTTCAAAATAATCAGTGTCACCGTTGCTCTAGCACCCCAACCGGATGGACCGCCTGGGGTATTACTGACGTAATACATGGGGCCTGCACCGAAAGAGAATGGTAGACCGCCGATGACCGCTACTTTCGATACTCCAGCGTAGAGTGGATTAGAAGTGCGGCGGGTGTCGTAGTTGTAAAGCGCCTCCATATTGGTAGAGAAGGTCCAAGCATCTTTGGTGGTGTAGGCTACAAAGGGTTGGCCATATAAATTGTTTTGAGTACCGAAGGTGGGGTTGCCGCCCACCTCCCAGGATTGGTAGCCAAGTAAGCCATAAGTCCAAGGACCTTTGCGATTAAGCACTACCCCAGTAACACCCAATCCAGTCTGTTGCGAACCAAACTTGCCGCTATTACCAGAAGGTGAAATAGCATAAGGACCAACGCCCCAAATCCAAGAGGAATTGGTATTGGGCGCATAGAAAGATTCCACAGTAACACTGGCAATTCCAGAACCAGAAAATGGCGAACCACTGGGCCCCTGCACGCTCACTTCACGAACGCCGGCCACGATCGGGCGCACAATGAAGGTATCTCCACCGCCTAAGTCAAACGGCAAAACAGGTTGAAATAACAAACTTTGTTCAGAGCCGGCTTGATTGACGCCGACTCCACGACTGTACTCATACTGTGTTTGTACCGAGATCATATTTGCGATCGGGTTTGCCAATTTCTTGGCAATCGCTACCGTATCAATACCACCTGTTGGTACTGCGGGAGCACTCGGCGTGGCCTGCTGTGCAATTACAGCACTAGATATTGCACTCATCACGAGTGCCGCGCCAACGATTCTTGTGATTGTCATAGAAAAGTTCTAGGAATCAGAATTTAAAGGTGATTGCAAGCTGTGGACCTTGCATCGTAGTCTTTTGTAAGACGCCGCCGGCTTTCATGTCGTAGTACAAAGCACGATAGCTCAATGAGGCATCAATTAACTTACCAAAGGATTTACCCACACCCACCATCGCTTGCCAAGTAATATTGGTTGTACCGCCGCCGCTACCGATATCGCCATAGAACGGGACATACCAACTCGAATCAGCGATGCGGTAACGCCCTTTGGCACCAATAATCGGGTCAACCGTCGATGTCGTCTTCGAAATCGTCTCTTTTTCGGAGGTGCCAACTAGATTGCCACTTAATGTCGCAGTGACATCAATGGCACGAACGCCCAATAAAGCATCCACATAGGCATCTTTAGAGTTGACTAAGGTGTATGTGGCAGCCCCAGTCAAGATGGTTTGCTGCAAGGTTATTTTGTCAGCCACCGTAGCAGTGCCCCCCGCCACTGGAATAGAGCCTGAGTTTTGAAGAGTGGCTGATACTAGATCACCCATAATTCCCCACCTGCCATAGTGCGCTTCGGCAGCAATCATGCCGCCAGACTTTAGATTACTTAGAACATTACTCGAGTTGAAGTCTGCTGATCGGGCTAGACCATTATCAAAACCCATCGTACCTTTGATTCCTGGCGCCCATAGATAAGGGGTTACCTCAAAGCGCCATTGATCAGCAACGGCGGGAATCGGATTCTCGGTATTTGCAGATGCTGTACCGAACCCCAGGAGACAGAGGGTTGCCAACATCGCATGTAAGGGGTGACGAAAAAGGTTGAAAGAGGTTGATTTCATAAAGATCATGTTTTTTAATGATGGATTAAAAATGTAAATTATATTAGACAAAAAAATAGTCAAATCATTTTTTACTAGTCATATCAAGCGGTCCAATAACAAAGGTTATCGATATGTGCCAATGGTGTATTTCCACAGTAATCTCCGAACATCTCACCTCGGGTATTTCGGGTGATCGTCGCCGATTCTTAAAGTACTCTAGTGCCCTACTTGCCTCAAGCGCTGCAGCCTATGCTGCGCCCTCGGTCCCCCAGGGTAACCAACCCATCGAGGTCATTTTTCGCAATGGTCCCATTTATCCGATCGCTGGTGACAATAAACGGGTTGAGGCGCTGGCTATTGGTGGCGGCAAAATTCTGAGCTTGGGATCGGTTTCGGATGTAATGCGCACTGCAAGTGCGTCTACTTCGGTTGTGGACCTTCAGGGCCGCACCTTAGTGCCAGGCTTGATTGATCCCCATAATCATACGGTTCTGAGTAGTCTCTTTGATTTATTACTAATTAATGCTGGTTTTGCCCAATACAAAACCAAAGCCGATGTCGCTGCCATGATCAAATCCAGAGTGGCTAGCACCCCCGCTGGTCAATGGCTCGTGTTTGGTTTCTACGATAACTTGCTCCAAGGTGGCGATTGGTCGCTCACAGAACTTGATGCTATCTCTAAAACCCATCCCATCTACATCATCTATGTCAACGGTCACGTAGGCGCAGCCAATAGCTTAGCTTTCTCCAAAGCTGGAGTAACCGAAAGTATCGGGCCACTCCCAGGCGGTGGCTTTTTTGGTCGAGGTAGTAATGGCAAGCTCAATGGCATGATTTATAACCAGCCTGCCCTCATGAAAGTGCTGGATCATGCGATTGCCAAACCAACTCCTGAGATTTTAGAAAAAGCAGTGATCGCATATGCCAATAAGGCTGCGGCGGCTGGCTTTACAGCCTTACATGAGCCGGGGACTGTGAAGCCCGAGTGGATTGAGGGTCTAGCCAAACTATCCAATGTCTTACCGATTCGCCTAAGTGCGAGCTTTAGTAGCGTCGATGTCGAGCACAGCAAGGCGTTTGCTAGCTTAGGTCCCTCTCACAAAGCCCGCGTGATTCCGAATAGTCGATTCTCGCTCTATGGCATGAAAGTCTGGTCCGATGGATCGAATCAAGCCGAGACGGCATGGCAAACCAAGCCTTATCTCAATACCAACCGGCGAGGAACTGGGGGTTATAAATCCGAGCAAATGGTCGAGATTTGTAAGAATGCCAAAGCAGCTGGTTGGACTATGCTGGCACACTGCCAAGGCGATGCGGCTGTCCAGCAATATCTAGATGCCTTAGAAACTGTCTATGGCGCCAACCCATCGACCGGTCTAATTCGTGTCGAGCACGCTACGATGGCAAGGCAAGATCAAATTGATCGAATGAAGCGCCTCGGTTATGAACCCAGTTTTATGACCGACTTCATTTACCTGTACGGCAATGCCTACCGTGATCAGATTTTTGGTAATCCTAGAGCTGGTTTTATGGTGCCCTTTGGAGCGGCCGCCAAGGCAAAGCTGAACTACACCGTACACTCCGATAACCCAGCGGCTGGTATGCCACTTAATCCCATGCGGCATGTGGAGATTCAGCTGATGCGCCGTTGTATTGTCGATAACTCTGTGATCGGCGCTGATCAACGAGTCGATATCCAACATGCAATGCGTGCGATTAGCATGCATGCGGCACGACAAATTGGTTTAGGAGATTCCTTAGGCACACTAGAGGTAGGCAAAGATGCTGACCTCACTCTCCTCGATGGTGACCCATTCACCACTAGCCCAGATAAAGTCGGTGCCATTAAAGCCTCACAAACCTGGGTGGCTGGCAAGAAGATGTATGG
This sequence comes from Polynucleobacter sp. HIN11, assembly GCF_030297675.1. NCBI lineage: Bacteria > Pseudomonadati > Pseudomonadota > Betaproteobacteria > Burkholderiales > Burkholderiaceae > Polynucleobacter > Polynucleobacter sp. HIN11. Next base: position 1,041,818 of record NZ_AP028142.1, read on the forward strand.
GTAAAAAAAGCTTTGACCCGCTGTCACCATTAATATTTATTTTGATATCAACTTTATTGAATCCATCATGAAATTCATTAAATCCCTCCTCGCTATTTCACTTCTAATGCCCTTCGCTATTTGTGCGAAGGAAATTAAAGTAGCCGCTGTAGAGTTTGCAGCTAAGTCGCCTGGCTTTGAAGCAAATTTACCTGGTATTGTGGATGCATTAACTGTGGCCGCTAAAAATGGTGCCAAGTTGATGGTTCTACCTGAAGGTGCTACAACTGGCTTTTTGTATCAAGATACCAAGGCACTAATGCCATACGCTGATACCGTTCCAGGCAAAACAACAGAAGCCATCTCAAAAGTTACCAAACAGTTTAATGCCTATGTTGTAGTCGGTATGTATGAAAAGAACCCCATTACCAATAAGATCTACAACGCCGCGGTTCTCATTGGACCGAATGGCTATATTGGAAAGTACCACAAGAATAATTTAGCGACTGGCGAGGGCATGGTTGCCTCACCAGGCAATCTCGGCTTTCCAGTATTTAAAACGGATATTGGCAAGATTGGTCTAGTGATTTGCTTTGACGATACCAATATTCAAAATCTTTTATTACCAGTATTGCGTGGTGCTGATATCGTGGCGCAACCGATTGGCTCAAACAAAATACCCAGTATCTTTACTGCCAGCTATACCAATCACTCAACCATGGCTAATATTTCAACAGCAGTGAGTTGGATGGGAACCAATGTAATTTCAACAAATTCTACGCGCTCAGAAGGTCTTCCGGGCATGGCTTTTGTAACCTTCGATGGATCCTCATCAATTTGGGATAACACTGGTAAACGCTTGATTTCAGCGCCATTATCGACAGTAGCCAATCCGACCAAGCCTCAAACCGTATATGCAACGCTGAACCTCAGCAAGCAAAGTGAACAAAAAAACTATTGGCTAAAGCATCGTCGTCCAGAACTTTATCAAGATCTCAATAATTACCGCTATCCCGATGATGGCAACGCGACCTATCAATCACGCCAAGTTGCAGCTGTCCTCGTTCAGTATGAACCAAAAACAGGTGATGTCGATGCTAACTTTAAAAAGGTTGAGCAACTTTTAAAACAACGCACTGGGGTATTTAATCTCACCGTTCTCCCTTTTAATTCATTTTTAGGGCCTGTTACCCTTAACAAAAATACGGTCGCTCAATATGCGGAGGAGCTCAATGGTAAGAGCTATCAACTCGCCGCTGGCTTAGCCAAGAAGTATCAAACCTATGTCCTATTCTCGATGCCCGAAAAAAGGGGTAATCAGTACTTTCAGACTGCTATTTTATTTAATGGGAGCGGTAAACAAGTTGGCATCTACCGCAAGTCTCATCTAAACGATTCAGAAAAGGTATGGGCAAGTGCTGGAAATGAACTACCAGTTTTCTCTACTCCTAATTTTGGCAATGTCGCTGTGATGCTTAATGATGAAGTTCGCATTCCAGAGATCACCCAAATGTACGGTATTTATCGTGCTGACTTAATTTTGGTACCTACCAGTTATAACCAAAAGGAATATGGCTCAGTGGTTGATATCCCTAAGGGCGTTGTTCAGGATGCGAGTAATCGCGGAATGTCTATGTGGTACAACATTGCCAAATATGCGCAAGCGTATACCTTAGTTTCTAACTTCATTCGCGGCGATCAACGAGCAGTTGGTCAAAGTGCGGTCTACTCATCTGCTCCGGAAGTTGGATATTACCCACCCAATATTGCTCCAGACCAAGAGATGGCCCATCTTGTGAACTTTACAACCCATGTGAACAAAACAGTCTTTATGGACCAAGAGCGCTTGATTGCTAGTCGTCGCTGGGATCAAGCGGTTCCATTAACGCTAGATATGAATAGCGCGTGTTTCAAAGAGTGGCAAACAAATTCGACCAACAAAGAAGTTTGCCCAACAGTTGATATGAGCAGATAAGGATGTAATCAGTTGGCGCTTATGATCTACTCTAGAATACTTTCGTAGCGCGTTACAAGATTAAATAAATACAATTCGATACGGAATAGAGAGACATGGCACCCTGGAAAGCGGCACGCGTCGGTGATCACATTGATCAAATTGATACCCCTGCTTTAGTTCTGGATCTTGATGCGTTTGAGCGCAATATGAAGCGCTTACAAGATGCAGTCTCGAGTGCTGGGGTGCGCTTACGCCCTCACGCCAAGAGTCATAAGTGCCCGGAAATTGCCTTACGTCAGATTCAGTTGGGTGCAGTGGGTATCTGCTGCCAGAAAGTCAGTGAGGCAGCAGTCTTTGTCGATGCTGGCGTATCGGATATCTTAATTACCAATCAAGTGGTGGGCGAGAAAAAAGTGGCGCATGCGCTTGACTTGGCTGCGCGTGCACGAATTGGTGTGCTCGTTGACCACGAAGATCAAATTAGTGCTTTTGCACGTGCTAGCGCAGAGCGTCAAGTATCGATTGATGTCTATCTTGAGATTGATGTGGGTATGGGTCGCTGCGGTGTAGTATCAATTGAGCGTGCGGTCGCAATGGCTCAACAAATTAATGATACGCCCTACTTAAACTTTATGGGCCTGCAGTGTTATCACGGTAGCGCCCAGCACTACCGGCTACCTGAGGAGCGCCAACAAGCGATTGCGACGGTCTGTGCCAAGGCAGCCGCTGCCAAAGCAGCGATTGAAGGAGCGGGGATTCGGGTGGAACGTATCTCGGGCGCAGGTACCGGCTCGGTCATGCTCGAGAGTCACTCCAAGCTATTTAATGAAGTACAAGCGGGTTCTTACATCTTGATGGACCGTGATTACGCAACCAATCAACGCGATCCCAGCGATCTGCCCTTTGAGCATGCCTTATTTGTGAAGACTGCTGTTCTCAGTCATCCAAGCGCTAATCGCGCAGTAGTCGATGCCGGCTTGAAAGCGTCGAGTGTGGACTCAGGGATGCCAGTGGTTTGGCAACGTACCGATGCCAAATATTTGAAGGCCTCCGATGAGCATGGGGTTCTGGAGCTCACGCCCGATTGCACCCTCAAGCTTGGCGACTATGTGATGCTTGTTCCTGGGCACTGTGACCCTACCGTTAATCTCTACGATGAGTTAATTGCGATTCGCGGAGATCGAGTCGAAGCGATCTGGCCTGTAGCGGCGCGCGGCGCATTGTTATAAAGCAATCAATAAAATTACTTAATTAAGAAATACCGAGTCATTAAAGACTAAGGGCGAACGTACAAATCTTGACCATTCTTGATAGTCTTTACAACCTGAATATCTTTAATTTCCATTGGCTTCACTTTTAAGGGATTCCGATCGAGAACAACCAAATCCGCTAACTTACCCGTTGTAATACTGCCCTTTGAGGCCTCTTCTTTGTATTGATATGCCGCAACCGATGTGAAACCACGGAGAGCAAAATAGGGATCGATGCCTTGCTCAGGCCCTAAGATTGTCCCAGAGTAGGTAACTCGATTAACTGAGGTCCAAATGGTAAATAAGGCGCTAGGACCAGACGATGGGGTGTCATTATGAATACCAAACTGCATACCCTTTGCTCGGGCTGAGTTGAGGGGAACCATTGAGCGAGCCCTCTCCTCTCCTAAAATTTTTCGGTATACATCGCCATACATCCAAATGTGGTTTGGCATAAATTGAGGAAGAATCTTATTGGCTTTGTACTGATCCAATTGATCATCACGAATAAAAAAGGAGTGGGCAATGGCGGTACGACGGTCTTCTGTAATGCCTGTCTCTCGAATTGCTTTTGATATTGCCAAAAGGGTCATATCAATTCCAGCGTCACCATTCGAATACCCGAAATACTGAATATTCTTTTGATACGCAAGCTTTGCATAACGATCCACAACGTCTTGCGACACAATCGCCATCCCCCGCCATCCTTTTGGCACGCCAACGGTATCAGCATAGGGTTTTGAGAAATAAGCAAGGCGCAATTGAGGAGCACCATCCGTGGATACTAAAATCCCGGCGACTTTGAAGCCCCCATCACCCTTGGTATAGATACCAAATGGGTAACTTTTATTACTTGCTAGCAATTGATCAACTACATCATAGGTTGGTAAAGCAATCAAATCTAAGCGAATCAAATTACGGTCTACTGCTTGGCGCATGTTACGAATATCGTCTACGGTCGTCTCATAACTTTGTGCTGTGGTGAATCCATTTGAGGCATAAATCATTTCGGCCTTACGATAGGTCTCCAAAATTAAATCCTCAGAATACTTACCAAATACCTTAGCAGTTGCCTCTACATTGGGAATGCCAATTAACTCCCCCGTGAGTTTTCCGGTCTTTGGATCAACGGGAATCATTCCTTGTGTAACTTTTGTGGCTTTGGTAATGCCTAACTTTTTGAGGCCTGCCGAATTAACTATCCCCGTCAATGTGGAAATATTGTTAATAAATACCGGTTGATTTGGAAATACTTTATCCAACTGCGTAATCGTTAAAGGGCCATCGGTTAGAAAAGCATCTGCGTACTCGGCACCAATAATCCAACCATTGAATGGTCGAGCCTCTGCTTTTAAGCGATCGATTAACTGCTTTGTGGTGCTGGGTGGATTTTTTGAAAAATAGCCCAGGTTAACGGCCAAAGTATTTTGAGCGATCAAGGTAAAGTGCCCCCAGGCATCGATAAAGCCCGGCATCAATGTTTGACCTTTTAAATCATGCAAGACTGGATTGGTACCCGCCGCATTTAGTGCATCTCGCAAGTTACCAACGTATGCGATTGTCTTACCCCTCACTACAACTGCCTCAACATACTGTGGTTGCTCACCCTCCATCGTCAAGATGTCGCCATTGAAATAGACGCTGGCGGTATTAGCAAATACGTTGGTCGCGATTAAAAGGATGTAAATACTAAAACATCGCTTGAGGATTTTCATTTGTCAATCGCTTTGATGGATTAAATACTTGTCAATGACAAATGATAAACAGTTATGAGACCAAACTCCTAAACGATTTTGATGACCAGATCAGGAAACCCATCCAACATACAGCGCACAATATCCCCCCGAACAACGGGGCCGACATTCTCTGGGGTTCCGGAGTAAATGATGTCCCCCGGAAAGAGCTCATTGGCTTCCGATAGTTTCATGATTTGTTCCGCAACCGACCAAATCATCTGATTTAAGTTTGCCTTTTGGCGTATCTCACCATTCACTGATAAAGAGATGGCACCGCTCTTCTGATGACCAATTTTGCTCACCGGAAATATCGGCCCAATCGGCGCCGAATGATCAAATGACTTGCCAATTTCCCAAGGCTTCTTTTGATCGCCCATAAAGCGCTGCAAGTCCCGGCGGGTCATATCCAAGCCAAGTGCATATCCATACACATGGTCGAGGGCTTTATCAAGAGAAATGTTCTTGCCGCCCGTTTTTAAAGCAGCAACTAATTCCACCTCATAGTGATAGTTCTTGGTTAAAGTTGGGTATGGATGATCAACCACTTTGTTGGGGGCAACATACTGGATAGCATCGGTCGGTTTTTGAAAAAAGAATGGTGGCTCTCGGGTTGGATCAGAACCCATCTCACGCGCGTGGGCCGCATAATTTCGGCCAATACAGTAAATGCGACGAACCGGAAATTGCTCCGCACTATTGGCAATCGGTATATAAATCGGTTCCACCTGAAACGGCGTCTTCGGCTTTGCCGCCTCTGCAGGTGAAGTAGCTCCGAGCGCCAAGATGGAGGCTGACCCAAGGCCGAGCTTCATCCATTGACGACGATTTTGATGGGTGAATGGTTTGGACATTGGTTAAGCTCCCATTGAATTGACCACCAGCTAATTGTGCGTCGTGTTCATCAGTCTCTAAAAACAAACCACAAAGGGGAAGACCCATGAAGAGGACTCGGCTAGGGACCTAGCGAGTGCGTTAACTCTTTGAGCGCTTCGAGCCTGCCATCAGAATAAGCTCTTCCAGCTTTGCAAAATATTTTTTGGACTTTGGGGTGAGCTCTAAGAATTTCTTACGGCTATCATCCCCAATTGCATAAACAATGAGTTCTTTTTCAACCAAACTGTTTAGACGTCTACTCAGGGTAGCAGGCGAGCCAATTTGATTGGCGAAGATAACATCGGAAACCAGGTATGGCTTACCCGCAAACGAAGCTTCCGCAATGGAGTCGAGCAGCTTTTTCTCAAGGTCATCTAATTTGGGGAAAGCAGGGCCCTGCTCAAGCGTCTCCATAAGCTTGTTGAATCGAAAATACGCATTTTGCAGAGCGGTTCTTTTTTGTGCCATAAAACCAAAATGTCTCTTTAATAATGATTCGATACTATCATAGAATATTGTAATAATTGTTATGAATGGTTGCAATGGGGAATGCCATCAAAAACGGGTTGATTGTTTGCGGTATCGCAGCGATTTGGGTCGCCCTTGAAGCCCTAGATCAGGGCTATTTGGGATTTCCAGAAATTGCCCAATACTCATATTTCATTTATTGGTTAGCAGGCTTAAGACTGGTGGCCATCATCTTATTTGGCTGGCTTGGCTTCTTTGGCTTATTTTTCGGTTATGCCGTGGGTGGTATTTTTCTTCGGGGGAGTTCCGAGGCAGACGCCCTGATACTGGGTTTTCTGTTATCCATTGCGCCGATGATTGCCTATCGATTTTGGCAAAGTGCCTTTGATAAAGATGATGATTTTGATGATGTCAATTTCGTGCAACTGTGTTACATCGTTTTCCTGCATTCATTCATCTCGGCGCTGTTCAAAAATGTGTACTGGTTCTTCGTTGATCACGAGTTTGGGATTGATCACGTCACCATGATTTTTGCAGCCAATGTATTGGGATCTTTTGTCTTTTTATACCTTTTGCTTTTCTGCAATCGCCTCTTTAAGAAGATTAAAAAGCGCTTATCCGCAAAAACGATTTAGTCTGACCGTTCGCTACCGCCGCTGCCGACTCAGCCGGCATAAAAAGTGGGCTACCGCGGAGGTAGCCCACTCCACCAAGGACAAACTGTAATGCAATTAATTCACCGCCATGTGCAATCATGGGGTGTAGCTAGTTTTCCATAAATTATTCCCCGTAGATAGAGGGAAAACCCCAACTTTATTAATAATATTTATTAATATTTTCTATTTAAAATGAGGACTCCTTAACCTGATAGGAGAAGTGTATGTCCACAGCAACCGCGCCTGTAGAACGCAAGCGCCCGATGACCAAGGAAGAGCGAAAAGTTATTCTCGCCTCATCCGCGGGAACTATTTTCGAGTGGTATGACTTTTATTTATACGGCTCTCTAGCAGCCATCATCGGTGCACAATTCTTTTCTTCCTTTCCAGAGGCAACGCGTAATGTATTTGCTTTACTCGCTTTTGCTGCTGGATTCTTGGTTCGCCCCTTCGGCGCACTAGTGTTTGGTCGTTTAGGCGATCTTGTGGGTCGCAAATACACCTTCCTAATCACAATCCTGATCATGGGTATTTCGACCTTTGTAGTTGGCCTATTACCCAGCTATGAAACAATTGGTTGGCTGGCCCCAGTTACCTTAATCGCACTTCGTATGCTGCAAGGTCTAGCACTCGGCGGTGAATATGGTGGTGCAGTTGTTTATGTTGCTGAACATGCGCCCAATGGACGTCGTGGCTACTTCACATCATGGATTCAGACAACCGCAACCCTTGGGCTCCTTCTCTCCTTAATGGTGATTTTGGGTGTCCGCACATATGTGGGCGAAGATGCGTTTAAAGCATGGGGATGGCGTATTCCATTTCTACTCTCCATTTTCCTCTTAGGTATATCGATTTGGATTCGTTTACAAATGGAAGAATCGCCAGCCTTTAAGAAAATGAAAGAGGAAGGCACGCAATCCAAAGCGCCAATTTCTGAGGCGTTTGGTAACTGGAAGAACGGTAAATTTGCAGTGATTGCGCTGCTTGGTCTCGTTGCTGGCCAAGCTGTGGTTTGGTATACCGGCCAGTTTTATGCCCTCTTCTATCTGCAAACCATTTTGCGGGTTGATATGTTCAGTGCCAACGTTTTGATTGCTTGGGCCTTGATTTTTGGTACCGGAGGATTTGTGGTATTTGGATCACTTTCCGACCGAATCGGGCGTAAGAAAATCATTTTGGCTGGCTGCTTAATTGCTGCCGTGACCTATTTCCCAGTATTTAAGTCACTCACTGCGCTCGCCAATCCTGCGCTGAGCTCGGCACAGCAAAACACCAAGGTAATTGTTATCGCTGATAAAAATGATTGCTCGTTTCAGTTCAACCCAACCGGAACTGCAAAATTTGCAAATTCATGCGACGTTACCAAGGCTCTTTTAGCACGCAGCTCCGTCAACTATTCGGTTGAATATGCGCCCGATGCGATCCCAGCAAGGGTCAAGATTGGCGATACAGAAATCACAAGCTATGAAGCCAAAAAGTTAACAGGTGATGATGTAAAAGCTGTTCCAGCAGCGTTTAACAAGGCTGTGAATGATGCATTAGCGGAAGCAGGTTACCCCGTTCCCGGAAAACCAACGCCAGGAATTATCAAATTGAATGGCTTTTTTGATATTTTCACAGCACAGGCTTTCCCCATCGTTCTTATCTTGACCTATTTAGTCATCTTGGTAACGATGGTTTATGGGCCAATCGCGGCAGCTCTAGTTGAACTATTCCCAACACGCATTCGCTACACCGGCATGTCCCTGCCCTATCACATTGGCAATGGCTGGTTTGGTGGATTAATGCCAGCAACCGCATTTGCCATGATTGCCCAATCCGGAGATCCCTACTATGGATTGTGGTACCCCATCGTGATTGCTGTGGGAACCTTTGTAATCGGTATGATTTTTGTACCCGAGAACTATAAGAAGGATATTTTTGCAGAGCAGAACAACAGATAAATCTCGGTCAACCGAGTGATTTGTTGCACAAATGGCCCTTCGGGGCCATTTGTATTCGAAGTCAAACATTCATAGAAATTATTAATAATAAGTGTTTACCCTCTATCCAGATTGGGTGTAGAGAACTATACTGAATACGTTTAGTCAAGTACATGCTGACTAAAGCAAGTGCATGCAGTATGTCTCCGTTTAAACGCCACCCTCAGGGTGGCTTTTTTTATGAGTCTTAAGCCGTTCAAGTAAGTGAGCCTTGAAACTCACGGCCAATGGCGATAATTTTTTTCCTTTTAAGCTAACAATGTGCCAGTGGGATAGCAATGGAAAATCCCGCACCTTGAGGACTGTAATGTCCCGGTTGATACGATCCCCCAGGGAATGCATCGATAATGCAGCAATGCCAAGATTGGCAGCAACTGAGTTGCGAACCGCCTCATTCGTTCCCAGTTCCAATCGTATCGTGGGGTTGAAGTGCCTCTTCCGAAAATACGCATCAACCGTCATCCGCGTTCCCGAGCCCCGCTCCCGCATTACAAACTTCTCATGCTTGAGATCTTTTAGTTCGAGATTTTTCTTGTTTGCTAAGGGATGATTCTTGGGTGCGATGATCGCGATTGGGTTGGACATAAAAATTTCATCCTCGATCTCTAAATGTAATGGTGGCATCGACATAATGTAAAGATCATCCTGATTATTTTCTAGACGTTGGACTACCCCATCGCGATTAAGCACCTCGAAGGCGATCTCAATATCGGGATGCGATTTACAAAAATCACCCAACATCTGGGGAATGAAGTACTTCGCCGTACTAACTGCGGCTACTTTCAAACGCCCCTTGATAAGCCCTTTCATGAGCGCCATCTCCTGCTCAAAGCTTTGCCATTCATCAAACATGGCCCGCGCCGATTTGGTCAAACGCTCCCCGGCGTAGGTCAGGTGAACTTTTCGGGAGATGACTTCAAATAAGGGTTCGCCAATTTGCTCACTGAGTTCTTTCAGTTGCATGGACGCCGTGGGCTGGGTGACATGACTCCGCTTGGCTGCGCCGCTGACACTCCCCGTCTCCGCCAAGGCAAGAAATAAGCGGAGTTGTCGGAAACTTACATGCATAGATTTTTATCTATATATAAACACATAAATATCGATTTTACTTTATATATGGTGTCTCCTATGATGGGTCAACTTTTAGGAGAATGCATGCAAAACTTACTCGATCCTGCCATCTTATTTTTCGTCTTCGGCTGCTTTGCCGGATTAATCCGCTCAAATCTGGAAATCCCCCGCTCCATTGCCAAATTCTTATCGCTTTATTTATTGATGGCCCTGGGTCTTAAAGGGGGTTTTGCCCTAGCAAAAACAGGGCTCAACCCTGAAATTGCATTGAGTCTCATGATTGCGTTGACAATGGCATTTCTGGTTCCAATCCTCGGCTATTGGTTCTTAAAAGACCGGATTGCGAAGTTTGATGCTGCTGCGGTTGCCGCATCCTACGGCTCGGTCAGCGCGGTAACGTTTGTGACAGCTATCCAGTTTATGGAGCAAAGCCAACTCAATCCAAACGGCTACATGGCCATTGCGCTCGTCATCATGGAGTCTCCTGCGATCATTATGGCGGTCTTATTGGCCAATTTGCTGCGGCATGAATCCCAATCCTCAACTCTTAGCAAGGGTCCCTCACTCAAGAATATATTGCACGAGTCATTTACCGATGGCACCCACCTCCTATTGCTAGGGTCTATGGCTGTCGGTTATTTGAGCGGCGAAGCAGGAAAAACAGTCATGCAACCATTCTCTGGGGATCTGTTTAAAGGAATGCTAGCCTTTTTCTTACTTGATATGGGTCTCATGGTTGCGAAGAACTTTAAAGAGGCAAAGAGCAACTCGATCACATTGATCGCCTACGCATCAGCAAGCCCAGTAATACATGCTTCTCTAGCCCTGGGACTATGTCTTCTATTTGGAATCCCATTAGCCGATACGATTCTTCTGATGGTGTTATCCGCAAGTGCCTCCTACATTGTGGTCCCTGCAGTACTGCGTTATGCTATTCCGGAGGCAAATCCCTCCATTTACTTTGGTCTATCTATAGGGATTACCTTCCCAATCAATATTCTGATTGGTATCCCGCTCTATACATGGATGGCGCAAGCGCTGATTGGAACTTAATGACAGAGGGATCGTTCGCTCTAGATGAAATAGTGTTGTCTCACAGAGATCAAATTGAAACACTTTTGATGAAGCGAACTATCTGGAACTCAAACTTCGAAGATTATTTATGGCACAACAATGAGTAAATATTCCAAATTAATGACGTATCAATTCCATATAATTAGGGATTATGCGTTTCTGGTTTACTCTTGCTCTTCTTTTTGCTGTTGGTTTTCCAGTAAACGCTCAACGAGCAGGCTCTGGCGCTGATCAAATCGCTAGTTTTGCAGGTGATCTTGAGTGGTTACCCACTGAAGGGACGCTCTTTGGTTTGCCCTTTAATGTCCATGGGCAAACCACTTATATCAACCAGCGCTACAACAACTTTACCGCTTCCTACTCCGGCGAAAACAGCCTCAATGCTCGTCGCTCGATGAGCTATACCTGGTCGGGTACTCTCTTTTTGGGTTTAAGACTTGGAAGTAACACCGATTTTTACTTTAATCCTGAAGTGGTATCCGGCGTACCCTTCTCCGATCTTTCTGGATTGGGAGGATTCACGAATGGCGAGGCAACAAAAGCCGCGGGCATGCCAGCAAAACTTTATTCCGCCAGAGCATTTGTTCGTCACACCATCAATCAAGCGGGCATGAGTGAAGTGCTTCAAGACGATGCCAATCAAATTACCCAAACGGTGAGTAATAACCGAGTGGTGATTACTGGAGGTCAATTTTCCACCTTGGACATTTTTGACGATAGTCGGTACGCCAAAGATCCTCGTATTCAGTTCATGAACTGGTCGAATATGACTTATCTCGCCTATGATTATGCCGCGGATGCCAGAGGCTATAGCTGGGGTTTAGCCGGTGAGTGGTATCGCGAGAACTGGGTGTTTCGAGCAGCCCGTATGTTGGCTCCAAAAACCCCCAATGGACGCGATCTCAATTGGCAGATCTTTGATAGTTATGGCGATCAAATTGAGATTGAGCGACGTTATCAGATCGACTCACTGCCTGGCAAAGTGAGTGTGCTTGCCTATCGTAATGAAATGGTTCTAGCCCGCTTTCAAGACGCTACCAATTATCTTCAGCAAACTGGTCAACAAGGCATCCAAGCGATTAATTTTGTACGGAACAATAAGCAAATCAAAACCGGGGTGGGGATTCATGGGGAACAAGCGCTCACTCATGATTTGGGAGTCTATGCCCGCCTCTTTAAATCCGATGGCCAAACCGAGACCATGTCATTTACTGAGGCCGATCAGTCAATCTCGATTGGCATGGGTCTGAATGGCAATCGCTGGCAACGGCCAAAAGATACCGTTGGGATTTCAGTGATGCAAAATGGCTTATCCAATCAACGCAAGGGTTACTTACAAGCCGGTGGCATCTCCTACTTCATCGGAGATTATGCGAGTCCCACGCAAACGATTTCCTATAGCCCAGAACGCATTGGTGAGGTCTATTACAACGCTAACGTGATTAAAAACGTGTTGGCAGGGCTTAATTTTCAACACATCATTAATCCAGCGTACAACTCCGCTCGGGGACCAGTTAATATCCTGTCGTTTCGGATTCATGCGGAGTTTTGAAATGGATTTTGCTGCTCCATTTGTATATAGAGCGGCTATCTACAGCTTAGAAGAGCTGGCTAATCTGCGAAATACAATGCTCAAGAATGGCTACAGTATCCTGATTTGACCGTCCACTAAAACACTGGTGATCATGGCATCAGGTGGAGCCCCGAGTCAGATTCGCGGTATCCGCAGGTGTTTGTCGAGAAAACCAACATTCTTTGAACTTTTGCTTACACAGGCATTTGCGCATCAAATACGGAGTAAGAATTAACCATAAAAATTATAAGGAATTGAAACTTCGAAGAACTTTGTTAAAAAAATTAAGCTACATTCTTAATTGCATTAAATAGCAACATCTTTTCATGCACTTCCACTTTGGACCACCCAACTAGGTGGTCTTTTTTTATCCAAGCCCTTAGATTTTGTATGGATACTTTTGCTCTGGCTGTGGTGGGATTGAAATTCGGTCATCATTCTTAAAAATAAATTAATCTATGAGTAATCCAACTACCATTCAGTTAATTGCCACTACGCTATTTGGTATTGCGGTATTACATACCTTTTTAGCTTTTTATTTTGAAAGGCTCGCCCATCGTTCTCGCCATCACTCAGGCTTATTTCATCTCTTGGGTGAGGTTGAGGCTGTATTTGGTTTTTGGGCGATGGTACTGGTTGTTTTCATGGCTTTTATTCATGGCAGTACTAAGCCGGCCATCACTTACCTAGAGTCTCGCAACTATACCGAGCCATTGTTTGTCTTTGCCATTATGGTGATTGCGGCCAGCAAACCGATTTTGTTCGTTGCCAAAACCATTGTTCTCGCAATTTCAAAACTTCTTGAAAAGTCGCTCAGGCTACCGGCAGCTACTGCCAACTATTTTGTGACCCTGAGCGCCGTTCCCATCTTGGGCTCCTTTATCACGGAGCCGGCTGCGATGACCTTGGCAGCCTTTCTCCTGCGCGATACCATCTTCTCAAAAACGAATTCAGCGAAATTAATGTACCTCACGATTGGGGTCTTATTTGTCAACATTTCAATTGGTGGAGCTTTAACAAGTTTTGCTGCTCCTCCCATTTTGATGGTTACTTCTGCTTGGAATTGGGATACGGCGTATGTATTTCAGACCTTCGGAATCAAAGCAACCATTGCGGTTTTAGTCAATGCCCTACTAATTACACTGATTGTTCACAAGGACCTACCAAAGGCCGCCTCAGCCCATCAAGAGGATCGCATGCCCTTATGGGTGGCCTGCACTCACCTACTATTTCTTTTAGCGGTGGTTGTTTTTGCCCACCATCCGGTCGTCTTCATGGGCTTTTTGCTCTTTTTCTTGGGATATACCCACGCTTACAGTGCCTATCAATCCCGACTGATTCTCAAAGAGGCGCTCATGGTGGCATTTTTCTTAGCTGGTCTTGTGGTGCTTGGCGGACTCCAACAATGGTGGCTACAACCGCTATTAAGTGGCATGAGTAATACGGCTGTGTTTTATGGAGCAACCGCACTTACAGCGATTACTGATAATGCCGCTTTGACGTATTTAGGATCTTTGGTAGAGGGAACGACCGAAGAGTTTCGTTATGCTTTGGTAGCCGGCGCCCTTGCGGGTGGCGGCTTAACAGTGATCGCAAATGCCCCGAATCCAGCAGGTTTAGCGATCCTCAAAGATTACTTTCCACAAAAGGCGGTATCCGCTCTTAAATTACTGCTAGCCGCTCTTCCACCAACTGTTATCGCGATACTTGCTTTTCAAGTTCTTTAAGTGGTCTGCCCAGCAGAAAACCGAGAAATTAAAGCGTTGGTTTTAAATACATTTGGCAACACGATCGTTATAGACAGCCCTCCAATAGGAGATTGATTTAGGCTTACTTTGCCTCCATAGAGCTCTGCGAGCTCACTCACAATAGAAAGACCCAATCCGGAACCCGGGGTAATCTCATCGAGTTTTATTCCCCTTTTAAGTGCTGAATCATATTTAGCAGGATCCAAACCAACCCCATCATCCTCAATGCAGATTTCAACAAAATTTACTCTATTTGAGATCTTAATATTGACGATTGATTTAGCCCATTTACAAGCGTTATCCAATACATTACCAATCATTTCCTGTAAATCATGGGCTTCACCATTAAAGATTGGGGCTGGCTCATTGCAGGTAATCTTTATTTGTAAGCTCTTATCACTATGCAGTTTATCCATCACCCGAACAACCGATTGAATTGTTTCTAAAACTGGTGTTCGAGTTGTTACTATCCGATTAAGCGCTATAGATTTTGCCTTTGCTAGACTCCAGTCAACCTGCTCTTTAGCCGATTGTGACTGCTGAAGAACCAATTCCTTAAAAGCCTCTTTAGATAGATTGTTGTCATTGACAGCGTTTTGAATCACAGCTAGCGGCGTTTTAATAGCATGCGCCAAATTACCAGCTTGCGCTCTTGCTCGAGCAATGATCTGTTGATTTTGCTCCAAAACAGTATTAAAGTCCTTCACCAAAATATTGAACTCGGTAGGATACTCACCCTCAATCATTGAGCTTTTGCCACTCTTTAATCGAATCATTGCTTTTTTTAATGCTTCAAGAGGCTGTAATCCAATCGTAATTTGCATGATTAATATCATGAGGAGCGTAAGCGCAAGAATGAATAAGTAACGTCTAATTTCACTTGAAAATAATGTAATTTCAGCGTCAAGCGGTGAGCGATCGACAGCTACTGTTAGCGTAAATGGAGTTGACTGAGCATCCTCCAAGGAAACGGTTTTGGAGTAAGCCAGTAATGAATGCTGACCAATGCTACTAATTTCGTAAAAAAGAGGTTGATCAGACTGATTTTTGGAGCCGCGGATGGCGAGTGTTTGGTCCCAAAGGGAACGCGAGCGTAACACGGTCCCATCTGATGCATTGATCTGCCAATAGAGTCCAGATAGGGGCTTAGCCCATCTGGGCTCTCCCACTGGCGATACTAACTGGGGCTGCTGAGACCACAAATCAATCGAGACAAGACTCGCTAACTGATTAAATTGATTCTTTATATTGAGTTCAAACTGCTTTGTGGCATATTGGGTAAATAACTCCGTAATGACCCGATTAGCAACAAATAATGCGGTAAGGATTGCTAAGATTGAGGTGGCTACGATCCGAAATCGCAGGGACTTAAGCATGATCGTTGAGTCGATACCCAAGGCCACGGACTGTCTCGATCAAACCTTCGGGTAGTTTTTTTCGCAAACGGGCGATAAAGACCTCAATCGTATTGGAGTCCTTGTCTTCATCATAGGCGTAAAGATGTTCACTCAGGGTTGTTTTATCAATCACTTTATTGGGGTGATGCATTAGGTAACTTAGCAAGCGCAACTCATAACTCGTTAAATTGATGGTATTGCCGTCAAGACTCACTCGATTACTAGCAAGATCTAAAGTCAATCCTTGGATACTAATTACTGAAGAAGAGTGACCGGTTGAGCGACGAATGACGCTTCGCACCCTTGCTAAAAGCTCCTCCATATGAAATGGCTTCGTGATGTAGTCATCCGCTCCAGAATCAATCCCAGCTACTTTCTCGCTCCAGTTATCCCGTGCAGTCAAAATAATGACTGGAAATGTTTTCTGAGCAGCTCGCCATCCCTTTAAGACCGAAATCCCATCAAGCTTGGGAAGGCCTAAGTCCAAAATAGCGGCATCAATCGCTTCTTCTTTTCCAAAATGAAGTGCATCCTGCCCATTACTGGCTGTATCGACCACATAACCTTGCTCTTGGAGCGCTAGTTTTAATTGCTCACATAGAGTTGGTTCATCCTCAACCACGAGTAAACGCATCAATTGGCCTTTTAGTTTTTCTTGGTCTTTTGCTTTAAAACCTGACCGGTTTTAGCGTCTACTTCTAACTTCACAATCGAACCTGCCGAAGTCAATTGCTTGATTTCGTAAACCCAGCCACCCTTCTCCTGATCAAGCTCCACTTCGAGTACTTGACCGGGATGGTCTTTGGAAACCTTTTGTAAGATTTCTTGGAGGGGAAGGATCTGACCAGATTGAACGGCTTTTCTAGCTCGCTCATGATCTGAATCGGCAAAGCTAGTCATCGGCATCAAAATCAGCGCTGATACCAGAATAAATTGTTGGACTTTTAACATATGGAAATTGTAGATCGACAAGATGAACCGAATCTGAACAAGATCTTCAGGCTAGGTCTAGGAACACTATTGAATACTAGGGTCCGAACAATAAAGGACTCAAATGAAACACTCCATCAGCCTCATCTTGATTATTGGCATTGGCATGGTAAATGCCGCCGTTGCCGGTGATACCAGCCCCAGTGCTCAGCTGAAATACTGGACAGATATAGCAGGTGCGGCGGCAAACCCGGTTACTGGAAAGCTTTTTTTTACCCAAACGCATGGCAAAGAATGGTCTTGTGCCTCATGCCATGGCAATCCACCTCTTAACACCGGCAAACATGCAAGTACGAATAAAGCCATTCCATCCTTAGCGCCTAGCAGTAATCCAGAAGCATTTACGGAAACCACAAAGATTGAAAAGTGGTTTCGACGCAATTGCAATGATGTACTTAGTAGGGAATGCACTCCTTTAGAGAAAGCCAATGTGCTGGCTTATTTGATTTCGTTAACCAAATAAAGGGGTGAGTTATATGGCTCCAAAAAATAAACACTATCAGGGGATGAACATGAAAGAGTTTTTTGGACTAATTTTATTGACCTTGGTTCTACTGGCTGCGATTGCTTTGACTAGCAAGCATGCCAATGCCGGAAGCAAGGATATTCAGCCAGCAAAACCGCTTCCTGCATATCAAACTAAATGTGGCTCGTGCCACTTAGCCTACCCTCCCGCATTCTTACCAAAATCCTCATGGGAGCAAATGATGTCCACTCTTTCCAAACACTATGGGACGGATGCCTCAATCGAGGCTAAATCCAACCATCAAATCAATCAGTGGCTATCCCAGTATGGAGGCAGCTATAAGCGAGTCAAAGAATCGCCACCTGAAAATCGTATCACTAAATCGGCATGGTTTGAACGTAAACACCGCAAAGTGAAATCCAATGACTTTACGAAGCCATCCGTGAAAAGCCCTGCCAATTGTGCAGCCTGCCATCAGCGGGCTGAGCAAGGTCAATTTGACGATGATGATGTTCGGATCCCAGACTAAGGCCATTCGATGAAAATACTCAAGCAAATTCTTCACCTAGCAGGGGCCATCACTTTTATTGGGGCATACCTTACCGCCGATAGTGAATCTTGGCGTTTGATTCATGTGTATCTGGGTTATGGTTTTGGGGTTATTTTTACACTTCGTCTCATTATTGGCTTGGTTCCAAAAACATCGATGGCACTTCAAACAATTTGGATGCGTGCGAATCTATTTAAAACGATTGTGCAAGATCTCAAGGATCTAAAACTTGAGCGTCTTTTCAAATGGCAAATTTGGTATGGCTCCGGTATGGGAATTTTGGTATTTCTAATGTACTTTTTATCCATCCCGCTCGTTTTATTTGGAATCGTGACTTATGAGGAATTTGGTGGGAAATGGTTCATTAAATTTGCTGAAAATACCCACGAATTTATTGGTGAGTTTTATCTTTCGATTGTTTTGATTCACTTGGTACTTGTTTTTGGAAAATATCTTTTGTTAAAAACAAAAAATCAATTCCTAACGCATGCTAATTAAATAGGCTGCCTTTTTAGGGTTAATCTATCAGGAAACTGGTGTGGGTTAGGTCAACAAAATTTAAGGCAAGGGCCTGAAGTTTGTCGTTTAAAACGACACTTCAGGCATTCTCATTCGGTTTTATTGTCAGATATTAATTTTTTGGCTTTTCAAACACCCCCAATATGGACGTCCCCCACGGAAACGATAAGTGGTGACCCAATGGCGTTTCTGCATAAAACACAGCTTTAAGGGCATTATTAATAATGGGATGAGGCGTCTTGTACTCTTCTTTATAGAGTTTTGCCATTTGCTCCACATTAAGCTCTTTGGGGCGGGTTTTACGGGATAGCCAGTAGAGCGGACTGAGGAAGAACATGAAGTAGCGGGCATCTTTGAGGATTAGTTCACTATTCTTTGCCAGCTCCTGATACTTTCGTTTGTCATAGCGACGCACGTGCTTTACGAACTCATCGTTGTACGACCAAAAAAAGTCAAGCGCTGGGGTCGCCACAAATAGCTTACCGCCCGGCTTTAGGGCCTTTGCCGCTTGTTTTATCACAGTGACATCATCCGGACAATGCTCAATTACATCCAATAAGTAAGCCGTATCCCACTGCTCCTGCATTTGTAAATCCATGAGATCAACGTGATATAGGTCAATATCCTCATCTAGTACCCCTTTGGCATTGAGGAGTGCTACCCGGGAGGAATCCGCCAGCGCCAAATCAGTTAATCGATTAGGGATTGTTTGAGTAAGGTATTGCACCCAGCCGCCACATCCCCCACCCAAATCAATGGCTGAGAATTTTTCGGATACTTGGTGTCGTTTTAATGACTCTAATAAAAAACGATGGCGCCCTAGATACCAAAAATGCTTGGATTGCATTTCAAATAAATGAGCAAACTGATCTTCAACAAATTCATCATTACGGTGCGTGACTGGTTTTTGTGGCACATAAATACCATCGCTATCTTGGTAATACATAAACATCCCCATACCGATTTCGTAGCCAATTGGCTACAGAACTTGGTTTCGTGAGAAACCGCCCAGAATGGAGGCGAACAACCCGCTAAGGGTTTAATGCAATGAAATGTACTTTTTAGGGATTGCCACCATCCATTGGCTTACCTAACGCGGCAAGCACTTAAATGAAGTGGCGATGGGGTGGCGCTAAAGCCGGGGGTGGAAACTTGGGGTTAAGAAATGAAAACGGGACCAATAAGGTCTTGGCAAACGAAACGCGCCGAATAAAGGGTCGATCTTTTAAGACTAAAAGGACGACTGCAACAAAAGCAACCACAAAAGTGGTGTCGAGAAAATGCTTACGCGCATCTGGAACAGTCACTGCATATGAATCCGGGGTTGGCTCAGGACTGCCATCATCTAAGAGTCGCGCACTATCAAAAGAACTCAAACCCGACATATGAAATCCTGAATCGTTATCTCCAGCGATATGCGCATGTAAGAACGGAGACATGCACTTGAGGAAGATTCCCAAGAACAAAAAAACTACCAGAGATGAACGGGTGAATTTAAAACGCATGATTGGATTCTAAGGGCAACTTGAATATTTTGATAACCATCATCAATGCTGGGCCTTTATCGCATGCAATCCAAGGATCAGTTTTATGGGGGACTAATTCGTTTGTTACAATTGTGACGTCACTAGGGAGTAGCCGCCCTTCTTTACAGAAGATGGCTTACATCAACATACTTGGGCTTTTAGCTTATGGTGTAAGCGGTTTAGATACTTGGCAAGACTTTTGACTACAAACACTTACTTAGGCTGTGGGTGTCTTGTAGTCATGTGTTTATGTCACAGCCTAGAGGACGTTCACATGGATTCACTCTTAATTTCCACTGGCGTGGTGGCGCTTGCCGAAATGGGCGATAAAACCCAGCTTTTGGCTTTTATCTTAGCCGCTCGCTTTAAAAAACCTGTTCCTATTATTTTGGGGATTTTGGCCGCTACCACTATTAATCATGGATTAGCCGGTGCGTTGGGCGCTTGGATTACCTCCATGGTGAACCCCGATGTGTTGCGGTGGATTTTAGGCGCCTCCTTTATTGGCATGGCGATTTGGACTCTAAAGCCAGACAAAATTGAGGAGGAGGAAACTCAGATTGCGAAACATCTTGGGGTCTTTGGCGCCACCTTTATCACCTTCTTTTTGGCAGAAATGGGCGACAAAACTCAATTGGCAACCATCGCACTTGCGGCTCACTATGCTGCTCCATTAGCAGTTGTGGTTGGCACAACCTTGGGCATGATGATTGCCGATGTGCCTGCGGTGTTTGTCGGCAATAAATTTGCCGCCAAGATCCCAATGAAATTAGTTCACTCAATTGCTGCTGGAATATTTGCCGTAATGGGTGTCTTAACGCTTTTTGGTATCGATAAGCTCTTTTAATTAGGCGAGCAGCAACGTTTTGATATTTTTGAGCTTGGTCCCAAGAAATTTGACATAATAAAAAAACGTAATTGGAAAAATTAGAACGCCAAATCAACGCTCTAGATACCAAAAAGGCCTCTAGTGAAATCTAGGGGCTTTTTCTTTGGCTGCGGTAAATGTGGAAGCTATATAGAACTTTGTGGGGTCGTTGTATGTCAAGATGGAAGGCCCTGGGTGGTCGTGGTGGACTATGGGCGACTTGAGAGACTACAAGTGTCGTGTTTCCGGACACCTTGGCATATAAACATTCAACGCTATTTCAGCCCCTTATCTGATAGCCATTTTTCAATCTGATATGGCATTGAAGTAAAAATACTTGATGTATCAAAGGATTTATAGAGCTTACCCGCTAGATCTGTTTGAAGTGCTTTAAGGGTTTCATCCTTTAAAAGCAAAACATCCTTCCCCATACCCAACATATAGCCAACTTCTAAAGAGACATTTGGATTAAATTCATCCTCCAAAACCCTCTCGTAGACAGCCACCCCAAAATCACAACCATGCATATAAGTCTTAATATTTGGAAACACATCATCCATGTACTGCTTATCATCCGCCCTCAATGCTGTAATTCCATAGGTAGAAAGAGTGTCTTTAATACATTTAGAAATATCAGCATGAATTTTAGTTTCACCAAACTTCATAATAATGAAAGCTGTTTTTTTACCAATCGGAAAATCCCCTCTAAACTTTTCTAGGCCAGAAGCAATTTCTGGGGCAGACACAACCTCATTTGAAATAGTTTTATCCGACTTTTGCTGCGACTGCAAAACTGTATTTACATACTCCTTAACAATTCTCTGAATTTGCTCCTCAAGACCCTCCAAAGAAACGTTTAATGGACATGAAAATGCCCATATCGGATCCCCAACATCAAGACGTATTTGATATGTAAGACTCTGCAATTCAATGCGACCATAACTAGTCAAATCTCTATAATTAATGGTATTGGCGCCAAATGACTCAGCAAAGATAAAGTGCCAGCTACTAATGTCTTTAGCAACAAATAAAAAAGTTGATTGCTGGACCTTCAGCTGCGACGCTGGCACCTGAAGCTCCAGAGCATATTTTCTTACCTTCTCAGAGAAACTTTTAATAATTCCATTGGGCATGCCTCTTTCAGATTCAGGCAAATCTCCTCCGATATTTGCCATTCCACCAGAACTCAAGAATTGAATTACAGACATTTAACCTCCCATTTTTTCTGATATTACGCCTTTTATTGACAGTTGAATATTGGTTGCATAGCTAATCAATATCAGTTACACTACTTCCATGTTTGAACAATGCCTCTATTTCAATACCACTAGCCTAGCTCGCCAGCTAGAGCGGGAATGGGCTGGCGCATTTAGGCCTTTTGGCCTTACTCCCTCACAAGCCTTCATGCTCAGAGTAATACTAGATAAGTCCCCGCTTCTACAAAGCGAACTAGCCTCAGAAATGAATATCAGCCGCCCTACTGCCACTAGAGGATTGGATGGCCTAGAGAGATTGGGTTTGATTAAGCGCCTAGCTTCTGAGAAGGATGGCCGTGAACAAGAAATTCACCCCACTAAGAAGGCTGTCGAGATCAAAGATGCTATTAATGCCGCCAGTGGAGCCGTGACAAAGCGCCTCAAGAAAGTATTAGGCACAAACCATTTTGAAGAGGTTGTTGGACAACTTCGGGGCATTAGCTCTGCCCTGAAGTAACTGGGACTCTTTTGTTTCCCTAATAGTTGCATAGCTAACTTATTTTATTAATCAACAAAGGAGAATTACATGCCAATCTTGAACGTTAAAGTCAGCGGACGAAAGAATAACAAAACCACTAAAGCAATTAATGGGCTATTGCTTGATTTAACCCACCATATTCTGGGTAAGAAAAAAGAAGTGACTGCCATCGCTATTGAATATGTGGAGCCGGATTGCTGGTTTGTTGGCGGCAAGCTACTGAGCGAACAGGGCAAGAATAGCTTTTATTTTGACATCAAAATTACGGATGAGACCAATACCAAGGACGAGAAAGCTCAATACATCAAAGAAGCATTTGAAGGCTTTGAGCGAATCCTAGGTAATCTTCATGAAGAGAGCTATATCTATGTACAAGATGTGAGAGCCGCAAGCTATGGATATGGAGGAAAGACCCAGGAATACAGATATCACCGATAAGCAAGTGCCGTGTTTTTGGCTATTTTGGTCACAAAGCTTTGGCCTATTGTTTAAAGAGCACTTTCCTGACATTATTATAAAAAATGTAAGAAACTAATATGGTCACCAAAAAAACTACGCCCTTCACTAAAACTGGCACTAACAAAATACCGAGCAAAAAGCCGGGGGTTTATGACATCAAAAATAAAGAGGGAGATTTGCAATACATCGGCATGGCAAAAAAGGGTCGCATGCAAGAACGGGTTAAAGAGCATTTGCCAACAAGTACAAAAGATCCAGTAAAAAGTGGGAGTAAGGTAGAGATTACAACTACAAAAACTAAAGAAGCTGCATTAAAAAAGGAAAGGCTACTTATAAAATCAAAGAGGCCCCCACAAAATAAAATATGAAAGTAAATGGCTACCCTTTCTCATAATCTCGCCTTATTGAAATGCCCACATTGCTCGATTGCAAATCCAAATCTATTTTTATTGAATAACTTCAACACCAATAATCACAATCAAACAAATCCAAGATTTTGGGGGATTTACTCCTGTAAGAGTTGTGGCGGTATAGTATCGGCTGCGGCTAAAAGCCTTAATTCAGAAATCTCTGAATACTATCCGAAAAATACTGAAATCGACGCCACTCTTCCAGACAAACCTAAATCCTTACTTCAGCAAGCACAAGATACATTACATGCGCCTGCCGGGTCTGTGATGTTATCCGGTAGTGCTGTTGATGCAATGCTCAAACTAAAAGGATACACAGAAGGAAGCTTGTATAGCCGTATAGAAAAGGCGTGTAAAGACCATTTGATAACCGAGGAAATGGCACAGTGGGCACATGACATTCGACTTGATGCCAACGACCAAAGGCACGCTGATGAGATGGCTCTATTACCAACAGAAGCGGATGCCAAAAGAGTTTTGGATTTTGCTAAAGCGCTGGCAGAGTTTGCATTCATCTTACCCAGTCGAGTTAAGAGAGGGTTGGGACAAAAGGTATAAATTAATTGGTAAATTTATTCCAAAAATACATATTGATTTGCAGACTAAGTCCAAGGATATCGTTATTTGTCGGGTTTCCCGACATCTTCCACTAGATGCCTGTAGTCACGAGGATCCCACCCGGTATCACCGCCCCACCCTCATGATCCGCTAGGGCTGACAATCTAGATCACAATCGCTTCAATCAACCCAGTAACGATTGCCAAGATCTGGCCTGCCCAGCAGGAGTCGAACCTGCGACCTACGGCTTAGAAGGGTTCTCAAATCTGCTTTAGACAATGTTCAACAATGACATACAGTGGGTAGGATTGAGGTGTTCATCAAAACAGGGGTCTTCGTGGGGTTGGGTGGGGTCCCATGTCGGGTTAGTGGTGTCAGCAGGTGTTTGTCGGGAAAACCGACAAATTTGTTTCAAAAAAAATACCAACCCGAGGGTTGGAATTTTCATTTCTGGTGGGCCCACCAGGACTTGAACCTGGGACCAAAGGATTATGAGAGCAGATAACCATAACAGACCTCTTTGATATCAAGAGGTTACGTCGCCTAAGGATCGGTGTGTGGTGTTATGTGTAGTAATAATAACTTTGCTAAAAGGAGATTAATCTTATTTGCAGGCCGAGCAAGATTTCTATCAAAAGTAGAAAGCACAAAGAAAATGTCTTCAACCAGCTATAAAGCGCAATACAAAATAAGTAATGCCTACTCATCATGGATGACTGCAGGCACATATGGAAACTTCAATGACGCACTAGCCCTAAGAAAAAAAGACTGGCGCTATTGTGGTGAGGATTGAAGATGGCGCTAAGATGGTAATTTATTCATCCTGAATAAATTACTCTCCCATGAACCCGAACTCCATATAATCATTCCAGCTATCTACCGTCTTAAAACCTAGATCAAAAAAGTGGTGTCTCAGTAAACATATCTAGCCGTAATGACTTGATTTTTCAATTTAATAATTGCAATTACCTTAGTACCCTTTTCTATATTAAATTTTCCTCTTATCTCAAAATTTTCCCTATTTGCAGCAAGCTCATATTCTTGCTTGCTTGCTCCATTTAGTAATGTCAGCTTTGCGTTTCCCCCATTAATGTCAATAGGCTTTCCATGATCTCGCACATAAATTTGCACTAAATCATTTTTTGCGACAAGCTCAACATCAATATCCTTGACTACAAATATTTTTCCTCCAAATAGAGGGGCATGATCATGCCTCCCGTCAGCATTTGCAATAGATGTAGTCGATAGAAAAATAACGAACGTTAATATAAGTGATCGAATTTTCATTTTTAATATCCCTCTTGTGCATTTGTAATTAATAATGATTTTTCAGCGTCTTTCTTTCCATAGAGCCAAAACATAGCCGGCGTTAAAAAGGTATCTAATAAGGTTGAGCTAATAAGCCCAGAGAAAATTACAACCGCCACAGGATGCAATATCTCCGTTCCCGGCCGTTCCGCCTCAAAAAGCAAAGGCGCTAAAGCGAATGCTGTAACTAACGCTGTCATCAAAACTGGTGACAATCTCTCAATTGAACCTCTTACTATCATTGACTTACTAAATGCCTCACCCTCTAGCCTCATCAGATTTAGGTAGTGGCTTATTTTTAAGATTCCATTTCGCACCGAGATACCAGCTAGCGTGATAAATCCGATGAGGGCGGCAATTGACAGTGGCTGACCAGATAGCCATAAACCAATGACTGCGCCAATCATTGCCAATGGGATGTTGGACATAATCATGAGAGAAAAAAGGGTTGATTTGTACTTTGTATAGAGTACAGCAAACATCATTAGCAATGAGCCAATTGATAAAAATCCAATCAACTTAGAGGCCATTTCTTGAGCGACAAATTGTCCTCCTAACGTAACGAAATAACCTTCGGGCATACGGAAATTATCGACTACAACCCTAATATCTTTTACTACGTCAGATAACGCCCTATTTGATGTATTTGCAGAAATGACAATTCGCCTTTTCCCATCATCCCTGCTAATTTGATTGGGACCATCGCTATCCTCCAAGGAAGCAATCTTTGAAAGCGGTATTCTTCCGAGTGGAGTATCAATTAAAACATCAGACAACCCATCAAGCGTTCGAGAAGTCTCTGGCAATTTCAGCACAAGCCCAAAACGTTTACTTCCCTCGATGATTTGAGAAAGGCGCTCCCCTTCTACTATTGACTGCAATACCTCCATGACTTGAGATGTGGAGACTCCATATTGCGATGCAAGGTCATAATTAATTCGTACTTTAATTTGCGGAGCTAATACTTGCTTTTCAATCTCTAAGTCTACGAGACCTGAAACTCCAGATAATTTTGAGCGTAATAAATCTGCTTGACTGCGCAAAATATCCAAGTCATCACCAAAAATCTTGATGGCAATTTGTGAACGCACTCCTGATAGCATGTGGTCGATTCTGTGTGAGATAGGTTGCCCTATCGCAATCGCAGCAGGTAAGTTCACCAATCTCTTTCGAATGTCATCTTGAATATCAGCCATCGATCTTGTTAATTCTTTTGCAGGCTTAAGTCCCACATCAAGCTCACTAACATGTACGCCTTCCGCGTGCTCATCAAGCTCAGCGCGACCACTCCTTCTGCCAACATAGGTCACCTCAGGGATTTGACGAATAAGTACTTCAGCTTGCCGCGCAATCGCTGAAGATTCGGTTAAGGCAACCCCCGGATTGAGTCTCAAACCTACCAATAATGTCCCTTCATTAAACGGAGGCAAAAAAGCAGTTGGCATTACAAAAATGCTGAGCCCAGAAACGAGAACCAAGGAAGCGGCGTAAACAATATATCTTTTTGGCGCCACCAAAAATCGATTGAGCATTATTTGGTAATGCGATTTAAGCCAAACTAGGATTTTGGTATCTCCATGGCTAGCCTGTTTCATGGCTGGCAATAGGTAATAACTCAATACTGGCGTAACCGTTACCGACACGATCAAAGAGGCCAGCGTAGAAACTATAAACGCTATCCCAAGAGGGGTAAACAATTTACCTTCAATTCCCGAAAGTGCAAATAAGGGAATAAAAACCAATACTATGATGGCAGTTGCGTAGATAATCCCGGTTCTCACTTCAAGTGATGCCATCCGCACTACCTCAATAACGCTGACACGCTCACCTTCTGGCTTATCGGCATTGATTTTCAGTCTGCGAATGATATTTTCAACATCAACAACCGCATCATCCACTAGTCCACCAATAGCAATAGCAAGACCTCCTAAGGTCATAGTGTTAATGGAAAGACCAAAGTATTTAAAAACTAACGCAGTGATTAATATCGATATTGGAATTGCAGTCAATGAAATAAAAACTGGCCTGAATGTACCCAAAAACAGATACAAAATAATTGCTACAAAGATTGAAGCACCAATCAGTTTTCCCTCAAGTGTATTGATAGATGCCTCTATAAATGTAGCCTGCCTAAACGTCATTCTGGGCGCATTCATCCCTTCAGGAAGGCCTTGCTTTAATTGATTCAGTGCATTTTCAATTTTTAAACTCAAATCGATTGTGTCGGCCAATGGTTGCTTTTGAATTCCCAAGATAACTGCGGGACCCCCTTCATAACCAGCGTCACCTCGCTTAACTGCTGGCGCAAATGTAACCTCAGCTATTTGCTTTAGCAAAATTTGCTGACCACCCTTTGTTGTGACTGCCAAGTTTCTCAAATCATCCAAGCTAGAAGTTCTGCCAATGTTACGAATCAGGTATTCCTTGTTATTAACCTCAATGAAGCCCCCAGAAGTATTCGATGAATGCCCCCTAAGAACCCCCTCCAGCTGCGATACCGTCACCCCTAGCTCGGACATTCGCCGCGTATTAGGCTGGACTTGAAATTGACGGACCTGACCTCCGATTGGAATAACCTGAGCAACTCCAGGAATCGCCATTAATCGAGGTCTTAAAACCCAGTCTGCATACTCGCGAACTTGCATTGGAGAAATCTTAGCCTCATCAATTGGTATTGCAATTTGCATAATTTCGCCCATGATGGAGCTGATCGGTCCCATTCGCGGTACAACCCTATCGGGTAACGTGTTTTCCATTGTGCTTAAACGCTCACTCACCATTTGACGGGCTCGATATATATCCGTGCTCCAATTAAAGGTGATGTAGATAAAAGAGAGTCCAGCGCTCGAAATTGATCTCACTGACTCGACACCCGGAAGACCATTCATTACCGTTTCCAATGGAAATGTAATTAATTGCTCAACCTCCTCAGAGGCCATTCCACCAGCTTCAGTCATTACAGTTACGGTTGGCTTATTGAGGTCTGGAAAAACATCTACCGGCATGCTCTGGAGCGCAAATGCTCCGTATGCCATGATGATTAATCCAATCAAGATGACAATCAGACGATTTTTCAAGCTAAAGTTTAATAGCCAGGTAAACATAGTAGCCCTTAGCGAATTTGATTAATTAAGGAAGCTGCGCTACTTACAACCCTATCTTGCGCAGACAATCCTGAAGTGACAACGACATACTTTCCATCGAGCGGCTCATATAAGACTACTTTTGGCTCAAACTCTTCTGGCGACTTCTTAATCCAGACAATGTTTTGATTAGCACCATTTTTAACAATTGCCGAGAATGGAATTTTGAAGCCTTTATATTTGGTCTCAGTACTAACAAACACTCTAAGCGGTTGACCAATAGGAATTCCTAGCAAATCATCATTTTTCCCAGAAAATGTAATGGGAAGTGCGAGCTCTCTCATAGATTGACCTCCGCCCAAATACTGAAGTTCAATAGTTTTTCCAGAATATTCAATGAATCCACCAGATATATTTTTGAGCATAGTGCCGTCATAAGCTAATGCCTCAACCAATAATCGACTTGGATTTACTACCTCGAAAATTAATTGCCTTGCCTCGACCACCTGCCCAGAAACAATGCCCATCGTCGAGATAATCCCCGAAACAGGCGCTCTCAATTCTTCATTGGCAACCGCGGCCTGAGCCTCCTCAATCGTTTTGCGAGGTACGGTATCACTTAACTCCCGCAATCGTTTTAAACGGCTTTCAGCTAAAGAACGGGTACCGCTAGGGCCAGCCTCTGGCGTTACGTAAGCAAGCACATCACCTTTCGTCACACTTTGCCCGGGCAATGGAAATCCTTTAGGTCCTGGTGTGATTCTTCCGGCAACAATCGCTTGAACCTTGCCGCCATAGTTTGGATCCATCATGACCTTGCCTGCCAAATCGAGTGTTTTAGGAAAATCGCCCTCTTGAGTCAATTCAGTCTCAACCTTCAACTGCCTTTGCGCTAACTTGGGTATAAAAAGATTGCCATTGGCTTGCCTTTTGGGAGTGTCAACACTCAGTGCAGCAGTTGAATTCTTTTCATCCCCATGATCAGATCCTGCGTATGACAAACTGAAAAAAAATAGTACGGCCGCAATCAAAATAGGTTTAAATAATGTAATAAAGATAATCATTTGCGATCCTTAATTTGCATAAGTATTTTTTGTATTTTCGGGATGATTTGTCCGCGTTTAGAGTAAAAGCGCCAGGAAATCGCAAGCAGAACCAATACACCGATCGCCAACTTAGCAACCAACCACCAGCTAAATTTTGTAGAGTTGGTGTGTTGATTGACAAACGTAGTTGCAATAATGTCGCTTACATCACCATCAATAATGGTGATAGTTACAGGCACGAGATCACCCTTTAAGTTTTTAGCAAGAGGGCCCTCATAGACATTGCCAGGAGCTTCTTTGAGCTCAATTTTTTGGCCGTCTAGGTCAATATTGACTTGTGCAGCTTTCACAGGTTTGTTGGTTAAAAAATGATCTATGTAGAGTCGAATCAGCTTTTCATCGAAAACACCAACAACCTCATACATATCAGATTCTGCATAAAAACGGGGCAATGCTACCCCAACGGAATTAACTGCTTGACCAGCATCATGATCATGGCCCGGACCAGCAATAACTAAGTTTACAGACGCAGCTGACAGAAAAAGAACTGCGGAAAGTAGAATGAGTTTGCGTTTTAAATAATTCATCGATAAATCCTTATTCCGGTAACAGCCCAAGGGCTTGGCGTAAATTTGAAATGGCCACTGCGTAATTAATTTTTGCAACAGCAGCTTGTCGGCTTGCATCCGATGCCTCTAACTCAATACGCAATCTTGTAGGTAAATCCGTCTCACCAAATCGAAACGACTTTTCAAAAAAAGATCGTGTTTCATTAGCCAATACGGCTCTTTTTTCAGATGAGTCGGCTTTTAGTCGAGCAGTCTTTACCAGCAAAACACTTGACTCAATATTCGAGAGAGTCCTCTCCCTTTCAAGCGCCAACTGCGACTCAGCTTCTACCATTTCAGCAGTTGTTGTTGCTAATTTATTTTGATAGCGAGAATCCGAACCAAACGGAATGCGTATTCCTAGAGTAATGGATTGTTGAAATGGAACACCATAAACATCCCGCCCTCTTGTTGTCAGAAGTTGCAATTCCGGTGTTGATCGCGTTTGCGCTTTAGCTAGTGAAACTGCTTTCTTAGCTACCTCAAGCTGATCAAGTAATGCTGCTACTACTGGTAAATTGAAATCTAGACTCGATAAATTATCCGGAACCTTTGGGATTGGCTCAGCAAGCTGATTTAATAATCCGGTCTTGATAGATTTTTCCACCATACCAACACCCAACAATGAGCGAACCTTTTGCTCTGCATTGATAAAGTTGGCTTGAGCTTCAGCTAGACTTGCTTCTGCATTGGCTAATGCGCCATTAGCTTGATGCAAATCTGCACGCGATAAGTCTCCAGCCCTAAATCTTTTTTCTACATCAAAACTTAGTGCCTTTGCGTTTTGAAATCTACCATTAGCCAAATCTAACTCTACGCTAGATCGTTTATATGACCAGTAAGCATCGCGAACTTCAGCGGCCACTTTCAGTTGAATTAGAAGATACTGAGAAAGCAATCTCTTATATTCAGCATCCGCTAACCCGATAGAATTGGCGCGCTCACCCCACAACCAAAGCGGGATGCCCAGACCCGCAATGGTCTCGCTTGCACCTTGATTGCTATTCGCTCTATCAGTTTTTTGAGCGATCTCAATAGATGCAGGGCTAGCCAAGAAGCTACTTGCAATCTTTTGCTTCGCTAATGCAGCATCCACTCTGAATTGATACGATTTTGACTCAGGCTGACGCTCCCAAGCTATTTCATACAGGGACTTTAATTCGCGCTTATTCAGCTTTGCATCATCGGCATAGGCAAATATTGACCAGAATATCGATGGAATGCAAAGCATCCAAACAGAAAA
This sequence comes from Polynucleobacter sp. HIN11, assembly GCF_030297675.1. Taxonomy (NCBI): domain Bacteria; kingdom Pseudomonadati; phylum Pseudomonadota; class Betaproteobacteria; order Burkholderiales; family Burkholderiaceae; genus Polynucleobacter; species Polynucleobacter sp. HIN11. The sequence goes on from NZ_AP028142.1 coordinate 1,072,950, forward strand.
ATTTCGCCACAACGGCATTTTCTCTCGAAACATAACAACTCCATTTGATTTAACAATTGAGAGTTGACGAGAATTTTTTAGTTGAGTTTAGGGATGGTTCTCGCCAACTTAAGCGAGAGGAATCCAATTAGGCTTATATGGCGGAGGGATACTAAGATCGGGGAAATGCAGATCGATAGCTATTACAAAGTGAAGCTTATTTAGATAAAGATAACTTACGCTGGATTCGTTGAAAAAGGACGAGTGGGTTAAATGACATGTTCCGCAATCAGAATCATTAGCTAAATTTGACCCGACCTTTTCTGTGGGCACTTTATGGTCATGCTCATGGTGCCCCGGGTGAGAAATGGTGGACTGCTCATGAAGGCAATAGCTCGCAACTACTGCAAACGACGTTTGCAGCCCAATAAAAAACACAGCAGCGAGAATTATTAATCTTTTCACAGTCTTATTTTTACACACTTCTTTAATTCGTGCACACCTTCCAAAATACATAAAAATAGGCTGATAATTGGCTTTATTGGATTAGGCGGACCAACGGACAATTCATCTGCTGATCCGAATATTTCTTAATATGATACTAGGCAATCATTTCACGATAAGTACAAGAGCCTAGCCTCCCACTATTTACTTTTTGGGCTGATCCATCCATATATAATTTTGTTGCATCATTTGATTCATCATATTTTGTTGCATGCCCATGTATTGTTCCATCATGTATTGGCGTTGCTTTAACTGCTCTGGAGTTAACTTGGAGTAATACGGACTCATTCCATTCCAATCCATCATCGGACCCATCATGTGGCCGCCCATCTTGCCCCCATTGCCACCACAACACCCCATCATTCCCGAGTTCCACATGCCTTGCATCATATTCATATTGCCTTGCATTGTGTTCCAGTGATTCTGTATGAGCTTTTGTCTTTCTTGAGGATCTTTAGTGGCACGAATCTTATCCATCTGCTCTTGCATCTTTTTAAAGTTCTCCTGGATTTGAGCCGCCTGCTTGTCAAACTCTGCAACATCAACATTTTTTTGTTGGGTCTGCGTAGTCCTAGTACCCGTTCCTGCTGATTGCGCTAAAACGGGCGTACTCAATAAAACACCTAAACTTAAACCAGCAATCCATCCTAGCTTTTTCATCATAGCGCTCCTTCTGTTGAATGCTTAATTTTCAAAAACAATCATGTCTGCATATTCCATTGAGATCTTATTTTTGGCGTCTGTCAATCTCGCAAGTTGATAAAAATCACAATTAGCTTGATTTTTTCGATAAATTGATCTGGGATTGCCAGGATTGAGCATGTCCACTAACCCTTAACCGTTGCTTAAAACACTCTAATTACGCAATAGCCGCAATCCGTTAGCCACTACCAACAAGCTAGCCCCCATGTCAGCAAAAACTGCCATCCACATAGTTGCCTGTCCTGTAAAAGTCAGCGCAAAAAATATCGCCTTAATGCCAAGCGCCAAGGTAATGTTTTGATACAAAATATTGGCCGTTGTTTGGGATAACCTAACAAAGCTAGGTATCTTTCTTAAATCATCATCCATTAATGCCACATCTGCTGCCTCAATAGCTGTATCAGTTCCTGCGCTTCCCATGGCAAATCCAATACTTGCCTTTGCTAAAGCTGGCGCATCATTAATGCCGTCACCAACCATGCCAACCTTGCCATCAGGATTTTTGTTTAGTATTTCATCAATGATTTTAAGTTTGTCTTCAGGTAATAAATTGCCCTTAATTACGTCAACACCCACTTCCTGGCCAATAGCCTCTGCCGTATAGACATTATCACCAGTAAGCATCATCGTTCTGATGCTCAAATGATGAAGGTCTTTAATGGCTTGCTTGCTGGTATCCCTCACTGTATCAGCGACTGCTATCAATGCTAATACTTGTGATGAGTTAGTAAGCATCACTACGGTTTTGCCTTGTTGCTCTAACGGAAGTAGTTGAGCTTCAATTTCAGGCGAGCATAAGCCTAGCTCCTCAATCAGGCGGTGATTGCCCAGTTGATAAGTAACCCCTTCAAGAGTGCCTCGAACTCCTCTGCCCAAGATGGCCTCAAACTTATCCACTTCAATTAATGAAAGATTGTTTTCCGCAGCACTATCGGTAATCGCTAAAGATACGGGATGGTCTGAACGGGCCGCTAAGCTGGCAGCAACTTGATGCGTATGCTTGGCCTCACCGCCCAAAATAATTAAATCGGTTTGCTTAGGTTTGCCATAGGTAATCGTTCCTGTCTTATCCAGTGCCAAAACTTTCATATGGCGTCCCATCTCAAGAAAGACGCCGCCCTTTACTAAGATGCCTTTACGTGCGGCAGCAGCCAATCCACTAACAATCGTCACTGGCGTGGAAATGACCAAAGCACATGGGCAAGCAATGACTAACATCACTAACGCTTTATAAATCCAGTCATGCCACGACATACCTAGAGCCAACGGAGGAATGACAGCCACCAATACCGCAATTAAGAAAACAGTTGGCGTATAAATCTTCGCAAACTGATCAACAAATCTCTGTGTTGGGGCACGACTGCCCTGAGCCGCCTCTACCGCATGAATAATTCGGGCAAGCGTAGAGCCTGTTGAGGTTGCTGTCACCTTAAACTGAAAAGAACCTGTTTGATTAATGGTTCCCGCAAAAACAGTATCGCCTTGCACCTTATCAATTGGCAAACTCTCACCCGTTATAGGCGCTTGATTGACTGTTGAATTCCCGCTTATGAGTACGCCATCTAACGCGATACGCTCCCCTGGGCGAACTTGAACGATTGAGCCTAAAGTAATGGATTTGACTGGAGTTGGCAACCAACTGCCATCAGCTTGAAGCACGGTAGCTATCTCTGGCGTTAAATCTAATAAACCACTAATCGCATTACGAGCACGGTCAAGGGACTTAGCCTCAATTACTTCAGCCATTGAAAATAAGAACATCACCATAGCGGCTTCAGGCCAACTACCAATTGCCATCCCACCGGTCACCGCAACCGACATAAGGGCATTGATATTTAGATTGCCATTCTTTAGGGCAATCCAACCCTTTTTATACGTTGTTAGGCCACCACTAGCAATAGAGAATATAACCAAGGCAATCACAAGATACTGACTACTAAGTTGGTTTACCTCAAATGGGAAGAACTCAATTAACTCAGCCAAAGCAGCCGTCACACCAGCGATAGCTAGTGGCCACCAATTTGTTTTGGCTGGCTGTTGATGTCTTGAGCTTTTAGTGGGCGAACCCTCTTCAAGAACCGCTTTCATGCCAACACTCACTAAAGCAGATTGAATTGTCTCAAGCGAATCTAAGTTATGACTTACCGAAAGTTTTCGTTGAATCAAGTTGAAATCTAACCCCGCAATGCCTTCAACCGTAGCTAGCCTCTTTCGGATTAACGCCTCCTCCGTTGGGCAATCCATATTCTCAATATGAAAGACGGCTTTATTCCCACCAACAGATGATGTAGATGGTTGCGGTGTGGCAGGCGAAGAACAGCCGCAAGAAGACTGGCACTGACTCATTTCAATAACCTAACTATTTTTAACATTTGTCTATTAAAAAGCCTATAGTAGCTATAGAGTCAAGAAATTAAAATAGTTAAATAAATGCCATTGAGGTGAACCCAATGAAAATCGGTGAATTAGCCAAAGTTACAGATACTCAAGTAGAAACCATTCGTTTTTATGAACAGGAGGGTTTATTGCCTAAACCCGCTAGAACTGAAGGCAATTTTCGGATTTATGGCCAACAGCACTTACAGCGCCTCACGTTTATTCGACATTGCCGCTCATTGGACATGGCTTTAAATGAAATTAGGCAACTACTTCGTTTTAAGGACTTGCCCAATGAAAACTGCGGCTCTGTTAATAATTTTCTTGATTCCCATATAGAAACCGTAACCAACCGCATAAAAGATTTACGACAACTTGAAAAACAATTAAGAGAGCTAAGGGAGCTATGCCACGCTAATCAAGACTCGGCTCATTGCGGAATTCTGAACGAATTGTCGCAACCTGTGAAATCACTATGAGACAATTTCTCGCCTCATAGTTAGATTATTTCTTATTAAAGAAAAGGTGCTTGACTAAGGCGGCTATTGCCGATAAGGTCGGCGTTATGACTGAAGGTAAAGTAGTTCAATGGGATACCCCTTATGAGCTTTATCACAAGCCCGCCAATCGCTATGTAGCAGACTTTATAGGTCGCGGAGTATTTATTAAAGGTGTTGTGCAGACCAACAACAAAGTCAAAATTGAGTTAGGTGAACTCGAGCTAGACAAAGATTATTCAAAGGATGTTGGTAAAGAAATTGATGTGCTATTGCGTGCGGATGATATTCAACATGATGATCACAGCCCCATGCAGGCTGAAGTTGTCCGTAAAGTCTTCAGAGGTGCAGACTTTTTATACACGCTAAGGCTTGCTTCAGGCGTTGAAGTGCTTGCCTTTGTCCCCAGTCATCATGATCATGCCGCGGCGTGAATGGGCTGGTCGGCTATTGTCAGTAACCAAAACTGACTGAGAAACTTTGAAAATTTGATGGGCAATTGCTGACCCAATATCACCACAACCCTCGATAACAATTAGTGCCATATCAATAAATGATTACATTTGATTAAATCATTATCGAACAAATCAATCAGTATTTTTAACAGATAGTTATTCTTGATTGGAGTATTGAGGTTGACTACATTAAATTAAGGATTAGTTAGTAATAGTCCGGTTTACATATCTCCATTCACGCCACCATCAAGGTGGCTTTTTTGGGACTTTCAAACCTGCCTAGCAGTATCCTAAGCTTCTGATTTTAATCTTTAATTAGATGCTATATTCAAACTAGCCTGTGCTCGCCGAATCTGCTGCCTGGCTCGTTCCGCTTTTACTGCTTGTTGGGCTTGCTTGACTCGCGCTTGCATATTTTTAATGCGTTGTTGATCAGGTGTCAGCGGACGCTGAGGTTTAATTTCCGCAATCCGCATCAGTGCCCCACCTGCTGCGGAACTTGCAATACATTCGCAGCACCAAATTGCGCTTGCAGAATTTTTGTAGCCTCCAAGCTGGTCTTAGCCATGACCATGGTTTGCACCACCATCCCCGAAGCTCGTACTAGGCATTGAAACTGTTTCATATGAGTATTTAGCGCTGACTAAGAAAACCGTCCTGATAAAGGACGCTGGTTAGCGTCGAAAGCCACTACGCAGACTTTGGCTGGCTAATTCAATCTGAGAATCCAACTCCCCTGCCTCAACAGCGGTTTTGATGACCTCCAAGGTTTTGATGAGATCGGCGGCACTGGCGACCTCAATGCTGCTCATGCCTTTGGCCAGTTCCAAGGTATAGCTACCATAGCGAATGGCGATGCAGACTTTTCCAGCCTCACTTTGAAACCACCAGGGTTTAATCCTTTTGGGCACTTCCACCTGTTTCTTCACACCGGATTCGGGATCTCGAACGCTTCTAAATTTATGGATCACAAACGGAGTGCCATCGATCTGGCTTTTGGCCAACTGGATCTGCTCCCAGAGTTTGGCTGCCAACTTGTTCCTGCGAACTACGATCACCGGCATATGGCGGGGCTTTTTGTCTGCTACTAGTTTTAATTCACTTATTACAGTCATCATGTTCTCCTCTTTTAAGGTACTTGCAATAAGTGTGTGATCGATTGATGTTTTGGACGACCTCTTTTTGGTCGATGGGCTGATTTGGCTCATTTTGGATGGGAAAAATACGGTTTTTATTAGCAAGAGATAAATATTTACGAGTCGCAAAGTGAGTTGCTATATGAGTTGCAATGAGAGGCGTATGTGAAATGGTTGCTAGATGCGGCAGTTGGGTGCAATTGGGGACAAATGAGTAGTTCTGAACTCAATACCCGCATCCAGTGCAACAGCAACCAGTTCTTGGATCTGCCTCTCTTGGTAACTCAGGCAACACTGCGACTTCTTTCAAACATAAAGGAGATTAAAAATGAAAGAAATTACCGCTCGCTTATGGGATAACCCCAAATTTGGAACCACCTATGGCAAAGGCCAATATCGCCGAGCCATCTACAACGGCACTTTGGAGGTGAGCCAACCCCGCAGTAAATATTTAGTAGATTTTGAGGAGATCGAGACCTGGTTTCACACAGCCAAAGCGCCAGTGCATGTGGGCATGACACAACGCTTGGATGAATTGCCCGTCAATGAATCCGGTGTGCTCATGAGCTGGATCTATCGCTATGAACTATCCAATAAGATTCCGGTACGCGGCTATGCGGCCTTGGATCTCAATCACCACCGCTTGATTATCGAGATCGAAGATACCGATACCCAAATCCATGAATCGTGGAACTTGGCTGTGCGCTCATGCATAGCGAGAACCCCCGGAAAACCCACTCCCACGCTGATCGCTACCAACGCTACGTTGCTAGATTCGCCTCAAAATCCCTCTACAAACGGTGCTTTTACCGGAGTGAATGCGCGAGCACTTGAGGAACTAACGCACCGCGTACAAAGCTGATTTGAAGCATTACTGCACAAATGCCCAAAATCGTCGTCTTTTCGCCACGAAAAACGGGGTTTTGGGCTAAATACTGATAGAGAAATACAGGTTAAGAAAAGTAGAGGATTCTTAATCTGTAATGCTAAGTCATTGATTCTTGGAAGGACTTTTTTGTCGGGCGATTTGGCTATTAGCGACAAATTCCGGTCGACCTTTTATTGATAAGAAAACATACTGTAAACACACTTTTTATTTATGAAAGGACTACCAAAATGGCACAAGCCAAAACCCTAACCAGCCAAGAACTCGAGCAAGTATTTGCGTATGTAGATAAGAATCGATACGCGGAACGCAATCGCGCAATTCTAGCCATGAGCTTTTACGCAGGACTGCGTGTGGCCGAGATCGCCAGCCTTCGTATGGGCGATGTCTTAAATCTCGATGGCACGATCAAGAGCGAAATCCGCCTAAGTGCAGCGCAGACCAAGGGCAAACATCCGAGAACCGTGTTTGTATCGCAGCGCTTACGGGCTGAACTGGAACGCTACATTACTACACGCCATGTCAAGAACGCTGATGTGCCCTTCTTCCATACTGAGAATCGCTTGGGATTTACCCCAAATGGTCTTTGTGTCTGGTTCTTTCAGCTGTACAAGAATGCCGGGATCAGTGGCGGCAGCAGTCATTCAGGAAGAAAATTCTTCATCACCACTTTGGCCAACAAAGGCATTGGTGTACGAATCTTGGCCAGCTTGGCAGGTCATAAGAATATTTCGGTTACTCAGCGATACATTGATGTCAACGATGAGCAGAAGCGGAACGCCGTTGAGTTAATTTAATTTCTTCTTTCTGCCTTTGACCAATTTAGATGGGTCTATGAATTTCATGTAATTGTCTCCATTTCTTTCAGCATCACGCATTGTAGAAAAGAGGTTTTTGTAAAAATTTACATAGAATTTATTTAAAAATCGGTAATCAAAAGCTAAGCCAGTATCAATTTTATCTAAGCTGGGAAAATTGCCCCTAGCCGCATTCTCAGCAATCCAATACGCTTCCTTCAAAGTCTTGCTGGTTAAGATATTGAGATAAATTTTATTATCTTCTGAATCAGGAGTTTGCTCCAGATCCTCTTGTGAAAAGTTTTTAAATTTTTTGCTCAAATTGCAGAATAAAGCTAATGTCCAATTCTGCTCTTTTTTTACCTTATTCAAAAAGAACTCAGCTTTAGCTGTAACAATGTAATGTCTGAGATGCAACGAATGAGCGGTAATTTTATTATTCAGCAATCTTACACCATCAAATTCAACTTTATCATGTTGAACTTTTATGCGATCCACTAACTCGGTAAATTGCTTTATTAACTCATCCTTGCTAAGTCTAGTATCGATAGTAAATGCTAAATTTGTGCCGCCAGCCCTTTCAAAAATTTTGCAACCAACGTCGTTCCACCAAAAAATGTAATTAGAATCAAATACATTTCCAAATTTTTTAAAATTTTCCAATACCAAATCAAAGTCTTTTGGTGTTGCTTCAGAATTAATTTCTAGCCCTTTTATTAATTTTTTATAAGCCAATTGATAACTAGGGCTAATTTGCAAAAATTTATAGAAGAAATCATGCCTAAAGGTGCCATATTGGCCAATTTCTTTCCAGCCCTCACCAAAAGGTTGTAGTTTTTTCATAATTTTGCTTATACAAATTGGCTACATATCCATTTTATATAAGTGCATTCATTGAATGTTAAGAGCCAAATTACACCATCAACTACACCGCTCTTTAACAACTTGTTTACTTCATGACTGTTTGTCGGGTTTCCCGACTTTGGTGGTTTCTTGGTTTTAAAGAAACCGTTTTTTCTTATTGATTAAGGAGGATCCTATGGATCAAACCCTGGAAGTACCTAAAGTGGCCACCGATACCACTCCCAAACTGTCGGTACGAGTTGGTGATAAGACCAAGCATGAAATCAAGACTGCTTTTGACGGTCTGATTTCTGAACGCAAAAGCTGGGAGCAAAACGAGTACGCTCGTAGCAACCAGAAGCTATATGAGATTTTCCAAAAATGCTACGCCCTCTATTTGGAGATGAAAGGCGTAACCGCGGAGAAGCTCGCACTCAAGCGAGCATTTAACGCCTATTGCACGGATAACGGGGTCACATACAAAGACTCGACGCATTTGATGGTCAAAATCTGCCGCGTGGTATTTGGCAGTAATGATCGTCGCAGGATATCTGCTTATGCAACGGCTCTACGAATTGCGGACGAACAGCTGGTTCCATCGTCTGGAATTCCAGAGTACTTTCGCAATGCCGGTGGCTTTGAAGAGGTTCGACGCACAAAGAGCCCCAACGGCCTCACTCTTGAAGCCAAAAAGACTCAAGGTTTGGCATTAATGAGTGCTCCCAGCCTGGGCATGCTTCACAACGACAGCTTGAATGCGGTGTTTGATGAGGCGGCCTATGAGGGTGCGGTGCTATTGATGTCAACCCGTGAGCCCGATGGTAGCTTTCAGATCAAGTATGTGTTGCAAAACGGTAGCCTCATTACCAACGCTTTGGTGCATTTGGTCACGCTCGATAAAGAGCAACAAGCCAAGCGCAAAGCTGAGCAAGAGGCTGCTAATGATGCAAGTGTGCGGGATCAGGCAGTTCAACAGGCAGTCAATGCCTAATTAACCGCGGTGTAACTGTAGGTCATGGAGTAAGCAAGTTAGCCATACAAAGGAGAAAACTATGGCACTTGTAATACCAAAACCGGTCAAGCCGGATGATTTTGTCCTCCAAAAGGTCACTCGTGATCGCTTGGAGTACCTGATCGATGGCACTATTAACTTTCCAGCCAATGGGGTCTGCGGAATCATTCTGTATGGCCTTTATGGGACTGGCAAAACGACCATGGCTGAACTACTGCCAGGATGGCTGGAAACCGCAAAAATCACTGATTTTCTTCAGTCAGGAACCGCTGGTCAAATTGTAGATACCACCCAACCCTACTATCAATACCTGGCTTGTGCGCAAGGGCAAAACGGTACACAGATGATCACTCAAATCCAATCCAGTGCATCGTTTGTAAGTTTGAACACTAGCAATTTGCACTATGTGATCTTGGATGAGTTTGATCTTTTGACTACTGCTGCCATTGCTTCGCTTAAGTCCATCATGAATCGCAAGGATGTGGTGTTTATTTTTACCACCAACAATCTCGACAAGATTGACAAGGGAGTTTTAAACCGCTCAATTTTGCTAGATCTCAATGCAGCACCAACACCTGATTGGGTTGCCAAGATTAACAGTATCTATCAAAGCAACGGGTTAAGCATTCCTGCCAGCTCGGCTATTGCTGGAATTGTTGCAGCTGGAAAAGGATCGGCTAGAACCATCTTTACCGATCTTGATATAGCTGAATCCAAGCGAAACAAGACGGCCCCTCAACCTGAATCGACGAATATCAATTGAAAGGATTTTTTATGTCAAAGAAAATAAAAAACAATGTGGTTTGGGTTGATTTCAAATCCAAGCGTGCGTATGACCTGAGCCGATTAGGTCATCCTGAAGTATCCAAACAACCGGTACCTTATCTTTGCAAGCCACGGAATGCTATCCAAGCTAGGAAAGATGGGGCTCAAGAAATTCCGCGAAAGGAAATCCATTATGAGTGATATTTATATTGGCGTATATGTGCACCCAAATAAGATGCAGAAAGTTCTTGGTAGATGGCCTTGGCGCTTAAATAACGATTTAAGCGCTCGTCTACGGCATATTGGCTATTCACAAAAAATACCAAAATCAAGAAAGCGTCAGCTTATGAAATTTTATCTTGTGACAAAAGATGAATTTGAGCAATTTACCAACCCATCATCACGTACTTTTTATAAACTCAAGCACGATGTAGATATTGACCCTAAACTAGCTATCGAAAAACAGGTGATGAAAAAAGTTATAGATGATGCAAATAAGAATTATGAAAAAGAATTGGATGCGGAATTAAAAAAAACAGTGAGTTTTGTTTAAGCCAACCGCTCAGCACAAATCAAAGGAGTCAACTTTGAGTAATGCTTTTCCAGCATCATGACCGAAGTACCCATCTGCCTAGCCACGGTGTGGATATCCACACCAGTGGCCAAGGCTTGGGTGGCATAGGTATGGCGTAGGCTATATAAGGTGCGGATTTGATTGGTCTGGGGATCACGCAATAACTCAGCATCCTCTAACAAGCGTCGAAATACCCCATGCAGGCTGTAAGGCTGATCTCCCGCAGGGAACACAAACACTTTACGATCCAAGCCTGCCGCAATCAGTTGATCTAGGGATTGGTAAGGCAATTGTTGCCAACGCATGAGCCTTTCCAGCGTCGCAATTAAGGACGCTCTGGCAATCAAGTGGCGTGGACCCGTTTTACCCGATACCCAGATTTTCAAGTATTGTTCCGCCCCTGCTCGGTGCCATTGGATGTCCTTCCAGCGGATGGGCATGGATTCGGTACCCTGTCGGATGCCGGTATACAGCAAGAACTCCACATAACAGCGACATAATCTGGCCATGTCATGAAAGCGTTGGGTTCGTCCGGCTCGTCGTTGAACTTCCCACCTGGGCATAAAGGCCAACAGGTGATCTACTTCCTCGGCACTGAAACTGGGTCTAGATTGAGATCGATCCCCTGCCACATTCAAGGTCACAGGTTTGGCAAAGCGGTTGAGTAAGCCGTTGTTACTGGCTCGCGCCATAATCCGATTAAAGGTCGTGGCGTGATGGCGCTGTGTGCTGAATCGAGGCACACGTCCCATTTGGGCGATTCGCCACGAATCAAATTCATCCACTTGGCTTTGCTGGATATTGGCCACAGGCAAGCTACCAAAGAATGGAATCAGATAGTGCTCAAGCACATAGACATGATCCCGAACGCTTTGGCGATTCTTTGCAGTGGTCAACTGATTCCGCAAAGATTCCAGTTCTTCCGTGGCCAACCATGCAAAAGTTCTTGTTCTGCAAGCCTCTTCACTGGCATAGCGTTCATGGATACGGTGATGCAGCTCAATGGCTCGGGTACTGGCTTCAGCCACTTGATCACTGGCAGTGGTACCAGAAAACCATGAGCCGTTGTCCAGTCGAAAACGGCATTGCCATTGAGCACTATTAGCTCTTTTATATAAGACGATGGCACCATCAAGGAGCGAGATAGTTCGAGATTGGGTGGTAGCAGCTTGATTGAATAGATATTGAAGATTGTTCACGGGCAGCGTCCTCGAAATAGACGCTCGTTAGCTTAACTTCAGATTTGAGTTTCAGCGACCGGGCTTTTTGTCGGGAAAACCGACATTCAGAAAATATTGATTCTTATGCCTTGAATATCACATCAGTATGCCTCGCCCCTCCTACCATAAATCAAATTCATCAAATCACATGGGTTTCTCAAAAACTCCCAATATGGACGTCCCCCACGGAAACGAAAGTTGGTGACCTAATGGAGTTTCTGCATAAAACACAGCTTTAAGGGCATTATTAATAATGGGATGAGGCGTCTTGTACTCTTCTTTATAGAGTTTTGCCATTTGCTCCACATTAAGCTCTTTGGGGCGGGTTTTGCGCGATAGCCAGTACAGCGGACTGAGGAAGAACATAAAGTAGCGGGTATCTTTGAGGATTAACCCACTATTCTTTGCGAGTTCCTGATACTTTCGTTTGTCATAGCGACGCACGTGCTTTACAAACTCATCGTTGTACGACCAAAAGAAGTCAAGCGCTGGGGTCGCCACAAATAGCTTGCCACCAGGCTTTAGTGCTTTAGCCGCTTCCCGCATCACAGTGACATCATCTGGGCAATGCTCAATTACATCCAATAAGTAAGCCGTATTCCACTGCTCCTGCATTTGTAAATCCATCAGGTCAACGTGATACAGGTCCACATCCTCATCTAATACCCCTTTGGCATTGAGGAGCGCTACCCGGGAAGAATCCGCCAGCGCCAAATCGGTTAATCGATTAGGGATTGTTTGAGTAAGGTATTGCACCCAGCCGCCACATCCCCCACCCAAATCAATGGCTGAGAAGTTTTCTGATGCTTGATGACGCTTTAATGACTCTAATAAAAAACGATGGCGCCCTAGATACCAAAAATGCTTGGATTGCATTTCAAATAAATGAGCAAACTGATCTTCAACAAATTCATCATTGCGGTGCGTTACTGGTTTTTGTGGCACATAAATGCCATCGCTATCTTGGTAATACATAAACATCCCCATACCGATTTCGCACCCTATTCGGTGCAGAACTTGGTTTCGTGAGAAACCGCCCAGAATGGAGGTGAACAACCCGCTAAGGGTTTAAGGCAATGAAATGTATTTTTTAGAGGTTGCCACCAACCATTGGCTTACCTGAAGCGGTAAGCGCTTAGATGAAGTGGCGATGAGGTGGCGCTAAGGCCGGGGGTGGAAACTTGGGGTTAAGAAATGAAAACGGGACCAATAAGGTCTTGGCAAACGAAACGCGCCGAATAAAGGGTCGATCTTTTAAGACTAAAAGGACGACTGCAACAAAGGCAACCACAAAAGTGGTGTCGAGAAAATGCTTACGCGCATCTGGAACAGTCACTGCATATGAATCCGGGGTTGGCTCAGGACTGCCATCATCTAAGAGTCGCGCACTATCAAATGCGCTCAAACCCGACATATGAAATCCTGAATCGTTATCTCCAGCGATATGCGCATGTAAGAACGGAGACATGCACTTGAGGAAAATTCCCAAGAACAAGAAAACTATTAGAGTCGATCGATTGAATTTAAAACGCATTCCTATATTTTAACTGGAACTAAAAACTTGAATAACCACTATAAAAATTGGTTTTTGGGCATTTGAATCGATAAGCAATTTCTATAAATTAGAAAGATCATTGCATGCCATCCATCGAGTGGTCTGCCCACTAGGCAGTTGTCTGGTTTCCCGACAAATTCCACAATCCACCACTAGATGCCAGTAGTCACGTGGATCCCACCCAGTATCACCGCCCCACTCTCATCGGTCTGATAGGCAACCAATCTAGATCGCAATCGGCCCAATCAATCCATTAGACAATTGCCTTAATTGGCCTGCCCAGCAGGAGTCGAACCTGCGACCTACGGCTTAGAAGGGCTGGCAAATCTGCGGAACACAATGTTCGACAATGGCTTGCAGTGCCCTGATTCGGGTGTTCGTCGAAACACCGAGTGCCATGGAGTTGGATGGGACCTCGTGTAGGTGGTCATGGTATCTTCAGGCGTTTGTCGGGAAAACCGACAGCTTTAAGCACCCATTGATCACTAAGATACTCCTTATTAAGCTAGTAAAATCCTCATTTAGGGTGATAAATATGTCGTGTGAGCTTAGATAATCAACCCAATGCTTAAAATTTTCTTTAATTCCTTGGGAAATTAATGAGGCGCTTCTCAGCAGTTTTCATATTGGCTGTATTACTTGCCATTTCTGGTCTATTTAAAATAGCCCCGGCACTTGCCTCTTCAGAGCAACGCTCCTTTACCCAAATGCTCAATTTGGGCGAGGTCCGAATGGCTATTCCATATGGCCAGATTTCATATGTGAACGCAAAAAACCAGATATATGGAATCGCGCCAGATCTTGCCAGGAGTATTGGTGATTATTTATCAACTAAATATAAAAAGAAAATACAAATAAAGATTATTCCATCCCCCCAGGGCAATTAATTGCACTCCTCGATCAGGGGGATGCTGACTTTGCAATTGACTACTTTCAAGAGCATGACTTACAAAAAAATTTAAAGAAATTTCTGGTTTATGAACATCCTCGTTCTGAGAAGTTTGTGGTTGTCTCAAGAAATAACCAAAATCCAATCAATAAAATTTCAGATTTATCTGGCCAAACATTGTGCGTAGGACGCACGACAAGGATTTCTTCTTTAAATAAAACTAATGAAGAGTTACAAAAGTCTGGCAAAACTCCAATTCATCTATACCAAGATCATCTTGTCTTAAATGATGAAGATCTTCTACAAATGGTTAATGATGGTTTAGTTGATTTTGTATGGGTTGCTAATTGGCAAGCCCAGCTTTGGAAGCCACTGCTCCCGAATATCGCGATCCACGCTGACACTGCTACAGAAGGCGGTTCTTCTGGCGACGTGATTGTTACAAAAATTAACGCAGACTTAGCAAAAGATATTTTGGAATTTGCAGCAAGTCCTTATTTAGACAAGGTTTTGAAAAACTATCGACAAAAGACCTTTATCCATGAAAAGAATGCCTTAAAAAATCCTCTATCCAAAAACGAATTAAATCGCTTTGAATCCATGAAGACATACTTTCATCGATATGGTCGTGAGAATCAATTAGATCCTTTATTCTTGGCGGGGCTTGGCTTTCAAGAGTCCTTGCTTAATCAAAATGCGGTGAGTCCTGTTGGGGCGATTGGCGTTATGCAATTAATGCTGGAAACGGGCAAGTCCATGAACACAGGCAATATCTATGAACTAGAGCCTAACATTCATGCGGGCGCCAAGTACATTAACTCCCTACTGTATGCTATGTCGCTTCAAAATACGTTACCTGAAACTGAACGAGGATTTTTTGCTGTCGCAGCCTACAACTCTGGTGCAAATAATGTTCGCAAGGCAAGAGAACTAGCAGTCAAAATGGGGCTTGATCCCAATCAATGGTTTTTTAATGTTGAAATGGCAAGCGCGCGATTATTGGGATTAGAAACTTTTCTCTATGTTCGTAATGTATACAAATACTACGTAACCTATGACGTATGGGTCAGGAAAACAGCACTTGACCAAGAGAAACTAAACCCGAAGAGATGAAACTAATTAGCTAGGCAACTACTGTCCATCGCAATTTTGTCGGGTTTCCCGACAAATTCCACCGAGTTCCACTAGATGCCAATAGTCTCTTGGATGCCACCCGGTGTCACCGCCCCACTCCTGTCGGTCTGATAGGTGACCAATCCGGGCCACAATCAACTCAATCGAATCAGTGAAAGATTCCCGGAATTGGCCTGCCCAGCAGGAGTCGAACCTGCGACCTACGGCTTAGAAGGCCGTTGCTCTATCCAGCTGAGCTATGGGCAGTTGGAATGACTGATTTTAATAGACTATCCCCTACCTTTGGCTCTTTTGGGCAATTTATTAAACTCCTGTTATAAATGGTGTTTTGATAACAAAAACTGCGTTGGAGATTTCATGAAATTCCTCAAATCTTGGCTTCTATTGATTGGTTTAAGCCTTTCTCTCTCTTCTTTTGCTCAGTTTCCTGCTGATGTTGGTGACGATAAGTATCAGCCTCGCTTGGGTCAAGAAGGCAAGGATGTAATCTGGATGCCAACTGGCAACGAGCTAGTCACTCAAATGCTCAAGACCGCCAAGGTAGGCCCCAATGATTTGGTCTATGACCTCGGTGCTGGTGATGGCAAGATTGCTATTGCTGCAGCTAAAGAATTTGGTGCGCGCGCCGTGGGTATTGAGTTCAATCCTGATATGGCAGCCTTTGCCCAACGCAATGCTAATCGTGCAGGTGTGGGTGATCGTGTCAAGATCATTAATGGCGATATCTTCAAAGAAGACTTCAGTAAAGCCACGGTGGTTACGCTCTATTTATTGCCTGACCTCAATTTGCGTCTGCGCCCCACCATCTTAGCTATGAAGCCCGGTACTCGCGTGGTCTCGCACGCATTCACGATGGGTGATTGGGAAGCGGATAAAGAAATTGATGTGGGCTCCAAGGGTTACTTCTGGGTGGTTCCTGCCAATGTGGCTGGCGAATGGCAACTCGACGGTGTTGATGTAAACGGCAAAGGCACCCTGAGTTTGTCGCAACGTTATCAACGAATTGGTGGCAATCTCACCATCAATGGCAAGTCACAGCCGATTCTGAATCCAACTCTCGAGGGTGACAAACTGAGTTTTGGCTATCTCGATCGCAAGAACAATTTGCATACAGTCAAAGTAACAGTCAACGGCTCTCAGCTAAAAGGTGAAGACAAAGGTAGCACGACGTTTGCTGAAGTAACTGGTAAGCGTCGCTAAATCTTTATAGATGGGAAGCTCTTTGGGCGCTAACGCTAGCGCCTCTCCTCAACGTTTGCTCAGCCCCCTTGGGGCTGTTGCCATTATTGTGGGCATCGTCATTGGTGCCGGCATCTTCAAAACCCCATCGATGGTTGCCGGTATCACTGGTGATGTTGGTTGGGCAATTACGATTTGGATCGCTGGCGCACTCATCTCATTGATGGGCGCCCTTTGCTACGCTGAGCTTGCTACCCTCTATCCTCACGCAGGCGGTGATTACCATTTCTTGACCCGTGCGTATGGCAAGAACGTCTCGTTCTTGTATGGCTGGGCCAAAGCGATGGTTATTAATACTGGCTCGATTGCATTGCTAGCCTTCGTCTTTGGTGACTATATGACCAAAGTGTTGCCTTTGGGAGCTCACTCCTCCCTCTATTGGGCATTCTTGATTGTGATTGCACTTACGCTCATTAATTTGATTGGTATTCATGCGTCAGCTAATGTGCAAACAGTACTGACTGTTTTAGAGGTGACTGGTTTAGTCGCCATCATCATCGCTGGCTTTGGTTTATTCGGTAATACTCCACCCCCAGTTGATAACCCACCCTTGTTTAGTAATACCCCGCAACTCGGCATGCTTGGTTTGGGGATGGTCTTTGTCTTACTCACCTTTGGCGGTTGGAACGAATCCGCCTACATCTCAGCTGAACTCAAAGGTACTAGCAAAACGATCGTGAGCGTGATTGTGATTAGCCTGGTGGTGATTACCATCATCTACTTACTGGTCAATATTGCTCTTATTAATGGACTAGGCCTGAAAGCGTTAGCCAGTAGTAAGGCGGCGCCTGCTGACTTATTAGGTTTGGTCTTTGGCCCCGTCGGTGAAAAATTACTCGGTTTGTTTGTGGCAGTTGCAGCGCTAACTAGTATTAATGCCACCATGATTGTGGGAGCCCGTACCAACTACGCAATGGGTGAAGACTGGGATGGCTTAAGCAAAATGGGCAAATGGGAATCCGCCCGCGGCACCCCAACCTTTGCATATCTAGTTCAGGGTGTCATCAGCCTGGCTTTAGTTGCCTTTGGTGCTTTGCAAAGTGATGGCTTTGAAGCCATGGTGGAATTTACTGCCCCAGTGTTTTGGACCTTCTTGTTACTGGTTGGCCTTGGCTTATTTGTATTGCGGTTTAA
Source organism: Polynucleobacter sp. HIN11 (assembly GCF_030297675.1). NCBI lineage: Bacteria > Pseudomonadati > Pseudomonadota > Betaproteobacteria > Burkholderiales > Burkholderiaceae > Polynucleobacter > Polynucleobacter sp. HIN11. Next base: position 1,090,647 of record NZ_AP028142.1, read on the forward strand.
AGACCGCTCTCCGCGCCCCTTTAGCGTACCTCTCTACCCCATCACACCACTGATCTTCTGTGCCTCATGTGCCTACTTAGCGTATTCGAGCATTATGTATGCCCACAGCAAAGGAGCAGTCGAGATCTCCTTCTATGTGATGCTGGCAGGCTTAGTTGCTCTTCTTATTCTGCGGTTACGGAAGATCTCTTAGGTCATTGAACTGACATCTTGCTCTGTAAACTAGAGCTTTTGTGGGTGTGGTTCATGCATTTGTCCTGGTTCATTCAATGCGTTTTGCTGATACTGGTCTTGGCTGGATTGCCAAGACTTGGTCATGCATTTGAGCCCTTAAACACCGATGATGCAGGCACGATTGGCAAGAGGGTCAATCAGATCGAGCAGTACTTTTATGTTCTGCACAACAACACGCCAGGTAATCCTGGTAGCGTCGCCACCCCTGGCGAAGAGTTCCGGGGGCTTGGTAATGCCAAGGCATTTCCATTTACGTACACCCACGGCATCTCCGATACGACCGAGATCGCATTTTCAACAACCTACTATGCAACCCCGCGCGGATCGTATTCACCATTCTCAAACAACATTGTTTCCTTGAAATGGCGCTTCTGGGGCGATGGTCAAACGGGTCTTGGAATGGCAATTAAACCGGCAATTACCCTGCCAGCGAGCACCTCGCAACAGGTGCAAGGCTTAGGTCTGGCAAAAACCAACTATGAGATCAATTACATCGTCTCCTACTATTGGGAACGCATTCAGGTACATACCAATATTAGTTATGCCCGCAATCCCTACAACACCAACTATCCCATAAGCGGCACATACAGTCCGTATCAAATCAATTTGGTATCGGGTTCTATTGCGCCTGTTTGGATTGTGAACTCATGGCTTAAGCTTGCTTTAGATATTGGTAGCTCGATTGATACGTCCCCAAATGCAGCCGCAGTTAATGACTACGGAATGGTGGCAGCAATATTCTCGATGAATAAGAATGTGGATATTGGCCTGTCTTATCTACAGAGCAGCACCACACCCAACAATGCTTGGACTAGCAAGGGCATTACATCCGACCGGACCGAGGTTGGGGTAACGTGGCGTTTTTGAGGAGGTTACGAGCGTATCAAGATAAAAGTGGTCGGAGTACAAGGATTCGAACCTTGGACCCCCTGCTCCCAAAGCAGGTGCGCTACCAGGCTGCGCTACACTCCGACAGACCTCTATTATAGCCTGACTGGGCTCTGAGCGCCCTCCTACAATAGGGGGGCTTGACAGCTCAGGTAGTATTGACGATATGCCTTCTTTATTGCACCATCGCCTCTTTGCCCAAGATACCCCGCCCATTAAGCGCTGGGTCATGCTTGGCTTGGTGCTGCTGAGTCTCTTAAGCACCCAATGGCTTGGGTTGGTTCACCAGATAGAACACCAAGAACTTAAACCCTCAGTAACTCTACAGACCCATGAGTCCCATGCCAGTTGCGAGAGCCATGATCACTCAATTTTTGCATTCCTGGGTCATGAAGAACATTCGGTCGAGTGCCAACTCTTTGATGCAATCACACTCGCAGGTCTTATTACTAGTAGTCCAACTCAGTTGGTTGTTCCAAATGGTTTTAGCCAATCCCTAGTTAGCTTTATTACTCCCGTGAGTGCATCACGCACTCACGAGCCCTACCAATCGCGGGCACCTCCACTCCTCATCCTCTAATCCCCCTTTGTAAATCGGTCTTCGCTTGAAGACTGATTTGGATGATTAAACGGTTTGACCTGGCATGGCCGGGTCATCCCCCCATTTGGATGAATCAATCATGAACCTGACATATTCAGTGATCGCAACACGGCGATCAGCCCTTTGGCTTGTGGCAACAGCTGCATTTAGTAGCGCAGCCATGGCACAACAAAATCCCATGCAAATTGATGTCACGGGCTCCCGCGAATCTGCAAGCAGTATTTTGACTCCCACCAAGATCTTGCAAGGTAATGAGCTGCAAGATAAATTAGGCACCACCTTAGGTGCCACCATTGGCAATGAACTTGGTGTATCGCAAACGGGTTACGGTCTTGGTGCCTCACGCCCTGTGATGCGCGGTCTTGAGGGAGCGCGTGTACAGATCTTACAAAACGGTCTATCGGTTGGCGATGTCTCAGCAATCTCTGCCGATCATGCGGTAGCCAGTCCAGTAGCGAACGCCAGACAGATTGAGATTTTGAGAGGGGCTGCCGCCCTGCTCTATGGCTCAGGATCGAGCGGTGGTTTGGTGAATATCGTCAATGATCGGATTCTGACAACGCTACCTGGTAAAGCTACGGGTGCTGTGAACACTAGTTATGACACAGTTAGCAACGGTCGTGCGGCATCCGGTGTGATTGAGGGGTCTGTGGGATCCGTGGCAGTTCATGTCGATACAGCGATTAACAACAATCAGAACTATCGGATTCCGGGGAATTCAACTTTAGCCCCTGGGGGGTGGCCGATTGGCCCCTATGAAGGTGAGACTGCTCCCAATTACACTGGGAAGCTTCCCAACTCTTTTAACAACCAAAATAACTTAGGTGTAGGTGCGTCGTATATCGGTAAATCAGGGTACACAGGAATCTCAGTTGAGCGTTTGAACAATAACTACGGTATTCCAACGCCTGAGGGTGGATTTATTAATCAATCTCAAAATCGATACGACTTCCAGCACCAAACCCGCGATCCGTTTGCAGGGTTCTCATCCATTAAATTCAGTGCAGCCAATGGCAACTACAACCATACTGAATTTAAAACTTCTGGCGAAGCAGCTGCGGTTTGGAAAAACATAGCTAATGAATTTCGTTTAGAGCTTGCGCATAAACAGTTCATGGGCTGGAAAGGAACGTTTGGCGCACAAGTAACTAACAGTTCGATGGAGGCCACAGAGGTTGAAAGCAGAAGTTATGCCATCTTGCCATCCACCAAAACAAACTCGAATGCGCTCTTCTGGATTGAGGAAGGAAGATGGGGGGCATTGCAAGGAAATCTAGGCTTGCGTTACAACAACGTTGGGCAAAAACCGAATCTTGCAACAGAGTTTGAGGCTCCTTATTATGCAGGTCCAGGTGCCGCCCCTCTAGCGCCAGGCTTACAAAACCGTAATTTCAATCTTCTATCGTATTCAGCAGGAGGTCTCTGGAACTTTGCAAACGGTTATGGAACTGGGTTGTCTTACACCGTTTCACAAAGAGCTCCTTCGGCTCCTGAACTTTACTCCTATGGGGTTCATGAAGCTACAGCGACTTTTGTTGTTGGAAACTCAAACCTCAATAAAGAAACCTCTCATAACCTCGAGTTGAATATCCAAAAAACATTAGGCAAAGTCAAAGGTAAGGTGAATGTATATCTCAACAAATTTAATAACTACATTTATGGTTACTACCTTCCGAATGAGTATGCTGGGGCAGAAGATGATGAGCTATTCAACGTAGTCCAATATCAACAAGCCGCTGCCACCATTAAGGGGGCTGAGGGTGAGCTGACCTACAACTGGGGCAATGTGGGTAGTGGTGCACGCTTGTTTGCCGATGCGTCTCAGGGCAGCTTTGATGCGGGTGGTAACTTGCCCCTGCAACCTGCTCCTCGCGTTGGTGTGCAGGTGGCGCATCAGAAGAATGGTTGGTTGGCGAACGCCAGTTATACCTATAGCTTTCAGCAAAATCGTCTTGCTGACTGGGAGGTTGGCCCAACTCCAAGCTATAACCTCTTAAATGCCGGTTTGTCCTATACCGAGAAGATCAATAAGGTGAGTTGGACGGGCTATATGATGCTCAGAAACATTCTGAACGATGATATTCGCTATGCCACCACGCCGATGGCGGTTCGTTTATACGCACCCCAACCGGGTCGCAGTTTGATGGTGGGTGTTCGAGCTAACTTCTAGAAGCCTCAATCATCGATCTCACCTGGGTCTCGCAATACAGCGCGAGATCCTTGCGATCCAGTTCGACTGCAGGGCTTGGTGCAAAGATCAGCTCGACGGTAATGGCTTTGGCTCTCAGCATCTTGGCAATGGAATCAATCAAGGTCATGTCGCCAATGAAGGCAGTGGCATCGCTATATTCCTGATGCGCATTGCGATATCGAATGGCCATTGGGAAGCTTTGCACCTGGGTTTGGGCGGCCGACTCAAAGAGATTCGTCTTGAAGGGTAAAACCCGATCTCCTGCCGTTGAGGTGCCTTCTGGGAAGATGCAAATCGGCTCTTTAGGGAGTAGATCTTCCAGTTGTTTGGCAATCTCTTTACCATGCCGTTTGTTGTCTCGACGTATAAAGAGGGTTCCGGTTTGTTTAGCCATCCAGCCAAAGATGGGCCAGCTTGCTACCTCGGATTTGGCCACAAAGCGGCAAGGCAAGAAGGAATGAATACTGGCAATATCAATCCAAGAAATATGGTTAGCCGCAATCAGATAACCCCCGCTCTTGGGCAAATACTCGGCATTAATGACCTTGAGTTTGAGCTTAAAGATCTTAAGAAGTTCTCTTGACCAAGTCTGAATATGATGTTTTTTGGTCGATTCCTGCGCAAAGGGGAAAATCACAATCAGAATCAATGCGCCTTTGATCACATGGAGCATGATTTGCAAGGCGGGCCAGAATAAGAGTCGGGATGAATCTGCCATAGTTGAGATGATAAATGGCCTTGCCTTAGCGCTTGTCATCAAACTGACACCAAAGTGTCATGATGATTTCATGATGCGGTGGCATTGTAGAGGTCCATGAAGCACTATCGAGCCATTTGGATCTCAGACGTGCATCTCGGGACACCTGGATGCCAGGCTAAGTTCCTCCTCGATTTCTTAAAGCATAACGAATCCGATACTCTTTATTTGGTTGGCGACATCATTGATGGCTGGCGCTTAAAGAAGAGTATTTACTGGCCTCAGTCGCATAACGATGTCGTGCAAAAGATCTTACGCAAGGCTCGCAAAGGTACTGAGGTCGTCTATGTGCCCGGTAATCATGATGAGTCTGTGCGTCAGTTCTTGGGCCTCTCCTTTGGTGAAATCAAAGTGGTACCCGAGGCTATTCATACCACAGCCGATGGTCGCAAGCTCTGGATTACCCACGGTGATTTATTTGATGGCGTGATGCAATATGCCAAGTGGCTTGCTTATGTAGGTGACAATCTCTACTCCCTCATTTTGTACTTGAATCGCTATCTCAATCTACTGCGTATTCGCATGGGTATGCAGTATTGGTCGCTCTCGCAATACTTAAAGCACCAGGTCAAGAATGCGGTGAGCTACATTGCCGACTTTGAGATGATCATGGCGCGCGAGGCTCGTTTACGGGGTTGTCAAGGCGTGGTCTGTGGGCATATTCATAAAGCTGAGATCCGTATGATCGATAACCTCCTCTATTGCAATGATGGCGATTGGGTCGAGAGTTTGACCGCCTTAGTTGAGACCCATGAGGGTGAGCTCAAGATTGTGCATTGGCCACGCATCTTAGATGACAAACCGGTTATCGAAGAGGTGATGGTTGAGCAAATGAGTCTATCGATTTCTTTTCCGAGCCGAGCCGCATCGCCTGCGTTGATGGCGCAATCCACTACCACTCATTCAATGGAGACTATTTCATGAGAATCATGATCGTAACTGACGCTTGGGAACCCCAAGTCAATGGCGTTGTCAGAACCCTCAAGCAAACCACCTATGAACTCCAAAAGATGGGGCATCAGGTCGAGATGATTACGCCCACCGAATTTAAGACCATTCCCTGCCCCACCTATCCAGACATTTCTTTATCGATCTTGCCTGGCAAGGGTGTCACTAAACGCATGAAGGCCTTCTCGCCCGATGCAATTCATATTGCGACCGAGGGGCCGCTTGGCTTGGCTGCACGCTCGTACGCACTGCGCCACAACTTACCATTTTCAACCGCTTACCACACCCGTTTTCCTGAATACGTCTTCGCACGCACCCGCATTCCACTAGCATGGACCTATCGCTTCCTGAAATGGTTTCATGGGCCATCGATGGCAGTGATGGCACCCACCCAAGTGGTCAAAGACGATCTCGAGAAATACGGTTTTGACAATGTCGTGATCTGGTCGCGCGGCGTTGATCTAGAGATATTTAAAGTCCAACCCTCCAAAGTATTAAATTCTGCTCACCCTATCTTCCTATATGTGGGTCGGGTTGCGGTTGAAAAAAACATCAACGCCTTCTTAGAGCTTGATCTGCCTGGATCAAAGTGGGTGGTCGGTGATGGTCCGACCTTAAAAGAAATTAAAGAGAAATACCCGCTCGTCAACTATCTTGGCGTCCTCAATCAATATCAATTGGCTGAGGTCTATGCAGCGGCCGATGTCTTTGTGTTCCCGAGCAAGACTGACACCTTTGGTCTCGTTTTGCTGGAAGCCATGGCTTGCGGTTTGCCTGTAGCAGCCTACCCTGTTACCGGCCCAATTGATGTACTGGGTGACTCCAAGGCTGGAGTCATGCATGCGGATTTAAAAACCGCGTGTATGGAAGCCCTAAGGATTCCGCGTGAGGTGGCCCGCGCCCATGCCGAGAAGTTCTCATGGAAAGCGGCGAGTGAGCAGTTTGCCAATCATCTAAAGCCAGTGCGTGTGCATGTGAGCACGCAAACGGTTCCCGCTTGATGAGTCAACCATACGACATTAAACAAAATCCCCATAAGGGGAATCGCGGTCTGACCCGAGCGATTCATGCGGCCAAGAACTCCTGGCATGGTTTGGTCTTTGCATTTAAAGAGGAAAGTGCCTTTCGGCAGGAACTAGTCTTATTGGTGGTCTTAAGCCCGATTGCCCTTCTCCTGCCAGTTGGCCACCTTGAGAAAGCTCTCATGATCTGCTCGCTAATCATGGTGCTGGTGATTGAACTGCTGAACTCGAGCGTAGAAGCCGCGATCGACCGAATCTCCTTTGAGCACCATGACCTCTCGAAGCGGGCCAAGGATTTTGGCTCTGCCGCTGTGATGCTAGCCCTACTCATTGCCTTTGTGATCTGGGCTGCCGTCCTCTATCAAGAATTTATTCAATAAAAACAATTACTTATGATTTTGTCACCCCTGCCTTATTCCTGTAATATATGCCCTATAGGATCAGGCTATCAACTAAGGAATCACAATGCCTGATATCCCAAATCCTTTTTCGCCTTTAGACAACCTATTTATTACAACGAAACGTCATGCGAACGCATCAATTTCCACTAAACCCTGGGCGGATAAATTGAATCCTCTCAAAAAGCTCTTTGGCAAAAAGCCAGAGACTCCTGAGGGCGATATCAAGTCCGACACGCCCACGTCTAAGACTGGATTAGAAAACGTTCCTCAGCTCTTAGGTAAAGCCAAGCGTGCTCCCTTTAAGATCTCGTGGGCCATCAATGCCGAGGAGATCAAGGAAGCGCAGCGCCTGCGTTACAAGGTATTTGCCGAAGAGATGGGTGCGCATCTGCCAGTCAATGAAGACGGTCTTGATATCGACGAGTTTGATGCCTATTGCGATCACTTGCTCATTCGTGACCCCGAGACCTTGCGCGTCATTGGTACTTACCGGGTCTTGCCACCCCATAAAGCCAGTCAACTTGGCCGCCTTTATTCGGATTCGGAGTTTGATCTCTCCCGCATTAATCACTTACGCCCCAAAATGGTGGAAGTAGGTCGCTCCTGTGTGCATGAAGACTATCGCTCGGGTGCAGTAATCATGGCCCTATGGAGTGGTCTTGGCCAATACATGAAACAGCATCAATATGAGATCATGCTCGGTTGCGCCAGCATTCCAATGGCTGATGGCGGCCACTATGCAGCCAGTCTCTATAACTCGCTCGGGCCGGAGCAAATGGCACCAGTTGAGAACCATGCGTTTCCGAAGCTACCTCTCCCCTTAGATCGCTTAAATGGCGGTCTGCATGTGGAAGCACCACCGCTCATTAAGGGCTACCTGAAACTCGGGGCTAAGATTTGTAGTGCGCCCGCTTGGGATCCAGACTTCAACACCGCCGATCTACTCACGATGTTGCGGCTCTCCGAAATGAATCCGCGCTACGCGAAGCATTTTCTAGAAAAGGCGGACTAATCCGTTAGCTTTAGGGTGTAGCGGTACCCGATTCGTTCCCACTCCGCCGCTTCTTTACGTAGACTGAACTCGGTTAAGGGGTGGGCATTGGCCCACTGCCGATCAATCGCGACCTCAAAGGTCTCGCTATTAGGGTTCTTCACCTTCACCTTTGGCAAATGCTCATCCATGCGTGAGCGGCACAAGACATGCGCTAGACGAATGCAGAACAACATACGCCAGTCGGTGAAGTTGGCATTGTTTGAGAGCTTGCCCAGTTTGCCCGTATGTCCCAGAAGCAGCGCTGCCAATCGTGCTTGATCATTCTTGGAGAACCCTGGCATATCCGCATTTGCGGCGATATAGGCTGAATGTTTGTGATAGCCGTTATGCGAGATTGATAATCCGACCTCATGCAGGTTTGCTGACCAGCCAAGTAAGGCAAGGTTATCAGTGCGGCTCTCGTGATTAGGCTTTGGTAATTGGGCTAAGAACTCCGCTGCCAAAGTGCCTAAACGATGCGCCTGCTCACGATCAACTGCATAGCGTTGCATAAACTGCTCAACGGTCACAAAGCGCATGTCGTCGTGCTGCGTCCGTCCTAATAAATCGTAGAGCACGCCAACTCGGAGGGCTGCATCACTAACTTCCATGCGCTCGATGCCTAACTCATCGAAGATGGCGAGCATGATCGATAACCCACCCGGCAAGACGGGGCGGCGATCATCCTTGAGGTTGATGAGATTAACGCGATCAATATGATCAAAATCCAGGAGGCGCTTCTTCAGGCCCTTGAGACCCTGCAAGGTAATCACCCCCGCACCACTATTGTCTAAGGGGTCCAGGGTTGACTTCTCACCAGAACCATTCAATTTGTTATCCGCTATCAAGTCAGCCAAAGCACGCGCCGTGCCTGATGAGCCAATGACTTGGTTCCAGCCTGATTTACTAAACCGTCCTTTAATCACTTGCACCTCGCGGCGCGCAGCTAGCTCAGCCTCTTTGAATGCATGGGGATCAATCACCCCATTTGGAAAAAAACGAATGCTATGCGATACGCAACCGATGTAAAGACTCTCTAAGAGCTTTGGCTCATAGCCTTTACCGATGATGAACTCACTCGAGCCACCACCCACATCGATTACCAAGCGATTGCCTGAAACAGCTGGAGCCTCATGCGAGGTGCCGATATAAATCAGACGGGCTTCTTCCACTCCAGCGATTACCTCAATCGGAAATCCCAAAGCAACCTGAGCCTCTTGCACAAACTTTTGCGCATTGCGCGCTACTCGTAAGGTGTTGGTGGCAACGGCTCTCACCTGCTCAGGCCGAAAGCCCCGCAAGCGCTCCCCAAAGCGTCGAATCGCCCCTAAGCCCCGCTCCATCGCCTCGTCATCCAAGACCTTGCCAGGGGTTAGGCCGGCTGCCAAACGAACTGGCTCGCGCAAGGTGTCGATGGTACGTAACTGCATCCCGGAGGGAGTAATGTAGGCCTGACAGATGAGCAATCGAAAGCTATTGGAGCCGAGGTCAACGGCGGCCACTAGGTCTAGTCCGGGCTTATTAGGGGTGCTGGTCTTAGACACGGTATTTAGGATTTATTAAAGTCAAAGACTATTATCGTATGAAATAAAAGTGACACATTTGTGAAATATAAAGAGATATGTCACTTCTATTACTCAACCGTGAAATCGGTATCCTCGAGTTTAATTCACGGGTTCTGGCGCAAGCCGAGGATCCGAAGATCCCCCTACTGGAGCGCATTCGCTTTCTGAGTATTGTCTCGAGTAATCTCGATGAGTTTTTTGAGATTCGGATGTCGGGCATCAAGGAACAGCTCATCGATAACTCCTTAAAGGTAGGCTCTGATGGGCGTACTATTGCAGAGAGTTATGAACTGGTCTCGCAACACACCCACACCTTGGTTGAGCGCCAGTATCATCTTTATCAACAGGTGCTGATCCCGCAGTTGCGCAAAGCGGGTATTGAATTTTTACTACCCGATTACTGGAATGATGAACAGCGAGTTTGGGCTGAAGACTTCTTTAAAGAAGAACTCTTTCCCTTACTCACACCCATCGCCCTCGATCCGGTTCACCCCTTCCCACGCGTCATCAATAAAAGCCTGAACTTTATCGTTCAACTTGATGGGAAGGATGCTTTTGGACGCAAGGCTAATCTTGCTGTGGTGCAAGCACCGCGCGCACTGCCTCGTTTGGTCAAAATGCCTCACCGCTTATCAGGCAATACAAACACCTTTGTATTTTTATCTTCCTTTATTCAAGCGTATGTGGGTCAGCTATTTCCGGGGATGAAAGTACTTGGTTGCTATCCATTTCGGGTGACGCGTAACTCCGATCTCTTTGTATCTGATGATGAGATCACCGATTTACGTCAAGCCTTGCAAGGCGAGCTGCCTACCCGTCACTTGGGTGATGCAGTGCGCCTTGAAGCAAATATTAATATTCCAGATGCTCTCTTACAGCGCTTATGCAAGGAAAATAATCTTGATATGCGCGATTGTTACCGTGTCAATGGCCCAGTCAATTTGGTCCGCCTTGCTCAACTCCCAGACTTGGTTGATGAGCCTAAGCTGGTCTTTAAACCATACACTCCTGCCATACCATTTAAGCACGGCTCAGGTAATGGAGCTGTCTCATTCTTTGAGCGCATTAAGCAGGCCGATATTCTTTTGCATCATCCCTATGAGAGCTTTGAGCCCGTCTTAGATCTATTGCGCGAAGCAAGTCGCGATCCTCACGTATTGGCAATTAAGCAAACAGTGTATCGGACTGGTGATAAATCGCCAGTCATGGAGGCTCTGATTGAGGCTGCCCAAAATGGCAAAGAGGTTACGGTGGTCCTTGAGCTTCTTGCCCGTTTTGATGAGCAAACCAATATCAACTGGGCGGCTCGCTTGGAGGAAGTTGGAGCACATGTGGTCTATGGGGTAGTCGGTCATAAATGCCATGCCAAACTATTGCTGATCGTTCGTAAAGAGAAAATCCATAAGTCAGGTAAGACATCACTAGTGCGCTACGCCCACCTTGGAACCGGCAACTATCACCCCCGTACCGCTAAGCTCTACACCGACTTTGGTTTGATGACCTGTGATCCACTCATCACCAAGGATGTGCATCAAGTTTTTCAGCAACTCACGGGGACTGGAATGCAGCTCGAGACCCGCGAACTGTGGGAAGCGCCCTTCACTATGCTTGAGCAACTCGTACATCACATCCGCGCCGAGACCAAGGCCGCAAAACAAGGTAAGAAAGCGCGCATTATCGGCAAGATGAATGCTCTTTTAGAAAAGACCATTATCGAAGAGCTCTATAAAGCTTCGCAGGCCGGAGTGAAGATCGATCTGATTGTGCGCGGGGTCTGCGCTCTGCGCCCTGGGGTGAAAGGTCTATCCGAGAACATCAAGGTACGCTCGATTGTGGGTCGCTTCTTAGAGCATCACCGGATTTATTACTTCTATCATGGTGGCTCTGAACAGGTTTATCTGTCGAGCGCAGATTGGATGGAGCGTAATCTCCTGCGCCGCGTGGAGGTTGCATTCCCGGTAAAGGATCCCAAACTCAAGCAACGGGTGATTAACGAGGGCTTAATGATTTTGCTCAAAGACAATGCCTCAGCATGGCTAATGAAGCCCGATGGTGGTTACGTGAAGAGTAAGCCACGCAGCAACCAAACCCCGATCGTGGGTCAGCTCGAACTGCTTAAGAAATTCGCTCGGGGGGAAAGCGCAGGGTAAAGGTACTACCCTTGCCAAGCGTACTCTCAACCACTAACTGGGCTTGATGACGGCTCGCCACATGCTTCACAATCGCTAGCCCAAGACCGGTACCACCGGTCTCACGCGAGCGACTCCGATCGACCCGATAGAAGCGCTCGGTTAAGCGCGGTATGTGTTCCGCTGAAATCCCAGGTCCCGTATCGGTTACCGAGAACTCCCCCTCTCCCTCAGGATTAATGCCCCATGAGACCGTCACCGATCCCTCTTCTGGTGTATACCGAATCGCATTCGATACCAAATTACTAAAAGCGGACAACACCTCGCGCTCTTCACCTAATAAATTACAGGGTGTATTGAGATTAAAGTTCAGAGCATGTTTACCCTGCGATAAGGCGTAAGCATCATTTTTGATGAGCGACATTAAATAACTCATCGAAACACTGTTTAGAGGTGCGGGTTGTGTGTTGGCCTCAAGGTTTGCCAGAGTTAAGAGGTCCTCAACTAAATTCTTCATGCGCTTACCTTGATCCATCATCATCTCGAGGTATTGGGCCTTTTGCTCGGGTGGTAGATCCAAGGTTTGCATGGTCTCCAAAAAGCCCATCATGACGGTGAGCGGTGTGCGCATCTCATGCGAAACATTAGCCACGAAATCACGCCGCATGGCCTCAGCCTTACTCAAATCCGTGATGTCCTGAATCAAGACCAAGCGGCGGTTCTCAGAGAATGGGAATGCTTGCAGACGAAGTATCAGGCTTGAACCACTCATCTTCTCTAACACAATCGGCTCTTCATAATTCCGCTCAGTGATGTATTGCACAAACTCTGGTTTGCGGACGATGTAATGAATCCGTTGTAACACATCACGTTTGAGCTCAATCCCCAAAAAGCGTTCCGCAATCGCATTGCACCACTCGATTTGATCTTGATCATCAAGCATCACAATACCATTCGGGGATGCCTGAAATGCCTCAATAAAGCGTTTATGCTGGCGCTCTGCCTGCTCAATGTCTTTCCGTAAGCCAGTAATAATGCGTTGGAGTTTGAAGAAGATCTCAGCCCAAGCGCCGCCAAATCCCGATAAATGAGAGATTCCTGCACCCTTGACAAAGGCGTCTAGGCGGGATTGATTGACATAGGCAATGAATAGGCTAAATACAATGATGAATACCGCAAGAAGCCAACCAAGCTCATCCCGTAGAAACGACTCACCAATCAAGCCAGCAACGCCGGCAAGTAGAAGGATTGGGATAAGGCGGAGAAATCCAGAAAGCATGGCGACATCTTAGAGCATCTTCCGGAGATGCTCAAAAATTAAGCATAACGCCTAAGCTGGGGTTTTAGTGATCCGGTAGCCGCTACCGCGCACGGTCTCGATATATTGATCACAATTGGCTTCCGATAGGGCCGCGCGTAAGCGCTTAATATGGACATCAACGGTCCGCTCCTCGATGTAGACCTGATCGCCCCAAACCCGATCCAGAAGATGCGAGCGGCTATGAACCCGCTCAGGATTGCCCATGAAGAACTGCAGAAGGCGGAATTCGGTTGGGCCCAAGTTGAGCGATTGCTCTTTTTCTCCGGGATGGGTTACGGTAATGCGATGGGTGACCGGATCCAGTTGAATGGGCCCGAGTTTTAATACATCATCACTCATCCCCAAGACGGTATTACGTCGTAATAGTGCCCTCACCCGCGCAATGAGTTCTTTTGGCGAAAATGGCTTGGTCACATAATCGTCTGCCCCAGAGTCTAGCCCCTGGATCTTATCGGCTTCTGCGCCTTTGGCGGTCAGCATCAGAATGGGTATATTTTGTAACTCAGGACTAGCGCGAAGTTCTTTGGTGAATTGCACCCCAGATTTACCGGGCATCATCCAATCCAAGATCAATAAATCGGGTTTTTGAGATTTAATCTTTTGCAGCCCCTCCTCCGATTGCAGGGCACGCTCCACCGTAAAACCTGAATGAGTAAGATTAATCGCAATCAGTTCTGCAATCGAAGGTTCATCTTCAATAATCAGAATGCGGTGTGACATGGGCTACTTAGTCGCCTCGCGAACTAGGTCATCATGTGGCACATGACGAACGTCGGCGCCTTTCACAATATAGATCACAAACTCTGCAATATTTTTTGAGTGATCACCAATCCGCTCGATTGCTTTTGCAATCGACAAAAGATCCAGTCCGGTTGAGATCATCTTAGGATCTTCTGCCATGTAAGTAATGAGCTTACGTACAAAACCCCTAAACTCTTCATCGATTTGTTTATCATCCTCAACCACTTTGGCAGCCGAGGCGGCATCAAGACGTGCAAAACAGTCAAGGGAGCGGCGCAATAGCTCAATGGCCATTTGCCCGGAGAGCTTAATCTCCGCAGCATTAATTTTATAGTTCGGCGCCTGCTCAATCACGCGCTTGGCACGCTTCGCAACAATTTCTGCTTCATCGCCGGCTCGTTCAAGATTGGTAATCGCCTTAGAAATCGCCATGACCAATCGCAAGTCACGGGCTGTTGGTTGACGACGCGCAATTAACTCAGTGCATGCAGAATCAATTTCAACCTCTAAGGTATTAATTGATTTTTCTCGTTCAATGACTTGATTGCATAAATCAATATTAGTTTCTGAGAATCCGCGCATGGCAACCTCGACCTGGGACTCTACTAGGCCACCCATTTTAAGCAGCTTGCTACATAAGGAATTTAAGTCCTCGTCAAATTGAGATGATAGATGGCGATCGTTCATTGCTTCTCCTCACTAACCAAAGCGACCAGTGATGTAATCCTCGGTTTCTTTACGCTTTGGCTTAATAAAAATTTCATCGGTTTTGCCGTATTCAATCAGTTCACCCAAATACATATAGGCGGTGAAATCAGAAACACGCGCAGCTTGTTGCATATTATGAGTCACAATCGCAATCGTGTAATCCTTTTTGAGCTCATTGATTAGCTCTTCGACCTTAGCCGTTGAAATGGGGTCTAGAGCTGAGGTTGGCTCATCCAATAACAGAACCGATGGCTTCACTGCGACACCACGAGCAATACAAAGACGTTGTTGCTGACCGCCCGAAAGAGATAGACCACTTTGATTGAGCTTATCTTTCACCTCATTCCACAAGGCGGCTTTATTGAGCGCCCACTCAACCCGCTCATCCATCTCTGCTTTCGATAAGCGCTCATAAAGACGAACTCCAAAGGCAATGTTCTCATAGATCGACATCGGAAATGGTGTCGGTTTTTGAAAGACCATCCCAATTCGGGAGCGGAGTAAATTAACATCCTTACCCTTTTCCAAAATATTCTCGCCATAGAAGGTAATCTCACCCTCAGCACGCTGACCTGGGTAAAGGTCATACATGCGGTTTAAGGTTCGTAATAAGGTCGACTTGCCACAACCTGATGGGCCAATAAACGCAGTAACCTTACGCTCCAAGATATCGAGGTTGATATTCTTGAGACCCTGAAAACTGCCATAGAAAAAGTTTAGGTTCTTAATCTTGAGAGCAACGGCCACTTGCTCAGCGGACTGCTGTTCAACAGTCTGATTAATATCCGCATGAAACATCGTTTTCATCATTGTCATACTTTTACCTTTTCACGTAATACTACGCGAGCCAAAATATTTAAACCGAGAACCGCAAACGTAATTAGGAGCGCCCCACCCCAAGCCAAATTGACCCAATTGTCATATGGGCTCATAGCAAACTGGAAGATCACCACGGGTAAATTAGCCATCGGGGCATTCATATTGGTTGAGAAGAACTGATTATTTAAAGCAGTAAATAGCAAAGGCGCTGTTTCTCCACTTACCCGTGCAATCGCCAACAATACACCCGTGATCACACCGCTCTTGGCGGCCCGCAAAACCACGCTCAGCGATACCTTCCACTTTGGGGCGCCAAGCGCAAAAGCCGCTTCACGAAGTGTGGTGGGTACCAACTTCAGCATGTTTTCAGTGGTACGTACGACGACTGGGATTGCGATTAAGGAGAGTGCAACCGTTCCAGCCCATCCTGAAAAGTGCTTTACTTGATAGACGATGATGGCATAGACAAAAAGACCAATCACAATAGATGGAGCCGACAACATAATATCGGTGACAAAACGGGTCACTTCTGAAAATTTATTATTTTGGCCATACTCGGACAAATAGATTCCTGCCAAGATTCCGATGGGTGTGCTGATAAAGGCACAGAAAGCCACCATCATCAAACTACCGACGATGGGATTGGCTAGACCGCCCCCCTCTGATCCGGGTGCTGGAGTGCTGGCAAGGAATAAAGATGGGCTAATTGCGGCAAAACCCTTCCACAGAAGAATGGCCAAGATCCAGAAAAGGAATAGCATGCCGATCGACATGGCAATCATGGAGAAAGTCAGGCCCAGGGTATTAGCCCGCTTTCTTTTAGCAAATAAGGATGGATCGCGCGTGCTCATTAGGTTTTGACTCCTTGATTAGCTTCCATGCGCATCAACATGACCTTTGCGAGCGATAAAACGATGAAAGTGATCACAAACAATGCCAAGCCTAAGGCAAATAATGAGGAATAATGCAGACCCACTTCCGCTTCACCGAACTCATTTGCCAAAGTCGATGCAATCGAATTTCCTGGAGCAAAGAGCGACGCTGAAATCTTGTGGGCATTACCAATTACAAAGGTGACGGCCATAGTCTCTCCAAGAGCACGCCCCAAACCCAACATAATGCCTCCGATCACACCGGTTTTGGTGTAGGGTAAAACAACATTCTTAACCACCTCCCAGGTGGTGCAACCAATACCGTAGGCAGACTCTTTTAATACCGGGGGAACAATTTCAAATACATCACGCATCACCGAAGCAATAAACGGCAGAACCATCATTGCCAAAATTAAACCGGCACACAAAATACCGATTCCATTAAAGGCGCCTGAGAACAAAATACCTAGCCCAGGGATTTGCCCCAATGTTGCAGCAAGAGCTGGTTGAACATAGTCGGCAAATAAAGGTGCAAAAATGAATAATCCAAACATACCGTAAATAATGGACGGCACTGCAGCCAAGATCTCAATTGCGGTCCCAAGCGGGCGTCTTAAAATAGTAGGACAGATCTCAGTTAAAAATACTGCGATACCAAAACTCAATGGAACTGCGATCACCAGAGCAATCAACGAGGTCATGATAGTTCCGTAGATGGCAATCAAGCCACCAAACTCGCCATTAATAATGTCCCACTCTACTGTGGTGAAGAACCCGAAACCAAATTTACTAAGCGCTGGAGCAGCATTAAAAATTAAGGAGGCAATAATGCCGAGTAATGCAAGCAATACAGTCAATGCAAAAAATTGCGTGGAATATTTAAAGACACGATCGAGAGCACGCTGTCGTTTAGCAATACTTAAGACTTCGTGATTGACTACGTGATTGCTTAACGCGGCTTCCATAAATAGACCTTTTTAGACAAAATCAGCCCCAGTGATACTAGGGCTGATTTTAGAACAGTCGGTAAAGAGATTACTTTGTATTAATTTGATTCCAAACATTCTTGCGAATGAAGTCGGTCGTGGCATCAGGCATTGGCACATAGTCCAACTCAGCTGCCATCTTTTTACCCTCTTTGAACGCAAAGTCAAAGAACTTCAATACTTCAGCTGAACGTGCTTTGTTTGCAGGCTCTTTGTACATCAAGATAAAGGATGCACCAGTAATGGGCCAGGATTTGGCACCGCCAGCATTAGTGATAAAGGTTCCCATTCCAGGAATCTTTGCCCAATCGGTACCGGCAGCGGCAGCAGCAAATGTATCGTCATCGGGCTGCACAAACTGTCCAGCAGCATTACGAAGTTGTACGTGGGTCATGTTGTTCTTCTTAGCATAGGCATACTCCACATAACCAATGGAGTTCTTAACACGTGCAACGTTTGCAGCCACGCCTTCATTGCCCTTACCACCAACCGATGAAGCGGCAGGCCACTTCACAGCAGCGCCAGCGCCAACAGCGGATTTCCAATCGGCACTTACTTTGGCCAAGTAGTCAGTGAAAATTGCGGTAGTACCAGAACCGTCGGCACGATGCACCACGGTGATCTCTCCCGCAGGAATCTTCACACCAGGGTTCAAGTCAGCAATGCGCTTGTCGTTGAAGTTCGTGATCTTGCCTTGGAAAATATCAGCCAAGGTTTGGCCGTCCAAACGAATTTGACCGGGCTTGATGCCATCTAAATTAATGATTGGCACAACACCACCAATAATTGCAGGGAACTGAACCAATCCATCGGCCTGTAGATCTTCAAACTTCACTGGGTTGTCGGTTGCACCAAAGTCTACAGTCTTGGCTTTAATTTGTTTGACACCGCCTGAAGAGCCGATTGATTGATAGTTCAAACCATTGCCAGTGCGAGCTTTATAAGCTTCGGCCCACTTGGCATAAATGGGGTATGGAAATGTTGCACCAGCACCAGTAATGTCTGCAGCAAAGGCTGCTGGAGCAAAACTGGCAGTGGATAGAGAAAGAGCCGCTACTGCTAGGGCTTTTTTCAAGGTAATCGTCATTTATCTTCCTTTAAATGGTTCTCGCACAACGCGATACTTAAACAATAAACAGGAAATATGACGCTTTCATGACAAGAAACTAAATGAAGTTTCTTAAAAAAATCAAATGAATCAATGGGCTAGCAGCATATGCTACCCCAATGTCTCTTCAATAAATAAAAGAGATCACTGATCGGAAGTTTTTCCAGGAAGGCTTGATTCGGCCTTTTTGACAGCTCGGGATGTTTTTCTGGGTACTAGTTTTTTAACCGCAGTCTTTCGTTTGGTTGGCGCTTTGGGTGCAATGACTTTACTAGCCTTTTTGGCAACTGTATGCAAATTCTTTTCAGCAGAATTAATTGCGCCCTCTACTGCCTTACGGCCCTCTTTAAATACTTTGGCGCCCGCATCGGATACCTCACGCACAACCTTCGCAAGTTTTTCTCCGCCCATTGGTATTTTTTTGTCAGCCTCTTTGATCCAGTCACTGATGGCATCACGAGCACGATCAAAATGCTTTTCAGCACCATCGGCTGCTTCGTTGCCGATATCTTTCAGGATTGCCTTAACCTTCTTTTGGTAGACGCTCATACGCTTAGTCGCATCTTCTGCTGCCTTTTTCTGTAGGGCTTGCAACTTGGTGACGTCCTTTTGTGCAGCAGTCTTAGCGGCCTCCATCGCTTGCTGCATGTTGTAGCGCAACTCTGCTGCATGATGCTCACTTAGCTGTTTGGCAGCATCTAATAATTTGTGGGACAAGGTAAATAACTCTTGTGCTTTGGCTTTCTTAGCAGCTGCTGACGGCTTTTTCATGGAACACCTCGCGTTAAATGAAGATTATTCAGTCTAACAAACGAATATGACAATCGCTTGATGCGCCGCACAAGTTACAAGTCGCTTAATTTAACCTCAAGAAACGCTGACTTCCTTTGCGATGGCCTCGGCACTCGCCTGTGCTAGGCTTTTCTCATTGGCTTCAACCATGACGCGCAGGACTGGCTCCGTTCCTGATGGCCGGATTAAGACCCTGCCCTTACCAATTAGGCTTTGCTCCACCTTACTGACCATGGCATTAAGCTTTTGATCGGCCTGCCACTGATAGCTTGGATTGGTCTTCACATTGATGAGTACTTGCGGATAGATGGTGATGCCATCTAACAGTTCGTTGAGAGATTGTTGCTTTTGTTGCATCGCTGCAAGTACTTGTAAGGCTGCAATCGTGCCATCGCCGGTACTGTGTTGATCCAAACATAAAAGATGCCCTGAACCTTCACCGCCAATCACCCACTGCTTGGCTTGTAAGAGCTCGAGGACGTAGCGATCCCCGACCTTAGCTCGCTCAAATCCAAGGCCTAGATTCTTGATAGCAACTTCAATCGCCAAGTTCGTCATCAAGGTGCCTACTACTCCACCAATTGCTTTGCCTTGCTCTAAGCGATCTTTAGCCAAGATATAGAGTAGCTCATCGCCATTAAACAAACGCCCACTTTGATCCACCATTTGTAGACGATCGGCATCGCCATCAAGTGCAATCCCAATATCGGCATTCACTTCCTTAACCTTTGCAATCAGCGCAGCTGGTGCAGTGGCACCACAATGATCGTTGATGTTCTTGCCATTAGGTTCTACTCCAATCGCAATCACCTCAGCGCCGAGCTCATGAAATACTGGCGGTGCAGTGTGATAGGCAGCGCCATTGGCACAATCCACCACAATCTTCAATCCTTTGAGGTTAAGGTCTTGTGGAAAAGTGGATTTGCAGAACTCAATGTAGCGCCCTGCAGCATCATCCAAACGAAATGCCTTACCAATTTTGTCGGAGCTAACACAGCCCATCGGCTTTTCGAGCTCTGCTTCAATCTCAAGCTCGATCGCATCAGAGAACTTATCGCCTTTACCATTAAAAAACTTGATACCGTTATCTTGGTAAAGATTATGCGACGCAGAGATCACTACACCGGCAGATAAGCGCAGTGCTTTGGTGAGATAAGCGACCCCCGGAGTAGGCATTGGACCGCACAAGGTGACATCGACTCCGGCAGCCGAGAACCCAGACTCCAAGGCAGCTTCGAGCAAATAACCTGAGACCCGCGTGTCTTTACCAATTAGGATGCGTTGACGCTCATTGGGTTTGCCATGGCGCTTAAGCACCATGCCAGTAGCGTAACCGAGGCGCAACATAAACTCCGGAACGATGGGTGGAATACCAACTTCACCCCGAATGCCATCGGTCCCAAAATATTTTTTAGTCATGATTCATTATAAAACTGAGGTACTTTGCTCTCGCATAGCCTGCCAGACCTGCAGTGCATTCACGGTCTCAGGTACATCGTGCGTACGCACAATCATCGCGCCACGCTCCACTGCCAAGATGGCTGCCGCAATACTCGGGATCAAACGCTCGCCCACCTCAAGATTGGTGACCTTGCCAAGCATGGACTTACGCGATAGGCCCGCTAAGACCGGGTAACCATGTTCAGTAAATACGTTCATTTGTGCCAATAATTGATAGTTATGCTCCAAGCTCTTACCAAAGCCAAATCCAGGATCAATGGCAATCCGTTGCGAGTCAACTCCTGCTTCTTCGATCACTGCCGCACGTTCTAATAGGAATGCTTGTACCTCTTGAACCACATGCTCGTAATTGGGATCAAATTGCATAGTTTGAGGATCACGCTGCATGTGCATCAACACAATGCCACATTGGCTTGACTTGATGGCATCGACTGCTCCCGCTTGTCGCAAGGCCCAAATATCATTGACGCAATCAACACCCATGGCGAGTGCTGCTTGCATGGTTTGGGGCTTGTAAGTATCAATCGAGAGAGCAACACCACACTCTTTGAGTGATTCGATGACTGGCAAAACGCGATCGAGCTCCTCTTGCAAACCAACGGGCTCGGCTCCTGGCCGGGTAGACTCTCCACCAATATCGATGATGTCAACGCCCGCAGCGAGCATTTTCTCGGCCTGAATGAGACCTGCATCGCGCTGATAAAACCGCCCACCGTCCGAGAAGGAATCCGGCGTGGCATTGAGAATACCCATTACCAATGGGCGTCGATGCTGATTGGCGGGGAACTCAAAAAGAAAACGCCCGCAGCGCCATGCCACGGGCGATGATGAATGCGGCATGCTTACGCGGTTGCGGGTGCGCTACCTGCTGCAGGACCCTGAGTACCACCACCACCCGCAGAGTTACCAAACGCAGTCGCGGTGACTGGCTTAGGTGGCTTCGGTGTGCGACCCGCCATGATGTCATTGATCTGCTCCGAGTCAATCGTCTCCCACTCTAAGAGGGCAGTAACCATGGCCTCCACCTTGTCACGGTTCTCTTCCAAAATCTTTTTGGCGAGTGCGTATTGACTATCAATCAAGGTGCGGATCTCCGCATCAACCTTTTGTTGGGTCAGCTCCGATACGGTCTTGCTGTTCATGCGACCGAACATGCTGTCTTGCTCGGTATCCACGTAGACCATGGTACCCAAGCTATCGCTCATGCCGTAACGGGTCACCATATCACGAGCCATTTTGGTGGCGCGCTCAAAGTCATTTGATGCACCAGTACTCATGGAGCCCAAGAACACCTCTTCAGCAGCACGGCCACCAAACAAGATGGCTAACTCTTCGAGCATGCGATCTTTGTATAAGTTCACACGATCAAACTCTGGCAGCTGCCAAGTTACACCAAGCGCCATACCGCGCGGCATGATGGTGACCTTGTGAACAGGATCGGCCTTTGGCAACATCTTTGCCACCACCGCATGACCCGACTCGTGATAAGCCGTATTGCGACGCTCTTCCTCACGCATCACGGCGGACTTACGCTCAGGACCCATATAGATCTTGTCTTTGGCATCCTCGAAGTCTTGCATATCCACCGCGCGCTTACTACGACGAGCTGCAAACAAAGCTGCTTCATTCACTAAGTTGGCCAAATCCGCACCCGAGAACCCTGGAGTACCACGAGCCAAGACCGCAGGATCAACGTCAGCATTAATCGGCACTTTGCGCATGTGCACGCGCAGAATTTGCTCACGACCCCGAATATCAGGTAAACCAACATGCACTTGGCGGTCAAAACGGCCAGGGCGTAGTAAAGCGCGATCCAGAACATCCGAACGGTTGGTCGCAGCAATTACGATTACACCGCTATTGGTCTCAAAGCCGTCCATCTCAACGAGCATTTGGTTTAAGGTTTGCTCGCGCTCATCATTACCGCCGCCCATGCCGGCACCACGATGACGGCCTACTGCGTCAATCTCATCGATAAAGATGATGCAAGGTGCATGCTTTTTAGCGTTCTCAAACATGTCGCGTACACGCGCAGCGCCCACGCCCACAAACATCTCAACGAAGTCGGAGCCCGAGATTGAGAAAAATGGTACTTTGGCCTCGCCAGCGATGGCACGGGCCAATAAGGTCTTACCGGTTCCAGGAGGACCAACTAAGAGCACGCCGTGTGGAATACGACCACCCAGCTTTTGGAACTTTTGGGGATCTTTGAGGAAGTCAACAATCTCAAATACTTCTTCTTTAGCTTCATCGCAACCCGCGACATCAGCAAAAGTTACTGAGTTACTGTTCTCATCAATGAGACGTGCTTTGGATTTACCAAAGGAGAATGCGCCACCCTTACCGCCACCTTGCATCTGACGCATCATGAAGAACCAAAAGCCGATGATTAATAAAGTAGGCCCTAGGTAATAGAGTGCAGAGACCAATAGATTGGGTTCGTCTTCGGTCTTGCCAGTAACCTGAACACCGTATTTCATGAGATCACCCACCATCCAGATATCGCCTGGGGAGATGATCGAGTATTTATTGCCATCAACTGGGGTGATTTGCAAGGTACGGCCTTGCACATCCACGCGCTTGATCTTGCCAGCTTTGGCATCATCCATAAATTGGGAATACGTGACCTGATCTTGAGTCCGTGGTTTATCAAACTGTTTAAACACAGTGAACAAAACCAAGCCCACGATGAGCCATACACCCACTTTTTGGAACATATTGTTATTCAAAATACACCTTTGCCGGATCAATCCGGGAGTTATCGGGGTTGAGAACCAAACCTCACCCTATGTATTTGATTCTACTCCCGTTGAAATTCAAGGGTTGGAGGACTAATTTATCCTAAAAATGCTGGGTTTTCTATGGTTTTTGGGCAATCTCTACCATTTACCCTACTTCAAATAGCGCCCTAGCAGAAAGGTTTCCGAGGATTTATCCCGTGAGGCCTTGGGTTTACGAGGGGCAACGGTCTTAAATACCCCCTTAAATGCCTCAACTATTTGACTATAGCCGCTCCCATGAAAGCACTTGATCAGAAGTGCCCCATCGGGCTTGAGATGCTCTTTGGCAAACTCCAAAGCGAGCTCCGCAAGATTAGCCATCCGCGCTGCATCGGCCACACCAACACCAGAGAGGTTAGGCGCCATATCGGATAGCACTAAATCAACTTTGCCATTCGCCTCTGGGGGTAAAGCAGCCTCGAGCGCTCGCAAGCCCTCCTCCTCCCGAAAATCACCCTCTATAAAGGTGACATCCGCCACGGGCTCCATCGGCAAGAGATCAATAGCGATGATGCAACCATCGGGCTTACCAGCTGTCTCGGGTGTGGGATGTTTGCGAAGCTTTACTAAGCGATTACGAATGTACTGACTCCAACTGCCCGGGGCACTTCCTAAATCAACCACAGTCATCCCAGCCTTGATGAGGTGATCTTGTTCATCGATCTCCGAGAGCTTATAGGCCGCGCGCGCACGATAACCCTCTTTCTGCGCGAGCTTGACGTAGGGATCATTGACATGATCGTGTAACCAATTTTTGTTGAACTTATTCTTTGCCACAAACGCTATTGTCCTTGTTTTGGGTTACACACTGCAAATCCTCTATGATGCAGGGATGACTGCTCTCCTACTAACACCAGCGCAACGCAAGGCGCACCGCGCTAAAGCCCATGCTCTTAACCCCGTCGTCATGATCGGTAACGAAGGACTCACTGCTGCCGTTCGCAAAGAAATTGATCGTGCCCTATCGAGCCA
The DNA here is from genome assembly GCF_030297675.1 of Polynucleobacter sp. HIN11. NCBI lineage: Bacteria > Pseudomonadati > Pseudomonadota > Betaproteobacteria > Burkholderiales > Burkholderiaceae > Polynucleobacter > Polynucleobacter sp. HIN11. Next base: position 1,114,976 of record NZ_AP028142.1, read on the forward strand.
TGGCCTGATTAAGATCCGCGTGCTAGGTGATGATCGCGATGCCCGCATTGCGATGTATGAATCGATTTGCGATGACCTGAATGCTGCCCCGATTCAGCACATTGGCAAACTGCTCGTGGTGTGGCGCCCCGTTGAATCCAAGCCTGAGAAAGTAGTTCCCAGTAAAAAAGTAGCACGCGCCTATCAAACCGCTCGCAGCAATCAGCGTGGCAGTGGCTCGCGTGTGGGCTTTAAAAAAGCAGCTGTGGCTAGCACCAGCAAACCAAAGCGCCGCAAGACTCGCTTAGCTAGTCCCAAAAAAGCGGCTTTGGGTTAAGCGCCAAACCAAGTAAATGCCCAAGAGGCTTTGTACCAAAAAAACACTGCTTGAGATACCGTGCAAAGTAGCAAATAAACTCGCAGAAGCTGAATACATCACTGGCATGCCTTGCAACAAGGCATCCTCGCGTAAGTTCTCCATCCAGGGCATAAGCACGAAGCTACCAAGCGCAGCACACACAAGCATCGCAAGCAAAATCCAACGAATCGCACGATAGGCTTGCAACCCACGACTTACCAAGAGGTTTGCTAAGACCAGCAGCGCCACGCAGAGCACCAGACTCACATATGCCTCTACCTGAAAGATCGCACCAGCCACCATACCGGCGACCTGACGATCGGTGAGCGTTGCAAAGAGCGTCGGTGCAACCAAGTAGCCAACAGTAATGAGGCTACCAACCCAAAGACTACTCACAAAGAGAAAAAGGCGTTGCGCAATTTGGTGCTGAGTAGATTGAGCTTGCATAATGCGTACTAGGTAACTAAGGTTGCTAGTTTAGCCAAGACCTCATCAATCACAGCCGCCGACACGGTCTCAACGCGTTTTGCTTTGCGAGCCGCGAGGTCTAGTGTGCGAGGTTGATCGCAGCGTGCAATACCAACAGTTTTAGCTCCAACCAGCTCAACTGCAAATCCTGCCACCCGCGCAAACTGACCTCCAGTGGAGATCGGTACAACGATTGGGGTCTTGGTTAATTGATTAAACGGTGCTGGTGACACTACCAATACTGGTCGATACCCTTTTTGCTCATGGCCAGCCGTTGGATCAAGAGATACCAAATAAATATCGCCTCGCTTCATTACAGAATCTCATTGCCGATCGGGGCGCTATCCAACCACTGCCGATCCTCGCTTGGCATTTTTGCTTTGGGATCGCATTGCGCTAATAAATCAGCGAGTTCGTACTTCCGCTTTGCGATGGGTCGAACGACCAATTGCCCGTCCTTTAGGGCGACATCAACGGTCGATCCGCAAGTGATCTGAAGTTCTTTCAGGAAAACCGGGGACACTGCCAGCATCACTGAGCCTCCAACCTTTCTTAAATTGGTATGCATACGCCCTCCGAATAAGTTATACCGAAGTATAACACATTCAGTAGGTTATTATATTTTTATATAACTAGATGTAACGAACTGAGAGGATCTCGACTTCTCGGGCGCCTGCGGGGGCTTGGACGGTCACCACATCACCCTCCTCTTTGCCAATTAAGGCGCGAGCAATGGGGGAGCTAATCGAGATCTTATTGGCAGCGATGTCGGCTTCATCATCGCCTACGATTTGGTAGCTCATTTTTTTACCGTCATCCAGATCTTCCAGTTCAACAGTGGCCCCAAAGACGACCCGACCTTCTGCTTCGAGTAATGCAGGATCAATAATTTGTGCAGCCGATAATTTGGTCTCAAGCTCTTTGATGCGACCCTCAATAAACGCTTGCTTCTCTTTGGCAGCATCGTACTCCGCGTTCTCAGAAAGATCGCCTTGGGCTCGCGCTTCAGAGATTGCATTAATCACTGCGGGACGATCGACATGCTTTAAGCGCGTGAGCTCTTCTTTCAAGAGCTCAGCGCCATGCTTGGTAATGGGAATAGTGTTTGTACTCATACTGCTCAACCTTAAAATCGATGAAGCTCGATTTTAGTCTAGCTAAGCGAAATGTGTAAATTCTGTAAGGAATACACCTCGAGCGAATCCTTCGCCCGCATCCCTTCCATTACCGCACGTGCCGCACTAATTGTGGTGTAGTAGGTCACACCATTGGCTTGTGCGGTAGTTCGGATCGAACGAGAGTCCGCAATTGCATTACGGGTTTCATCCACGGTTGTAAATACCAAGGTGATCTCACCATTTTTGATCATGTCGACAATGTGAGGACGACCCTCTTTGACCTTGTTCACAACCGATACCGGAATATTCGCTGCGGCAATGGCTGCGGCAGTCCCTTTGGTGGCGACCATCGGAAAGCCCATCTCATGCAAGAGCTTGGCAACCGCAACGGCGAGAGGCTTATCACTATCTTTAACGGTCAACACCACATTACCGCTCTTCGGTAATTTGATACCCGCCGCCAACTGTGATTTGAATAAAGCTTCACCAAAGGTCTTACCCACGCCCATCACCTCACCGGTGGAGCGCATCTCAGGACCCAGGATCGGATCAATGCCTGGGAACTTATTAAATGGGAACACCGCCTCTTTAACCGAGTAGTACGGAGGAATCACCTCTTCTGCGATACCCTGCTGATCGAGGCTCTGCCCCACCATGCAACGCGCTGCGATCTTTGCTAACTGTAAGCCAGTTGCTTTGGAGACATAGGGCACCGTACGTGATGCCCGTGGGTTAACCTCAAGAACAAAGATAGTGTCCTTGCCGTCGCTTTGCTGAATGGCAAATTGCACGTTCATTAAACCAACGACATTCAGACCCTTGGCCATCGCCGCAGTTTGGCGCTTAAGCTCAGCAATGGTCTCTTTCGATAAAGAGTATGGTGGTAATGAGCAGGCCGAATCACCCGAATGTACACCCGCTTGCTCAATGTGTTCCATGACCCCACCAATGAACACTCGAGCTCCATCGGAGATGCAATCCACATCACACTCAATCGCATCGTTTAAGAAGCGGTCTAATAATACCGGTGAGTCATTCGATACCTTGACGGCCTCGCGCATATATCGCTCAAGATCACGACCATCGTGCACGATCTCCATGGCTCGCCCACCTAACACATAAGAAGGACGAACCACTAAGGGATAACCAATCTCTTCGGCCAGCTTTAATGCTTCATCCTCAGCACGTGCAGTGCGATTGGGCGGCTGACGTAATTTGAGGTCATGAAGGAGTTTTTGGAAGCGCTCCCGATCCTCGGCAGCATCAATCATGTCAGGCGATGTGCCAATAATCGGCACACCATTTGCCTCAAGATCAAGGGCAAGCTTCAATGGGGTCTGACCACCATATTGCACAATCACACCCTTGGGCTTTTCCTTGGCGACAATCTCTAGTACGTCCTCTAAGGTCAGAGGCTCAAAGTACAGACGATCCGAGGTGTCATAGTCGGTTGATACGGTCTCGGGATTGCAGTTCACCATGATGGTCTCGTAACCATCATCGCGCATTGCCAGTGCCGCATGGACGCAGCAGTAATCAAACTCGATACCCTGGCCAATCCGGTTGGGCCCACCGCCGAGCACCATAATCTTTTCGCGCTGCGTGGGCTGAGACTCGCACTCGCCATGCTGTGCTTCGTAGGTGGAGTACATGTATGCCGTATTGGTTGCAAATTCGGCTGCACAAGTATCGACTCGCTTGTAGACTGGGAATACGCCATGACGATGACGCGCTTGACGCACCGCCGTCGCATCGGTCTTCAATAATTTGGCGAGACGACGATCTGAAAATCCTTTTTGCTTTAAGAACCGTACTTCTGCAGCGCTCAGGCTTGCCAAGGTATGCTCTTTAACGGCATTCTCAATCTCAACGAGCTCTTCAATTTGCTCCAAGAACCATGGGTCAATTTTGGTCTCTTCGTAAACCTCATCGATTCCCATGCCCATACGAAAGGCGTCAGCCACATACCAAATGCGATCCGGGCCAGGCTCACCGATCTCGGCAATGATGTCTTCAAGATCAGTGGATTTCTCATCGAGACCATCAACGCCCACTTCAAGACCGCGCAGGGCTTTTTGGAAGGACTCTTGGAAGGTGCGGCCAATCGCCATCACCTCGCCCACGGATTTCATTTGGGTGGTTAAGCGTGGATCCGCTTCACGGAACTTCTCAAAGGCAAAGCGTGGGATCTTGGTGACGACATAGTCAATGCTGGGCTCAAACGATGCCGGCGTGGCACCACCCGTAATATCGTTTTGTAACTCATCTAAGGTATAGCCCACGGCTAATTTGGCAGCGACCTTGGCAATGGGGAAGCCAGTGGCCTTCGATGCAAGAGCGGATGAGCGCGAGACCCGCGGGTTCATCTCAATCACGATCATGCGGCCATCAACTGGATTAATCGAGAACTGCACATTCGAGCCACCGGTATCTACGCCAATCTCACGCAAGACCGCGATCGAGGCATTGCGCATGATTTGATACTCTTTATCAGTGAGCGTTTGTGCGGGAGCTACCGTGATCGAATCCCCGGTATGAACGCCCATTGGGTCTAAGTTCTCAATCGAGCAAACAATGATGCAGTTATCAGCCCGATCGCGCACCACCTCCATCTCAAACTCTTTCCAGCCTAAGAGAGACTCTTCAATCAAAAGCTCCCGCGTTGGCGACAGATCAAGACCGCGTTTGCAAATCTCTTCAAACTCTTCGCGGTTGTATGCAATACCACCGCCCGATCCACCCATGGTGAACGAGGGGCGAATGACCACCGGGAATCCTGAGCTACCGGTCTCTGCTTGAATACGTTGCTGAACCGCGATCGCCTCGTCCATCGAATGCGCAATCCCAGACTTGGCTGAACCCAAACCAATTTTGGTCATCGCGTCTTTAAACTTCTGACGATCTTCGGCTTTATCAATTGCCTCAGGAGATGCACCAATCAACTCACAGTTGTATTTTTTGAGAACGCCATGACGATGCAAATCGAGAGCGCAGTTGAGTGCGGTCTGACCACCCATGGTGGGCAATATCGCATCGGGCTTCTCGGTGGCAATGATGCGTTCCACCACTTCCCAGGTAATCGGCTCGATGTAGGTGACATCGGCCATCTCCGGATCGGTCATGATCGTTGCTGGATTGCTGTTGACCAGAATGACTCGGTAGCCCTCTTCGCGCAGAGCTTTGCATGCTTGCGCACCTGAGTAATCAAACTCGCAAGCTTGGCCAATCACAATCGGACCAGCGCCAATGATCAAAATACTCTGAATGTCTGTACGCTTTGGCATTAGCGAGCTCCTTGGCCAGCGGCATTCATGAGGTGCATGAAGCGGTCAAATAAATAGGCAATGTCATGTGGGCCTGGGGAAGCCTCTGGGTGCCCCTGAAAACAAAATGCTGGCTTATCTTTCCAGGCTAGGCCCTGCAAAGATCCATCAAATAAGGAAATATGCGTCACCCGCAAATCATTTGGCAAGGTCTTTGCGTCGACTGCAAAGCCATGGTTTTGTGAGGTGATTGCCACCCGACCACTGTCTAGATCTTTGACAGGATGGTTTGCACCGTGGTGCCCAAACTTCATCTTTAAGGTCTTCGCGCCCGCAGCCAAGCCCATGATCTGATGACCTAAGCAAATACCAAAGGTTGGGATATTTTTACTAATGATGGTTTGAGCCGCACTAATCGCATAATCACAGGGCTCGGGGTCGCCAGGGCCGTTGGATAAAAATACGCCATCGGGCTTTAAGGCCAACACTTCAGCCACCGGGGTTTTGGCAGGCACGACTGCGAGCGCACAACCGCGCTCAGCCAGCATACGCAGAATATTGCGTTTCACACCAAAGTCATAGGCCACAACGCGCTTCGTTGGGTTCTTCATGATTCTGAATGCAGGCTTACCCTGCTCGCCATGCAACTGCCACTCACCTTCTTGCCACTCATAGGCTTTATCGGTGCTAACCACTTGCGCCAAATCGAGACCTGCCATTCCAGGAAATGCCTTAGCTAGGTTTAGAGCACGCTTGGCAAGCGCCTCTACATCATCGCCGATCTTCCCAGCCACGATGGCGCCCGATTGAGCGCCGCGGTCACGCAATAAACGCGTGAGCTTGCGGGTATCAATACCGGCGATACCAGGGACCTTAGCAGCACGCAAGTAATGATCGAGACTATCTTCGGCTCGAAAGTTCGAGACACGTGCAGAGAGATCTTTAATGATGAGGCCGGCAGCGTAGATTTGTGCTGACTCAGCGTCTTGGGCATTAACGCCCACATTGCCGATGTGCGGATAGGTTAAGGTAACAAGCTGACGCGCGTAACTGGGATCAGTGATGATTTCTTGATAACCCGTTAATGCGGTATTAAAAACAACTTCACCACTGGTCTCGCCAGGAGCGCCGATACTTTGACCAGAAAAAATGGATCCATCAGCAAGTGCTAAAACAGCGGGGGGAAAGGAAGGAAGCAAGGGCGACAAACAATCTCCAATACCCTGTTGCCGTCCAACACTTTTTGCCCCAAAAGACAAACCCGAGGCGAAATTGCGGGGAGGTAAGTGTCTTTAAGCGCTAGGGCAAATTATTAGTTACTGATAACGTAATGATACCAGTTCTCTGCCCCTCACCCTGCCTTCACGCAAAACGGTTTACTTTGCCAAGCTACTTTCCAATCACCTGTTTAATCTGCGCCAGAACCGATTGATCTTCCATCGTGCTGATATCCCCAGGATCGCGCCCCTCCGCAACGGCTTGCAATGCGCGGCGCACAATCTTGCCCGAACGCGTCTTTGGTAATGCACTCACCAAGTAGACCCGTGCTGGTCGCGCGACCGCTCCTAATTGAGAGTCGACGGTTTTCATGACCTCCGCCTCCATGGTCTCGGTTTTGCTTGGATCTTTTGCAATCACAAAGCCAATTGCTACCTGACCCTTGAGTTGATCTTCCACACCAACAACTGCCACTTCGGCGACATTAGCGTGACTTGAGATACTCTCCTCGATCTCGCGAGTTCCTAATCGATGTCCAGCGACGTTAATCACATCATCGGTACGACCCAAGATGAAAAAGTAACCATCCTTATCTTTAATCGCCCAATCAAAAGTGGAATACACCATCTTGCCAGGCACGGTCTCCCAATAGGTTTTAATAAACCGTTGATCATCGCCCCAGACGGTTTGCATACATCCCGGTGGCAATGGCCCTTCAATCGCAACTACGCCCTTTTGATCCGAACCCAACTCAGCACCGGTTGCTTCATCAAGCAGTTTCATGTTGTAGCCATAGACCGGTACACCGGGCGAGCCAAATTTATGTGGCATGACCTCCACACCTCGTTGAATCGCCAAGATTGGCCAACCGGTCTCGGTCTGCCAGTAGTTATCAACCACCGGCTTCTTCAGCGCATCATGAATCCATGATGCCGTTGGTTCATCGAGTGGCTCACCGGCCAAGAACAATGTCCGCAGCGTCGATAAGTTGTATTTACTGAGGAAGGCGGGGTCCTGTTTCTTGAGTACTCGCACCGCCGTGGGGGCAGAGAACATCACCGATACCTTGTATTTCTCAACCAAGCTCCACCAAATACCCGCATCAGGGCGCAAGGGCGTACCCTCGTACATGATGGTGGCCATGCCGTTAATGAGTGGGCCATAAATAATGTAGCTATGCCCCACCACCCAACCAATATCGGAGGTGGTAAACATCGTCTCACCCGGATTGCCACCAAAGATCAGACGCATTGAGCTTGCGAGTGCAACGGCATAACCACCCGTATCACGCTGTACCCCCTTGGGTTTGCCAGTAGTGCCCGAGGTGTACAAAATATAGGATGGATGCGTTGCATCGACCCACTCGACGGGAACCTTGGTATTGAGATGCTTCTCACGCTCAGTGGCGTAATCCAAATCACGATTGGCCACGGTCGTGAACTCTGAGAGGCCGCGGTTCACAATCAGAACCTTCTCAGGCTTAGCAGTTGATAGCGTAATCGCCTCGTCGAGGAGTGGCTTATAGGGCACGGCCTTGCCACCGCGCATTCCGGCCTCAGCAGTAATAATCATTTTGGGCTTTGCATCATCGATGCGTGAAGCCAAACTATGCGATGCAAATCCACCAAACACGACTGAATGAATCGCACCGATGCGGGTACAGGCGAGCATTGCAAAACAGGCCTGCGCAATCATTGGCATGTAGATCAAAACACGATCGCCCTTCTTCACGCCGTTGGCTTGCAAGATCGCAGCCATACGATTGACCTCATCGTGCAGCTCTGCAAATGTGTAGGCGTGCTCCTGATTGGTTTCGGTCGAGACTGCAACCAGTGCGATTTGGTTGGCGCGATCCTTCAAATGCCGATCTACGGCGTTATGGCACAGATTGGTTTGCCCACCGACAAACCACTTCGCAAAGGGTGGATTGGAATAATCAAGGACTTGTGAAAACGGCTGATGCCAATCAACTAATTTAGCCTGCTCGGACCAAAATGATTTTGGATCCCGAATGGAGTTCTCATGAAACGATTTGTAGCCAACACTCATCCTGCATTCCCTTCACAGCAAAATAATCAATGGCCAGGAATTAAGGAGCCGTTTTTACACTGGCACTTACTCCAGAGCCGGAGGTAGTACCAGTTTTCGCTGATTTTGTGGTGTTTGTCGATGGGGATTTTTGCTGAGTACTTGCGGTCTTAGGGTTGGCGGCCTTTTTGGGGGCCGATTTGCTTGCAGTGCTTGCCTGAGCCGGCTTACTGGTCTTGGGTTTAGGCGGGACTGCCCTGTCGAGCTTCAACTGCCCATGCTCGGCCAAATACTCAGAAATATCCGACTGTTTTCCTGGGGGTTTGGGGATCAGAACGGTTGATCCCGCCCGGATCCGCATGCCACGGGGGATGTTATTGACATCCCGAATCGTTTCCGGATTTAAAGCCAGACGAGTTGCCAATTGCTCAGGGGTCTCACTCTTGGTGACCTTGAGTGCAGTCCAAGACGATAAGGGTTTGGTGTAGCTTGCCAGGTTCATTTGAAAGAGCTCGGCACGCGCAAAAGGTAAGAGCATTTGCTGATCGGTTGCGGCCAAGATCACGGGTTTATTAAATGCCGGATTGAGATTACGAAAATCCTCTAAAGACATTTCGGCTAATTGGGCAGCAACATCGACATCAATATCGCGGGTCACATCAATCGCTACAAAATAAGGGTGGTTCTCAAGCTCCGGTAACACGATGTTGTATGCAGCTGGGTTTTGCACAATGTTTTTGTAGGCCATCAACTTAGGCACATACTCACGGGTCTCGCGTGGCATCGTGAGGCTCTGGTAATCCGTGGGCTTACGCTGGGCTTGATTGCGCTTAATCGCACGGGCCACATTCCCCTCACCCCAGTTATAGGCAGCGAGGGCGAGCTGCCAATCACCAAATTGTTTATACAGGCGCTGAAGATAATCGAGAGCGGCGTTCGTGGATTGCAAGACATCACGTCGCTCATCCCGGAAAACATTCTGGGTTAACTTAAAGTCCTGACCGGTTCTGGGCATGAACTGCCAGATCCCCATGGCTTTGGCGGTCGACTTGGCTTCAGGATTGAAGGCGCTCTCAACAAATGGCAAGAGTGCGATCTCGGTGGGCATATTGCGACGATTAACTTCTTCAACAATGTAGAAGAGATAGCGAGACGAGCGTGCCATCGAACGATTGACATAATCTGGACGCTTAACCAGCCATTGGGTTTGCTGCTCGACCAAGGGGCTATCGAGCTCGGGTAATTGAAAGCCCTGCCGAATCTGGATCCAAAGATCATTCGAAGGTGCCATGATGCTGCTCACCGATTGCTTACTAAGATCCACACGCGGCGCTTTGGCTGCCCGCGGGTCACGCCTTGAATCAGTGCTTGAGGACCACTCGGGCGAAGTACTGGCGCAGCCACTCAACACCAGAACAGCTGCGCTGGCAATTAGTAGGAGTGAACGGCGCATCATCTTAGAAGCGATCCTTCCAGGCCCGCACGACCGCCAAAACCTCGGCGGAACTTTTGAGGTCTTGCCCAATTTGTGCACGCGCAGCGGCAATGACTGGGGCTTGATCGCAGCGCATGAATGGATTAACCCGCTTCTCATGGGCAATCGTCGTGGGTACCGTGGGTTGATTGCGCTGACGTAAGGCATCGGCGGTTTGCGACCACTCGATTAGATCTGAATTATCTGGCTCGACCGCGAGTGCAAACCGAATATTGGATAAGGTGTACTCGTGGGTGCAGTACACCAGCGTATCAGGAGGTAAGGCCAAGAACTTGGCCAGTGAGCTCGACATTTGAGTGGGGGTGCCTTCAAAGAGCCGTCCACAACCGGAAGCAAAGAGTGTGTCGCCGCAAAACAATTTTGAGGTTTGTCCAGCGTTATCCTCGCTGCGTGCCACGTAAGCAATGTGACCCAAGGTATGTCCAGGGACTTCTAGGACGTTTAATTGAATGGGCGGCTCATCAAAGCGGACGGTATCACCCTCAAAGAGTGCGTGACTGCGCAAGGCAATATCCTCAGCCGCGGGGCCATACACTGGGACTGAGAGACCCCCTTGACTTGCCCACGCGAGGATCTCTGGTAATCCTCCAATATGGTCAGCGTGGTAATGAGTGATTAGAATTCCGGTAAGACGTAAGTTCTGCTGAGTTAAATAATCAATCGCTGGCTTTGCTTCACCAGGGTCAACCAAAATAGCCGACTGTTGATCGTGTATGCACCAGATGTAGTTGTCAGTAAAGGCGGGTATGGGCCACACTTGCAATAAGGAATTTGTAACCACGGCAACACCTTAGGACACAAGATAATCCTTCTATGATACCAATGACCCCGCTAAACGTGCAGACCAACACTCCGCCCGAGAGTTCGTGGGAGACTTGGCTGCAATCGCCTCCGGGACAATACATCCTCAAATCCGAGCAAGAGCTCTTTAATCAAGCGGTCGTCGATGTGTTTGGCTATTACGCTTTGCAAATTGGTTTACCGCAAATCAATACCCTCGCAGAAAATCGTATTTCACTCAAATTGATGTTACTTCCCCACGGGATTGCAAAAGCCGATGGTGATCTGCCCTATCAACCGATTGAAGGGATCCCGGAAGAATTACCATTTGCCGATCAATCCATCGATTTAGTGGTGCTGCCGCATGTCTTGGAGTTTGCCCAAGATCCGCACCAAATTCTGCGCGAGGTCGATCGTGTCTTAATACCCGAAGGTCGAGTCGTGATCTCTGGATTTAATCCAGCGAGCCTCTGGGGCTTGCGGCAATATGCAGGACGATTAATCGGTAAAAACTATTTACCGCGTGAGGGTCAGTTCTTAAGTTTGCTGCGTGTTAAGGATTGGTTGAAGTTACTCGACTACTCTCTCGATCGTGGTCACTTTGCCTGCTATCGCCTGCCACTGCGCAAAGAGAAAAATATCGCCCGCATGGCTTTCCTTGAAAAAATGGGTAATCGCTGGTGGCCGATCTTTGGCTCGGTCTTTTTAATCTCGGCAATTAAGCGCCATCCGGGCACCCGTTTGGTAGGACGCGTTCCCAAACAAGCCTTACAAGCGCTCCCACAACTCAACCCAGCTGCTCAGCAAACTTCCCATCGGGTGACTGAAGAGGTATAAAGAGCGCATGAGTAAACCCCATATTACGATCTACACCGATGGTGCTTGCAAAGGCAATCCCGGTCCTGGTGGCTGGGGTGTGGTGCTGCGATCAGGCGCGCATGAGAAACACTTGCATGGGGGAGCCCATGACACCACCAATAATCGGATGGAAATTAGTGCGGTGATCCACGCACTCAAGGCGCTTAAGCAAGCCAGCGTGGTGGACCTCTATACCGACTCCCAATACGTCCAAAAAGGAGTGAGTGAGTGGCTCGCCGGATGGAAGGCTCGGGGGTGGAGGACGGCTGATAAATCCCCGGTCAAGAATGTCGATCTTTGGCAGGAGCTCGACGCCCTTTTACCCCTACATGAGATTCAGTGGCACTGGGTCCGCGGCCATAACGGCCATCCTGGGAACGAACTGGCCGATCAACTCGCCAATCAAGGTGTGGAAGCCTATTTATCCAATAACTGATCTGCACCCCACCTAGGCTTATGAGAGAATGCTTTAACTCTTTAAATAACAAAGCAATTTAGACTAGCTCTGTGACCAAACCTCCATCCTTTTTAGCTCGAGTCAAACAAACCATCATGGCCTGGGGTTGCCAACTGGTCACCCAGCTCCAGAAAATCGACCTCAAACAATTTATGGCGTTTCTGATGAAGCGCAAATGGTGGGTCCTAGCGATCCTGGTACTCATTTATGCCGGTGATAAAGCCTACGATCATTTTTTTCCGCCCGAAAGTAAACGCGGTGGGCCGCAAACAGTGGTTACTCTGGTCCTCGAAAAACAAGATATCCCCATCATCATTGAGTCAACCGGCACAGTTGTGGCGGCTAATATTGTGGATATCCGTCCGCAGGTTAGCAATGTGGTTAAAGAAGTCCACATCAAAGAAGGTCAAGAGGTGAAGAAAGGGCAACTGCTGTTCACCTTAGACGATCGCAATGATCGCGCCAATTACGATAAAGCCAAAGCCGTAGCCGATGATGCACAGCGTCAGTTACAACGCGCCAAAGAGTTGGTTGCTCAAAACTTTATCTCCAAGGCAGGTTTAGATACTGCCGAAGCCAATGCTAAGTCCGCTGCCGCTACTGCGCGTGCTGCTGAGGTGCAACTCTCCTTTGATTACATTCGCGCTCCAATTGATGGGCGTGCAGGAATTATTAATGTGTTCCCTGGCTCCTTGGTAGCACCTGGCAATATCGTAACCACCACCTCAAGCTCTACCGCAACCACTGCCTTAGGTGCGATGGTCACAATTACTCAGCTAGACCCCATCAACGTGCAATTTATCGTGGGCGAGGACAATATCCCTTTATTGATGCAAACTGATCCTGCCAACTTAAAGGTATCGGTGACGGTAGGCGATAACCGTACCCAGGTCTACGAGGGGAAAGTCTTGGTCATCGATAACCAGGTTGATCCAGCAATCGGGGCGGTTCGCGTTAAGGCACAAATTGCGAATGACAAACGTACTCTATTGCCTGGACAATTTGCTCGGGTCAAACTTGAAGCCAATACCTTAAAAGACGCCATTTTGGTTCCATCCCAAGCGGTAGTGATTAATCCGCGCGGACGCTTTATCTATGTAGTGGGCGCTGAAGATAAGGTGAACCTCAAACCGATCAAAGTGAGTTATGAGTACCAGGGCAAAGCTGCTATCACAGGCGTGGAGGCTGGCGAGCGCGTGGTAATCGAAGGCAAACAGAATCTACGCCCCGGCACCAAGATCCGAGAAAACAAGGCAGCGCCTGCCAAGCCTGCTGAGGCTCCCAAACCTGAATCCAAACCTGCTGACAAAAAATGACGCTCTCTGAGCTTTGTATCCGACGGCCTGTTATGACCGTCCTGCTCTCAGTAGTGACGGTCATTGCTGGCGCAGTAGCGTACACCCGTATTCCGGTTGCGGCCTTGCCTAGTTTTAATACACCAGTAATTTCTGTATCAGCCTCATTACCAGGCGCCTCTCCCGAAAATATGGCGTCTTCGGTTGCCCTGCCTCTCGAGAAGGAGTTCTCGACCATTGATGGCATTACGGTGATCAGTTCCACCAATTTCTTGGGAACAACAAACATCACCCTCGAATTTAATAACGATCGCGACATTGATAAAGCCGCGGTTGATGTACAAGCGGCACTGTTGCGCGCCCAGCGTCGCTTACCGATCGAGATGACCGTGCCACCCTCCTATCGCAAGGTCAACCCTGCCGATGCGCCGGTCCTCATCATCGGCATGACCTCGCCATCGATGGATTTATCCGAGCTCAACGATTACGCCGAGAACCTGATTTCTCCAACGCTATCCACGATTGATGGGGTGGCTCAAATTATTGTGTATGGCATTAAGCGCTATGCCATTCGTGTGCAAGCGCGGCCCGACTCCCTAGCAACCCATAACCTCACGATGGAAGATCTCTCGATCGCCATCAATAAAGCGAACTCAAATACCCCCGTGGGTGTTTTAGAGGGCCCACGGCAGCTACTCACTATTTATGCCAATAAGCAATTAGTGAGTGCTTCGGATTTTGCCAACCTCGTGATTGCACAAAAGAATGGTTTACCCATCTATCTACGCGATGTGGCTGATGTGGTTGAGAGTTATGAGAACGTTCGTACCCTCTCCACCACCAATGGTGAGCGCTCGATTGCGCTAGCGATTCAGCGTCAGCCCAATGCCAATACGGTCAAGGTGGTGGATGCGGTGAAAGCGATGATCCCGCAGTTTGAGAAACAACTACCAGCCTCGATCAAACTCACACTGGTCAACGATCGCTCAACTTCGATTCGGGAGGCGATTGCTGACGTCAACTTCACCCTGGCGTTAACCGTGGCCTTGGTAGTCCTGGTGATATTCCTGTTCCTCAAGCACCTCTCAGCCACGATCATTCCATCCTTAAGCCTGCCCATCTCACTGATTGGCGCCTTCTTCCTGCTTTACTTCATGGGCTATAGCTTGGATAACGTCTCGCTGTTAGGCATTACGCTCGCTGTAGGTTTGGTGGTGGATGACTCCATTGTGGTACTTGAGAATATCGTGCGTTATGTGGATGAGGGTATGAGTCCACTCAAAGCCGCCCTCAAAGGGAGTCGCGAGGTCGGCTTCACGATCATTTCCATTTCGCTCTCCTTGGTGGCTGTTTTCATCCCACTCTTTTTTATGGAAGGTCCGATCGGACTACTGTTTCGTGAGTTTGCCGTAGTCGTTTCACTCGCTATCCTGGTTTCTGCTGTGGTATCGCTTTCCCTAGTACCGATGCTTTGCAGCCGCTATCTTCCAAAACCTGGGCAGCATGCTCGCGAATATGCAATTAACCGTCACTTTGATCGCTGGTTTGATTGGACCCAGAAGACCTATGTGCATTATTTGGACTTAGCGCTACAAAAGCGCAAACAAGTGCTATGGTTAGCAATTGCAACATTTGTGATCACCATTGCAATGTTTGTGTATACGCCAAAGGGATTTTTTCCGGAGGAGGATATTGGACAAATCACAGCAACGACCGAGGCCGATCAAGATATCTCCTACAAGGCGATGCTGGAGCTACAAGATCGTGCTGCTGAGATTGTGGCCAATGATCCAAATGTGGCGAGTTTTGTCTCGATTCTAGGTGGTGGCCTAAGCGCGGGTAGCAATACCGGCCGCTTCTTTATTGTGCTCAAGCCCCGCAGCGAGCGGGAGTCTATGACTGAAGTTCTTGAGGGCCTTCGTAAAAAGTTTAGAGATGTCCCCGGCCTACAGGTGTTCATGCGGCCAATTCAAAACCTTCAATTAGGTGGACGTTCCAGTAAAAGCCGTTATCAATTTACTTTGCAAAGTGTTGGTTTTGAGGGGGTGAATGAATGGTCTGAGAAGATGCTGGAGAAATTGCGTAGCGACCCCCTCTTTCGGGATGTGACCTCGGATTCTCAACTGCGCGGCCTCAATGTGCAAATTGATATTAATCGTGAGAAGGCGGCGCAAGCGGGAGTCACGATTGCGGATATTCGTCAGGCTCTGTATAACGCCTTTGGTCAACGTCAGGTCTCCACCATTTACACAAGTGTCAACACCTATTACGTCATTTTGGAGACCGCCGAAGATCAGCGGCAATTTGAAACCGATCTAGGCAAAGTCTTTGTACGAGGGCGCTCAACCAATCAATTGATTCCACTCTCAAGTCTTGCTAGCTTCAAGCGCACCATTGGCCCAACCGCGGTCAACCATCAAGGGCAGATTCCGGCGGTAACTCTCTCATTTAATCTAGCGCCCGATGTCGCCCTCGGGCAAGCCACCGATGCAATTGAGAAATACGTGAAAGAGATTAAGCTTCCATCCTCCATCATCACAAGCTATGGTGGAGATGCGAAGGTCTTCAAAGGCAATCAAAGTGGGCAATTTATTCTGATTATTGCCGCACTCGCAGTGATCTATGTCTTGCTCGGTGTTCTGTATGAAAGCTACATTCACCCAATCACTATTTTGGCCGGCTTGCCCTCCGCAGCGATCGGCGCCCTTCTCTCTTTATGGATGTTTGGGATGGAACTCACCATCATTGCGACGATTGGCATTCTGATGCTAATTGGAATTGTGAAGAAAAACGCCATCTTGATGATCGACTTCGCCCTTGAGGCGCAACGCAAGCAAGGGATGAGCCCTACCGAAGCGATTCGCTCAGCCTGTATCTTGCGCTTTCGACCCATTATGATGACGACCCTCACCGCTGTTGTAGGAGCACTACCTCTTGCTTTGGGAATTGGCGCGGGCGCTGAGTTGCGTCAACCCCTAGGAGTAAGTGTTGTGGGCGGTCTTGTGCTTTCCCAATTTGTCACCTTGTTCATTACCCCCGTTATTTATCTGTATCTGGATCGTTATGCCGGTCGAGGACCCCTTGAGATACCCCCAGAAGATCTTGAGGATGCCTGAGCGTTTTACAATTAGGTATGCGTCAAATTATTCTGGATACTGAAACGACTGGGCTCAATCCAGCTACCGGTGATCGCATTATTGAGGTCGGTTGCATTGAGTTAATCAATCGCCGCCAAACCGGCAAAACTCTCCACCATTACATCAACCCCGAGCGCGATATTGCCGAGGGTGCATTTGCGGTGCACGGCCTATCTCGCGAGTTTTTATCCGACAAACCCCTATTTGCACAAATTGTGGATGAACTCACTGAGTTCGTTGCTGGGGCTGAGGTGATTATTCATAATGCGCCCTTTGATTTGTCATTTCTCAACAATGAATACGCCCTACTCAAGCGCCCGAGCTTCTCAGAGCTTGCTGCCAAGATTACCGATACGCTCGTGGATGCGCGCCGCATGTTCCCAGGCAAACGCAATTCTCTGGATGCCCTATGCGAACGCTTTGCAGTCAGTAACGAACACCGCACTCTGCATGGCGCCTTGCTCGACGCTCAGCTCCTAGCCGAGGTTTATCTAGCCATGACCCGTGGTCAAGATGATCTCACCATTGATTTAATTGATTACAGCGTCTCTGGGAAAGATGGCTTATCAAAGGCCCCTCTACCGAGCGACTTGATCTACTTCAAAGCGAGTGAGCTCGATTGCGCCGAACATGAAAAAGTTTTACAGGCCATCGAGAAGGCCAGTAAAAAGACCCCGATTTGGGGTCTCTAAGTTCACTCTAGATCGCCGCAGCGATCGCCTTGCCTAAATCCTGAGTGCTCGCTTTACCCCCAATATCTGGAGTGAGGGGTGCGTGAGCAGAACCAGCTGACAGCACTGACTCAATCGCCGCAAATACTTGCGCACCGGCTTCTGGATAGCCTAAGTGATCGAGCATGAGTGCGCCGCTCCAGATTTGACCAATCGGGTTAGCAATGTTCTTGCCATAAATGTCGGGGGCTGAGCCATGCACGGGCTCAAAGAGTGATGGAAACTTCCCTTCTGGATTAATGCTGGCGGATGGTGCGACAGCAATCGTACCAGTACAGGCCGGGCCTAAATCAGAGAGGATGTCGCCAAACAAATTAGAGGCGACCACGACATCGAAGCGATCAGGGTTCATCACAAACTGAGCGGTCAAAATATCGATGTGATACTTATCGGTTCGAACATCAGCATAGTTTTTAGCCATTAGTTCAACTCGCTCATCCCAATATGGCATGGTGATCGCAATCCCATTGGATTTGGTTGCCGAGGTCAAATGTTTCTTGGGGCGACTTTGAGCGAGATCAAAGGCAAACTTCAGAATTCGATCGACGCCATGGCGTGAGAATACCGACTCTTGAACCACAATTTCACGCTCGGTATCAGCAAACATCTTGCCACCAACCGCTGAGTACTCTCCTTCGGTGTTCTCGCGCACCACAAAGAAATCAATATCACCTGGTTTGCGGTTTGCTAGTGGACAAGGCACACCTGGCAATAAGCGTACTGGGCGCAGATTGACGTATTGATCAAAGCCACGACGGAACTGGATCAAGCTACCCCACAGGGATAGATGGTCCGGCAAGATATTGGGCATACCAACCGCACCAAAGAAGATCGCATCGTACTTCATGAGGGTGTCAAACCAGTTGTCCGGCATCATCTTGCCGTGCTGTTGGTAGTAATCGCAACTGGCGAAATCAAAGTGGTCAAACTGAAATTGAATACCAAACTTTTTTGCAGCCGCTTCTAGAGCGCGTACGCCCTCCGGCATCACCTCTTTACCAATCCCGTCACCAGGAATCACAGCAATCTTAGGGTTCGTTATTTTCTTTTTGGTGTTCATAAATCATGTCTCATGGATTAAAAGATCGATTTTACTAGCTGATGGCGCGGCGGATTTCACGCTCCGCCTGGCGCTCTTTTTCCTTGGCTTCCTCATCAGTCTCGGCTGCGGGGATCGATAATGCGAGCTCTTCCATACGCAAGTTATCTTTTGGACAAATGGGTGCGCCATAACTTGCCCAACGCTTTAAGAGCGTTACCTCGTAACCACATTGGGGACACTTCGCTTTATTGCGACTGAGATTACTCGCTCGTGGCGGGGGAAACACAATTGCTTGATGAGGGTAAGGGCCTAACTTTTGACTGATGGTCATTAGGCGTACTTGCAGTTCTTCGGATGCATGCGCCATGCGCGCGGGCCCCTCTAAACCAACGGCTTGGCAAATCCCCTTGAAATCCTCACCATGACCGCTATGACAATCATCGACTGCATGGCAGAGCTCATGCAAGAGCGTATCGAGAAGCGTAACTGGATCATCCAATTTTGGTGAGATAAAGATCTCATTCACACCCCCGCCTGAGCGCTCGCGCGGCCAGCACTGCCCTAGGGTGGTTCGTGGGCTACTTGACGCCGGAAAGCCACAGGAGACCCGCACCGGCGGAATCACATAGCCAGCCTTCGCAAAAATTGCTTCCAAATGACGCACGCCATCTTGTAGCCAGGCTTCGCGAGTGCTGTGAGAGGAATTACTTTGAGTCATACAAATAGTGGGAAATCTTGGGGTAAATTGGGGTATTCTAAAAGGGTCAAACAACGAAACCACGAGCATAAACGCATTTAAGCCAAAACGATGACATCCTTTAAAAATCTAGCTAACCTTAGCGCCACCCAAGCCGCGAAAGCGCTCGCTCAACGCGAGATCAAGGCCGAGGATCTGCTCAATGATTGCTTAAATCAAATTGGCATGCGCGAGCCTGAGGTGCATGCTTGGGTCAGCTTTGCCAAGGTGCATGCTCAAACCCAAGCTCGCGCCCTCGATCGCGGTCCAATCCAAGGAATCTTGCATGGCCTACCCATTGGCGTGAAGGATCTATTTGATACACACGATTTGCCAACCAATTACGGCTCACCGATCTATGGCAATAATCATCCGGTTTGCGATGCAGTTTCGGTATCACTGATGCGAGAGGCTGGCGCGATTGTGCTGGGTAAAACAGTCACCACCGAGTTTGCCAGCTTCAAACCGGGACCAACCCGCAATCCACGTAATCTTGATCACACTCCCGGTGGATCTTCTAGCGGCTCTGCTGCGGCGGTTGCGGATTGCATGGTCCCTCTTGCAACGGGCAGCCAAACCGCTGCCTCGATTATTCGGCCGGCGAGTTACTGTGGGGTGGTTGGCTATAAACCCAGTTACGGCAAGATTAGTATTGGTGGGGTCAAGAGCCTATCGGTATCTCTCGATACACTGGGTGTGTTTGGTCGCACCGTATCGGATGTAGCCTTGGGCGTTGCTGCGATGTCGGCAGATCATGATCTTATGAATATTGCTCCCTTAGAGTCCAAAATCCGCGTTGGGATTTGCAAGACCGATGATTTTGCTCTTGCCCAACCTGAAAGCGCAGCTGCCCTCTCGCTAGCCGGCTTTGCAGCGAAGGTGTTTGCTAAAGGGGGCGTTGAGGAGATCACCTTACCTGCAGATTGCGCCAAGCTCAGTGAGACCCAAACCAAGATTATGCTGTTTGAGATGGCCAAAAGTTTTACCTTTGAAAAGCTCAACCACTTTGATCAAATCAGCCCAACCCTTAAAGCGATTATTGAACGTGGCGATGCCATTCATTACCATCATTACAGCGATGCCCTTCTCAAAGCCCGTCGCGCTCGCACTACGATCACCCAATTCTTTTCAAATGACATTGATCTAATCATTGCCCCCAGTGCAACCGGTGAGGCGCCTAAGACATTAGAAGAAACAGGCGATCCAGTCTTTAGTCGCGGCTGGACCTTGCTGGGCTTACCGTGCATTAATTTAACAGTGACCGCGGGGCCCAATGGTTTACCCGTTGGGGTGACATTAGTTGCGGGGCCTGGACAAGATCGCCTGCTACTCAGTGCAGCAAGCGCCCTCGCTCAACAACTCTCCGATCCAATTTCAATCAATCAATCTTAATATTTGCTGCTTTAATTGCTTTTTGCGTTAATGCAATTTCCCTTTTTAGCAAGGTATCGGTTGCCTGCGGATTTAGATAACGTAGCTCAATTCCCGCCGCATCTGCCCGTTGTTTAGCTTCTGGCAGTTCTAAGGCTTTTTTTACATCCTGTGTTAATTTGTTCACAATTGGTGTTGGGGTTCCTGCGGGAGCGTATAGCGCAACCCATGACTCCAGCTCAAATCCTGGCAAACCTGCCTCAGCAACCGTTGGCACATTGGGCATCATTGGGTGCCGAGCTTTACCAGTAACTGCTAGCGCCTTTAACCGACCGCTTTGAATATGGCCCATGACCGAGGGCGGAGTCGTAATAAAGACCTGCACTTGTCCAGCCAATACATCCTGAATCGCTTGGCCAGACCCCTTGTAGGGAACGTGCGTTAATTTGATATCCGTTGCTTGCTCAAAAATCTCAGTTCCAATATGCGAAACCGAGCCATTCCCTTGAGAGGCGTAGTTCAACTTACCGGGATTTGCTTTGGCATACGCAATGAATTCTTTTAGGTTATTCACAGGAACCGAGGGATGAATCGCAATGACGTTCATGGCGACCGTTAATAAAGCAATTGGCGTAAAGTCTTTAAATGGATCCCAATTTAACTTATCCATCAGAAGAGGATTGGCTGCGTGGTATCCGGAGTAAGAGGCTAGCAAGGTGTAGCCATCTGGTTTGCTGCGGGCAACGTATTGATAGGCAATATTGCCACTCGCTCCCTGGCGATTATCAATCACAATCGATTGGCCAATGACACGTGCTAACGGCTCGCTCAATAAACGCGCCGATGCATCAACCAAGCCACCCGGAGGGACTGGAACGACGATCGTGATCGGTCGATCAGGAAAATTTTGAGCAATCGCTTTATGGGGTGCAACAAAACCCAGAACAATACTAAATGTGATGGTGACGAGCGTCTTAAGCACTCTTTTTGTGGTCATCATGGTCTCCTCTTGCGGTTATGGTGAATTTCATTCTAACGCTGCCCCATCTTCGCTTCCACAAAGACGCTTTGCGCATCCCTCGGTAAACAGCGCCAGTACTGTGGACTCGCACTCACTTGCCCTCCTAAGACCGCCGCTGCTTCCCATGCCCAACGGGGCTTGTACAAAAATGCGCGTGCCAATGCAATCAAATCAGCTTCTTGGTTTTCAAGGATTGCCTCAGCTTGCCTTGGATCGGCAATGAGCCCAACGGCTATCGTAGCCATTCCGGTTGCTGCTTTAATTGCTTTCGCAAAGGGCACTTGATAGTTTGGGCCTAACTGAATTTGCTGCTTCGGAGAAATTCCTCCGGATGAGACGTGAATGTAATCGCAGCCCAATACTTTTAGTTGTTTAGTGAGTTCGATGGACTCATCAAGCGACCAGCCGCCCTCGATCCAATCGCTGGCAGAGAGACGCACTCCCAATACGCCCTGCCACTGAGCGCGCACTGCTGAAAATAACTCCAAGACAAAACGCATTCGGTTCTCAAGCGAACCGCCGTATTGGTCATTTCGTTGATTGGCAATCGGCGATAGAAATTGATGGAGTAAATATCCGTGAGCAGCATGCAGCTCAATACCATCGATACCGATTTCTTCTGCGCGCTTGGCGGCGATCACAAACTCATGAATGATTTGCTCAATCTCCTCCAGACTCAAAGCATGCGGCGGTCGCTCGCCCTCCAATTGAGGAATATCCGAGGGCCCTTGTGTTTCCCAACCACCTTGAGTGATCGGTAATAGTTGACCGCCCTGCCATGGTGGCGCACTCGATGCCTTGCGCCCAGCATGTGCCAATTGAATAAAAACCGGGGTCTTCGGCGCTAATTGTTTGGCGCGCTCTAAGGTGCTGTGTAGTGCGCTTTGGGTTGCCTGATCCCACAATCCCAGGCAATATGGGGTGATTCTGCCTTCGGGACTCACTGCCGTGGCCTCGATAATAAAAAGTCCGGCACCACTATTGAGTAAATTGCCCCAGTGCATCAGATGCCAATCGGTTGCCTGACCCTCATGCGCGGAGTATTGGCACATTGGTGCCACCACCACCCGATTGGCTAGCGTAAGAGATCCTTTGGGGGCTGGAAGGGAGTACGAAGAAAACAAGAGGCTCATGGATTGGTGATTGTGAGATTGAGATGAAAGAATGGTCCGCAAGCGGACTTACCTGAAACGATTAAAATGATACCAATAGCTTTGATAACCAATGCATTGGCGACATCTTTGATTGCCAAGCACCCAACCTACGAGACACCAATACCATGAACGCTCCCCAAGCCTTTGAAATTAAAGAAGATATTGCTCATTACATTGGTGGCCAAATGGTCTTGCCCCAAGGCAGTCGCTTTGCCGATGTTTATAACCCCGCCACAGGGAGCATCTCGCGTCGCGTGGCATTGGCCAGCAAAGCCGATGTCAATCAAGCGGTGGCTTGTGCACAAGCCGCCTTCCCAGCCTGGGCCAATACCTCCCCACTGCGGCGCGCGCGCATCTTGTTTAAATACTTAGAGCTCTTAAATCGTCATCGCGATGAACTGGCTGCCATCATTACTTCTGAGCATGGCAAAGTGTTCACCGATGCCCAAGGTGAAGTGACCCGTGGAATTGAGATTCTCGAATTTGCTACCGCCATTCCCGAACTCCTCAAAGGCGATTACACCGAGCAGGTCTCAACTGACATTGATAACTGGGTGATGCGCCAACCATTAGGCGTAGTCGCAGGCATTACACCCTTTAATTTTCCGGTGATGGTACCAATGTGGATGTTCCCCGTCGCAATTGCCTGCGGTAACACCTTTATTCTCAAACCGAGTCCAACCGACCCATCGGCCTCATTGCTCTTAGCGCGTCTCTTAAAAGAGGCAGGTCTGCCCGATGGCGTGTTTAATGTGGTGCAAGGCGACAAAGAAGCGGTTGATGCTCTCTTAGAAAATCCCGATGTCCGTGCTGTGAGTTTTGTGGGCTCCACACCGATTGCTAATTACATTTACGAGCGCGGTGCACACTTTGGTAAACGCGTTCAGGCCCTCGGTGGCGCCAAGAACCATATGGTGGTGATGCCCGATGCGGATATTGATAAAGCCGTTGATGCCTTAGTTGGCGCTGCATACGGATCCGCGGGTGAGCGCTGCATGGCGATCTCGGTTGCCGTGCTCGTTGGAGACGCGGCTGAGAAAGTCATGCCCAAACTGATTGAGCGCACCAAGACCCTCAAGGTAAAAAATGGGCTTGAGCTCGATGCTGAAATGGGTCCCATTGTGACCAAAGCTGCGCTCGAGCGCATTACTGGCTATATCGATCAGGGCGTCAGTGGTGGCGCAAAACTATTAGTCGATGGCCGTGGGCTCAAAGTTCCCGGTTTTGAGAATGGGTTCTGGTTAGGCGGCACCCTCTTTGATCAGGTCACCCCAGACATGACCATTTACAAAGAAGAAATCTTTGGCCCCGTCCTATCATGCGTCCGAGTCGCCAACTTTAGTGAGGCTCTTGAGCTGGTCAATGCCCATGAATATGGCAATGGCGTAGCCTGCTTTACTAGCGACGGCAACATCGCCCGAGAATTTGCACGGCGCGTTCAGGTTGGCATGGTGGGGATTAATGTGCCTATTCCAGTACCGATGGCTTGGCATGGTTTTGGCGGTTGGAAGCGCTCCTTATTTGGTGATACCCATGCGTATGGCAAAGAAGGTGTACGTTTTTACACCAAGCAAAAGAGTGTGATGCAACGCTGGCCAGAGAGTATCTCCAAGGGGGCAGAGTTTGTCATGCCCACCTCCAAATAAAACGAGTCGTTTACTTCTTGCGTGAGATGAACATCACTGGAACCTTCAGGTTCCAGTAGATCGCAGCCGAGCGAAAGGCAAAGATCAGTACGATGCAGGCAATCGATCCGACGATCGCATGCTCCGGAAAGTAGTTCAAGAGCAAGACATAAAGCATGCAACCGAGTGATACGGGGATCGCATAGAGCTCATAGGACATCAATAAGGTTTTGCGTCCTGCTAATACATCGCGAATGAGTCCCCCACCAATCGCGGTGACCACGCCTAGAATGATCGCTGCTGCCGATCCACCAAAGTCATAATGCCAAGCTTTATCGGCGCCTTGGATACCAAACAGAGCCGCTCCTAAGCCGTCGATGTAAAGAATGGCCTTGTACAGTTGAGGCTGAGATAAAGTGGATTCTGCGTAGAAGGTAATGATGCTGGCAATCGCTGCCACCAGAATATAGATGGGGGCATCCGCCCAAAACACGGGCACTCCCAGAATCACATCCCGAATCGTGCCGCCACCAATCGCAGTGATGATGCCAAGCACCAAAACGCCAAAGAGATCCACGCCTCGATCAGAAATAGCTAAAACGCCGGTTACCGCAAAGGCTGCGGAAGCAACAATGCCTACCCAAAAACCCAGCTCTTCCATGGAGCCCTTTTAATCGATTGTGAAGAAGGAGTAATTATTGCAAAGTATTTTTGAGGACCGGCATTTCAGGGAGTGCAAGGACATCAATTCCCTCTTCGCGTAATGCCATCACTTCATCGGCACTGGTCTGCCCCCGGATGCTGCGCTCGGGCGACTCTTTGTAATGAATCTTCCTGGCCTCCTCGGCAAAAGCCGCACCCACATCCTCCGATTTACCAACCAACTCCCGCATGGCTTTCATGAACGTCGCCTGAATCTGACGCTCCAACTGTCCGTGATCGGCATTCGATAAGGCAATACTTTGACTTGGTTCAGCGGCCACTGGCTCTTCTGAACTGACCTTACCGCCAATACGAGGGGCTGATGGCAAGCGGCTGACATGCGCGCTGTCGCAGACCGGGCAGCACAATGTGCCACTGGCTTGTTGCGATAAAAAGTCATCCTCCGAGGCAAACCACCCCTCAAAATGATGCTCCAGATCGCAGGCTAAGTTATAGACTTTCATGAAGAACAGATGGGGATGGTGGTTGGATAATCAATAGCAATCTGACATATTTATCGTTATTGCTATTTTAAGCTCTTAACGCAGTCGTCGTTGGCGATCGAGCCAGTACAGTGAAATGATGGTCTTCACGTCCGTAATCGTGCCGTTCTCCACCCACTCGATCAACTCCTCAAGGGGCGCAGCAAAGACATCCAAAAACTCTTCGGCATCCAGACGCGCTGGGCCAGCGGTTAAACCCTCTGCCAGGTAAATATCGATGAACTCGGTGGAATAGGAAATCACCGGATGAATCCGCCGAATCTTGCTCCACCGCTTAGCAAGGTAGCCGGTCTCTTCTTGTAACTCCCGCTGCGCACAGAGTAAGGGGTCCTCCCCTACATTAAGCTTACCCGCCGGAATCTCAATCACGGCTTGCTCGATGGGGTAACGGTATTGACGCTCTACAATCACACGCCCGTCGTCTAAGATCGGCAAAATGGCAACCGCGCCCGGATGTTCCAGATACTCACGCAAGGCTCGCTGCCCGTCAGGCAGCAGCACCGTATCGCGTTTCATCTTTAAAAAGATGCCAGTGTAGACATCCTCACCCGATACGCGCTTCTCGACTAAATGATCATCGGTATGCGCGAGATCTTGAAACGATTTCTCGCTCATACCCAAACAATTAAGAACCGATGAGGGTATTGCGCATGATATTGAGGCATAGGGCCATCAGACCTGCTGGGAATACACCCAACAGGAGAACCATCAAGCCATTGAGACCCAACACCCCTTTTGCAATTCCTGAACCAGTCACCGAATGCTCATGGCTTGGTTCATCAAAATACATCACCTTCACTACACGCAAGTAGTAGAAAGCACCAATCAGCGATGCGATCACCGCAATCACAGCCAAAGCGATGTAATCAGCGTCAACCAATGCTTCCAAAACAGAAAGCTTAGCGGCAAAACCCAAAGTGGGGGGCACTCCAGCTAGGGAGAACATCATGATGAGACCAATGAAGGCATACCATGGGTGCTTGCGATTGAGACCCTTTAAGCCATCCAAGGTGTCGCAATCGTAGCCCTTGCGTGATAAGACCATCAGCAAACCGAAGGTGCCCAAAGTAGTGATCACATACGCAATCACATAGAACATCGAGGCACTAAAGGCGTGATCATCAAAAATCGAGAGCATGCCAAGCAACACAAAGCCCATCTGCGCAATCGCTGAGTAGGCCAACATCCGCTTGATATTGGTTTGGGCGATCGCCGTGATATTACCAATCACTAAGGATAGAACCGCAAGAATCATCAGCATCGGCTGCCAATCGGAGATCAGGGGTAATAAGGTATTGATCAGCAGACGGAACAGGAGAGCAAAGGCAGCAAGCTTAGGAGCTGCTGCAATCAATAAGGTGACCGCGGTTGGTGCGCCCTGATAAACATCCGGTACCCACATATGAAATGGCACCACGCCAAACTTAAAGGCAACGCCAGCCACAATAAAGACTAGGCCAAACGCCATGATGAGGTGATTAATGCGGGGATCGAGGAGGGAGCGCAAGATCTCTAGAAGATCTAAGGATCCGGTCACACCGTAGATCATCGACATACCGTAGAGCAAAAATCCCGATGCTAAGGCGCCCAGTACAAAGTACTTGATCGCCGCTTCAGAGGAAAGGCCGTTAGAATGGCGCATTGCCACCAAGCCGTAGGTTGACAGAGCCATCAACTCAAGACCAAGGTACAAGGTGATGAGGTTGGATGCCGAGATTAAGACTAATTGTCCCAATAAAGCAAATAAGGTGAGGACCAAGAAATCAGGCCGGAAGAGGCCCCGATCAATCAAATACTGCTTGGAGTAAATCAGGCTAACCAGTAGCGCAAAGCAGCACCCTGCTTTCAGTAAATTGGCAATCGGATCGGACTGGAACAGACCGGCCATGGCAAGGTATGGCAAATCAACCATTCTGCTCAAAAACACCACACCCAAACCAATTAAAAGTAAGCAGGAACAGAAATAGACAAAAGATGCTGCCCGTGGAGTGTGAAAAACATCACTCGCGACATGATCCTTCTTCTCTTTAATAAAGGCACTGGTCAACAGCAAATCACTGGCCACAAAAGCCAGAACAATTTCTGGAGCGATGGCAATTAGGTCAAAAGTATCCATGCAATAACCTTAATTAGAGTTTGCTAATCGCGACATGTTCAAGCAACTGCATCACTGCCGGATGAATAATGTCGGTAAAGGGTTTGGGATACACGCCCATGCCAATCACGCAGAGCGACAGAACGATGAACATAAAGAACTCGCGACCATTGAGATCCTCAAGCTTCTCGACCTCTGGATTGGTGATCGCACCAAAGATCACGCGCTTGACCATCCATAAGGAATAGGCAGCACCAAGGATTAATGCGGTCGCTGACAGTAGACCAATCATAAAGTCATAATCAACGGCAGCCAGGATCACCATAAACTCCCCCACAAAACCCGAGGTGGCTGGTAAGCCGCAGTTAGCCATTGCCATGAGCACCATAAATGCCGAGAACTTTGGCATGCGATGCACCACACCACCGTAATCAGCAATCTTGCGGGTGTGCATACGGTCGTATAAAACACCAATGGCCAAGAACATCGCGCCCGATACAAATCCATGCGAGATCATCTGAACAATGCCGCCCTCAATACCAAGAGGACTGAAGACGAAAAATCCTAGGGTCACAAAACCCATGTGCGCAATCGACGAGTACGCCACCAACTTTTTCATATCCTGCTGAACCAGCGCCACTAAACCAACGTAGATCACTGCAACAAGCGATAAGAAAATAATGATCGGTCCTAAAAGGATGCTGGCATCTGGCGCAATCGGCAACGAGAAACGCAAGAATCCATAAGCACCAAGCTTCAACATAATGGCTGCCAGTACCACTGAGCCACCGGTTGGGGCCTCCACGTGAACATCGGGCAACCAAGTATGCAAAGGCCACATTGGCACCTTCACGGCAAAGGCCATGAAGAAGGCAATAAAGATGAGTACCTGCTCCACAATATCCAACTTCGCCCGGTGCCAGGTCAGCAAGTCAAAGGTATTGGTTAGGTTGTAGAGATACAAAATAGCAACTAGAGCCAGCAACGATCCCAACAGGGTGTAGAGGAAGAACTTAAATGCCGCATAGATACGGTTTTGTCCACCCCATACCCCGATGATGATGTACATTGGGATGAGCGTTGCCTCAAAGAAGATATAAAACAGTAGGCCGTCAAGCGCTGAGAACACCCCAATCATGAGTCCCGACAAAATCATGAATGCGGCATAGTATTGCGAGGCCTTCTCGGTAATGACCTCCCAAGCAGCGATCACGACAAAAATATTGATAAAGGCGGTCAACACCACAAACCATACCGAAATGCCATCCACACCAAGGTGATAATTAATGTCGTAGCGTGGAATCCAGCTATGCTTTTCCACAAACTGCATGCCGGCATTGGCGATATCAAAGTTGGCGATTAGAGGTAAGGTAGCAATAAAGCCCAAAATAGCCCCAAACAAGGCCAAATACTTCACGCCAGCGGATGGACGCTCTGAGCCATAGACCAAAATCATCAGGCCAAAAACAATCGGAATCCAAATCGCGTAAGAAAGAATCATGACCAGGTGTACTTAGTAAGCAATATAAATATGGGTATACAAAATCCAGGCCATTAAGCCAATCAAGCCGACGATCATGGCAAAGGCATAGTGATAGAGATAACCCGACTGCAAATGACGGATCACCCCTGAGAACTTGCCAATCAAATGAGCGCTGCCGTTCACCACAAAACCATCAATGACTCGTTGATCGCCCTGCTTCCATAAGCCACCACCAATCAACAGAGCACCCTTTGCAAAAATCCATTGGTTCAAATCATCGAGGTAATACTTGTTATCCAATAAGGTCTTGATTGGAGCAAAGGTCTTCGCGATTTTCTCGGGCAAGGATGTAGCCCACAGGTAGCAAATGGCCGCCACCAATACACCCAGGATCAAGAGAATAAACACGGGGGTGGTAAAGCCATGCAAGGCCATCGCCACCGGGCCATGGAAATGGGATGCAAAGGTTGCGAGTGCAGGATGCTTAGCCTCATCAATATAGATCGCATCACCAAAGAAACTACCAAACAACATCGGGTCAATCGTGTAGTAACCAATAATCACCGAAGGAATTGCCAATGCAATCAACGGCAAGGTGATCACCCAAGGTGACTCATGCGGCTTCTCACCTGGTGCAAGCCCATGATGATGCTCATCGTGCGCATCATGCGAATGGTGATGGTCATAGTCATGACCAAAACGCTCCTTGCCATGGAATACATAGAAGTAGAGGCGGAAAGAATACAAGGCGGTCACAAAGACGCTCGCCATCACCGCAAAGTATGCAAAGCCCGATCCAGGTATGGTGCTCGCCGCCACCGCCTCAATAATCGAGTCTTTAGAGTAAAAGCCCGAGAAGAATGGTGTGCCAATCAATGCCAAGGAACCAATTAACATCATCAAACAGGTAATTGGCATGTATTTCCAGAGGCCGCCCATCTTGCGCATGTCCTGCTCGTGATGCATTCCAATGATCACACTACCCGCTCCTAAGAACAGCAAAGCTTTAAAGAAGGCATGGGTCATTAAATGGAAGATAGCAATTGGATAGGCAGAGACGCCGAGCGCAACGGTCATATAGCCCAGTTGTGAGAGCGTTGAATACGCCACCACGCGCTTGATATCGGTTTGTACGATTCCTAAGAATCCCATAAAGAGCGCGGTAATTGAGCCCATGACCAGAATGAAGCTCAGGGCAACATCGGAGAGCTCAAATAATGGCGACATACGGGTCACCATAAAAATACCTGCGGTCACCATCGTCGCCGCATGAATCAAGGCCGAAATGGGGGTTGGGCCTTCCATTGAGTCCGGTAACCAGACATGCAATGGAAACTGAGCCGACTTACCCATCGCACCAATGAAGAGGCAAATGCAGGCAACCGTGATTAAATTCCAATCCGTTCCTGGCACAGTCTGCGCAGCCATGACGGTATTTTGGGCAAAGATGTCCGCATAGTTCATCGAGCCAGTAGCCGCGAGCAATAGACCAATCCCCAAGATGAATCCAAAGTCGCCCACCCGATTGACCAAGAAGGCCTTCATGTTGGCAAAAATTGCGGTGGGACGATCGTAATAGAAACCGATCAGCAAATACGACACAACGCCTACCGCCTCCCAGCCAAAGAACAGCTGCAGCATGTTATTGCTCATAACAAGCATCAGCATCGCAAAGGTGAATAAGGAGATATAAGCGAAGAAACGGTTATAGCCCTCCTCACCTGCCATATAGCCGATGGTGTAGATGTGAACCATCAGAGAGACAAAGGTCACCACCACCATCATCACGGCGGTTAATGGATCAATCAGAAAACCAATATCAAAACTCAACTCCCCAATCTTCATCCAGGTGTAGACGCTACCATCGAAGTAATAGCCGTTCATCACCTCATATAAAACCCAACACGACAGCAAAAAGGAGATGGCGACACCCAAGATGGTGATCGATTGGGATGCCACTTGACCAATCCGATTGCCAAAGAACTTGGTGCCTAATAGTCCTGCAAACGCCGCTCCCACCAGTGGGGCTAGTGGAATCGCGCAGAGGTGGGCCGTTGTTAAAGCAGTGGTCATGTCAACTAGCCTTTGAGATGATCGAGGTCTTCGGTATTAATCGTGTCGACCTTACGGAATAGCACCACCAAGATCGCCAAACCAATTGCAGCCTCCGCAGCGGCTACGGTCAGTATGAAAAATACAAATACCTGACCGGCCATATCACCTAAGTAATGAGAGAACGCCACAAAGTTCATATTGACGGCAAGCAACATGAGCTCAATCGCCATCAAGAGGATGATCACGTTACGCCGATTTAGGAAGATACCGACGACGCTAATTGCAAACAGAATAGCGCCAAGGACTAAATAATGTGCAAGGGTGATGGTCATGCTGGGTCACCTGAGTTGGTTCGAGACTTTAGGTCTTGCTTAGCATCACGCTCAGCATCCATCGATACAATCCGCATCCGATCCTTAGCGGAGACCGCAACCTGCTCAGCAATATTTTGACCCTTCACATCCTTGCGTTTGCGCAAGGTAAGAGCAACAGCTGCGATGATGGCAACCAATAAAACAATACCGGCAACCTCAAAAGCATAGATGTACTCGGTAAACATTAAATAACCAAGGGCTTGGGTATTATTTGCTGCCACTACATCGGGCAAGACATTCACTGGCGCGGTAGTACCAATAAAGCCGCGGATTAACACGATCGAGAGTTGCAAGATAATGACCACACCAATCAGCATGGCGAGTGGTAGATACTTCTTGAAATCACGTCGGAGATGCGCAAGATCCAAATCGAGCATCATCACCACGAATAAGAACAACACCATCACCGCGCCCACATAGACTAGGATCAGGATCAAGCTTAAGAACTCGGCCTTGAGCAACATCCAAATACCTGAGGCACTAAAGAACGCCAAAACCAAGAACAAGGCGGCATGCACAGGATTGGGAACCGTAATGACCCGTAATGCGGAAATCACCAAGAGCGCCGCGAAGGCGTAGAAAAAGACTGAGAAGATTAAATTCGGGTCGAGGGTCATAAATCAATCAACGGTAAGGTGCGTCTGCCTCTCGGTTAGCGGCAATTTGCTTTTCGTATTCATCACCGACTGCTAGCAACATCTCTTTGGTGAAATACAGATCACCGCGCTTATCCCCGAAATACTCAAAAATATTGGTTTCCACAATGGCATCCACAGGGCAAGCCTCTTCACAATAGCCACAGAAAATGCATTTGGTGAGGTCGATGTCATAGCGTGTTGTTCTGCGGGTACCATCCTCACGCTGATCAGACTCAATCGAGATTGCCAAAGCTGGGCAAACGGCCTCACACAGTTTGCATGCAATGCAGCGCTCTTCCCCATTCGGATAGCGACGCAGCGCATGTAAGCCTCGAAAACGTGGTGAGAGTGGCGTCTTTTCTTCCGGATACTGAACCGTAATTTTAGGTTTAAATAAATAACGCCCAGTAATCGACATTCCTTTAAGAACATCTTTGAGCATTAAGCTATTGAGAAACTGAGAGGCGCGCTTGAACATAGTGATTAGCTCCAAATGTTCCAGGGGGACAAAATCCAGGCCCCAACCAACAATACCCAAACCACGGTTAACGGAATAAACACCTTCCAACCCAAACGCATAATTTGGTCATAGCGATACCGTGGCAATGAAGCCCGTAACCAAATAAAGCACGAGAGCACAAAAAAGATCTTGGCAAATAACCAGAAAAATCCTGGAATATCGCGCAAGATAGGTAAATCAAGGATTGGTAACCAACCACCCAAGAACATGATCGACGTTAAGGCGGCAATCAAGATCATATTGGCGTATTCAGCCAAGAAAAATAATGCGAAGGCCATGCCAGAGTACTCCACCATATGACCCGCAACAATCTCTGACTCACCTTCCACCACATCAAAGGGGTGACGATTGGTCTCCGCAACTCCAGAGATGAAATAGATCACAAACATGGGTAGTAAGGGCAACCAGTTCCACGAGAGGAAGTTCAGGCCCATGTCGGCAAAGATGCCCACCTCTTGAGAGCGCACGATATTACTGAGATTTAAGGAGCCGGCCACCATCAATACGGTCACCAGGGCTAAGCCCATGGCAATCTCATAAGAGATCATTTGAGCAGAAGCACGCATCGCTCCCAAGAATGGGTACTTCGAGTTTGAGGCCCACCCTGCCAAGATCACGCCATACACACCCACCGAGGTTATGGCCATCACATATAAGAGACCGGCATTTACATCCGCTAGAACTAAGTCTGCCTGGAATGGCACCACTGCCCATGCAGCAAGTGCCGGGGTAAGCACCATGAGAGGGGCAATGATGTAGAGCGTATGACTGGCGCGTGTTGGGGAGACGATCTCCTTCATCAATAGCTTGAGTGCATCTGCAATCGGCTGGAATAAACCGAGGGGACCAACCCGATTTGGACCCAAACGAATGTGCATCCAGCCAATCAGCTTACGCTCCCACAGAGTAAGGTAAGCGACCGCACCAAAGATGGGTAATACGATGATCAGGATCTTCGCTAAGTTCCAAACCAAAGGCCAGAACGAACCAAACAGTTGTTCGCCGTGGCTGGTAATGAGATCGATCCAGTTGCCCATAACGACCTTAAGCGCTCACCGTTAATTTAGAAAGAGCCACTTCACCAAACATAGAGGCTAGATGACCACTCAGCTCCGTTGCTGTTGCAATGCGCACTACACCGTCGGCCAAGTCGGGTTGTAATTGAACGCCCACTTCAACCGTCTGGCCAGCTTGGGTAAGCGCCACGCGATCACCGGCCTGCAAACCTAGTTGCCCCCAAAGGGTCTCCCCCACTCCAACCATATTGGCATCCTTTGCATCACGGGTGCGTTGCAATGCAGGGGCGCGGCGCACAATCGCATCACTTGAATAAATCGCTTGATAGGCAAGGCGCTCGAGCGATGCGGTAATCTGAACGCGTTGTTGGACCTCAGGGTTGGCTGTAAAACAATTATTGAGTTGGCTCTCTACAGACTTTGCAAACGCATCGGCATATACCTCTTCTGGGAGGTTATACAAAAAACCATTGAGGTTTAGGAGACTTCCTAATGCACGGAGCACCTTCCATGCCGGTCTAGCATCTGCCAAAGGTCGAACAGAAGGCTGAATGGTTTGCACCTGCCCCGCCATGTTCACAAAACTTCCAACGGATTCAGTATAAGGAGTGATTGGCAGAATCACATCGGCTAACTCAAGCAAATCGGGGCTCGTGTAGGCGCTCATCGCAATTACGGTATCGGCGCCTTGTAACGCAGCTCGGGTTTGTTGTGGGTTGGGTAAATCCTGAAGTGGCTCGACGTGTAACATCACATAGGCGCGCGCCTTACTTTGCAATACGGTATCAACACTGCCTTGATTACCCTGGGTAGCACCCACCAGTTGCGCCCCCACTGAATTACCACCTTCACACAAGAACCCAAAGGTGCATCCCGTATGCTTGGCAATAAACTCCGCAAGAACATGTAAATCAGAGGCGTTGGGATGGGCAATCGCCAGTGATCCCAAGAATATTGCCTGTGGCTCAGGGCTCTCAAGTTTGGCATTGCTGAGCAATTGATCTGCAATCGCTTGCGCTTCACGAGAAACGCTCTTCACTGAGAGACCAGTTGGAGGCTGTAAGGATTTTGCTTGCGCAATCGCTTGGGCAATTTGCCCCAATTGATCCACCCATTGACTGGGCTTCGATTTGAGATGCGCAGTAATCGGCATGAGCCAATCGTTACCGCCTGCATCGAGTCGATAGACCTTAAGGCCCTGTTTGCTTGCCGTGCGCATCCGAGCAGCGATCAGCGGCAGATCTTTACGCAAATGACTACCAATCACCAAGACACGCTTGAGTTCACTCAACTTCGCAATTGGCATACCCAACCAGGGTAGCGTTGCTGCTCCGCGGGTATCAGTTTGGCGCAAACGCGTCTCAATTTGATGACTTCCCAAACCACGCATCACTTTTTGCAAGAGGTAAAGTTCTTCAGCGCTTGCGATGGGGTGAGCCAATGCCGCTAACGCCTGACTACCATGCTGCTTCTGAATATCACTTAATGAGTGCACGACGTAATCGAGGGCAGACTGCCAATCGGTCTCTAACCACTGCCCATTTTGTTTCACCATTGGAGTGGTTAAACGATCAGGGCTATTTAGGCCTTCATATGCAAAGCGATCGCGGTCACTAATCCAGCACTCATTGATGGCCTCGTTCTCGAGTGCGACAACCCGCATCACATGATTAGCCTTCGTTTGTACGGTAGTGTTGGCACCCACGGCATCATGCGGACTGATCGAGCGCTTACGGACCAACTCCCAGGTGCGCGCGGCATACCGAAATGGCTTACTGGTTAAGGCGCCCACCGGGCAGATGTCGATCATATTGCCCGAGAGCTCAGAGTCAACCGTTTGCCCCACAAAGGTCGTGATTTCCGAATGCTCACCACGGTTGATCATGCCAAGTTCCATGACACCAGCAACCTCTTGGCCAAAGCGCACACAGCGGGTGCAGTGAATGCAACGCGACATCTCTTCCATGGAAATGAGTGGTCCAACATTTTTATGGAAGACCACACGCTTCTCTTCTTTATAGCGCGAACTGGATTTACCGTAGCCAACCGCCAAATCTTGTAATTGGCATTCGCCACCCTGATCGCAAATCGGGCAATCCAAGGGATGGTTAATGAGCAAGAACTCCATCACCGACTTTTGAGCCTCAACAGCCTTCGCCGAATGAGTAAACACTTTCATGCCCGCCATCACGGGGGTGGCACATGCTGGTAATGGCTTAGGCGCCTTCTCCACTTCAACCAAACACATCCGGCAGTTTGCGGCGATGCTCAGCTTCTTGTGATAGCAAAAATGAGGAACGTAAGTGCCTAGCTTGTTGGTGGCATGCATCACCATGGAGCCCTGCGGTACCTCGACGGGCTTACCGTCAACATGGATCTCAATCATGTTCACCGTACTCATGATTAGGCGGCCTTTGCAAATGAAGAAACCATGCAATGCTTATGCTCGACATGGTAAGCAAACTCATCCATATAGTGCTTGAGCATGCCTTGCACCGGCATCGCCGCTGCATCACCTAAAGCACAGATGGTCCGCCCTTGAATATTCCCGGCAACGTCTTTGAGAAGATCTAAATCCTCAGGTCGACCTTGACCGTGTTCAATGCGATTAACAATCCGCCACAACCAACCAGTCCCCTCGCGGCATGGAGTGCATTGGCCACACGACTCTTCGTGATAGAAATACGAGAGGCGTAAGAGTGAACGTACCATGCAACGGGACTCATCCATCACGATCACTGCTCCAGAGCCGAGCATCGACCCAGCCTTGGAGATCGCGTCGTAATCCATCGTGATATCCATCATGATCTTGCCAGGCAAGACTGGTGCCGATGATCCACCAGGGATCACTGCTTTGAGCTGTTTGCCATTGCGCATCCCGCCTGCCAACTTCAATAACTCAGCAAACGGTGTACCGAGTGGAACTTCATAGTTACCTGGGTAAGTGACATCTCCCGATACGGAGAAGATCTTCGTGCCGCCATTATTGGGCTTACCCAATTTGAGATAAGCCTCTGCACCAATGGCCAGAATAAATGGCACAGCTGCAAAGGTCTCGGTATTGTTAATGGTGGTTGGCTTGCCGTACAAACCAAAGTTCGCTGGGAATGGTGGCTTAAAGCGAGGCTGCCCTTTTTTACCCTCAAGCGACTCCAAGAGTGCGGTCTCTTCACCGCAAATGTAAGCACCAAAGCCTGGGGCAGCGTGCAACTGGAAACTAAATTCTGTTCCTAAAATATTCTGTCCAAGATAGCCCGCAGCACGCGCTTCCTCAAGCGCCTCTTCAAAGCGCTCATAGACCTCCCAGATCTCGCCGTGAATGTAGTTGTATCCCGTTGAGATCCCCATGGCATAAGCGCCAATAATCATGCCTTCGATTAACGCATGGGGGTTGTAGCGCATGATGTCACGGTCTTTGAATGTACCGGGCTCACCCTCGTCGCTATTGCAAACGAGGTATTTGTTACCGTTGTAGTTCTTGGGCATGAAGCTCCACTTCAAGCCGGTTGGGAATCCCGCACCACCACGGCCACGCAAGGACGATGCCTTGACTTCCGCAATCACGGCATCCGGGGTAATCTTTTCGTTAAGAATC
This sequence comes from Polynucleobacter sp. HIN11, assembly GCF_030297675.1. Lineage (NCBI taxonomy): Bacteria > Pseudomonadati > Pseudomonadota > Betaproteobacteria > Burkholderiales > Burkholderiaceae > Polynucleobacter > Polynucleobacter sp. HIN11. Next base: position 1,152,091 of record NZ_AP028142.1, read on the forward strand.
CGGCGTAGCTGCTGATAACCACCGCGAGCCTCATAGTCTTTGAGATGCCAGTTCTTACCATCTAGGCCAGCCAAAATTAAGGGCTTAATGTGACGACTATGCAAACTGGTCATATGCTCCCCCGTTTTGCTTCTGCACTCAACTCATCTAATAAAGCATCGATCTTTTCTTGGGTCATAAAACTACACATACGGTGGTTATTCACCAACATTACAGGGGAGTCGCCACAAGCACCCATGCACTCACCCTCTTTTAGGGTGAAGGTTCCACAGGGCGTAGTCTCATTAAAGTTAATCCCGAGTTTTTTCTTGAGGTAGTCAGCCGCTTCTTCGCCATGCGTTAATTGGCAAGGCAAATTCGTGCACACCACGAGCTTGAACTTACCAATCGGCTTGGTCTCATACATGTTGTAGAACGTCGCTACTTCCTCAACCGCAATCTTGGGCATCTCCAGAATTTGCGCCACCTCAGCGATGATCTCGGGGGAGACCCAACCATGCTCTTCTTGTGCAGCAATTAAACATGCCATCACCGCCGATTGTTTTTGCTCAGACGGATACTTCGCAATATTGCGATCCATTTGGGCGCGGGTCTTAGCAGAAAAAAGGGATTGGGCTGTCATCATGGTTTATCGATCAATCTCACCAAATACAATGTCTTGGGTCCCAATGATGGTGACCGCATCCGCAATCATATGACCGCGTGACATCTCATCCATGGCTGCTAAATGAGCAAAGCCAGGAGCCCGAATCTTTAAGCGGTAAGGTTTATTAGCACCATCCGAAATGGCGTAGATACCAAACTCCCCCTTCGGGTGCTCTACTGCTGCATACGCTTCACCCGTTGGCACATGAATCCCTTCGGTAAAGAGCTTGAAGTGATGGATCAACTCTTCCATATTGGTTTTCATATCAACGCGCTTTGGCGGGGCTACTTTATGGTTATCACTCATCACTGGGCCTGGATTGGCTCGCAACCACTTCACACACTGTTGAATAATGCGATTGGATTGACGCATTTCTTCCATGCGCACTAAATATCGGTCGTAGCTATCGCCATTCACACCCACTGGAATATCAAAATCCAACTGGTCATAGACTTCATAAGGCTGCTTCTTGCGCAAGTCCCAAGCAAAACCAGAGCCACGCAACATCGGGCCAGTAAAACCCATCTGCAGAGCTCGCTCAGGGGAGACCACGCCGATACCCACCAAGCGCTGCTTCCATATTCGGTTATCGGTTAACAAATTGTTGTACTCATCCACATTGGCTGGGAAGCGATTACTAAAGTCCTCAATGAAATCCAATAATGATCCGCTGCGGCTCTCGTTCAAACGCTTTACCGCTTGCTCACTCCGAATCGCCGACTTGGCGTATTGAGGCATCCTCTCAGGTAAATCGCGATAGACACCGCCGGGACGATAGTAGGCTGCATGCATGCGAGCACCGGATACCGCCTCATACATATCGAAGATATCTTCGCGATCACGGAAGGCATATAAAAAGATTGCCATCGCACCAACGTCGAGACCATGGCAGCCAACCCAGAGTAAGTGATTGAGCAGACGGGTGAGCTCATCAAACATCACACGGATGTATTGGGCTCGGATAGGAACATCAACATCGAGAAGCTTCTCGATGGCCATCACATAGGCATGCTCATTGACCATCATCGATACATAATCAAGACGATCCATATACGGCACACTCTGAATCCAAGTCCGGGTCTCGGCGAGTTTCTCGGTCGCACGATGCAATAAGCCAATATGCGGATCGGCGCGTTGGATCACTTCGCCATCGAGCTCAAGCACTAAACGCAATACACCGTGAGCCGCAGGATGCTGGGGGCCAAAGTTGAGGGTGTAGTTCTTAATCTCAGCCATTTGCCAAGCCACCGTATTGTTCTTCACGAATCACGCGGGGGGTCACCTCACGTGGATCAATCGTGACTGGCTGATACACCACTCGCTTTAACTCCGGGTCATAGCGCATCTCGACATGGCCCGAGATTGGGAAATCTTTACGGAATGGATGACCAATAAAGCCGTAATCGGTCAAGATACGACGCAAATCCTCATGACCATCAAATAGGATGCCAAAGAGATCGAAGGCCTCGCGCTCAAACCAATTGGCTGAGTTCCAAATGGGCACCATCGATGCCACCAATGGATAGTCGTCGTCTGGGGCAAATACCCGAATACGCAGACGTTGGTTATGCTTGATAGACAGTAAGTGGCTAACCACCGCAAAGCGGGGGCCGCTCCAAGTGCCATCGGCATAGTCTTTGTAATCAACTCCACATAAATCAATCAGCTGCTCAAACGCTAAGCTGGGATCGTCTCGTAATAATTTGGCTGACTCAGCATACGTTGCGTGATGCAAGACGATGGTCAACTCACGATGATCGATCGAGGCACTTTGAATACGGTTGCCTAAAACACGATCCAATTGCAAACGAAGTTGTTCGAGGCGATCACTCATCTCAACCCTTCCGCGCAATGGTGCTGGTGCGACCAATTTTGGCCTGCAATTGAATGATGCCGTAGATCAAGGCTTCGGCCGTTGGTGGACAACCAGGAACATACACATCCACTGGAACGATACGATCGCATCCGCGTACCACCGAATAAGAGTAGTGATAATAGCCACCGCCGTTAGCACATGAACCCATCGATATCACCCAACGCGGTTCTGGCATCTGGTCATAGACCTTGCGTAAAGCGGGGGCCATTTTGTTACATAAGGTACCCGCCACGATCATTAAATCTGATTGACGAGGCGATGGACGGAACACCACCCCAAAACGATCGAGGTCGTAGCGCGATGCGCCCGCATGCATCATCTCAACTGCGCAACAGGCCAAGCCAAAGGTCATCGGCCAAAGCGATCCGGTTCTGGTCCAATTAATTAACTGGTCAGCCGAAGTCGTTACAAAACCTTGTTTTAGAACACCTTCAAGTGCCATCGACGTCTACTCCCAATCCAGGGCGCCCTTTTTCCAGATGTAAGCAAAACCAACGATAAATTCGAGGAGGAAAATTGCCATCGCAATGTAACCTTCCCAGCCAATATCCCTCAAGGCAATGCCCCAAGGAAATAAAAATGCGGTTTCGAGATCAAATAGGATAAAGAGAATGGCGACTAGGTAGTAGCGCACATCGAATTTCATACGAGCATCTTCAAAGGCTTCAAAGCCGCACTCATATGGAGAATCTTTTTCTGAATAAGGTTTGGAGGGGGCTAACACTTTTCCCAAAACAATGGGAGCAAGACCGACGCCGATACCAACAAGAATAAACAACAGTACTGGGAAGTAATTTGAAAGGTTCAACTTCTTCTATCCTGTGTCAGATTTCCAAACGTTCGAATTATCAACGACTTTCATTTTGGGATTCTTGATTTACAGCAATAAGACAAGAATTCCCGACCAAACTATTCCACTTTGGTGCCGACGGCGAGACTCGAACTCGCACAGCCTAAGCCACTACCCCCTCAAGATAGCGTGTCTACCAATTTCACCACGTCGGCATCTCGGAAAAGCCCTACAACAACCCTCAATTCTACCGCATTGCACCTTCCAAAAAGGTGCAAATTAGCGAGGCACGACCGGCTTACCGGGTTCTGAACTTGCTCCATTTGCTGGAGTGGCGCCACCTTGCTGGGCAGGGGCTACGGTCGGCAACGTTGAGTTGGATAAAACCCCTGACTCAACAGGCTTTTTAGTTCCCAACCATGTAATTCCTAGGGTGCTTACAAAAAAGATCACTGCAAAAATAGCAGTGGTGCGCGAGAGGAAGTTTGAGGAACCAGTCGCCCCAAATAAACTGCCTGAGGAACCTGAACCAAATGCGGCACCCATATCAGCACCCTTACCTTGCTGAATCAAGACCAAGCCAATGATGGCCAATGCAGAAACTACTTGCAGGACCACGAATAAAGTTTTAAGCCATTCCATTTCTGTTCTCCATATTGTCATTCATCATGCAATCCATCACGCTCGACAGATTGCTAAAAACTCCTTGGCATCTAACGACGCACCACCAACCAACGCCCCATCAATATCGGGCATGGCAAAAAGCTCCGTGGCGTTATCGGCACGGACACTGCCCCCATAAATAATCCCAATATGAGAGGCCACATCATCATCAAACTCAGCCAGTTGCAAACGAATCGCCCGGTGCATATCTTGGGCCATTTGCGCACTGGCAACTTTACCTGTACCAATTGCCCAAATCGGTTCGTACGCAATCAAGCAATCCACCAATCGATCCTGCAGGGTGCTCACCTGACTGGCAACCTGTCGCCTCACCACCTCGACCGCACGCCCAGAATTTCGTTCATCGGCTGTTTCACCAACACAAATGATTGGGGTCAGCTCATGATCTAAAGCCTGCTCTGCCTTAAGGGCAATGCTCTCATTGGCCTCGCCATACTGCATGCGACGCTCCGAGTGACCGACGATCACAAAGCGAACGCCCATCTCTTGCAACATGCTCGCACTCACCTCACCTGTATACGGACCGGATGCATAGGCCGATACATCTTGCGCACCCAACTGAAGTTGCGAACTTCCCAAATAGCTGCCACATTCTTGCAAATAGGGAAAGGGTATGCAGACACCGAAGCGGCGCCCTGCGGGCATGCCCTGCTGCATCTCTGCAATGACCGTTTGCAACCAATCCCGATTACTACGAACACTGCCATTCATCTTCCAATTGCCGATGACCGTCAATGCGCGCATAGCAACCCTCTTACACCGTTAAAACAATTTTTCCGACATGCTCGCTCGATTCCATCAATCGATGCGCATCAGCGGCTTGCTCTAAGGAAAATGTTTTATAAATGACTGGCTTTAGTTGACCCGCATTCAGTAAGGGCCACACCGTCTGATACAACTCTTTGGTAATTTGATGCTTGAAGGCGACAGGTCTAGGACGCAAGGTCGATCCCGTGATAGTTAAGCGGCGACGCAATATTTGGCCCGTATTGACTTCTGCCTTTGAGCCCCCCATGATCGCAATGATCACAATACGACCGTCATCGGCCAAGCAATCAATCTCGCGCTGTAAATAGGTGCCGGTGACCATGTCTAAGATCACATCCACACCTTTGCCATTGGTAGCCTTCTTGATTTCTTCTACAAAGTCTTGAGTTTTGTAATTGATTGCAAGATCTGCGCCCAATTGCGTGCAGGCCGCACACTTCTCATCGCTTCCTGCAGTAACAAAAACTCGATGACCGAGTGCTTTGGCAATCAGAATAGCGGTCACACCAATACCACTGGAACCACCTTGCACCAGCAGAGTCTCACCTTTACTGAGATGCCCGCGCTGAAAGACATTACTCCATACGGTAAAGAATGTTTCTGGCAAAGACGCTGCCTCAATATCTGAAAAACCTTTTGGATAGGGCAAACATTGCGCGATTGGAGCAGTGCATAAATCCGCGTATCCGCCACCCTGCACAAGTGCACAGACTTTATCGCCCACCTTCAAACCAAAGGTGTTATCAGCATGTGCGAGATCACCGCCAATAATCTCCCCAGCCACTTCAAGACCGGGGATATCGGATGCACCTGGAGGAACGGGGTAATGCCCTTTTCGTTGCAAGACATCTGGACGATTAATACCGGCTGCCTTCACCCGAATTAAGACCTCGCCAGAACCTACGCTTGGCACAGCAGGATCAGGGCGCTCAGCTTTTACCAACATCTCTGGCGCGCCATACTCCCGAATCTCCATTACACGCATACCAATACTCCTACTTAAACGGTCTCGTTGGGACTATCGCTTGCCTGAGTATCTGCTGAACCAGACTCCGGGGTTAACAGAGCTTTCATGGATAAACGCAAACGGCCACGCTCATCGGCTGCGAGTAATTTCACACGCACGATCTGACCCTCTTGCAAGAAGTCTTTGACATCCTTCACGCGCTCCGTTGAGATCTCAGAGATATGTAACAGCCCATCTTTACCCGGAAGGATATTCACGAGGGCGCCAAACTCAAGTAACTTCACCACTGGTCCCTCATAGACCTTACCAACTTCAGCTTCAGCCGTGATACCTTCGATCTTGGCTTTCGCTTGCGCCATACCTTCTGCACTGGTTGAGGCAATCGTGACCGTACCATCATCTTTAATATCAATGCTGCACCCGGTCTCTTTAGTGAGCGCCTGGATCGTTGCGCCGCCCTTACCAATCACTTCACGGATCTTGTCTGGATGGATCTTAAAGGTCACCATGCGTGGTGCGTGCTCTGATAGCTCTGTGCGGACAGAACCCATCGCTTCTTGCATTTTGCTCAGAATATGCAAACGGCCTTCTTGGGCTTGCGCCAACGCAACCTGCATGATTTCTTTGGTAATACCCTGGACCTTAATATCCATCTGCAAGGCAGTAATACCGTTAGCAGTACCAGCTACCTTAAAGTCCATGTCGCCTAAGTGATCCTCATCACCCAAGATATCGGTTAAGACGGCAAAGCGATTACCATCCAAGATCAGGCCCATGGCAACACCGGCCACATGGGCCTTGACTGGTACACCGGCATCCATCAGCGCTAAGCAGCCGCCACATACCGAAGCCATTGAAGATGAACCATTGGATTCGGTAATCTCAGAGACCAAACGAATGCTGTAGGCAAACTCTTCCATGCTTGGCAATACTGGTACTAAAGCGCGCTTTGCTAAACGGCCGTGACCAATCTCACGACGCTTGGGTGTACCAACGCGACCGGTCTCGCCGGTTGCAAATGGAGGCATGTTGTAGTGGAACATAAAGCGATCGCGGTACTCGCCTTCGAGCGCATCAATAATTTGCTCATCGCGTGCTGTTCCAAGAGTTGCAACTACTAAGGCTTGCGTCTCGCCACGAGTAAAGAGTGCGGAGCCGTGGGTGCGAGGCAATACACCGTTGCGAATTTCAATGGGGCGCACGGTTCGAGTATCACGGCCGTCAATGCGTGGCTCACCATTGAGAATTTGGCTACGTACGATCTTTGCTTCGATCTCGAACAAGAGATTACCAACCTCTACTTCATCCACTTCACCGTCAGCGGCCAACTGGGTCATGACATTTGCAACCACTTCTTTAATCTTGGTGGAGCGAGCTTGCTTTTGACGAATTTGATACGCATCCCGCAATGGGCCCTCTGCCAAACTTTGTAACTTGGCGATCAAAGCTTCGTTCTTGGGTGCTGGTTTCCAATCCCACTCGGGCTTACCGGCATCACGCACCAGCTCCTGAATCGCATTGATCGCGATTTGTGACTGCTCGTGTCCATACACAACAGCACCTAGCATGACGGCTTCAGATAGCTGTTGGGCCTCGGATTCCACCATCAATACTGCCGCTTGGGTGCCGGCTACGATCAAATCGAGTTCGCTCGTCGCTTGCTCGCTACGATTGGGGTTGAGTAAGTACTGGCCATCACGATAACCAACGCGCGCCGCACCCATGGGGCCATTAAATGGAATACCCGAAATTGCCAGGGCTGCAGATGATGCAATTAAAGCTGGAATATCAGCTGGCACATCAGGATTAATCGACATCACATGTACGACCACCTGGACTTCGTTATAAAAGCCTTCTGGGAATAATGGGCGAATTGGACGATCAATCAGACGAGAAATTAAGGTCTCGCCTTCGGAAGGACGTCCCTCGCGACGAAAGAATCCCCCAGGAATCTTGCCAGCAGAATAGGTCTTCTCAATGTAGTCAACGGTTAAGGGGAAAAAGTCTTGGCCCTCTTTCGCTGTTTTAGCACCGACTACCGTGGCGAGCACCACAGTGTCATCCATATTGAGGAGTACAGCACCACTGGATTGGCGAGCAATCTCACCGGTTTCCATGGTGACGGTGTGTTGGCCCCATTGAAACGTTTTTACAACTTTATGAAACATTGACATCTTTTTTTCTCCAAACATACGCACCGCGGATCCACAGCGCCGCGGTATCACTGGAGTGATTGTTTGATGAACCCAAGTGGGATGCCATTCCAGTGCGCCTCTTTTAAGAAGAAACGCATTGGAATGACACGATCCCTAGAAGCCGGTCATCTTGAACCACTCAAAGTAGAGCCTTGCCGGTTTGGCAACACCCTACTTCATTGCAATGCTGACAAAAACAAGAAATTACTTACGTAAACCTAGTTTGTCGATCAGCGCGCGATAACGGTCCAGATCCTTGCTCTTGAGGTAATCCAAGAGACGGCGACGGCGCGAGACCATCTTCAACAAGCCACGACGGCTGTGATGATCTTTTGCGTTTGCCTTGAAATGGGGGGTAAGTTCATTGATACGAGCAGTTAATAACGCCACCTGAACTTCGGGGCTACCCGTATCGTTTGCGCCACGCGCGTTTTGTTTGACGATTTCCGCCTTATTAATGTCTGCAACTGCCATCTTCATACTCCATACGTGCGGACACTCAAGCTTGCACCTGATATGCCGTGTTAATAAAAAGCTTTATAAATCAAAGCTTCAGCATTCTAACAGACCGCACCCTCCGATTGTGGGCAAAGCGGTCTGATAGTTAATAAAGTTATATAAATCAATAACTTATGATTTAAGGTGCCATCTGGGCATTGAGCTTAATCGCGCTGGGGTCGTGCAATTTGTTCAATGCCGCTAAATAGGCCTTGGCCGAGGCAGCAATAATGTCGGGGTCCATACCTACTCCATTCACAATACGACCCCCTTTAGAGAGCCGAACAGTAACCTCCCCCTGCGACTCGGTTCCTGAAGTAATGGCATTGACTGAGTAGAGCAAGAGTTCAGCGCCGCTTTGTACTTTGTTCTCAATCGCATGCAAGGTGGCATCAACCGGGCCATTACCCTCCGCCTCCGAATGCACATCATGACCACCCATCTTGAACACCACCTTCGCCGATGGCTTTTCACCGGTCTCAGAATGTTGGTTCAAGGAAATGAAACTGAAGTGCTCATTCTGATCAGCCACTGAAGAGTCTGACATTAAAGAAATAATGTCTTCATCAAAAATCTCGGCCTTTTGATCGGCCAAAGCCTTAAAGCGGGCGAAGGCATCATTGAGCTCACTCTCCGACTCCAACACAATCCCCAACTCGGCAATGCGTTGCTTAAAGGCATTCCGGCCGGATAACTTACCAAGCACGATGCGATTGGTTGCCCAGCCCACATCTTCAGCCCGCATGATCTCGTAGGTATCGCGTGCCTTCAATACACCATCCTGATGAATACCTGATGCATGGGCAAAGGCATTGGCGCCAACCACTGCTTTATTCGGTTGCACCACAAAGCCCGTGATTTGCGAGACCAATTTAGAGGCTGGCACGATCTGCTTCGTATCAATGCCCACATCCAACTGAAAGAAATCCTTCCGAGTTCGTACCGCCATGACAATTTCTTCTAAGGACGTATTGCCCGCGCGCTCGCCAAGACCATTAATCGTGCACTCCACCTGGCGGGCGCCGCCAATATGCACACCAGCTAAGGAGTTGGCCACGCCCATCCCTAAATCGTTATGGCAATGCACGGACCAGATGGCTTTGTCTGAGTTCGGAATCCGAGTGCGCAAGGTTTTAATGAACTCGCCATAGAGTTCAGGAACGGCATAACCAACCGTATCAGGAACATTAATGGTGCTCGCACCCTCAGCAATCACTGCCTCCAAGACCCGGCACAAGAAGTCCATATCCGAGCGGTAGCCATCCTCGGGAGAGAACTCAATATCACCTGCCAAGTTTCTGGCAAAGCGGATAGACTTTTTAGCCTGCTCATACACCTGCTCCGGGGTCATGCGCAATTTCTTTTCCATGTGCAAGGCGCTGGTTGCCAAGAACACATGAATACGTTTTGCATTGGCTGCCTTGAGGGCATCTGAAGCGCGAGTGATATCAGTCTCATTGGCACGCGCGAGTGAGCACACCACCGAGTCTTTCACGGCTGCAGCAACCGCAGAGATAGCCGCAAAGTCGCCTTCAGAGCTAGCTGCAAAACCGGCTTCAATCACATCGACCCGTAAGCGCTCGAGTTGACGGGCAATCCGTACCTTTTCATCTCGGGTCATGGATGCGCCAGGTGACTGTTCACCATCGCGCAAGGTGGTATCAAAAATAATTAATCGGTCACTCATCATCTATTCCTTGTCTAAACATCCAATACTGGTTTTCTAAAACAAAAACCCCAGCGGTTTAGCTGGGGCTGGTTTGCGAACTTAGTGCCTTACTTCATGTGTCTAAGCGCGACCCGCCCCGAGCCGAAGGCCCAGTGCTAGAAGAAGTAGAAGCGCATTGAATTGATTCATCATGGAAATACTATACCCCATTTACTCAGACTTGGCTGCAACTGTGGTTTCTCCACCAATCCTGCGCCCCATCGCTCGTTCCCATAACCATAAAACGTAGCCAGAAAGGGAATAAACCACAAATAGGCCAAATAGAGTTAAGGGTGGGTTCGATGAAATCAAGACAAAACCGAGGATTAAAAGCACCATCACCCAAAACGGTACTCGATACCGAATATCCAAGGCTTTGCCACTGTAAAAACGGGCATTCGAGACCATGGTGAGTCCTGCATAAATCGTAATGAAGAAGGTTACTAACGGAATCGCAGAGTCCTTGACTGGTATCTTGTTATCGTCCGCCAACCAAATAAAACCGGCCAAGAGCGCTGCAGCCGCTGGACTTGGCAAGCCCTGGAAAAACTTTTTATCCACCACACCAATATTGGCATTAAAGCGGGCTAAGCGCAGTGCTGCGCCGGCACAATAGGTAAATGCTGCTAACCAGCCCCACTTACCAAGATCTTTTAAGACCCACTCGTACGCCACTAAGGCTGGGGCCACACCGAATGAGACCATATCAGCCAAAGAATCATACTGCTCACCAAACGCGCTTTGGGTGTTGGTCATTCGCGCGATTCGGCCATCCATGCCATCAAGCACCAGCGAAGCAAAGACAGCAATCGCTGCAACCTCAAAGCGATGGTTCATAGCGTTCACAATCGCAAAGAACCCGCAGAACAATGCCGCCGTCGTAAATAAATTGGGTAATAAATAAATGCCTTTGCTACGTGGACGCGGTGGCTCGACGACGAGATCATCCTCCGTCAAATCCTCCACAGAATCCCATTCCTCGCGTCGCGTATTTTTACTCCGCAGAAAACGAGAACGGTCCGGACGGAACTTGCGGCGTGGGGTCATGACTTAATCTAAACCCGGCAAACGTGCCAGCGCGGTATTGGTTGCAAAGACTTTCTCGCCAACACTCACTAAGGGCTCGGCCTCCAAAGGTAAATACACATCCACCCGCGATCCGAAGCGGATAAATCCATAGCGCTCACCGCGCTTGACGCGATCATTAGCACGGATGTAGCACAAAATGCGTCGCGCAACCAAACCTGCGATTTGCACCAAGGTGACCGTTTTGCCATTGGCATCAATCACGACCGCATTACGCTCATTCTCCGTCGAGGCCTTATCAATGCTGGCATTAAAGAACTTACCTGGAAAATAGGTGACCTGCTTAACAAGGCCACTCACGGCACAGCGATTGGAGTGCACATTAAACACATTCATGAACACGCTAATCTTTAAGGCTTCCCGATTGGCATACGGATCATGGGCTTTCTCAACCACCACAATGCGGCCATCGGCTGGCGATAAAACAAGATCCTTACCTAAGGGGGCAATTCGTTGTGGATCACGAAAGAACTGCAAGGTGAAGACAAAGAATAGCCACAATGGCCATGACCAGAAAAAACCAGCATAGCGATGCACTACAAAAGCTAAGACCCCAATCACAACCAGGTAGAGCCAGCCCTCTTTGGCAATGATGGGGTGTGGATACATCATCGGATGATTACCTTCTGAACTTAGTTCTTTGACTGGTCAACGAGTTTGTTCTTCGCAATCCAAGGCATCATGGCACGCAACTTCGCACCCACAACTTCGATCTCATGATCAGCAGTCAAACGACGACGCGAAATCAAGGTTGGTGCGCCAGCCCGATTTTCAAGGATGAAGCTCTTGGCATACTCACCCGTCTGAATGTCGTGCAAGGCCTTGCGCATTGCATTCTTGGTTTCCTCGGTCACAATCCGTGGACCAGTGACATACTCACCGTACTCTGCATTATTTGAAATAGAGTAGTTCATGTTAGCGATACCGCCTTCATAAATGAGATCCACGATGAGCTTTAACTCGTGCAAGCACTCAAAATAGGCCATCTCAGGAGCATAACCGGCCTCCACCAAGGTCTCGTATCCGGCTTTGATTAACTCGACGGTGCCGCCACAGAGTACCGCTTGCTCTCCAAATAAATCGGTTTCGGTCTCTTCACGGAAATTGGTCTCGATCACACCCGCACGGCCACCGCCATTGGCAGTTGCGTACGATAGAGCTAAATCACGTGCAGAGCCCGACTTGTCTTGATAAACCGCAATCAAATGGGGCACGCCACCGCCTTGAGTGTATGTGCTGCGCACAGTGTGGCCAGGAGCCTTAGGCGCAATCATGATCACGTCCAAATCCGCGCGAGGAATCACTTGACCGTAATGCACATTAAAGCCATGAGCAAACGCTAAAGCAGCGCCTTGCTTGATGTTGGGATGTACTTCGTTTTTATACACCTCGGCAATTTGCTCGTCAGGCAACAGCATCATCACAACGTCTGCGTCCTTCACTGCTTCAGCAACTTCTTTCACTTGCAAGCCCGCATTCGCTGCTTTTTTCCAGGATGCGCCGTCTTTACGTAAACCGACGGTGACTTTCACGCCGGAGTCGTTGAGGTTTTGTGCATGGGCATGGCCTTGCGAGCCATAACCAATGATGGTTACCTTTTTACCCTTGATCAGGGACAGATCGGCGTCCTTGTCATAAAAAACTTTCATACGATTTCCTTAAATTAAATACAGAGTGATTAAAACTAAACTTTCAGAATACGTTCGCCGCGCCCAATTCCCGAGCCGCCTGTGCGGACCGTCTCAAGAATCGATGCACGATCAATTGCACTAATGAAGGCATCCAACTTACTACTTACGCCTGTGAGCTCAATCGTGTAACTTTTATCAGTCACATCAATAATGCGGCCTCGGAATATATCCGCAGTACGCTTTAACTCCTCGCGCTCTTTACCAACGGCCCTCACCTTAATCATCATGAGCTCGCGTTCGATATGAGGACCCTCGGTTAAATCAAAGACCTTCACCACCTCGACCAAACGGTTGAGATGCTTGGTGATTTGCTCAATCACATCATCCGAACCAATCGTGACCAAGGTCATGCGCGACAAAGACGGGTCTTCAGTCGGCGCAACGCTCAATGTCTCAATGTTGTAACCGCGCGCTGAGAACAAACCAACGACGCGCGAGAGCGCTCCTGGCTCGTTCTCGAGCAAAACAGAAATAATGTGACGCATTAGAGATCCTCGCTTCCAAGCAGCATCTCGCTAATACCCTTACCCGCTTGCACCATCGGCCAAACGTTTTCCTGTGGATCAATCTGGAAATCCATAAATACGGTGCGATCCTTCAATTTGAGGGCCTCTTTGAGCGCTGGCTCCACATCGGCCTTGGTCTCAATCCGCATCCCCACATGGCCATAGGCTTCAGCCAACTTCACAAAATCGGGTAGTGAGTCCATGTATGAACTGGAATAGCGCTTGCTGTAGGTCAACTCTTGCCATTGACGCACCATGCCTAAATACCGATTGTTTAAGGAAACGATCTTAATCGGCGTGTTGTACTGAGTGAGCGTTGAAAGCTCCTGAATACACATCTGGATCGAACCCTCTCCGGTAATGGTGACGACCTCCTGATCAGGGAACGCCTTTTTAATTCCCATGGCATAGGGCAAACCAACGCCCATGGTGCCTAAACCACCCGAGTTAATCCAGCGACGCGGTTCATTAAACTTATAAAACTGGGCCGCCCACATCTGATGTTGGCCAACATCTGAACACACAAAGGCATCGCCCTTAGTCAACTCCCAAAGCTTCTCAACCACGTATTGAGGCTTCACGATTTGCGAGTCACGATCGTATTTCAAGCAATCGCGCTTCTTCCATTCATTAATCTGATCCCACCACGCCTTCACCTTCGCTTGATTCTTGCGTGCTGGTGCCGCTCTTAATTGCGCGCTCATGTCGACCAAAATCTCTTTGAGATCACCGACAATCGGAACGTCCACCTTAACGCGCTTTGAAATCACCGATGGATCAATATCAATATGAACAATCTTGCGTGGATGGCTAGCGAAGTGTGCTGGGTTTCCAATCACGCGATCATCAAAACGGGCGCCGATTGCAATCAACACATCGCAGTGCTGCATGGCCATATTGGCTTCATAGGTGCCATGCATTCCAAGCATGCCCACAAACTGCTCATGCGTGCCCGGGAATCCACCCAAGCCCATGAGAGTATTGGTTACGGGATAGCCCAAGAGTTCGGCAAACTCTTTAAGCTCTTTGGCAGCTTCGGCCATGATGATCCCGCCACCCGTATAAATATAAGGCCGCTCAGCCTCTTGTAATAAAGAGACGGCTTTGCGGATTTGGCCGCTATGACCCTTGATCACCGGATTGTACGAACGCATGCTCAAACTATCGGGGTAAACAAAAGGTGCTTTAGTGGCCGAGATATCTTTTGGAATATCGACTAACACGGGGCCAGGACGACCAGTGCGTGCAATATGAAAAGCCTTTTTAAGTGTGATGGCAAGGTCATTAATGTCCTTGACCAAGAAATTGTGTTTGACGATGGGTCGTGTAATGCCCACGGTATCGGCCTCTTGAAAGGCATCCTCACCAATCGCGTAGGTTGGCACGTTACCGGTGATGATGACCATCGGAATCGAATCGGTGTAAGCGGTCGCAATCCCAGTGACCGCATTCGTGACTCCTGGGCCGGAGGTAACCAATGCCACACCGACCTTACCGGTGGCACGCGCATAGCCATCAGCTGCATGAACTGCCGCTTGTTCGTGACGAACCAAAATATGTTCAAACTTATCTTGTTTGAAGATCTCGTCGTAAATAAAGAGAACCGCACCACCAGGATATCCCCATACGTACTCCACCCCCTCGGCATGCAAGGCATGCACCAACATCTCAGCACCAATCATTTCAGGGGCGGATTGTTTTGTGGGGCTTGGGTTAGAGTCGGTTTGAGACCCGGTTGCGGCCTGACCACCTTTGGTGGCTAAGAATTCAGCATTACTCGTATTCATTGTCATTTTCCTTTGCAATTTTCGGCAAAAAATTGTTTAGGCTGTTCTGTCCCTTACTTATGGTCCGGGTTCGAACGGCACTGCCGCAAAGAAAAAAGACTGCCACTTCTTGGATGGTCTCTTTGCGGTAAGCTCTCCATTGTAAAGCAATAGCCTAGAATGAGCGAGTTTAGGCACTATTTTGGGTCGAAAACGAATAACGAAACCACAAAAACACACTCATTAATCCGCAGTAATTCACATGGCTTCTGCCCAAGAACTCGACCAATTTCTGGCTGGCATTGAGAAAAAAGCCTTCAAACAGGCCGTCTATGCAGTTCGGGATGAGGCCGCTGCCCTTGATGTGGTGCAAGATGCCATGATTAGCTTGACTCAAAAATACGGCGATCGGCCGGCCGCAGAGCTGCCACTGATTTTTACCCGAATTCTGCAAAATCGGATTCATGACTGGTTTCGTCGCCAAAAAGTGCGCTCCGCCCACGAGACCCCCTTCTCAGCATTGGGATCGGGTAATGATGGCGAGGAAGACTTTGATCCTTTGGAGCTTATTGAGATCCGGGATGGAGGTCCAATACCCCTAGATGCCAGTGCGGCATTAGCCAATCAAGAGTTATTGGCTATCCTTGAGGCAGAAATATCAAAATTGCCAAGTCGTCAACGAGAGGCCTTCCTCATGCGTTATTGGGATGAACTGAGTACTTCTGAAACAGCCCTTGCCATGGGATGCAGCGAGGGCAGTGTAAAAACCCATTGCTCCCGAGCCGCCCACACCTTGGCAGCTGCATTGAGGGCCAGAGGAATTGTGTTGTGATGATGAACAAGAATAAACAAAATTTAGATCCAGTTGAGCAAGAGTTTGGAAAGCGGGTAACCCGTCTATTAAGCGCTCAATCAGAAAATCTCAGCAGCGATATCCAATCGCGCTTGCAAGATGCTCGTGCGACTGCGCTCAGTCGCGCCAAGCCTGAACCTGTATTTGTTGCACAACTCCAAACGACGCATCGTAGCTTTCGGACCTCATCTTGGAATAAACCCATATGGTCATTCACTGGTTGGCTCGTACCCATTACCGTCGTAGTTCTTGGCTTAATTGCCATCACCGAATGGCAAGAAGACTTGCGCATCAATGATATTGCCAATGTCGATATTGCCCTCCTAACCGATGACGTTCCACCCGATGCATTTGTTGATAACGGCTTTATGGCGTTCCTAAAACTAAAGACCCTCGCCAAACCAGAGACGGATGATAAAAAGTCCGACGACGAAAAAATTTAGCGATGCAATTTCGACTTCTAGCACCAGCCCTTCTCACTCTCTTCATCGCACTGTCGAACTCTGGGGCTCATGCGCAGAATACTGGAGTAACCCAGCCCTCCCCGACAACTGTTGGCAAGAAAGTCGATAAGCTCGCCTGGAATCAATTAAACCCACTGCAGCAAACCGTACTTGCGCCATTGGAGAGTGATTGGGAAACCTTGAGCAATGACCGTAAAACAAAATGGTTACGGGTCGCGAATCGCTACCCCTATATGACCTCCCCCGAGCAAGAACGGCTCCAGGGACGAATGGCCGATTGGGCAAAGCTGCCCCAAAAAGATCGGCGTATCGCACGCGATAACTATCTGACGAGCCTACAAATCCCAGCGGAACAAAAAGCGGCTGCTTGGGAAGCTTATCAACAACTCTCCGAAGAAGAAAAGCAAAAGCTTGCTCAGCAAGAACTCAATAAAAGAAAATCAAGCGCAGCTACCGCACCTGCAATTCAGCCGCGCGCAGTCATCAATACCCCCTCAGGGCCCGCACCAAACTCCACAATCAAATAAACTCTGGGGATGAACCCCGCAGAGCTCAATGCCTTACCGCCACCTCGATTTTGGCGACGCGTATTTTGTAATCTTTATGAACAACTTCTACTGGTTGGAGTATTAGCGCTCACCTTTATGGTCCCCAATTTATTAATCGGGGTTCTATTTGGTATCGCGATCCCCAGTTGGCTCAGTTTTTTCTACTTATATGGTGTGCTGGGGTTTTACTTTGTCTGGTACTGGCGACGCAACGGACAAACCTTAGCCATGCAAACCTGGCGCATCCAAATCGTCGCTGAGGATGGCGGTCTGCTAGCCAAAAATCAGGCGCTGTGGCGCTACGTCTACGGCTCGCTGTGGATCGTACCCTGCCTCATCATCCACGCCATCTATCCGCTACGGGGTTGGCAAATCATTGGGCTCCTGTTTGCGGTTTCTCTTTTCCTTTGGCCGCTCAGTATGTATTTGGATCGCAAATATCGTCAAGGCATACCCGATCGCATGGCACAAACGAAGTTAATTCAGTTGCCACCCAAATCAAAGGTTAAGGAGGCCGCCGCTCCAAAAGCGGACTAAACCTCGCGTAGACATTCCATCGTGCTCGCGGTCTGGATCTTTTGCTGTAAACGAAAACCAGCCAGCAAACTGACGCACACGCCCAAAACAATACCAAGTCCAATTGCTGTACCAAAGGAATAGAACTCAATTTCCAATAGGTAGCGGCCCAAGGCCCACGTAGTAGCGCTTGCTGCCAAGCCGCCTAATAGTCCCGATAGAAATCCAATGGTGGTGAGCTCAATGACCACGAGCTGCGCCAAGGTTCGTTTTGATGCCCCCACTGCCTTAAGCAGAGCCGCATCCCGAAAACGATCGTCTTGCGTAGATCCAATTGCAGCAAAGAGCACCAAAATAGCAGCACACAAGGTAAACACCAATAACAAACCCAATGCGCTCGCTAGACGATTTAAGACCTCCTGAATTTGACGAATCGAGTTCTCAATATCAACAATCGTCAAATTAGGATAGGTCTGAGCTAACTTGAGATCCAAGTTCTCACGCTCTCTGGGTTGGTGATAGGAGGTAATCCAAGATTTAGGGAAATCATCCAAGGCCGCAGGCGGAAAGATCACAAAGAAATTAACCTGCATGGATCCCCAATCGAGCTTGCGCATCGAGGTAATGGGTGCAGTAATTTTTTGGCCAGCGATATCAAAACTCATTTGATCGCCCATGCGCAGATTCAGGGTCTTCGCAATACCACTCTCAATCGAAATTTGTGGAGTTGCCGAATTGCCAAACCATTGACCAGAAACCAATTGATTGTCACTGGGTAATTGATTGGTATACGAGAGATTAAATTCTCGATCAACCAAGCGGCGTGCATTGTCGGTTTGATAGTTATCGGGCATGACCTCACGCTCATTGATATGCGTGAGTCGACCCCGAACCATCGGATATAGTTGCGCCTGCGCAATGCCACCGATATTTAACATGCGCTGCACGTCTGCCTTTTGATCATTTTGGATATTGATCAAAAATCGATTGGGGGCATTATCAGGGACATTAGCTTGCCAACTTTGCAATAGGTCTTGGCGTAACAAAAAGATCAGTAAGAGTGCCATGATGGCCAATGCCAAAGAGCTCACCTGAATCATGGCAAAAGCAGCGCGGCGCGATTGTGTACTAATCGCAAAGCGGGTCACAAAGCCAATCCTCGCTAGATAGCGTGATTGGCTAAAGCGCTCGAGGCCCCACAGACCAAGCCAAGCGAGCCCGGCAAAGAGTAAGGCGCCAATCCCAAATGAACCGGTTGCCCAAACGAGTAACTTCAGGTCGCGGGTTGCCCAAAAGACCAAAGCCAAGCAACTAATGAGTCCAAATAGCGCAATCGATTTGGCCGCTAACGGTACTTTGCCAAACTCTCGACGCACTAGACGCAATGGAGAGATCTGACTTAAGGTCAAGATTGGTGGCCCAGCAAAGCCAAATAGGAGTAACAGAGCAAATGCAATGCTCCAGACCAACGGCCAAACCGATGGCAAAGGCAGACGAGTTTGAATAAGCCCCCCCAGGAGCTGCATTAAGGCTTCTTGAGCAAACCAACCGATCAATCCGCCAAGAATGGTGGCTACCACGCCAATGAGGGTAAGAACAAGCAGTTGCTTGCGCAAAATCTGTCCCTGACTCGCGCCAAAGCATTTCCATACCGCACAACTATCCGCTTGCTTGAGAACATAGCGTCTGGCTGCAAGTGCAATTGCCAAGGCGCAGATCAGTGCTGTCATTAAGGCTACTAGTGATAAAAAGCGCTCTGCTCGCTCCAAGGTCTTGCGCATCATCAGCTGAGCATTTTCCAAGGACTCAATCCGAATACCGCGCAGTTTTTCTTGCTCAATATGATTGAGAGCCCAATCTTGATAGTCCCGGATTTGACGATCTGTTCCAGAAACCAGTAGGCGATAGGTAACGCGACTTCCAAAACCAATCAGCCCAGTGCTTGCCAAATCATCAATACTGATCATTGCTCGAGGTGCAAAGTTCATAAAAGCTGCACCACGATCCAGTTCTCGCACTATCACCGCATCAATCCGAAATTGACGATCGCCGATGTTTAGTGAGTCACCTAACTTGGCACGCAGAGAAATCAACACAGCCGGGTCAACCCAAACCGTATTTTTAGGAGGCATCCCAGTGACCTCTTCAATCGATCGCTCGTCGACCCTGCCATCAATGACTTGACGACTAATTTGCAACTGGCCCCGAAGAGGATAAAGAGCGCTCACCGCTTTTAATGAACTTAATTTACTTTCCCCGCCATGGCTCACCATGCTTGGGAATACGACTGTTTGGGCAATGTTGAGCTTTTTGGACCTTGCCTCCTCAATTAATGCAGGCGAGATCGGCTGATCCGCAGCAATTAATAGATCGGCAGCCAGCAGTGTACGGCCATCGATTTCAAAACTGCGTTGGAGCCGATCGGCCAAAAAGCTAACGCTAGAGAGCGCAGCTACTGAAAGCACGAGGGCCACAAAGAGCCAAAAGAGCTCTTTGGCGCGCAGCTCCTTAAAGAGCATCTGCATCTGTATTAAATGCTAGGCACCTGACCGCCATCCACCCGTATTACTGACCCCGTAATGTAGGAAGCGTTTTGACTCGCCAAGAATGCAGCGGTATCGCCATACTCTTTTGGATCACCATAACGGCCTGCGGGAATGGTCTTCAGACTGGCACTTACGACCGCATCGTAAGAGATGTTCTCACGCTTAGCGCGCGCTTCATCAAGTTGGCGCAAGCGATCAGTGGCCACGCGACCTGGCATGATGACATTGACAGTCACACCATCGGCTGCCACCTCGGCAGCCAAGGTTTTGGACCAACCTAGTAACGCGGCACGAAGCGTATTCGAAATTGCTAAATTACGAATTGGCACGATGGCTCCAGAAGTGGTACTGGTAATAATCCGGCCCCATCGACGCTCGCGCATGCCCGGCAGGACCCGATCGGTAATTTTCATGAGGGAGAGAACCATCTCCTGAAAACTTTTTTGCCATAGCTGTGGATCTTGACCGCTCGCCGTTGTGGGTGGCGGCCCCCCAGTGTTATTAATCAAGATATCAATTGGGCCTAGTTGGCTCTCAACCGTTTGAACATGGCCATCAATCGCATTGAGATCGGCGAGATCCCAATTTAAGGCAAGCGCCTTGCCGCCAACCGATTCAATCATTTTGACCGTTTGCGCGAGACCCTCGGCATTGCGACCGGTTATAGCAACGTGTACGCCTTCACGTGCCAAAGCAGTCGCCATGGCTTGCCCTAAACCACGGCTTGATGCCAGCACTAACGCGGTCTTTCCTTTAATTCCCAAGTCCATCGTGCATCCCCTTATTCGTTGTTTTATTGATTGATTGACTTCATCTGAACCAATGG
Organism: Polynucleobacter sp. HIN11; assembly: GCF_030297675.1. Taxonomy (NCBI): domain Bacteria; kingdom Pseudomonadati; phylum Pseudomonadota; class Betaproteobacteria; order Burkholderiales; family Burkholderiaceae; genus Polynucleobacter; species Polynucleobacter sp. HIN11. Next base: position 1,173,025 of record NZ_AP028142.1, read on the forward strand.
TTTTGGCAGGTTCTTGGTACCCGCATCCAAATCGGCTTCAAACCGCTGCAAGATAGTCGCAAACGCTTGTTGCAAACCATTAGCTAGCGTATTGGGACGATTATCCTTTAAAGGAACGCGCTGTGTGTAACGGCTGTTCATCAAGATGGGATTTTGGGAGCCTGAGGACAGAACGACCAAATAGAACTCGATGCTAACAACCGCTTCTGCTTGATTGCGATAGTCCCCATAAAACTCAGTGACATTAACCTGGAGGGTGTAATACGGAAAGAAGGTGTTACTTTGATTAACAGTTGCTTTAAAAATATTGGCGTCACTGATCCACTGACGCGTCGCATTACCAACCATCTCCGCTGGACTGGAAATATAGCCGTTATAGAAATCCTTCTCATAGCGCTGATCGGCCAAGCGATAAACCATGGATTTACTATCAAATGGTCCATTGACCGATACTGGCCCAACCTTTAACCAAAAATCGGTATTGGGTTTACGGGGCTCCCCAGTTCGCTTTGGATCAATCAACCAAGTGCTAGTTTCAAGATTGGGTCGGGTGGGGGCGCAAGCCGCCAAGATAGAAATGCCAGTCAACAGGACCAAGACTCGCGTGAGGCGACGTAATGCAAAGCTCATTTTTGAACTCCAGTTTGGGGCAAGGTAATGCGCGGTGGGGGCTCTCCCCAAACCATGCTGCTCGGATATCGGCTAGCCACTTTGGCAAAATCATTCAACTGATCGGTAATTTGCTTGAGATTATCGATTGAGGTAATGGTGTCGCCTTGCATACTCGATAAGGTTTGACGAAGAATGACCGTGGTCGCAATCACTTCGCGCATCAAGAGCTCAAGCTCTGCTTTATTAGCGACCTCATCAATTCTGCCAAGCAATACATTTAAGCGCTCAACCGATTTTGCGATCCCGGAATTATCTTTACCATCGCCACCAATGATGGTGTTGAGATTGGTCAGCAGCACATCAAATTTTTTCTGAGTTTCTGCTAAATTCATCTCGCCCAAGTTATCCAATACCTTACGAATTCCTGAGAAAAAAATGTCGGTCTGACTAGGTAGGGAATCAATCACCAAATACTCAGGTTTCCAGTTATATGGGAGAGACTTATAGTTATTCATATCACGCACGTAGTCGAGCTCGACATAATTCACGCCGGTAATCCCCTGACTTTTCACACGAGCGCGCAAGTCCTTTGGTAGTTGCTTAGTGGGTCCTAATAATTTTTCTTCATCACCATCAATCAGCATCCGCACTACGACATACTCCTTGCGCTCAGGGAACGGTTCATTGGACTCATACAAGGCACCTGACAAGCCAATAAAGGTTACTTGCCCCACTTTCACCCCCCGAAATCGTACTGGGGCGCCTACATCTAATCCCGTAATTGATTGCTCAATATAAGTCTCCGCCATCGTTGTTTTCTTAAAGAGCTGGCCAGTTCCAAACACCAAAATCAAGGCAAGAATGGCAGCAAAGCCGGCAAACACAAACAATCCCAAGCGAAAGTAATTTGGATTCGATTGACTCATGCTGCTTCCTTCGACATAACGCGATTAAAAAATTGATGCACTTTGGGATCAGTACTGGTATCTCGTAAGACACGAGGATCGCCTTGCGCAATAATACTTTTAGTATCTTTATCTAACATAATCACTCGATCCGCAATCGCATAAATACTGGCTAACTCGTGGGACACGATCACAAACGTGATGCCCAAATTTTTGGCCAAATCCAAAATGGTCTGATCTAAATCAGCGGATGTAATCGGGTCAAGGCCAGCGGACGGTTCATCTAGAAACAAAATCTTCGGGTCTAAAGCCATGGCACGCGCAATTGCTGCCCGCTTTTGCATTCCTCCGCTAATCTCATTGGGCATGTAATTGGCATAGGGTAATAAACCCACTAGGTCTAATTTACAACGCGCCAATAAGTCCATCTCGTCATCGCTGAGGTCGGTGTATTCCTCCATAAAGAGTCGGACGTTTTCAAGGAGGGTCATCGAACCAAATAATGCGCCTTGCTGATACATCACCCCAAAATGGGTCATGATGTCTTGGCGTTCCTGACCAATCGCTTGGGTAATGTTCATCCCTTCAATCCAGACATCGCCGGCAAGAGGTTGATAGAGTCCAAACAGATTTTTAAGTAAGCTCGATTTTCCACAACCGGACCCGCCAAGAATAATAAAGATCTCCCCATCGGCTACCGAGAAATTAAGGTTTTGTAACAGCACCTTGCTGCCATAGCCAACGGTTAGATTTTTGACCTCAATTGGATTCATTAGAAACCTGTTCGGTATGAGACATAGGCAAAAATACCATCCACCACTGTAATCATCACAATGCTACTTACTACTGCGCGCGTGGTCGAGATACCCACTGCGGCTGCTCCAGTGCCCGTTTGCATGCCCCGCAAGCAACCCACACTCGCGACCACGACACCAAATAGGGTGGCCTTGGTTAATCCAGAAAAAATATCCTCCAGTAGCACAGTATTGAGCACACCTTCATAAAAGTTCACCAAAGGTACGCCATAGATCAACATGGTGAGCGAGGATGAAAAGACGCTAACTAAGTCGGCATAAATGGTCAAGATGGGTGCCACAACCAAACCTGCTAAGACTCGGGGCAGAACCAAAAAACGAATGGGGTTTAATCCAGCGGTTACTAAGGCATCCACTTCACTGTTGACGGTCATAGTACCGATTTCAGCTGCAAAGGCGGCAGAGGATCGACCTGCCAATAGGATGGCAGTAATCAAGGGTCCCAACTCCCGAAAGATCCCCAAGGAAACGAGCGGACCGACAAAGGTAATGGCTCCAAACTTTTCCATACCAATGGCTGACTGAAAGGACAAAATCACACCAATCAGAAATGCCACCAATCCAACAATCGGCATTGCCGCAAGACCCGCTTGTACGGCAACGCTGGCAAAATCTTGCCAACGGACTTTTAGGGGATTGCGTGCAGCCCAAGCGAGTTCGCTGGCAACTTGGCCAGTAAAAAAGATAATGTCTCGAATATCGTTCCACAAAAAGACAGCTGCCTTGCCGGTCTTAACTAGCACTCCCACATCTGGAACTGCGTCTTCCTTCGGAAATAATTTCTCAAACGGTGCAAAGCGTTTTAATTGATTTTGATGGGTGGCACTAAATCCCTGCAGTTCGATCGCCCCACCGTGCAAGGCTTGGGCATGTTGCAAATCAATGATGAATGCCAAACCTGCACCATCAATGTACTCAATGGCTGCACCATTAATTTGCAGCGTTTTACTTTCGGCCCCCTGCCCTAACCATTGCATTTGCCGATTGCGAACGTCTTGCCAGGTGTGCCCCAAGGTATCAGCACTGATTCGGCCCGATAGGGTTACACAAGCAATCGCTCTGGATACATGCCAGCTTGCAACCGGGATTGATGAAGTGATGGTGGTAGATGAAGCCATATTCTGACTATTAAAGCAAAGAATCGTGACTTACAAAAAATCTGCCACAAGGGCAGATCTAGGAATATGGCGCGGCTGGCAGGATTCGAACCCACGACCCCTTGGTTCGTAGCCAAGTACTCTATCCAACTGAGCTACAGCCGCATGAGGCAGAATTATGCCATGGATACGAAGAACTACATCACACCGGCTGGGCATGAGGCTTTAAAAACCGAGCTTTTGCAGCTTTTGGACCAAGAGCGCCCACAAATTGTGCAGGTGGTGCATTGGGCAGCATCCAACGGGGATCGCTCTGAAAACGGTGATTACATTTACGGCAAGAAGCGTTTACGTGAGATCGATCGGCGCATTCGCTTCCTCAATCAACGTCTTGAGAATGCTGTGGTGGTCAATAACCAAGAACGTATTGCAAATGGCGGCGATCCCGAGCAGATCTTCTTTGGAGCAACCGTTGTTTATAGTGATGGTGACGGGGTTGATACCCAAATTCGGATTGTTGGCATCGATGAGGTCGATCTTGAGAAAGGCTATGTGAGCTGGATCTCGCCAATTGCGAAAGCACTAATCAAGGCCAAAGTAGGCGATACGGTCCGCATTCAAACGCCAGCAGGTGCCAAAGAAATTGATATTCTGGATGTGCGTTACGAGGACTACTAAACGCTTTTATTACGGATTACCCGAAATACATCGGCATTCGCGCGCAGGCCCCGCAATACGCGCGAGAGATGCAAACGGTTTAATACCTGAATCGTGAAGCGCATCGTGACCGAGTCTTCTTTGTATTTATCGTCCATTGAGACATTGAGGATGTTCGAGTCAGCTGAAGTGATCGAACTCGCAACGCGGGCCAACACCCCTTTTCCTTGCTTAGTGTCCACTGTAATGGCCACATCAAACTCTCGGTTGGTATCTTTACTCCATTGCACACCAACCCACTTATCGCTATCTTTGGACAGCATGCGATGAGCTACCTTACAGTCCTGAGTGTGGATTTGCAGCCCCTCACCCTTACCAAGATAGGCCATGATGTCATCCCCAGGAATTGGATGGCAACAGCTTTGAAAGCTTACTGACATGCCCTCACGGCCATCCACGACGAGGGCTTGTGTTTGCGTCTCTTGATCAGAGCTGCCCCAATCATTTGAGCCCAAGCGCATTTGCTCCGCCCCGCCCTCTTCACCAATCAGAATTTTTAGACGGGTCGCCAACTCGGCAGCGGTACGTCGGCCCAGCACAATATTGACACAGACCTCCTCGCGCGATTTATCACCAGTCCAATGCAGTAACTTTTCCCAAATCTCGGGAGTAAGGAGCCCCGCATCAACTCCCTGTTGTCGCAATGCGCTCGCCAATAAACGTTCGCCTAACTGTAACGCCTCGGCATAGTGCTTGGTTTTCAATGAATGGCGGATCGCTGCTCGGGCCTTACCGGTGCGCACAAACTCTAACCACCCTGGATTGGGTTGAGAGGTTGTGGAATTGATCACTTCCACAATATCGCCATTTTTGAGTTCAGTGCGTAACGGTAGTTGTAAATTATTCACCTTGACTGCCACGCAGGTATTACCAAGGTCACTATGAATCGAGTAGGCAAAGTCGAGGGCTGTTGCGCCCCGTGGTAACGCCCGTATTTGCCCTTTGGGGGTAAACACATAGACAGCATCGGGGAATAAATCAATCTTGACGTGCTCTAAGAATTCTTGGGAGTCACCGCTGTTGTCCTGAATATCCACGAGCGACTGCAGCCATTGGTGCGCACGGTTTTGCACTTCACTCAATTCGGGTGAACCGTCCTTATAGGCCCAATGGGCTGCCACTCCAGATTCAGCTACGGCGTGCATATCCGCAGTGCGTACCTGAAACTCCACTGGCACTCCGGATGGACCCACTAAGGTGGTGTGCAAAGACTGATAGCCATTGAGTTTAGGAATCGAGATGTAATCCTTGAACTTCCCAGGCATGGGCTTATAGATAGCATGCAAAATGCCGAGGGCACGATAGCACTCATCCACGGTTCGTACCGTGACTCGGAACGCATAAACATCCAAAACCTGCGAGAAGCTCAAATGCTTACTACGCATTTTGTTGTAGATACTAAATAGGGTTTTCTCACGACCCTGCAAATCAACTTCGATCCCGGCTTTCGCAAACTGCATCCGTACCGTATCCAGAATCTTATCCACCATCTCACGGCGATTGCCACGCGCCTTCTTTACTGCTTTCTCAATGGCCCTAAAGCGCATGGGCATTGAGTGTTTAAAGCTGATGTCTTGCAGATCACGGTAGATTAAGTTAAGCCCCAGACGATGTGCGATCGGGGCGTAGATTTCCATGGTTTCCAATGCAACCCGGCGTCGTTTTTCAATCGGCACCGCATCGAGGGTGTGCATATTGTGGGTTCGGTCAGCTAACTTGACCAAGATGACCCGCACATCACGGGCCATGGCCATAAACATTTTCCGAAAGCTCTCAGCCTGGGCCTCGGCATGACTTTGAAACTCTAATTTGTCGAGTTTGGTTAAACCCTCAACTAGCTCGGCCACTTTCGCGCCAAACTGATTCACGAGGTCAGTCTGGGTGCAACCAGAATCCTCAATCACATCATGGAGCAAAGCGGCCATGATGCTTTGGGCATCTAAGCGCCAGGTTGCACAGAGCTCAGCGACTGAGACCGGATGGCTGATGTAAGGCTCTCCGCTATGGCGATATTGGCCTAAGTGCGCGGCATCCGCAAACTGAAAGGCCTTCTTAATTTGGTTAATTTCCTCGGGCTTCAGATAATGAAGCTTCTCGGTCAAGCTCGTAATCGATACAACTTGCTGCTTAGGCGGCAAAGTCGGTTGCGAGGTAGGGCCAAAGAGATGGCGGCTGGATTGCTCCAGCAAAGAGGCAATCACGCTTTGAGCGGGATTGGCGCTTGGTAAAGGCTTACCTGTGCGAATCTGGCTAGACGAGACTTCGTCTAGCGAACCCGTTGTGGTGACTGTAGACGCCACAGCGGGACCCCGGATTAGAGAGGTACTTTGGTCAGCATATCCCGATCGGTTACCCCAACAGCGATCTCACGCAATGCAACCACGGTTGCCTTATCTTTTGCGTCGACTCGGGCTGCGTGACCCTGAACCAATTGGCGGGCCCGATAGGTGCCAGCGAGGACTAACTCAAAACGATTGGGAATGGTTTTTAAACAATCTTCTACGGTAATACGGGCCATTCTGAACTCACTTATTTAGATTAATACCGATAGGATACCCGATGACAGCCCATCATGCCCCAAGTCGCTTGACTAAGGCTGGATAACGGGCCATCATCGGCCCCGTCCGTAGCCGGCTGGCTGCCACAATCGCCTGCAGGTCTTTTAAGGCGTCGGCAAAGACCTCATTAATCACAATAAAGTCGGCTTCGTGAGCATGTTGCAGCTCAATATGAGCGGCTGCAACGCGCTTGGCAATCGTGATCTCATCGTCCTGGCCGCGCTTGTGCAAACGCTCCGCAAGAGCCTCAATAGAGGGTGGGAAGATAAATACCCAAATCGCTTGGGGAATTAGTTTACGAATTTGCTGTGCGCCCTGCCAATCAATTTCCAGGATCACATCCTGACCTTGTTGCATTTGACCTTCTATCCACGAACGCGAGGTGCCATAGAGATTGCTGTGCACCTCGGCGGACTCCAGAAAATCACCGGCCGCTTGTTTGGCCAAAAAGGTTTCTTTGGTAATAAAGGAGTAATCACGCCCATCCAACTCACCGGCACGCGGTGCACGCGTAGTGAACGACAGCGAAAGCTGTAATCGATGATCGGACTCCAATAACGCATTGACTAAAGAGGATTTGCCAGCCCCCGAAGGGGCCACGATCATCAGCATACTGCCCTGATAGGTGGTTGGAGCACTCATGGTCATCACTCTAAATTTTGCACTTGCTCGCGCATTTGCTCAATCAATAATTTGAGCTCCAAGGCAGTGTTCGTGCAATCCTCATGGACCGCCTTGGATCCGAGGGTGTTTGCCTCGCGATTAAGCTCCTGAATTAAGAAGTCTAAACGCTTACCGACAGCCCCGCCCTCTGCCAGGGCCGTCCTTGCAACCTGGATATGCGTTTTGAGACGAGCCAATTCTTCGGCAACATCAATCCGTACTGCATATAAGACAACCTCTTGCCGGATACGCTCCATTAGCTCAGCATTAAAGGGGATATTGGCTTGGGTTGCATGCACGCCCAATGCTTCCTCGATCCGAGTGACTAATTTATTTTGGTAGAGGGTCACGATTTCTGGGATGCGGGGCTCAAGCCGAGTAACCATGTCTTGCATCGCATCGAGAGCATTCGTTAATACCTTAGCGAGTGCTTGGCCCTCGATTTGCCGTGATTGGATTAATTGCCGTAAGGCCTCTTCGCCAGCCTTTAGGGTGGCACTTTGCCATTGATCCTCGGCGGTCTCCGATTCGGTTACAACACCCGGATAGCGCAGGATATCGGCGACGCGCAACTCTTCGGCCGCAGGAAATTGCTCCTGAATCATGGCTTGTGCTTGTTTTAAGGCGATCAACTTTGCTGGATCGATCGAGATGGTTTGGGAGCGCGCATGCTCACCAGTGCTTTGCCGCCACGCAGCCCGAAACTCGACCTTACCGCGCTTTAAGTGCTTATTAAGGAGCTCACGCAAAGCGCCTTCAGCAGCACGACACTCATCGGGTATCCGAAAGCTCAAATCCAAAAAGCGACTGTTGACCGCCCGGATCTCAACCTGCAGATTGGCATAACCCCCCTCACCCATTTCAATAGGATGGGAAGCGCTGCCATAGCCGGTCATGCTCGATATCATGTAGGCATTGTAAATTGCAAAAAAGGAACTCCCCCATGAATCGTCCCAGTCAACGCCAAGCACGCGATCTGCGGCCCATTACCATTACTCGCTCATTTACCAAGCACGCAGAGGGTTCGGTTCTTATTGAGTTTGGGGATACCAAAGTTCTTTGCACGGCAAGCGTTCTTGAAAAGGTGCCGCCCCATCAAAAAGGCTCTGGCGAGGGTTGGGTCACCGCGGAATACGGCATGCTGCCCCGCTCCACCCATACTCGCTCTGATCGTGAAGCCGCCCGGGGCAAGCAAAGTGGGCGAACTCAAGAGATTCAGCGATTGATTGGACGAGCCATGCGCAGTGTCTTTGATCTCAAATTACTCGGTGAGCGCACTATTCATCTCGATTGCGATGTATTGCAAGCCGATGGCGGAACGCGGACTGCGGCAATTACCGGCGCCTATGTGGCTGCCCGCGATGCGGTCAATCATTTGCTCAATCAGAAGATGATTGCCTCCGACCCGATGATTGATAGTGTTGCGGCGATCTCGGTAGGTATCTACCAGGGCGTTCCGGTTCTCGATCTCGATTACGCAGAGGACTCAGAGTGCGACACCGATATGAACGTGGTGATGACCGGTCGCGGCGGCATGATTGAAGTGCAAGGAACCGCTGAAGGCGCCCCATTCTCGCGTACCGAACTCGAGGCATTATTAAATCTTGCCCAAGCAGGTATTGAGGAATTAACACGCATCCAGAAAAGCGCCTTAGCCGCATGAGTCGACGGTTGGTCTTAGCTTCGAATAATGCTGGGAAGCTCAGAGAGTTTGCACAACTATTTAAACCCTTTGCGATTGAACTCATCCCCCAGGGGCAGCTTGGGATTAGTGCGGCAGAAGAACCCTTTGACCGCTTTATCGATAATGCGCTAGAAAAGGCACGCCATGCCAGCAAGCTCAGTGGTCTACCCGCCATTGCCGATGACTCCGGCATTTGTGTGGATGCCTTAGGTGGTGCGCCCGGTGTTCGCTCAGCTCGCTTTGCCGGTGAGCACTGCTCAGACACCGATAACAACCAAAAGCTACTGTCATTACTCGCGGGCGAGCTAAATCGTAAAGCGCACTATGTATGCGCCCTAGTGGTGGTTCGCGAGGCCGATGATCCCAACCCAATCGTCGTTGAAACCCATTGGGACGGCGAGATCATCTACGAAGCGCGTGGTCAACATGGTTTTGGCTACGATCCCTACTTTTATCTCCCTAAACATCAGATGACCGCAGCAGAACTCAGCCCAGAGCGCAAGAATGCCATTAGCCATCGCGGCCAGGCGCTGATTCAGCTCATGGAGCAATTAGAGAAAGATCCGTTTTTTCAGAAAACCGATGATTAACTCTGGTATCGCACTAACCGCACTTCCCCCTCTCTCGCTCTATATCCACTTCCCATGGTGTGAGCGTAAGTGCCCATATTGCGACTTTAATTCCCATCAGGTCAAGGATGGTGGATTTAACGAGAGCCGTTATATCGAAGCACTCATCTCAGATCTTCAAACCGAGCTGCCGAATGTCTGGGGTCGTCGCGTTCATACGATTTTTATTGGCGGTGGAACCCCTAGTCTCTTATCTCCAAAGGGTCTTGATCATCTCTTATCGCACGTACGGGCGCTTATCCCGATGGAACCTCATGCTGAAATCACTCTCGAGGCCAATCCAGGTTCAGTGGAATCAGCGAAGTTTGCCGAGTTCGCTAGCATCGGCATTAACCGTGTGTCGCTTGGGATCCAGAGCTTTAACTCAGATCATCTCAAGGCATTGGGGCGGATTCACAATCAGCAGGATGCGCGCCGTGCCATAGAAATCGCACACGATCACTTTGAGCGCATCAATCTTGATTTGATGTACGCTCTTCCACAGCAAACCCTTGCCCAGTCACAAGCCGATCTCAGAGAAGCTCTGGCATTTAATACATCGCATCTATCGCTCTATCACCTAACACTCGAACCGAATACCTATTTTGCGAGTCACCCGCCAGCACTTCCGCACGAAGATGAGAGTGATGCCATGTTTGAATCCGCCCTAGAAATGTTGGCAGCGCATGGCTACGACCGATATGAGGTATCGGCCTATAGCAAGCCCAAACAACAATCCAAGCACAATCTCAATTATTGGGAGTTTGGTGACTATATTGGTATTGGTGCGGGTGCGCACGGTAAGATTTCCTATCCAAATCGCATCACACGGCAGATTCGTGAGCGCCACCCTGAGACTTATATGGGCAGGATGACAGAACAAGGTCATGCTGTCATTGAAAATCGTTTACTCACGCAAGACGATTTACCGTTTGAGTTCATGTTGGGAGCACTTCGATTAATGGATGGGGTGCCAACAAGTATGTTCTCAGAGCGAACGAGCCTCGGGCTTAATACGATTAGCAAACCAATTACAGAGGCTCTGCGTAAGGGGCTATTGGACGAAGATCCAACGCGACTCAAAGCTAGCCCACTGGGCATGCGCTATCTCAATGATCTGCAGGAATTGTTCTTGAAATAGATGATGGCGGAAGCGGTGAGATTCGAACTCACGGAGGACTTTCATCCTCGCCAGTTTTCAAGACTGGTGCATTCAACCACTCTGCCACGCTTCCTCTGAAGGAGTAATTATAGGGGAGTTGAAGCTTGGATGAAGAATTGAGGCCTAAGGATTAAGTAAGCCCTTTAGATATTTCGCGATTGCCAAACTTGAGGTTAGTGCGGGTGACTCAAAGCCAAAGAAGTTGTAGAGGCCCTCAATACCATGCTCATTAGGGCCATCGATACGAAAGTCCCCTGCGGGTTGATCTTTCGAGACAATCTTGGCGCGCACCCCTGAATAATCGGCCTGCAACGCTCCGTCTTGAAGACCTGGCCAGTACTGTCGGATGGCTGCATAGAATCGCTCACCGCGAGTGGGATCGACTGCGTAATTAATTTGATCTTCCGCATCGATATCAAGCCATTCCACATCGGGGCCAAACTTAGCCTGCCCCGCCATATCGAGGGTCAAATGCACCCCTAATCCGCCCGGCTCTGGGACGGGATAAATTAAATGTCGAAAGGGTGACTTACCTGCTAAGGAGAAATAGTTGCCTTTTGCAAAATAGGCTTTGGGAATGTGCTCGGCCGATATTCCGTGAATGCGTTGCGCTACGGCCGGCGCACTCATACCCGCACAATTAATTAGATACTTAGTTTGCAGTTGTATCGCATCGGCACCGCCCACCTCTAGCTCAAACCCTCCAGGAATCACGCGTGCATGATTTAACGGAGACAAATAAGCAACCATTCCTCCTGCATCCTCAAAGCCGCCAAGCAATGAGAGCATATAGGCATGGCTATCGACAATGCCAGTCGTTTTGGACAAAATCGCTGCTGCAACTCGTAGATCGGGCTCTAGCGCATTGGCCTCTTTGGCTGTAATGAGGCTAATCTCACGTGCCCCATTTTGCTGGGCACGATAAAAAATACCGTGCAGATCATCAACCTGCTGTGGATCGCTTGCCACAATTAATTTACCGTAGCGCTGGGTTCCCACCTGATGGTCGCGACAATACTCATAGAGCATGCGATTACCCTCAACGCATAGTTTTGCTTTTAAGGAATCCTTGGGGTAGTAAATACCGGCATGGATAACTTCGCTATTTCTGGAGCTACTAATGGTTCCAAATGATGCTTCGCGCTCTAGCAATACGGTTTCATGACCTTGCAATGCCATTTCGCGGGCCACTGCTAAGCCCACAACTCCCGCACCAACGACGACACAATCCAGTTTATCCATATTAATTGCTTATTTTTTGATGCCAAATCGTACCATTTCACTGAAATTAAATCTTGATGCTTTCGAAGCCCTTATTGATAAAATCTATATATGACCGCATTCTCCAACGCAAAATCATTCGATAACCCCTCAACCGCGGTTTTTGGCTCTTTGCAAGCAGCTGGCATCGTATTGGATCTTGCCTATCAGGGGATTGGATCTGAAGATTGGAAGAACTTATTTGCCAAAGCCGAGCAAGCGCAGCTCAGCAATCATCTCCATGCTGTCTTTGCTGGCGAACATGTTAATACTAGTGAGCACCGCCCTGCACTTCATACGGCACTACGTAATCTCGATAAATCCCCAATACTGGTTGATGGCAATGATGTAATGCCAGAGATTGCCGAGGTTTGGCAACGAATCGAGGGTTTATGCAATAAATGGGTGGGGGTAACAGATTTAATTCATATTGGGATTGGGGGCTCTGACTTTGGCCCACGACTTGCAGTGCAAGCCTTAGCCCATTCAGCGCACAAATTCAATCGCGGGATGCGGGTTCATTTTGTGGCTAATGTGGATAGCGCAGAACTGAGCCATGTATTAGAACGTGCTCAGGCGAATAGCACTAAGGTACTGATTGTGTCCAAATCATTTGGCACGGCTGAGACCTTAATGAACGCACGCGCTGTTCTTAATTGGTTCAAAGCGAAGAACCTCACGAGCTCGCAGATCCAAAACTCCCTATTTGCGATTACTAGCAATGTCCAAGCGGCAGAAGACTTTGGCATTCAAGCAGAGCATGTCTTTCCATTTTGGGATTGGGTAGGTGGGCGATTCTCGGTATGGTCTGCGGTTGGTCTGCCCATTGCTTTGCAGTATGGGTTTGAGACCTTCAAACAATTTTTGTTGGGAGCCAATCACATGGATCGCCATGCGATCAGTGCTCGTCCCAATCAAAATCTCCCAATCCTAATGGCATTGGCTTTGTACTATCAACAAAGCAAACATCATTCCAAATCGTATGCAGTGATTCCATATGCGCACGCCTTGGAACTCTTCCCGTATTGGTTGCAGCAATTGGATATGGAAAGTAATGGCAAGCAAGTCGATCGCCTTGGTAAGCCGGTATCGCTGAGCTCCCCTGTTGTGTTTGGAAGCGCCGGTACCAATGCCCAGCATTCGTATTTCCAGTTACTACATCAAGGACCGGAATTCATTCCGGTTGATCTGATTGCGATTAAAGAGCCGATGAGCGCCCTACCAGAAGCTAAGGAGCATCACTATGCCCTCTTAGCCAATTGCTTGGCCCAAGCTCAGGCGTTGGCCCTAGGCCGTGATGCGAGCGACCCCAATCTTAGCTATCCTGGAAAGAGACCTAGCAATTTAATTGTGCTACCCAAGCTTGATGCCTATCATTTGGGTGCTTTACTTGCTCTTTACGAACACCGTGCCGTTTGCTTGGGAGCGCTATGGGGCATGAACAGCTTTGATCAGCCCGGGGTTGAGCTCGGCAAGGTACTAGCCAAACCCATTGAGCGCGCTCTTCAACAAAAAGACACTTCCGGTGCTGAATTTGATTCCATCACCGCTGCCAGAATCCATTACTTCCAGAAATAATCCATGAACGTTCCTGCCTCGATTTTTAAAGCCTACGATATCCGCGGCATTATTGATGAAACCCTGAATCCATCAATTGCTAAAGCAATTGGTCAGGCTTTTGGAAGTCAAATGCGCGATTTGGGAGAAACGGATGTTGTAATTGGCCGTGACGGTCGACTCTCTGGCCCAGTTCTGATTGAGGCCCTGACCGAGGGTTTGCTATCCACAGGCATTAATGTGATTGACCTTGGGATGGTCGCCACCCCAATGGTCTACTTCGCCACCCATCAGACCATTGGAAATTGCCAACCGAAATCCGGCATCATGATTACGGGTAGTCATAATCCGCCTAATTACAACGGCTTTAAGATGGTGCTCGGTGGTTCAGCCATTTATGGGGATCAGATTCAGGGGCTACGCCAGCAAATTGAAGCGGATGATTTTCGGCAAGGCAATGGAAAACGCTCCAGCTTCAATATCTTCCCCCAATATTTGCAAACCATTGTTGGTGATATTCGCTTAGCTAGACCCATGAAGATCGCCGTCGATTGTGGCAATGGTGTGGGTGGCGCGTTTGCTGGAGAGTTATTCCGAGCTCTGGGCTGTGAGGTGCAAGAGCTCTTTTGTGAGGTTGATGGACGTTTTCCGAATCACCATCCAGACCCTGCCCACCTTGAAAATCTTCAAGACCTGATTCGCAATCTCGCAACGACCAACAATGAGCTTGGACTTGCCTTTGATGGCGATGCTGATCGACTGGGTGTGGTAACCAAAGATGGCGAGGTGATTTTTCCGGATCGGCAAATGATGCTGTTTGCCAAGGATGTACTCAGTCGCAATCCCAAGGGCCAAATCATTTATGACGTCAAATGTACTCGCAACCTCGCTCCTTGGATCCGTAAACATGGAGGTGAGCCGCTAATGTGGAAGACCGGCCACTCCTTGGTCAAAGCCAAGCTGAAAGAAACTGGTGCTCCCCTAGCCGGGGAAATGAGTGGTCATATCTTCTTCAAGGATCGTTGGTTTGGGTTTGATGATGGCCTATATACCGGCGCTCGATTACTAGAAATACTCAGTCAATTTGATAATCCAAGCGAAGTATTGAACGCCCTACCCAATGCTATTTGCACCCCAGAATTGCAACTGCCATGTGCTGAGGGCGAATCTTTCGTCTTACTTGAGAAGATTAAAGCCAATCCCAAGTTTCCAAGTTCTCAATCGATTAATACGATTGATGGTGTACGGGTTGAGTATGCTGATGGCTTTGGTTTGGCTCGTCCCTCCAATACAACGCCCATTGTGGTGCTGCGATTTGAGGCTGATTCTGAAGAAGCGATTCAACGAATCCAGCAAGAATTCAAAGTGGCTCTTTTGGCTGTGAAGCCCGATGCAAAATTACCCTTTTAGTGGGCCTACTTAAATCTTTTTAATTTCTTTAATCTGATTTCGTTCATCCACTAGAACAATTTTCGGAGTGTGGGTTTTGGACTCGGCGTTGTCAACTGGTCCGTAGGTGCAAATAATGAGATGGTCACCCACATGGGCCTTACGAGCGGCCGCACCATTTAAGGAGATCGCACCTGAGCCTCTGGGTGCCTTAATGATGTAGGTAGAAAATCGCTCGCCGTTATTGATGTTGTAGAGCTCTATCTTTTCGTATTCACGCATATCGGCTGCATCCATGAGATTTTCATCAATCCCACAAGAACCCTCATAATGCAAATCGGCCTCGGTCACGACCACCCGATGCAACTTAGCCAATAACATGATTCGTTTCATAGAAATCCCCTTTGAGAATGGGATTCTATCGCGAAAGTGATTGCGAGTTAAGATTGATGGATGGGCACAATGAATGAATCACTTTCGACCGGTAGTTTTTATGATTACCCCCAGCAAGATGCTTCGGGGGCTACCTGCATCGCGCAGGCGTGGGCCAAAACGCCCGCACCTCTTGCTTTGGGAGAAAAGCAGGATGTGATCGAGCGGATCAAGCTTTTGTTAAAAGCAAAAGATGCGGTCATTGTGGCGCACTATTACGTCGATGGCGATATTCAAGATCTTGCGATGCAAACTGGGGGCTTTGTTTCAGACTCTTTGGAAATGGCTCGGTTTGGTAAAAATCATACCGCTCAGAATTTGATCGTTGCGGGTGTGCGATTCATGGGTGAGACCGCAAAAATTCTGAGTCCTGAAAAGCGGGTATTCATGCCTGATCTTGAGGCAACCTGTTCGCTTGATTTAGGGTGTCCCGCAGAGGACTTTCGGAAATTCAAGTCCGCCCATCCGGATCGAATCAGCGTGGTGTACGCCAACACGAGTGCTGCGGTGAAGGCGCAGGCGGATTGGATGGTAACCAGTTCTTGCGCCCTAGCAATCGTGCACCATTTAGACCAGCAAGGTAAAAAGATATTGTGGGCACCCGATCGGCATCTAGGACGTTACATACAAGAACAAACTGGTGCCGATATGATTCTATGGAATGGCGCCTGCATAGTGCATGATGAGTTTAAAGCAGTTGAGCTTGCAGCAATGCGTGAGAAGCATCCGGATGCCATGGTTCTTGTTCATCCGGAGTCACCACAACATGTGGTCGATCAAGCGGATGTAGTTGGCTCGACCTCGGCGATGATCAAAGCGGTAATGGAAGGTGGCGCCTCTGAATACATTGTGGCTACTGATCAGGGTATCTTGCATCGTATGCGTCAGCTAGCGCCCCATAAAAAGTTGATTGCCGCCCCAACGGCTGGTGAGAGCGCCACTTGCAAAAGTTGTGCCAATTGTCCTTGGATGGCCATGAATGGCTTACGGGGTATCTTGCATTGCCTGGAGCATGACTCTGGTGAGATTGTGGTCAATGAGCCTATTCGTTCCGAGGCGCTTGGGTGCATTGAACGTATGTTGAAATTTACGTCCACTCACCCAGAATTATTAGCCAAAGCCCAGCACGGCTTCATTAAAAATATTGGCGCTGCCTAAGTCTTTTTCCATGTTTTCCGATAACGAATCCTTAGATCAGGCGATTGCTCGCAATGTGCGCGATGCCCTGTATGAAGATCTAGGTCGCGGCGATTGGACCGCCAATCTGGTGCCCGCTAATCAAACTGCGCATGCCAGATTAATTGTTCGCGAGCCGGCCGTACTGTGTGGAACCGCATGGTTTGATGCCGTGATTCTGTCGCTTGATTCACAGGCGCGGGTTAATTGGTTGTTTTCTGAGGGCGATTGGATGGCGCCCGATAGTCTAGTCTGCGAAATTACCGCAAATGCCCGCGCCCTTCTGAGTGCTGAGCGCCCTGCCATGAACTTCTTACAGACCCTCTCCGCAACTGCAACAACGACCCGGCGATATGTTGAAGCGATTGCAGATGCCAGCTCTAATCCCAAGGGATGCTCGATTTTGGATACCCGCAAAACGATCCCGGGGCTGCGACAAGCCCAAAAATATGCTGTTCGAGTGGGCCATGGTCAGAACCAACGGATGGCTCTATGGGATGGCATCTTGATTAAAGAGAATCACATCGCTGCGGCTGGTAGTATTGCGGCAGTATTGGCTGCTGCCCATCAACTCAACGCAGGGGTTGATGTACAAATTGAAGTAGAAAACCTCGCAGAGCTCCAAGAGGCGATCGATCATGGCGCCAGGAATATTTTGCTTGATAACTTTAGTCTCGATCAAATGCGCGAGGCTGTAAAGCTCACCAGCGGCCGAGCTCTCCTAGAAGCATCTGGTGGTGTTACCCAAGATCAACTCCGTGCCATTGCAGCAACGGGTGTCGACCGAATCTCGATTGGGAAATTGACTAAGGACATTCAAGCAATCGATTACTCGATGCGAATTGATCGCATCAACTAGATTGCTGGGTTTGAATCGGGGTCAGAATGGTTGGATATGAAACCGGCCAGGTTTTTGGATAATCGCGACTAAAGTGCAATCCGCGGCTTTCCTTACGTAATAGGGCAGAGCGCACGATCAACTCCGCACATTCGAGCAAATTACGTAACTCGATCAAGTCTCGGCTCACCCTAAAATTAGCATAGTAGTCTTGGACCTCAGTTCGCAAGAGCTCAATGCGGTGCAAGGCGCGCTCGAGTCTGCGGGTGGTTCGCACAATGCCCACGTAGTTCCACATCAAGGAGCGTAACTCATCCCAGTTATGCGCAATGACGACTTGCTCATCGGCGTCTTCAACTTTACTTTCATCCCACAGCCGCACCGGGGGTTGCTCAACATCGCCCTGCTCTAGGATATCTGCTGCTGCAGCCTTACCAATCACGACACATTCCAGTAATGAGTTGGACGCCAAGCGATTAGCGCCATGCAATCCAGTGTAGGTCGCCTCACCTACCGCATATAGGCCGGTTAAATCGGTACGCCCCTTAAGGTCGGTGACGACGCCCCCACAGGTGTAATGCGCAGCGGGTACCACCGGAATTGGTTGTTTGGTAATGTCAATTCCCAGGGCGAGACAGCGTGAGTAAATCATGGGGAAGTGTTCGCGGATGAATGATTCTCCAAGATGGGTTGCATCGAGATGCACATAATCCAAGCCATGTTTTTTCATCTCAAAGTCGATGGCGCGCGCCACGATATCGCGAGGAGCGAGCTCCTTGCGCTCATCATGCTCTGGCATAAATCGATGCCCATTGGGCAACTTCAAGATTCCGCCCTCACCACGCATCGCCTCGGTAATGAGAAAGGTGCGATCACTTGGATGATACAAACAGGTTGGATGAAATTGCACGAACTCCATATTTCCGATTCGGCAGCCTGCGCGCCATGCCATTGCAATTCCGTCGCCAGTGGCTGTATCAGGATTACTGGTATAGCGATAGACCTTCCCTAAACCACCGGTTGCCAGCACGACAGCCTTTGCTAGGATGGTTTCTACTCGACCCTTTTCAATATCGAGTGCATACGCCCCATAGCAACGATTGGATTTGTACTTCGCAGGTACTTGTAAATGTTTGTTGGTGATGAGATCGAGTGCAATCCAGTTCTCAAGAATCCGAATATTTGGATGTGCTTTGGCTTTATCCAGCAATACCTCATGAATTGCTTTACCAGTTGCATCGGCAGCATGTGCAATACGTCGATGACTATGCCCACCCTCACGGGTTAAATGCAATCCTTCGGGGCCAGATTGATCGGGGGTAAACGGTACGCCTTGCTCAACCAACCAATGAATCGCTTGCGCACTTTGCTCAGCAACGTAACGCGCTACCGATTCAACGACAAGTCCTGCTCCGGCATTTACCGTATCGACCACGTGCGATTCAATACTGTCCTCTTGATCGAGAACCCCAACAATCCCACCTTGCGCCCAAGCGGTTGCCGCTTCGCTCAGACGACGCTTGGCCATCAAGATGACCGGTTGACGGTCTGCGAGGTGAAGGGCAACAGTAAGGCCGGCTAAGCCGGCCCCAATGATTAATACAGGATGATGATGGTCATGCGCTACGCTCATTGAATGAGCATAGCATCGTTTACCGTTCGGTCATAACCAATGTGCTGGGCCGGCTTGCCGCCTTTATGAACTGCCACAGCGCAATACTTAAACTCTGGAATCTTGCCAAAAGGATCCAATGCAGGGTTGGTCATTAGATTAGCAGCCGCCTCATAATAAGCAAACGGCATAAATACAGCCCCACTTGGCGTACCATCATCCCGCCGGACATGAATCCCAACCTCGCCCCTACGGGACTTCACGGTAATCACATCCCCTGGGTTTAGACCCAACTTCGCCATGTCTTCACCGCACATCGAGGCGGTCGCCATGGGCTCAATCGCATCCAAAACACCTGCGCGTCGGGTCATACTTCCAGTATGCCAATGCTCTAGTTGACGGCCCGTAATTAACACATAAGGATATTCGGTATCGGGTCGCTCATTGGCCGGAATAATATCGGCAGGTACCAGTTTTACTTTGCCATCGGGCGTTGGGAAGCTCTCGTCAAACACAATGGGTTGACCTGGATCATCCTCGCTTAAGCATGGATAAGTGACGCAGGACTCACGCTGTAAGCGATCCCAAGTAATGCCATTGATCACGGCATGCATGGCACGACGCATCTCATCATAAACCTCAGCAACACCGCACTCCTCGCCTTGGTAACCCCACTGCAAACCAATGCGTTTAGCAAGCTCCTGAATAATCCATAAATCAGGCTTTGCATCACCGGGTGGGTTGAGAGCGCGCTTACCCAACTGCACCATACGGTCAGTATTGGTCACAGTACCGGTTTTCTCGGGCCATGCACTCGCTGGCAGGATAACGTCGGCCAACCACGCGGTCTCGGTCATAAAGATGTCTTGAACGACGAGGTGATCGAGTGATGCCAAGGCATGCCGGGCGTGATTTAGATCGGGATCGCTC
The DNA here is from genome assembly GCF_030297675.1 of Polynucleobacter sp. HIN11. Classification (NCBI taxonomy): domain Bacteria; kingdom Pseudomonadati; phylum Pseudomonadota; class Betaproteobacteria; order Burkholderiales; family Burkholderiaceae; genus Polynucleobacter; species Polynucleobacter sp. HIN11. Next base: position 1,193,040 of record NZ_AP028142.1, read on the forward strand.
ATCGCAGGGTTCTCACCCATGATGTACATCCCTCGAACCTTGTCTGGATCTGAATCCGGGGCCGTGATCTTATGCATGATCTCAACTACGGTATATCCAGGCTTTTTATCTAGGGGGGTGTTCCAAAACTTCTCGAACCACTCATGCGCCTGTGCATTATCAACGCGCTGATAGTTGGGGAACATCATCGGGATCAATCCTGCGTCACTGGCACCTTGTACGTTGTTCTGTCCACGCAGTGGGTGTAAACCAGAACCAGGCTTACCAATTTGACCTGTGATACTCACGAGAGCAATCAAGCAGCGGGCGTTATCAGTACCATGCACGTGCTGACTCACACCCATGCCCCACAAGATCATCGAGGCTTTGGATTTAGCAAACTCACGCGCTACCTCACGGAGTGTCGCGGCAGGCACACCACAAATAGGTGCCATTGCTTCAGGGCTGTAACCCTTGACGTTCTCTTTGAGGGCTTCAAAATTAGAGGCGCGCTGCGTTATAAAGTGTTGATCGCACAGACCCTCTTCAATGACTGTGTAGATCATGGCATTGAGCATAGCGACGTCGGTGTCTGGCTTAAATTGCAAGGTGCGCCAAGCGTGCTTACCAATATCGGTCACACGTGGATCGGCTAACACAATCTTGGTGCCATTCTTAGCGGCGTTTTTCATCCAAGTTGCAGCCACGGGATGATTGGCGGTTGGGTTAGAGCCAATCACTAAAATTAAGCCAGAGTGCTCAATATCATTGACCTGGTTACTCACTGCTCCAGAACCAACACCCTCGAGCAATGCGGCAACACTCGATGCATGGCACAAGCGGGTGCAATGGTCGACGTTATTGCTACCAAAGCCAGTCCGTACCAACTTCTGAAATAAGTAAGCCTCTTCGTTACTGCCCTTGGCTGAACCAAATCCTGCCAAGGATTTCTTGCCATATTGATCACGTATCGCTTTTAACTTGCCGGCTGCTAGATCAAGCGCCTCTTCCCAACTGGCTTCTCGGAAGACTTCGCTCCAATCCTCGGGATTTTTACCTGCAGACTCAATCGAGTGCTCATCCTTTGGTACACCAGGTTTGCGAATTAATGGCTTAGTTAAGCGTTGGGGGTTATGTACATAATCAAACCCGAATCGACCCTTCACGCATAAGCGGCTGTGATTTGCTGGACCATCACGGCCATCCACGCTCACAATTTTTTCGTCTTTCACGTTGTAGGTAATTTGACAGCCCACCCCACAGAATGGGCATACCGAATCCACCTTACGATCAACTGCTTGTGAACCAATATGAGTTTTTGGCATCAAAGCGCCTGTTGGGCAGGCTTGTACACATTCGCCACAAGCAACGCAGGTACTGGTGCCCATCGGATCATTCAAATCAAAGACGATTTCGCTATGTGCGCCACGCATCGCATAACCAATCACATCGTTCACCTGCTCTTCACGACAAGCGCGTACGCAACGGTTGCACTGAATACACGCATCCAAATTAACAGCCATCGCAGGATGCGATAAATCAGCTGCAGGTTGGTGACGGCGCAAGGCCTTAAGTTCAGGACGAACCGCTACATCAAGACGACTGGCCCACTCACTGAGCTCCCCATGCTGCTGACGCTCACGCTCAGCATCGCTATCACCGACCCATTTATAGCCTTCATCAGGCATGTCGGAGAGCAGCATCTCAAGCACCAATTTTTGGCTCTTTAGGGCACGCTCGCTATTGGCTTTGACTTCCATGCCGGCAGTGGCGGCTCTGCAACAACTAGGTGCCAAGGTGCGCTCGCCATTGATCTCAACCACGCATGCGCGGCAATTACCGTCAGGACGATAGCCATCCTTAAAGCACAGATGGGGAATATCAATTCCATGGCGTTTGGCTGCTTTCAAGATGGTCTCACCATCATAGGCAACGATCGTCTTGCCATCGAGTTTGAACTCAACGGTTTGCAATGCTAGTTCTTGCGGATTGACTGGTGCGTTCACGCCTTAAGCTCCCTATCTAAGCGGTTATGCAATTTCGTGGGGGAAATATTTATGGATGCAACGTATGGGGTTTGGTGCTGCTTGCCCAAGACCGCAAATAGAGGCATCTACCATGACCGTGGACAAATCCTCCAAAGTAGCCTGATCCCATACACGTGCCTGCATCAATTGCGCGGCTTTACTGGTTCCAACCCGACACGGGGTGCATTGACCACAACTCTCGTGCTCAAAAAAGCGCATCACGTTTAGGGCTGCATCGCGTGCCTTATCTTGATGACTAAAGACCATCACAGCTGCGGAACCGATAAAACACCCGTAAGGCTGCAAAGTATCAAAATCCAATGGAATGGTATTCATGGTCGCTGGCAAAATACCACCTGAGGCACCGCCAGGTAGATAGCCATAGAAGGTGTGACCTTCTTGCATACCGCCGCAATACTCATCAATGAGCTCCTGAATAGTGATACCAGCTGGTGCAAGTTTGACACCAGGATATTTCACTCGACCACTCACGCTAAAGCTGCGCAAGCCTTTGCGATCATGGCGACCAAAGGAGCTGAACCATTGCGGTCCACGCGCGATGATGTCGCGCACCCAATATAAGGTTTCAAAATTATGCTCAAGCGTGGGTCGACCAAATAAGCCAACTTGTGCAATATAAGGAGGACGCATTCTGGGCTCGCCCCGCTTACCCTCAATACTCTCAATCATGGCAGACTCTTCACCACAGATGTAGGCACCCGCTCCCCGGCGCAACTCAATCAGCGGTAACTTGAACGATGCATGCGCTTGAAGTTTTTTAATCTCGGCATCAAGCAACTCGCGGCAGCCGTGATACTCGTCACGCAAATAGATGTAACAAGCATCAATTCCAACCACGCGCGCAGCAATCAACATTCCCTCAAGGAAGCGATGAGGGTCGCGCTCTAAATAGGTACGGTCTTTAAATGTTCCGGGTTCGCCCTCGTCAATATTGACCGCCATGAGCTTAGGTGCCGGTTGATCCTTCACAATCCGCCATTTGCGTCCGGCCGGAAATCCAGCACCACCAAGACCACGCAAACCAGAATCTTCCATCGCCTTAATGATGGACTCGACCTCGCGCTTACCGCCATCAAACTCTTTGACTAAAGCGTAGCCACCTTTTGCGCAATAGGCCTCATAACCCACATATGCGGGTGATACCTCATTAGCTTTTTGCTCAGGGCTTACGGCTTGCTGCGCAAAGTCTGCGGGCTCAAATTGAGCATCATCCTTTGCCTTAGGATGAGTCAGTTGACGATTTTTAACTGCTTTTGAAACCTTTTCTGCATCCGCAAACAATACAGGGTATTGATGCACTACCGCCACTGGAGCCTGCTCACAGCGACCTACACAAGGAGCTGCAATCACTTTGGTCTTCGCATTACCGAGAATCGCTGGCAAGCGCTCCAATAACTGCTTAGCCCCCGCCAACTCGCATGACAATCCATCGCATACCCGCACCGTAATATCAGCAACTGGATCATTACCACGCACGACTTCGAAGTGATGATAGAAAGTGGCAACTTCATAAACCTCAGCCATCGGCAAGTTCATTAACTTGGCAAGGGCGGCTAAATGACGATCATGTAAAGCGCGGTATGCATCATTCATCAGATGCAAGTTCTCAATCAGCAGGTCACGTCGATATGGGCCATCACCGATCAGTTTTTTTACTTCGGCCAACGATGCATCATCCGCTTGCCGCCCTTTTAATTTACTTTTTTGCCGAATTCGCTCACGAAGGTCATCCGCGCTGGCAATGGCAACCGCCTTGATTTCGCTAGAGGGCTTTGGGTGATTCATGCTGTTTTAGTCTCTCTAAATAGTTATTTAAAAGATCGTGTTACGTGACCTTTTAAAGATTGAAATCAATGTAATTGATCTACCCATCTAAGTAATTGATATGGCTCAAGATCTCCGGAATCAGGGTTAACCCTGAAGTACGGCAGAGAGTCCAGCTACTACCGGATTAGATTAATTGGAACTCGGCAAAAAGGTATTGCTGTAGTCCATTTCCCTTTCTCGGACACGGGCTTTAAAGCAGGCTTCAAAGTCGGGGGTTCCAACCCGCAAGCCCACTGCCGTGCAATCGGCTTGCGCGGCTGACTGTACCGTGCCACAAGCTGATAAGCTCAATGTACTGGCAATCACTAATCCAGCAATCATTATTTTCATTGTCATGCGTCGAGTCTATCACCTAAAACAGTTGCTTCATTAACAGAACTAATCCCGCAAATACCAAAATGCTGCCATAGGCTAATTGCATATGATGAATACTCAAGCGCTGATGGGTTTTTGAGCCAACCCAAAGACCAATCACCATACAGGGCACCAGAAATAATGCAAGGCCCAAAACCTCCCAGTTCAATATTAGGCCTGTAACCAGCATAAAGATCAGACGCAAGAATACGAAGATCAGAATGGCAAAAGCCATGGTTGCGCGGAGTGTATTGGGTTGGTTAAAACGCATCGCTAAATACGATGCATAGATGGGTCCGCCTGTAGCAAACAATGCTGTAAAAATTCCTCCGGCGATCCCAAAGGGCATCGACCAATACTGCGAGATGGTGTGCATGGGTGCGGATTTTTTCTTGGTTAAAACTCGCAAGCCATTAAATGCAGCAAAGGCGCCTAAAGTGATCAGCAGGGGCTCTGGCGGAGCCTTTAACAACAAGGTGATACCAATCACCATACCGATAAAACTAAATGGCAGTAACCAGCTGAGTTCTTTCTTATCGGCCGCATCGAATGACTTTGTGCCCAAATAGAATGCGGCGCATAGATCGAGTATCACCATAATTGGCACAACGACCTGTAGAGGAAAGAACAAAACAAGTACCGGCACCGAAATAATCGATGACCCAAAACCGGTCACTCCAAAAATGAAATACGCCACTAACACAATCGTGCAAGCGGCAATAAAAGAGGTGGGGCTAATTAACTCAAAAATAAATGTACTTTGTTAGTATTATTTTTTACTGCCCAAGGAAATGCCCAGAGGAATACCCTCTTGATCGGCACTGACCGCCTTGGATGCTCCTATAGTAATTCGTTCAGCTAAATTGGGCTGCTGTGCAACCATCAACTCTTTTGCGCGATTGGCTCGTGCGCTTGCTAATTGCAATAGCTCTGCATCGCTCACTGCATAACTTTGAATGAGCTCATTGCGGAGTTGCTGATAGCGCGCTTCATTATCAGGCAGTGAAATCAAACGCTGCGCTAATTTAATTCGGCCGACTTGTTGTCCATACGCTGATTTGACTCCAGATTGAACCCGAGGGTCCGAAAGGCTGGGGGTTGGGAGGGGTTCTTGAGGACTCAATTTAAATCCGGCAGCATTCAGAATAGCGTGATCAGCACGCGCCCTAGCTAAGGCTGCTTTATCAGCATTCGGATCATAGCCCCCGACAAATTCAATCGTGGCATGAGGGCGCTTTACTAAAACCCCTGCCAATTTATCAAGCTTCTCCTGATCAACCGGCAAATAAGAGCTCTCGCCCAATACTGCATGAATCGGCGTATCGCTTTGCAGGCCCAATAAGGATGCCAATGCTCGAAATGGTGCAGTGACAATATTGGTGAGAACAGTACGAATCGCTTGCCAAACGAGGCCCGTCGCCGAGAACTCGGGAGAATCAACGTTCCCTTTGATTCCCAGCGAGATATCAATCACGTTGTCGGAGTCCTCCAGCAAGGCAATCGCCAGACGCAGAGGTAAGCGCCGACCCTGAAAATTAGGTACCTCTTCCCCGAGTTCAATATCTTTGATGACGAAACGATTTTGACCAACCAGTTCAGCATCTTTGGCCCTGTAATTTAACATGAGATCTAAGCGTCCATCTTGAATGGCATACCCAGCGTATTTCATGAAATATGCATTGGCAGTTTTCAGCGGAACATTCTTAAATTCAAACAACACGTCATGATTACGCCGCGGATCTTCAAAGGCAGCCTGACCTTTTGCTCGAAAACTGCCGCGATCCGCAATCAATCCGTCAAGAGCGATCGCCGCATAGCGGCCAGGAACATTACTCACGCCGAGCAAGGAACCATTGAGTTTGCGAATATCGGTTTGCAACTGTGGAACCACGGCTAAATCAGCAAAATGCACAATGCCATTTCGTAATTTGATAGCTTTAATGTCGAGCTCAAAATTCGATGACTTTGCGTCTGCTGCACTTGTCGCAGGCTCTGACCCTGTGGATGTGCTTGGGGCAGGTTTAGAAAACATCCGACGAATGTTGGAGAACCCTTGCTCATCAAGGTCGTACTTAAAGTCGGGCTGATCAAACAAAACCTCATCAATCGTGAGTGATGTTTTGCCACTCGCTAATTTACGAAGATCAATTTGCTTGAAATCGGCTTGGCGCCATTTTATGAAAGCCTGTCTAGGCTTACCTTCCGTGATTTCAATATTCTTAAGGCTTAGCTCACCCACGGTTGACCATAGCCCTTGGCGAGTTTGATATTCCAATTTGCCAGACATGACGCCTGAGTTGGTTTGTAAGGGGTTGTTGGCTGGTAACAAAGTAACGACTGGGGTAACAGATAGGTTATCGATTGCGACATCGATCTTGATTAAATTTTGTTTAGGCTCGAGATGAAAGAGGAAATCCAATACTCCAGCATCGAGTTTGAGGGTTAGCTTAGCATCAAGCTGATCGGGCTCTGGACTACTAACTCCTCCCGAGGCTTGAACTTTGTCAAATACCACCATCTTATTGAGTGATGGAATGAGCACGTCAACCCTACCCAGATCGAGCTCATACAAACCCTCCACACCAGGCTCATCAGATGCTAGTCGATAATTACTAAGTTGTTTGAGATTCAAAGAAAACGGTCCTAGATCATCGGCGAACTTGGTTTGCCCATCTCGAAACTGAAGACGCGCCCCTTGAATTCTGAATTGATCAACTGATACTTTGATTGCTTTTGATTTGGTGGGCGACGAT